>DASUEU010000092.1:0-78283 GCA_036274895.1 Thermoanaerobaculia bacterium | reverse complement strand
TGCTCCCGCTGTCATCCCGAGCGCAGGGCCGAAGGCCCGGAGCCGAGGGATCTCCCCCGTCCCGCCAGGGACGTTCATGGCTAGCGAGTGACTTCAGTCACGCGCCTGGGGGGAAGGGAGCCAAGACTCTGCGTAGGAACCAGGAAGTGCCTACCAGCTCCGCAGCCCCAAACGCCGCTTCCAACCGAACCAGCGCTCGCGCAGCCGCCAGAAGCGGCTCGCCTGCATCCAGGCCAGGCGCCCTTGCAGAGCTTCCACCTCGGCGCGCAGGGCGCCCAGCTCGGCGCGGGCGGCCGCGACGGCCTCCCCGGCGGCCTTGGCACGGCAAAGGAGCGCGGCCGTGTCGAGCCGGCCGGCGAAGAGGAGGAGCTCTCTGCCCGTCGCCCCAACGACCTTGGCCAGCACCACGTCCTCGGCCCGGGGCGCCCGCTCGACGGGCAGCACCAGCAGCCAATCCCCCGCCCGCATGTCCGGGTCCACCTGGCTGATCTCCGGCCGGGCCAGCCCCGGCGCCGCCTCGACCCAGGGGCCACCTGCCACCGACACCACCACCCGCGGCGGCGCCTGCCCCGGCTCGGCCACCCAGCCGGCGAGCCGCACGCGGCCGTCGGGCAAGGCGTCCGCCCCTTCGAGGAAGCCCCAAGGGCCCCGCTCGAAGGGCAGGCCGGCAGCCTCGTGGGGCGCCGCCGTCACCAGGTAGAGATCCTGGAAGTGCCACAGCCCGCGTGGGATCCGGCGCCAGCTCGCCCGGCCCCCGGAGACCTCGGCCAGGGCCTGGGCCACGAAGCCCTCGCTGACCCAGGACGAGCCGTAGCTGTCGAGGTCCAGGCGGGTGCTCTCGGAGACCCGCTCGAACAGAAAGCCGTCCGCCTCGAGCGCGCGCCCGGGCGGCACCAACCCCTCGCCGTGGACGGAGAAGGCGAGCACGCCCCCTTCCTCGACCAGGCTCCACAGCCGCTCCAGCCAGGGCAGGAAGGTCGTCCGTGGCAGGTGGGTGAAGAAGGAGGCCGCCCACACCGCGGCGAAACGTCGCCCGGGGGCGAGCGACGCCGGGTCGGTAGTGGTCACCGTGCCGGTGACGCCGAACTGCCGGTGCTGGAAGGCGACGGCCTCGGGCTTGATCTCGGTGACGTGGATGCGCTCGGCCGGCAGCTCGCGCACCAGAAAGCGGGTGGTGCGGCCGAAGCCGCTGGCAAAGTCGAGCAGGCTGGGGGTGGCCGCCACGCTGCCGAAGCGGGCGGTGAGGACCTGCGCCAGGGCCTCGTGGGCGAGCAGCCCCGAACGGTAATACTCCACCTCGGCCAAGCCGGGTGCCCCGCAGAACAGGGGCAGCCCGAAGGCAAGCATCTCGTCCTCGGGATGGACGGTGCGGTCGAGGTCGGCGAGTCCGCGGTCGGCGAGGAAGGCGGCGAGCGGGGCGGAGGGCGCGGTCATGGTGCAGGGCCAGGCGGCGGCCAACCTTAGCATTGCCGCTGACCTGGGAACATCCACCCGACTCCCACCGTAGAAGGGCCGGAAACCCTGCGACGCACTCGTCGAGACCCTTCGATCCTCACTCCGGAGACCCTGGGACCCCACCATGAGCCCGCTCGCCCTCCATCTCGAGGGAGTGACCAAGCGCTTCGGCCCCACACTGGCCGTCGACGATCTCTCCCTGCAAGTCGAAAGGGGCGCCATCTACGGCTTCCTCGGCCAGAACGGCGCCGGCAAGAGCACCACCATCCGCATGATCATGAGCATCCTCTACCCGGACGAAGGCAGCATCCGGGTGCTCGGGGAAGACCGCGCCGAGGCGGTCAAGGACCGGCTCGGCTACCTCCCCGAGGAGCGCGGGCTGTACAAGAAGATGAAGGTGGGGACCCTGCTCACCTACTTCGGCGAGCTCAAGGGCCTGCCGGGAGCCGAGGCGCGCCGCCGCGCCCGGGACCTGCTCGAGCGCTTCGGCCTCGGTGAGTGGATCGAGAGGCGCTGCGAGACCCTGTCGAAAGGCATGGGGCAGAAGGTGCAGATCCTCGGCACCGTGATCCACGACCCCGAGCTGGTGATCCTCGACGAGCCCTTCTCCGGGCTCGACCCCTTGAACGTCGAGGTGATGCGCGAGCTGATCCTCGAGATGAAACGGGACGGCCGCACGGTGCTCTTCTCCACCCATCAGATGGAACAGGCGGAGAAGATCTGCGACAACATCATCCTCATCCACAAGGGCAGGAAGCTCCTCGACGGCCCCCTCTCCAAGATCAAGGCCGGGGCCGGCCACGGCATCCTGCTCGACTACGACGGGGACGGCTCCTTCCTGCGCACCCTGCCCGGGGTGGCGCGGATCAACGACGGCGGCAAACAGGCCGAGATCTTCCTCACCGAGGGCGCCGACCCCCAGGCCCTGCTCGAGGCCGCGGTCGGGCGCCTGCGCATCCGCCGCTTCGACCTGGCCGAGCCGTCCCTCCACGAGATCTTCGTCCGCGCCGTGGGAGGGTCCCATCATGGCGAATAAGGCATTGCTCGTCGCCCGCCGCGAGTACCTGGAGAACCTGCGCACCCGCACCTTCTGGCTGTCGATCGTGGCCGTGCCGGTGTTCATCGTGATCACCGGCTTCATCTCCTTCCTCGCCGCCACCAGCACCTCGGCTCGCACCTACGCGGTGGTCGACCGCTCGGGCTGGCTGCTCGGCGAGATCGACCGCCAAGCCATGGCAGACGATCTCGAGCTCGCCCTGACCAGCGCCTTCTCCGACTGGCGGCTGGGGCGCAAGGTCACGGGCGACGCCCCCACTCCTCCGGCTGCCCTGGCCCAGGAGCTGGCCGGTGCCCTGGGCGTCGAGGCACCCAAGGGCAAGATCGACCTCACCGCCTTGACCCGGCGAGACGAGCGCCACGAGCGGGCCCTGCGCTCGTTCGCCGAGGCCACGGCCGGCCTGATCCCGGTCGAGGAGGCCGCCGCCGTGGTCGCTCCGTCGAGCGTGCCGGGCGCGCGCTGGCAGGAGCACACCGCTGCCCTGCGCGATTGGTACCAGCAGCTCGAGCCGAAGGGGGTCGAGGCCCTCGCCTTCGCCAAGAAGCGCTTCCTCCGCGTGCCCACCCCGGAAGGCGCCGATCCCTTGCCCGAGCTCAACCGGCGAGTGGACTCCGGGGAACTCTTCGCTTACTTCGTGCTCCCCGCCGACCCCCTGGAGGGTCGGGAGTCCGCGACCTACGCCTCGAAGAACTTGACCGACGACGACCTCAAGCGCTGGCTCGCGAGGCTCGCCGATGACGCCGTGCGCACCAAGCGCCTCAACGCCAAGGGCATCGAGAGCGGGGTGGTGGCCTGGGCCAACACGCCCCTCCACTTCGCCGGGCAGAAGATCGGTGCCGGCGGCGCCGCGGAGGAGGTGCGCTCCGAGGACCTGATCCGCCAGTGGGCCCCGGTGGTCCTGGTCTACCTGCTGGTGATCGCGATCTTCTCGATCTCCCAGATGCTGCTCACCAACACCATCGAGGAGAAGGCCAGCCGGGTGATGGAAGTGCTGCTGTCCTCGGTGTCCGCCGTCGAGCTGATGGCCGGCAAGATCCTCGGCATCGCCGCCACGGGCTTGACCGTGGTGGGCACCTGGGTGGTCTTCCTGATCGGGGGCGTGGCCGTGCTCACCCAGGTGGTGGGAGCCACCCTGCCCATCGACCTCGGCCAGGTGGTCAGCGACCCTTACCTCCTGCCCTCCTTCGTCGGCTACTTCGTGCTCGGCTACCTGTTCTACGCCGCCCTGCTGGTAGCCATCGGCTCGGTGTGCAACACGCTCAAGGAAGCCCAGAACCTGATGCTGCCGATCACCCTCGCGATCATGGTGCCGATGGCCACGATGATCCCGGTCAGCCGCGACCCCAACGGTACCCTGGCCAAGGTGCTCTCCTACATCCCGCCTTTCACACCCTTCGTGATGATGAACCGGGCCGCCGGCCCGCCGACCTGGGTCGAGTACCTGGTCACCACCGCGCTCCTGCTCGCCGCCGTCGCCGCCACCCTGTGGGCCGCGGCCAAGGTCTTCCGCATCGGTGTCCTGATGACCGGCAAGCCCCCCTCCGTGATCGAGATCCTGCGCTGGGTCAAGGCCCCGGTCGGGCGGGTGGAGGCGGTGCGGGAGGTGGAGGGGTGACGGCAAGCCTCAGCCAGGGATGGGCAGAGCGGGCTCACGCCCGCAGGGAGGCGCGACCGTTGAATATTGTTATTGGCATTGTCCTCTGAGTGGGCGTGCTAGGATCTCTCCTCATCCAACCGGGTGTCCGGGGACCTCGGGGAGGGAGAGATCGGTCCGATGGCGGGAAGCTCGTCGGCAGCGACGTTCGATCGGGAGCCCCTGCACTTTCTCGATCGAGCGACGGGGGAGCCCGGAGACGCCTTCTGGCTTCCCGACCGCCAGCTGTGCCTGGCGGAGATCGGCGCGGCCAAGGCTGTGCTCGCCAACGAGAACCGCCTCTACCAGGAGCACTCCGACTTCTTCCACACCCGCCGCGGCCCCTTCGGTCCACGCACGTCGCAGGTGGAAATCGGACGTGGTGCCCGCCGGCTCTTACGGCTCCATCTCGAGGAGCGCGCGGGAGAGCTCGAAGCCTCGATCTCTCGAGAGCTCCTCCCGGCGAGCGAGTGGCCCGACGCGGGCAACCGCCTGATCTACTACCACCTCCGCGCTGCGCTGGCCGCGCCGGAGAGCCCGCAGAGCCTGCGCCGGACCATCGACGAGGTGGTGGAGCGCGCGGTCCTGGCCGGGGCTCGGGAGCGCCACTCCTGGTTCCAGCGCGCCCTCTTCCGTCGCCGAGCGCTGCGCGAGCTTTCGCGGTGCCTCGACCAGCGACGCCGGCGCGACGACGCACCGCCACGAGATCTGCTCGACGTCATGGTCGACTCGACCGGCGCCGAGGTGCCGGCCGAGGTGCTCGCGGAGCTGTACCTGGGCTTCATCTTCGCGATCGCCGGCTCGGTGGGGTTCACCCTCGGCTGGTCGATCTACTTGCTGGGCACCCATCGCCCTTCCGAGGCTGAGCCGGCCTGGGTGGTGCGAGAGGCGCTCCGGCTGTGGCCCGTGGCCTGGCTGATGGCTCGGCGCCCCGCCCGGCCCCATGAGATCGCCGGCGTGGCGGTGACTCCCCACGACGAGGTGCTCGTCTGCCCCTACCTGCTCCACCGTCACCCCCGCTACTGGGAGGATCCCCTGGAGTTTCGCCCCGACCGGTGGCGGCAACCTCGCGACGAGCACGCCTTCATCCCCTTCGGCTGGGGCCCGCACACCTGCGTGGCCGCCTCGCTGACCTTCGAGCTCGTCGAGCAGGTGCTCTCGTTGCTCGCCGGCGGCTATCGCTTGGCCGTCGCACCCCATACGACCCAGCCGTTCGTGGGCCCCGCTCTCGCGCCCCCGCGGTTCACGCTGAGGCTGCTCCCACGTCGGCCCTGACGCCACGAGAAAGGAGGTGACAGACATGGCGAAGATCGCAGAGGCCCTGATGTCCGCGCTGTCCATCCGGCGCCGGAAGATCGGCTTCCCGTATCGTTGGTACTGGTACCGCCACATGTAATCGAGAGGCGGGAGGGGAGCGGTTCCGGCCCCTCCCGTCCGCGCTTCGAGGAGATCGATGGACGCTCCCCCGGAAGAAGTCGACTTCGTGCGTGAGCTGCGCACCGGCCGAGACGAGAACGGTCCCGTGTTCTGGATCCGACCGGGCGAGTTGGTGGTGCTGGACCCCGAAGCGGCCCAGAAGGTCAACGCGGAGAACTTCGCCGACCTCACCCTCCCGGACCGGCTGGTCGACCTGCTGCGCCGGCGCAAGAGCAAGCCCTTCGACTGGCGGCAGGTCCGGGCCACCTGGGCTCCCCAGCTGCGCCGCCTGGCCGAGCCTGCCAGCCTGGAGGCCCTGCTGGCCCGGATGGAAGAGCTGCTGGACCGGCGCGGCGGTCGCCCCCGGGACCTCAACTGGGTGTTCCAGGAGGTCATGACCCAGGCCCTGCTGCCGGTGGTGGTGGCCGGGCTCTCGGCTGCTGACACCGGTCGGGTCTTCCGCGACCAACACTACAAGCTCGCCCGACTGCTGTCCGTTGAGATGGAGAGCAAGGGCTTCTGGCCCACCACACGATCGATCTACGTACAGGTCAGCGCCGGCCTGGTGGTGCGTCGTGAGCTGCGAGGCCGGGCCCGCGGCCGCCGCTCCCGCCAAGCCGACCTCACCGACCCGATCGTCGACCTGCTCCCCGTGCTCGGCATGGACCGCGCGGTCGATGCCGTGACCGCCATCCTCACCGCCATCGCCGGGCCGCCGGGAGCCGTGGCCGTCTGCCTGGCCTGGGAGCTGAGCCGACGGCCGGACTGGGCCGCCGGCATCGAGGCGGAGATGGCGGGGATTCCGCTCGCGACGTTGTTGGCGAGCCCCACGCGCGCGGCCCCCCTGACCCACCGCTTCGTCAAAGAGACGCTGCGGATGTGGAGCCCGCCCGTGGTGCTGACCCGCTCGGTCCGGACGTCGATCGAGCTGCCCCAGGCCCGCCTCGAGGTCGGCCAGGCCTTCCACGTCAGCACCTACTTCGTGCACCACGACCCGAACTTCTGGCGCGACCCCGACGCCTTCGACCCCGACCGCTGGCTGCCCGAGCGGCAGGGAGAGCTGCCTCCCAGCTCGAGCTACGTGCCCTTCGGCTGGGCGCCCACGATCTGCATCGGTGCCCACCTGGGCACCGCCCAGCTGATCCTGCTGGCTTACCTGCTGACCCGGCGCTTCCGCGTCGCGGTCGACCAGCCCGAGCAGGTCCGGATGATGCTGGCGTCGGTGCCCATGCCCCTGGGGTTCCGGGGTGTGGTGAGCCGACGCTGACCGGACGCCGCATCCTGGCCTGGGATTCTCGGCAGCCGGATAAGATCCGCCCGGCCGCCCGGCGGCGGTCGCAGCTCACGGGGAGGAGCACCTTCGATGGACAGCGGACTTCGCGGCACCAGCGTTCTCGTCACCGGCGCTTCCGGCGGCATCGGCCAGGCGATCTGCCGGGCCTTCGCCGAGGAAGGGGCGCGAGTGGCCATCCACTATCGCAGCCAACGGGAGGTGGCCGAACAACTCGCCGCCGACCTCGGCACCGAGCACATCCCCGTCCAGGCGGACCTGACGGACGAGACCGACGTCGATCGCATGTTCACCGCCACCCTGGCCGCCTTCGGACGCCTGGATGCCGTGGTGGCCAACGCCGGCATCTGGATCGCGGACGAGGTGCCGCTTCATCACATGACCCTGGCCCAGTGGCAGAAGACCTTCGCCACTGACCTGACCAGCATCTTCCTCACCTGCCGGGGATACCTGCGCCACGTCGCCGCAGCGCCGCGCGAGACCGCCTCGATCGTGATGGTCGGCTCCACGGCAGGTCTCTTCGGCGAGGAGAACCACGCCGACTACGCCAGCTCCAAGGCCGCCCTCTCCGGCCTCACCATGACGCTCAAGAACGAGATCGTCCGCGTCGCCCCCCGCGGCCGGGTCAACCTGGTCTGCCCCGGCTGGGTGGCGACGCCGATGTCCGCCAGCGCCCTCGAGGATCCACAGGTCGTGGCCCGGGCCACGGCCACCATCCCCCTGCGCAAGGTGGCGCTTCCCGAGGACGTGGCCTCCGCGGTCGTCTACCTCACCTCCGACCGCCTCGCCGGCCACCTCTCCGGCACCATCCTGCCGATCGCCGGCGGGATGGAAGGGCGGCTGCTACACGGGTAGACCGACGGCCTCAGAGCCCCCCGACCCCCAGCAGCATCACCAGCGTCCTCTGCTCGCGGTCGAAGTTCTCGTCCGCGATGACGATCAGGGCACGGCGGCCGTCGGGGAGCCGGGGGCCGAGGGCGAGGCCCTCGAAGTTCTCGAGCTTGAGCGGCAGCGTGGCGAAGTCGAGGAGCAGGCGCTTGGCGATCGGTCGCAGGCGCTGCGGATCGGGGCCCGGCGCCGCCAGGCTCTCTCGGCACAGGAGGTCCTCCGCCGCCGCGGCGTCGGCGAGAAAAAGCCGAATCACGTGGCCGGCGCCGGCCGAGTAGGAGCGTTCCAGGGCGAGGAAGCGCTCGTCCCCGAGGGCCAGCAGCTCGACCAGCCCGGCGGTCTCGAAGCCCCCTGCGGGCACGGCGTAGAGGGCGACCGGCTCGGTCCAGTAGAGCCGCTCGAGGGCGGGCCGACCGGAGTCGAGGTCCAGCCACAGCACCCGGCTCGGGCTCGGCACACCCACCGCGGCGGCCGGACCATCCTGCACCAGGGCGTTCTCGGTCGCCGTCACCAAGTAGCGGCCGTCGGGCGTCACGGTGAGCGACTCGAAGCCCTGGTTCTGCCGCACGCCGCGGCCCCCGGCGCCGTCCGGGCGGTAGCGTTCGGGCAGGAGGAAGCGGCGGCGGATCGCGCGGTCCTCGCCCACTTCGGCAACGAAGGGCTCCAGCCCCACCTTCGCCTCGCCCTCCGAGGAGACGTAGAAGCGGCCGTCCGGAGCCCGAGCCAGGCCCTCCGGATCGAGGGAACGGGGAGCGAAAGGCAGGCCATCCTCTTCCCTGATCTCGTCCATGCCCTCGAGGCGCACGTCGCCGGGGTCGAGGCGACCGTCCGTCAGGTCGATCGCGAGGGCGAAGACCCGCACCGGACCGCGCTCGGCCCGGTCGTCGGAGATCGCCCAGTAGAGGCCCGTGTCAGGGTCCCAGGTGATCGAGGACAGGCCGCCGACCAGCACACCCTCGAAGACCGTGCCGCTGGGGATCGACACGTGTCCGCGGTACTCGACGTCGAGGGCGAAGGCCGGGATGGCGAACCCCAGGAGTAGAGCCAGTAGGGGCAGGCCCCCGTGCCTGCCCTGGCCGGGAGGGCCGACAGGTTGGTCGGCCCCTACCAGGACCGGACGTAGGGGCGGACCCATGTGTCCGCCCTCCGGGGCAGGGGCCGCCCCCAAGGTCGCCCTCATCGCGTCCCGGTTGGCGGCGGCGCCACTGGCTCGGAGGGCCTCGGTTGCGGCGGCGGCGGCTCGGGATTGGCGGGGACCAGCCGAAGCGCCGTCACCAGATGGGGAGCAGCCTCTTGGACGGCCAGCGTCACGTCGTACTGCTTGCCCTTCTCCCCTTGGGCCAGGACCATGATCTTCTCCGGCCGCTCGGCCTTGATGCGCACCGCAGTGAGCTTGCCGCCCTCGGCGTGAGTTTGGAGGTGGAAGGCTTTGAGCGCGTCCACCGGCAGCCGGCTCAGCAGCTCCGGACCGAACGTCGCGGCGATGTAGCGGGTGAGGCGGTTCTCATCCCCGCTGTTGATCTCGTCGAGCCAGACCGCGAGAGCCTCGCCGGCGGGGGTCTTGGGCAGGGTGACGGCGGCGGGGGGCGTAAGGGGCGCCGCCTTCTCCTCGGCACCCAGGGGCAGGACGAGGAGCAGGGCCAGGGCGAAAGCGGCGGTCGAGACGATGCGGAAAGCCAGGCGTACCATCGAGGTTCCTCCCACGCCTGAGCATGCCACAGGGGCCGGCCGCACCGTCCACCACGGCTGTCCACCCGGCAATGCCTTGACGCCGCTCCGCCCCGATCGTTCAATTCCCCCGTTGCGAGCCGCGCCCGGCCTCGCCGGCGTCTCGATTGCGACTCCGGTGTGCATGTGTATGTGCGGCGAGAGCGGGTACGCCGTGACCGAGACCTGAACCGAGCCCAAACCAGGCTCCCTCCCCGCGACCGCAGCCGGAGGAAACCGATGGCCGCCACCAGCCGCCCCTACCGCTTCGAAACCCAGCCGCGCGGCTTGCGCCGGGACGTTGACGGCTGTCGATCCTCGGCAGGAGCGCCATGAGCCCTCGCGTGCTCAAGTTCGGGGGCACCTCGGTCGGCTCGGCTGGCCCCCTCGCCGTCGCCTTGAAGCTGGTGGCCGAGGCGCGCACCGAGAGGCCGGTCGTGGTGGTGGCTTCGGCCCTCGCCGGGGTCACCAACCAGCTGATCGAAGCCCTGGGGAGTGCCCGGGACGGCGCCCTCGACCCGGCCGCCTTCACGGCCGCGCTGGCAGGGCGCCACCGGGAGCTGCTCGCCGCCGTGGCCCCCGGACCCCTGGGCGCCACCGCGACCCTCGCCTTGCGCCGGACCCTCGCCGAGGTCGAGGTGCTGCTCGGCAGCATCCGCCACTCGGGACGCATCGCGCCGGTCACGGCCGACCGTGTCCTCGCCGCCGGCGAGCGCCTGTCCGTGCTGGTCTTCGCCGCCGGCCTCACCGCTCTCGGTGTGCCGGCCGAGGCGGTGGATGCCACCGAGCTGATCGCCACCGACGGCCGCTTCGGCGAGGCCGAGGTCGACGAGGCCGAGACCGGCCGCCGGACCCGCCAGCGCCTCTCCCGGCTCGCCGAGGTGGTACCGGTGGTCACCGGCTTCTTCGGCGCCGGGCCCGGAGGGGAGACGACCCTGCTCGGCCGCGGCGGCTCCGACACCTCCGCGACGCTCGTGGCCGCCGCCCTCGGGGCCGAGAGAGTCGAGATCTGGAGCGACGTCGACGGCGTGTTCACGGCCGATCCCCGCCACTGCCCGGAGGCCCGCCTGCTGCCCCAGCTCTCCTTCGAGCAGGCCGCCCTCCTCGCCGAGGCCGGAGCGAAGGTGCTCCACCCGAAGTCGGTGGCCCCGGCGGCGAGACACGGCATCCCGATCTGGGTGCGCAACACCTTCTCGCCCCTCTCGGTGGGCACCTGGATCTCCGCCGAGCTGCCGGCTGGCCGGGAGCTGAGCGATGCCTTCGCTTGAGGCGCCGCCCCGGCGGTTGCGCGCGGCCGTGCTCGGCGCCACCGGGGCCGTGGGCCAGACCTTCCTGCGCCTGCTCGCCGACCACCCATGGTTCGAGGTCGGTGCCCTCATCGCCTCAGAGCGCTCGGCGGGCCGAAGCTACGGCGAAGCCGTGCGCTGGCTCGGTCCTGGTCCCCTGCCAGCGGCCTTCGCCGGCCTGCCCGTGCTGCCGCCCGAGACCGTGCCCGACTGTGACCTCGCCTTTTCGGGCCTCGACACCGCGGCGGCGGCCGAGATCGAGCCCCGGCTCGCCGCCGCCGGTCTGCCGGTGATCTCCAACGCCGGCGCCTTTCGCATGGATCCCACGGTGCCCCTGCTGGTGCCCGAGGTCAACGCCGAGCACGCCCACCGGGTTCGCGCCCAGGCCACCTGGCCGGGCTTCCTGGTCACCAACCCCAACTGTTCAGTGGTGGGCCTGGTGATGGCCGCCAAGCCCCTGGCGGACGCCTTCGGGCTCGAGGCCCTCCAGGTGACCACCCTCCAGGCGATCTCGGGCGCCGGCTACCCCGGCGTGGCGGCCCTCGACGTCCTGGGCAACGTCTTGCCGTGGATCGGCAACGAAGAAGAGAAGCTCGAGACCGAGCCCCAGAAGATCCTCGGCCGGCTGGCCGGCGACGGCTTCCAGCTCGCCGAGATGCGGATCTCGGCCCAGGCGAACCGCGTGCCGGTGGTGGACGGACACCTGCTTTCGATGTCTCTCCGCTTCGGCCGGCGGGTCGCCATCGACGAAGTGAGGCGAGCGCTCGACGGCTTCGGCCAGCCCCTCGCCTCCCTCGCCCTGCCGAGCGCCCCGGCTCGGGCCCTCGCGCTCTGCGACGGCCCGGAAGAGCCCCAGCCCCGGCTCCACGTGGGGCTCGGGGCGGGCATGACGGTCTCCCTCGGCCGGCTCCGCCACTGCCCCATCGAGGACGTGCGCTTGGTGGCGCTGGTCCACAACACGATCCGTGGTGCCGCCGGCGGCGCCATCCTGAACGCCGAGCTGCTCTGGCGGTTGGGCTACCTGGGCCCTCGGTGGTCGTGTCCTAATTGACTGTTGGTGCCCCGGGGTCTCCCGGCTCAGGGTAGCTTCCTCTCCCCGTCCGCGCGGAGCGGCGCGGGAGACCAGGTAGCGGACTGACGGAGTGCTATCCACACCCCGCCAGCCCTAGCCGCCCATGAGGACCAGCCCCATGAGTGACCGCCCGAAGTCTACCCCCATCGTCCGGGAGGAAGCCGCCCCGTTCCGGGAAGTCTTCCTCCTCTCCTTCTTCTCCAACCCCATGGACCTGCTCAAGATCCGGGAAGCCGGAGAGCTGTTCTACCAGATGGCCGCGGAGTGGTCGCGATTCCACTCCCCGCCCGGGGCCTGGAAGGTGGTCATGCTCCGCGCCTTCGCGGCGGATGTGGACTACTCCGCCCGATTCCTGCGCGGAACGCTGGCG
The DNA here is from genome assembly GCA_036274895.1 of Thermoanaerobaculia bacterium. GTDB lineage: Bacteria > Acidobacteriota > Thermoanaerobaculia > Multivoradales > SZUA-115 > CALMKX01. Next base: position 66,108 of record DASUEU010000092.1, on the reverse strand, counting down.
GAAGCGGGGACCGACAGCTCGACCACGTGGGAGAGGGTCGTAGCAGTCGAAGCGGAGAGATGGGCCGCGCGCCTCGCCGCCATCGCCGCGGACATGGAAGCCTTCCTCGCTCCTGCGGGGATGCCCTCATGAGGTGCTGTGGCTTGCGCTCTGAGCGAACGCAGGAGCACCGCGGGCCGCATTCGGGCTCTCGCGTCAAGGTCACCACCTACGCCGTCCGAGCCTCCCGGAACCAGGCCGCGCGGTGGAGCTTCTGGACAGACCAGGCCGGCTTCCGCTCCGTAGGTCGGTGGCTCGAGGCTCTCGCCGTCAAAGAGGTGGACTGGCAGGAGGAAGAGCGCGGGGTCTACGACGTGCCGCTTTCTCGCCTCCTGTAGAATCCCCACCAGGCGCGGCTAGGACTGGCCGCCGAAAGCCGGAACACCCCCGTAGACCGGCCCGCCGCGCCCCCCCTTCTTTCTTCTACGGGTGCACCTCGGGGGTGCGATGCCCGACTGGCGGAACCCCGCCGATTACGCTTACACCGCGAATCTCACGCTCCACGACTGGGCTTGGGAGTTCCTTCGCAGAAACGCTCAGTATCGGGCTGCTTGGCGAAGGTTCACGGGTGAGCGCAAGCCAGGACCGGTCTCCGATGCTGAGTTCGAGATAGCCCGAAGCTTCGGACTAGCGTGCCTGTCCGACCCTTCGTGCACCATCTTCGGAGACGAGGTGTTCTGGCTTGAAGGTGGCGGCGTCAAGTTGCTGTGGGGCTATCGTGCTCCCGAGCCGGGGCCGGAAGGCGAGGCGATCCCGTGGCCCGGGTATCCTGACGGCCTCGCCCTCTGGTTTGACCTAGCACAGCCCATCGAATCTCAGGTGAAAACAGCCGATGCACTCCTGCGGCGATTCCAGGCAGAACTACAGCAGGCCGGCATGCTTGAGCAGGTGCCGAAGGCGGACGCTCGGGTACATGTGGGCAAGTGGTCCGACTTCCTTCGGGTGCTAGACGCCGATGTTGAAGGAGTGTCTCCAGCCAAGGTCGGAGAGGTGCTTTTCGCAAGTGCCACAGATCCGAGAGATCAGGCCAGGAAGGTGCGGGCAGCCGCTAGGCGACTCGTGAACGGAGGTTATCGCCGCCTCCTGCTGAAGCCCAACATCCTAGCCACGGGGGGAAAATAAGGACCCGGCTAGTTTCCCCGGGAAGCCAACAGCCCCGCCAGCTTCCCAGGGAAATTGAGCGCCGAGCAAGGTTCCCTTCTCGACCGGCGACCCAGTGCCGAAAATGAAGAACGCCAGCCGCGCTAACGACTGGCGTTCGGTCAACCTAGACGTGGGCCGTCAGGCTGACAACCAAGCGAATCCTACCTCCTGATGGCCCGCGTCACAACCTCGAAGGAGGTGCGCCGTGTGGCCCGACTCTCCAGGCCCGACACGGGGGCGCGGTCAGCTAGCCGGCTTGCTCCGGCCTAGCCTCCCCCGCGCCCTCATACCGTCCCGGCGGCTAGGGGGAGGGAGTCTTCGGCTTCCTCCTCCTCCCGCTGCTCACGGGCTGCTGGCTGGTCTCTCCCAGCTCCTGCCGGGCTGCCTTCATGAGCCGATCCCGGACCCAGTTCGAGAGCGGCCGGCCGTCTTGCTCGGCGGCACGGGTGAACAGCTCCTTCTCCTGGTCAGTGAGGCGCAGCTCAAGGCGAGTGTTCTTCGTTTCGATTGGAGGTCGTAACATGCGGACATTGTACGGACGAATACCGGACTCGTCAAGATCGAGAAAGTCGAGCCTTTCCCTTGACATGCACTCACTTTGTCCGTACAATGTACTACATGGAAACGACGCACACCTGCCCCGCCTGCCCGAAGTGCTCCGCCCCCTCCGTCCGCTGGGGGAAGGACGCCAACAACCACCAGCGCTTCCGGTGCTCCGACTGCAAGGCGACGTTCGCCGAGCGGCCGGCTCGGCCTCTGGGCTCGATGCGGATCCCCTTCGACCGCGCCGTCCTCTGCCTCTCGATCCTCACCGAGGGCGGGAGCATCCGGAGCGCGGAGCGGATCACAGGGACGCACCGGGACACGATCTGCCGCCTGCTGGTCAAGGTCGGCGGCAAGTGCGAAGCGCTCCTCGAGTCGCTGGTCTGCGCCGTCCAGGTCGAGAACGTCCAGGCCGACGAGCTGTGGAGCTACGTGGGCATGAAGGAGCGCACCAAGTCGAAGCAGGGCATCGTGGACCCTAAGCTCGGCGATGCCTACTGCTTCGTGGGCATGGACGCTGACAGCAAGCTGGTGCTTGCCCACCACCTCGGCCGCCGCACCAGCCAGCACGCCGACCTCTTCGCCGAGAAGCTGGCCCTGGCCATCGACCCCGAGCAGCGGTTTCAGCTATCGAGTGATTCGTGGGGGGGATTCCCGGCGGCCTTCGAGTACCACTTCGGCAACCGGGTGGACTACGGGACGATCCTCAAGGAGTTCGGCTCTCCGGGAGCTGACGAGCTGCGGCGGTACGCTCCGCCGCAGCTCATAGGCGTCGAGAAGACCGTCGTCTCGGGCGCGCCCGACGAGGAGAAGATCTGCACCTCCCACGTCGAGCGGAACAACCTGACCATCCGCACCAGCATGAAGCGGATGACCCGCCTCACCTGCGCCTTCTCGAAGAAGTGGGAGAACCTGCGGGCCGCCCTGGCCCTCAACTTCGCGGCGTACAACCTCTGCCGGACTCACCGCTCGATTCGGATGACTCCCGCGATGAAGGCGGGCGTCACTCGGGCGCCTTGGACCCTGGCTCAGCTGGTGGCGGCGTAGCTCTGCGGGCTCTACGTCCGGACGGACGAGACGCTGGCGATCGCTCGCCCATTCCCTTGCCTTGGACGATGCTCTCGTTGAGATCCAATACGAGCTTGACGACCTCCTCCGCAACTTCGTCGGGCATAGCCCAGGCCACCGACATGAAGCGGCATCGATAGAAGGAACACCGCTCCATGCGGATGGCCCCGATGGGCAGTTCGCCTCGCCAAGACCAGATCGGCGGAATGTCATAGCCGTCGAACGTGCAATCGAAGAAGTCCGCCTGAGGAAGTGGATTGCTGTGCAAGACAATCGCCGGCCCGAGAAGCACGCAGTCTCTGGCCTCTAGATCCCGCAAGACTCCGTCCTTGTCGAGCAAATCAACGAGCCTGATGGGGCGCAGGCCCATGCGGACTTGCCGGATTCGCCGTATGCCGTAGACCATCAGGATGGTTCCCAGGAGAACTAGCATCAGCCTCAAAAGCGATGGCGGCCCAATACCAAGCGAAGCGCCTAGCCAGCCCATCCAGACGGGGAGGGCCTTCGGCAGGTTCACGGTAAGTCCCGTAACGGAGGACAGCAGCCCAAGAGTCGTCATGATCGTGGGCCATACCCCGTGACGCTTGACCTCTTGACGATTGCCGTCGATCCGCACGACACCCCCCGCCGTGCCCGTAGCCGCGGAGAGCGCTGGCCGTGCTCCGTCGCGGAAGGCTGGCGGGGAGAGTCTACGCCGCGGGGGGCGGGAGGGGTGCCTGGCCTACTCATGGCTGCCCCGCCGGTCCCGGGCCGGGGGCCGGCGCCAACAGCGAGTGAGGACACGACCCCCTCGGTGAGCCGGTGGCGGCAGCGCCTGCGAGCTGTTACTCTTTCAACAAGACTGAAGACCCCGACGATGGACAGGATCGCTCCCGCCCCCGCCCCCGGCGAGCTCACGGAGCTGCTGCACGCCGCGCAATCCGGCGACCGGCGCGCCTCGGACGAGCTCTTCGAGCGCGTCTACAACGAGCTGCGCCGCATCGCCCACGCCCGGCTGCTGGGCGGTGGCCGTCCCGGAGACACCCTCAACACCACCGCCCTGGTGCACGAGACCTACCTGCGCCTGGCCCGCCCGGAGGCCCTGGCCGCCGAGGATCGTGCCCACTTCTTCAACCTCGCCGCCCGCGCCATGCGCCAGATCGTGGTCGACCACGCGCGGCGGGCGCATGCCGAGAAACGGGGCGGCGACGTGGTCAAGGTCGAGCTGAAGGAGAACCTGGTCGGCGGCCACGACGGCGACGGCGGGCTCGAGGCGGACCTCGTCGCCCTCGACCAGGCCCTCGAGAAGCTCGAGGGGGAGAGCCCCCGGCTGGCCAAGCTGGTGGAGTTGCGCTTTTTCGCCGGCCTGACCCTGGAGGAGATCGGCGCCACGGTCGGCTTGACCGAGCGGACCATGAAGCGCGACTGGCGCAAGGCCCGCGCCTTCCTCTACGCGGCCCTGACCGGGGAGCTGCCGGAGGGGTAACGCCCTCACCCCCTCGATCCCCCCTCTCCCGGCCCGCGGCGAATGTCCCAATCCCGCCGGCCCCTGCGTACCTGCGGCATGCCCGACATGGACCCCACTGCCACGTGGGAGAGTCTCTTCGACGCTCTGCTCGACCTGCCGCCGGCTGAGCGTGAGGCGCCGCTGGCGGAGATCGAGCAGCGGGATCCGGCCCTGGCACAGCGGCTGCGCGCCCTCCTGGCCGCGGACGACGACGCCTCCGATTCCTTCCTCGGCCGGCCGGTCGCCGAGCTGCCGCTCGAGGCCTTCCCCGCCCCGCCGGAGGGCTGGCGGGACCTGACCCTGCCGGCCGGAACACTCATCGGCCCCTATCGCATCGTCACCCGCATCGGCCAGGGTGGTATGGGGGAGGTCTATCTCGCCGAACGGGCCGACGGCGCCTTCGAGCAGAAGGTGGCCCTGAAGCTGATCAAGCGGGGCATGGACTCGGCCGAGATCGTGCGCCGGTTCCTCACCGAGCGGCAGATCCTGGCCCATCTGGACCATCCCGGTATCGCCCGCCTGCTCGACGGCGGCTCCTCGGCCGACGGCCGGCCCTACTTCGTGATGGAGCACGTCGACGGCGAGCCTCTGCTCGCCCACTGCGCCCGCACGGTGCCCAGCGTCGAAGAGCGGGTACGGCTGATCCGCGAGATCGCCGAGGCGGTCGATGCCGCGCACCAGCGCCTGGTGGTGCACCGGGACTTGAAGCCCTCGAACATCCTGCTCACCCGCGACGGCCGGGTGAAGCTGCTGGACTTCGGCATCGCCAAGCTCACCGGCGAGACCGCCGGCACCATCCTGACCCGCCTGGAGTCGCGGGCGCTCACCCCGGCTTACGCGGCGCCCGAGCAGATCCTGGGCGAGCCGATCACCACCGCGACGGACGTCTATGCCCTGGGCGTGCTGCTCTACCAGCTGCTCGCTGGGCGCTTGCCCCACGAGCGCGAGGCCCGCGCCCTGCCGGCCCTGGTGGCCGAGCTGGAGTCCGAGACCCTGACCCGCGCCAGCACGGCGGTGCGCAGCTTGGCCGGCGAGCAGGCGCGGGCACTCGGCATCGACGACCCCGCCCGCTTCTCCCGCCGGCTCGCCGGCGACCTCGACACCATCCTGGCCCGCGCCCTGGAGCGGGACCCGGCCCGGCGTTACCGCTCGGCCGCAGCCTTCGCCGAGGATCTCGGGCGCTTCCTCGACGGCAAGCCGATCCTCGCCCGGCCGGTCACCGCGCTCTATCGCCTGAAGAAGTGGGTACGCCGCAACCGTCTGGTGGCCGGTGCCGCGGCCCTGGTGGTGCTCTCACTCACCGGCGGGCTCGCCGTCTCCCTCTGGCAGGCCCGCGTGGCCCGCCAGGAAACCGAGCGGGCGGAGCGCATCCGCGACTTCCTGATCTCGATCTTCCTCGCCGCGGACCCTTCGGTCGCCCAGGGCTCCGAAGCGACGGCCCGCCAGCTCCTCGCCCGAGGCGCCGAGCGGGTCGGTGAGGAGCTCGAGGACGATCCCGGCATCCAGGCCGACCTGCTGGCCATGATCGCCCACATCGAGAACGAGCTGGGCCTTTCCCAGTCGGCACTGGAGCACGCCCGCCGGGGCCTAACGGCGCTGGGACCGAGCAGCTCGAAGAACACCCTGCGCCGGGGCTACCTCCGGTTCGAGGAGGGTAGCGCACTCTTGGCCATGAGCCAGATCGAACAGTCCATCGCTCCGTTCGAGGAAGCCATCGCCTTGCTCAGCGCGCGGCTGAAGCCCGGAGAGCTGAGCCTCACCACGGCCAAGACCGAGTTGGCGAGCAGCTACTTCAACATGCGGCAGTACGAACGCGCCGTGGTCTTGCTCGAAGAAGTCTACGAGGAGCGCAAGAAGGCCTATGGCGAGGACGATCCCGACGCCGGCTGGCATCTCGTGCAACTCGCCAATGCTCTGCGCGAAGCGATGCGCTGGGAGGAGGCCGAAGCCGGTTACCGCCGGAGCGTGGAGGTGATGGAGCGAGCCTGGGGGGGCCGACATCCGGCGACGGCGGACGGCCACGTGTCGCTCGGCAGCCACCTGGCGCTCCTGGGCGAGCTCGGCGAGGCCGAAGCCGAGGTGCGCAAGGGGCTCGGAGCCCAGCGCGAGATCATGCCGCCCGGCCACCCGGTGCTCCCCCGCTCGCTCATCCAGCTCGGCCGCATCCTCTATCACCTGAACCGTTTCGAGGAGTCCGAAGCGGCCGTCGCCGAGGCGCTCTCGCTGCTGCCGCCCGGCCGGTGGTCGAGGGGCGTCTGCTTGCGCCAGCTGGGCCTGGTCCGCCTCGCCCAGGGCCGGCCGGCCGAGGCCGTCCCCCTCTTCGAGGAGGCGGCCTCGGTGCTGGGCGCCCAATTCCCCGAAGAAAGCGTGCGCGTGCAGCAAGTGCTGGCCAATCTGGGTCTGGCCCGTGGCCTCCTGGGCCAGGTGGCGGAGGGGGAGGCGGCGCTGCGCAGGGCCATCGCTCGCATCGAAGAGCAGGGCGGGGCAGGGGCCCTGGAGGCGCTGCTGCCCCGGCGCCAGCTCGGCCAGCTGCTGCTCGCCACCGGCCGGCCGGCTGAAGCCGTGGCAGTGCTCTCCGCCCTGCGCGAGCGCGAGCTCGAGCTCTACGGCCGACCCGACCACTTCGAGGTGGTGGCGACCACCGAGGTGCTCGACCGTGCTCGCGAGCCGGCGACCCGGCTTGCCGCACCGCCCCGAACAGAATAGAAACGGCCCGTGGACTGGGAGAGCCTCTTCGACGAGCTCCTCGAGCTGCCCCCGGCGAGACGGGCCGAGCGTCTCGCTCACCTCGAACGGCAGGAGCCCACCCTGGCCCAGCGCCTGCGCGCCCTGCTCGCCGCCGACGAGGACGCCTCGGCCGACTTCCTCGACCGCCCCCTGGGCGACATCCCCGCCGAAGCCCTCCCTGCCATCCCGGACTCCGCCCCTCGCCCGGAGCTCGCCGCCGGCACCCTGGTCGGCGCTTGGCGGATCCTCGAGCCGATCGGCCTGGGCGGCATGGGGGAGGTCTACCTGGCCGAGAGGGCCGACGGCCACTTCGAGCAGCGGGTCGCCCTCAAGCTGATCAAGCGCGGCATGGACAGCCGGGAAATCGTCCGCCGCTTTTTGATCGAGCGCCAGATCCTCGCCCGCCTCGACCATCCCGGCATCGCCCGCCTGCTCGACGGCGGCTCGGCCGAGGACGGTCGGCCCTACTTCGTCATGGAGCACGTCGAGGGTGAGCCCCTGTTCGCCCATTGCAGCCGCACCGGCGCCTCCCTCGAGCGGCGCGTCCGCCTGGTCAAGGAGGTCGCCGAGGCGGTCGATGCCGCCCACCAGCGCCTGGTGGTCCACCGTGACTTGAAGCCCTCGAACCTCCTGCTCACCCGCGACGGCCGGGTGAAGCTGCTCGACTTCGGCATCGCCAAGCTCCTCGACGAGGCCGACGGCGGGGGCCTGACGCGGCTGGAGGACCGGCCGCTCACCCCCAACTACGCCGCCCCCGAGCAGATCCTCGGCGAGCCGGTGACCACGGCCACCGACGTCTATGCCCTGGGGGTCCTGCTCTTCCAGCTCCTGACCGGCCGCCTGCCCCACCAGCGTGAGTCGCGCAGCCTGCCGGCGCTGGTCGCCGAGGTGGGCACCGAGACCGCCACCCGCGCCAGCACCGCCGTGCGCGCCCTCTCGGCCGAAGAGGCCCAGGAGGCCGGGATCGCCGACCCCGGCCAGGCCGCCCGCCGGCTCCAGGGCGAGCTCGACACCGTCCTCGCCAAGGCCCTCCAGCGAGACCCGGCCCGGCGCTACCGCTCGGCGGCCACGCTCGCCGAGGAGCTCGAGCGTTTCCTGGGCGGCCGGCCGATCCTCGCCCGCCCGGACTCCGCGCGCTACCGCTTGCGCAAGTGGGTGGCGCGCAACCGGCTGGTCGCCGCGGCCGCGCTGCTGGTCACCGCCTCGCTGACCGGCGGCCTCGCGGCGGCCCTCTGGCAGGCCTCGATCGCCCGCGCCGAGGCGCGGCGCGCCGACGCCCAGGCCCAGCGGGCCGAGCAGGTCCGCGACTTCATGATCTCGATCTTCAAGCAGGCCGATCCGGCGCAGGCGCAGGGCCAGACCCTTACCGCCCGCGACGTCCTCGAGCAGGGGGCGCGACGGATCGAGACCGAGCTCGCCGCGAGCCCGGACCTGCAGGTTGAGCTCTACAACTCGATCGCCGAGATCGAGTTCGCCCTCGGTGCCGTCGAGACCGGCTACCAGCACGCCCGGCGCTCCCTGGCCCTGGCCCGCGAGCACCTGCCCCCCGGTGCCCTCGACACCGGCCACGCCCTGACCATGATGGGCAACGGCGCCCTCGACTCCGGCGATGTCGCCGGGGCGGTCGAGCACCTGAGCGAAGCGGTGCCCATCGTCGAGGCCGGCCATGGCCCCCTCGACCTCTGCGTGGCCAACACCAAGGCCCGGCTGGCCATGGCCCTCCAGCAGCAGCGCGAGACCGAGCGCGCCCTGGTGCTCCAGCAGGAGGCCTACGAGGTCTACCGCCGGTTGAAGGGGGACGACGACCCGGACACCGCCTGGAACCTCCAGCTGGTGGCCAACCGCCTGCGCGACCTCGACCGCTTCGACGAAGCGGCGGATGCCTACCGGCGCGCCCTGCCGGTGATGGAGAAGGCGATGGGGCCCCGCCACCCGGCGACCGCCTTCGCCCACGTGACCTACGGCACCCTGCTCGAGCGCATCGGGCGCTCGCGGGAGGCCGAGAGCGAGCTGCGGCTGGGTCTCGAGGCCCAGCGGGTCATCCTGCCCCCGGGCCACCTGGCCATGGCCTCCGCCCTGACCCAGCTGGGCATCCTCCTCTCCGGCCAGGAGCGCTTCGAGGAGGCCGAGGCGGCCTTCGGCGAGGCCCTCCTGGTCTACGGGGGCGGCCGCGTCGAGGCCTGCAACGTCGAGCGCCTGGTCGGGCTCGGCCGGATCGCCCAGGAGCGCTTCGACGAGGGAGTGGCGGCGCTCGAGCGAGCCCTCGCGATCTGCCGCGCCGCGGCCGGAGAGGACGCCGTCCCGACCCGCCGCGCCGCCGCCAGCCTGGCCTGGGGAAGGGCCCGCCGGGGCGATCCGGGCTCCGGGCCGGCGGCGATGAAAGAGGCCCTGGCACGGCTGGCGGCGAGCGCAGGGCAGCAGAGCCCCGACCTTCTGCTGCCGACCCGCCAGCTCGGCGAACTGCTGCGCCGGAGCGGCGAGCTGGCCGAGGCGGAGCGGGTGCTCTCGACCCTGCGCGAGCGGGAGATCGCCCGCTACGGCCGCGCGAGCCATCGCGATGTCGTCCGCACCTCCCTCGAGCTGGCCGAGGCCCTGATCGCCACCGGCCGGCCGGAAGCGCGAGCTCGGGCCGGAACGCTGCTCGACGAAGCCCTGGCGGCCCGGGGAGCCGAGTCCTACGGCGAGCGGCTCGAAGCCCAGCTGGTCCGGGCGAGAGGACGCGTCGCCGGCGAGGCAACCTCGCGATGAGCTGGGAACGGCTCTTCGACGATCTGGTCGACCTGTCCCCGGCCGATCAGCAAGCCCGGCTGGCCGAGTTGGAGGCCAAGGAGCCGGCCCTCGCCCGCCGCCTGCGCGTCCTGCTCGCCGCCGACTCCCTGCCCGACTCGTTTCTCGAGCAGCCGATCGCCGACATCACCACCAGCATCGGCCTCGGCCGGCCGGCGACCGGGCGGGACAGCCACCTGCCACCCGGCACCCTGGTCGGTGCCTGGCGGCTGGGAGCGAGGATCGGCCACGGCGGCATGGGCGAGGTCTACCTGGCCGAGCGCGCCGACGGTGCCTTCGAGCAACGGGTGGCGCTCAAGCTGATCAAGCGGGGTATGGACACCGACGAGATCGTCCGCCGCTTCCTGACCGAGCGCCAGATCCTCGCCCGCCTCGACCATCCCGGCATCGCGCGCCTGCTCGACGGCGGCTCGACGAGCGATGGGCGGCCCTACTTCGTGATGGAGCACGTCGAAGGGGAACCTCTGCTCGCCTGGTGCGCCCGCCAGGGCCTCTCGCTGGCCGAACGGGTGCGCCTGATGGTGCGGGTGGCCCAGGCGGTGGACTCGGCCCACCGGCGGCTGGTCGTGCACCGCGACCTCAAGCCCTCCAACCTCCTGCTCACCGCCGACGGTCAGGTCAAGCTGCTCGACTTCGGCATCGCCAAGCTGCTCGGCGAAGAGGCCGGCACCCTCGCCACCCGGATCGAGGCCCGGGCCTTGACGCCGGCCTACGCCGCCCCGGAGCAGATCCTCGGCGAGGCGGTCACCACCGCCACCGACGTCTACGCCCTGGGCGTGATGCTCTACCAGCTGGTGGCCGGTCGCCTGCCCTTCCGCCGCAGCCACCGCGCCCTGCCCCTGCTGATGAGCGAGATCGACGAGCAGGCCGCCCAGCGTGCCTCGACGGTGGTGCGGCGACTCAAGCCCGAAGAGGCGCGGGAGGTGGGCATCGCGGACCCTCCCCGCTTCGCCCGCCTGCTCGAGGGCGACCTGGACACCATCCTCGCCAGGGCCCTCCAGCGCGACCCGGCCCGCCGCTACCGTTCGGCCGTCGCCTTCGCCGAGGACCTCGAGCGCTACCTCGACGGTCGCCCCATCCAGGCGCGCCCAGATTCAATGGCTTACCGTCTGCGCAAATGGATCGGACGGCATCGCTTCGCGGCCGTGGCCGCCCTGCTGGTGGTGGCAGCCCTCGCCATCGGCGTGGGGGTGGCCTGGTGGCAGTTCGGAGTCGCCCGGGACCAGGCCCGGCGGGCGGATCAGCAGGCGGCCCGGGCGGAGAAGGAGGCCCGCCGAGCCGAGCGGGTCAAGGCCTTCCTGATCTCGATCTTCCAGCAGTCCGACCCCTACCAGAACCGGGGTGGGACCGTCACCGCCCGCCAGGTGCTCGAGGAGGGGGCCCGCCGCGTCGAGAGCGAGCTCGAAGCCGAGCCCGAGGTCCAGGCCGAGCTGTTCGCCGCGATCTCGACCATCGAGGCGAACCTCGGACTGGTCGAGCCCGCGCTGGAGCACGCGGGCAAGGCGGTGGCTTTGTCCGAGCGGCTCGCCGGCAGCGAGGGCCTCCAGCTCGGGCGCAGCCTGGGAGCCCTGGGCCTGGCCCATCAGACCGCCGGCCGCCGCCAGGAGGCCGAGGCGGCGTTCACTCGCAGCCTCGAGGCGCTGGAGCGCAGCCTCGGCCCCGACCACCTGGAGGTTGCCGAGGTCAAGAGCAACCTGATCGAGGCGATGAAGACCGACGCCAACCGCGACCGGCTGCTCACCCTCCAGCGCGAGGTCTACGAGAGCTATCGCAAGGTCGCTGGCGAAGAGGACCCGCGCACGGCTCTCCACCTCCAGAACCTCGCCGTGGCGCTCGAGGAGGCCGGCCGCTACCCCGAGGCCAAGGACGCCTACCGGCGGGCCGTCACCGCCCTCGAAGGGATCCTGGGCCGCCAACACCTCGACACGGCCATGGCCCACGTCAGCTATGCCGGCCTGCTCGACCGGCTCGGCGAGACGGCCGCGGCGGAGGAGCATTTTCGGCTCGGCATTGCCACCCAGCGCGAGGTGCTGGGGCCGCGCCATCCCAAACTGGCCGGCTCGCTGTTCTCCCTGGGCGTGCTCCACCTGGTCCAGGAGCGCTTCGCCGAGGCCGAGACCAGCTTCACCGACGCCCTCGCCATCTTCGGCCCCGGCCGGCTCGAGACCGGGCACTGCCACCGTTACCTGGGCCTGGTCCGGCTGGGCCAGGAGCGCTGGGGCGAGGCGGTCACCGAGCTGGAAGCCGCGGTGGCCGCCTACCGCACCGGCGCCCCTGCCGGCAATGTGCAGGTCTGGCGGGCCACCGCCAACCTGGGCTACGCCCGGGCCCGCATGGGCCAGCTCGCCGAGGGCGAGCGGCTGCTGCGCCTGGCCCTGGCGGAGATCGCCAGGACCCTGGGGCCGCGCAGCTACGACGAGCGCACCCCGAGCCGGCAGCTCGGAGAGGTGCTGCTGCTGGCCGGCAGGTTCGGCGAGGCGGAGGCTGTGCTGAGAGAGACGCTCGATCTCGAGGTGGAGCTCTTCGGTAGTCGCCGGCACCGCAACAGCTCCGCCACCTTCCACAAGCTCGCTCTGGCCGTGCTGGGCGGCGGCCGGGACGGAGCCCGGTCCGAGGCCCGCTCCCTGCTCGACGAGGGGCTGGCGATCACCGGCGCCGAGCCGACACCGAGCACGATCGGCGCCGAGCTGCTGCTGGCGAGCGGCCGGCTGGCGGCCCAAGACGGGCAGCTCGAGCGCGCCCGGCGAGAGCTGGCTGCGGCACGTGACGCCTTCCAGGGTCTGAAGGGCGCCGAGCACCCGCTGACTCGGGAGGCAGCCGACGCCCTGGCCCGGCTGGGCGGGAGGCGCTGAGAGGAAGGCGCCGCACAGGGCAGAGGCGGTGGGGCCGCAGGCGGCCGGAGGGATCGAGGCTGGGACCGGTGGACAGAGGCTCGAAACCGAACATGCCGCAAGGCTCCCCGCGCCGAGAAGGAACCCGGCCCCCTCCCCCCGCAGCCGGCGGGACCGGGGGAGAGGGAGCCGGCTCCACCGTAGCGCCCGCGATGCAATTGTCGTGGGCAACCCCAAGGGCGCTCCGGCCAGCGGAACCCGAAGCGGCGCGTCTCAGCTTCCGTCCACTATGAGATTGGACGGACGGCGGGGGGGTTTCTCCTCACCTCGTGGAGAAAAAAGAAGCCGCGCTTCAGCCCAGCGCCCGGTCCATCAGCTTGCGCTCGACCACTTCGACCCCGCCAAGGGAGCGCAGGTGCCGGCGCATGCGGGAGAGGAGGCGGGCGTCCCGGGCGTAGACCTCCCAGCGCCGGCCCTCGTCGCAGAAGAAGCACAGCGGCGACGAGCTGAGGATCAGCTCGTAGAAGGTGGTGCCCTCCGGTACCTCGGCGAGGCCGAAGGCCGAAAAGGACCAGTCGAGGAAGGCCCGGGTCGCCGCGAGCACCTGGTCCCGCGAGCCGGAGAGCCCGATCAGGGTCAGCCAGTCGTCGCGTAGGAAGCTCGCGAAGCCAGGCAGAGTCCCCGGCCGGAAAAGCTGGTGGGCGATGGACTGTCCACCCCGCTCGGTCGGCAGCTCGACGGTCAAGGACTCGAAGATCCGGCCGTTCTCGTGCCAGAGATCGATCAGCGGCGTCGAGGGCCCCTCCCCGAGCCAGTAGTAGCGCTCGAGGTCATTGAGGATCGGGCGGAACAAGACCTCGAAGTGACTACGCCCCTCCGGCGTGGAGCCGGGGCTGTGGGTGATGGAAAGGCCCTGCACGAGGCGCCCGTCGCCTACTCTGCCTGGTAGGACCAGCCGCAGCGGCTGCAGCGCACCGCCCCGACCGGCATCTCGGCGCCACAGGACATGCACTGCGAGGGAGTCTCCTCCTCGTCGCCCAGCTCCTCTTCCTCCATCTCGGGGGCGACGGCGGCACGCTGCACCTCCACCTCGGGGGCGAGGAACCAGTGCAGGTGGCCGCAACGCACGCAGACGAAGACGGTGGCGGCACGGTTCATCCACTCGAGGGAAAGAAAGGTGAGGCCACGGGTGTTGAGCTGGATCGTGCGGCTCGAGAACGAGGTGCCGCCGCAATGCTGGCAGGAGAGGGCCTTGCCGCCGAGCACCGTGGCCTCCTCCGAGACGATGGTGCCGTCGCCCGCCCGCGCCTGGAACTTCTCGACCGACTCCGCGTCCGGCGCCGCCTCCACCAACGGCACACCGCAATCCGCGCACTCCGTGAACCCCGGCCGATACTCGCTGCCACACTGGGGGCAGAACATCGCGAACCTCCCATCCTGAGCTGGAAATCGCTGAACCCGACCGGCCGGATGCTATCGAGGGTCGAGCGCGGACGCCAGGGTGACGAGAAGGACTCCGCCGCTGCGAGAACCTTCTCCCTGTCCCGCCGTAGCTCGCTCGATGAAAGGAGACTCCATGCTGCAGAAGAGAACTGCCTTCGCGAGCGGGATCATCGCCCTGCTCGCCGCCGCGACACCCGCCCTCGCCCAGTGGCCCGGCTTGAGCCTGCCCACCAGCGGCGACAACCAGAAGTCCTCGGTCACCCAGCACATCGGCCTCGTTCGGGTGACCATCGACTACAGCAGCCCCGACGTCCACGCCCCCGACGGCTCGGACCGCACCGGCAAGATCTGGGGCGCCCTGGTGCCCTGGGGCATGGCCAACCTGGGCTTTGGCACCTGCGGTGACCAGTGCCCGTGGCGGGGTGGCGCCAACGAGAACACCGTCTTCTCCGTCTCCCATGACGTGACGGTCCAGGGCCAGCCCCTGCCCGCCGGCTCCTACGGGCTCCACTTCGTCCCCGGCCCGGAGGAGTGGACGGTGATCTTCTCGAAGAACCACACTTCCTGGGGCAGCTTCTTCTACGACGCCAAGGAGGACGCCCTGCGGGTCAAGACCCGCGCGGAAGCCAACGAGCACACCGAGTGGCTGACCTACGACTTCGTCGATCGCAAGCCCGACCAGGCCACGGCGGCCCTCAAGTGGGAGAGGCTGCGGGTCCCCTTCACGATCAAGGTCGACAACGCCAAGGACCTCTACGTCGCCCGCCTGCGCGAAGAACTGCGCTCCAGCTCCGGCTTCGCGTGGCAGAACTGGAACGCCGCCGCGGGCTACTGCCTCGCCAACCAGGTCAACCTGGAGGAGGCTCTGCTCTGGGCTCGCCGCGGCGCCGACGGCAACCAGTTCGGCGGCAACGAGAACTTCACCTCGCTCTCCACCGTGGCCGACCTCGAAGAGGCGACGGGACGAGCCGCCGAGGCCAAGAAGACCCGCGAGAAGGCCCTCGCCCACCCGACGGCGACGGTCGTCGACGTCCACCTCTACGGCCGACGGCTGCAGGGCCAGGGGCGCAACGAGGAGGCCCTGGCGATCTTCGAGATCAATGCCAAACGGCATCCCGGCGAGTGGCCGGTGCTCTTCGGCCTGGCCCGGGGCTATGCCGGCGTGGGCAAGAAGAAGGAGGCCCTCGACTACGCCAAGAAGGCCCTCGCCCAGGCCCCCGACGCCGCCAGCCGCACCAACGTCGAAGGGTTCATCCGCCAGCTGGAGAGCCCGTAGAGACAGGGCTCCGAGGAGGACCGCCGGCCCCGGCGGTCCTCGATTGCCATCCTCGCCATGGCCGTCGCCGAGCTTCTGGCGCTGGATACCGTCTTCGAGCTGCGGGCGGGCTTGCCCGGGCCGACTCGCGCCGAGGACCTCGATCGAGATCCTCTCCCCGGAGACCGCTCCTCGCGACATGGCGCCCCGCGGTGCCAAGTTCCGCGCCTACGAGAAGTGCTGCGTCCTGGAGCACTCCTACACCTTCCGGACGGCAGCGGGGCCGCCGGGGCGCTTACGGCGGGCAGGTCGTGGCGTGCCCGATGCAGCCCTGGATCAGCAGGTCCGAGTAGGACTGGATGCTGCCCGAGGCGAAGCCCGCGGACACCGAAGCCCCGACGTTGACGGTGGTACCGCCGTTCGGGCAGGCGCCTGAGTTGGACAGCGTGGAGAGCAGGCTGTTGCTCTGGACGGTCACGTTGAGCATCCCCGACACGCCGATCCCCACGTCCACGATCGCCCGCTGTGTCCCCGTGTTATTGCCCGTGAAGGAGGCACCGGTCCCGGTCGCCGAGTTGGTGCCGAACCAGGCACGGGTGCCCACCGAGAGACCGATGTCGTAGTGGCCGCGGCCGGACCAGAAGGTGTTGTCATGGATGGAAGTGCCGTTGAAGTCGTAGGTCGCCCCAGCCGGCCCGAGGGGGTCCGCCACGATGCCGCCGTAGGAGGAGTTGCCGGCAGCCAGGGCAGTGTTGAACCGCACCTGTGAGCGCTGCACGGCGGGATGAGCCCGAAACACCACGATGTGCACGTCCGTGGCGTCAACCGTCTCGTTGTACTCGGCCGTGGTGTTCTCACAAGCGAGGGAGAGACCGTCCGCCCAGAGCTCGCAGCCGCTCGAGCAACTCGCTCGCTGGAAGTGGCAACTCGAGTAGGCGGTGATCAGGTTGTGGTCGATCTGGTTGCTGGCACAGGGCCAGCCCTCCGCCGAGCCCAGGGTCTGGAGGCTGGACCAGCCTGAGGGGTTGCCGATCACGCACTGGGAGACGGTGGTACCGGCGCCGCCGAAGAGCTGCACCGTCTGGCCTGCATGGCTGTGGCCGAGCCGCCCTCCCGAATCATCCACCCACACGTTCTTGAGCTTGGCACCGCCCATCAGCTTCACGGAGGGCCCAGCGAAGAGGCTGTCTCGGACCAGCCGTCCCATCAGGGCGTAATGGTAGTGGTCGGGAGTGCCGAGCGTGGTGAGGGTGACCCCGGCGGGAACGGTGAGCGCCGAAGTGAGCTTGACCACGGCCTTCTGGGCCAGCGAGACGGTGCCCCCGGACGGTGTCGCATTGAGGGTGGCCTGGAGCTGGGCCTGAGTCCCTTGAAAGCCCCCGGTGGTCACCGGCAGATTGATCACCGGGGCTGCCCCGAAGCCGTAGCTGTCCTTGTTGCAGATCGGGGAGACCAAGCCACCGAACTCCGCGCTGTCATAGAAGGCGTCGACGATGGTCAGAAGGGGCGTACCCGCGTTGAGCAGGTTGAAGTAGTTGGTGAAGCCGCCGCTGTCGGGCTCCCGGTTGAGGATGGCGCGGTAGAGGATCAGCACCTTGGCGGCGTTGTCGTAGCCCAGGCTGGTGAACTCGGACGAGCTGTAGAAGCTCCGACCGAAGGACTTGAGGGAGCTTTTCGAGCAGCCATTGACGTTGAAGTGGGAGACGCTGCCGGCCCAGCCGCCCTGGTCGGGGATCCGACCGAGGATCTCCGTGTACTGCTTGGCGACGAACTGGTGGGGGACGGCAGCAAGGGAGGGGGTCGCCGAGGCGAAGGACAGGAGCAGGGCGACCCGGAGGACGATTCGTTGGCGTGGCAACCACATGGCCAATACCTCCGAGGAACGATGCGCAGCAGGAAGCTCTACGCGCAACATGACGATATCACGTTCCGTGCGCACATTGCTACTAGCTGATTCATGGTGCTTGGCGTTGAAACCGCAGATCCGAAGCCGCCGTAAGGAAGTCCCATCGGAACGCCCCCGCACCGCCGCCACGCGGTGCTCGACTTGCTTCGGAGGTTGCCATGCTCGCCACCGTCCTCCAAGACCTGCGCTACGCCGCCCGCACCTTCCGCCAGAGCCCGGGTTTCCTCGCCACCGCGGTGGCCTCTCTCGCCCTGGGCATCGGCCTCTCCACCACCCTTTTCACCATCGTCGACGCCGTGCTCTGGCGGCCCCTGCCCGTGGCCGATCCCGAGCGGCTGGTGAGCGTCTTCTCGAGCCAGAAGGAGAACCCCGGCTGGGACACCCACTCGGTGCTCGACACCCGCGACCTCGCGGCGCAGAGCACGGTGCTCACCGGGCTCGCCGGTCACAGCCTGATGATGGCTGCCGTCACCCGCGACGGCGCTCCTCAGATGGCCATGGGCGAGGTGGTGACCGGCAACTACTTCGACTTGATGGGCGTTCGGCCCCGGCTGGGGCGCCTGCTCTCTCCGGCCGACGACGTACCGGGTGCGGCACCGGTGGTGGTGCTCTCCTCTCGCACCTGGAACAGCTGGTTCGGCGCCGACCCGCAGGTGATCGGCCAGAGCCTCAAAGTCCGCGGCGTGCCCTACACGGTGGTGGGGGTGGCCCCCGAGCGCTACACCGGGCTGATGCCCGGATTGGTCAGCCAGCTGTGGGTGGCGGCGAGCCGGCTCGAGGACATCGACCCCGTCGGCCACATCGACTCCGTGGGCATGGTGCCCAACGCGCCCCTGCTTGAGCAGCGCGGCTACCGCTGGCTCCAGCTCAAGGGCCGCCTGAAGCCGGGGGTCACCTTGGCCCAGGCGCAGGCGAACCTCGAAGCCCTGGCCGCCGGCCTCGCGGCCCAGTACCCGGACACCAACGAGGACCGCACGGTGCGGCTGCTCGCGACCACCGACGTGCGCATCGTGCCCGACGCCGACCGCCCGCTGCGGGCTGCAGGCATCGGCCTCTTGGTCGTGGTCAGTCTGGTGCTGCTGGTGGCTTCGGCCAACGTCGCCAACATGCTGCTGGCCCGGGCCTCGAACCGCCGCCGCGAGGTGGGCATGCGCCTCGCCCTGGGCGCCGGCCGCGGCCGGTTGCTGTCCCAGCTGCTCACCGAGAGCCTGTTCCTGGCCGGGCTCGGGGCGCTCGCCGGGCTCGCCCTGGCCTGGGTGGCCGTGTCGGTCCTGCGGGCCACGCCCTTGCCCTTGCCGATCCAGCTGGAGCCGAGCTTCGGCCTCAACCTGCGGGTCTTCCTCTTCGCCTTCGGCATCGCCCTCGGCTGCGGCCTGGTCTTCGGCCTGGCGCCGGCGCGGGAAGCCTCGCGGCCGAGCCTGCTGGCCGGGTTGAAGAACGAGGCGAGCGACACCGAGCGCCGCCTGCGCTTCGGGCTCAAGGACTTGCTGGTGATCGGCCAGGTGACGGTGACGCTGATCCTGCTGGTGGGAGCCGGCCTGTTGACCAAGAGCCTGGCCTCCTCGCTCGAGGCCGAACTAGGCATGGATACGCCCAAGGTGGCGGTGGCCACCTTCTCCCTCGACACCGTGCGCTACACCCGCGAGCAGGCCCTGGCCTTCCACCGCGATCTGCTGGACCGGCTGAAGGCTCGCCCGGAGATCGCCGCGGCCTCCTTCGCCACCCGCGTGCCCCTGGGGCTCAACACCCACGTCAACAGCGTGTTTCTCGAAGACCGGCCGGGGCCCACCGGGGAGCCCGAGGAGCTGTCCGTGGACGTGACGGCGGCCACTCCCGGCTATCTGGACACCCTGGGCATCCCCCTGGTCGCCGGCCGGGACTTCACTGCCTCCGACGTCGCCGACGCGCCGCGGGTGGCGATCGTCAACCAGGCTTTCGTGGACACCTACTGGCCGGGGCAGAACGCGCTCGGCAAGCGGTTCCGCACCACCCTGAGCACCCCGTCTTACGAGGTGGTCGGGGTGACGGCGGACTACAAGATCCGCACGGTGGGCGAGAAGCCGCGCCCGTTCGTGCACTTTGCAGCCTTCCAGCGCAACCCGGCCGCAGGCACCCTCTTGGTACGCACCCGCGGTGACGTGAAAGCCCTGCCGGCCACCATCGAGCGAGAGATCGCGGCCTTGACGCCGGATCTGCCCCTGATCGAGAACCGCACCTTCGACGACATGGTGGGCTCCGTCCTGCTGCCGGCCCGCCTGGGCAGCGCCGTGCTCGGCATCCTGGGCCTGCTCGCCCTGGCCCTCGCCGCGGTGGGGCTGTACGGAGTGATCGCCTATTCGGTGGCCCGGCGCACCCAGGAGATCGGCATCCGCATGGCGATCGGCGCCGAGCCGGCCAACGTCCTGAACCTGGTGCTGCGCCAGGGCTTGCGCCTGGTGGGCATCGGCCTCGCGATCGGCCTGGCGGCGGCCCTGCTGGTCGCTCGCCTGCTGGCGGGCACCTTCTACGGCCTCTCCAACTTCGAGCCCGGAACCTTCGCCCTGGCCGCCGGCCTGCTCGTCACCGTCGCCACCATCGCCAACCTCCTCCCCGCCCGCCGCGCCGCGCGGCTGGATCCGCTGGTGGCGCTGCGGCGGGGGTGAGGAGGCGGCTCAGCGCTCAAGCCGCCACGCCTCGCTGCGGGTTCCAGGTGTGGCGCTCGCCGCGGGCCTTCTTGAGCCACGCATAGAGAGCGTCGTAGACCACAAAGCCGTGGCGTAGCTGCTCGTGGTCGTCCGCGAAGACCTGGGAAAGGCCGAGGGAGACCGCCAGGAGGCCGGCACACTGAGGCGCGAGCTCCAAACTGTCGGTGTCGGCACCGCGCACGATCAGGGCCAACTCGGCGAGCTGCGGGTCGGTCAGCCGGTACTTGGCGAGGAAGGCGTCGAAGCTGCACAGGGGGCCCTCGTGCGACAGCTCGACGCCCTCGACGTCGAAGGGGATGGCGCCGGTGCGCTCCGCCGTCGCCCGCACCTCGGTGGGCGGCACGAAGAGGAACTGCGCCTCCGGGTCGATGAAACGGGCGATCAGCCAAGGGCAGGCGACGCGGTCGATCTTGGGGCGTTCACGGGTGATCCACTGCATGGGAAGCTCCTTTCACGATGAGGTGAGTCCTCGGTAGAGGGCTTCGAAGATCTCGCCGCCGCGCTCGAGGCGCCTCAGGTCGTCGGCCTCGGCTCGAACCAGGCCGCCGAGCATCCGCTCGAGGCCGGCGGTCTCCGGGTGGTCGTAGCGCTCGTCTTTCAAGTCGATGTCGTGCACGATCTCGGCGACGCGCCGGAGGGCCGGATCGTCGAGCCCGAGCCGCCCGAGCAGCACCTCGAAGGTGCAGCGATCGCCTTCGTGGGTCACCTCGGCCTCGCTCAGGTCGAACCGGATCTCCCCTGCTCGGGCCGGCGCACGGGCACCTGCCACGAAGCGGAATCGAGCCTGCGGATCGACGAAGCGGCGTACCAGCCAGGCAGTGGCGATGCGATCCACGTACACTCCGCGGCGCGTGACCCACACCTTGTCGCGAAGGTTCTCGAGGGCAGGGCGCTCTGGTGAGGATGCTTCGTTCCTTGTCAACAACGCCTCCTCCTGCGATCGCAACCAGGCTTCGACCTCGGCCCGTGCCGGGGCCTCGAAGAAGTCGCGCCGGGCGGCTCGCTCGATTCGGGTTCGGGCCGACGCCAGGGCGGGGGCCAGCTGCGCGGCGTCACGATCGCCCAGCTCGGCGCGCAGATCCGCCGCGAGCGCGGCATACTCCTGCTCGGCCCGAGCCAGGAAGGCAGCCCGCAGGGCTTCGTCCTCGGTGCCCGCGAGCCAGTCGACCGCGGCGATCCAGGCTTGCCCGCCCCCCTCGACCGCCTCCTTGGCGATCCACTCGAAGTCCTCTTGGCACTCGTCTCGCTCGGGCAGCACGTAGACCGAGTTCTTGAGCGGGAGGGCCCCGACCTTGGCGAGGCGCTGGGCGATCTTGGCCCGCAGGTAGGGGGGCTGGGGAGGCAGCTGATGGATGAGCAGGAGCCAGTGCGTCATGGTGAGATCAGTGGGTCGTCGTAGCGTCACGCCACGGCCAACCTAACAACTGTGATATCAGTAGAGCAGATGACAGATTCCACGTCAACTCTCCCCACCCCACCCACCTTCCGCCAAGCCCTTGCCTACTGGGCGCGGCTGGGGTGGATCAACTTCGGCGGGCCGGCGGGGCAGATCGCCTTGATGCACCGAGACCTGGTGGACCGGCTGCGCTGGGTCGGCGAGAAGCAGTTCCTGACCGGCCTCGACGTCTGCATGCTGCTGCCCGGACCGGAGGCACAGCAGCTCGCCACCCACCTCGGCTGGCGCCTCCACGGCATCCGCGGAGGCATCGCCGCGGGGACCCTCTTCGTGCTGCCCTCGGTCGCGGTGCTGCTGGTCTTGTCGTGGATCTACGTCCGCTTCGGCCAGGTCTCGGCGGTGGCCGCCTTGCTCGCCGGGATCAAGCCGGTGGTAGTGGCCATCGTCGCCGCGGCCATGGTGCGCATCGGCCGGCGCGCGCTCAAGACGCCCTTCCACGTGGCCCTGGCCGTGCTGGCCCTGGTGGCCATCGCCCTGCTCGGAGTGCCGTTCCCGGCGATCGTGGCCGGCGCGGCCTTGACCGGCTTCCTGGTGGCCCGGGTTCGAGGAGAACCCGCCCTCGCGGCCGGCCTGAGTGGGAGCGAGACCGTGACTGAGCGGGCGCCGCAGGGGCGGCGGTGGCGGCGTCTTCTCGGCGGTGCTCTGTTGTTGTGGCTGGTGCCGGCCGTCGGGTTGTGGCTGGTGCGGGGCGCGGCTCCCCTGCCCTTCGACCTCTACCTGTTCTTCACCCAGGCCGCCTTCGTCACCTTCGGCGGGGCCTACGCCGTGCTCGCCTACGTGGCGGACGCGGCCACCGCCGCGGGGTGGCTGTCTCGCGCGGCCACCATCGACGGCCTGGCCCTGGCCGAGACCACGCCAGGCCCGCTCATCGTCGTGCTGCAGTTCGTCGGCTTCGTGGCCGGCTGGAACCAGCCCGGGGGCCTCTCGCCCCTCGCCGGCGCCTTGCTCGCCGCCCTCGCCACCAGCTGGGCGACCTTCCTGCCTTCGACCGTGCTGGGCCTCGCCATCGGCCCCTGGGTCGACCGCCTCGAGAGCTGGCGAGGAGCCCGGGCCGCCCTCGCCGCGGTGAGCGCCGCCGTCGTGGGAGTGATCGCCAGCCTGGGGCTGCTGCTGGCCCGCGAGGTCCTGCTGCCGGCCAGCGGCGGGCTCGACCTCTTCGCCCTGGCGATCCTCGCCGCCGCTCTCCTGGCCCTGGTGCGCTGGCACGTGGAGGCCCACTGGGCGATCGTCGCCGGGGCCCTGGCCGGGCTGCTGCGGGGATAGGGACCCTCACCCCTGCGCGAGAGGGGGATCGAGGGGGTGAGGGCTATTTCCCGTCGAGCGCCGCCAGCCCCCTCGCCAGTGCCTCGCCGGTCAGGCCGGTGTAGTGGCTGGCCCCGGCGAGCTCGACATAGGTCACGTGGCGGAAGCCGGCCTTCTCCATCTCGGTGGTGACCGCCTTGGTCTGGGGCCGGTTGAAGTCGAGCTCGCCCGTCAACAGGGCAAAGCGCATCTCCTCCTTGACTCGCCGCAGCACCGACCGGGGCGGCTCCAGGAACGCCGCCGGCCAGTGGGTGCCCGGGCGGTCCGGGATCGGGATGGGCCGGTAGAAGTCCACGCCCATGAAGCAGAACGCTCCGGTGACCGCTTCCGGGAACATCATCGCCAGGGCCGCGGCGGTGCGACCGCCGCCGGAGTAGCCGCCCACGTACACCCGCCGCGGGTCGATGTTGTAGAGCTTGCGGGCGTTGTGGAGGGCATCGAGGGCCAGGGACACCCGGGTCCACTTCGGCCGCTCGTTGCTCGAGCGATTGGCCCCCACCCAGATCAGCTTCTTCTCGGCCAGCACCTGCTGGTTCTCGGGCCGGCGGACGCCGCCGGTGTGCCCGGGGCTGATCCATACGAAGAGGCCCCAGGGCTCCTCGGGGCGGTAGCTCTCGGGCACGTGGAGGGCGAAGCTCTCGTCGGCGAGCTCGTAGCGCCCCGCCGCCGGGTCGACCGAGGCGATCTGCTCCAGGGTGAGCCCCCAGCGCTTCGCCACCTCGGCGACCTGCCCGAGCGGGTTGCGCTCGGCGAAGCGCACCTGGAGAGCGCCCGTCTGGTGGGCCCGCGCCGGTTCCGGCGGCGCTCCGGGGGCGGTGGCCGGCTCCTCCTCGGTCGGCGGCGGGTCGAGCTCGGCGATCAAGGGCGCCGGGCCTGCCGTCGCGAGGCGCGCGAGGAAGGCATCCACCTCGGCCGCCATCCCCACCTCGCCGGCCAGCACGGTCAACAGGCGGCGGGTCTCCTCGTCGGCCGGTCCGTAGAGGAGCGCCTTCTCGAGGGCGAGGACGGACTCGGCCTTCTTGCCTTCGAGGAAGTAGGTCCGCGCCACCGAGCGCAGCACGGCCGGGCGCTCGGCCTCGGGCAGGGCCAGGGCGGAGCGCTCGTAGAGCTCCCGGGCCTCGGCCCAGCGACCCTGGTCGAGCAGGGAATTGGCCTTCTCGAGCCAGGTGATGATGGTCGTGCCCAGGCCCTCGGTGCCCCCGGGCTCGACTTCCGCCAGGGGCCGCATCTCGACCGGCACCGAGGGGGAAGGCCCCTCGGCGTTGACGTTCGCCCAGCCGTTGACCGTCACGTAGCCGGTGGCCTCGATGGTCAGCCGGAAGCGACCCCCGGCAAGGCCGATCGCGGCCCAGCGGCCCTTGGCGTCGGTGGTCATCGGCGGCGGGCCTTCCTCCGGCCGGCTGTCCAGCCGCAGGGTCACCCTGGCCCCGGCGAGCGGCGCTCCGTGCTCGTTCTTCACCACTCCCTGCACCCGCCCCAGCCCCCGCCACTCCTGGGCCAGGGCCACCCCGGCCACGGCCAGGACCGCCCCCCCCAGCAAGAGGAGCAGACTTCCCTTTCGTCGATCTCGGATCATGGGCCGATGGTACGACGAGGGCGGGGGGTTGTTGCGGCCCCGGCCGCGCGAAGTCCCGCCCACCCCCTGTGCTACAGTCCCGCGGCGTGAACGACGAACCAGGTCCGAGTAGCACCCTCTGCGGCCACCGCCGCACCTCCCCCCTGCGCTGATGTTGCCCGTCGCCGCCCTCGCTGCCGAGGGGCTGCCGGTCGCTGAGCATTCCGGCGGGCTCGATCCCTGGATCGGCCTCGCGCTCGGCTTCGTGCTGGTGCTGCTGAACGCCTTCTTCGTGGCCGCCGAGTTCGCCCTGGTCAAGGTGCGGCCCACCCAGCTCGACGTGCGGGTCGCGCGCGGCGAGCGGCGAGCCCAGGTGGCCCGGCACATGGTCCAGCACCTGGACGCCTACATCTCCGCCACCCAGCTCGGCATCACCCTGACCAGCCTGGCTCTCGGCTGGGTGGGCGAGCCGGCCTTCACCTGGGTGATCGGTCCCCTGATCGGCTGGCTCCCGGGCGTCACCCCCGAGACGGTCCACTCGGTGGCCCCGTGGCTCGCCTTCGGCACCATCACCGCGCTCCACATCGTGCTCGGCGAGCTGGCCCCCAAGTCGATCGCTATCCGCCTGCCCGAGCCCACCACCCTGGGCATCGCCTATCCGCTCTTCCTCTTCTACAAGGTCACCTTCCCGGTGATCTGGATGCTCAACCACACCGCCAACTTCCTGCTGCGGTTGATCGGCATCCAACCCATGAGCGGGCACGA
Source organism: Thermoanaerobaculia bacterium (assembly GCA_036274895.1). GTDB lineage: Bacteria > Acidobacteriota > Thermoanaerobaculia > Multivoradales > SZUA-115 > CALMKX01. Next base: position 41,118 of record DASUEU010000092.1, on the reverse strand, counting down.
GCTGGCCCACGACGAGGAGGAGCTGCGGCTGCTGCTGGCCTCGAGCGCCGGGGACCGCCTGGAGGTGGGCAAACGCGAGCTGCTGGCCAACGTCTTCGAGCTGTCGAACCGGGTGGCGCGCCAGGTGATGGTGCCGCGAGCCGACGTGGTCTACCTGTCGACCAAACGCCCGGTGGCGGAGAACCTCGCCCTGGCGCGCAAGACCGGCCACACCCGCTTCCCCCTCTGCGACGGCGACCTCGACCATGTCATCGGTATGGTCCATATCAAGGATCTGTTCCGTACCGAGGGACCGATCACGTCCTTGACCCAGATCAGCCGCAAGATCCCGATGATCCCGGAGACCCTCTCCCTCGACCGGCTGCTGCGCCGCATGCGTGAGGAGCGCATGCACGTGGCGGCCGTGCTCGACGAGTACGGCGGCGTCTCCGGCGTCGTCACCTTGGAGAACGTCATCGAGGAGATCGTCGGCTCGATCCAGGACGAGTTCGACCTCGAGAGGCCGGAGCTGATCGCCCGGCCGGACGGCTCCTACCTGGTCTCCGGCGCGATGCTGGTGGCGGACATCGAGGACGAGCTCGACCTCGAGCTGTCCGACCGCGACGAGGACACCGTGGGCGGCATCGTGCTCTCCGAGCTGGGCCGCAGCGCCGAGAAGGGCGACCTCGTCGAGCTCGGCCCGGTGCGCTTCGAGGTGGTGGAGGTGCAAGGCAACCGTATCCGCACCCTGCGCCTCGAGATCGCGCTCCCGGAGCCCGAGGGGGACGACACCTCGCACTGAGCCGGGCGGTGTAGACTCCTCGGGAACTCCCACACCCGGCAAGGAGCACCAGCCGTGACGAGCCCCCGGCGCCTTTCCCTCTCGGCCCTGGTCCTCTTCTCGATCTCTTTCGTCGCCTCGGCGCAGGCCCAGCAGCGTGCGCCGTCGCGCGACCATCAACTCCTCACCCTGCGCGCGGAGAGGCCCGCCGAGCCCCCAGGCCCCGGCCGGGCCGCCCTGCTCGGCGTCGGGCCGGGGAGCCTGCTCTTCTCGATGACCGGCCCGGACAACGCGCCGATCGTGCGCGCCCTGCCCGACGTGACCGGCGACGGCAAGGACGAGGTGATCGTGGGCATCGACGAGTCCGGCGTGCCCAACATCTTCTGCCTGGACGGCGCCAGCGTGGGCACGGCGGACGTGGTGTGGAGCATCCAGACGGCGGACGGCGTCTCGGGAGGCTCGCCCTACGGCGACGACTGCCTGGCCCTCGCTTCGGACAGCGACGGCAACGGCGCCATGAACCTGCTCGCCGGCACCGCCTGGGGCGGGCGCACGGCCTACCACCTGGACGGCGGCACCGGCGCCATCCTGTGGCGCTTCGACACCTACCAGACCGCCGAGTCCGGCTGGGTCTACTCCTTGACCGAGCTCAACGACACCAACGGTGACGGCGAGAACGACTACGCCTTCGCCACCGGCTCCTTCAGCGACGGCGTCTACCTGATCGACGGCGCCTCGACCGGCGGCGGCCAGGCCAACTTCCGCTGGCGCTGGTACGCCGGCGACGCCAGCTTCACCGTGCGCAACCTGGGCGATGCCAACGGCGACGGCAAGCACGACGTGCTCGCGGCCGTGGGCGAGGACGTCGACGACCTGGTGGCCCTGTCGGGCGGCTCCTTGAACGGCAGCGTGCTGTGGACCTACGAGCCCGCCACCTCGGTGTGGGCCGCCGGGCTGCTGCCGGACATCACCGGCGACGCCATCCCCGAGGCCCTGGCCGTGCTGTGGACCGTGGACGGCAGCGCCATCCGCTGCGTCAACGGCGCCACGGGGGCCTTTCTCTGGGCCTCGACCGCGGTGGGAGCCTACGGGATGATGGTCGACGCCCTACCCGACGTCACCGGCGACGGCAAGGCCGAGGTGATCGTCTCCTCGTGGGAGAACGCCGTCACCGTGCTCTCGGGAGCGGACGGCAGCCTGGTGTGGAAGACCTTCGTGGGCACCACCAACGGCGGTGACGTGTGGACGGCGCGGGCCATCGGCGACCTCGACGGCGACGGCTTCGACGACGTGGTGGCCGGCTCCTTCGACTACCACGTCTACGCCCTGAGCGGCGCCACCGGCGAGATCTTCTGGGCCTACGACACCGGCAACCGGGTGTTCAGCGTCCATCCCGTGGGCGACCTCGACGGCGACGGCCGCCCCGAGGTCGCCGCCGGCACCCAGGACACCAACAGCTCGGTGGTGCTCTACGTCCTCGACGGCAACGCCGGCATCGCCCTGTCCATCTTCGCCGACGGCTTCGAAACCGGCGACACCTCGGCCTGGGGCGTGGTGGTGCCTTAGGGGGCTTGCCGCGTCCCCTCGATCAACCGCCCCAGCTCCACCAGCAGGGCCTGGGCGGAGGGGTAGCGCGCTTCCGGGTCTTTGGCGCAGAGGCGGGTGATGAGCTGCCAGACTTCGGGAGGCAGGGGCCGCGGCAGGTTGGCGGGGTCGGGAAGGGGCGCCTCGCGGTGCAGCTCCATCAGCTTGAACACCGACTCGTGGAGGAAGGGCGGCCGGCCTTCGAGCATCTCGAAGAGCAGGATGCCGAGCCCGTAGAGGTCCGCGCGGTGGTCGATCCGCTGGGGCTCGACCGCCTCGGGAGCGGCGTAGACGGGGGAGCCCAGGAAGAACTGCGAAGTGGTCAGACCCGGTTGATCGGCCAGTCGCGCCACGCCAAAGTCCATCACCCGCACGGGGCCATCCGGCAGCAGCATGATGTTCTCCGGCTTGAGATCGCGGTGCACCACGCCCTTGCCGTGGGCATAGTCCAGGGCCTCGGCGATGGCCCGGGCGATCGCCAGGGCCCGCGGCAGGGGCAGGCCGTCGGGGTGGGCGTCCAGCTCGGCTCGCAGGGTGCGGCCGGCGAGCAGCTCGAGGGCGAGGAAGGGCACGCCACGGTCCTCCCCGGCTTCGAGGATGCGCACGATCGCCGGGTGGTGTAGGGCCTCGCCCAGTTTGCCCTCGCGCAGGAACCGCTCGCGGTAGGTCGGGTCGCCGGTCGGGTGGGGCACCTTGAGCGCAACCAGGCGGCCGTCGCTCGCCCGGCGGGCGCGGAAGGTGGTGGCCATACCACCGCGGCCGATCTCCGCGATCAGCTGGTAGCCGCCCAACCGGGAGCCCAGGAGCTTCAGGTGCCACTGGCTGCCCTCCGCCGCGGGGGCACGCCGGGCCCGCTGCCGGCGGCGCCACCAGCTCAGCAGCAGGGCGGCCGCGGCCAGGCAGGCCATCAGTGCGGGCCACCAGCCGATCCCGCTGCCCTCCCCGGCTTCGGGCGGTTCGCCCGCCGGCGACGGCTCCTCCGCCCCAGCATCGCCGGCCGGGCCTCCAGCCGTTTCGGCGGCAGCAGGCCCGGCCGGAGTGCCTGGCGAGGTACCAGCCGTTGCGGGAGAAGTCGGCCCGGAGGTGGAGGTGTCCGTCGCAGCGGGGGATGAAACGGGAGCGGCACGCTCCTCCTCCGCTCGGCGCGGCTCGCTGCCGCCCGCCGGCGTGGTGACGGGGCCGGGGCCGGGAGGGACAGAGGCCGGCCCAGCGCTCGGCGCCGTCGTCGACTCGGCGCCGGGCGGCACCGCCAGAGAGGGAGCCATGGCGCCGGACGCGGCCGGCTGGAGCGGCTCCGGCGAGGCTGGGGCGGGCTCCTCCCCGGCCGGGCTCGCGACCTCGCGCTCGAGCCGGTCGAGCCGCACGGCCAGGGCCGCGAGGTCCGGCCGAGGCGTCACCCCGGCGAGCTCCGCCTCGGCGAGCAGGGTCCTCGCTTCCGCGAAGCGCTTCAGCTCCAGCAGACAGCGGGCCCGGTGGTAGGCCGGGTCGTAGCCGAAGAGGAATTGGGTGCCGTAAGTGCGGGCGCGGGCGCGAGCCTCCGGGTTGTGGTCCGCGGCCGTCTCGAACTCCGCGAGGGCGGCGGCGTAGTCCCCGTCCGCCGCCAGGGCGAGGCCCCGCTCGTAGTGCTCGTACCACTGGCGGGACTCGGCCAGAGCCGAGGTCGCGAGGGCCAGGGCGAGCCCGAACCGGGCGCTCCAGGCCACTGCCGATCGGAGGGAGGCGAGGGCGCTCAGGGCCGGGTCGGACCCACGAAGAGAAAGTGGAAGAGCTTCTTGAGTGCGTCGCGCGACGGAAAGCGGTAGAGCATCGAGACGAAGACCCGGTTCTCCCGCGTACGCACCTCTGCATCGGCCGGCAGCAGCACCTCTCCCTCGGTGACGGCGTCGGGATCGACGAACTGGGGCAGCTTCGAGAGGGTGTGCACCCGCTGCCAGGCGAGGTCGAAGCTCAAGGCACCCCGCCGCCAGCCGGCCCCGAGGGCCCAGCCGCGGGTGTTGGCCGCCTCTCCCTCGCCGGCCAGCCGCTCGGGACGGGGCTCGGTGAAGTAGCCGGCCCGCAGGCCCACGACGTTCTCACCCGGCAGCAGGGTGACCTCGGTGCCGAAGCGCCACTGGCCACGGTTCTCGGTGGTCGAGCGCGACACCGGCACCAGGTCGAAAAAGCTCACCGGCTCTTGACCGAGCCCCTGGATCACCATGTCGTCCCAGTCGTACTCGGCGTAGTCGGCGGTCACGATCCAGGTCTCGAACGGCTTGAGCGCGATGCCCGCGGTGTAGGAGCCCGGCCACTCGAGACGCCCGTCGAGCCGGGACTGGGGCACGAAAGGGCTCTCGAAGGTGGTGGTGAGGCGGGAGTCCACCTGGTAGCGGCCGTCGAAGGGCAGCCGGAACGAGGCGCCGACGTTGGCGTAGCGGTAGCGCAGCAGGAAGCCGGCGGTCAGGTTCCAGCCCGAGAAGCGGTGATCCTGGACGAAGTGGAGGGCGGTCTCGGTGCCGGTCGCCAGCTCGGCCTCGGAAGTGTCGGTAACGAAGGTCCAGGCCCCCTGCCAGCGGGCCAGGTTGAGACCCACGGACAGCCGCTCCGTGGCCTGGTAGGCCGCCGCCAGGGCGAAGGTGGCGATCTCCCCTTCCTGATCGACCGTCTGGTGGTAGCGGGCCACGGCCTCACCTCCGGGCTCGCTGGCGAGGAAGCTGCGGTCCCTTTCGAGCTCGAAGTCGACCAGCCGATGGTAGGAGAGCTGGAGGGTCAGATTGCGCTCCGCCAGCGTGGTCGGCAGGGTGAAGGAGGCGAAGTTGACTCCCGCGGTGTCGAAGACGCTGCGCGAGGCGGAGTAGGCGGTGGGCTCGCCGTTCTCGAGGGCGGTGAAGGCGGCGTAGTCGTCGTGCCGGGAGCGGCCGTCGAGCACCAGCGAAGCCTCGGGCGTGAGCAGCAGGGCGAGGCCGGCGGGGTTGAAGGAGGCTGCCGAGGCGTCGTCCGCCAAGGCGGTGAAGGCCCCACCCATCCCCGCCGCGCGGGCGCCGGCGCCGATCACCGCGAACGAAGGCCGGGACTCCGAGGCCACCAGCAGGGCGAAGCGGTCGAGGGAGAGCAGGTCCTGGGCGGAGGCAGGCAGGGCGGCGCAGATCACGACCAGCGAGGCGGCGAAGCAGCGGGGGTGCAGGCCGGTGCGAGGAGACTCGGGAACCATCGAGGGGGATTCTAAGCGCGCGAAGCGGGGTTACGGCTCGCGGACGAGCCTAACCCAGCCTACTCAGTCCTCGCCCTTCCGTTCTCACCCCTCTCTCCCGCCCACCGCCGGCATCGCCAGTAGCTCGCCGACCATCCTCCCCAGGCCCTCCGCCGAGAACGGCTTCTTCAGGAAGTAGCCCTCGGCCCTCCCGGCCCCCCGGCGTAGGGCCACGCGGTCGGTGTAGCCGGACATGTACAGGGCCCGGATGCCGTGGCGCTGGCGCAGGCGATCGACCAGCTCGGTGCCCGGCACCCCGCGCAGCTGGACGTCGGTGATCACCAGGGCGAAGGGTGGGCTCGCCTCCGCCGCGGCGAGGGCCTCCTCGGCCGAGGCGACCACCGTGACCGAGTGGCCGAGGCCCTCCAGCTGGGCGCGGATCGCGGCCGCCAAATCCTGGTTGTCGTCCACCAGCAGGATGCGCTCGCCCCGGCCCGCGCTGCCTTGCCTCCGGTGCACCTGGGGCGCCGGCGCCCCCGCGGCGGCAGCCGCCGGCGCCTCGGGCAGCACCACCCGGAACGTGGTGCCGCGACCGACCTCGCTCTCGACCTCCACCCGGCCTCCCGCTTCCTCGACCATCGCCTGGACCGTGGCGAGACCCAGGCCGCTCGCTCCCTGGCCGCTCTTGGTGGTGAAGAAGGGGTCGAAGATTTGCGACCGGATCTCGGCCGGGATGCCGGAGCCGGTGTCGCTGACCACCAAGGCCACCTCCGGGGCGCCCCCGGGGGCCGTTTGGCGCTCCGTGGCGAGGGTGATGCGGCCCTTCCCCGGGAGGGCATCGCGGGCGTTGACGAAGAGGTTGGCGAGCACCTGCTCGAGCTGCGACACGTCCGCCACGATCACCGGCTCGCCGGGGGCGAGGTGTACCTCCAGCTCGACACCTTCAGGCAGGGACCCGCGCATCAGGCGCTCGAAGCTCTCGACCACCTCGCCCACGGCCACCCGTTCGGGGCGGGTGGGCTGGCGGCGAGCGAAGGTGAGCAGGCGCTCGATCAGCGAGGAGGCCTTGACCACCGTGCCGACCACCAGTTGCATCTTCTCCACCACCCGCTCGCGGGGCAGGTCGCGGGCGGCCACCAGCTCGCAGTGGGCGCGGATGGTCGCCAAGTAGTTGTTGACGTCGTGGGCGACGCCCCCGGCCAACCGGCCCACCGCCTCCATCTTCTGGGCCTGGGCGAGCCGGCGCTCGTTGCTCCGCTGAGCCTCGTCGGCCTGCCGCTGGCGGCGCTGCCGGCGCTCCGAGACTAGGGCCGCGGCCAGCAGAGCGAGAGCGAGGCCGAGAACGGCGAGCTCGAGAGCGAGTCCGCTCACCCGCTGTCGTCCCCGCCGGCCTCCCGGCCTGGGGCCAGCCGTTCAGTCGAGAGCCGATAGCCCACCCCGGGCACGGTGTGGAGGAGGCGGCCTTCGCGCCCGCCGTCCACCTTCTTGCGCAGCCGCGAGACGATCACCTCCAGGGTGTTGGACATGGCGCCCAGGCTGTCCTCCCAGACGTGCTCGGACAGGTCGGCGCGGCTCACCACCCGATCGCGGTGGACGAGCAGGTACTCGAGCACGGCGAACTCCTTGGGGGTGAGGTGGATCGGTGCCTCGGCGACCCTGACCTGCCGGCCGGGCCGGTCCATCACCAGATCTCCCGCGGCCAGGCTCTGGAGCGGGCGCTGGCCCCGGCGCAGGAGGCTGCGCACCCGCGCCTGCAGCTCCGCCAGGGCGAAGGGCTTGGTCAGGTAGTCGTCGGCGCCAGCGTCGAGGCCGTGAATGCGGTCCTCGACGCTGCCCCGGCCGGTGAGCATGAGCACCGGAAAGGTCAGGGCGCGCTGGCGCCAGGCGGAGAGCAGGTCAACCCCGGAGGGCGGCGGGATGCTCCAGTCGAGCACCACCAGGTCGTATTCGTTGACCGTGGCCAGCTCGTCCGCCTCGGCACCGCTCGCGGCCCGGTCGACGACGTAGCAGTCCTCCGCCAACGCCTCGGCGAGGGCAGCGGCGAGATCGGGATCGTCCTCGACGAGCAGGATGCGCATGGGTCTTCGGCCGGCCTCATTCTAGCGTTCAGCTCTCGTTCAGGCGCCACGGCTACCTTCTCCTTGCGCCGGCGTCCCTGCCGGCGGGAAGGAGAACCGATGAAGCCCCGTCCCTCAGGCCTCGCCCTCGTCCTCGTCCTGTCGGCCATCGCCCCCCTCTCGGCCCACGCCACCGAGCAGATCCTCCACCTCGATCCCGCTGGCACCCAGGTCGCCTTCGAGCTGCCGGCCACCGGTCACGACGTGCACGGCGTCTTCGTCTTGCGCTCGGGCGACATCCACTTCGACGCCGCCACCGGCACCGCCAGCGGCGAGCTGCTGGTGGACGCCGCCTCGGCCAAGACGGGCAATGGCTCCCGCGACAAGACCATGCACGGCGAAGTGCTGGAGTCGAGCAAGTTCCCCCTCTTCCGCTTCACCGCCGAGCGCCTCGAAGGCACCCTCGCCGCCACCGGCGAGAGCCACGTCACCCTCCACGGCAAGCTCGCCATCCACGGCGCCGACCACCCGATGGCCCTGCCGGCGACGGTCTCGGTCAACGGTGACCAGATCCAGGTCAAGACCCGCTTTTCGGTGCCCTTCGTCGCCTGGGGGATGGAGGACCCGAGCTTCCTGATGTTCCGGGTCGAGAAGGAAGTGGCCGTGACGGTCCAGGCCAAGGGCCGGCTCGAAGGAGTGACGGTCGACGCCGCGTCGGGTGCCAGCCGATGACTCCAGACTCGAGCGTCCCCGAGACCGCCACCCGGCCCCCGGCGGTCACTCTCCTCGGCCCGCTCGAGGAGGGCTTCCTCGCCGCCGGCTTCCGTGAGCTGCTGCCCATGGGGGCGGACCTCGAGCGGCACTTGGCCGGCGTGCTGGCCGATGCCCTCCGCCATCCCGGGAGCCTCGCCCGGGCCCAGCTGGCCTTCGCCGTGCTCTCCGAGCTGGCGGTGGCAGCCGAGCCGGCGCGGGAGCTGGCCATCGCCATCGAATACTTCCACACCGCCTCCCTGCTCTTCGACGACCTGCCGGCCATGGACGACGCCCGCGAGCGGCGCGGCCGGGCCTGCCCCCACGTGGTGTGGGGTGAGGCCGCCACCATGCTCGGCGCCCTGGGCCTGATCAATCAGGGCTACCGGCTGCTCTGGCGGGTGATCGGCCAGCTGCCCCCCGAGCGGGGCCGCGAGGCCGCCGAGCTGGTGACCGCTTGCCTGGGCACCGCCGGCATCCTCGACGGCCAGGCCCGGGACCTCCACTTCGCCGCCGCCACCCGTGGCCTCGGGGCCGAGGAGACCGTGGGCGAGGTGCAACGCGTGGCCGAGGGCAAGACCGTGCCCCTGGTGCGCCTGGCCCTGGTGCTGCCAGCCCTGGTGGGCGGCGCCTCGGGCCGCGAAGTCGAGCTGCTGGATCGCCTGGCGCGCGCCTGGGGCCTCGCCTACCAGGGAATCGACGACGCCAAGGACGGCCTGCTCGCTCCCCGGGAGGCCGGCAAGTCGACCGCCCGGGACCGCCTGCTGGGACGGCCCAACCTGCCGGCCGCCGCCGGCTGGAACGGTGCCCTGGCCCGGCTGGAGGAGCTGCTCGCAGAGGCCGGGAGCTGCCTCGACCAGCTCGCTGCCCTGCGCCCGGCCTGGGGCCGGCTCGGCGCCCTGTCTCAACGGCTCGCGGACGACCTCGCGGACCTCGAGAGCCGCCGTCCAGGCCCCGAGAGAGACCGCTCGCTCGAGCTCTGCGCATGAGCCGCCCGGAACGGGACGGCCTGCTGGCCGAGACGAGCGTGCACGCCCTGGCCTGGCTGGCAGCGGGCAACGCCTTCGGCCTGCTGCTCGCCACCCTGCTCCTGGCGCCGGGCCTCACCTCCCTGCTCACGCCCTTCCACTACGGCCGGCTGGTGCCCGTGCACCTCAACCTCCAGCTCTATGGCTGGTGCGCCCTGCCCCTGGTGGCCCTGCTCTTCCGCTCCTTCGTTCCCCGGCGCGGCGACGTGCTCCTGCCCCGCTTCGCCCTCTGGGGCTGGTCGGCCGTGCTCGCCTCAGGCGCCGTCTCGTGGCTGGCCGGGGTGACCACCGGCAAGCCCTTCCTGGACTGGAACGGCCTCGCCCGGGCGGCCTTCCTGGGCGAGCTGCTGGTGCTCGAGCTGGCCCTGGCGCTGGCCTGGCTGCCCTCGGCCGAGCGCAAGCAGGCCGGGCCGCGGGCGAACCTGATCCGCGGCGCGGTGCTGCTGGCCCTGCTCTCGGTGCCCGCGGCCCTGGCCGTGGCCACCCGCCCCCAGGTCTATCCGCCGATCAACCCGGCGACCGGAGGCCCCACCGGCGGCAGCCTCCTGGGCAGCACCCTGGGAGTGGTGGTGTTGTTCGTCGCTTGCCCTTCCCTCTTCGGCCTCGCCCAGCGGACGGGTCGGCGCGGGCCTGGCGGGCTGGCCACCGCCTCGCTGCTGGCCGGCCACGTCCTGGCCTTCCTGCTCCTCGACCATGGGGACCACAGTCATCGCGAGCTCGCCCAGTTGCTCGCCGTGGCCAGCTTGCTGGTGTGGCCGCCCTGGCTCACTCTCTACCTGGGCCGCTTCGTCTGGCCGGCGGCCACCCGCCGCTGGCTCCTGGCGTTCGGCGCCTGGGGCGCCGTGCTCTTCGGCTCGGCGGTGCTGACCTTCCTGCCCGGCGTGCTCGACCGCCTGAAGTTCACCGACGCCCTGGTAGCCCACGCGCACCTGGCCATGGCCGGGATGTCGACGGCCTTCCTGATGCTGATCCTGGCGGCCCTCGGTGAAGAGAGCGGCCTGGCCGCCGCCCTCGACGCGCCCCGCCCCTTTCAGCTGTGGAACGCCGGCCTGGCCCTGATGATCGTGGCCCTGGGAACGGCCGGCGCCCTGGAAGGAGCCGATCCCGGCCTCGGTGCCCAGGGCGGCACCGCCCTGACCGTCGCCTACACCCTGCGCTGGCTGGCCGGGGCCGCGATGCTGGCGGCTTCGTGGCGGTGGCTGCGGGGGGCGCTGGCGACCGTCCAGGCGACCGAGAGCGTCCCCGGAGCTTGTCATCCTGAGCGCAGCGAAGGATCTGGGTGGACGGGTGCTGAACGGGGACAAGCTGCGCCCGCCACCGGACCGGCCAACCCCTCCCAGATCCTTCGCTTCGCTCAGGATGACAACGGGATGGAGGCTGCATGACCCCCGCCCGCTGGTTCTTCCTCGCCGCCGGGCTCTGCGACGCCGACCACAGCCGACGTCCTCGCCCTTGTCATCCTGAGCGCAGCGAAGGATCTGGGTGGACGGGTGCTGACAAAGGGATGGAGACTGCATGACCCCCGCCCGCTGGTTCTTCCTCGCCGCCGGACTCTGCGACGCCGGCACCGGGCTGGGGCTGCTGGTCGGCCCCGGGCTGATTCTCAGGCTGATGGGCGTGGCCTCCGGGCCCTCGGACCCGGCCCTGCTGCGCTTCGTCGGCGCCTTCGTGCTGGGTGTGGGCCTCGCCTACTTGCTGGCCCTGGTCCGCCCGCCGCGCCCGGGTCGGCTCTCCGCCGTGGCCGAGACCACCGCCCTTCTCCGTTTCGCCGTGGGCGGCTACGTGGCCGTGGCCGTCGCTGCCGGCACCCTGCCCGCGGCCTGGGCCACCGTGGCCGCGACCGACCTCGGTCTCGCCGCCGCCCAGGTTCTCCTGCTCTCCCGGGGGTTCTTCGATGAACCGCGCTGAAGGGGTGGGCCCGCGTGCCTCGGCCCTGCTGATCGTCTTCGCCACCTACGTCCAGTTCCTGCTCTGGGCCCAGTTCGGCTTCCTCTCGCTGCTGCGCGAGCGCCTCGCCGGGGCTTCCGAGGTGCAGGCGGCCATGGCTGCCATGGGCCTCGCCGGGCTCGCCGCCAGTTTCGTGACCGGCCGGCTCCTCGCCCGCGTCGCTCCCCTGCACATGGTGAAGACCGGCCTGCTGGCCTCGGCGGTGGCGGCCCTGCTCGCCCTGCCGGCCCAGGGCCTGGCTGCCCTCGCCGCCGTGGCCGCCGCGATCGGCGCCGCCACCGCCGTGACCACGGTCGCCGTGGCCGTCCAGCTGCCGCACCTGGTCCCCTCACGGCGCTTCGCCCTGACCGTCGGCGCCGGCACCGGGCTCGCCTACCTGGCCTGCAACGTGCCGCTGCTGTTCGAGGCTCCGCCGGCCGGCCAGGCTTGGGCCGTGGCTGGCCTGTGCGCCCTCGCCGCCCTGCTGGCCCGGGCTCCCCGAGAGGGCTGCGAGAAGGGGGGCGCGCCGCTTCCCGCTCACTGGCTGACCGGCCGGGGGCTCGCCGCCGCCACGGTGGTCCTCTTGCTCCTCGTGGGCCTCGACTCGGCGGCCTTCGCCTGGATCCAGGCCACGCCGGGCTTCCAGACCCTGACCTGGGGTGCCGGCTGGGCCAAGCCCGTGCTCGGGCTGGTCCACCTGGGCGCTGCCCTCCTGGCCGGCGCCCTGCTCGATCGGGGCCGCTTCGGCTCCCTGCTGGGGGCCACCTGGCTGCTCTTCACCGCCGCCTTCACCCTGCTCGGCCTGGCCGCCGGCTCCCCCTCGCCCGCCCCCTTCGGCGGGCCCCTCTACGCCGTGGGCATCTCCCTCTACTCGGTGGCCCTGGTGGTCCTGCCGGCGAGCTTCGGCCGCGGCAGGGTGCCCGCGCGATGGGCCGCGGCGGCCGTCTTCGGCATCGCCGGCTGGCTGGGCTCGGCCCTGGGCGTGGGCATGGCCCAGGACCTCGGCCGCATCCCCCGCGGCGTGCTGCTGGGCGCCGGACTCGCGATCGTCCTCGCCGTGTTCTGGGCGCGGCGCCCCCGGCTGGGCCGCATGGGACGGGGGCTGATCGTGCCGCCCGCCGCCGGGGCCCTCGCCTTCCTGGTCTGGATCGGCCTCTGGCACGCCGCCGCCTCTTCCCACGAGCCCCAGCCCGCCGCCTATGCGAGCAGCAGCCTCGCCGAGACGGTCGAGCGGGGACGGCAGGTCTACGTCGCCGAAGGTTGCCTCCACTGCCATTCCCAGTACGTCCGCCCCGAGGGCCGCGACGCTGAGCTGTGGGGCCCCCACCGTCCCCTCGACCGCCAGGCCGGTCCGGTGCTGGTCGGCAACCGCCGCCAGGGCCCGGACCTGGCCAACGTCGGCAACCGGCGGGACGCCACCTGGCAACGCCTGCACCTGGTCGATCCCCAGGCCCTGGTGCCCGGCTCCCGCATGCCCTCCTACTCCCACCTCTTCGCCGGCGACGGCGCCCGCGGCCGAGACCTGGTGGCCTACCTCGGAAGCCTGGGCCGCGACACCCGTGAGGAGCGCCGGGCCTTGGTGGCCAGGGCCGGCGTGCCCGCCCATCCCGGCTCGGTCAGCGGCGGCCGGCGCCTGTTCACGACCTACTGTTCCGCCTGCCACGGCCAGGAGGGGAGGGGGAACGGCCGCTACGCCCCGGTCTTGGCCAACCCAGCCCTCGACCTGGGCAAGGAGCGCTTCTGGTTCGTGCCCCGGGGGCCGGGGGCCGAGCCCGAGGGCGCGGCCCTCTCCCGCATCGTCCGCTTCGGTATCCCGGCCACGCCGATGCCCGGCCACGAGTACCTCTCGGAGAGAGAGGTCGCCGACCTGGTGGCCTTCGTCTCGACGTTGCCCGGGTCGAGCAAGGTGGCGGCGGCAGAGCCCACGGCGGCCACCGAGGTGCCCCGGTGAGCAGGCTGGCCGTTGCTGCGGCGACCTGGCCGAGAATGCGTGCCCGCCTCCTCTCCCCGCCCCTGCGGAGGGTGCGGGTCTTCGCCCTCGCGGTCCCTTCGCTCTCGCTGATCCTCGCCCTCCACCTGGGCTGGGGCTCACCCGCGCGAAGCTGGCAGGATGCGACCGGCTGGCGCCGCCTGGTGGCGGCCCCCGCTCCCCGCTCGTGGATCGACCTGGGAGCGGGGGAAGAGCCCCTGCACTTGCAGTGGCTGGGTCACGCCGGCTTCGTGGTCGACTGGCAGGGCACCCGCCTGCTGCTCGACCCCAACACCCGCGACCGTTGCACCATCGCGCCGCGGCGTCTGGAGCCCGGGCTCTCGGCGGCGGCTCTGGGCCGGGTCGACGCCGCCCTGATCTCCCACGCCCACTACGACCACCTCGACCTTCCCACCCTGGCGGCGGTCCCTTCCCTCGCCGAGGTCGTGCTGCCCGCCGGCAGCGAGGTGTACGTGGAGGCCGTCGCAGCCTCCGGTACCCGGATCGTCGGCCTGGCTGCCGGCCAGAGCCATCGGGTCGGCAACCTCGAGGTCATCGCCGTGCCGTCGCGGCACAACGGCAGCCGCTTGCACCCCCTGGCCAGCCGGCAGCAGGCACTGGGCTACGTGGTCCGATCGGGCAAGACGGCCTTCTACTTCGCCGGGGACACCGGCTACGGCCCTCACCTGGCGGCGATCGGCCGAGACTTCCACCCGGCCGTGGCGATCCTGCCGATCGGCGCCTTCCGCCCGTGGTTCCCCCTCCACCTCTACCACCTGGCGCCGGAAGAGGCGGTCCAGGCGGCCCGCGACCTGGGCGCGCGGGTGACGGTGCCCAGCCACTTCGGGACCTTCGTGCTCTCGCTCGACGCCACCGACGAAGCCTTGCCCCGCTTCGCTCGCGCCGCCCGCCGGGCGGGCCTCGAGTGGCGCATGCCCTCCCTACGGTGAGACGCAAAGCCCTCCTCGCTCGCGGTCTCGACCGCCTCACCGAGCTGGCCGTGGCCCGGCCCCGTACCGTGCTGGCCCTGGCCCTAGCCGGCCTCGCTCTGGCCGCCTGGAGCGGCACGCGGCTGGGGCTCAAGACCTCGAACCTGGACTTGATCGATCCCGACCATCCCGAGGTCCGGGCCTTCCGCGACCTGGCCCGCGAGCTGGGCACGCCGAACACCTTGATCATGGTCCTGGAAAGCGATGACCCTCGTACTCTGCGGCCGGCCGCCGATCGCCTGCTGCCGCGGCTGGCCACGGTGCCGGGGGTCGAGAGCGTCCTGGGCCGCCTGCCGCTCCGGCCCCGGGCCCTGCCGGGGGCCTTCGGCCTGGGCCCGGCCCTCGATCCCTACTTCACCTCCCGCGACGGCGGCCTGCTCTTCCTCTTCGTCCAGCCGGACGACCCGGAGTCCCAGGCCGCGACCATCGAGCCCTTCCTGCGCGGCGTGCGCCGGGCGATCGCCGACTCCGGGGTCGAGAGCGCGGGAGTGCGCGTGGGCCTGACCGGCCTGCCCCAGTACGCCCTCGACGACAAGGAGGTCATCGCCCACGACTTGAGCCGCCTCTCCGGGCTCTCCTTCCTGCTGGTGCTCACCCTGTTCATGGCCGCCTTCGCTTCCTTCCTGCGCCCCGTGCTGGTGATGCTCTGCCTGGCCGGGGCCACGGCGGTGCTGCTGGGGGTAGCCGCCGTGTGGCCGGGGCATCTGACCCTGCTGTCGTCGTTCTTCGGCTCGATCGTCTTCGGCATGGGGGTGGACTTCGGGATCCTGATCATCGACCGCTTCGAGGAGGGCTTAGCCGACGGCGCCGAGGCCGGGCCGGCCATCCTCGGCGCCGTGAGAGCCCTTTCGCCGGGCCTCGCCACGGGTGCCCTGACCACCGCCATGGGCTTCTTCGCCATGATGGCGACCGGCTTCCGGGGCTTCGCCGAGTTGGGGTGGCTGGCCGGGCTGGGCATCGTCTCGAGCCTCTTGACCATGGTCACCCTGCTGCCGGCCCTCCTCGTGCTGGTGCCCCGGCGGCGGAAGAAGGAGCGCCGCCTGGCCGAGCGCCGCATCGGCCGGCTGCTCCTGCGCCTCCAGCGGCCCGGACTGGCCGTGGCCCTGGTGGTGGCCGGGGTGGCGTCGATCTTCGTCCCCGGCCCGGGCTTCAACTCGGACTATCTCTCCCTCGAGCCGCGGGGCTCCGAGGCGGTGCGCCTGGAGCGCGAGATGGTGCGACGCTCGGACTACTCGCCGCAGTTCGCGGCCTTCCTCACCCCCTCGGCCGAGGCCGCCCGGGACCTCGCCGCCCGCCTGGAGCGCGAGGAGACCGTGGGCGCTGTGCACTCGAGCGCCGAGCTCGACCTGCTGACGGCGACCGGCACCCTCGACGAAAAGGCGGCCGCCGCCTTCCGCCAGCGCTTCGTCTCGCCCTCGGGCCGCCACGCCGTCTACGCCTACCCCAAAGGCGACGTCTGGGACCCGGCCTACCGTGACCGCTTCCTCACCCGCATGCGGGTGATCGACCCCGGCGCCACCGGCATGCCCTTCCTCGGCCGCACCATGATCGAGCTGTCGCGAAGGGCCCTGGCCATCGCCGGCGGCCTCGCAGTGTTGATCCTGGTGGTGTGCGTCTGGCTCGACCTTCGGGACCTGCGCCTGGCCCTGCTCGCCCTGGCGCCGATCGCCCTCGGACTGGGCCTGATGCGCCTCGCCATGAGCCTCCTCGGCATCTCCTTCAACCCGCTGAACCTGATGGCCTTGCCGGTGGTGATCGGGGTCGGCGAGGACAACGCCGTGCACCTGCTGCACCGGCTGCTCGAGGAGGGCGGCGACCTGGCCCGCGCTCTCGCCGGCACCGGCCGCAGCCTGGTGCTCACCTCGGGCACCACGGCCGCATCTTTCGTGGCTCTCTCCTTCGCCTCCCACCAGGGCCTGGCCTCCTTCGCCCAGGCCCTCGCCCTCGGGGTCGCCTCGACCCTGGCCATGACCCTCTTGGTGCTGCCCCAGGCCGCCACGCGCCTGCTGCCGCGCCTCGCCCTCGCACCCTCTCGGAGGACCGCATGAGCCGCCTCGCCGAGTACGCGGAGCTGGTGAAGCTCCCGCACACCCTCTTCGCCCTCCCCTTCGCCCTGGCCGGTGCCCTGCTCGGGGCCGGCGGCTTGCCACCGCTGGCCGTGGCCGGCTGGGTGGTGGTCGCCATGGTCGGCGCGCGCACGGCGGGCATGGCCTTCAACCGCCTCGCCGACCGCCGCTTCGACGCCGCCAACCCGCGCACCGCCGACCGTGCCCTGCCCGCCGGGCGGGTGCGGCCCGCAGAGGCCTGGGCCCTGGTCGCCGGGGGTGTCGGTCTGTTTCTGCTCGCCTGCTGGGCGCTCAACGGCTGGACCCTCGCCCTGGCTCCGCTGGCCCTCGCCTTGGTGCTGGGGTACTCGCTGACCAAGCGCTTCACCCATGGCTCCCACCTGGTGCTGGGAGCGGCCCTGGCCCTCGCTCCCTTCGGCGGCTGGCTGGCGTCGCGCGGCACGCCCGCCGGCTTCCCCTGGCCCCTGTCGCTCGCCGTGCTCGCCTGGGTGGCCGGCTTCGACACCCTCTACGCCTGCCTGGACGTGGACTTCGATCGCCGCGCCGGCCTCTACTCCCTGCCGGCCCGCTTCGGCCCGGCCGGCGCGTTGGCCCTGGCCCGGTGGTTCCACGCCCTGGCCTTCGCGGGCTTCGTCGCCACCGGCTGGTGGGCCGACCTGGGCTGGCCCTGGTGGCTCGGGCTGAGCGGCGCCGGCGTCGCCCTGGTCGCCCAGCATGCCCTGGTCAAGCCGGGGGACCTCTCGCGCATGCAGCTCGCCTTCTTCACCCTCAACGCCGGGGTCTCGACCGTGCTGCTGCTCGCCACTTGGGCGTCGCTGACGCCGTGGGGGCGGTGAAGATGCTCCGTGACCTCGGTCGCGTCCTCGGGATGGCCCTGCTGCTGGCCGGCACCGGGTGGGCACAGGAGGATCCGGCCATTCGCGCGGAGGCACAGGGCGATGCGGCCTGGGCGCGCCGCGCCGAGGGCTTCGAGACGACCGGCGAGGTGTCGCCCGGACCGGTGGGCGAGGCCGTGGCGGCTTACCAGCAGGCCCTGGCCGCCGAGCCCGGGCGGGTGGACCTCCAGCTCAGGTTGATCGAAGCGTTGTACTTCCAGGGCCACTTCGCCACCGCCGACCCGGGGGAGCGGCGCCGCCTTCACGATCGCCAGCTCGAGCTAGCCCTGGCGGCCGTGGCCGTCACCGACCCTCAGGGCAGATGCTCGGCCGAGGTCCTCCAGGGCGGCTGCTCCCTGGCCGCCGCGGCGCACTTCTGGGCGGCGGTGAGCTGGGGCGTCTACGCCCTCGAGCACGGCATGCTCGCCGCCGCGGCCAAGGACGCCGCCGGGGAGATGCGCCGGCACGCCGAGCGCACGGCGGCGCTGGACCCGAGCTACGCCGACGGCGGCGGCTTCCGCCTGCTCGGCCGCCTCCACACCACGGCGCCGCGGGTGCCCCTGTTCAGCGGCTGGATCAACCCCAGGGAGGGCATCGCCCGGCTGCGGATCGCC
This sequence comes from Thermoanaerobaculia bacterium, assembly GCA_036274895.1. Classification (GTDB taxonomy): domain Bacteria; phylum Acidobacteriota; class Thermoanaerobaculia; order Multivoradales; family SZUA-115; genus CALMKX01. The sequence continues at coordinate 23,334 of DASUEU010000092.1, read as the reverse complement.
TGCGCCCTCTCCCGGCGTGACCCGCGCAATCCTCTCTTCCTCGCGGAGGCCCTGCTACGCCACCAGCCGGAGCGGCGGGCGGAGGCCCTCGCCCTGCTGCGCGAGGTGGCGGCCCGCACGCCGGACCCGGCCCAGGCGGTCGAGCAGAGCGAGATGCTCGCCCTCGCCCGGCAGAGCCTGGCCGAAGCCGAGCGGGTGGGCGACCGCGAGACGCCCTCGCCGTGAGCCGCGATCCCTACGCCGAGTACCTGCACCGCTTCTTCGCCCGCTGGGGGCCGGTCTACGACCTGTTCGCGGCGCCCATCGCCTTCGTCTATCGCGCCGCGGTGCGTTGGGCCGGCGCAGCCCCGGGGAGGAGGTTGCTCGACCTCTGCACCGGCACCGGCGAGATCGCCCGCCGCGCCTCACGCCGGGGCGCCCAGGTGGTGGGGGTGGACTTCACGGCAGGCATGGTGCGCCAGGCGGCCCGTAAGGCGCCCCGCGCCCGCTTCGTCCTCGCGGACGCCCGCCACCTGCCCTTCGCCGAGGCGGCCTTCGACGTCGCCCTGCTCTCCTTCGCCCTGCATGACATGCCCAAGGCCGTGCGCCAGGAGGTGCTGGCCGAGGCCGCGCGCACGGCGCGGGAGGGCCTGGTGGTGGTGGACTATCGCTTCGGCCCGGGCTGGCTCGGTCGCCTGTTCCTGGCCGCCATCGCCAGCTTCGAGACCGCCTACCTGCGGGGCTTCGCCAGCGCCGGCGGCGCCGAAGCCGCCCTCCACCAAGCCGGCCTCGCCATCACCGCCACCCGCACCTTCGGGCCCTTACCCTTCGTGGTCTACCGGGTGGCCGGGCGCAGCTAACCAAGATCCGGGAAGTGCCTCTCGACGCAGTCGCCGTCGAGCTTGAGCTGCCGGATCATCTGGCGGACGTGGCCCATCTGGATCTCGGGATCCTTGGCGCCGTGCTTTCCTTTGGGCAGAGCGGGATAGGTCCGCCCCTGGTAGCGCACGCAGTAGTTGTGCGTCTGGGCCTTGACCGTGTGGCCAGGAGCGCAGTCCTCGAGCATGGCGAGGATGCTCGAGAGCCGGGCGAGCTTGAAGGAGCCCACGTCTGGCGAGCGTGTCGTGGTCAGGCGGCGTTGACGAGTGGCGGCTCGGCCAGCGCTTCCCCCTCGTCCAGCTTGTTCTCGCTCGGCTGGGGAGAAGCGACCTCGACGACCTCGACCCGGCAAGGCGCGTCCGCCGGCCGTCTCACCAGCCAATCCGCGGTCACTTCGCCGCGCCGGACGGCGGCCAGGGCAGCTTCCCAGTCCTCGAGCGTCGGCTGGTTGGTCTCGAGGCAGAAGTCGTGCACTCGCTGCTGGAACTCGGCGAAGCTGTGGGCATCGAACGCGATGTCGTGGAGCACGGAGCGGTAGGTGGTGCGGAAGGCGGCGGTGGCGGCGCCGTGGTCGGCCCCGCCGGCGGCCACGCCGCCGGGGTTGACCCCGTAGACCCAGGCTCCTCCCTCTTCGTCGACCAGCAGGGCTCGGCCGTCTACCGCCACTGCGGCGACGAAGCCGTTGCCGGCCACCAGGTCGTGATAACCAAAGAGCAGTGGATAGCTCGCCATCAGAGAAGGTCCCTCGTTGTGCATCACGGCTGTCCCCGAGCCCGCGCTCCGTGCGCGTAGTGTAAAGCACGCAGCCCGACCGCCAAACCGGCTCCGGCCCCCGATCCCTCCCTCACACCCCCCCGCGCAGCTCCCCCACCGTCCCCCACCCCAGCCACACCCCGATGGCGATGGAGGCGAGGGCGGCGGCTAGACGGAGGGTGACGGCCCAGCGGGGGTCGTGGCCGGCGGCGGCGCCGGAGACCCTCGAGACGAGCAAGGAGACCAGCAGCATGCCGCCCACGGTGCCCGCGCCGAAGGGCAGGAAGTAGGCCAGTCGCTCGCTTTGGGTGGCGGCGGTGGCGGCCAAGAGCACCAGGATCGAGCCACTGCCGGCGAGGCCGTGAGCGAGGCCGAAGCCGAAGGACTGGCGGGCGTCGCGCAGGGCCGTGGGGCTGGTGTGGTGAGGGTGGGAGTGTGGGTGGGCGGACGAAGCAACGCCGAGCCAGGGCGCCGAGCCCTGCCGCTTGCGCCAGGCCCACAGCGTCGATCCACCCAGGACGATCAGCAGCAGCGCCACGCCCAGCTCCGCGGAGAGGTGGAAGACCTCTGGCAGCTGCAAGTCCAGCAGGGCCAAGAGCAGCACCGCGAGGCCCACCGTCAGGGTGTGCCCCAGGCCCCAGGCCACGCCCAACCGGGCCGCGTCCCGCCAGCCACCCTGGCGGGTGGCCAGGGTGGACACCGCGGCCAGGTGATCTGGCTCGAAGGCGTGGCGGAAGCCGATGACGAATCCCGCTCCCCCCAGGCTCAGCAGCTCGATCATGGCTCAACCCTCCTCAGCGAACGCCTCGCACCGCCGGACGCGGAGCCGTCCTTGGAGCCCAGTCCGCCGCCGTAGGCAGCGACCGCCGCCTGGCCCAGGGCGAGGCCGCCGTCGTTGGGGGGCACCCGGCGATGGACCAAGACCATGAAGCCGGCAGCCTCCAGCCCCTCGACCGCCGCCGACAGCAAGCGGACGTTCTGGAACACTCCGCCGGTCAAGCCCACCGTCGCCACGCCCGAGGACGCCCGCGCTCGTTCGCACAGCTTGACGATCAGGCGGGCCACCGCACCATGGAAGCGCGCCGAAAGCAACCCGAGAGGCACGCCCGCTCCGAGCCCTTGGCTCATCCCGGCGAGCACCGAAGCCGGGTCCGCCAACCAGGGCGGACCTTCTCGTACCTCGAAGCACCACGCCCCGTCGTCCGCGAAGCCCTCGGCGGCGGCCTCCAGCTCGATCGCCGGCTGGCCCTCGTAGGTCGCCTCCAGGCAGATGCCCAGCAGGGCCGCCACGGCGTCGAAGAGCCGGCCGGCGCTGGTGGTCGCGACCGAGGCGAAGCCGGTCTCGAGCTGGCGGGCGAGCAGGCGCCGCTCGGTCTCCGTGGTCGCGGCCACCGGGGGCAGGGCCTCGTCCCAAGGCAGGCCGGCGGCGGCGAGGTGCGCCAGGGCCATGCGCGCCGGCTTGCGCACGGCCGCGTCGCCCCCGGGCAGCCACACCGGCGCCAGGTGCCCCAGGCGCTCGAAGCCGCGGTAGTCCGCGAGCAGCAGCTCACCGCCCCAGATGGTGCCGTCCGTGCCGTAGCCGGTGCCGTCGAAAGCCACCCCGAGCACCGGGCTCTCGCCCGCAAGGCCGTGCTCGGCCATCAGGGCCGCCACGTGGGCGTGGTGGTGCTGCACGGGGATCAGCGGCGCGCCTTCCCGCGCCGCCCACTCCCGGGCCCAGCGGGTCGAGAAGTAGCCCGGGTGGAGGTCGCAGGCCACGGCATGGGGGCGAATACGGAGCAGCTCCGAGAGGCTCGCCAGGGCCCGCTCGAACGCCTGGGTGGTCTCCAGGTTCTCGAGGTCTCCCAGGTGCTGGGAGAGGAAGGCGTGCCGCCCCTCGGTCAGGGCGAAGACGGACTTGAGCTCGCCGCCCACGGCCAGCAGGGGCGGCGCCGGGGCCGGCAGGGGCAGCGGCGCCGGGGCGAAGCCCCGCGAGCGGCGCAGGGGCAGAATGCCGCCCAGGGCGTGGCGCACCACCGAGTCGTCACAGGCGGCGTGGATGGGCCGGTCGTGCACGAGGAAGGCGTCGGCGAGGTCCCCCAGGCGCTCCAAGGCCTCGTCGTCCTCACGGGCGATCGGCTCCTCGCTGCGGTTGCCGGAGGTCATCACCAGGGGCTTCTCCCCGAGCAGCAGCTCGTGAAGGGGCGCGTAGGGCAGCATCACACCAAGGGTGAGCTGCTTTGGCGCCACCCCTTGGGCGAGGGGGAAGGCCGCGTCGGGGTGGCGCGCGAGCAGCACGATCGGCCGCTCGCGGCCGAGCAGCAACTCCTCCTCTTCGGGCCGCACCCGCGCATAGCGGCGCACCACCTCGAGGTCCCGCATCATCAGGGCGAAGGGCTTTTGGCCCCTGCCCTTGCGCTCGCGAAGCCGCGCCACGGCCGCCGCCGAGGTGGCATCGCAGGCGAGGTGGAAGCCTCCCACGCCTTTGATCGCCAGGATGCCTCCCGCCGCCAGCACCGACGAGCCCGCCGCCAGGGCCGCCTCGCCGAAGAGGTTCGGGCCCCGCTCGCCGGTGGCGCAGAAGCCGAGGCGGGGCCCACAGGCCGGGCAGGCGATCGGCTCGGCGTGGAAGCGGCGCGAGCGGGGATCCCGGTACTCGGCCGCGCACTCCGGGCAGAGGGGGAAGTGCGCCAGAGTGGTGGCCGGCCGGTCGTAGGGCAGGCCGGTGATGACGGTGAAGCGGGGGCCACAGTCCGTGCAGTTGATGAAGGGGTGGCGGAAGCGGCGGTTGGTCGGGTCGAGCATCTCCGCCCGGCAGGCGTCGCAGAGGGCGATGTCGGGGGGCACCTGGGTGGTGAGCGCCGCCGCCGGGGCGCTCTCCTCGATGGCGAAGGCCGCGGCGCCGGCCGCGGGGATCGCCCGGCTGTCGAGGGACTCGATGGCGGCCAGGGGTGGGCCGTCCGCCCGCAGACGATGCTCGAAGGTCGCCAGATCCCCCTCGTCCCCCTCGACCTCGATCAGCACTCCCTCGGGCTCGTTGCGCACGAAGCCGGAAAGCTCGAGGGAGGTGGCCAGGCGGTAGACGAAGGGGCGGAAGCCCACGCCCTGGACGATGCCGCGGACCCGGATCCTGTGCCTCGTGGTCATCGCCGAGCGGTCTCGAGTGCCACTATACTGCCGACATCGGCAGGTCCACGGAGGTCACCGCCCATGCACGAGCTGTCGATCGCCCTCTCCCTGGTCGACACCGCCGCCGAGGCCGCCCGCAACGCGGGGGCTCGCCGGGTGGTGGAAGTACGGGTCCAGATCGGTGTGCTGTCGGGGGTCGAGGCGGGGGCCCTGCTGTTCAGCTATGACCTCGCCACCCAGGGCACCCTGCTCGAAGGCTCGAGGCTGATCCTGCGCGAGCTGCCCCTGGTGGTGCACTGCCCCACCTGCGACGAAGACCGTGAGCTGCCTGGGGTGCAGAGCTTCCGCTGCCCCGTGTGCGACACGCCAACGGGCGACCTGCGTCAGGGCCGCGAGCTCGCCCTCGAAGCTCTGGAGATCGAGGGGGACGAGAGCGACGCGGAGGCGGTCGAGCCGCTAGCGGGGCTCGCCCGAGAGACCGCGCCGGCTCCCGAAGCCGGCGCGGAGGGCCCACCATGAGTACCCGCATCGTCGAGCTGCGCCAGAGCATCCTCAACAAGAACGACCAGCTGGCCCGCGAGCTGCGGGGCCGCTTCGAGAGCGCCGGCACCTTCGTGGTCAACCTGGTTTCGAGCCCCGGCACCGGCAAGACCGCCCTGCTCGAGCGCACCCTCTCCGAGCTGATGGCCCGCGGCGTCAAGGTGGCCGCCCTGGTGGGCGACCTCGAGACCGACAACGACGCCCGCCGCCTGGCCGCCAGCGGCGCCCCGGTGCGCCAGATCAACACCCACGGCCGCTGCCACCTGGAGGCCGAGATGATCGCCGGCCACCTCGAAGGCTGGCGGCTGGCCGACATCGAGCTGCTGTTCATCGAGAACGTCGGCAACCTGGTCTGCCCGTCGAGCTACGACCTGGGCGAAGAGATGCGGGTGGTCCTGCTGTCGGTCACCGAGGGTGAGGACAAGCCGCTCAAGTACCCCGGCATCTTCAACTCGGCCGACGCCGCCCTGCTCACCAAGGTGGACCTCGCCGAAGCCTGCGGCTTCGACCTGGCGACGGCGCGCGCCAACATCCACGCGGTGCGACCTGGTCTGCCGATCCTCGAGACCTCGGCCAGGACCGGCCAGGGCCTCGACGCCTGGCTCGACCTGCTGGCAGCCCGGCGCCCCGGGCTGGTGGGCCTCGTCGCCGGGGCCTGAGCCAGCCGAGACGGCAAACGGAAGGAGCGCCTGCCATGTGCCTGGCGGTACCCGGTCGGATCGAAGCCATCTACGAGACCTTCGGCGCCCGCATGGGCTCCATGGACTTCGGCGGCATCAAGAAGGAGGTCTGCCTGGCCTACGTGCCGGAGGCCGAGGTGGGCCAGTACGCCATCGTCCACGTCGGCTTCGCCATCAGCCTGATCGACGAGGCGAGCGCCGCGGAGACCCTGCGCACCTTCCAGGAGCTGGGCATCCTCGAGGAGGAGCTGGGCCTGGCCGAGCCCGAGCCTCCCCACTGAGACCTGACCGGCTGCCCGCCCGCGGGCCGGGCGGATGATTCCCCAGGAGGACCGCGATGAGATACCTGAGCGAGTTCCGCGACGGTGAGGTCGCCCAGCGGATCGCCGCCGAGATCCACCGGACGACCACGCGGCCCTGGGCGATCATGGAGGTCTGCGGCGGCCAGACCCACTCGATCATCAGGAACGGCATCGACCAGATCCTGCCCCCGGGCATCGAGCTGATCCATGGTCCGGGTTGCCCGGTGTGCGTGACGCCGATCGAAGTGATCGACCGCGCCCTCGCCATCGCCGCCCGGCCGGAGGTCACCTTCACCAGCTTCGGCGACATGCTGCGGGTGCCGGGCAGTGAGAAGGACCTGTTCCGGGTGAAGAGCGAGGGGGGCGACGTGCGCATCGTCTACTCGCCCTTGGACGCCGTCCAGCTCGCCCGTGAGCTGCCCCATCGCCAGGTGGTCTTCTTCGGCATCGGCTTCGAGACCACCGCCCCGGCCAACGCCATGGCCGTGCACTTGGCCCGCCAGCAGGGGCTCACCAACTTCTCGATGCTGGTCTCCCACGTGCTGGTGCCGCCGGCCATCGAGGCCATCCTGGGCTCCCCCGCCAACCGCGTGCAGGCGTTCCTGGCCGCCGGCCACGTGTGCAGCGTGATGGGCACCTGGCAGTACCCGCCGCTGGCCGAGAAGCACGGCGTGCCGATCGTGGTCACCGGCTTTGAGCCCCTCGACCTGCTCGAAGGCATCCGCCGCGCCGTGGCCCTGCTCGAAGCCGGCGAGGCCAGGGTGGACAACGCCTATTCGCGGGTGGTGAGCGTCGAGGGCAACCGCCCGGCCCAGGCCCTGCTCGGCGAGGTCTTCGAGGTCACCGACCGCGCCTGGCGGGGGATCGGCGTCATCCCGCGCTCCGGCTGGAAGCTCTCCGCCGCCTACCGGGACTTCGACGCCGAAGCGCGCTTCGACGTGGGCGCTATCGAGGCCAGGGAGTCCCCCCTCTGCCACAGCGGCGAGGTGCTGCAGGGTGCTTTGAAACCCTGCGACTGCCCGGCCTTCGGCCGCCAGTGCACGCCGCGCACGCCGCTGGGGGCGACCATGGTCTCGGCCGAGGGAGCCTGCGCGGCCTACTACAACTACGGCCGCTTCCTGGCCGCGGCAGCGGCGCACTGAGATGACGGCCGGCATCGACCTCTCGCAGTGGAGCTGCCCGTTGCCGCTCAAGGACTATCCCTCGATCGTCCTCGGCCACGGCGGTGGCGGCAAGCTCTCGGCCGAGCTGGTGGAGCACCTCTTCGTGCCGGCCTTCGCCAACCCCGAGCTGGCTTGCCTGGGGGACGCCGCCCTGCTGCCCTCGCCGGGAGCCCGGCTGGCCTTCTCCACCGACTCCTTCGTGGTGCACCCGCTGTTCTTCCCCGGTGGCTCGATCGGCGAGCTGGCGGTACACGGCACGGTCAACGACCTCGCGATGATGGGCGCCCGGCCTCTCTACCTGTCGGCGGCGTTCATCCTGGAGGAAGGGCTGCCCATGGCCGTGCTGGGAGAGATCGTCGCCCGCATGGCCGCCGCGGCCCGGGCGGCCGGGGTGACGGTGGTGACCGGCGACACCAAGGTGGTGGACAAGGGCCACGGCCACGGCTGCTACCTCACCACCGCCGGCGTGGGAGCGGTGCCGGCCGGCCTGACCCTGGGCCCCGACCGCGCCCGGCCCGGGGACGCCGTGCTGGTCTCCGGCACCCTGGGCGACCACGGCATGGCGGTGATGAGCGTGCGCGAGGGACTGGAGTTCGGCACCCAGCTGAAGAGCGACAGCGCCGCCCTCTATCCCCTGGTCGAGGCCCTGCTCGGGGCCGTGGGCGAGGGGCAGCTGCACGCCCTGCGCGACCCCACCCGCGGCGGCCTGGCCTCGGCGCTCAACGAGATCGCCGGCAGCTCGAAGGTGGGGATCTTGATCGACGAACGCTCCCTGCCCGTGAGGCCCGAGGTGCAAGCCGCCTGCGACCTGCTGGGCATGGACCCGACCGCCGTGGCCAACGAAGGCAAGCTGGTGGCGATCGTGGCTGGGCAAGCCGCCGAGCGCGCCCTCGCCGCCCTGCGCAGCCACCCCCTCGGCCGGCAAGCCGCCCTGCTCGGCCACGTCACCACCGACCACCCCGGCCTGCTGGTCGCCAAGACCGCAGTCGGCGGCCGGCGGGTGATCCCGATGCAGATCGGCGAGCAGCTGCCGCGGATTTGTTGAGGTTTCCTCCGCGCTCTCAACGTGCGGCACGTCGCTCGGGCGGCGACCGCGAAGAAGTGCCCGCGGCCTCGCCAGTCTGTCCCAGACTGCCATGCTGGGAGCACCCTCGGTAAAACCTCGCCTGCAAGGAGAAGATCATGCTCAAAGCCCTACGCACCTCAGCAACGCTGCTTCTCGGCCTGCTCGCCGCCGGCCCCGCCTGGGCCGGTGGCCCTTATGCAGTCGCCGGCACGGCCTCGAGCACGGTCGGTCCGCTGACCCGCACCGAGACCCTGGTCACCAACGGTCCGGGCCCGCTCGATCGCTTCAAGGCCGTGCGGCTCGCGCGCACCGGGCCGGCTCCCTTCCATGGCTCGCTCCTGCTGCTGCCGCCGCTTGGGCCTTCGTTCCCGTTCTACGAGCAGCGCGACGCCAACGGCGCCCTCGGCTCGTCGATCTCGGAGTTCTTCGCCCTGCGCGGCTACGACGTCTGGAGCTACGGGCTGCGGATGGACGGCATCCCCTCCGGTACCTGCGAGGCGGGCGTCGTCGACTGCTCGCCGATGGAGGGCTGGAACTTCGATCTGATGGTCGAGGACATCACCTTCCTGCGGGGGCTGATCGAGGCCGCCCGCCCGGGCGGCGGCGTGGTCGTGGGCGGCACTTCCCTGGGGGCGATGCTGACCATCGCGGTCGCCAACGCTCACCCGGCCGACTACGACGGCGCCGTGGTGTGGGAAGGCTCGCTGCTGAGCGACGACTCGGCCGTTCAGACCCTCAACCAGGGCTACTGCGCCGCCATCGAGGCTCAGATCGCCGGCGGCTTCACCATCGACGGTGTGGGCACCAGCGTGTTCCGGGAGATCGCTCGCCAGGCCGGGATCGCACCCCAGGGGCTGACGACGATCCCTCTCTTCCCACCCTTCCTCACCAACCACCAGCTCTTCGTCACCCTGCTCTCGACGCCCCAGCCCGGCCCGGTGTCGGGGCCCCTGCCCGGCTACATCCAGCTCGCCGGCGACCCGGTGGCCGATCAGCTGACCTTCGCCGACGACGCCCGGGTCATCGCCAACGTCGGTTTCTTCGTGAACTACGTGCCCAACATCATGGTGCGCGACGTCTCCTGCGCGCTCGGCGGCGTCGACACCCACCACACGACCAACCTCGGCGCGTTCACGGCGCCGGTCCTGGCAATCGGCGGCGGGCGGGGCTTCGGGCCGGCGATCGATGACGTGCTGACCCGTTTCGGCTCGACCGACGTGACGCTCCTCATCGAGCCGGACTTCGGCCACGTCGATCACTTCTTCACCCTGGAGCACCGCACCTTCGTCGAGCGCCCGATCCTCAAGTTCCTGCGCCGGGCGCTCTGAGTCCGCGGCGCCGAGGGCTTGGGCCGCCCTCGGCGCCGTTATCGGCTGCGTAACGTGCGGCTGCTATCCTCCAACCCTCCACATCACCGCGTCCTTGAGTGGTCACGTCAAGGGCCGAGCCTGTCTCCTGGAGGTGTTCGAGTGCATCGGATTTCACGAATGACCTTTATAACAGTGGCCTTGCTTGGTTGCCTCGCTTCCTTCTCACTCACCGACGCGGCATCGGCGGCACCGTCGATCGGCGTTGGCGGCTTTCTCGAAAAGGCGTTCCTCGGCGACCCCACGGCCCCCGGCAGCACGGTGACGCTCGAGTTCACCCTGATCAACCGCGACCGCTTCGACCCCGCCACCAACATCACTTTCACGGACGACCTCGGCGCAGTCGTCCCCGGCCTGGTGGCCGTGGGCCTGCCCTTGATGAATCCCTGCGGCCCGGGCTCGCAGCTGACCGGCACCAGCCTGCTGACCTTGACCGGCGGCAGCCTCGCCCCCGAGGCCAGCTGCACCTTCAACGTGACGCTGCAAGTACCGGCGGGCGCCTCCAGCGGCACCTTCACCAACACCACCAGCTCCCCCACCTACCTGCTGCGCGGCAGCACGGTGACCGAGGCGCCAGCGACCGACGACCTGACGATCGCTCCGGTGCCGGTCCTGACCAAGTCCTTCCTCACCGATCCCGCACTGCCAGGCGGCAGCGAGACGTTACGGTTCACCCTCACCAACTCCAGCCCGACCGACCCGGCCACCGACCTGGCCTTCACCGACGACCTCGGCGCTGCTTTGCCGGGCTTGGCGGCCGTCGGCCTGCCGCAGAATGACGTGTGCGGGGCGGGCTCGCAGATCTCGGGGACGACGCTGCTCAGCTTCACGGGAGGGAACCTGCCGGCCGGAGGGTCGTGCACCTTCGACATCACGCTCGCCGTCCCGGCCAATGCCCAGCTCGGCCTCTACACCAACACCACCAGCCAAGTCACCGGTATGGTGGGGGGTAACCCCGTCGTGGGCTCGGCGGCCACGGATACTCTGTCGGTGGTGGGTGCACCGAGTCTCCAGAAGGCGTTTCTCGGCGACCCGGTGCCGGTCGGCACGACCGTCGTCCTCGAGCTGACACTGAGCTTGCCCGAGCAGGCACCCGCCGGCGCCACGGCCATCACCTTCACCGACGACCTGGGAGCGGTGCTGCCAGGCCTGACCGCCATCGGGCTGCCGCTCAACGACGTCTGCGGGGCGGGCTCGCAGATCTCGGGCACGACCCTGCTGACCTTCACCGGGGGCAGCCTGGCTCCGGGCGGCGAGTGCACCTTCTCGGTCACCCTGCAAGTTCCCGCCGGCGCCGCGGCCGGCAGCCACCCGAACACCACCAGCCCCGTGCTGGCCATGATGCTTGGCCAGAGCGTCACCGGCACCGCAGCCTCCGACGACCTGGACATCCTGGCCTTCACCATGACCAAGAGCTTCATCAACGATCCGGTGGTGGCCGGTGGCACCGTGACGCTTCGCTTCACCCTCACCAGCCTGAACGCCACCGACTCGTTGACCGCCATCACCTTCACCGACAACCTCACCGCCACGCTCAGCGGCCTCTCTGCCCTCGGCCTGCCCGCCAACGACGTGTGCGGTGCCGGCTCGCAGATCAGCGGCACCACCACCCTCAGCTTCACGGGGGGCAGCTTGGCCCCCAGCGCCAACTGCGTGGTGGACGTCGCCCTCCAGGTACCTGCCGGCGCGGCTCCCGGCGAATACGTCAACGTCACCAGCCCGGTCTCGGCGATGGTCGCGGGCAATCCGGTCTCGATCGCCGGTGCCTCGGACTCCCTGCTGGTGAGCGACGCCCTGTCGATCGCCAAGTCGTTCACCGACGACCCGGCGGTCGCAGGCGGCACCGTCACGCTCGAGTTCACGATCAACAACTTCGACACCGGCCAACCCGCCGCCGGTCTGACCTTCACGGACGATCTCGACGCCACCTTGTCGGGCCTAGTGGCCGTCGGCCTGCCCCTCGCCAACGTCTGTGGAGCGGGCTCGCAGATCGCCGGCACCAGCCTGCTCACCTTGACCGGCGGCAACCTGCCGGCCGGCGGCTCCTGCACCTTCAGCGTGACCCTGCAAGTGCCGTTGGGAGTGCCTGCTGGAACCATGGCGGTCAACACCACCAGCACCCTGTCCGGAACCGTGGGCGGCGTGGGAGCGACCGGCCAGCCGGCCACCGACACCCTGATCATCGAGGTGGCCGGATTCTCGAAGGCCTTCGCCGGCCTGGTGGGGGCGGGCGGGACCGTGGTGCTCAGCTTCACCCTGGAAAACCTCAATCCCGGCAGTGGCCTCTCGGGCCTCTCCTTCCTCGACGACCTGAGCGCGGTGCTGCCCGGCCTGGTCGCCACGGGCCTCCCCGCGGCGAACGTCTGCGGCCCGGGCTCCTCGCTGACCGGCTCCTCGCTGCTCTCCTTCTCGAACGGCAGCCTGGGCCCCGGCTCTTCCTGCACCTTCAACGTCACCCTGCAAGTGCCCGCGGGCGCCACGCCGGGGACCTACGCCAACACCACCAGCGACCTGCTGCTGGCGGGCGTGTCCATCGCCACCCCGGCGACCGCCCAGCTGGGCATCGAGCCTCCCCCCACCTTCTCGAAGGCCTTCGCGCCCGATTCGATCGGGGTGAACGGCGTGTCGATGCTCACCTTCGTGATCGACAACACGGCGAGCGCCCTGGCCGCGAGCGCCCTCTCCTTCACCGACAACCTGCCCGCCGGCGTGGTGGTGGCCACGCCCGCCAACGCTTCGACCACCTGCACCGGGGGCACGCTCACGGCCGTCGCGGGCAGCGGCACGATCAGCTACACCGGTGGCTCCGTGGCCGCGGGAGACAGCTGTACGGTCCTGGTGAACGTGACCGCCACCACGCCCGGCGTGCTGGTCAACACCTCCGGCGTCCTCACCTCCTCGTCCGGTTCGAGCGGCACGGCCACGGACTCCCTGACGGTCAACCCCCAGCCGAGCTTCGCCAAGGCCTTCCTCCCCGACGTGATCCCGCCGGGCGGCACCGCCGTGCTCGCCTTCACGGTCGGCAACACCGGCAGCACGGTGGCCGCCACGGGGCTCGACTTCACCGACAACCTTCCGGCCGGCATGGTGGTGGCCTCGCCCGCCAACGCGTCAACCACCTGCGGCGGCGGGACCCTGACGGCGGCGGCCGGCAGCGGCGTCGTGAGCTATTCCGGCGGCACTCTGCCAGCCGGCGCCAGTTGCTCCGTGATGGTGGACGTGACTTCGGCGGCGGTGGGAACGTCGGTCAACACTTCGGGGGCTTTGAGCTCGTCCCTGGGCTCGAGCGGCACGGCTACAGCCTCTCTCGCGATCTCCGGGAGCGGCTCGATCTTCCTCACCAAGAGCTTCGCGAACCCGGCTCCGCGCGGCGGGCTGGTCGACCTGGCCTTCACGATCACCAACCCGTCCGCCGCCGCCGGTTTGACGGGTATCGCCTTCACCGACGACCTGACGGCCGTGGTCCCAGGCCTCGCGGCCGTGGGCCTGCCCCTCGCGGACGTCTGCGGCGCCGGTTCGTCGATCTCCGGCACCACCATTCTGACCTTCACGGGCGGCTCGCTCGGGCCAGGGGCCACCTGCTCGTTCACGGTGACGCTCTCGGTACCCCTGTCGGCCGTGCCGGGCAACTTCACCAACACCACCAGCGTCGTCACCGGCACCCGGAGCGACGTGCCGGTCGAGGGAGCGGTGGCCAACGCCGACCTGACGATCGAGGCCGCTCCGATCGAAGTGCCGGCCCTCGGTACCTGGGGCCTGCTGGCGCTCGCTGCGGCGATGGCAGGAGCGGCCCTGCTGGTGCTCCGACGGCGGTAGAGCGCGAGAGGCGGACACCGATCCGGCCCGGTCTCCCGGGCCGTATCCGTGTCATGCCGAACACCCAGCTCTCCGCCGCATTGTCCGTCGCCGCCCTGGTCCTGGGAGGGGCCGTGTCGATCCTGTCCAGCGGCGAGCGAGCTGCCGAAGCCGAGCCCTCCGGGCCGCCCCTTTCGACGCCGATCGTGGTCGAGCTGTTCACCTCCCAGGGCTGCTCCAGCTGCCCACCGGCGGATCGGCTGCTCGCCCAGCTCTCGGCGGATCCGGCCTGGCGGGACCGGGTGGTGCCCCTCTCCCTCCACGTGGACTATTGGAATTACATCGGCTGGCAGGATCCCTTCTCCTCGGCCGCCTACTCCGAGCGCCAGCAGCTCTACGGCCGGGCCTTCGACTCAGACCGCATCTACACCCCCCAGGCCGTGGTCCACGGCGTCACCGACTGCCTGGGCTCCGACCGCTCCTGTCTCGAACGTGCGATTCGGAAAGCCGAGGCCCGGGCCCCCGAGTGGAAGCTCACCCTAGCCCTCACCGCCCCGACCGAGCAGACCCTCCGGGCCGAGGTCCGAGCCCAGCCGATCGGCACCCCCACCGGCCCCCGCCCGGCCCTCTTCGTGGTGCTCACCGAGAACGGCCTCTCGACCCCCGTCTCCCGGGGCGAGAATGCTCGCCGCACCCTCGAGAACAGCCACGTCGTCCGCCACCTCGAGCGCCGCAGCTTCGAGAACGGCCAGCCGGTCCTGGTGGATCTGCCCCTCGAAGCCGGCTGGAACCGCAGCCAGCTCCAAGTCAGCGCCTTCCTCCAGGAGCCGGGGACGATGCGGATTGTGGGGGCGGGGCGGGGGAGGTGAGGTCGGTACCACCGACGTGGTGATCAGCCCCTGTCGCACCTGGCAGGAAGCGAGGAGCCGGCGGCCGCGCAAGGAGACTCTGCATCGCGACGCCGAGCCCGGTTCCATCGCTACGAGCTTCGAGCAGCTCACGAAGCCGTCCCCGGTAGCGCCACGTCGCGATGCCTCGCAACGAGACGCGTTGAGACCACACAACCCCGGAACCGTGACGTGAGATCTCCTGGCTGATCTTCAGTTGGCAACCGGGAAGCGCCGCGGTGATCACCAGCCGTGTCGGGCCATCGGGCTCTCGACCCGCAACGGCAAGTTCGTCCACGACGAAGACCAACGGTGGGCGGCGCAGCGAGCTCTCCACGTGCACCTGGGCTCCGGCCTGCAGCTCACCGCTCGAACGGACATTCTCGATCCCGACACCCCACTTCGGCCAGTTGTCGTAGGCGAAGACTCTGGCTCGAACTTCAGCTTCGGTTTCGGCACTCTTGACGGCGTGGCGGATCGCCCAGCTCGGCGTCACGTGGGCCCACTCGCGCCAGCTCGGTTCGAATTTGGCGCCCCACCCCGAGTTGATGGTGAAGAAGGTCCTCTGCCACCGCTTGTCGTTCGAGAAGGAATAGAAGAGGCAGACAGCCGTGAGGAGCAGGGTCACGAGGAGCGCAACCGCCTGTGCTGTCAGGGAAGAGTAGACGCCAGGCGGGTTCAGTATGAAACCATAGTGCCGAGTCCGGAAATCCTGATAGAACCCGAAGGACTGGACCAGGAACGGGCCCATGAGCAGGACTCTGGAAAGGCTGCCCAAGGCACTCAGTTTCCAGCGCGCCAGAGTAGGTGGTCGACTGAACTGCTGTGACATGGCCACAGTGTGATAGACGAGGTTGGCGTAGCTGTCGTTGTCCTCCAAAGGACTACCCTCTCGCTCCCAGATTTTCTCGACCTTCCACATCGTGAGATAGAGGTTCTCGTGCTGGCGCGCCATCGCGAACGTGAGCATGAGCATCAGGATGCCCAGAGACGCTCCCCCGAAGAAACCGAGGTCGTTGATGTCGAAGCGAACACCAAAAAACGGCATCTCGGGCAAGAGCAAGCTCTCGACACGCGCCGTCTCCGCCATCGTCAGGTAGCTCTCGACCTGCTCTTTCGTCTGCAGCCCCTTGAGGCTCAACCAGGTGGCGGCCCGTTGTTGAGGCTCGGGGAGCGGCCCCAGAACCAACCCTCGGTGGAACTGCCACACCTCGGGCGTGAGAGCTGCGCGGGCGATACCTACCCGGGAGTTGAACCAGCTCGTGGGCCGGTTGTTCCAATGCCCCACCAGGAGAATGATGCTGGCGATGGTCACCGCAATCGTCACGTAACGCACCCGGTTGGAGGAGGTGATGAAGGCGCTGACGTAATGCCCCACCATGGCCTCGTGACTGAGCAGACCGCCGCCCTCGGGGGGCTTCTCGCTCCTTTTATCCTTTTCGTCGCCGGTATTCATCTCAGCTGACACGGGATGCCTCCCGAGGCAAGAAGCCCAGAGCAAAATGGCAAAGAGGAGATTGGTTGATCTGTTCTTTTGCGGTGCAAGATACAGAGGGTGCAGTCGAGCTGTCAACCCCGGTTCGACAACCGGCTTGCATCGCTGCCAGCTCACCGGTTCCACCCCCTGGGCAGGCCGACCATGCTCGACCTGGCCCTCGAAGGCGGCTGAAACCGCAGCCAGCGCGAAATCAGCACCTTCCGTCAGGAGCCGGGGACGATGCAGATCGCGGGGGCGGGGGGAGGTAGCGCTCCTCCAATCAACGAGTGCCCCAGAAGTCTGCTTCGTAGGTCACGTTTCCCTCGAGCGCGTGCATGTAGAAGTCCTCATCGGCCGTCATCCAGACCATGTAGCGGCGGCCATCGGAGCCCTGGCCAAGGGCCCCTCGCTTGAAGGTCCATGATTCGCCACGCCTCATGGCCGATCCATCGGCTGGGGTGAACCAGACCACTTCTGTCATGGGGCCCGACTGGCTGTGCTTTCGCCCCCGCCGCCAGACGGTACCGAGAACTTCGTTGAGGTTCTGCTTCTCGGTTCCCGCGTACTTGCGCACCACATCTGTCAGAGCGTCAATCGTCACCAAGACGTCCGAAGCGGGCTCGGGTGCAGGGGCGAATCGGCTGGGTCCGGAGCCCAGCCACGAGGCCAGGTCGGGCACCAGCAGAGCTTGATCTGCCAGGTCACCTCCAGTTGGCAGGAACTGGCTCGGAGTCGAGCTGTCCAGGACCATCGTCGCTCCAACTGGAGAGGAAAATCCGGCAGGAGAGAGCTCGAGACTGAACGGAAGAGGAACGAGCGAGTCGCGAAAGGCCCGGGCGAGGGCGTCGAGCTCTCGCCGGTCGGGCCAGTTGCGTCTCAGGTCTACGCGGGAGTTGGTTCCGAGGAAACCGCGCGGTGGGCTACCGCCGGGAAGGAGCACCGGCACAACGGGGAAGACCCGACCGGCCTGTTCCTCTTCGATATGACGGGTCCACGCGACAGAGATCTCCCGCTCCTGCCAGGACCCCAGCTCGCTCCCGATGAACACAGCTACCCCTCGACAGGATAGTAGGGCTTCCTCCAGCGCACGACGGCTGTCCGTACCGCGGTCGATGTGCTCGCTGTCCAGGAAGGTGGAGACCCCCCGCGCCTCGAGCTCGGCCTTCACCTCCCGGACCTTCTCGCGATCCTTACTGTTGTAGCTCAGGAAGACCATCGGCCATCAACGCAGTGAGCGGCTCAGTTTGTTTCCAAGTCAAGCGCGGAGAGCCCGAACCACACGTGCAAGCTCGACTGAGAAGACCTCGGGATCCTCTTCACACCCAACGAAGCTCGCCGCGAGCCGTCCAGCCAGCTTGGCTGCGAAGGGGCTCTGCCATTTCTTCCTCAGGTAGCCGTCCAGGTCCAGCGGCAACAGCATGGGCCGACCGCAACGTTCTTCCTTCTCGAACGCCGTGGCGACCTCGAGCTCCACCCAACTGCTGGTCAGCGAGTGCTCTGAGCAGCAGAGAAGGACCTTGTCGCTCTGGATCACCGCCGTGATGAGGGAATCTTCCATGACGGCACCGATCGCCAGGTGCCCATCGTCCTTCCAGCACGGGAGGCGCCGTTGCCGCAGCGCCTCGACCAGCTTGCTGGCAAAGCCCTGATCCGCGTGGCTGTAGCTGACGAAGCTCCGGGGCACGACTCGTGCCGGCCGGCGCTTGACGGAAAGGTAACGCAGCAGATGGGCCGGCATTCCGCCACCACGACACACCCACTGGATGGCTGCGGCGCGTGAGGAGTCCCCACCCAACAGAGTCGCCATTTCTTCCAGGGCACGAAAGTCCACGCTCGAGGAATCGCTATGAATGGTCTGTTCGAGCCCCACTGGACCGACCAGAAACGAGCGATCCAGCCGAGTGTGACCGAGAACAGCCAGATGTACCTTCGCGCCCCCCAGCTGGGAGCGTTCGAGATTGGCGCACCGCAGATCAGCACGCGAGAGATCCGCCTCTCGGAGATCGCTCCCGTAGAGGTTACTCTCCGCCAGCGCGGCTCCCCGGAGATCCGCCCGCATCAGCTTGCTGTCCTTGAGGTTGGCGTTCCTCAAGTTGGCGCCGGCCAAGCAGGCGTCTTCGAGGTCGGCCGCCACCAGATTGGCGTTCTGCAGGTCGCAGTGATTCAACCTGGCACGGGGTAGCCGCGCATGCTGCAGATCGGGCCATTCCGACGGCTCGACCTGCCGCCAGGCGTTCCACGCCTCGACCCCTTCGGTCAGGAGGGACAGATGCCGCGGGTTGGCCATGTCGTAGCGTCGGCCCTCTCGATGCCTCGGTGTGGTGATGCCTCCCGAGTCAAGTGCGCCCGGCCGCTGGCCACGGGACAGGGTAGCATCCTGGCGCCGAGCAGCTCACAGTCCGAACGGCCTCGCCGTTGAGGACAACCACCTCCTGCTCGAGACGCGCTTCGAGGAGGAAGCCGTAGCCCTGGTGCTGCGCGGCCTGCAAGGGGTGGTCGCCTCGGCGGCTCGAGGGACGGCTGGTGGGAGGTAGAATCGGCAGCCGTCCACCCCTGAAAGGCGGTTCCCTCATGGCCACTCACACCATCAGGCTCCATCGCGTCCTCCGTGCCCCCGCCGAGCGGATCTATCGGGCCTTCCTCGACCCTGATGCCATGGTCAAGTGGCTGCCGCCGAACGGCTTCACTGGCAAGGTGCACCACCTGGAGGCCAAGGTCGGGGGCAGCTACCGGATGTCGTTCACGAACTTCACGAGCGGAAGCAGCCATTCCTTCGGCGGCGAGTACCTGGAGCTCGTTGCCAACGAGCGCATTCGCCACACGGACCGCTTCGACGACGCCAACCTGCCCGGGACCATGGAGGTCACCGTCTCGCTGGCCGCGGTCTCCTGCGGGACCGAGGTGACCATCGTGCAGGAGGGGGTACCCGAGGTGATCCCTCGCGAAGCGTGCCACCTCGGCTGGCAAGAGTCCCTGGCCCTGCTCGCCGAGCTCGTCGAAGCCGAGATCCCAGGATAAGCGCTACGGCACCGTGGCCGACCAGGCGCCGGTGTTGCCGGTCTCGAAGCCGTCGGCGAAGAGGAAGCCCAGCTCCACGGCGCCCAGGGTGGGGTTGGCGCTGCGGGGGCGGCCGAGGATGTCGGTGGCCGGGGCGACGGCCGGGTCCCCGGCCGCGAAGAGAGGGCTGCCGGCCCCGGGCGTGCCCCGCTCGAGCACCAGCTTCTCGAGAACCTGCGCGATGCGCACCGAGCCGTCGGCGAACAGGCCGGAGGCCGGGTTCCAGCGCGGGGGCACGATGGCGGTGGCGGCGGGCAGCTGCGGGTTGCCGACCTGGCCTTCGGTGTCGTCGGTCGTGTTGATGCGCTCGGCAGCGTCGAAGGGCAGAGGGTTGGGGCCGTTCCAGTAGTGGTTGCGGCGCAGGGTGAAGGAGAGCAGGTCCGCCGGCGGGGTGTCGGAGAAATCGTTGGGGTTGCCGGCGCCCGTGGAGCCCAGGGTGCCCGTGGGGTCCGACCAGACGTTGCCGAAGAAGCTCGCATCCTCCACCTGCAGGTTGCTGCCCTCGCGGTTCAATCGCATGGCGTAGGCCAGCGCCGGCAGGTCCCCGACCACGGTGTTGTGGCGGAAGATCACGTCCCGTGAGCCCTTGATGCCGAAGGGGACACGCATCACGTTGGCGCTGTCGCCGAGCATCAGGTTGTTCTCGACCACCACGTCGAAGGCTTCGTGGAAGGGCTGGCCGTCCTCGCCGATCAACACGAAGGATGAGCCGGTCGAACCCTCCCAGTGCAGGAAGACGTTGCCGGAGACCACCACGTTGCGGGCGCCCAGCAGGTCGTCGTCGCTACCGTTCGAGTCCTTGATCACGACGTAGCTGCTGGTGTCGTTACCGTTGGTGCGCCCGCTGCCGGCGAAGTCGTTGAAGAAGACGTTGCCGCGCACGGTCACCCCGTCCACGCTGTTGACGTCGATGTGCTCGTCGCTGCCACTCTGGTTGTAGAAGAGGTTGCCTTCCACCAGGACGTCGCGGGCACCGTTGTTGATCTTCACCAGGTCGTTGTTCCAGCTGTCGTGGATCACGTTGTCGCGCAGGACCACGCGGCTGGTGTGGTCGGGAGGGCCGATCAGGTCCTGGATCTGGATCACCAGGGCGCCGGCCCCCGCCCCGGAGTGGGCGATGTCGAAGCCCTCGAGGGTGACACCCTGGCACTCGTAGCAGGTGACCACCGTCTGGGTGTGGCGCAGGCGGGCCTGGTAGGGCGTCTCGGCGCGCACGGTGATGCCCTGGGCGAAGGTCTGGCGCAGGTTGACCCGGCCGTTGTAAGTGCCCGGTCGCACCAGCACCAGGGCCTGGTCGGGCACGGTGTCCACCGCTTTGGTGATGGTCGCCCAGGGGTTGGCCGAGCTGCCGTCACCGCTGGTGTCGCTGCCGTCCGTCGCCACCCAATAAGTGCCGCCCTGGGCGAAAGCGGAAGGAGCGGCGAGGGACAGCAAGGCGAGAGGGAGGAGGCGGGCAAGGAGGCGGCGGAGTCGGGTCATGGCGGTCGGCCTCGTCGTGGCAGTCCAGCCAAGCCTACCGCGGTCGGCCCGCGGGGCTCGACGCCCCTGCCACCGACCCCGCAATCAACCCCTGGGCCAGGTAGTAGGTGGCGAGGATGAGGAGCGGGGCGACGGGGAGGGGGGCGCGGAAGCGGTCGATGGCGAGGAGGGTGTCCGAGAGGACGAAGACAGCGGCGCCGAGGGCGGCCCAGAGGGCCGGGCGGGTGCGCAGGGTGAGGGCGCGCACGGTGGCCTGAGCCGCCATGCTGCCCAGGACCAGGCCGTAGACGAGGATGGCGAGCTGGGGCTGGGCGTGGTTCCAGACGAAGGCGAGGCCGCCGGCCGCCACCAGCAGCCAGACGGCGAAGGCGAGGCGCGAGGCCGCGAAGCGCACACCGGTGGTAAAGGCCACCAAGTAGCACAGGTGCGCCACCAGGAAGGCCCCGAGGCCGGCGAGAAAGTAATCCCCCGGCAGCATCAGGAACACGTCCCCCACCAGGGAGCAGGCCAACCCGGCGGCGATGGCCCACAGGTAACGGTCACGCTCGCTGGCGATCGCCAGGGCCCAGGCGAGGATCAGCACCGTGGTGAGGGGCTTGAACAAGTAGATCAGAGCTGCTCGGGGAGGCTCGGCGGCGGAGGCCCAGAGGGCGACCAGAGCCGAGAGCACGACGGCGACGAGGAGCAGGCGGCGCAGACCCGGGCTCACCTCAACGCCTCCCGGATCTCGCCGCCATCCACCGCCCCCTCACCCCAACAGCTCCCGCACCTTGCCCACCACCTCCGCCACCGTGCAAGGGAGCTTGGCGCGGTCGCGGCGGAGCGAGATCTCCACCTTGCCCTCGGCCAGGGACTTGGCGCCCACCACCACCCGCACGGGGGAGCCCACCAGGTCGGCGTCCTTGAACTTGACGCCCGGGCGCTCGTCGCGGTCGTCGAAGAGCACCTCGATGCCGGCCGCTTGCAGCTCGCCGTAGAGCCGCTCGGCCGCTTCGCGCACCGTGGCGTCATCGACGTTCAAGGCGATCAGCAACACCTCGAAGGGGGCCAGGGGCCGGGGCCAGATGATGCCGTCGGCGTCGTGGTTCTGCTCGATGGCGGCGGCCACTGTGCGGCCGATGCCGAGGCCGTAGCAGCCCATGATCATCGGCAGGTCGGCGCCGTTCTCGTCGGTGTAGTTGCAGCTCAGCTCCTTCGAGTACTTGGTGCCCAGCTTGAAGATGTGGCCGACCTCGATGCCGCGGGACAGCTCGAGGGCGCCGCCCCCCCACGGGCTGGGGTCGCCGCCGCGCACCAGCAGCAGATCCGCCCACTCGCCCGGCTGGGCGTCCCGGCCCCAGTTGGCGCCGGTGAAGTGGGCATCGCCCTTGTTGGCGCCGCAGACGAAGTTGGTGAGCGGGCGCACCGTCTCATCGGCGATCAGGCGCACTCCTTTCGGCAGCCCCACAGGCCCGGCGTAGCCGACCGGGGAGCCGGTGGTCTTCTTCACCACCTCCTCGCCGGCCAGCGCCACCACCTGGGCGTCGAGCAGGTTGGCGAGCTTGACCTCGTTGACCTCCCGATCGCCGCGGATGGCCACCGCCACCACACCTTTGTCGGTCTCGTACACCAGGGTCTTGACCACCCGCTCGGGGCTGGTGCCGAGGAAGGCGGCGACGTCCGCCACCGCCATCTGGTCGGGGGTGGCCACCTCGGCCAAGGGCTTCGGCTCCTCGGCTTCCGGAGCGATCAGGGGCGCGCTGACGGCTTTCTCGGTGTTGGCGGCGTAGCCGTCGGCGGCCGAGCGCACCACGTCGCTCTCCCCCGTCTCGGCGGTGACCATGAACTCGTGGGAGGAGGAGCCGCCGATGGTGCCGGTGTCCGCCTCCACCGCCACGAAGTCGAGGTCACAGGCGGTGAAGATGCGCGCGTAGGCGCGGTGCATCTCCTCGTAGGTGGCGTCCAGGCTCTCGGCCGAGGTGTGGAAGGAGTAGGCATCCTTCATCAGGAACTCGCGCCCCCGCATCAGGCCGAAGCGGGGGCGGATCTCGTCGCGGAACTTGGTCTGGATCTGGTACAGCGAGAGCGGCAGCGCGCGGTACGAGCGGACCGCGTTCCGCACGAGGTCGGTGACGACCTCCTCGTGCGTCGGTCCCAGCGCGTACGCCCGGTCGTGACGATCGGAGAGCCGCATCATGAGCGGGCCGTACAGATCCCAGCGCCCGGTCTCCTGCCAGAGCTCGGCCGGATGGAGGATGGGGAGCATGAGCTCGATCGCCCCGATCCGGTCCAGCTCCTCGCGCACGATCGCGTCGATCTTCAGGATCACGCGCTGGCAGAGCGGCAGGTACGAGTAGATCCCGCGCGCGACCTGGCGCAGCATTCCGGCGCGGAGCATGAGCCGGTGGCTCGCCACCTCGGCGTCGGCGGGATCCTCCTTGAGCGTCGGGATGAAGGCGCGGGACCAGCGCATGGGACCGCAATGTATCCGGCGCCGACACCCGGGGCATGCCGGGAGGCGGTCAGCGCGTCATCGTGATCCGGTACACCGCCCCGGCGCGATCGTCGCTGACGAGGAGCGCGCCGTCGGGCATGACCAGGACGTCGACGGGCCGCCCCCATGCCTCCTCGCCCTGCAGCCAGCCCTCCGCGAAGGTCTCCTCCGAAACCACGCGGCCGCCCTCGACCGCCAGGGAAACGACCCGGTAGCCGACCTTCGAGCTCCGGTTCCACGAGCCGTGCTCGGCGACGAAGACCCGGCCCCGGTACCGCGGCGGAAACATCGCGCCGTCGTAGAACCGGATCCCGAGCGCGGCCACGTGC
>DASUEU010000091.1:0-31131 GCA_036274895.1 Thermoanaerobaculia bacterium | reverse complement strand
CGGGTGCCCCGGACCCTTCGACACTCCGCCCGCGTCCACCCACATCGGACGCTGCTTCTCACCACGATTGCCCATCGACATGCTGCATTCTCTCAAAACCAAGCCCGCCAAGCAGGCCGGCTTTCACCACGGACTGCTAGGTTGGGGACACGTTCGAGAAAGGACGCCATGTCATGAAACGTCTATTCGGAAAGAGTGCCTTGCCACCCTCCGCCACCGCCCTCGCCCTCCTCTTCATGGCCATGACCGCGCCGTCCGCAGGCCGGGCCCACGACCACAATCCGGCTCCCTCTGCGGTGGTCGCATCTGCGTCGATCGACCGTGCCGCCTTCCACGATGGCATGCGCAAGCTGTGGGAGGACCACGTCACCTGGACGCGGCTCTACATCGTGAGCGCCGCGGCCGGTCTGCCTGATGCCCGGGCCACCACGGAGCGCCTGCTGCGCAACCAGGTGGACCTCGGCGACGCGATCAAGCCCTTCTACGGCGAGGCGGCTGGCAAGGGCCTCACAGCGCTGCTCCGGCCGCACATCTTGATCGCGGCCGAGGTGGTGACCGCCGCAAAGGCCGGCGACAGCGCCGGCGTCAAGGCCGCCTCGACGCGCTGGTACGCCAACTCGGACGAGATCGCCGACTTCCTGAGCGACGCGAATCCCGACAACTGGTCCCGCGCGACGCTTCGCGCTGAGATGCGCCACCACCTCGACCTGACGCTCCAGCAGGCACAGGCTCGCCTGCGCGGCGACTGGGCCGCCGACATCGCTGCGTACGACACCGTGCACCAGCACATCTTGGAGATGGCTGACATGCTCTCCCGGGGCATCGTCAGCCAGTTCCCGAAGCGGTTCAACTGACGCCGTGCCCGCGCCTCGATCGGCACAACAGGTTCCTCGTGCTCGGATCGAATGGTGCTCTGAGACATGGCAGCGCTCCGACGGCGAGGCGTGAGGATGTGGCTCGCCGTCGGCATGGGGGCGATCGCGATGGCCGGCATCGCCATCCTCGTCCTCAATCTGGCGACCGGGGAGAAGAAGGTCACTCAGCCGCTGCCGGGGCATTACGGTGTCGACGATCCCCAGTTCGTGCGCACCATGGGGTCGCTCTTCGGTCCGCCGCTGGCCAATGGCAACAGCGCCCAGGGCTTCCAGAACGGCGACGAGATCTTCCCCGCCATGCTCGGCGCCATCCGTGGCGCGCGGCAGTCCATCTGCCTGGAGTCGTACATCTACTGGTCCGGCACCGTCGGCAGGGAGTTCGCTGAGGCGCTCTCCGAGCGGGCGCGCGCCGGCGTGCGCGTCCACGTGCTCCTCGACTGGGTGGGTTCCGGCAAGGTGGACGGTAGCCATCTGCAGAAGATGAGCGACGCCGGCGTGGAGGTGGAGCGCTACCGCCCGCTGCGCTGGTACAACGTGGCGCGCACCAACAACCGCACGCACCGCAAACTGCTCATCGTCGACGGCCGCATCGGCTTCACCGGAGGCGTCGGCATCGCCGACGAGTGGCGCGGCAACGCCAGCGGCCCCGAGGAATGGCGCGACTCGCACTACCGCCTCGAGGGTCCGGTGGTGGCGCAGATGCAGGCGGCGTTCATGGACAACTGGCTCGAGACGCGCTCGACCCTGCTCGACGGCCCCGAGTACTTCGTGTCGATTCCCTCCGTCGGGACGGTGACGGCGCAGGTCTCCCACAGCTCCAAGGGTGGCGGCGGCGAGAGCGTTCGCCTCATGTACCTGCTCTCGATCGCGGCCGCGCGCCGCAGTATCCGCCTGGCCAACTCCTACTTCGTTCCTGACGACCTCTCGGTGGACGAGCTCGTTGCGGCGCGTCAGCGCGGCGTCCGGGTGCAGATCATCGTCCCCGGGGAGCACATCGACACCCACCTCGTGCGCCACGCCTCGCGTTCGCGTTGGCGGCCACTGCTCGCCGCCGGTGTGGAGATCTTCGAGTACCTGCCCACCATGTATCACTGCAAGTACATGATCGTCGATAGCCTATGGACCATGGTGGGATCGACCAACTTCGACAACCGCTCCTTTCGGCTCAACGACGAGGCCAACGCCAACATCTACGACCGCGGTTTCGCCGAAGAGCAGGAGCGGGTGTTCACCGCCGACCTGGCGCGTTCGCGACAAGTGACGCTGGCGCAGTTCGACGCGCGGCCGCTGCGCGACAAGGTGCTCGACAACCTGGCGGGATTGCTGCGGGCGCAGCTGTGACCGAGCCGCCGTAGCAGAGGTAGTTCCTACTCACGTCGCGATCGCGCTCCCGGGTAGTAAGTGCTCTTCCCCGAGGCGGATCCGAGGACTAGAGTGAGAAACATCCAGGAGCAGGACACCTCAGCCCCAGTCATGCTTCGAGCAGCGTCACCGCAGCCAACGAAAGGACGTGTCATGAAGATCGAATCACTCAAAGAGCTCTGGGTCCACGAGATGAAGGACCTTTACAGCGCGGAAACGCAGATTGTCGAAGCTTTGCCGAAGATCATCGCCGCAGCATCCCACGAGGAGCTCAAGGCGGCTCTCACCGAGCACCTCGCCGAGACCAAGGGGCACATCGCCCGGCTGGAGAGGATCTTCAAGGGACTGAACTTCCCACACAATGGTCACCACTGCAAGGGCATGGAAGGTCTGCTCGAGGAAGGGCAAGGCATCCTCGAAGTCGACGCGGAACCCGTCGTGCGGGACGCTGCCATCATCTCCGCCAGCCAACGGGTGGAGCACTATGAGATCGCCGGCTATGGCACAGCGAGCGCCTATGCCGAGCTGCTGGGAGAAAACGAATCCGCGGCCCTGCTCCAACTGACGCTCGACGAAGAGTCGAGCGCCGACACGAAGCTCTCCCGCCTGGCTCGCACCCGCATCAATCTCGAGGCGATGGCCGCCGACCAAAGCTGAGAGGTTCCCGCAAGTTGCGGGAAACGCTCGAGAAAGGACGTTACTTCATGCAACCGATTCGACTGGCAAGCATCGCTCTCCTGTTGGGAGCCGGCATCCAGTGTGCGGTCTACGCTCAATCGCCGACCTACGGCACTCCCCCGGGCTCGCGGCCGTACTCCGACCACGACCATCACGATGATGACGACCGCGATCGTGACTACGACCGTGATCGTGACTACGACCGTGACCGCGGCTACGACCGTGACCGTGGCTACGACGGCTTCCCCTCGCTCCGCGGCGACGTCGGCTTCTTCTACGACGAGCTGTCACCCTACGGCGACTGGGTGCTGCTCCGCGACCACGGCTGGGCCTGGTTCCCGCGCGACATGCACCCCTCCTGGCGCCCGTACAGCGACGGCCGCTGGGTGGTCACTGATTACGGCTGGACCTGGGTGTCGAACGAACCGTTCGGCTGGGCGACCTACCACTATGGCCGTTGGACCTGGAACCCGCGCTTCGGCTGGCTGTGGGTCCCCGGTACGGACTGGGGACCGGCCTGGGTCTCCTGGCAGCACGGCGGAGGCTACGTCGGCTGGGCGCCCCTGCCGCCCTCGGTCGGCTTCGAGATCGGCATCGGCCTGCGTCTCGGCGGCCTCGACCTGAGCATCGGCATCCGGCCTGACACCTACAGCTTCGTGTCGGAGCGCTTCTTCCTCGAGCCGCGGCTTTCGACGCATCTGATCCCGGCAGCGCGCAACGTCACCATCATCCACAACACCAGGAACGTGACCAACTACACCTACGTCGACAACCGGGTGGTGAACCGTGGCGTCGAGGTGCGACGCATCGAGCAGGTCACCGGACGACGCGTGCGATCCCTGCGCATCGGCGAGGCGAGGTCGAAGACGCGTGCCGAGGTGGCGGAGACCGAGGTCCGGTTCCACCGGCCGGAGAAGGAGCAGCTCGAATCCGTTCGCGTCGGGCGGCCCGGCAGCACAGGGCCTCGCATCCCGGCGCCCGAGCTCGAGGGCAGGGTGGTACGGGCCGAGGGGGCACCGCGTCTCGACACCCGGGAGCTCGAGAGGGAAAAGCGCCGCGCCCAGCAGGAGCTCGACCGGTTCCAGACCAGCGAGACCCGACAACTCGCGAAGCTGCACCGGCAGGAGATCGCCCGGGCCCAGGTGCAAGCCGCGCGCGTCGAGGCCGAGAAGCACCATCGAGCCGAGCGTGAAGCGCTCCGGCAGCAGCAGCTGGACGCCACGCAGCAGCTCGAGGAGCGACAGCGAGCGCGGGCCCAGCGCCAGGTCGTGCCGCCGAGCCCGCCGCCGGCCAGAGTGAAGGAAAGAGAGAAGGAGAAAGAGAAAGAGAAGGAGGGTCGGCGCGACCAGCGAGAGAAAGAGAAGCCGGAACCGCCGTCGGCCTGAGGCCGCGTCTCACGACTCAGGCATCCGGTCCAGCTCGATCGGCTCTTGATGTCGTTCCCAGTCCCGCAGCTCGGCCTCGGCGCCCTTCTCGGTCAGACCGTAGATCTCGCGCAGCCGACCGAGCAGCCGCTCGCGCTTGCCGGCGATGCCTTCGAGGTCTTCGTCGGTGAGCGCGCTCCAGCGGGTCCTCAGATCGCCCCCGACCCGCTGCCAATCGACTTCCATCTGTTCCCAGTTCATCTCGGTCTCCGGGCCCGTGGCCCGGACCGAGTAATACCGCAAGCGCTGTGCCACCTCAGCACGGGTCGCCGCCGGAGAAGCTCCCTCACGCCTGGCCGTACTCGCGCAGCCGGTTGTACAGCGTGCGCAAGCTCACGCCCAACGCCCCGGCGGCCTTGCGTTTGTCGCCGCCGAAATGCTCGAGCGAGGCCAGGATCAATCGGCGCTCGGCTTCGGCCAGCGTGGTGAGCGAGTCCGAGAGCCCGTCCGCCGGCCCCTGGCCGGACAGCTCGGGCGCCAGATGCGATGGATCGATCTCCCCCTCGGCGAGGATGAAGGCACGGTGGACCACGTTCTTGAGCTCGCGCACGTTGCCCGGCCAAGCGCAACGCTGGAGGATCGCCAGGGCCGCCGGCGCGAAGCTCGTGTCGGCACCTTCCTTCCGGTTGAGCTCGGCGAGGAAGTGCTGGGCCAGGGCCGGGATGTCCTCGGTACGTGCTCGCAGCGGTGGCAGATCGATCGGGAACACCTTCAGGCGGTAGAGCAGATCGCTGCGAAACTCCCCCTTCGCGACCCTGGCGTCGAGGTCGCGATTGGTGGCGGCGATGATCCGCACGTCGACCTTCACCATCTTCTCACCGCCCACCCGCATCACGGCGCCGGCCTCGAGCACGCGCAAGAGCTTGGCTTGCAGCTCGAGCGGCATCTCGCTCACCTCGTCGAGGAACAGCGTGCCGCCGTCTGCGCGCTCGAAGTAGCCACGGTGCACGCGATCTGCGCCGGTGAAGCTGCCACGCTCGTGACCGAACAGCTCGCTCTCGATCAACAACGGTGACAGTGCGCCACAGTTGACGACCAGATACGGCTTGGCGGCGCGACGGCTGAGTTGATGCACGGTCTCCGCGACCAGCTCCTTGCCCGTGCCACTCTCACCGGTGAGGAGCACGCTGGCGCTCGAAGGTGCCACCCGGCTCACCAGCTCGTAAACCTTTTCCATCGCCGGCGAAGCTCCCACCAGCATCCCGAAGCAGCCGAGCTGGCGCACCTGGTGGCGCAGCTCGCTGAGCCGTGGGCGCAGGCCGCGCGTACGGGTCAGGTTGGTGAGCATCAGCTTGAGCCGCGCCGTGTCCACCGGCTTGGTCAGATAGTCGCTGGCGCCGTGGCGCAACGCCTCGACCGCGGTGCTCACGCTGGCATGACCGGTGATCACGACGATCTCCACCCGGTCGGTCTGACCGTGGAGATCCCCGATGAGATCGAAGCCGGTGCCGTCGGGCAGGATCAGGTCGAGCAGCACGACGTCCGGAGTCCGGCCGGCCAGCTGTGACCGCGCCGCGCGCACGCTGGTCGCCTTCTCGACCGTGAAGCCTTGCTCGGCGACCAGCTCGGCGAGGGCACTCAAGGCGTTCTTGTCATCCTCGACGATCAGCGCGTGGAGCACGACGGTCACACCCCCGCCCCGAGCGCCGGCAGGCGCAGCCGGAACTCGCTGCCGCGGCCGGGCCGGTTCTCGACGGTGATCTCACCGCCATGGGCCTCGACGATGGAGCGCGCCAGGTAGAGCCCGATGCCGGTGCCGGTGGTCTTGGTCGTGTAGTGCATGTCGAAGATCCGCCGCCGCACCTCCTCCGGGATGCCCGGGCCGGTATCGCTGATCCGCACCTCGGCCTCTTCGGGGAGCGCCTCCAGGATCAGCTCCAGCTCGCCGCCGTCGGACATGGCTTCGAGCGCGTTGATGGCGACGTTGAGGATGGCTTGCTTGAGGCGGTCGCGCTGGCCGGCGATGCGCACCGCCACCCCCGGCAGCTGGGCCTCCAGGGCGACGTGCTGCTGGCGGGCCTGGGGCAACAGCAATCGCTCGATCTCCCGCATCGTGCCCCGCACGTCGAACTCCTCACGCCCGCTGCCGGCGGGTGTGGTGTCGGTGAGCAGGGCCAGCAGCGAGCGGTCGAGACGCTCGAGCTCCTCGCGCAGCACGTCGAGATAGCCCTGGGTCTTCTCGGCTTCCTGCACGCCTCCGCCCTTGCGCAGGGCGGTCTGCAAACGGTCGAGGTTCAGCACCATGGCGTTGAGCGGCGCCTTCAAGTCATGGGTGACGGCGAGGTAGACCCGGCTCAAGGCGCGTAGCTGGCTGGCCAGCAACAGGTCGGTCTCCAGCGCGTCGAGAGCCATCCGTTCGCGCAGCAGGCAGACGAAACCCTGGTGCTCCTCCTCCACCAACGGGTACACCCGGCAGTGCACCGCACGCGGCTCCTTCGCCCCCGGCACGTCGAAATCAAACTGCGCTGTGTGCTCCTGCGCAGGCCCGCCGGGATCGAGAAGCTGCAAGAGCTCGGGCCAGCGCTCGTGCAGCTGCGCCGGATCCTCGCAGCCCAGCAGCTCACAGGCGCGAGGGTTGGCGAAGTCCAGCTGGTGAGAGGGATTGACCAGCAGCACGCCCACGTCCATGAGCCGCGACAGCGTGTGGAGGCGCTGCCGGGCCTGGGCTCCCCGCTCGCGCTCCAGGTCGAGCTCTTGCCCCACCCGGTCGGCGGCCTCCAGGGCGGCCCCGAGCTCGTCCCTGATCCGGGGTGCCGGCAGCGCATCCCCGGCCAGGGCACCTTGCAGCCGGTCGGCGACCTCGCGGCCACGTCGCGCCAGCCGCACGTAGAACGCCACGCCGAGGACGCCGACCAGGGCCAGGACGCCGAGGGCGCCCGCCCCGAGGCGGCGCATGGCCTGGTCGTAGCGCTCCGCTCCGCGCGCCGGGTCCTCCAGGGCGGCCCGGTGAGCGGCACCGACCTCCCTGCGCTGCCAGAGCGCGAAGCCGCCCACCAGCAGCACATAGATCAGGCAAACGCCGACGGTGTTCCGTGTGAAGGGCCGCATAGGGGAAGGGTTCTCGCCGCCGCCGTGGCTGATGCCTCGGCATTCCTCCGAACTGTCAAGCGCGAGCCGGACGAGCTGCTTCCAAGTTTCGCAAGTCTACCACTCATCGCCACCGGCGTGCCGGCTCACGGAGCGAGCGTGGCATGGAAGCTGCTCCTTCCGGCGAGAGCCGTCGCGCAACGAAAGTAAGGAGGCTGACGTGGAAGAAACGAGCTGGATCTTGCTGGCCCTCGGTGCGAGCTTCGTGGTAGCTCTGCGGTGGTGGCTGCGTCGGCAGAGGAACCGGAACCGCGCGGGCGAAAGCGGGCGACGTTTCCCCGCCAACGAAGTCGACCGGCTGCTGGGAAGTCTCCATGCCCGGCGCTCCAAGCGCGAGGGCCTAGGTTCGACAGAAACCTACGGGCGGCCTGGTAGCGAAGGATGAGATCCCGGGCGGAGTGGCTGGCACGCTCTGCATCGTTCGGTGCAGATCTTGCGTTGTGAACGGCGGCCCCGGGCGGCCACGAGGGGCCGGCGCCGTCCGTGAGACGTTGCCCATCGTGGCTCGGCAATTGCACTACTCATCCAGTTGGTGGGCCGCCCGCGCGTGGCGCATCCCTTTCGCTCAGCCGGCCGCGGCGCCGCGGTCAACCTTTCCAGGAGAAAACACCATGAAGGTCCGAACACTCCTCTTGACGTCCGTTCTCATGCTGACCGTCGTGAGCACCGCTGTCGCACAAACGCCGGAGCCGACCAAGCCGGCGACGACCGCCGCACTGGCCACCACCAGCGCCGAGATGTCGGTGTCGGGCACGGTGGTCTCGTGCACGAGCACTGAGCTGGTGATGGACAGCGACGCCGGCCAGCGCATGACCTTCGCGCTGGATCCCAAGACCAAGCCGGCGACGACTTTCACCGCCGGCGAGCGCGTGACCGTGCTGTACCACACCATGAGTGACGGCACCGTCTATCATGCCGCGAGCGTGGTCATCGAGCCTCGGCCCAAGGTGATGCCGCAAGCCAGGGTCGAGCCGCAAGCTACCGGTTACTCCGAGACCTCGACCGGCTCCCGCCTGCCCAACACGGCCAGCAGCCTGCCGCTGATCGGGCTGCTCGGTCTGCTCGCCATGGGCGGCGCAGTCGTCGTGCGCGTTGCGCGGCCGTAGGCCCCAGTAGGACAAGTTGCTGATCGGCAAGAGCTCTCGCAGCTCACGCCCCCCGGGAGAGGTCCCGGGGGGCGTGGTTGTTCTTGGCTCACGGCGCAGACTGGGAGCCGCGCTCCGCCTGCTGGAGGTGGGGCTCTGGGGCGTGGCACTCGCGGCGGTCGGCTACGTGGGCTACGTGGTGCTCGACCGGGTGGCCTACGAAGCGCGGCAAGCCAGCAGGCTCGGCGAGCTCTTCCGCCCGCCCGCAGCTGTCGTGGCGCCGGTGGTGGTGACGCGGCAGCGGCCGGAGCATGGCGAGCTGATCGGGCGCCTCGAGATCCCCGGCGCCGGCATCTCGGTGATCGTGGCTGCGGGCACGGATGCGCTCACCTTGCGGCGGGGAGTTGGTCACATCGACGGCACCGCCCTACCGGGTGAGCCCGGCAACGTCGGTCTCGCGGGCCACCGCGACACGGTGTTCCGGGGGCTGCGCGAGGTGCGGCCCGCGGATCGCATTCTCCTGGTCACGGCCGACGGATCGTTCGAGTACGAGGTGGAGTCCCTCGAGACGGTGACGCCGGAGCGCGGCGACGTCCTGGACCCCTCGCCGCATCCGACCCTCACCCTGGTCACCTGCTATCCGTTCGACTTCATCGGTCCGGCACCCCTGCGCTTCATCGTCCGGGCGCGCGAGGTCGCCCGGCGCCCCTCACCCTGACAGATCGTCGGGATGAGGCACGCCGAGCGGGTTTTCTGTCGCCACAGAACCGGGTGAACGGCGTTTCGATCAGTTGCTGCCGAAGCGGAAGCCGAGGGCGAGCGTGTACTCGGTGTCCAGTCCATCCCACGAGGCGCGCTCGTCGGCGTCGAAGTCCGTGCCATCGAACCAGCGCGCCTTGGCCTCCGGTCGGATGAAGAAGGAGCTCCCGATGTCCCACCGGTAGCCGACGCCGCCGTGCAGGGTGAACGTGCTGTCATCGTCGTTGAAGTCGTTGTTGTCCCCGGCCAGGTCGATCTCGACGTCGATGGTCGAGAATCCCGGTCCGGCCATGACGTAGAAGCCGCCACCCCCCGGATGCCACTGGAAGGAGAGGTCCGCCAGGAGCAGCTGGAAGCGCAGGTCGCTGTCCTCGATGTCGAGGAAGTCGTCCTCGAGGTCGATGACGCCGATCGAGAGCGCCAAGCCGAAGCTGTCGCTCGGGCGGTAACCGAAGCGCCCACCGAAGATCTCACCCTTCTCGTCGAGGCTGTCGGGGTCATAGTAACCGCCGAAGGCCTCGACGGAGAATTCGCCTGCGAGTGCCGGCTGACTGAGCGCGACCAGGCCGAAGAGCGCGCATACCACGATCCAGTTCTTACTCTTCATCGGTACTCCTTGTTCATCCAATGCCACCCTCCTCCGAGCTCATCCCGGACTCGAGCGGCATTGCTAGTGAGACGAACGAAGCGATACCGTGCAATCCGGCCACCGGCCTCGATCGTTTCTGCAACCTAGCCCACAGATTCCTCAACGGGAAGAGCACTTTCTACCTGGAAAATGGGCCGCAGCATAGGTAGAAAATGCGCTTCCCGTTGAGCGGCCGAAGGACTAGCTTGGGGAGTACGTTCAGGAAAGGACGGTATCTCATGAAACGATTACAGATAGTGGCGACAACCTCTCTGATCGGCATTGGGTTGCTCGCACTCGCCGGGTGCACCTCCTCGATGGTGCCCAAGAGCACACAGCATGCGGACGCGGGGATCACCTCGGTGATCCAAGCCTCGCTGGAGGCCAACGACAAGGTGAAGGCGCGGCAGGTGGACATCGAGACCCGCGAGGGCGTCGTGTACCTGACCGGAGTGGTGGACACCGAAGAGGCCCGACGCGAAGCCGGGCGGGTCGCGTGGCGGACTGAAGGCGTCGGCGGTGTGGTGAACGACCTCACGGTCGGGGAGCGGACCGTTGGAGATTGGGTCGACGACGTGATGATCAGCTCGAAGGTCAAGTCGAAGCTCCTCGCCAACTCCGAGATCAAGGCCGGGGACATCGACGTGAGCTCGTCGCAGGGCGTGGTGACGTTGATCGGTCGCGTCAGCTCCAAGATCATCAAGAGTGATGCCGAGCGCATTGCGCGCGGCACCAAGGGCGTCAAAGACGTGAACAACGAGCTCACGGTCGGACCGATCAGGACCTAGCACACTCGGCGAAGCGCCAGGCTCGCGACGTTGGAAGCCATCCTGGTGATCCGCAAGCGACGGAGGAGACAACATGAACGCACTCAAGATCGTGGCAGTGCTGTTGATCGTCGCCGGCATCATCGGGCTGATCTACGGCGGCTTCACCTACACCAAGTCGACCCACGACGCCAAGATCGGTCCGGTCGAGTTGTCGATCAAGGACAAGGAGACGGTCAACGTCCCGGTATGGGCCGGCGTCGGTGCCATCGTGGTCGGCGGGGTTCTGCTCTTCATACGTCCGAAGGGATAGCCGATCGTCGAGCCTACCGCGGGGATCGTAATGATGGAGGAGGTCGTCGCTATGAACGGATACGTTGGAGCCATCGAGAACCTGGCGCTCCAGAACACCTACTTCCGGCAGGTGCTCTTCACCGGCGAGCATGCTCAACTCGTGCTGATGTGCCTCGAGCCGGGCGAGGAGATCGGTACCGAGGCTCACGCCGAAGTCGATCAGTTCTTCCGCATCGAGCGGGGCGAGGCCAGGTTCGTCTTCGACGAGAAGGAGCAACCCCTGGTGCGCGCCGGCGACGGGGTCGTGGTGCCGGCGAGAACCCGCCACAACGTGATCAACGCCTCGAAGACCGAACCGCTGAAGCTCTACACCATCTACTCTCCACCCAACCACCCGGACGCAACGGTGCACAAGACCAAGGCGGAGGCCCAGGCGGCCGAGACGCCGCACGCCTGACTTGGACTCGGCGCGTGAACCCGAGGAGAAACCTCATGATCGAGAAGATTGAACGGACCAAGGAAGGTGTGGGTTCCCTGATCGACCACACTCGCGACGCCGTCGTCGGCGCTGCCGATCGCGCCGAGCGGGGCGTCGAGTCGGCGGCGGAGCGCGTGGTGGAGAAGGCCCACGTAGCGGGCAAGTACGTCCGCGAGAGCGCCGAGACGGCGTCTCGCGGCGCGCACCGACGGCTGGAGGATGCTGCGGAAGCGATCGATCGCGGCTACACCCGGGCGCGGGGCGATCTGTCACGAGCGGCGACGGCGGCCACCGACTTCATCACCGAGAATCCCGGCAAGGCCCTGCTCCTCGCGGCCTCGGCCGGCTTCTTGCTCGGCATGCTGGTCCATCGGCGTCGAGCCTCGGCCTGAAGGCGGAGCGGGACTCGCCGTCATAGCGGGACCCCGGGGGGGTACGAGCCCCCCCGGGGTCGTCGGCTGTCGTTGCGAATTCTGGCAGAGCTACTCAGCGGCCTCTGCGCCAGTAGTAGCCGCCACCGCCGCCAAACAGCAGGACCAATACGACAATCAGGATGATCAGAGTGGTGTTGCTCATGGTTCGTCCCTTCCTTTCAGTGCCTCGACCTGACGATAGCCCGCCGGCACTCCCTCCGAGAAGCGTAGTTATTACCCGAGCTGCGAGATTCTCCTGGGTAGAAAGTCCGCTTCACGGCCGAGCCTCCGGGGAATACAGTCGGGAATGCACGAAACGCCCGACTACGATCGAGGATCCTCGTGGTCCTCCAAGGAGCGTCCATGAATCGGCAAGAGACACACGGCAAGGTGAAGCAAGTGAAGGGGCGGGTGAAGGAAGTCGTCGGCATTGTCACGGGCAACGTCGCCCTCGAGCGGGAGGGCTCTCGGCAGCGAGCCGCGGGTGCCGCCCAGGAGACCCTCGGCAAGGCCCGTCGAAAGGTCGACGAGCTCGTCACCGAAGTCACCAAGGCGATCAAGAAGTAGGCCGGAACAGGCCACATGAAAGGACCTTGATATGAGCATCTCCCTTCCGGCGCTCCTGATCCTCATCGTGATCGCGGCGGTCTGCGGCGCCCTCGGCCAGGCGATCGCGGGCAGGGTTCGCGGCGGCCTGATCGTGTCGATCGCGCTCGGCTTCGTCGGCTCCCTCCTCGGACCCTGGGTGGCCCGGGCGCTCCACCTCCCCGAGCCCTTCATGGTCAACATCGGGGGACAGCCGTTCCCGATCCTGTGGGCGATCATCGGCGCCGCTCTCTTCGTGGCGCTCATGCACTTGATCTCCCGACGGAGGTGGTGACCCGCGAGAAAGCGTAGGTCCAGACGACTGCGTGCAAGACATAGGACCCGCTCGGGGAGGCCCGGGCGGGCGATCTCGAAGGGCTAGGTTGCAGTAGCGTTCCACGAAGGACACCGCACCCCGCCGGAGCACCGGTGTCACGGGAAGCGTCGAGTCATCGTGAGCGAGGGAGGCAAGGTAGGCGCACCCATGGCGAAAGTAAACAGGCAGATCGTCCTCGCCGCGCGGCCGGTGGGCTTCCCCAAGGTGACGGACTTCCACCTGGTCTACTCTCCGTTGCCTGCCCCTGCCATTGGCGAGCTGCTGGTTCGATCGGTCTACCTGTCGCTCGATCCCTACCTGCGAGGTCGAATGAGCGATGCCGACTCGGATGCCCGACCGGTCGCCATCGGCGAAGTCATGCCCGGTGGCGCGGTCGGCTTCGTGGTCGAGTCCAAGGATGTGGAGCTTCGTGCCGGCGATGCGGTCGAGGGGCTCTTGGGGTGGCAGGAATACGCCGTCGCCCCGGGCCACGAGCTGAGAAAGGTCGACCTGAGCCAGGCACCGATCTCGGCGGCGCTCGGCGTGCTGGGCATACCGGGGCTGACGGCGTACTTCGGCCTGCTGGACCTCTGCGACCCACAGCCAGGGGAGACCGTGGTGGTCTCCGGAGCGGTGGGAGCCGTGGGGATGCTGGTCGGCCAGATCGCCAAGATCAAGGGCTGCCGCGTGGTCGGAGTGGCGGGCTCCGAGGCCAAGATCTCCTGGTTGCTCGACGAGCTCGGCTTCGATGCGGCCTTGAACTACAACTCGGAGGCCGATTTCGGCCGCAAGCTCGGGGAGCTCTGCCCCGACGGTATCGACGTTTACTTCGACAACGTGGGCGGGGTCATCACCGATGCGGTGCTGCGACGGATCAGCCCCGGGGCACGGATCGCCGTCTGTGGACAGATCTCACAGTACAACCTCCTGACACCCGAGCTGGGGCCGCGCTGGCTGGGTCAGTTGATCGTCAAGCAGGCGAAGGTGCAGGGCTTCCTGGTCTCTGCCTACGCCGAGCGGTTCCCCGCCGGGCGCCAGCAACTGGCCCGGTGGCTCAAGCAGGGGAAGTTGAAGTATCGCGAGGACGTCGCCCAAGGCATCGAGGCCGCGCCGCAGGCCTTCATCAGCATGCTGCAGGGGAGAAACCAAGGCAAGCAACTGGTGCAGCTCTCGGAGCTGTGAACCACCGCGGGGAACGGTCGGACGGAGCGGTACGCTCCGCCGCCTCGGTCTGGTTCAGCGGCCCGCGCTGGAGAGCCTCTTCATGACGAACAGTCCGGCTCCGGCGAGCGAGACGATCAGTAGCACCGTGCCCGACAGGCCGAGCGCGGGAATGGCGGTCGCCGACGGAACTCCGGTGCCGGCGCATCCGCCGATCGTGTTGCCGCCGGAGCCCGCCATCGTCACCGCCCCGGTCGCACCCGTTCCCGCGACGGCCCTGCCGGTGACGTTGGAGCCGGACCCGACGGTGACGTCCGCGTCCGCGATGACGACGCCGCGAAAGCTGATGCCGTTCAGGGTCGCGGAGGTGCCCACTCGCCAGTAGACGTTGCAGGGGTCAGCCGTGCCAATGACGTTCGAGCCGACGTTGGCGGTGAGCGCGCTGTCCACCTGGAAGACGAAGATCCCCGGACCGTCGAGAGTGAGAGTTCCAAGGGCCGCCAGATCGGCCGCCCCCCCGGCGAAGGAATAGATCCCCGAGGTGAGCACGGCTCCGTCCAGCTGCGCGGCGAGCACCGTGCCCGGCCCCTCAAGGGCCAGAGCGTTGTAGGCGGCGATGGCATCGGCATGAGCCTGCTGCACGGTCAGGTCGTTGGTGAGGTGGAGGACGAACGGGGGAGCGACGCTCGACGGGGGGAAGTTCGAGATCGAGGCCGTTGGAGAGGAACCGACGTCGCCATCGACCACGGTGCCCGCGCCGGTGGAGCCCGTCACCCCCGAGCCTCCCAGGACCGAGAACTGCTGCACCAGGCCCAGGGGCGGGGCGGTCTGGGCCACGGCCGCGAGCGGGCCAAACCATAGAGCGGCGAATCCCACGCCTGCCGCGAATCTCGAGCATCTTGTACGGAACACTGTTGCTCCTCCTCTTGGCCGGGCAGCTCACCCGGGTGGTGCATCTTCGAGCGTACGGATTCGAATCTAGGCCACTGCCGCCCCACCGTGAAGCGTAGTTTCTACCTGAAAGAGACCCGGGGAGAAACTACGCAACCGACCTACGGGCGCGGGGAGCCTCGCGGCCTGTCGCTCTACAGCAGGCTGTGCTCCTCGGCGTAGTTCACCAGCTCGACCCGGCTGACCAGCCCGAGCTTGGCCATCAGGTTGGCGCGGTGGTTCTCGACGGTGCGCACCGAGAGGCCGAGCAGGTTGGCGATCTGCCGGTTGGTGTTGCCTTTGGCGAGCAGGCGCAAGACGTCGAGCTCGCGGCGGGTCAGCGCTTCCGCGGGGGACCCGCGACGGTGCTCCGAAATGACGGGCTGCTGGAGGAGGGCGCGGGTCATCGCGGGGTGCACGTAGATGTCGCCACGACGCGCCGCATGGATCGCCTGGAGGATCTCGGACTCCTCGGCCCGTTTGATCACGTAGCCGGCGGCCCCCGCCCGCAGCGCTTCGTGCAGCAGGCTCTCGTCCTCGTGCATGGTGAGGATGAGCACGATGATCTCCGGGTGCCGCTCCTTCAACCGCCTCGCGATCTCGATGCCGTTGTCGGGGGGCATGGTGATGTCGAGCAGAACCATGTCGGGCCGCAGCGTCTCGGTGAGCCGCAGCGTCGCCCCCCCATCCTCCGCCTCGCCGACGATCTCGAGCTCGGGATCGGCGAGAAGCAGGGCCCGCAGGCCGGAACGGACGATGGCGTGATCATCAGCGATCAGGATACGGATCGGCACTCGGCACCTCCACCACGACCGTGGTCCCTGCCCCGGGCGCGCTCTCCACCGTCAGGGTCCCGCCCAGGGCCTCGGCTCGCTCCCTCAAGCCCAGCAGACCGAAGTGATCTCCGCGCTGGGCCTGGGTCGGCTCGAAGCCGACGCCGTCGTCCTCGACCATCACCATGACCCACTCGCCGCGACGCTCCACCAAGACGTCGAGCCGGGTCGCGTGGGCGTGGCGCACGACGTTGGTCATCGCCTCCTGGGCCACGCGGTAGAGCGCCGTCTCGACCACCGCCGGCAGGCGCTCGCCGGTGAGCCCGCGCGCCTTGAAGTGGAGCTCGAGGCCGAACTTCGACGCCGTCGACCGCGAGTATTGACGCAGGGCCGCCTCGAGCCCCAGGTGATCGAGGCTCGCCGGTCGCAGGTCGGCGGCCAGACGGTGCAGGCCGTCGATGACGGCATCGGTCCGCTGCATGAGCTCCGCCACCCGGCCGGTCACACTGCCGCCCCCGTCGATCTCCCGCTCCAGCAGGCGGAGCCCGAACCGCAACGAGACCAGGGCCTGCCCCGCCTCGTCGTGGAGCTCCCGAGCGATGTGGCGTCGCTCGCTTTCCTGCACCTCGACGAGCCGGCGTGACAACATCTGCATCCGTGCCGTCGAGGCCTGCATCTGCTCGAAGAGCACCGCGTTCTCGACCGCCACCGAAGCCTGGGACGACATCGCCTCGGCCAGCCTCAAGTGTTCCTCGTTGAAGTAGCCGGGCTCGCGCTTGGACAGCGAGAACAGTCCCGCCACGTTGCCCCGCGCGAAGAGCGGCACCCCCAGCCAGCTCGCCTCGAACGAGCGGTCCGTCGGCAAGCTCCACTCGGGATGGCTGCGGATGTCGGGGATCAGGACCGGCGTGCCGGTGGTCAAGATGCCGTGGACGATCGGATGATCGTTGGGATCGAGCTCGGGTCGCGCCGCAGCCGCCAGGGGCACGACCCGCTGGCCGTCGAAGACCGCCCGGACGGAGACCCGCTTCGCCTCCTCGACCAGCATCACACTGGCGCGGTCGAAAGGGACCATCCGCCGCAAGCGGTCGAGCAGAGTCGTCAGCACGGTCTCGCGATCGAGGCTGCGGGTGAGCACCACGGTCGCTTCGCGCAGGGTGTCGGCGAGATACCGAGCCCGTTGCTCCGCCTCGTGCGCCTGCCGGAGGCCCGTGACCAGGGCTTCGAGGGTGCGGCCGTGGAGCATCGCCACGGCCGCCACCGCCGCGAAGGCCTCGGCCAGCTGGGCGTCGGCTCCGGAGAAGCCCCCGGGCTTGTTGACCAGACCGACCAGCCCCGCCACCTCACCGCCGACCAGGATCGGTGCCAGGAGCGCGCTCTCGAGAGCGGAGCCAGAGCCGGGCGGAGGTCGGGGCGCCCTGCCCTTCTTCAGGTCGTTGACGAGGACGGTCTGGCCCGCTTTGCAGGCGCGGGTGATCAGGCGGCGCAGCAGCGGCGGCAGGTCGGCAGCGGCGTCGCTCTCGGGGCCGCCCAGATCGAGGAAGGCGCTCTCGAGGCCCTTGCCGCCCGGCCCGCACACGGCGACGAGGCCGCCCTCGGCACCGAGGATCGTCTTGCACGCTCGCAGGATCGCTTTCGCCGCGTCGGCGAACGCACGCTCCTCCGTCACCGCTTGCGGGGCGACCTCACCGCTGCGGTCCTTGGCGTTTCCTCCGGGTGCGGGAGTTTTCCTCATCGGGCCTTGCCGCCCGCTCTCGATGACGCGGACCTGGCCGATTATTATGGGGCCTTTCACCGCCAGCGGCCCCGACGGCGATGAAGTACTCCTCGCCCTTCCGTGAATCCTTGCGCGAGCACGTGCGGTAAGCTCCCCGGCAGTCGGCGCAAGACACCTCCCTCCGGTCCCCTCGCCCCCCGCAGGGGGTTCAGCGCCGCGAAAGGCGAGGAGGGGGAGATCCCTCCACTGCGCCCGCTGCGCGGGCTCCGGTCGGGATGACGGCGGGGAGGTGATTCTGGAAGGGCTGTGAGTCAGGCGGCGACTTCCACGTACTCGACACGGCTCGAGGGGGCGGGCAGCGGCAAGCCGTCCGCGCGCAGGCCGTCGAGATGAAAGGCGATCGCCTCGCGGACCAGCGCCTCGACCTCTTCGATCGTCTGGCCGGTGGTGACGCAGCCAGGGAGGTCCGGGACGTAGGCGCAGTAGTTCCCGTCTGCCTTCTCGATCACGATGGCGTAGCGCATGGGTGCTCACTCCTTGAGGCCGGCTTGCTTGAGGATACTGTTCAGGGTGCCAGGGGCAAGGTCATCACTCGGCTTGCCGGGAACGGTCACCCGGCCGAGCTTCGTCGGGTGCTTGTACTGGTGGTGACTGCCGCGGGTGGCGACGAGATACCAGCCATCGTCCCGCAGCAGTCGGATGACCTCGCTCACCTTCACCGGGACAGGATAGCAAGGCCGAGAGCGTGGGAACCAGGGGGAGGGCTCACCCCAACAACCGCTGCAGATCCTCCGCCGTCAGCTGCTTCATGACGCGGCCGTCGCCGCCGAGGATGGCTTCGGCGAGCTCGCGCTTTTCTTGTTGGAGATCGAGGATCTTCTCTTCCACCGTGTCGCGGGCGATCAGGCGGTAGGCGAAGACGGGGCGGCGTTGGCCGATGCGGTGGGTGCGGTCGATGGCCTGGGTCTCGACCGCCGGGTTCCACCACGGATCGAGCAGGAAGACGTGGCTCGCCGCCGTCAGGTTCAATCCCACGCCGCCGGCCTTGAGGCTGATCAGGAAGAGGGGGCAGTCGGGGTCGGTCTGGAAGCGGTCCACCCGCTCCTGGCGGTCGCGGGTGCGGCCGTCCAGGTACTCATAGGGGATGGCGCGGGCGTCCAGCCGCTCGCGCACCAGGGTCAGCAGCTCGACGAACTGCGAGAACACCAGGGCCTTGTGGCCCCCCTCGAGCACCTCGTCCAGGCGCTCGGCGAGCAGCTCAAGCTTGGCGCTCTTCTCGCCCCGCTTGCGGGGATCGACCAGGGCCGGGTGGCAGGCGGCCTGGCGCAGGCGCAGCAGGGCCTCGAGCACCAGGAACTTCGAGCGCCCGAGGCCGAGATCGGCGATGCGCTTCTCCAGCCGGTCCCGGTAGTAGCGCCGCAGCTGGTCGTAGCGCTTGCGCTCGGCTGCGCCCAGCTCGCAGAGCAAGGTCTGCTCGGTCTTCTCCGGCAGGTCGGCGAGGACCTGCGCCTTGGTGCGGCGCAGGATCAGGGGCCCCAGGGCCTGGGCCACGGTGGCCAGGGCCTCGGGGGGCAGGCGCACCTTGCCGGCGTGCTCGGAGAGGGCCGGCAGGCGGCCGAGCAGGCCCGGGTTCAAGAACTCGAAGATCGACCACAGCTCACCCAGGTGGTTCTCGACCGGCGTGCCGGTCAGGGCCAGGCGCTGGCGGGCGGTGAGCAGGCGGCAGGCTTTGGCGGTGAGCGAGCCGGCGTTCTTGATCGCCTGGGCCTCGTCGAGCACCAGCACGTCCAGCTCCTGGGCGCGCAGCACCTCCAAGTCACGGCGCAAGGTGGCATAGGTGGTCACCAGCACGTCCCAGCGCTCGAGACCCTCGAGCACCCCGTGCCGCTCGGCCCCGTGGAGGGCCGTCACTCGCAAGCTGGGGGTGAAGCGCAACGCTTCCGCCAGCCAGTTGGCCACCAGGCTCGCCGGCACCACCAGCAGGCTGGGCCGGCCGCCGGTCTGGCGGCGGCGCTTGCGGTCGAGCAGGAAGGCGAGCACCTGGATCGTCTTACCCAGGCCCATGTCGTCGGCGAGACAGCCTCCCAGGCCCAGCTCGGAGAGCAGCCAGAGCCAGGCGAGGCCGATCTCCTGGTACGGCCGCAGTGTGCCGCGGAAGCCCTTGGGGGCCGCCTGGGGCTCCAGGGTTGAGAAGGAGCGCAGCTGCTCGCGGGCGCGCCGAAACACCGCGTCCACCTCGACCTCGGGCTCGGCGGCCAGCAGGGCGTCGAGCACCAGGGCCTGGTGGGCGTCGAAGCGCAGGACCCGGCCCTCGGCTCCCTCCGCGGCCACGCCGGCCAGCGGCCCGAAGCGGCGCAGCCACTCGGCCGGCAGCAGGCCGAGGGAGCCGTCCCCGAGGACCACGAAGCTGCTGCGCTCCTGAACCGCCTGGAGCAGCTCCGGCAAAGTGGCCGAGACGTCGCCGAACTCGACCTTGCCCTCGAGGTCGAACCAGTCCCGGCCGGAGGACACCGAAAGCCCGACGCGGCCCGGCGAGCGCAGGGGTCGGCCCGCGGCCTCTACCCGTACGCCCCGCTCGAGCAGGCCCTCCAGGGCCTCGACGAAGCGCTCGGTGGGCAGGGAGAGCTCGAAGCCCTCGCCTTGCCAGCCCGCGGCGCGCAGGGTCCGCGCCAGCTCCCGCTCGGACCCGAGGTCCCGGCGTACCAGGTGGCCGCTCGCCGGATCGTGGATCACCCGGCGCGGGTCGCCGCCCTCGATCCGTTCGCCCCCGTACTCGAAGCTCAGTCGGCCGAGCACCTGCGGTGTGGCCTCGGCGGCGCGGATGGTGAGCACCGGCCGAGCGGTGCCGGTCGCGACCGTGGGCATCAAGGGCTCCGGCAGCTGGAGGGCCGGCGTGTTGGGCAGGGTCAAGAGGGACTCGAGAGCCTCGCGCAGCTCCCCCCGCGGCACGTCGATGGCACCGTCGCGGCGCAACAGGCTCACCCAGGGGAAGACCTCCGCCACCTCGAGGCGCGCCGCCTCCTGGGTGAAGAAGACCGCTCCCGCGCGCAGCAGCACAGTGGCCTCGGCCAGGGGTCGGCTCTCCCCGTCGCGCGCGAGGCGCCCGGTGAGGTGGACGGCGTCGCCCTCCTCCTCTCCCGCCAGCTCCACCTGCCAGGGTGGGCCGGCGTCCCAGCGGATCGGCTCGGGCCCGGCTTCCTCGCTCTGGGGCCACCAGGCGAAGCGGCCGGTGGCGCAGAGCACGGG
Source organism: Thermoanaerobaculia bacterium (assembly GCA_036274895.1). Taxonomy (GTDB): domain Bacteria; phylum Acidobacteriota; class Thermoanaerobaculia; order Multivoradales; family SZUA-115; genus CALMKX01. Next base: position 10,553 of record DASUEU010000091.1, on the reverse strand, counting down.
CAGCACCAGCGGGACCAGGGCGGAGGGCACGCGGGCGACGGTGAAGGTGCGGTAGGGAGAGCTGGCCGGCGCATAGCTCCAGCCGTCCGGCGACGGCAAGCCCTGGAGCAGGTGCAGGGCGTCCTGGAGCTCGCGGGGGAAGTGCGCCACCTCGTGCGGCTGGACGTGATAGCTGCGCCAGCGCCCGGGTCGGCCGCTCTTGAGCCAGGGTCGCTCCATCACCCGCAGGTTCAAGGAGCCGTCGAGCAGAGTCTGGCTGGGGTCCGCCAGCAGCCAGATCTCCTCCACCGGTTGGCTCGGCCGCGGCGGCGCCGCCTCGGCACGCCAGGCGTCCCGCAGGCGACTGACCTGCTGCCGCCAGCGGCTGGCAAGGAACCGGGACGGTGAGGCCCCGAGGCCGATCTTGGGCGGGCGGCCGAGACGGCGGATCTCCACCCTGAGGCGTCCGGTGCCAGGCACGCGCGAGCCGAGGCCCTGCCGCTCCATCTCCGCCAGCGTGGCCCAGACGTGCTTGCAGGGCCCTCGCTCGGCGGCCGGGCACTCACAGTGCACCTTGAGCAGGTGGTGCGCCTCGACGTCGTCCCAGTGCACCTGCACCTGGTAGCGCCGCTCCCCGCTGCCCCGCACCAGCGTGATCAGGCCCGCCTCGTCCTCCTTGGTGCGCAGCAAGCCCACCCGGCCGGTGCGAGCGTACTGCTCCCCTCGCGCCGCGGTCTCCCACGACACCACCCCGGCGCAGCGGCTGGTCAGGCTCAACATGGCGCGCAAGGCTAGCAGGAGAGGGCGGGGTTGGCGCTGCTCCTCCCCTCGGGTGGGGCGATCCCCGCCGAATCGCGCTTAGAGTGGGTTGGAGGCTCACCATGAACCAATCCACTCTTCGTGCTCGTCTCGTCGAAGTGGCACCGGTCCTCACCGGTCTGGGCGTGCTGGCCATGCTCGGGCTCTTGGTGGTCGCCTGCGGTGGGGGCGCGCCCAACGTGGAGCAAGGGCGCCAGCTGTACCTGACCCAGGGCTGCGCCGTCTGCCATGGCCCGCAAGGCCGGGGGGACGGCCCCGGGGCCGCCAACCTGGGCACCCCGCCCCGGGACTTCCAGCACCCGGAGCTGTTCAAGAGCGGTCGCTCGATCGACGCCATCGCCCGCACCCTCGCTGACGGGCTGACCCATCCGAACTCCCAGATGCCGGCCTTCCCACACCTCTCGGAGACCGACCGCCGGCATCTGGCGGCCTACGTGCTGTCGATCGAGCGCTGAGGGCGCGGGGTCTCAGCCCCCACCCTCGAGCCGGACGATCGCCTGGCGCAGGGCTTCGCTCTCGGGGTTGAGGGTAAGCCCGCGCCGGTAGCTCGCGAGGGCGCCCGCTCGGTCGCCGGTGTCCAGTTGCCCGTCGCCGAGGTTCTCCCACGCCCGCCAGGAGGAAGGGTGGATCTCGGCATTGAGGCGGTAGACCTCGAGCGCATCGGCCTTGCGCTCAGCGTCCCGGAGCTGGTTGCCCGCCTGGTTGAGGGCGTGCTCGTCGGCAGCCGTCCACCAGCTCAGATGCCCGTGCTTGCGCGCTCGTTGCTGGTAGACGCGGCGCGCGGCAGCGCCTCCCAGCTCGGCGGCGACTGCGGGCAAGGAGCGCATTTCCTCACCGCTCAGGATGTCGTCCACCGCCGGATCGCGGCCGGCCAGGTAGTCCGCCGAGGAGAGCGGCGCCGGCACGTCCACCCGCAGGTGCGGCCCCAGGTCATCGGAGCGGCCGAGGTGATGGAAGTAGGTGGAGACCTGGAGCTCGAGCCCGGTGCCGGGGAAGGAGATCGAGACCGGATCCCCCGCCATCTCCAGCGGCGCGCCCGCCGGCTCGCCGACCACCGAGGCTCCGGTGCCGTCGAGGAAGGCATCGACCAGCTGCACGGCGGCGCTGAAGGTCTTGCGGCCGACCAACAGGAAGGGCCTGCGCCACGGCGGCTGGTCCAGCCGCGAGCGCAGGTCGCGCAGGACCTCGGAAACCAGGCTGCCGTCCCCGCCGGCGTTGTAGCGCAGGTCGAGGATCAGCTTCTCCGGTCTCTGGGCCTCGACCTCCGCGGCGACCCGCTGGAAGAAAGCCCGGAAGCTCTCGTCCGGCCCGTCGGCCACGAAGTTGACCTGGACGTAGTACGCCTTCTGCTCCGGCAGGGGCACGGCGACGAAGGCCCGCCGGTAGACGAGGTGGAGGGGGCGGCGGCGATCGGCGGTGCGGAAGGCCATCGCCGAGGTGTGGCCGTAGGCGCTGACCCAGGCCCCGAGCTCGCCCACCGGAGGACCGAAGACCTCGCTGCGGAATCGCCACTCGAAGGACGCTGGCCCGTCGAGCGGAGCCAGCCGCCGCTCGAGGATGCGGCCGTCGGTCGCCACCAGCTTGGCCAGGAGCAAGCCATCCTCCCCCACCACTCTCAGGCCGCGCATCAGCCCGGCATTCGACAGGGGGTAGAGGTTCTCGCTGGCGCCGAAGGCGTTGTCTGCGCCGCAGAGAGCCCGCGCCCGCGCCGCCACCTCCGCCACGGGCCGGCCCCCGAGCTCGAGGATGCGGGCTCCTGCCAGCTCGGCCGCGGACTCGTGCGCCGAGGTCACGAAGTAGCCATCGCTGAGCTCGTAGGCCCGGAACGGGTACCAGCTCCCGAAGGCCGGCGACTTGGGCAGCAGCGTGGTGTGGCCGTCGCCCAAGAGGGCCACCAGCTCCATGGCCCGAACCACCCGCTCTTCTTCGGCAAGCCGGGGCAGCTCCCGCTCGAGGAGGGCGAGGCGCTGCTCGAAGGCCCGCGGGCCGATCTTGGTGAAAGGTGCCGGGTGGGTGGCCACCAGGCTACGGGCCAGCTCGCGCAGCTCGGCACGCCAGGTCGACTCGCTCGCGGCCTCGGCCGCTCCCGCGAGAGCGATCACCGCGAGGCCGAAAAGGGCGAGGACCTTTGAACGAGGCCTCGGATCACTCATGGCGGGCTCCTGGGAAGAGAGAGACCGAGCGTCAGCGCTGCCCGGTGACTAGCTTGACGACGTTCTTGGCCAGGTCGTCGAAGGCGCCGTTGTCCTGGTTGGTGCACGCCACCACGGTCAGGTCTCGGTCCGGGAAGTAGCGAAAGAGGAAGCCCGCCCCGGGAGCCTGGCCACCGTGCCCCCAGGAGCGGGCTCCGCCGGCCTCGAAGAGCTGAAAGCCGAAGCCGTAGTCCTCCTCTCGGGCGTGGTCCCCGATCTGGGAGCTGGTGAGGGTGCGGAGGAGCTCGCCCGGCACCAGGGTGGCCTGGCGCAGCGCTCGCGCGAAGCGGAGCAGGTCCCGCGGGGTCGAGAGGGCTCCCCCGGCGGAGGATCCACCGCCGGGCTCCCGCTCGATCCGGCGCCAGCCGGCCCCCTCCCGGGCCAGCGGCTCGGCCACGCCGGGGCCTTCGATCTGCCGCGCCAGGGTCGCGCGCATTCCCGCCGGCTCGAAGACCTGGTGGGCGACGTGGGCGAAGTAGTCCTCCCCGCTCACCCGTTCGAGGATCAGCCCGAGCAAGATGAAGTTCGAGTTGCTGTAGGCGAAGCCCTCCCCGGGGGCGAAGGCAGTGCCCACCTTCAGGACGTGCGGCAGGTACTCCCGGAGGGTGCGCGGCGGCGAGGGGAGGGCGTGGAACTCCTCGGTCCAGTACTCGCGGATGCCGGAAGTGTGGGAGAGCAGGTGACGGAGCCGGCAGGCGGCGAGGTGAGGGGAAGGCGGCAGCTCCGGCAGCAGGGGGGCGATCGGGGCGTCCCAGGAGAGCTTGCCGGCCGCCACCAGGCGGGCCACGGCCAGGGCGGTGAACATCTTGCCGCCCGAAGCGATGGCGAAGCGAGAACCGGCCACCACCGGCCGGGTGCGGCCGGCGTCCTCGAAGCCGAAGCTGCGCTCGAAGAGAGCCTCGTCGCCCCGGGCGACCAGCAGCGATCCGGAGAGCCCCTCCGCCTCGACCAGGCGGGTGACGTAGCGATCCAGCCAGGCCAGGGTCTCGGCGGCAGTGATGTCGCCATTGGGCAGGTAGACCGGCTCGGCCACTTCGGCGAGGAAGACCACCTCCTTGATGGCGTGAGGGGGTGCGGGGTCCAGCCGGGCCTGGAGGTCCTTGAAGCGGCCGTCGGCCTCCTGTCGCACGAAGACGTGCAGCACCCGCCGCAGGTCAGCCCCCCGGCCATGCTCGGCCACTTCCGAGTGGTGGAGAGTGATCCGTCCCAGCTGCTGGCGCAGGCCGGCGACGAAGCGGAGCAGCCTCTCGGTGCCGACGGCTTCGAGCGTCGCCTCCGAGAACACCTGGGGTAGCAGAGCGCGGCGAGAGGCTTCGTCGTCGGCGTTGATCGCCGCCACCAGGCGGGCGCCAACCTCTTCCAGGGCTGGGCTCGGGGCGGTCTGGTTCTCGGCCGCTGCGCGAGCGATCGAGCCCGCGGCGATCAGCAGGATCGCGGCGGCGCCGGCTCTTCTTCGGTGGGTCATGGGCTCCTCCGTTCGACCTCACACAACGCACGACGGCGCCGGGAAGTTGCGAGGGAAGCCTCAGGATCTCGTCAGGAGGGCCTTCCGCCCTCGTCCTCAGCGATCGCCCGGGCGGTGGCGGTGGCGAGGTCGATGGTGCCGCTGATGGTGCGGTCTGAAGGGTAGAGCTGGCTCGATTCGATCAGGTAGAGGCCGGGAACCGGCGTGCGGTGCTCCGGCACCTGGTCGGCGAAGCCCACCGGGCAGACCACCTGGGCGAAGGGGTCGCGGGAGACCGCCGCGGCCACCAGGTCCTGGCGCTCGAGCCCGGGCTGGACGCGCATCAGATCCCGCAAGCACTCCTCGATCAGCTCGCCGTCGTCCTGCCGGAAGCGCGGATGGCTGCGCGGCAGGTAGAAGGGGATGTAGAGGATGGTCGAGCCGTCCGGCGTCATCTCCGGGTTCAGGCGGGTGTACTCGATACAGCCGTTCCAGGCGATCGCCGGGTCGTTGACGTTGAGCCAGTAGTTGGGGGAGATCGACCGGCGCAGGCGCAGCACCACGCAGACGACGCCCAGGAAGTCAATCGCCGCGAGGCCGGCGCGGTACGGCCCGGGCAGGCCCTCGGCGCAGAGGCGGAGAAACTGCGGCAGCGGTGCCGCCACCACCACCCGGTCGAAGTCGTGGCTCTCGCCGCTGGCCGTGGTGAGGCCGCGGACGGCGCCCTCTTCGATGCGCACCCGGGCCACCGGGGTGCTGCGCCGGAGCACTGCGCCGCGGCGTTCGAGGTCCGCCTCGAGGGCATCGACCAGGGTGTCGGTGCCGCCCACCAGGTGGCCGAGCCGCTCGCCGTGGAAGGGGGTCTTGCGCGAGCGGGCGACGCGGTAGATGCGGTGCCAGACCCAGGCCGCCGAAAGCCGGTCATGGTGCTCGTTGAACTTGATCTGGAGCAGCGGCAGCCAGGTCGCCTCGTAGCACTCCCGCCCGAGCAGCTTGATCAGCCAGGGCTCGGCGGCAAAGCCGTCCAGGCGCCGCCAGTCGGAGAGGCGGGAGGCGTAGAGGATGGCGAGGCCATAGCGCAGGCGAGCCAGGAGCGGCAGGCCGTCGAAGGCGAGCAGGTCGCGAGCGGAGCTGAACGGGTAGAGCCGGCCGCGGTAGAAGAAGCCCATGCGGGTCGGTCGCCAGCGCAGGCGGTCCTCGATCCCCAGCTCGGTGAGCTTGGCGAAATAGCCGTGATCGTCCGCGCAGAGGAAGTGGTAGTAGCGCTCGATCCGGAGGTCGTCGAGCAAGAAGGAGCGGGCCAGCCCGCCGAGCTCGGCGGCGGCTTCAAAGAGGGTCACGGCGTGGCCCGCACGAACGAGGTCGTGCGCCAGGGCCAGCCCGGCCGGTCCTCCCCCCACGATTCCAATGCGACTCATCGAGCTCTTCCTGGCAGCCCCAAAGCAGTTGTCGGCAAGCCGGCGCATTCTAGCCGGTCCGATCTGCTTGTCATCCCTGCTCGCGCCGGCCTGCGCGCTATCATCCCGGCCCGACATCATGGCCGCCGCCAACTCGAAGCGACGAAATGACCTCCGCCGTGAGGCCGGGCGGGCGGTGCTGGCGCTCGCCGCGCTGCTCGCGATCGCCTACGCCAACGTGGTCTTCCTCGGCCGTTCCCTGGTCTACTCGAACAGCCGAAACCCCGTCGACGAACGACCCTCGGCCGCGAGTTACGGCCCCGACTTCGACCCGGCCGAGCGCTGGACCCGGGGCGGCCGGCTCCCGTACGCCAACTTCCACGACCCCGGCGGCGCCTGGTGGCAGTGGGAGCCGGGGGCGGTGTTCCTGCGTGAGGGGTTGCTTGGCGGCGAGCTGCCCTTCTGGGACCCTTACGTGGGAGCCGGCACGCCGGCCATGGCCAACGCCGTCCCGGCCCTGCTCTACCCGCCTTATCTGCTGATGGTGCTCGCGGGCAACACCGTCCTGCTGCGCAACCTGTATGCCCTGGGCACCTTGCTGGCGGCCGGCCTGTTCACCTGGCTGCTGTTACGGGGCCACGGACTGGGCTTTCGGGCCGCTCTGGTGGGAGCAGCCGCCTTCGTGTTCTCCGGCGCCCTGACCCAGAACGTCGGTTCCTTCCTCGGCCAGACCACGGCCACCCTGCCCGCGGCCCTGTGGCTGACCCAACGCTTCTTCGCCCGGCCGAGCGCCGGGCGGGCCGCCGCCCTGGCCACGGGCTATGCCGCCATCTCCCTCGCGAGCTTCCCGCCCATCCTGATCGCCGTCTTCGGGCTCACGGCCGCCTACGCGGCGATGCTGGCTCGTGCGCCGGCTCCGGCGGCGGCAAAGCCTGGCGGTACGCGGCGATTCCTGACCTGGGCCGGGGCGGCAGCTCTGGCCCTGGCCCTGGTGGGCTTCTACTACCTGCCGATGGCAGCCCTGGTGCGGGCCTCGCCGCACGTGTCCGAGGGCTACGAGGACGGCGGGCTCGAGCGGCTGCCCCCCGTGTGCCTGCTGCAGCTCGCCTCCCCCACCCTGGCCGGGGGCGGCAAAATCTATTTCGCTCCCGCGGTGCCGGACCCGGCCAAGTACCAGTTGCCGTACCTCGGTCTGGTGCCCCTGCTCCTCGCCGGCCTCGCCGGCTGGCGCCGTGGCCCGGCCCGCCGGCTGGCGCTCTTCGCCGGGGCCGCCTCGGCCCTCCTGGTGGCGAAGATCCTCGGCCTCGAGCCGATCCAGTCGGTGGGTCGCCTGCCGATCTTCGAGAGCGTGCACTTCGCGGCCTATCTGGGTATGCCCTTGGGCTTGCTCTTAGCCCTGCTGGCGGCACTCGGCTGGGAGCGGCTGGAGCGGGGCGAGATCTCCTCCCGGCGCGCCCGGATCATCGCCGCTGCCGGCCTCCTTCTGGTGGCAGGGCTGCTCGCCTACGGCCTCGCCGTGGGAGCGGCGCAGCACGAAAGCGACGGGAGATGGTGGGGAGAATGGGCTCGCGTGGGGCTGCTCGGTGCCGTCGCGGCCTGGCTGTTGGTGGCCGTCGCGCGAAGCTGCGCCACCCGAGCCGACGCCTCGCGGCGAGCAAGGCTCCTCTTCGGGCTCTTCACCTTGCTGGCCGTCGAGGCCGTCGTCAACACCCGTCATCCTCGACCGCCCCGCTTCGACGTCTGGCGACATCCGCCCCCCTACGTCGAGGCGTTGCAGCGGGAGGCGGGGCTCGGGCGAGTCCTCGGCGCCGCCGCCTTCGACGCCAACGCCGGCTCCGCCTTCGAGGTGATGAGCCTCGACTCTCTGGCCACCTTCAACTCGCAGCGGCTGACGCGCTGGTACCGCACCTTCGCCAACCCGAACGCCGGCTTCTTCCTGCGCGAAGCCTCTCAGCTGCCGCCGGAGGCTGCCCTCGATGCCGCGAACGTGGAGATCCTCGCCCTGCGCAAGGAGCGCACCGCCCTGGTGGCCGAAGCCGAGGCCCGGGGCTACGAGGTCTTCTACCGCGACGGCTTCGCCACCCTCTTCCGCCGCCAGGGCAACCCTCGTTACTACTTCACGAGTGAGTACCTGAGGACTAACGGGCTCGAGGCCCTGCGCGCCCAGCGCCGAGGCGCCGCCGACCGGCAGGTCCAGCTGGAGCAGCAGCCAGGCTTCGAGGCCACCCCCAACAGCACCGCGGATCCCAAGGTCGAGGTCGTGGCCTTCCGGCGCAACGGCTATCGGCTGAGGCTCGAGGCGCCCCGGCCGGGCCTGGTCTACGCCTCGGAGACCGCCATGGCCGGCTGGACTGCCAAGGTCAACGGCCGACCGGCCACGATCTTGAACGCCAACTTCGCCTTCCGCGCCGTCGAGGTCCCGGCGGGAAAAGTCGAGATCGAAATGACCTACTGGCCCCCGGGCCTCACGGCCGGGCTGTCGCTCTCTGGGCTGGGGCTGCTGGTGGTGGGGTGGCTGTGTGCGGTCGGGTGGCGGAAGGAGACCTAACCACTCCGCTGCCGCACCGCCTCGTAAAGCACGGCCGCGGCGGCGGTGGCGAGGTTCAGGGATTCGACCCGGCCACGCATGGGCAGGCCGATCAGCCGGTCGCAGCGCTTGCGGGTCAAGTCCCGCAGGCCCGCCGCCTCCCCGCCCACGCAGAGCACCACCTTGCCCTTGAGGTCCACCTTCCACGGTGGCTCGCCCTCACCGGCGAGGCCGTAGACCCAGTAGCCCTGCTCCTTGAGCTCCGCGATGGCCTGGGCGGTGTTGGTGATGCGCTCGATGAGAAGCCACTCCGCCGCCCCCGCCGAGGTCTTGACCACCGTGGGCGAGACCGGCGCCGAGCCGCGGTCGCGGATCAGCACGCGCCCGGCTCCGGCTCCCTCGCAGACTCGCAGCAGGGCGCCCAAGTTGCGCGGGTCCTGGACGTCCTCGACCAGCACGACCAAGTCGGTGTCACCGCCTGAGGGGGCCGGGGCGGCGGCCCGTAGATCGGCCGCGAAGCCGTTGTGCACGGACTCGCCGAGCCCGGCGAAGACCTGGGCAGAGGCGGCGAGCTCGATGGCGTGACGCCGGGCGAGCTCGCTGATCTCGGTCTTGCGCGGCCCGCCCCGGGAGGGCGCGAGGTAAACCCGCGCCACCTCGTGGGGCCGGTGGCGCAGGGCCTCACGGACGGGATGAAAGCCGTAGATCCTCATCCGTTCGAGAGGATCTGCTTCTCCTTGGTCTCGAGCCCGTGGTTGATCTCGCCGATGAAGCGGTCGTGGATCTTCTGGATCTCGTCGTGACCGCGGCGCTCGTCGTCCTGGCTGATCTCCTTGTCCTTCTCTTTCTTCTTCAGGAGCTCGTTGCCGTCGCGACGGGCTTGGCGCACGGCGTTCCTGGCGTGCTCGGCAATGTCGTGAGCTTTCTTCACCAGCTCCTTGCGCCGCTCTTCGGTCAACGGCGGCACCGGGATGCGCACCACGCGGCCGTCGTTGCTGGGGTTCAAGCCCAGATCGGACTTGATGATGGCGCGTTCGATGGCGGCGATCTGGCTCGGGTCGAAGGGCTGGGCGACCAGCATGGCGGCGTCGGGGGCGGAGAGGGTCGCCACTTGGTTGAGGGGGGTCGGCGTGCCGTAGTAGTCGACCGTCACGCCGTCCAGCAGCGTGATCGAGGCACGGCCGGTGCGCAGGTGCTTGAGCTCGTGGTGGAAGTGGTCCACCCCGTGCTTCATGTGGATCTCGACTTCGCGGAAGATCTCCTTCATCGGCTCTCCCTTCCTCCAGGGCTCGGGGTCAGCTGTCCGAGACCTTCGAGCCCACGTCCTCGCCGCACACCACGCGGCGAATGTTGCCCCGGGTCATCAGATCGAAAACGACGATGGGGATGTGGTTGTCGCGGCAGAGGCTGATCGCCGCCGCGTCCATCACCCGCAGGTCCTTTTCCAGCACGTATTGGTAGGTCAGGCGTCGCAGCAACGTGGCCGACGGATCGAGCTTGGGATCGCCGGTGTAGATGCCGTCGACCTGGGTCGCCTTGATCAGCACGTCGGCATGGACTTCGTTGGCCCGCAGGGCGGCCGCCGAGTCGGTGGTGAAGAAGGGGTTGCCGGTGCCGGCGGCGAAGATGACGATCCGCCCCTTCTCGAGGTGGCGGATGGCCCGCCGCCGGATGAACGGCTCGGCGACCTCGCGGATGTCGATCGCCGTTTGCACCCGGGTGACGCGGCCCCGCTTCTCGAGCGAGTCCTGGAGGGCCAAGGCGTTGATCACCGTGGCGAGCATGCCCATGTAGTCGCCGGTCACCCGGTCGATCCCCCGGTGGCTCGCGGCGAGGCCCCGGATGATGTTGCCACCGCCGACGACGATCGCGATCTCCACGCCCAGGGAGTGGACGTCGCGGATCTCGTCGGCGATGGCCGCCACGACGGCTTCGTCGATGCCGAACGGCTGAGAGCCCATCAGGGCCTCGCCGGAGAGCTTGGCCAGGACCCGGCGGTAGACCGCCTCCCCCATCACTTCCCCGCCTGGGCCATGACTTCCGCGGCGAAGTCGTCCTGGCGCTTCTCGATCCCCTCGCCCAGCCGGAAGCGCGCGAAGCGGCGGATCTGGATGTTCTCCCCGATCTTCGCCACCCGCTCTTGAACCATCTGGCCGACCGACTGGTCCGGGTTCTTGACGAACGGCTGCTCGAGC
>DASUEU010000090.1:0-21089 GCA_036274895.1 Thermoanaerobaculia bacterium | reverse complement strand
GCACTATTTCACCGGCTGCTCCATCGAAGGCACGACGGACTTCGTGTTCGGAGGAGCGACGGCCTGGTTCGAGAGCTGCGACATTCACGCGCTCGCCTCCAGCTACCTGACGGCGGCGGCCACTCCTCCCGAATCCGCCTTCGGGTTCGTCTTCAACCGCAGCCGCGTCCGCGTCGTGGAGGGCGAGCAGACCTACCTCGGCCGGCCGTGGCGAGACCATGCCGCGACGATCTTCATGCGCAGCGAGCTGGGCGCGGGGATCCGCCCCGCGGGCTGGCACAACTGGGACAGGCCCTGGAGCGAGCGCACCAGTCGCTATTTCGAATACCACAACACGGGAGCGGGGGCCGATCGCGCCGCGCGCGTGTCGTGGTCGAGGGAGCTGACGACCGCGGAGGCCGACCGGATCACGCCGGCCGCGGTCTTCGGAGGGGGCGGGGGATGGGATCCGACCCGGGCCGAGCCGGTTCGCTTCGACCCTCCGAAGGTCGAGAGGCCAGGCATCCCATGAGCACGGAGATCGGCTTCGGGATCGTCGGCGCGGGCATGGTCGCCCGCTACCACGCACGCGCCATCGCGGAGACGCCTGGCGCCAGGCTCGCGGCCATCTGCCGCGCCGACGCGGCACGAGCGGATGAGGCAGCGGCGGAGCTCGGCGTGCCGTGCGAGGCGAGCCTCGAGGCGCTGCTCGAGCGCTCCGACGTCGACGCCGTCTGCCTGTGCTCTCCGAGCGGCCTGCACGCGGAACAGGCCGTGGCGGCGGCGCGGGCGGGCAAGCACGTGCTGGTCGAGAAGCCGATGGCCCTGCGCCTCGCCGATGCCGACGCCATGATCGCCGCCTGCCGCGACGCGGGAGTGCGACTGGGCGTCGTCCTGCAGCGGCGGACCGATCCCGCCACCCGCGCGCTCCACGACGCCATCCGGGCGGGCGAGCTCGGAGATCTCGTGCTGGGAACGGCAACCGTCCCGTACTTCCGTCCCCAGAGCTACTACGACAGCGCGGCATGGCGCGGTACCTGGTCGCTCGACGGCGGCGGCGCGCTGATGAACCAGGGCATCCACCTCGTAGACCTCTTGCTCTGGCTCATGGGCGGCGAGGCGGAGGTGGTCGGCGCCTCAGGCGGCGCGCTGCAGCACGAGATCGAAGTGGAGGACTGCGTGACGGCAGCCCTGCGCTTCTCGTCGGGCGCTCGCGGCGCCATCGTCGCCACCACTGCAGCCGCACCGGGCTTCCCGCATCGTGTCGAGGTCTATGGCAGCCGGGGCGGAGCGCAGATCGAAGGGGACACGCTGATCCGCTGGGAGGCCCATGCGGAGACTCCCGGAGAAAGAGCGCCCCGGATTCGCCCTGGCGGGCTCACCCCCCTCGCTGCCGGACCCGCGGGCTCGGGGGCCAGCCCCACCGGCATCGGCACCCGCGGACACGCGCTTCTCGTGCAGGACTTCGTCGCCGCGATCCTGGAGGATCGCGATCCGCTCGTGAACGGAGTCGAAGGCAGGCGGTCCTTGTCGCTGGTCCTCTCCATCTACCAGGCCGCCGGCCTCGGCGGCGGGCATCGCGAGGCTCGAGCCGCAGGGAGGACGAGCCCTTGCCACTGACTCGATGGGCGGAGAAGCCGCGCTACGTGCGGGCGCACGAGGCCGACAACGTGGCCGTCGTCGTCAACGACGGCGGCGTCTCGGCGGGCGCGGCGTTCGGCGACGGACTGCGCCTCCGCGACGCGATTCCGCAGGCCCACAAGGTGGCGCTCCGGCCGATCGCCGAGGGCGAGGCGGTGCGGCGCTACGGGCAGGTCATCGGCACCGCGCGGCGCGCCCTGCTCGAGGGCAGCTGGGTCCGGGAAGGCGACCTCGTCCTGCCCACGCCGCCGGCCCTCGATTCGCTGCCACGATCGACCGCCGTGCCGCCCGACCCGCCGCCGCTCGAAGGGTACACCTTCGAGGGGTACCGGAACGCCGACGGAACCGTCGGCACCCGCAACGTCCTCGGCATCACGATGACGGTGCAGTGTGTCGCCGGTGTTCTCGAGCACGCCCTCGAGAGGATCCGTACCGAGCTCCTGCCGCGGTATCCCAACGTCGACGACGTGGTCGTCCTCTCCCACGACTTCGGCTGTGGGGTCGCCTTCGACGCGCCCGACGTCGAGATCCCGATCCGTACCGTCAGAAACCTCGCGCGCAACCCGAACCTGGGCGGCCAGGCCCTGGTCGTCGGCCTGGGATGCGAAATGCTGCAGCCCGCGCAGATCGCCCCGAAGCCAGGTGCCGGAGGCAGTGGCCTCGACCTGCGAGAGCCGTGGCTTTACCGTCTGCAGGATTCTCAGCACGGCTTCCGCGGGATGATCGAGCAGATCCTGACGATGGCCGAGCGACGCCTGCAGCAGCTCGACCAGCGGCGACGCGAGACCTGCCCGGCCTCCGCCTTGGTGCTCGGCATGCAATGCGGCGGCAGCGACGCCTTCTCCGGCATCACGGCGAATCCCGCCCTCGGCTTCGCTGCCGACCTGCTGGTGCGTGCCGGCGCGACGGTGATGTTCTCCGAGGTGACCGAGGTCCGCGACGCCGTGCACCTGCTCACCGCCCGCGCCCGCGACGAGGAGGTGGCGCAAGCGCTAATCCGCGAGATGGAGTGGTACGACCGCTACCTCGCCCGCGGCGGGAGCGACCGCAGCGCCAATCCGTCGCCGGGCAACAAGGTCGGCGGCCTGTCCAACATCGTCGAGAAGGCGCTCGGCGCCACCGCCAAGTCCGGCCAGTCGGCGATCAGCGGCGTCATCGGCCCGGGAGAGCGCGCCGAACGCAGCGGCCTGCTGTTCTGCGCTACGCCGGCCGGCGACTTCGTCTGCGGCACGCTGCAGTTGGCTGCCGGAATGAACCTCCACGTCTTCACCACCGGACGCGGCACGCCCTATGGACTGGCGATGGCGCCGGTGATCAAGGTCGGCACCCGCACCGAGCTCGCCGAGCGGTGGCCCGACCTGATCGACGTCGACGCCGGGCGGATCGCCAGCGGCGAGAGCAGCGTCGAGGAGCTCGGCTGGGAGTTGTTTCACACCTACCTCGATGTCGCCAGCGGCAGGAAGAAGACGTGGACCGAAGTGCATCGCATCCACAACCACCTGGCGCTGTTCAACCCCGCGCCACTCACCTGAGTCGCGGCGATCGGAGGGTCACCCTTGTCGAGTCAACAGGATCCTGCTGCCGAGCGCGCAGTCGCGTCGACCGAGTCGCCTGGTGCCGCCGAACACCGTGGAAACTACCGATGGGTGGTCTGCGCCCTGCTTTTCTTCGCCACCACGATCAACTACATCGACCGCCAGGTGATCGGAATTCTCTCCAAGGACCTCCAGCAGATCTTCGGCTGGACGGAGCTGGACTACGGAAACATCGTCGCCGCGTTCAACGGTTTCTACGCCGTGGGCCTGCTGCTGGCGGGCCGGCTGATCGACCGCATCGGCACCAAGGTCGGCTATGCCCTCGCGCTGACCGCCTGGAGCATCGCCGGAATGGCCGCGGCCGCGGCGAGCTCGGCGCTCCAGTTCGGAATCGCCCGAGCGGCGCTGGGGCTGGGCGAAGCCGGGAACTTCCCGGCCGCCGTCAAGACGGTGGCCGAGTGGTTCCCGAAGAAGGAACGCGCGCTGGCCACTGGGATCTTCAACGCCGGTACCAACGTCGGCGCGGTCGTCGCGCCGCTCACCGTTCCCTGGATCGCGCTCCACCTCGGTTGGCAGTGGGCCTTCATCCTGACCGGGGCGATCGGCCTGCTCTGGCTGCTGTTCTGGCTTCCGCTCTACTACAAGCCCGAGAACCATCCGCGGCTGACGGCGTCCGAACGGGCGTACATTCAGAGCGACCCCCCCGACTCAGCCTCTCCGACGCCGTGGGTGAAGCTCATTCCCCATCGGCAGACCTGTGCCTTCGCCTTCGCAAAGTACCTAACCGATCCGATCTGGTGGTTCTACCTGTTCTGGATCCCGAACTTTCTGCGCGACCACCACGGCCTCCAACTCGCGACGATCGGACCGCCGCTGATCGCGATCTACCTGATCGCCGACGTCGGCAGCGTGGGCGGCGGCTGGATCTCGTCCAGTCTCATCAAGCGGGGCTGGTCGATCAGCCGAGCGCGCAAGACGGCGATGTTGATCTGCGCCCTCGCGGTCACGCCGATCGTCTTCGTCTCGAAGGTGTCGAACCTCTGGGTCGCGGTCGCGCTGATCGGTCTGGCTGCGGCGGCTCACCAGGGTTGGTCGGCCAATCTCTTCACGACGGTCTCGGACATGTTTCCCCGGCGGGCCGTCGGTTCGGTCGTCGGAATCGGCGGTATGGCAGGCGCCATGGGCGGCGCGACCTTCGCGGTTGCGACCGGCTACATTCTCGATCGCAGCCACAACAACTACCTGGTCATGTTCGTCATCTCCGGCTCGATCTATCTGATCGCGCTCGTCCTCGTGCATCTGCTCGTGCCGCGGCTCGAGCCCATCGAGGACGTCCAGACCGCGATCGTCAAGCCGATGTCGTTCGGAGCGATCGGCGGGTTCGGATTCATCGGCCTGGTGTTCGGCACCTTCGGCGGCTGGGTGTGGGGTCTGCTGCTGAAGGTGACCGGCCCGGCGCTGCTCCAGTGGATGGTGACCGGTGCCTTCTCCAGCGCAGTTGTCGGAGCCGTGGTCGGCGTGATCCTCTGCCGGCGAATGGTGGGGCGAGCGTAGCGAGGCTGTTCGCTGGGTGCCCACGGGGAGCGTGGGCACCAGGATCACGGTCCTACTGCCGCCGCACGCTCCGGATCAGCGCCAGGAAGCTCTCTCGCTCACCGGCGAGGGTGGCGTCGGGGCCGGTGGCCTTGAAGAACCACGGTCCGCCGGGGCCCTCGACCACCGCGCCGTAGAGCCGGGAGCCGGGCTGGGCGGTGGTGGGGCCCTGGCCCATCTGGCTGGGCTTGATCGTGCCAGCGACGTCGATCCAGGTCACCCGGAGGCCGTTGACCTCG
This sequence comes from Thermoanaerobaculia bacterium, assembly GCA_036274895.1. Taxonomy (GTDB): domain Bacteria; phylum Acidobacteriota; class Thermoanaerobaculia; order Multivoradales; family SZUA-115; genus CALMKX01. Next base: position 16,102 of record DASUEU010000090.1, on the reverse strand, counting down.
AAAGTCTCGCGCACGGGGGTGCCGGGGTTCTCGACCTGGCCGACCCAGCGCTCGAGGTTGGCCTCCAGACCGCCACCACCGCCCGGGCCGAAGAAGAACACCGCCAGCTCGCCGGGGCCGGCCGGGCCGGGGATGGCGGCCTGGCCGATGCGCATCGAGCTCGCCGGGGGCGTGGGCTGCCAGTGGGCGGGAAGAGTGTAGGTGAGGCCGGCCGCCGAGGGTCCCGAGGGGGCCGAGGCGGTGACCGGCGTGCCGCGGGAGGACAGGGGGGCGAAGGGCTCGCCGGCCCCCGTGGCGGGCGTGGGGGCCGGCCCGGCGGAAGGGGCCGCTGCCGGCGCTTGGTGAATGGCCTGCTCGCGGCCCTTGCCGCCGCAGGCCACCAGGATCGAGAGAATCGCTACCGAGACCAGGAAGTTGCTCGCTCTCATGGGCCTAGGCTATCGGAGCGCCTTTCTAGTTGGCAAACGCCCCGGTGTCGGCGAAGCTCGCGAAGGCGCCGGGCCGGTTGCGGTAGGTCCGCTGGACGCCGGTGGCCGTGTCGGTGACGACCAGCCGGTAGCCGAGGTTGGACAACGACGCCGAGAAGACCCAGAAGCGGCCACTGACCTCCCGGCCGTCGACCATCTTCACCCCCACCTCGAGGTTGTCGGCGCCGAAGAACCAGAAGAAGCCGGCGTCCGCGCTCCAGGCCACGGCCTGGCCGTCGAGAGTGGGGACGTTGGGATCTTCGAGCACCACCCGGACGGCGAAGCGGCCATCGAGCAGGCAAAGCTGCGCCGGCCCCGGCGCGCAGGCACCGAGCGGAGCGAGGCCAGTGAGGGCAGCGATCTCCGGCGGATCGGAGGCCCCGGCCAACTCCACCAGGGCCGGCGCCGACAGGGGGCCGCTCGCCGGGAAGGCCTCGACGTCCGCGAAGCTCTTGAACTGGCCCGAGAGGTTGGCCCAACGGCGGCTGGCGCCGGTGGCCGAGTCGGTGACCGTGAGCTGGTAGCGGACGTTGGTCAGCGCGCCGTAGAAGACCCAGAACTGGCCGTTGACCGCGGCGCCGTCCAACACCTTGACCATGGCCTCGAGATTCGCCGGGTCGAAGAACCAGAAGGCGCCGGTGTCCGGCGTGAGGCTGCTGGCTCCCCCCAGACCGCCGCGGCCGGCGAAGTCCTGCCAGAAGACCTCCACCTGGAACCGCCCGCCGGCCAGGCACAGGGCCGTGGGACTTGGGGCGCAGGCGGGGGCGTCGGCAGCTAGAGGCAGCTGCCAGAGCTCGGGACCGGTGACGCCGTCATCGGCCGCGAAGTAGAGGCGGTCTGCCGCGACGGTGAGGCCCTCCGGGGTACCGCCGAGCGCTCCCGGCCGGAGATCCTGCAGGCGCCGCGTGCCGGCCGCGGTGCCGTCGCTCACCCAGGGCTCACAGCCGTCTTCCGCGTCGCAGGCCACGAAGTAGAGCCGGTCCGGCCCCGCCACCAGCTCAGCGGTGAGGGAGACCGGGGCGCTCCCCACGCGGACCGTGCCGGCCTGAGTGCCGTCGGTGGCCCACAGGCTCGACCGGGAGATCGGCGCGAAGAGCTCCAGGGTCCCCAGGTAGAGCTTGCCGCCCAGGGCGACCGGCCCGGCGATGAGGAGCTCGTCCGGCAGCTCGACCGCCAGCTCCGGGGCACCACCGGGTACCAGCCGATAGAGGGCGGAGCCGACCCCGCCGGGGCGGAAGCCGCGGACGTAGGTCTCGCCACCCAGCTCGAGGAAGGCCTCCTCGGCCTCCCGGCTGCGAGGGTCGGCGGCGGCGGCGAGCACCAGCTCGGTGCCCGCCGTCGTACCGTCCGTGCGCCAGAGGGAGTGCCGCGTGGTCGGGAAGTGCGGGTTGGAGAAGACCTCCTCCGCCAGGAAGTAGAGCATCTCGCCGTCCCGCTCGAGGACCGCCCCGACCTTCATCGTCGAGGGGAAGAGGTCGTTGCTGACCGGCAGGCGGATCGGGGCGTCCGTAGCCAGGTCCGTGGCCCAGACCCCGAGCCGGCCCTCCGGACCCAGGGCGGTCAGCAGCAAGAAGTTTGAGGTCGCGACCAGCGATTGCGGCCCCCGCAGCTCCGTCAGCTCGACCTCGAAACGCGAGTCCTCCGGCGTGCCATCCGTGCTCCAAAGCTCGAACTCGGTCGGAAAGCCCGTGGCGAAGTACTGCACGGCGAAGAACACTCGGCCCTGCCAGGGCACCAGGTTGGTCGCCACGTTGGCATCGGCTGGGAGCAGGTCGGTGAGGCGGAACGTCCCCCCCGGCGTGCCGTCCGTGCGCCAGAGGTCGACCGACCCCGCGAAGTAGGCGAGCCCGCCTTCGACCAGCACCTCGGGACGGCAGCAGCCGAAGACGTGGCCATCGCCGGCGAGGCGCTCGGGAACGCCGCCGGGGGGCAGGTAGAAGGGCTCGACGCTCGGGAAGGTCTCCCCCTCGTCGGCGAAGAAGAGCAGGCCCGCCCCGAAAGGAGTCAGCGACCGGGGTGAGCTACCGGGCGCCACCGGCTCCCCCAGCTGGACGGCCAGGCGGGTCGAGGTCGGGTTGCCGTTGCTGACGAAGAGCTGGGAGCCCGCCTGGCCGAAGGCCTGGAACCAGTAGCGCCCATGGATCCGCGCCACGGTCCGCGTGTGGGCGTCGAGCGTGTGGCCGAGCGGAGTGAACGGGCGGGGGTCTTCGAGGTCAGAGAGCCGGACGGTGCCGCTGGCGCTGCCATCGCTGGTCCACAGCTCCTCGCCATGGACACCGTCCTCCCCGATGAAGAACACCTGCCCGTCGATCACCACCGGCGGGCTCATGGCCCCCGAGCAGGGGCCCGGGCAGAGCTCGCGGACGCGCTGCGTGCTGCGTACGGAGCCGTCCGTGCGCCAGAGCTCGGCGCCGGCAGCTTGATCCAAGACTCGGAAGAGCGCTCGACCTCCGAGCAGACTGACGGTCGGCACCTCCTCGGCACTCCCGCAGATCCCTGGGCAGGCGTCCGCCAGCAGGAAAGTGCCGCTCGGTGTACCGTCCGAGCGCCAGGGCTCGGCGCCGTGAGTCCCGTCGTCGGCGAAGAAGATCAGCTGCCGGCCGTTCCAGCCTGCGCCCTCCCTGGACAGGAAGCGGGTGAAGAAAGAGACCGGAGGCAGCCACGAGGTCAGCCGGCGGGTGCCGCCGGCCGTTCCGTCGCTGACCCAGAGCTGGGGCCCCGGCGTCCCTTCCTGAGCGAGGAAGAACACCCGGTTGCCGCCCGGCACCAGCTCGCTGAAGTCGAGAGCACGGGGCGAGGAGAAGGCGCGGACCGGCACCGTCCCCGTGGAAGTACCGTCGGTGGACCACAGCTCGACGCGCTCCAGGGTCTCGATGGTGAAGAAAGCACGGCTCCCCGCGGCGCTCAGCCTGAGGGTGAAGTTGGAGCTGGTGGGGAGCACTGCCACCGTGCCGCCGACCTCGCCGTCGCTGGCCCACAGCTCGAAGCGCGGGCCTTGGCTCGGGTCGTAGGTCTGGAAGAGCAGGAGCAGCCTGCCACCGAGGGCGACCGCTCCCTGGAGCAGGACCTGCCCCGGGGCAAGCTGCGCCAGCTCGCGGGTGCCGGCCACCGTGCCGTCGGTGCACCAGAGCCGGGGCGCGCTGCCGTCGATCTCCGTCACCACGAAGAAGTGCAGGTTGGCCGCCGGCACGGTGACCAGGGGCGTGACGTGGACGCCGGCCGGGGAGAGGGGCCGGGATGCTCCGCTCGCGGTGTCGGTGCGCCACAGACGGTACGGCGCTTCCTGGCCCCGGCCGAGCCAGAGGTAGATCGCACCGAAGGGCCCGACCATTTGCGCCTCCTCGATGCCGGGGACCAGGGGAGCCGTGCCGTCCGGCGTACCGTCGCTCCGGAACAGCCGCCGCGTGAGGGCCGCCTGGCTGGGCTCGCGGGCGATCGCCGAAAACAGCAGGCCGGAGCCGAGAGGGCGCAGATCTTGGGGGAAACTGTTCACGGGGAGGACGCTGGTGTCGTTCAAGTCCGCCACGCGCTGGGCGAGCGCGCCTTGGACGGCGGGGGTGACGGCGAGGCCGAGGACGAGAGCGAGCAGGTGCGAGCTGCTGGCAGCGCGGATCGAGCGCATGGATCCTCCCGGGTGCGGACGGGCTCGGAGCGGTCTATGTTGTCGTAGCATACGAGACCATGACCCCCGGCGTCCAAGGAGATCGGCACGATCCACGCGACCTTGACGCCAGCTCCCGCCCCCTGCTACCTTGCCGGCATGCCTTCGAGTGCCCGTTCCTCGGTCTCGACCTCGTCCACCGCTTCCGGCGGCTAGGCGCGGCGAGTCGCTCTCTCCTGCGAAGCCCGCGCCCCTCGCGCGGGCTTCTCCCGTTCTGGGAGGTCCCTCATGATCGAGCGCGCAACCGCCTTCGCCCCGGCGACGGTGTCGAACGTCGCCTGCGGTTTCGACGTCTTCGGCTTCGCCATCGAGGGCCTGGGTGACGAGGTCGAGGCCGAGCGCCAGGACGAGCCGGGCGTCGCCATCGACCAGATCCTCCACGACCACGGCCGCCTGCCCAGAGACCCGGAGAAGAACACCGCCTCAGTGGCGGCCCGGGCCGTGCTGGCGAGGTGCGGAGCGCAGGGTGGCGTCCGGCTGACGATCAAGAAGGGCATCCCCCTGGCGAGCGGCCTGGGCGGCAGCGCCGCGAGCGCCGTGGCCGCCGCCGTGGCCACCGCGCACCTGCTCGGCGAGCGCCTGGGGCCCGAGGAGCTGCTCACCTGCGCCCTCGCCGGCGAGCGCATCGCCAGCCGCAGCACCCACGCCGACAACGTCGGTCCCTGCCTCCACGGCGGCTTCGTCCTGGTGCGTCAGCCCCTGCCGCCGGACCTGGTCCACCTGCCGGTCCCCGATGGTCTGACCTGCGCCCTGCTCCACCCGTGGATCGAGATCGAGACCCACGCGGCGCGGGCCTGCCTGGGCGACAGCGTCCCCCTGGGTAGCGCCGTCCGGCAGTGGGCGAACACCGCCGCCCTGGTCGCGGCCCTCTTCCGGGGCGACTTCGAGCTGCTGCGACGATCGCTCGAGGATCACGTCGCCGAGCCGGCCCGGCGCCTGCTGGTGCCGGGCTTCGACGCCGTGCGCCGGGCCGCCCTCGATGCCGGAGCCCTGGGTTGCAGCCTCTCGGGCTCGGGCCCCACCCTCTTCGCTCTCGCCGCCAGCCCGCAGATCGCCCAGGCCGTGAGCCTGGCCATGGCCGCGGCCTACCGCGAGGAGGGGGAAGGGCCGGCCGATCGCTGGGTATCGCCGATCGGCGCCCTCGGGGCCCAGCTGCGCGAAACCCCCGTATGCGCCTGATCAGCACCGCGGGCGGCGCCCCCGAGGTCAGCCTCGCGGAGGCCCTCGCGCGCGGTCTGGCCCCGGACGGCGGTCTCTACCTGCCTTCGCAACTGCCCCCCCTCGACCCCGGCGCGGTAGCCGACCTCAAGGGCCGGCCGCTGGTCGAGACGGCCCGCCGCCTGGCCCACCACCTGTGGGGGGACGATCTGCCGGCGGCGACCCTCGACCGCATGGTCGAGGACGCCCTGCCCTTCGAGATCCCGCTGCGCCCCCTCGACCAGAGCACCGGCATCCTAGAGCTTTTCCACGGCCCGACTTTGGCCTTCAAGGACGTGGGGGCCCGCTTCCTCGCCCGGCTGCTGGCGGTCACGCGCCCTCCGGATCACCCCGAGCTGACCGTGCTGGTGGCTACCTCGGGGGACACCGGCGGTGCCGTGGCGGACGCCTTTTGGCGCGTGGCGGGTACCCGCGTGGTGGTGCTCTACCCCCGGGGCCGGGTGAGCCCCCTCCAGGAGCGGCAGATCGCCGGGCTGGGTGGCAACGTCCACGCCCTGGCCGTCGAAGGTAGCTTCGACGACTGCCAGCGCCTGGTGAAAGAGGCCTTCCTCGACCCGGAGCTGGCCGCCGCCCACCACCTGACCTCGGCGAACTCGATCAGCATCGGGCGGCTGCTGCCCCAGCTCCTCTACTACTTCCACGCCTGGGCCCAGCTGCCGGAGGGCGCCCCGCTCCCCCTCTTCGCCGTGCCTTGCGGCAACCTCGGCAACCTGACCGCCGGCTTCCTCGCCGCCCGCCTGGGGCTGCCGGTGGCCGGCTTCGTGGCTGCCACCAACTCGAACGACGTTCTCCCGGAGCTCCTGGCCACGGGGGTCTTCCGGCCGCGCCCCTCTTTGGCCACCCTCTCGAACGCCATGGACGTGGGCAACCCCAGCAACCTCGCCCGGCTGCTCCACCTGGTGGGCGGTGAGGCCGAGGCCCTCTCCCGGCAGCTGATCGCCAGCGCCTGGTCGGACGTGGAGACCCTCGAAGCCATCCGCGAGGTCGAAGGGCGCTTCGGCGTGGTGCTCGATCCCCACTCGGCGGTCGGCTGGCTGGGCCTCGAGCGGGCCCGAGCGGGGCGCCGGGACGAGGTCTACGGCATCGTGGTGGCGACCGCCCATCCGGCGAAGTTCCCCGCAACCGTCGAGGCCGCCCTGGGCCGCAGCGTCCCCCGTCCGCCGGCCCTGGAGGCGGCGGCCCGGCGGACGGTCCACGCCACGCCCCTCGCCCCGGAGCTCGCCGCACTGCGCGAGTTCCTCCGCACCGCGGCATAAGATCGGCGGGAAAGGAGCCCTCCCGTGACCCAGCGCGTCCACAACTTCAACGCCGGCCCCGCCGCCCTCCCCCTCCCCGTGCTCGAGGAGGTCCAGCGGGACCTCCTCGCCCTGCCCGGCGTGGGCATGTCGATCCTCGAGCTCAGCCACCGCTCCTCGACCTTCCTCGCCATGATGGAAGAGGCCGAGGCCAACCTCCGGCGCCTGCTCCGCGTGCCCGAAGGCTGGCACGTGCTCTTCCTGCCCGGCGGCGCCACCCTGCAGTTCGCCATGGTGCCGATGTCGTTCCTGGCCGCGGGCGAGAGCGCCGACTACCTGGTCACCGGAACGTGGAGCGCCAAGGCGGTCAAGGAAGTGGCCCGGCTGGGCAAGACCGCCCGCGTGGCTTTCGACGGCAAGCCCGAGAGCTACGTGCGAGCGCCGGTGACCGGCGAGGTGGACGTCAACCCCCACGCCGCCTACGTCCACTACACCGCCAACGAGACCATCCACGGCGTCGAGTACGGCGAGCCGCCGGCGGTGGGCTCGGTGCCACTGATCTGCGACGCCTCGTCGAACTTCCTCTCGCGCCCCTTCGAGGTCGGCCGCCACGCCCTGGTCTATGCCGGGGCGCAGAAGAACGTCGGCCCGGCCGGGGTCACCATCGTGCTGCTGCGGGAGGAGCTGCTGTCGAAGGTCCCCGACGGCCTGCCCTCGATGCTCGACTACCGGGTGCAGGTGGACGAGAAGTCCAACCACAACACGCCGCCGGTGTTCGCGATCTACGTGGTGCTGCTGGTCACCCGCTGGCTGCTCGGGCAGGGAGGGCTCGCCGAGATCGAGGCCCGCAACCGCGAGAAGGCCGAACTGGTCTACCGGGCGATCGACGGCAGCGGCGGCTTCTACCGCGGCCACGCCCAACCGGAGAGCCGCTCGCGGATGAACGTGGCCTTCCGCCTCCCCGACGAGGAGACCGAAAAGCGGTTCCTCGCCGAGGCCGGCAAAGCCGGGCTCGCCGGCTTGAAGGGGCACCGCTCAGTGGGCGGCATCCGGGCCTCGCTCTACAACGCGGTGCCGAAGGCGGCCGCGGAGGCGCTGGCCGGGTTCATGGAGGATTTCCGCCGCCGGGCGGGGTGATCACACCGGGTCCAGGTGGCCGGCCTCGCTGTCACCCATCTCGACGCCACCGGCCGGAAAGTACCGCTGCCACCGTTCGCTCACCTGGCGAGCCGTGTCCGGGTCGCAGTGGAGCTCCTCGGGGAAACCCGGCTTCAGCCGTGCGTCGATGGCGATCGGCCCCACGTAGGAGAGCTGGTTGCGCACCACCCGCGTCGAGGCGGCGTGGAGGTCCGCCGCCGGTTCGAAGCGGGTGAAGGTCGTCCACAGGAAGTTCATCGGCGAGGCCACCGCCCGGCGCGGCTCGTCGGTAACCACCAGCAGCGGCCATGCCGCGAAGGCCGGATGGGCGGCGAGGCGTGCCGCCGCGTCGCGGTCGTCGGCGAAGCTCGGAGCGCCCACCACCAGGCAGCCGCCACAGAAGACCCGCACGTCGGTGACCTCCGGCGGGGGCGGCATCCCCGGCCGAAACTCTCGCGGCAGCTCCCGCACCGGCTCGCCCAGGCCCAGCCACACCCCCTTCGAGCCCTCGTTGACGGCCGGGCCGGTGTAGTCGAGGGTGTCCATCGAGAGGTTGCCGAAGACGTAGAGGTCCGTCTCCGGTCGGGTGCGGGCCAGCAGGTGCTCGAGGGTGGCGCGGAAGTCCTTGAGGTCGAGGGGCCGATCGAGCACCAGCAGGAACTTGGTCAGCGACAGCTGGCCCTCGCCCAGGATACGGAAAGCGCTCGCCATGGCCTCCCGCTTGTAGCGCTCGGTGACCACCGCCGCGGCGAGGGAGTGATAGCCCGTCTCGCCGTAGGACCACAGATCCTTGACCCCGGGCATCACCATCGGGAAGAGGGGCGAAAGCAGCTCCTGGAGCAGATCGCCGATGAAGAAGTCCTCTTGTCGGGGCTTGCCGACCACGGTCGCCGGATAGATCGCCCCGTGGCGGTGGGCTAGGTGGCGCACCGTGAAGACCGGATAGTCGTGGCGCAGGGAGTAGTAGCCGTAGTGGTCTCCGAAGGGGCCCTCCGGCCGGCGCAGCTTGGGTGCCACCTCGCCGATCAGGGCGAACTCGGCCTCCGCCACCAGGGGATGGGGCCCCGGGCCGGCCGCGAGGTGGAGCCTCTCGCCCAGCAGCAGCGAGGCGAGCATCAGCTCGGGGAGGTTCTCGGGCAAGGGCGCGATGGCCGACAGGATCAGCGCCGGCGGCCCCCCCAGGAAAACGGTCACCGGCAGGGAGCGGCCCTGCGCCTCGGCCACTTGATAGTGGAAGCCCCCTCCCTTGCCGATCTGCCAGTGCATGCCGGTGGTCGCGGCGTCATGGACCTGAAGGCGGTACATGCCGAGGTTGTGGCCCTTGCCGTCCGGATGCTCGGTGTAGACCAACGGAAGGGTGACGAAGGGGCCGCCGTCCTCCGGCCAGGTGGTGAGCACGGGCAGGCGATCGAGCCGGACGTTCGAGGTCAGGTTCTCCGTCACCGGCCCCCGGCGGCCCCGTTTGAGGCCGACCTTGAGCAGGTCAGCGACCAGGCCACGGGCTCCCCACAGCTTGGCCGGGGTGGGCGGCAGCAGGGTCTGGGCGAGGTGGACCAGGCTCTCGATCAGCTCGAAAGGCCGCCGCCCGAAAGCCAGCTGCGCCCGAGCCGGAGTGCCGAAGAGGTTGGTGACCAGGGGAAAGTCCGAACCGATCGGCCGGGTGAACAGCAAGGCCGGACCGCCGGCGGCGATCACCCGCCGGTGGATCTCCGGTACCTCGAGCCGGGGATCCACCGGCTCCTCGATCACGGCCAAGTCCCCCCGGCGGCGCAGCTCGTCGCGGAAGAGGCGGAGGTTGCGGAAGGTCGGGTCGCCCACGCTCACCGGCCTTCGCCCGCCAAGAAGTCCACGGCCAGGTGAGCCAGCGTGCGCACGCCGAGGGGCAGGGCGTTCTCGTCGACGTAGAAGCGGGGGGAGTGGTTGGGAGCGGCGTCTTCCACCTTCTGGCCGGGTCGCCGGATCCCCAGGAAGACGAAGAGGCCCGGAACCTGCTGCTGGTAGACCGAGAAGTCCTCGGCCCAGGTCACCGGCAGGGTCTCCCAGACCTTGCCGGGGCCGGCCACCCGCGCCAGGGTCGGCGCCATGCGCCGGGTCAGCTCGGGGTCGTTGTAGGTGACCGGGTTGCCCTGGTCGATGGTCACCTCCGCCGTGGCGCCGGTGGCTGCCGCTACACTCTCGGCCGTGCGCTTCACCCGCGCGTGGAGCTCCTCGCGAGTGCCGGTGTCGAAGCTGCGCAGGGTGCCCCACATCTCCACAAGCTCGGGGACGATGTTGTTGCGCACACCACCGTGGATCGAGCCGATGGTAACCACCGCCGGGCCCTTGAGCTGATTGACCTGACGGGCCGGGATGGCCTGGAGGGCGTTGATGATCTGCGCCGCGGCGACCACCGGGTCGATGCCGTCCCAGGGCATGCCGCCGTGGGCCTGGCGTCCCTTGACCACGATGCGCAGGCGGTCCGAACTGGCGAGCTGGCCGCCCGCGCGGTACGCGATCTCCCCGGTCTCGGCCATCGGCACCACGTGCAGGCCGAAGATCGCCGCGGGGCGCGGGGCGTCGAGCGCGCCCTCGGCCACCATCATCAGGGCGCCGCCCTGCTCGCCGGTGGGCGGGCCTTCTTCGGCGGGCTGGAAGATCAGCTTCACGGTGCCGGGCAGCTCGGCCTTGACCCTGGCCAGCACCTCGGCCACGCCCATCAGGATCGCGGTGTGAGCGTCGTGCCCGCAGGCGTGCATCACCCCCACGCTCTGGCCGCCGTGCTCGGCCTTGACCTTGGAGGCGAAGGGCAGGTCCACCTCCTCGGTGACCGGCAGGGCGTCCATGTCCGCCCGCAGGGCCACCACCGGCCCGGGCTTGCCGCCCACCAGCACCGCCACCACCCCGTGGTGGGCCACCCCCGTGCGCACGTCCCAGCCGAGAGCGGAGAGGTGGTCCGCCACGATCTTCGCGGTGCGAGCCTCGCGGTTGGACAGCTCCGGATGCTGGTGGAAGTCCCGCCGCCACGCCACTACCTTCGGCTCGACCTCACGGGCCAGACGGTCGAGGGCGGCGCCGAGGGGCTCGGCGGCTTGGGTGGAGATGGGAGCGAGGGTGCCCGACAACAGGGCGAGTACCAGGAAACTGCGTCGCATGTTGCCTCCGGAGGGCGGAGATGCCGGGCTTCGAGCCCGAGCACCGGGGCGGATCCTATCCTCTCGGTGGCAGCACTATTGGGAAGGTTCGGAGCTTGACAGGTCGAGCTCGAGCCCGCACACTCTGCACATGAAACGCACCAACCTTGTGCTTCGCGACGGGCTACTCGAGGACGCCTTTCGCCTGGGCGGAGAGCGGACCTTCTCCCGAACGGTCGAGAGGGCTCTCGAAGAGTTCATCCGCCGCCGCAAGGCCCGTCAGATCCTCGAGCTCGCCGGCAGCGGCCTCTGGCAGGGGGATCTCGGCCAGATGCGAGACGATCGCCCAGCACCCCGTCCGACAGGCGATGATCCTCGTTGACACGTCGATCTGGATCGAAGTCTTCGCCAAGCCACAGCGCGTCGACTTGGAGCGCTCCCTCGATCTCGACGACGTCGTCACCTGCCTGCCGGTCGTGCAGGAGGTGCTGCAGGGGTTCGCGGATCAGCGGGCGTATTCAGTCGCCAGGGAGTCGATGCTGGCACTGCCGCGGGTGGAGGCCCCGATGGGGACCGAGGTGTTTCTCGAAGCCGCGGAGCTCTACCGTGCCGCACGCCGCGCGGGAATCACCCCTCGATCCAACGTCGACTGCCTGATCGCGGTCTGCGCCCTGCGCAATCAACTGACCGTCTTCCATCGCGACCGGGACTTTACTCAGCTAGCCAGGATCGTGCCCCTCCAGGTGCTCCAGCCCAGGGGCTGACGCCGGCACCTACGGGCACGTGGCGAAGGCGTCGGTGTCCTGGATGGGCAGGGCCGCCGTGTTCAGAGGGTTGGGGTAGACCTGGGTGACGTTGCGCAGGGTGTCGGTCACCAGCAGATTGAACTCGACGTTGGTGGTGGCGCCGTAGAACAGCCAGTAACGGTTGTTCAGGGCACAGGCATCGATCACCTTGACCAGCATCTCGAGGTTGTCCGGGTTGAAGAAGGAGAAGGACCCGGAGAAGTCGCGCAGCTCCTCGGCGAGCCCCATGCCCATCTGGCCCTGAGAGGTGCGGAACTGGATCTGCAGCCGGAAGCGGTCGCCCAAGAGACAGAGCGTGTTCGCGTCGGCCACGCAGGGGCCGCCGGGTGGGTTGTCGTTGTCGGCGATGGTCAGCGTGGCCGAGGCCGGTGAGCCCAGGGTGGCGCCGCCGGTGGGCGCCGAGAGGTTCAGGCCGACGCTCTCGTTGGGCTCGTCCAGCGCGTCGTCGACGATCGGCACCTGCACGGTCTTGGGATTGTCGTCGTTGTCAGCCCAGGTCACTGTGGTCGAGACCGCCATGTAGTCCAGCCCCTGGGAGGCCGTGCCGTTCGAGGTGGCGAAGGAGACCGAGACCATGCCGTCGTCCCCACCCACCCTTTGGATCGTCACCGTGGCGTTGGACGCGTTCTCCTGGACGCTGTAGCTGGGGCTGCTGAAGCGAATCGACCCCGGCACCCCGCCCTCCTGCACGATCACCATGCCATTCATCCCCGATGCTCCGGGCAGGCTGTGGACCTCGCAGTAGTAGGGATGGATGCCAGCGGCGTTGAAGGTGATGGACGCCGTCCAGGCGCTCGTGGCCGGGTCGCCGTCGCCACCCTGGCCGTCGCAGCCGCTGGCGCAACGGAAGCTGTCGTCGTCCGCGCGGACGTTGTGGAACCCGCCGCCGACGTTGGTCCAGCGCACCGTGTCGCCGACCTGGATGGTGACCGTGGCCGGCGAGAAGCTGAGGCCGGGGCCGACGGTGACGTCGATGGTGGCGGCCGACACGGGGCCGGCGAGCGAGAGCACCAGCGCAGTTGCGAGAACGGGACGGATGCTGGTCATGGCATTGCTCCTCTGCCCGATGGGCGGAAGTTTGCCGGGCTGGAATCAATACAGGTTCTACTATGAGTTCCTCGCGGCGGCAAGAGGTTCAGGAGACGAGCCCGGAAACAAAAAGGGCGGCCTCGCGGCCGCCCGGTCGAAGCTCGATGCAGTGGCTCTCGCCCTAATCGCTGTCCAGCACTTCCGCCGGCAGGGTCCGGATGTCCTCGTCGTCGAAGTCGAAGAAGAGCTCCTCTTCGGCCTCCGGCTCGACGCTGTACTCCTCTTCTTCCATGTGGTAGTCGTGGTAGAAGTGCATGCCGGTACCGGCGGGGATGAGCCGGCCGACGATGACGTTCTCCTTCAGCCCCCGCAGGTGGTCCACGGCGCCATTGATGGCCGCCTCGGTGAGCACGCGCGTGGTCTCCTGGAAACTCGCGGCCGAGATGAAGCTCTCGGTCGAAAGCGACGCCTTGGTGATGCCCAGCAGCAGCGGCCGTCCGATCGCCGCCGAACCTCCCGCGGCGATGACCCTCTCGTTCTCCTCCTGGAACTTCCAGCGATCCACCTGCTCGTCGATCAAGAAGTCGGTGTCGCCGACCTCTTCGATCTTCACCGAGCGCATCATCTGGCGAACGATCACCTCGATGTGCTTGTCGTTGATCGCCACGCTCTGTGAGCGGTAAACCTCCTGGATCTTGTCCACCAGGTACCGCTCCAGCTCCTTCTCGCCGAGAACCTGCAGCACGTCGTGGGGATTGATCGGGCCGTCGATCAAAGGATCGCCGGCGCGGACCCGCTCGTCCTCCTGAACGTTGACGTGCACCGAACGCGGCACCAGGTACTCGCGCACCTCGGCGTCGTCGCTCTCGACCTGGATCTTGCGCATGCCCTTGTGCACGTCGCCCAGGTGAACCACGCCGTCGATCTCGGTGATGATCGCCGGCTCCTTGGGGCTGCGCGCCTCGAACAGCTCCACCACGCGCGGCAGACCACCCGTGATGTCCTTGGTCTTGGTGGTTTCGCGGGGGATCTTGACCAGGGTGTCACCGGGGAAGACCTGCTGGCCCTCCTGCACCACCAGATGCGAGCCGGACGGCAGCAGATACCGTTTGTCGACACCCTCGCCGCGGATCACCAAAGCCGGAATGCGCTTCTCGCTCTGCGGCGCTTCGACGATGATCTTCTGCGACAGGCCGGTGACCTTGTCGATCTCCTCGCGGACGTTCTCGCCCTCGACGATATCCTGGAACTCGATGACACCGCCGATCTCGGAGAGGATCGCGGAGGTGAAGGGGTCCCACTTCACCAGACTGCGGTTCGGCTCGACCTCCTCACCCTCGTGAACCAGGAGATGGGAGCCGTAGGTCAGAGCGTAGCGCTCCTTCTCGCGGCCCCGGTCGTCGGTGATCAGCAGCTTGCCGTTACGGTTGATCACCACCAGGTCGCCGTCCTTCGACTCGACCGTGACGACGTTCAAGAACTTCACCGAGCCGGGGTTCTTGGCCACGTGCTCGGCCTGCTCGGAGACGCGGGACGCCGTACCGCCGTAGTGGAACGTACGCATCGTCAGCTGCGTGCCGGGCTCGCCGATCGACTGCGCCGCGATGACGCCCACGGCTTCGCCGATGTCCACCATGCGTCCGGTGGCCAGGTTGCGGCCGTAGCACTTGCCGCACACGCCACGGCGGGCTTCGCAGGTCAGCACCGAGCGGATCTTCACCCGTTCGATACCGGCCGCCTGGATCGAGTTCGCGAGCCCTTCGGAGATCTCCTGGCCGACCTCGACCAACTGCTCGCCGGTCATCGGATCGTAGATATCCTCCTGCGACACGCGACCCACGATGCGATCGCGCAGCGGCTCCAAGATCTCGCCGCCCTCCATGATCGCCGACACGTAGATGCCGTCGATGGTGCCGCAGTCCACTTCGTTGATGATGACGTCCTGGGCCACGTCGACCAGCCGGCGGGTCAGGTAACCCGAATCCGCGGTCTTGAGCGCCGTGTCGGCCAGTCCCTTGCGGGCGCCGTGAGTCGAGATGAAGTACTCGAGGATCGACAGACCCTCGCGGAAGTTCGCCGTGATCGGCGTCTCGATGATCTCGCCCGAGGGCTTGGACATCAGACCGCGCATGCCGGCCAGCTGGCGCACCTGCTCGCGCGAGCCGCGGGCGCCGGAGTCGGCCATCATCGAGATCGGGTTGAACTCGCCGAGGTCCTTCTCCACCTGGGCCATCTCGCGGAACATCTCCTCGGAGATTCGCTCCGTCGTACGGTGCCAGATGTCGATGATCTTGTTGGTACGCTCACCGGCCGTGATGACGCCGGCGCTACGCTGCTTCTCGATCTCGAGAACCTCTTCCCTGGCCTTGTCGATCAGCGGCGCCTTGCGCGAGGGGATCACCATGTCGTCGACGCCGATCGAGATGCCCGCGCGCGTCGCATAGAGGAAGGAGATCTCCTTGATCTCGTCCAACATGCGCACGGCGGCCTCGTTGCCGAGGTTGATGAAGCAGTAGCCGACCAAGTCCTGGAGACCCCGCTTCTTGAGCAGGCCGTTGATGAACGGGATCTCCTTGGGCAGGTTCATGTTGAGGATCACCCGTCCGACCGTCGTCTCGATCAGCTCGTTGGTGACCTCCTCGAGCTCGGCGTGGACCACGTCCTGCTTGTCGATCTGCTTGCCGAGGTCGATGTAGGGCCCCGAATAGCGGACCCGGATCAGGGTCTGGGTCTCCACCTCACCCGCTTCATAGGCCAAGATCACCGAGTTGAAGTCGGGGAAGGTCATCCCTTCACCCTTCGCACCTTCCCGGCCGAGAGTCAGGTAGTAGCCGCCGAGCACCAGATCCTGGCTGGGCACCGCGAGGGGCCGGCCGTGGGCGGGAGAGAGAATGTTGTTCGCCGAGAGCATCAGGATCTTGCACTCGATCTGGGCCTTCGGCGACAGCGGCACGTGGACCGCCATCTGGTCGCCGTCGAAGTCGGCGTTGAAGGCCGCGCAGACCAGCGGATGGATCTGGATCGCCTTGCCCTCGATCAGGGTCGGCTGGAAAGCCTGGATGCCCAGTCGGTGTAGCGTCGGGGCGCGGTTGAGCATCACGGGATGGTCCTGGATCACCTCTTCGAGCGCGTCCCAGACCTCGTCGACCTCCTGCTCCACCAGTTCCTTGGCCGCTTTGATGGTGCCGACCAGGCCCTTCTCTTCGAGTCGGTTGTAGATGAACGGCTTGAACAGCTCGAGGGCCATCTTCTTCGGCAGGCCGCACTGGTGGAGCTTCAGCTCCGGCCCGACGACGATGACCGACCGGCCCGAGTAATCGACGCGCTTGCCCAGCAGGTTCTGGCGGAACCGGCCCGACTTGCCCTTGAGCATGTCGGCCAGCGACTTCAGCGACCGGCCGCCGGCGCCGGTGACCGGCCGGCCGTGCCGGCCGTTGTC
>DASUEU010000089.1:0-197040 GCA_036274895.1 Thermoanaerobaculia bacterium | reverse complement strand
CCACTCCAGCCTTCCGGGAGAGGGGTTCAGAGGGGATCCCCTCCGGCCTCCCCCTCTCCCGGAAGGCTGGAGTGGGCGGGCTGGGAGAGGGGGATCGAGGGGGTGAGGATCCTGGAGTGGGCGGGCTGGGAGAGGGGCAGGGGTGAGGGAACCTACCGGCTCGCCAGCTCGGCCGCCCACGCCTCGCGCTGGCCGCCGCGGATCTCGCCGGCCACGCGCTTCACCAGCTCCTCGGCCAGGGTGCGCTGCTTGGCCGCGTCCACGAACAGCAGCAAAGCCGCCGTGGCCCGGTCCGACAGGCCCCGCGCCGCGAACGCCGCGTAGCTCTCCCGAGCCAGCGACTCCACCTCCGCCCACTTGCGCTGTTTCAGGAGAACGAGGGAGAGATCGAGGCTGACCAAGGCCATGCCGTAGTAGTTGAGGTTGATGCAGAAACCTTCGCGGACGCCAGCCAGAACCTGGCGAGCCTCATCATGGAGGCCGACTTGAGCGAGCAGGTTGCCTTCAAGCCAGCAACCTCGAAGGCGAGCCAACTCGCCAGGTACGTAGCGGTATAGGGGCTGGACACTCTGAATGTAAGGCACGGCTTCGCTCGGGTGCCCACACTGAACCAGGGACATGGCCATGGTGTGGGCGACCGAGATCAGCAGCTCCGGCTCGGGCTTCTTGCGGATCAGCGAGATGGCGAGCAGCAGGACGCCATGAGCGGGATCGTCGTTACCTCCTGCCACCATGGATCTGGCGACGCTAACCAGTGTCCGTGCAGCAAGGTCGTCCTCCTGCGCATCGGCGTAGTGATTGAACGAGGCTCGGAAGTGCTCGTAAGCACGGCCAAACTCACGGATCTCGGTCGCGTAGCTACCGCGAAGCCAGGCAATCTCGCCAGCAAGCAGCGGATCACCGGAGCCGTCAGCAGCTAGCGCTTCGCCCAGTTCGAGGTATCGCCCAGCTTGCGCCAAGTCAGCAGCGACTCGATAGGCATTGCCAAGGTAGCTCGAAGCGCGAGCCCGGAGATCCACCGTCAAGACTTCATGGCGGCCCGGAGGCAGGGCCTGGGCAACCTCGACTGCAAGTCGAGCGAGCCGCACTCCCGCCACGGGATCCTGATAGCGCAGCCGGAAGCTCTCCTCGATCAACCACTCGGCAACCCTTGGACTGCGGTAGGCAACGGAGTTGCTGAGGGCCGTGGCTCGCTGCTCGGGTGAGCGAACAAGGAGACGGCGCGCACGGCGCTCGAGTTCCTGATTGGGCTCGGGCGGGGCGAAGGACTTCGCGAGCTCGAGCGCCCGCTCGACGATCCGTTCATAAAGCTCTGGCATGTTGCGCGAAGTATAGCGCAGAAGTGCACTCCCGGGTTTCCAGAAGCTGCAACCCAGGCACTGCTTGGGCTCGCACCTGGGTCACAGCCAACGGCCTTCGATGCCCCTCAACCGGCTGGGTCGAGAACCGGCCCTTCGTCAGTCCAGACCAGGATCCCCACCAACACTTCGATCAACCAAAACCACATAGAGCCTCCTTCTCACCCGGCACGGTGGCGCCTTCGTGGCGCCGGACACGGGTGGCGGTAACGGGGCTGGAAGGCGACCGCCGGCTCGGCCCGGAGTGGGACCGAGGAGGGAAGGAGACGGGAGCTGGATCGGAAGGCCAGGCAGGCGGGGCCGAGAACCGGCCGAGCGGCCGGGTGCGAGAGCTTCGGGGCCCCCTACCGTCCTCCAGCCGGCGCCAGAGCCACCACTGGAAGCCGGGGCCGGGCGATGGCGAGACAAGCGGGGGCAAGGTCGTCGCCCGGGGCAAGGCCTCCCCCGGGCCGGCCGCGTCGTCGCGCTCCGACCCTCACCTCCCCAAACTCCTCATCCCCGGTGCTGCCCGAGTATGCCACGACGAACGCGCATAAGGTCCGCATTTCGTCCCAACCGCGGTCGCGGCGTGACACGACGTGGTCATCATGAGGAGAAACGGCAGCTCCTCGGCCGGGGGCCCGGCGTGAATCCTCCCGATGCGCGAGCCCCCGGGCTGGTGGAGGGGCTCAGCTGGGTATAGGCTGAATCCATGTCCACCACTTTGACGGTCGAGTCGATCCAGCAGGCGGCGCTCGAGCTGCAACCGTCGGCCCGCCTGCAGCTCACCCACGCCCTGGTCCAGAGCCTGGCAGCCTTACCCGAAGCAGAGGTTGGGGAGCTGTGGCTTGCCGAGGCCGAGCGTCGCGACGCCGAGATGGAGTCCGGGCAGGTGAGAGGCATCCCGGGCGAAGAGGTCTTCCGGCGGCTCTACGCTCGCTACGGCAAGTGATGCTGCCGTATCAGTTCCACCCCCTTGCTGAGGTCGAGCTCGACGAGGCGGTGGCGTACTACGAGGCGATCCAGCCGGGCAAGGGCCTGGAGCTCGCCCGACAGATCGGAGCTGCCCTCGAGCAGGTCCGCGCCTTCCCAGAGTCCGCACCCATCACGCGAGGCACGGTCCGTTCCATCGTGGTCCAGCCGTCCGGCCGCTGGAGCTACACCGTGCACTACCGGGTGAAACCGACGGGGCTCCGCATCCTGGCCGTGGCTCATCAGAAGCGCCAGCCCTTCTACTGGTTGGCGCGACGCTGAGCGAAGCCGGGCCGGGCTTCACTCCCCCGCCCACCGCTCCAGCCGACACGTGATCTCCCCGAGCACCTTTCCCCCATGCTCCTGCTGGAGGTGGTACTCGAGGCCCCCCTCCGGCAGCACCCGCAGCCGAAGCTCCATCCACTCCTTCCGCCACGGCGGCCAGCGCACGCCGGAGGGCGTGTACTTCCGCCGCCACACCAGGCCCCCGTCCCGCCACTCGACCTTGCGCTCGCGAGCGGGGGAGAGGTCGAGCACCAGGGTCTTCGGCTCATCCGGCCACTCGGCCTGGTTGTCGAGGGACATCCCGAGCCGGGTCTCGATCACCAGGCTGCGGCAGCCCTCCTGCCGCAGGGTCATCGGGTGCGGGTCGATGCCCGAGAGGTAGTAGCCCCCCGGCCCCGGCAGGGGCATGTCCTTCCGGGCCGGCCAGCGGGGGGAGCAGGCGGCGTCGAGACCGACGCGGCCCGGATAGCGCCAGGTGCCGGAGAGATCGGGGCAGGGCGGGCTCCCGGCCCCGGCAGAGCTGGGCTCGGCCTCGAGCGGCGCGGTCGCCAGCAAGCCGAGAAGCAGGAGCCCGAAGAGACAGCAGCGTCGCGGATCGCTCATCGCAGCCCTCAGAAGACGTAGATGGTGCAGAGGTAGTAGTACACCGGCGGACAGGCGGTCAAATAGAGGCCCAGGGAGTAGACATCGCCCGGCGGCGTGCTCCCCATCGGGTCTCGATAGAACATCCAACCGAGGGCGCGGACGCCGAGCCAGTAGATCCGGGCGCACGCGCTGCTCCCCGTGGCCCCCTGCACCTCGCCGCGGAAGGAGAGGTCGCATTGGGCTCGGCTGGTGCCGTCGCACTGGTTCCCACACTGGTAGCAGACGTCGTGGCGGTTGCAGGCGCTGCGCAGGTCCGCCCCATTGCAGCTGTCGCTCCAGCCGCTGCACTGGTCGGAGGTGGGATGACAGCCCGGGCAGCTCTGGCCGTAGGTCTCAACGAACGGGCTGCGAGCGGCCAGGTGGTCCTCCCAGAGCAGCAGGGCCGAGAGCGTGGCGGACTTGACCGTCTGCTGCTCGAGGATGGCCGCGAGCTCCTTGCCGCCCTCGGCCCCGGCGTAGTCGTGGACCTCCCACGCCTCGGCCCGGCCCTCGCGGTCCCACGCGAACCACTCACCCCGCCCTGCCGCCGGATCGATCGTCAGCCGGGCGCGCTCGGCTCGATCCTCGCCGCCTCCTTGGGAGACATGCGCCACGAGCTGGCCCGCCTCCAGCCGTTCGGTGGTGATCGCAAGACCGTCGTAGAACGTCTCGACGTGCGTTTCGACCACCCTGCCGCCGGATGCAGCGTGAACGGGGCCCAGGATCAGGAAACTACAGGCTGCCAGGATTGCGCTTCTCATCGTCAAATACCTCCTTTCGGCGACGGCCCTGCAATCCAGCTGCCTTCTATCGATAAATCCGTATCTTTCTGTTGCGATCCGTTCCGTTCGGTTTCGTCCCCTCTCACAACCTCCCCGCCTGGCGCAGCGAGCACCACCGGCCCCCCTGCGCCACGATCAGGTGATCGGCGAGCTGGAGCCCGAGCTGCTCGGCTGCGTCTTTGAGTCGACGGGTGAAGCTCAGGTCTTCCAGGCTCGGCGTGGGGTCGCTCGAGGTGTGGGTGTGGAAGAAGGCGAAGCTCACCGAGCCCAGCTGCAAGGCCGCCCGCAACAACGGCATGGGGGAGACCGTCGCCTTGCTCGGCCCGCCGGTGAAGACCTCTCGTACCGCGATCAGCCGCTGCTTGGCATCGAGGTAGACCGCCCCGCCCACCTCCTGATCCACCCGCCCGTAGCGCAGCAAGAGGAAGCGGGCCAACGCCCCCGGCGCCTCCAAGGGCTCCGCCTCCGGCACCGCCGCCCAAGCCAGCCGCCGCGCCAGCTCGAAGGCCAGAGCCAGCCGCTCCACCTCCATCGCCGACACCGGCACCTCCGACAAGGCCGCCTCGAAGTGCAACAGCCGCGACAGCCCCCCGATCGCCCCCAGCAACCGCTCCGCCCGCGACAGAGCCCCGCTCGGCCCCGCCATCACCCGCCCCACCAGCTCCGCGTCCGACAGCCGTTCCGCCCACGCTCCCCGCTCCGCCCCCACCCCCGCCCGCGCCGCCCTCGCCTCCGCCTCCCGCTCCACCACCAACGCCAGCTCCGCCATCTCCCACCTCCGGCCAACGCGAGCGCTCGCGCCGTTGCGAGCGCTGCGTGGGGCGGGGAGAACTGGCCTGGGGGCGGTGCTTCTCTAAGACGGACTCTCGCCTCTGCCCCTTGCACTACCACCGCTGGTTGGGGAGAATGGTCAACGGAAAGCTCTGTACCACGAAAATTGCGTCCCCCGGCGCTTGCGGGACATGTGAGGCGGAAGGCGCCAGCAAAGGGTTCGGCTGACCGGCGTCCAAGTGGTGTCGTCTGCAGACTGGGTCAACGACTTTGAAATGCGGCTCTGACAATCGTGCTCAGGTGAAGACTGACGGTGGCAAGACCACCAAGGAGTAGGACGATGATCCTAGAGAGCATGCTCGCTCAGGCTTTGGTCGGTGTTGGAGGCGGACTCGCTGCGGAGCTACTGCACTGGTACATGCTCGCGCGGAAGCCAGAAGGCATTGAAGCCTATCGAAAGAAGGGGCTCTACTGGTTTACGACACTCTGCATGGTACTGCTGGGTGGTTCGATGCCGGTGCTTTACGTGAACGGTGAGGCCAGTGCCTTGCTCTGCTTCCACCTCGGAGCCGCAACGCCGATTCTCCTACAGAAGCTCATCAATGCACCTCCGGACGCGTCGGCTGGAATGGGGCTCTCGGCACGCAGCGGCTTGGCGAGCTTCCGCGACTTCTTCCGGTGGTAGGCTGATGCCCTCGGAAATACTTTCAGGATTGACGCTCGTAGCCTTGGAAGGCGAAACGCCGAAGTGGCTGGGTCTTCGCGACCTTCCGGATGCTGAAGACACGCTGTCCATCCTGGAAGGTGCGCTTCGACCCTTTCTCGCCGAAGGCGCTCCCTCGAGGCTGATCTCGGACCTCGCTGGGCCGCTTCCGGAGCCTCTAGCAGGACTCCACTTGGTCTACGTAATGGGGCACGCCTGGGTGCAAAATGGTGTGCTCCAGACAGCGGTCCGTGTAGAAGGCGAAACTCAAGTCCTGTCGTTCTCGCAGTTTCTGAGACGAATCGAGTCAGTGTTAAGACCGGAGAGTACGGTCCTCATCGTCGATACGTGCCATGCTGGCGCTTCGGAGGCTGACTTGTCTTCGCTTGACGGCCGGCTACGGCTCTGGGTGGCAGCTTCGGCCACTGATGAGTCTGCGATAGCCCTCCCGATGGACCAGTCAACTCGCCTGGCACTGGCTCTGGCTCAGCAGCTAATGATGAGCGAAGGGGAGATCGATCTTCTGGGCATCGTGCTGGCTGCAGGGCAGACCATTGGAAGCGATGACGTGATCCCCGGCCAGCAAGTCTCCTACGCGCTAGGCGGGTCTCGGATCCTGCTTCGGAGAGGGAAGGCGCCTGCGTTGCCGGTAAGGCGAGCGCGCACGGTCAAGCGCGTGCGAGCCTGGCTCTTGAGTGCGGGGGCGGTCGTGGCTCTGGCGTCTCTAGGCGTGGCGGTATGGTACCGCGGGCATGCTCACGTGGAACTGCTCCTGAACGACGTGAAGCCCTTGAGTGGGAAGTTCAGGGTCGAGGTCTCCGAGCAGATACCGCAGGGCAACTCGTCCCGACTCTTAAGAGGTCTTGATGGAGGGATTTCTAGTTATCGCGCTTGGCTCCCGACGACAGATCTGTTGATTCGCCTCGAGATAGTGCTGGCGGACGGTAGCGAACGGGTGCTGGCTCACCACGTCGTGTTGGAGCCTGGCTGGGACGTCAAGTCAAAATGGATCGTGCTCGGCTTTCCGGACGGGCAGGAGGTAGTGGAACACAAGAACATGGCTTGGGTTCCCAGGAGTTCTTGGCGGCATGGGAGGGATCTTGAGCTGGCAGTAGGTTCTAGCTCGTTTTGGATCGACGTTGCACCGCCAACGGTCGCCCAATACTTGCCTCTTGCCGAGGGTTGGCAAGCAGCGGGTCGGCTGCTTGTTGATGAGTCTGTCCTTCTAACGACACTGGAGCGACGAGCTGGGCTCAAAGCTGTCGGCGCAGAAGAGTCAGTGGGTCGATTGGGTACGCAGCTGGGAGAGATCTTCAGCATCATCGACCAGGGGAGCCAGCAGAGGATCGTCGGCGGAGGCGAGATTGCGCTGGGTTTAGCCGATGCTCCGTGTGAGGAATGTCCAGCCCCCGTCACGCGACACGAGGCGGAGTTCTATTGCGGGGAGCAAGGCAAGCGGCTGCCAACGGATCTTGAGTGGGAGCTGGCTGCCCGAGGGGTAGACGGACGAGTCTATCCCTGGGGAGACCGCTTCGACGCCACGCGCTCGAACGTTGCGGGTCTTCCTCCTAAGGGCTCAAGCCAACCGGGGCTTCGTCCTGTGTGGGAGCATCCAGAGGCAAGAAGTCCCTTTGGGTTGGTGGACCTCGTAGGCAACGCCGGTGACTGGGTCACCAACGTCAGTGGCTCCTATGAGCGGGTTTTCATGGGAGGAACATATCGCTTCAGTCCCGAGGACTCGACGGTCTTTCTGGTGACGCCTTTCACGGAGGAGGATCTGACGCTCAAGGAGATCACCGTGCGTTGCGTTCAGGAGTCAAAGTGGGGCCTTGGGGAAAGAGACCCTAGCGAAGTTCGGTAGACTCAAGCCGTGGATCCCTTCCAGCTGCGTGACCGGGTGGTGGGCCGGTATGCGGACTTCGCCGGCTCGTTTCTGAGCATTCGGGACCCAGGCATCCGGGCGACGGTGGACCGGGAGCTGGAGTCCGGGCTGCTGTGGCCGGAGCCGTTCGTGTCGCTCAACCCGGCCTTCGAGTTCGGCGGGACGGTGGATGCTCTGGTCGAGGCCGGGACGCTCCACCCGGAATGCAGCCGGATCTTTCGCCGCAAGCGCCACCCGGAGGACTCGGGAGAGCCTCTCCGCCTCCACCGGCACCAAGTGGAGGCGATCGAGGCGGCCCGTGCCGGCCGCAACTATGTCGTCACCACCGGCACCGGCTCCGGCAAGAGCCTGGCTTACATCATTCCCATCGTGGATGCCGTGCTTCGGGCCAACGGGAAGGCAGGGATCCACGCGATCGTGGTCTACCCGATGAACGCCCTGGCCAACAGCCAGGGCGAGGAGCTGAAGAAGTTCCTGGAGCACGGCTATCCCGGCGGGGTGGGGCCGGTGCGCTTCGCCCGCTTCACCGGACAGGAGAGCCAGGAGCAGCGCGAGGCGATCAAGGCCAACCCGCCGCACATCCTGCTCACCAACTACGTGATGCTGGAGCTGCTCCTCACTCGCGTGCACGACGCGGCCTTGGTGCGAGCCGCTGAGGGACTGCGCTTCCTGGTGCTCGACGAGCTGCACACCTACCGCGGGCGTCAGGGCTCAGACGTCGCCCTCCTGATCCGCCGAGCGCGCGAGGCGTTTGCAGCTCCGGACCTGATCCACGTCGGCACCTCGGCCACCCTCGCGGGTCGTGGCAGCCCGGCCGAGCAGCGGGCGAAGGTGGCGGAGGTGGCGAGCCGCTTCTTCGGCGCTCCGGTCCTGCCCGAGGACGTGGTCGGGGAGTCCCTTCGGCGGATCACCGAGCCCTTCGAGCCTGACGACGAGGAACGGCGCCTCGCCCTGGTCGCGGCAATGCGGGGGAGCGAACCCCCTCCGGCCGACCTGCCTTCGTTTCGGAGCCACCCGCTTTCGTCCTGGCTCGAGACGGAGCTGGGGATGGTAGAGGAACCCACCTCTGGCCAACTGATCCGTGCTCGCCCGCGGCGGCTGGGCGGCCCCGAGGGAGTAGCGATGGCCCTCGCAGGGCTCTCTGGAACCTCGCTCGAGACGAGCCTCGCGAGGATCCAGGCGTGGTTGCTTCGGGGTAACGAGATCCTGGACCCGGACTCCGGCTCCCCGGTCTTCGCCTTCCGGCTCCATCAGTTCCTAAGCCGTGGGGACATGGTCTACGCCACGCTCGAGGCGCCACCGGCGCGCTACGTCACCGTCCATCAGCAGACTTGGGCGCCCGAGGGTCGAGAGCGCCGGCTCCTGCCCCTCGCCTTCTGCCGCGAGTGCGGCCAGGAGTACTACCTGGTCCGGCGTGTTCGCGACGCGAGCGGCGACCGCTTCGAGCCGCGCCAGCTCGAGGACCGGGACGGAAGCGACACCACTACCGACGGCTTCCTCTTCCTCGACGTGGAGGGCTCCTGGAACGAGGGCGACCTGCCTGGCGACTGGTTCGATCCGGAACGCGACGGCAGGGTCAAGAGCCACTTGCGAGGGAGGGTGCCCCAGGCCCTCGTGGTGGATCGTCGCGGCAGGCCCGGCGGCGAGGGGACCCCGTTCCGCTTCGTCCCGGCTCCGTTCCGCTTCTGCCTCTGCTGCGGTATCTCCTACAGCGGCCGGGTCAGGAAGGACTTCGCCAAGCTCGGCACCCTGGGCTCGGAGGGTCGTAGTTCGGCCACCACGGTGCTCGGGCTGGGGCTGCTCCAGGAGCTTCAGCAGACTGACCTGCCGCCCGACGCTCGCAAGCTCCTCTCCTTCACCGACAACCGTCAGGACGCCTCGCTCCAGGCCGGCCACTTCAACGACTTCGTCCAGGTGGTGGAGCTGCGTGCTGCCCTCCTCGCGGCCATGCGTGCGGCCGGGCCGGACGGGATTTCTCATGAGGAGCTGCCGGCGGCAGTCTTCGAAGCCTTGGCCCTCGAGCCCAAGGACTATGCGATCAACCCCCAGGCACGCTATGGCATGGCGGCCGTGCAGGGCGCGCTCCGCGAGGTTCTGGGCTATCGCCTCTACCACGACGTGCGCCGCGGCTGGCGGATCACCGCACCGAACCTCGAGCAGACGGGCTGGCTGCGCATCGACTACACCGATCTCGACGAGATCGCAGCGGACGAAGAGCTGTGGCGAGGCACCCACCCGGCCCTCGGCTCTGCCGCGCCGGCCG
Organism: Thermoanaerobaculia bacterium; assembly: GCA_036274895.1. Lineage (GTDB taxonomy): Bacteria > Acidobacteriota > Thermoanaerobaculia > Multivoradales > SZUA-115 > CALMKX01. The sequence goes on along the minus strand of DASUEU010000089.1, from coordinate 187,421 downwards.
TGCGACTCGAGGTGGCCCGGGTCTTCCTCGACTTCCTGCGCAGCAGCCTCGCCATCGCCGTCAACTTCCTCGAGCCCGCGCACCAGGAGAAGATCCGCCAGCTCTCGTCCCAGAACCTCCGGGGCTCCTGGGCCCTCGACGAGGACGAGAGGATGGAGCAAGCGCCGATTGCCATTCTGGGCTCCAGGGACGACGACGACACTCGAGCGGTGTACGTGTCGCGCCGCGGGGGCTTCGGCCAGTTTCTCGGACGGCCCGGCACGTTCCCGGCCTTCGGCGAGGACCTCAAGCTCAGTGACCGTCAGCAGATCCTCGAAGAGCTGGCCGGGGCGCTGCTCGAGGGCAATCTGCTCGAGGAGGTGGCCATCCCGGGCGTGCCGGACCAGCGCGCCTACCGCCTCCGGGCCGCCGCCATGCGCTGGAGGGCCGGAGACGGGGAGCGCGTCCGCCACGACCCGATCCGCGTGCCACGGACGCCGGAAGGCGGGGGGCGACCGAACCGCTACTTCCGAGATCTGTACCTCCTGCGCGCCCGCACCCTTTCCGGCTTCGAGGCCCGGGAGCACACGGCGCAGGTCAACGACGAGCAGCGCCGCGAGCGCGAGGACCGCTTCCGCAAGGGAGAGCTACCCCTGCTGTTCTGCTCACCGACCATGGAGCTTGGGGTGGACATCCGGGATCTCGCCGTGGTGCACCTGCGCAACGTGCCGCCCACCCCCGCCAACTACGCCCAGCGCAGCGGTCGCGCCGGTCGCGGTGGCCAGCCGGCGGCAGTCTTCACCTACTGCTCGGCCGGCAGCCCCCACGACCAGTACTTCTACAACCGGCAGGTGGAGATGGTCGCCGGCCAGGTCGCCCCGCCCCGGCTCGATCTGGCGAATGAGGACCTGGTGCGGGCTCACGTGCATGCTGCGTGGGTCTCCGCCGCGGGCCTCGATCTCGGCCGTTCGTTGAGCGCCGTTCTCGACCTCGCCGGCGAAGCCCCAAGCTTGGCTCTCCAGCCCAGTGTCGAGTCCGCTCTGCGGGACGCTCACATCCGCGAACGAGCACGCCAGAGCGGGGCGCGTCTGCTCTCTGCCATCGAAGGCGAGCTCGCCTCGGCGCCCTGGTGGCATCCGGAGTGGCTGGACCGTACGCTCGCCGCCCTGCCTCAGCGCTTCGAGGAGGCTTGCAAGCGCTGGCGGGACCTCTACAGCGCGGCCCTGGCCCAGCTCGATCGCCAGCACACCATCATTCGTGACGCCTCCCGTTCGAAGGCCGACAAGGACCGGGCCGAACGCCTGCGACGCGAGGCCCGCGCCCAGATCGACCTGCTGACGGCTCAAGCCGAGGCGTCCTATCAGTCGGACTTCAACAGCTACCGCTACCTCGCGAGCGAGGGGTTCCTCCCTGGCTACAGCTTCCCGCGCCTGCCCCTCTCGGCTTTCATTCCCGGTAGGCGCCAGGTCTCAGGAACGGACGAGTTCCTCTCCCGCCCGAGGTTCCTCGCCATCTCGGAGTTCGGTCCCCGCAACTTCATCTATCACGAGGGATCGCGCTACCTGGCGGACCGTGTGGTCCTGCCCGTTCCCGAGCGACAGGACCCTGAATCGGGCCGCGAGGTCTGGACCAGGAGCGCCAAGATCTGCACCGAGTGCGGCTACCTCCATCCCCAGGAGAACGGCCTCGACCGCTGCGAGCACTGCCACAGCCCGCTCCCCGCGGCCCTCCCCAACTTGTTCCGGATGCGAAACGTGCTGACGCGGCGTCGTGACCGCATCCACTCCGACGAAGAGGAGCGCCAGCGTCAGGGCTACGAGCTGGCCACGGCGGTGCGGTTCGCCGAGAGCCAGGGTCGCGTGGACGTCGAGACCGCCTCGGTCAGCGAGGGCGGCGAGCTGCTCGCCGAGCTGACCTACGGCGGCTCGGCAACGCTCTGGCGGATGAATCGCGGCTGGCGTCGCCGCAAGGAGAAGGCCCTGGTGGGCTTCATGCTCGACCTCGAACTGGGCCGTTGGACCAAGGACGAGTCGGCAGCCCTGGACGAGGACGACCTTCCCGAGGAGCCCGGCACCGGGCGCACGCAGCGGGTGGTGCCCTTCGTCGAGGATCGCAAGAACGCTTTGCTGCTGCGCCTGCCAGGACCGGTCGATCTGGCCTTCGCCGCCTCCCTTCAGGCGGCCCTCAAGCGCGCCATCCAGGTCGAGTTCCAGCTCGAGGACAACGAGCTCGCGGCCGAGCCTCTGCCCTCCCGGGAGCAACGGGCGCGGCTGCTCTTCTATGAAGCCGCCGAGGGGGGAGCGGGCGTGCTCCGCCGACTGGTGGAGCCCACCGCCCTGCCGGCCGTCGCGCGCTGCGCCCTCGAGCTCTGCCACTTCGATCGGGACAGCGGCACGGACCTCGGCGGCCCTCCTTGGCGACAAGAGCGCTGCCAGGCCGCTTGCTACGACTGCCTGCTGTCCTACACCAATCAGATCGATCACCCGCTGCTCGACCGGCAACTCCTCGGCGCCGCTTTGCTGCGTCTGGCCAGTGCGACCGTCGCTTCCTCACCCGTGGGGCGGCCACGGGGAGAACACCTGGAGCGCCTGGTGGCGGCCTGCGCTTCCGAGCTGGAGCGGCAGTTCCTTCGCTTCCTCGAGGAGCACGGCCACCGCCTGCCGGACGAAGCCAACCACCTGCTACCCGAAGCGGCGACGCGCCCGGATTTCCTCTACCGCCAAGAGATGGTGGCGGTCTACGTCGATGGCCCGCCCCACGACTTCCCGGAGCGGGCGGCTCGCGACCGCACCCAGCAGGCTTTGCTCGAAGACCTGGGCTGGACCGTGGTGCGCTTCCACCACGAGGCACCGTGGCGTGAGATCGTTGCCCGCATGCCCAACGTCTTCGGGGTCGGACATTGAGCTTCGAGCCGGGAGCGATCGTCTCGGCCCGCGGCCGGCACTGGGTGGTGCTGCCGGACTCGGACCCGGACCTTCTCCTCTTGCGCCCCCTGGGCGGCCGGGACGACGAGGTGGCAGGAGTCCACCTCGGCCTCGAGACCGTCGAGCCTGCGGCACTAGCTCCGCCGGTCGCCGGCGACCTCGGAGATTTTTGCTCTGGGCGTCTACTTCGAGATGCCGTGCGGCTTTCCTTCCGGAGCAGCGCCGGCCCTTTCCGTTCGTTCGGTCGTATCGCCTGCGAGCCCAGGCCCTACCAGCTCGTTCCGCTCCTGATGGCCCTCAAGCTCGATCCCGTGCGCCTGCTGATCGCCGATGACGTCGGGATCGGCAAGACGGTGGAGGCGGCGCTGGTGGTCCGCGAGCTGCTCGACCGCGGCGAGATCCACCGCTTCACGGTGCTTTGCCCGCCTCATCTGGCCGAGCAATGGCAGGCAGAGCTTCTCGGCAAGTTCCACCTGGAGGCCGAGCTGGTGCTCTCCGCCACGGCCCGGCGGCTCGAGGCAGGCTGTGGTCTCGATGAGTCGATCTTCGATCGCCACCCGGCGACCATCGTCTCGACGGACTTCATCAAGTCGGACCGCCGCCGGCAGGAGTTCCTGCGCTCGGCTCCCGAGCTGGTCGTGGTGGACGAGGCTCACACCTGCGCCGCGAGCGGCGAGCAGCGATCGAGCCGGCACCAGCGTCATGAGCTGCTGCGCTCTCTGGCCGCGGACTCGAGCCGCCACCTGCTGCTGGTGACCGCAACTCCGCACAGCGGCAAGGACGAAGCCTTCCGCTCGCTCCTTGCCCTTCTCGGTCCCGAGCTCGCGAACCTGCCGGAGGATCTCGGCGGCGATCACAACCGGCGCCACCGCGAGCGGCTGGCCGCGCACCTGGTGCAGCGCCGGCGTGGCCGGATCGACCGTTACCTCGGCGCGGAGACCCCTTTTCCCCGGCGCGAGGAGCTGGAGGAGACCTACCGGCTCGGCGCGGAGGCCCGGCGCTTCTTCGACAAGGTGCTCGCTTTCGCCAAAGAGGTCGTGTCCGCACCCGAAGGCGGGGTGCGGCAGCGGGTGCGCTGGTGGTCGGCGATCGCCCTGCTGCGCTCGATCGGCAGCAGCCCCGCAGCCGCCGCGGCCACGCTGCGCAACCGGGCCGCCGGGCTGGACGCCGAAACCCCGGCCGAGGTCGACGAGGCCGCCCGCCTGTCCGTGCTCGACGCGGGTGAGGACGACCCTCTCGAAGCCGTGGACCTCGCTCCTGGGGCGGACGCTGAGACCGATCCGGCTCCCGAAGCCCCGCTGCGCCGGCGGCTCCTCGCCCTGGCCCGCGAGGCGGACGCCCTGCAAGGCGCGAAGGACGCCAAGCTCACCCGCGCCCGGGGGCTGATCGGTGAGCTGGTGGAAGCCGGCTACAGCCCGATCGTCTTCTGCCGTTTCATCCCCACGGCCGAATACCTGGCCGGGGCCTTGCGCAAGAGCCTACCGGCGGAAGTGGAGGTGGATGCAGTGACCGGCCTGCTCGCCCCCGAGGAGCGCGAGGCTCGGGTCCAGGCCCTGGGCCAGGCCTCCCGCCGCGTGCTGGTGGCCACGGACTGCCTGTCCGAGGGCATCAACCTGCAGCAGAGCTTCGACGCCGTGGTGCACTACGACCTCTCCTGGAGCCCTACGCGCCACGAGCAGCGCGAGGGCCGGGTGGACCGCTACGGGCAGCGCTCGCCCTTCGTGCGGGTGTTGACCTACTACGGCCAGGACAACCCGATCGATGGTGCAGTCCTGGATGTGCTCCTGCGCAAGCAGCGCACCATCCGCTCGCGCCTGGGGATCTCCGTACCGGTGCCGGCCGACCCTGAAGCCGTGGTCGAGGCCCTGCTCTCGGCTGGTCTCCTGTCGGGCCAGCCCGAGCAGCTGACGTTCGAGGACTTCCTGCCGAGCAGGGAGACCCTCCATCGTGACTGGGAACAGGCCGCCGAGCGGGAGAGCCAGTCGCGGAGCCTCTTCGCTCAAGAAGGGATCCGCGACGAGGAGGTCTTTCGCGAGGTCGAGGCAGCCCAACGGGCCGTAGGCTCCGGCACGGACCTCGAGTGCTTCGTTCGCGAGGCCCTGGCGGGCTACCGCGTACCCGCCGAAGGCACCAGCCCGGTGCGGTTCCTCTTGCAGGACCTGCCTGCATCCGTGGCCGATGCCCTGAAGTTGCCCCGAGAGAGTTCCCATCTCAAAGTGCGCTTCGCCCCGCCGGTAGGACAGGGGGAGCACCTCCTGGTGCGAACGGATCCTCTGGTCGAGGGCCTAGCCGGTCACGTGCTGGCGAGCGCTCTCGATCCCCAGCTGCCTGACCGCGGCCCGGCCCGGCGCGCCGGGGTGGTGCGGACCCGCGCCGTCACGATGCGTACGACGGTGGTGGTGCTCCGCCTTCGTTTGCGTCTGACCGAGCGGCTGAAGACCGGCGAGCACAGCACCCTGGCGGAGGAAGCCCTGCTGGCGGCCTTCGAGGGCGCTCCGTCCGCTGCCGTGCTGCTGCCGCCGGAACGAGCGGAAGAGCTGCTCACCGTCACGCCGGACGCCAACGTTGCCCCCGAGGTAGCCGAGATCCAGATCGGGCGTGTCCTGGCCGAGCCCGATGCCCTTGCCGCCCGCTTCGCTGACCTCGCCGCCGAGCGCGCCGCCCAGCTCGCCGACTCCCACGAGCGCGTCCGCCAGGCGGCCCGTGGCAGCGCAGGAGGGGCCGCCCGGGGCCGAGTCCTGGTCGAGCCGCTCTTGCCCGTAGACCTTCTCGGGGTCTACGTCTTCCTCCCGGGGGCGGTCTGATGCGCACCGCGTCCTCCGTGGTGCGGAGCGAAGGCGCCCTCCTTCCCCGTAGCTTCCTCGACCGCCTCGCCTCCGGCGACTCTTCACTCCCGGGCTCGAGCCCCGAGACCTATCACCTGCTGCCTCACGAGCGCCTGGCGGAGGCCGCCAGCCGTGCCTGGAACCGCCTGGTGGAGGTCTGGGCCGCCTTTCGGCGTGCTACCTCCCACCTCCCTGCTGGCGACATCGGCGCCGGGCTGACCCGCGAGCGCTGGCTGCTGCCCTTCTTCTCGGAGCTGGGCTATGGCCGGTTGGGCACGGCGCGCGCCCTCGAGATCGAAGGCCGGAGCTATCCCGTCTCCCACGGCTGGCAGAACGTGCCCATCCACCTGGTGGGCTGGAACGTGGACCTCGACCGCCGCGCTCCGGGCGTGGCCGGGGCCGCCCGTACCTCCCCTCACAGCCTGGTGCAGGAGCTGCTCAACCGTTCGGAGGCCCATCTCTGGGGCGTGGCCTCGAACGGCCGAAGGCTTCGCCTGCTGCGCGACAGTCGGTCCCTGGCCCGCCACGCCTACGTCGAGGTGGACCTCGAGACGATCTTCGAGGCCGGTGCGTACTCGGACTTCTTCGTGCTCTTCCGGCTGCTCCACCAGTCGCGCCTGGAAGGGCCCCCCGCCGAATGCTGGCTCGAGAAGTGGGCCGCCGAGGCCCGCCAGGCCTCCACCCGAGCCTTGGATGGTCTGCGCCAGGGAGTGGAGGAAGCGATCCAGGCGGTGGGCGAAGGTGTCGTCTCCCACCCCAGGAACCTCCGCCTTCTCCGGCGGCTGGCCTCGGGGGAGCTGCCCAAGCAGGAGCTGTACCGACAGCTGCTGCGTACGGCCTATCGGCTGATCTTCCTGCTGGTGGCCGAGGAACGCGACCTACTGGCGCCCGAAACTGCGGACCCGAAGGCCAAGCAGCGATACCAGGACCACTACTCCGCCCGGCGCCTGCGCAACCTCGCGGGCCGGTTGCGAGGCACCGCCCATGGAGACCTCTGGCAGGGGCTGAAGCTGGTGTTCCGGCTGCTGGATGGCGGCTGCCCGGAGCTGGGGCTACCGGCCCTCGGCTCCTTCCTCTGGAGCCCTCGCGCCACCCCCGACCTCGACGAAGCGGAGCTTTCGAACGGAGCGCTGCTCGAGGCCTTCCGTGCCCTGGCCTGGGCTCAGGAGGAGTCCCGCCGCCGGCCTGTGGACTGGCGCAACCTCGGCCCCGAGGAGCTGGGCAGCGTCTACGAGTCGCTCCTCGAGCTCCATCCGGAGGTGGATGCCTCCGCCGGGCACTTCCGTCTCGCCACGGCAGCGGGCCACGAGCGCAAGACCACCGGCAGCTATTACACACCGACCTCCCTCATCGAGTGCCTGCTCGACACCGCCCTCGACCCCGTGATCGAGACCGCGGTCGCCGGCAAGTCCAAGGAGGAGAAGGAGACTTCCTTGCTGGCCCTCAAGGTGTGTGACCCGGCCTGCGGCAGCGGCCACTTCCTGCTCGCCGCCGCCCACCGCATCGCCCGGCGCCTGGCCTCTGTGCGCAGCGAGGAGGAGGAGCCACCGCCCCCGGAGCTTCGGCACGCTCTGCGGGACGTGATCGGACGTTGCCTCTATGGCGTGGACTTGAACCCCATGGCGCTCGAGCTGTGCAAGGTCTCTCTCTGGCTCGAGGCGCTGGACCCGGGCCGGCCCCTGTCCTTCCTCGACCATCACCTGCGCTGCGGCCATAGCCTGCTCGGGGCCACGCCGGCGCTGATCTCCCGTGGGATCCCCGATGCGGCGCTCGAGCCGATCACCGGGGACGACAATGCCTATTGCCGGGACCTCAAGAAGCTGAACAAGAAGCAGCGCACCAAGCCACAGTTCGAGCTGTTCACGCTGGGCCAAGCGCCATGGATGCCGCTCGGAGATCTGGGGAGCGAGCTGCTGCACGTCGAGGAGATCGTGGGGACGACGCTGGCGGATGAGCAGAAGAAGGAAGAGCGGTTTCGGGCGATCCTGGCCTCGACGGAGTACGAGCACTCGCAGCTGCTCGCGGATGCGTGGTGCGCAGCCTTCGTGTGGAGGAAGAAGGAGGAACCCGGCCACCCGCCGCCCATCACGGAGGAGACTTTCCGCAGGCTGGAGCGCAACCCCCACACCGTGCCGGCCGTCGTGAAGGCAGAGGTGAGGCGCCTGGCCGAGGAGTACCGCTTCTTCCACTGGCACCTGGCCTTCCCACATGTGTTCCGGGCCAAGGCTGAGGTCGAGGATGGGGATCCGTGTGGGTGGGAAGGCGGTTTTGACTGTGTGTTGGGGAACCCGCCTTGGGACACCCTCAGCCCGGACTCCAAGGAGTTCTTCTCCCAATACGATCCCAACATCCGTTTCCAGGATCCGGACGGGCAGGAGGCGACGATCGACCACCTTATCGCCGATGTCTCCATCGCCCGCAAGTGGGCTTCCTACCAGCGAGATCTCTACGCCTTGGTGCACTTCCTGAAGGCGAGCGGACGCTTCACCCTTTTCGCGCCGGGCGACCTCGGCAAGGGGGACTTCAACACCTACCGGATGTTCGTGGAGACTGCTTTGCGGACGGTCCGAAGTGGTGGCCGCGCATCACAGATCGTTCCCGAGGGTCTCTACAACGGCGCTAACTCTATGGCCATCCGGAAAGAACTCTTCGAAGGCTGTGAGCTCTACGGCTTCCTCGGATTCGAGAACAAGCGGAAGGTGTGGTTCGACGGCATCGATGGTCGGTCCAAGTTCACCATTTACAGCGCTACGCGCCCTGGCAAGACGGAGCAGTTCAGGATCGCTTTCAACATACGCTCGCAGGCCGAGCTCGCCAGCGCGGTGACCGGCAACGCTCTCTACATGCCGGTGCGGATCGTCGAGGCATTCTCGCCCGATGCGCTGGCTGTCATGGAGTTTGCGAGTCAGCGCGACATCGACATCGCAGCCAAGATGTACGAGCGCTATCCGAAGTTCGGTGACCAGTCAACGAACCCGCCTCATCGTCACTACATGCGTGAGATCGACATGGGCAACGACCGGGAGCTCTTCACGGAGGACGCGACGGGTGTACCTGTCTACGAAGGCCGAATGGTGGGCCAGTACGACCACCGAGCGAAGGGCTATCGTTCGGGACGCGGGCGCAAGGCGGAGTGGGAAGAGCTCCCGTTCTCGGAAACGACGAAGTCCATCCAGCCGCAGTGGTACATCCCGGTTGATCAGGTTCCGGACAAGGCGCGTGAGAGGTACGTGCGATATCGGATTGGCTTCTGCGATGTAACGAGTCCGACAAACGAGCGATCCTTGGTGGCTACGCTCATACCTCCGGGAGCGATCTGTGGTCACAAAGTACCAACAATCGTGTTCCTTCCAGACTGCCTGTGGGCCTACCCTTTCTGGCTGTCGATTGCCAATTCCTTCGCGATGGACTTCCTCGCAAGACTGAAGGTCAGTCTCTCCATGACCTACACGATCTTGGACAGTATGCCATTCCCGCGGGGCGCTAGGGATTCGATAGATGTTGGCTACCTTGTGCCCCGAGTTCTACAGCTTTTGTGCACAAGTGACGAGATGGTTCCCTTCTGGCAGGCATCGACTGAGGAAGGGTTGGTGTCACCGCGGGTGAACGAATCTGCGGTCCCCGGGGAGCTGTCTGAGGAGAAGCGCCTACGACTCCTGGCCGAGATCGACGCCTACGTGGCACGCGAGGTCTATGGGTTGACGAAGGATGAGCTTCAGCACATCCTTGCTGCTTTTCCCGGCGTCCGGAAGAAGGATGAGAAGCGCTGGGGTACCTATCGGACTAAAGACACGATCCTCGAGATCTACGACGCCATGGCGGTGGCGATGGAAACCGGCGTGCCCTACCAGACCGTGCTGGATCCGCCGCCGGCGAGCGCACTGGTGGCGCATCCGGCGAGGGTGCAGGAGGCCCAAGCGAAACCTCCCGAGCCACTTCGGGTGGCGCCAGACCTCCTCGAAAGGCTCGGCGCTGTGCCAGCCGGGGAGTTGGCCCGACCCCCAGCCCTCTCAGAGGACGACTTCACGCTGCTGACACTGGCCGAGACCTTGCGTGCGCTTTCAGGTCCCGTCGAACCGAACCGGGTGACGCTCATTTCACAGCTGGTTCTCGCGCCAGCGTTGGCCTTGCCCTTCATGGATGGCCGAGCGGCGACGGCATGGCGCCAGGCCATCGGGACGGAGGCCAGGCCTCTGCCGGTGAACGTCCTCCGGTTCAGCGTTGGCCGCCAGGGCCACGGCGATCTCGCCTGGGGGCGCGCGGTTCAGCGCCTGACGGCTGGCGGTGGCCTGCAAGTAGAGACAGGGACAGGCTTCTGGTCGGCTGGGGAACGTTTGCCCGCGGGCAATCAACCCTGGTTGTCAACCCGGGTCCAAGTAGCTGTCCATCTGTTGGAAGCGATCGATACGGTCCAAGCCGAGCAGAACCTTGCGTCCTTCCTGGAGAGGTTGGAACATGGCGAGGCAGAGAGAGCTGTTTCGTGAGGCTACCGTGGACTTCGAGCTGAATCCAGATCGCAAGGAGCCTGCCCTCTGGGTGCGACGCCTGGTGATCTGGAGCAAGTCGGGTGAGGTACTGAGAGACATCGCTTTGCGGCGGGGGCTGAACATCATCTGGTCCCGAGACCCGGGTGCTGCGGCTGCGGCCCTGGGTCGCCAGCAGGAGAGCGGCCATGGAGCCGGGAAGACCCTCTTCTGCCGACTCTTGCGGTACTGCCTCGGCGAAGAGACGTTCGCCCAGGACGAGCTGCGCGGGAGCGTCGCGCTGGCTTTTCCAGAAGGCTTGGTCGGAGCCGAGGTCAGGATTGCCGGCCGGACCTGGGGCGTAGTGCGGTCCCTTTCCTCCAACCGATCGGTGGCAGTCGAAGGTCGCGCACCGGAAGACCTCGCCGGGGAGATTGGCAGGAGACCCGGCATCGAGCCGCTCGTGGAGGCCATCCTGGAGCGGGTTCTTGACCCTGGGCTGCAAGAGTTCCTGCCATCGCGGCGGCCCGAACACGCCTGGCTCACCGCCCTTGCCTGGCTCGCCAGGGACCAGGAGTGTCGCTTCTCTCACCTCCTCTCGTGGCGGCATCCTACGAGCAATTCCGGATCGCCCGCTGCAGGAGCCCCGAAGGAGAATCTACTTGCAGTGCGGGCTCTGTTGCGCGTGCTTTCAACGGGCGAGTTGACTCTGAGGCAGGAGATTGAGGCGCTCGCCGCGGAACGGAAGCGCCTCGAGCAGGAGAGGGCGAGCCTGCCACGGGAAGAGGAGCGCATGAGAGGCCACGTCGCAGGCCGACTCTTGGTGGATGCCGCGACCCTTCCGCCCGGCACGCTCGCCCTTCCTGTGCTGCGAGAGAACGCTGAGAAGACGATGCGCGAAGCGCAACGACCCTTCGACGCAACCGATCTTGTCGAGAAGCGAGACCTATTGCGCCTGGAGCGGGACGAGATTGTTGGGCAGATCGCTGTCCTCGAGGAGAAGCGGAACAAGGCAGAGGGCCTCGTAGCGCTGCACAAGGACGCAAAGCAGAAGCTCCGGGGCGAGGACTCGACCCTCGAAGCGGCGACAATCAAGGCGCTCCTTGGGGACTACTGTCCTGTCTGCTCTGTTCCAATCGATCGGGCACTGGCTGAGGGCTGCGGGCTCTCCAGCCTGGTCTGGGACCCGGCTGACCTCGATGCCAAGAGGGTCCGGGTCGAGGACCGTCTGCGCACCACAGAGGCAGAGATGGTGAGGAATCTCGAAGAAGTGAGCCGCCTGGAATGCCTCTTGGTCACAAGGCGCAGCCGCGAGGCCGACCTGCGCAGGGAGCTTCGAGGCTTGGAGGAGGAGCAGCGCACCCGCGAGGAACAGCATCGCACGGAATGGCTCGCTGCGGCCGTAACCGTCGAGCACCTCGATCGGCTGGAGAGGCTTCGCGAGGAGTCGTCGCGCCTCACGAAAGAGATCGGCGGCCTGGAAGCCCGGGACTCGCAGCACAGGACCACCCTTTCCGCGTACCGAGACGGGGCAGATAGGGCTCTGGCTCCTCTTCGAACCCACTTCCGGAGCATCGCCGAGGCATTGCTCGGCGCGGACGCGGAGACCCATCTCGAGCTCTCAGGCGATTCACTGCGGGCGAGGCTCCTGGTAGGTGGCGCTGCCATGGAATCACTGAAAGTGCTGGTCTTCGACCTGGCGTCTCTCCTTCTGGCCATCGAAGGCCGAGCCGGCCTCCCGGCCTTCCTCATCCACGACAGTCCCCGGGAAGGGGACCTGGGCCTCTCCCACTACCACCGGTTGTTCCACCTCGCCGCCGGTCTGGAGGCTCGCTTCGAGGCTGCGCCCTTCCAGTACATCGTGACCACGACGACGGAGCCTCCGCAGGAGTTAGTCGAGAGCGAGTCTCTGGTGCTCAAGCTAGCCGGACGCGAGGCCAGTGAGCGGCTGCTGGGGCAGGAAGTCTGACTACCAGCTTCCCCGAGGAGCACATGAGCCCCAGCTCATCTTGCCACTTGAGGCATCGCGACCACGCTGCTAAACTCCACTCTGGACTCCCCGCTGTCGCCACACTGGACCGATGCAGCCGCGGGCTGCTTGGCCAAAGGACGGCACCGCTGTGTGGTCGTGTTTCCAGCGGCGGGGTGTCAACCGGAAGTTCTAGGAGGATTCAAAATGGACCGACAAAGAGTCGCCCGCATCCTGGTTTTCTCCCTCGTCGGGGCTTTAACCTTCTTCGTCGCTCCCCTACCTAGCCCCAGCCAGAAGGCTGGTGGACCTACCGAGCCACTTTGGTGTGGAAGTGCGCTGGGTCAGATCGCCGAGGAGGGTTACACCCCGGGAAAGTTTACCTGTCAGGGGATGCCCGGGATTTGCCCAGGCTCACTAATGACCGCCACTACGCGACAGTCGGGATGGAGCGACCACGCCGGAACCGCCTTCGTTACGAACTTAGCCGCTCAGCGAGTGGGTCTACGCAAGTCGAGCCGAGAGGTATCGCCTCAGCAGCCGGACGATGCCGCCCCTCAGCGGGAGCAATCCTGCAGCAGCTTCGAGATGCCAGCCAACTTGCGAAATGAATTGATCCAGTCTGGTCTGTGGTCACCGGCTGATCGGCGGACTATACTCTTGAATGGCCGGAATCGTACTGCCTGGAAGTTAGATCCTCCCTCGCACTCGTTAGTGCCTTGGATGGGATTCGACCCTTCGCATCAGGCACCATTCATTCTGCGCGCGGTGGGCGACTCAATCCTTCAGATTGATCCAGTTAGGAGGGCACTGGTTCCTGTATCGTCGCCTCCGGGGTCGGCACCGATACTCTGGCCCCAACAGGTGAAAGTTACCTCTCCTGTGGCGTCTGCTCGACACGCGAACTACGAGCTCGCAGCTATATGGGACTGGATTCCAGCGCGCGACGGAGTCCTTGCGTATTGCGATTTAAGGCGGAGGTTCCCTTTCAGGGAGGGGCTCAGCTGGGCAGCGGGCTTTGTCTACTTCGACAAGGCGGGATCGGGGCACGTGGTAGAGCTACTGGACTACAGGCTCCCTTCCCGCCAATTCTACGTGGAGATGAGCTCCTACATGGCAGTCGTTGGATCCAGGGCCTTCTGGATACACTGGGACAGCGATAGGGTCGAGCTTAGGTCGACCCACCTAAAGCCCGGCATATTCGATCAGCCACTGACGATTGAACGACTGGTACGCCTCACTACCGACTGGGTGCCTGAACTAACGCCAAATCCTGCTCGGCCGTTCTGGGCAATGGTGACCTCCTTCTATCAAGCGAAAGAGAAGTCATCTGGGAACACAGCGTTGTTCGCCTGGGGCGGCAAGCTCGTGTTACTTGAGCGGGCCTTCGCCCCTTCTACTGGGAGAACTTCATGGAGCCTTCAGGCTCTAGACGGCGAGGGGAAGCGTATCGAAAACTCGCTTCGCCTTCCGTCTGAGGCGCCAAATCTGACGGTGATTCCGGGTGAGGTGTGGGCCTTTCTCGAAGGCGGTGCTACAGAAGGGACGAACCCTCAGGAAGCACCCTATATTCGTAATGGGAACGTCTATACCGTCGGCCATCGAGCGCTGATGCAGGCTCTGTTGAGGCCCCAAGGGGGATCGAATGTGCTTGACTGCTCTCGGACTCTCCGGGACGAGAACCCCAACGGCATAGCGCCATGAGTGAATCTGACCAGAGGAACGCCTCCTCCGACCTGTGTAACGAGAAGCTGCGAACCAGGGGCATAACTACATGCTCGGCACTCTGGGTTTGCCTGCTTGGTCTATTTTCGACGCCAGGCTACTCACAGTTGCTCCTCAGGGTCGACCCGCCACGGTATACGTATGGTGTGGTTGCGTGGCGCGAGGGCGTGGTGATCCTGTCCGAAGCTGGCGCCCGGTACTTTCTGCCTGAGAATGGGCGGGACGCCACGGGGAGTTCGGCAGGGGCAGCCCCTGAGGAGGGACTCAGAGAGACTGACAAGGCGTCGTCTGCAAACGGCTTAGTCGTTCTCACCAGTGGTGAGCCGGCTGTTGCAGCATACGTCCTTCAAGAGGACAAGCTCTTGCTGGTGACGAACTCCAGGGGGCTGCTCTTCACGAGTCCTACTGAGGACCCCAGGGAAGTGCTCCCGGCGTCTCTCAGCGGGGGCATCGAGGATAGTGTTCAAGCAGAGGGCCGAGTTTGGGTGGCCACTAAGAAAGGCCTTCTCTGCGTCGGTGGGGCTGGTGAAGTAGGGCTTCGAGCGGAAGTGTCGAAACTAAGGGCAGTTGCTGAGTTCCGGGGAGCCATCTACTTTGCCTCGCGAGAAAGAGTCTACATCCTAGAGCCGGGGGGACGAAGTCGCGAGATTGCGACGCCTCCCGCGCGGGTCGCAGATCTTGTCGCCACGAACCAGTACCTTTGGATCCTGACAGAGCTTGAGTTCGGGCGACGAGGTCCGGCATACGCGATGGAGGAGGCAAGCGGCGGTGACGTCGGGATCAAGAAGCTTCCTGGCATCGAGGAAGTCCTAGGTGTCGCTCAAGTCGGTGGGGAGATCTGGTTCGCTACACTTGACGGTGTTCAGAGCCTCGAGGGTGGGGCTCCGCGCCGCGTGGATAGCTGCCCAGATCTTGGCAGGGTCAACACTATCGCACCCGATCCGGAGGGTGGAGAGGCAGTCTGGATCGGCTCTACTGAGCGTGCCTACAGGGTGGGTAGCGATGGCTGTACGGCTATTCCGGCCTTGGCAACCCATCTGAACTTCAAGGGCTTTAGGCGGCTCCAGTCTGGGCTGTGGGCATGGAGCAGTCAAGGGGCTTTCCGCTACTATCCGCAAGCCTATATCACCGCCAAACTGAACGGTATCGCCCTGTTTGGCCGCTACTTCGTCCCATCCCGCGTGCTCCGGCTCACGGAGCCGCGTTACGAGCGCGGGGAGGAGATGCACTACCCCGGCCCGGAAGCTCGCTTCTCTGCATGCAGGACGCAAGTTCTGGAACAGACGCAACGCTGCGAGGCACAACCTGTCGACAGTAGTCGGTGGGAACTGTCCTCATCTTTCTACTCGCGTGAGATTCTCCAGCTCCAGGACTCAGATGGCAATGCCACGACGAAGGCCTACTATGTCGTTAGCCTGGCGGGACTGTGGTTCCAAGTCCTGATTGTCTTTGTTGGTCTCCTCGCCTTCACGCCTCTCTGGCGCGCCAAAGTGCTAGGCTTCGTGTGGAGATTGGTAAGGAGGCTCCCCCTCGTATCCAGTACCAGGGCCGGTCGCCAGTTACTCGAAGGAACCCTGGCAAACTTCACGGGCTATCTGGGCCTGGCTCTAGTCGTTGAGGGTGCCCTTCTCGACTTGGAAGAAGATGAGCCCTATGTCGCTCCTGCAGGAGCCAGCCTGAAACTCATGGCCCAGATCTCGAGTCTCCGTCCGAGTACATCCATCGTAGAGGAAATCAACATCACTGAAGGTAGGATGGAGCCTCGCGTCACTTTTGAACTGATCGTAGAGCTACCAGGCCGGAGTTCTGTCAGCGAACCCATTGAAGTCTCGGCCCGCGACGCAGATGCCAGCAAGGGTATTGTACTTGAGCGAATTCCCGAGGAGGTCGGAGCAGAGCTTGCGCTCCGTGTCAAGCTGCTCCAGCGTAACAGGTTTCTCCTGGGAAGGAGAATACTCGTTAGAGTTGCGCCCGCTAAAGAGTCGAGCCTTCGGGAAGCGAATAGATCTCAGGCAGAGGTGTAGCCTAGGTGACTGTTATCGAGACAACGTGCACCTGTGATGAAACCAGGCGAGCGTGTCGAAGAGTCGAGAGTCGCTAGCTAGCTTCTAGTGTCTAGTGTGCGCTGAAACGGCCTGGCCCATGGATGCTGTTGACGCAACCCCAATTCTCGTGATCCGACTGGACAGCGAGAATCGGTCGGTTGTATTTTGCACAAGCGATCAGAGAAAGATTGAGAGCGGTACTGGACGTACACGACTGTTCAGGAGGCAAACACAGGAGAGACTGCATCGGGACCTTGTCGCGTTCGCGAGCGCGTTCGCTGCAATAGGCGGAGACTGGACACCAGCGCGAAAGAGCGCCCTCTTAGGGCTTATACGGAGCGGAGAGCAGCTGCTCGTGGACACATTCCCCGGGCAGCTAGGGGAAGTGGAGAAGCTTCGAGCTTTCTTCCGGGCGTTCTCTTCCAAGGCTCAGAGGGAGGGCTCCGGACACTTCGAAGACACTTCGCCGCTTGTGGAGGTCGACACGGGTACAGGAGCCTTTTTCCCGGCGGAGATTCTCCCTCTATTCGCTAGCCAGGAGTTGGTCGAGGCTGCCGAGCGGGGCGCTTGGCTGGAGGGCCAAGCGCCATTGGAGGTCGCTCGTGCCTTTCTGGGGTTTTCGGCTCTGATCAAGCGCTATAGCGTTTTCGGACCCAAGTACGAGAATCCCCAGCGCGCCGAGGCGCGGCGTCTGCGCGTTAAGTTTTTCCAACATGGTGGTCTGGTGGGAGCAAGGCATGAGTTCTTGCGGCTGAGGCAGTTGGGCGCCACTGTGGATGGGCCTTGGCCGTCGAGAGGAAGTGTTGTGAAGGGGAGTGCGTTCGAGGCAGCGAGGCAGATTGCTGCCGAGAACGAAGGATTTGACGGCCATCCGCAAGCGGAACCGGTCCGAGTACTACACTTCGCTTGTCACCAGCGGTCGAACTCTCTAGATTCGCTGAAGCACGCGTTGCTGCTCAGGGGTGAGGAGTATTGGTTCCGCATACCGAGCGTTGTCGAGGTCAGCCTGCAGCAAGTCGAGTTGGCGCTGAAGGGAATGGCTTCGAGCCGCGAGGGTGGTAGGACTGGGCCTCTGGTCTTCATCAACGCTTGCGAATCTTGCCGCGCACTCCCGGAAGACTCTCATAGCTGGCCGGAGCTCTTTCTCGAGTACAATTTTCGGGGCTTCATTGGCTTGCCGATCATGATCAACGACAGAGTTGCGGCACGGTTCTCTGCGGAGTTCTACGAGAGGCTGCTGCAAGGAAAGAGTGTGGGTTGCGCGCTCTCACATGCTCGACAAGAGCTTCTGCGGGTGGATCGAAACGCTCTGGGGTTGCTCTACTTTTCTTACGCTGATCCTGCTCTTGGCTTGTGAGCATCGATTCCTATAGCTTCCAGGCCGGGAGCGGACGAGTGGATCGGGGCGGAGTCCATAGTGGGTAGAAGCCGGCCACATAGCGAAGACTCCAGGCCGTGAGAATCGATAGCATGCTATGGCCTATGCTTAGGCACCATCGGAGGTGCGAATGCCGTGAGACGAGCAGACGCCGATGGACGAGGGAGAGCGTCTCGTGAAGGTGCTGGACAGCTGCTTGTACACGATGAGCGTGCTGTGCGACTCGTTTGGGAGCAGCCGCAGGATCGGCTGCAAGTGGGTCGGTCGGTGGGCGGAGTAGGGGAAAACGGGCTTTCGGTACCGCTCTCGGGCTCGAGAGCCAGCCTAGCAGGACTGAGCCCCGGCGTGAGCAGGCCCTCGTCAAGGCTCGCGAGCGCCGATGTTCGAGCGGCTTTTTGCGAGCACTGCCTGCCGGAGGCGACTCTGACAGACGGCGAGATTCCATTCGCCAGCGCTCTACTAATTGGTCCGGAAGTTTGGCTACAGCAGCGCTTCTGCGGGCCTTTTTTTGGGCGCTTTCAGCGCTCGTAAGTATTTCCAGATTGCGGAGTTGGTAGTAAGTCCCCCGGCGCCTGTCGAGGCTGTCGGTGTGGTGGGTCAAGCTGGGCATTCGGCGGGTGGTGATCCAGCCGGACAAGCCGCAGCAGAAGGGCAGCCGTGAGCGCATGCTTCGAACGCTCAAGCAGGCCACGACGCGAGCCCTGGCGCCAGTAGATCGCCTTGGACGCCTCCCTCTAGGAGTACAACTAGGAGGGTCCCCACGAAACCACTGGCATGAGGACGCCCAGCCAGCTGTACCGGGCTTCACCTCGCTCGTCGCCGTCCCTGCTCGAAGACTCGAGCTACCGGGGCCACTACGAGGCTGGCCGGCTGCGAAGCACCGGAGAGGTGAAGGAGCGCGGCAACGAGTCACCCCTCGCTCCGGCCCTTCGGGGCCAGGCAGCGCCAGAACCGGTGCAACGTGTCGATCACCTTCGCGGCGAGGCTCTCGGGGGATTCAGCGAGCATCTTGGACAGCGGCCAGTAGAGGTAAAGGCCTCCCTCCTCCGAGGGGTTGGGCGGATCGATCACCAGCGCCTCGCCCAGGTCCGCACGGACGCGCGCCGCTGCCGCCGTCGACTGGAACGCGTAGTACTGCCCGACTTTAGGGAAGTTGAGCCCAGCCATCAGCTCGCGATAGTCAAAATCGTGAATGGCGGCAAGCTCGCCAAGGCCACGTAGGGTCCACAATCGCCCGACCTGGTTGCCCTCCTCATACTTCTTGGCTTTGAGGCCGGGCAAAGGGTGAGCCTCGGCTTGGCGGTCGATCTCGGCCATCAGGGCCTCGACAAAGGCCAGCTCGTCGGACTGTGACGTGTTGGACGCCTCGCTCAGAACCTCATCCAGATCCGCAGCGAGCAGCGCTGCAGTTTCCTGGCGATAGCCCGGCTCGACATGAAGGGCGCGCAGGATGAGGCTAAGGAGCTTGCGCCGCTGCCCGAGGCCCAGCTCTCGGATGCGGTCGGCTAGCGAGAGGGCTCGCGAGGGACTCATCTCTCGCGGCGGCGGCTGACCGAAGAAGGTGAAATAGGCCACCGCGCCGAGGGAATAGACGTCGACGAGTCGGCTTCTCCTGCGAGAGAAAGGAAGCCCACGGATCTCGACCAGCTCCGGCGCCATGTAGCCCGGCGCCCCCAGTTGCTCGCCGGTTTGGGTGAAGATCGTGGCGTCTCCGAGCACGGCAGTGTCGAAGTCCACCACCAACGGCTTCCAGCCTTCGCCATCGGGCTCGACGAGGATGTTCGACGGCTTCAGGTCGCGATGAGTGACTCCCTGTTCGTGCGCGTAGTGAACGGCACGCGCCAGGCGGCTGAGCAGGGCGATGCGCTGGGTCGTGCTCGGCCGTTCCTTGCGGACCCAGCGGCCGAGCGGGAGGCCGAGCGAAAACTGCATCGCCACCATGGTCGAGGCACCTTGGTCGTAAACGTGGTAGATCTCCACGATCGACTCGTGGCGAAGCCGGGACTGTGCCCTCAGGCCCTGGTGAAGGCGGCGGCGGGCGTTCGCCTGAGCGAGTCGATGGGGGTGATAGATCTTGAGGGCTTCGTGGCGCCGGAGCCGAGAGTTCCAGGCCCGGAAGACCGTGCCGAACCCGCCCTCACCAAGCCGTTCCTCGATCTCCAGGTCGCCGACGCGACCGGCCACCGAATCGTGGCCCAGGAGCAGGACCAGCTCCGGCAGCCTCCCGGCGAGCTCCTCCTGTGGCACCTCCAGGAGGATCTGCCGCTGCGGCAGGCTGTAGACCTGGGTGGTGGTGGCATTGGTCAGCACCACCAGCGGGACCTGGACGTCCGGGTGGAGGGCATAGCTCAGGACTTGCCCTAGATCGTTCGCTCCAAGGGGTTGACCGGGGTTCTTGGCGTCCACCACGAAGGCCGGCCGGCCCTGGGCCAGGACGAGGTGGTCCGGGTAGACCACCGGCTTTCGCTTCCGGCCCACGAAGACCTCGGGAGCATCGAGCTTTGGGGCGTTCTGGATGTCCCGCGGATATTGGTAGCCCAGCAGTGCCAGCAGGGGCTGGACGAAGTAGAGCTCCACGTCCCGTTCGTTCGAGAACGGCAAGCCCGCCAGCCGCTGGGCTTCCGCGAGGGCGGCGCGGCGACGGCGGGCGTCGACGGGAGCCCTCAGGGCTTGGCGGGCTCCGTCAGGCGCTTGACGTGCTGACATCCCCTCTCCTCTCCCGCTTCGCAGGCCCGACGATAAAGGACCAGTGCCTGGCGCAAGTCCTTGGCCAAGCCGCCCAGGCCCTGCTCGTAGCTGATGCCGAGGTTGCTGCAAGCGAGCGCGTCGCTGCCTTCGCAGGCGAGGCGATACAACCGAACGGCTTCCTTGTCGTCTTTGTTGAGCCCGCCCAGGCCGTTCTGGTAGCTGTAGGCGAGACTGTTGCAGCTGGTCATGATGCCGCCCTCACAGGCGACTCGGTAGAGCCCCACTCCGCGGACCTCGTCCTTGGTGAGGCCGAGATGGCCGTAGAAATAGCTCCGGCCGAGAGTCTCGCAGCTCGAAGGCAAGCCGTCGTCGCAGGCTCGTTGGTAGAGCGTCGCAGCTCGGGATGGGTCCCTGGGAAGGCCCCCGGCGCCCTGCTCGTAAGCCTCGGCCAGGTTGGAGCAGCCCCTCGCCTCGCCCCCGTCACAGGCTCGCTGATAGAGCCCCACGGCCTGCTTCTCGTCCTTCGGCAAGCCACCGAAGCCGTTCCACAAACAGACCCCGAGGCCATTGCAGCCGCGCATGTCCCCGCCGTCGCAGGCAACACGGAAGAGCGCGACGGCCCGAGCCGCGTCCGTGGCGAGCCCACCTCGACCGTTGAGGTAGCTGGCCGCCAGCGCCGAGCAACTCCTCAGGAAGCCGCCCTCGCAGCCGCGGCGATAGTAGACGACGGCTTCCCGCTCGTCCTTGGTCAGGCCGGTTCGACCGCTTTCGAAGCGAAGACCGAGCTCGAAGCAGCTCGAGGCCAGCCCTTGCTCGCAGGCCCCCTCCAGGAGCTTGACAGCCTGCTCGAGATCCTGGGCGAGGCCCGGCAGGCCCGACTCGTAGCTGCGAGCGAGATTGACGCAGCCGCGCAATTCTCGGCCGTCACAGGCGCGGCGGTACAAGACCACGGCCTGCTTGGGATCCTGGGTCACCCCGCCCCAACCGTTCTGGTGGAGAATGCCCAGGCCGTTGCAGCCGCGCAGATCCCCGGCGTCGCAGGCGCGGCGGAACAGGACGGCGGCCTGGGCCTCGTCGCGGGTAAGGCCACCTCGCGCGTTGAGATAGGACGCACCGAGCGCGGCGCAGCCGTACATCGCGCCCCCGTCGCACGCGCGGCGATAGAAGTCCACGGCTTGTCCGTCGTCCTGGGGTAGACCACCCCGCGCCTCCTCGTGAGCCAGACCGAGGCGAGCACAGCCGGCGGCGTTGCCGCCGTCGCAGCCTTTTCGGTAGAGGACGATGGCTTGCCGGCTGTCCGGGCGCAGCCCCGCCTGGCCCAGTTCGTGGGCGATGCCGAGGTAGACGCAGCCGCCCCCGTCGCCGGCGTCGCAGGCGGCCCGGTAGAGAATGAGGCCCTGGCGCTCGTCTTGGAGAAGGCCACCGCGGCCGGTGAAGTACAAGTCTCCGAGGAGGGCACAGCCAAAGGCCAGGCCGCCGTCACAGGCTCTTCGATAGAGCGAGGCAGCGCGGTTCTCGTCCGGAGTCAGACCGCCCTGTCCGAGCTCGTGGACCAGACCGAGGTTGGCACAGCCTCGGAGGTCGCCCCCATCGCAGGCCTCTCGATACCAGGAAACCGCGCGGCTCTCGTCCTTGACAATGCCTCCCTCCCCATAGTGATGGGCAGCCCCGAGGTGGACGCAACCCCGCAGCTCACCACCGTCGCAAGCCCGGCGGGACAGGGCGACTGCGGTTCCAAAGTCAATGGGCACACCGCCAACCCCTTTGCGGTAGGCGAAGGCCAGCTCGGCACAGGCTCGAAGCTCCCCGGCATCGCAGCCTTGGCGAAACAGCTGAGTGGACCGCGAGTACTCGCCGCGACGAAAAGCCTCGAGACCAAGCTGACCGGGTGTCGAGGGGACGGTCATCGCACCTCTCACCCCGAAGGCCCGCCGCTTCTCATCCCAGTCCGGCACGACCTTCGCCGCGGCCTGGCGCCGACGGTTCAGGAAGAAGAAGCTACCGAGGCTGCGGTCCCGAGCCAGATCGCTCAGGAGAGGGTGCTGGGCCTGTTGGGTGTCCAGCTGGATCTCGGTCGCCAAGTAGTCGTAAAGCTCCGAGACAGTGACGATGCCATCTCCGCGGGTTCCGTTCGACTGTAGGGGCTGGTCGTCGGCGCGGCCGTCGAGGCCGGCGAGGAGCTTCTCGAAGAAGAGGCTGCCCGGCCCGACGTTGCCCAAGTGCCACGCGAGCTCGCTGCTGCCGCCCGCCGTGATGGCATGGGCACCGGGCTGCTTGGGGATGAGCTGGCGCTCACCGAAGGCCCGCTGGCCGAAGGAGCCGCTGTGGCAGGAGTTGATCAAGGCGAGGGAGTAGTAAGCCGCGTCGGCCACTTGGCGGTAGAGCGTGCTCAACACCTCGAGAGCGATGCTGTTCGCCTTGTCGGTGAAGCTGCGCGCGTTCGACTGGAGCAGGAACCCTCGAGAGCCATCCTGAATCCCGTGGCCGGAGTAGGCGAAGAGGAAGCGCGACTTGGGGAAGGCGCGAACGCGGTCGGGGAAATAGGCCTGGAAGAAGAATTTCAGGTTCTCGTCCGTGACCGCCTCGTTGCGCAGCACCACCACCTCGTCGAAAAACTCGAAGTCGCGCAGGTAGATGGCCAGACTGTCGATGTCGACGCCGGCAGGCTCGAGACGCCGATCCTTCGCAGGCAGGTTCGGATAGGAGTCGACCCCCGCGATGAGGGCGAACGACCGACCCACCTCCTGCGAGGTGAACCCGATGCTGTTGAGGACTCGCTCCGAAACCGATCGAGAATCGGCGAAGTGGCGGAAGTAGGTGCGGTACTCCCGGGGAACGGAGGAGGGTTGCGCCTCGGCCGTTGCGGACGAGGTGAGCACCAGCAGCAGGGTCCAGATCCTGAGCCATGAAGAAATAGCCATGGAAGTCTACGCTCCCGCGCGGTTACAATGGAGAGACTCAGTAGTCTACATGCTCTGCGGCGGGCCGGAGCACCCGAGGTCGTCGTGGAGCGAGGTCATTCGAGATGGGGCCAGTACAGACAGTCTTGCTCGTGTGTTTCGCGGCATTGCTCGTGCTCGTCGTCGCCGAGGTCGTGACCTCGCGCCGCTATGCCCGGTTCCTGCTCCAACTGGCAGCCCTCGGGGGTGCAGCCCTGCTGCTGCGGCTGTGGATCGGCTTTCCCCGCCTCGCCGATGGTGGACGCCGGTCCTTCGGGGCAGAAGCCAACGCTTGGCTCATGATTGGTCTGATCTTCGGCTGCATCCTGGTGGGCATCGCCGCCCACCACGTGTTCTTTCTCAAGGGTGCCTTCTCTTGGGCGAAGCTCCTCAAGTCCCTTCTGATCTCCCCGATCATCCTGCTCCCTCTGGTCGGCTCCTTGCAGGACACTTCCAGCTTCGGCCCCATGCAGATCTTCTCGTTCTGTCTTCTCGCGTTTCAGAACGGCTTCTTCTGGCGGATAGCCCTTGAAGGTGCACAGGCCACGCTCAAGCCGTAGGGCCTGGATTCCGGCCGTACTGTTCGCGCCCTGCCTTTCTCCGTCTGCGTCAGCTATGCACGTGTCGAAATCGAACCGTTCGGGCCGGAGAGTTCCGAAGCCGCGCTCTTGCCGTTCACCCAGGTCGCGGCCCGGCTTCGGTCAGTCGACTGGAGCGGACTCACGATCGAGGTCGAGGGGCCGGACGAGTCGGGTGAGCGTGGCACTCCGCGAGGGGCCACCAATCGGGTGGAGAGTGACCTCCACCTCCTGCTGGGTCAGCAGGGCCGCCGAGAGCTGGCGAGCCGCGTCGTCGAGGTAGGGGGCAAGGGGTCCCTGACCAGCAGGCGGGTCGCCGACGTAGTCGCCGGGGAGATACCACTTGTTGTACCAAGGCTGTCCGTAGTCCGGCTGGAGAGTCACCGAAGGGGCGTAGTAGACGAGGTAGCTCTGGCCCCAGCTCCGGCCCGACATCGTCTCGAGCTGATAGTGGCCGCCGGTCCAATTCGCGCAGAATGAGTTGATCATCGTCGGGTTGATGTTGTCGAAGTTGCACTGCTCATGGAGGGGTTTGGGCGGAGGGTTGGGTCCCACGGCGCAAAAGGTCACCTGCTCGATGGCCAGCGGAAAGTGGACCCACTGCGACCCCAGGCTGTTCCAGAACTGGATTCTCGCGTAGACCGGTGAGGCAAAGCGGTGCATGTAGAAGGCCGCGGTCAGAGCTAGGCCCTCTTGCGTGGTGTGCGGGTAACAGTGCCAGCTCCCACCAGGATCGGTGGCGAAGACGGAGCTGGTCGCTTCGGCATTGTTCAGTTGGACCTCGCTGAGGTTGCAGGCGACCGAGTGCACGGGAACGTTGGTCGCTGCACTGTTGCTGTAACTGATCAACGGGTTTGAGATCGCCTTCCACCGAAGCGCGTGGTATCCCCAACCGGTCGCAGTGGGGTTCAGCGGGTTCCCCGGGGTGTTTGGGTTGACGTAGTCGTCCTGGTCGAACGCCAGATCGCCGAGCTGAGACATCTGGTAGGTCTGGAAGGTCCCCGGGTTGCAGGGCAGACTGAGCTGGGAGTAGATACCCACCACGGGGACGCCGAAGGAGCCTCTCCAGACGGCGAGTCGCCCGCGTAGCCGAGGGGCGGAGAAGCGCTCGAACGCGAAGAGACGATCGAGGCTCGTGTTGAGGCGCGCGAGGAAGTAGTTGGCGCGGCGCTCTCCGTCAACACGGCGGGGGAACAGCGTGACAAAGCCGATGCGGTCGGCTGGTGCTCTGGCGCAGTCGAGGCACCCTCTACCAGCGAGCAACGTGCTTCCCCCGGCCTCGACGCTGAGCGCCTCGCCGGCGTCGTCGCCCAGGCCGCCCCAATAGGTGCTGGCTAGCAGGAGCTTCCCGGTCGGATCGAGCTGGAGGATGAAGGCGTCGTAGCCGCCGTGGTTCACGGACTGGACCGGTCGCACCAGGGGGAAGTCCTGGGAGTTCGTCTTGCCGGTCACGTAGAGGCTGCCGTCCGCAGCGACGGCAACGCCCAGAGGCACGTCGTTACCCCGTCCGCCGACCCGAGTCGTCGAGAGGAGCTGACCTTCGCGATCCAAGCGCACCACGAGTACGTCGCTTGACTCAGGATGGACTGGAGAAGCCACTCGGCGAACGACCACGCAGCCGCCGGTGCCGTCGATCTGTGCGTCGTAGTCCTGGGTCACCTCGCCGAAGGCGATCTCGAAGTCTGCGGTGAGACCGAGGGCTCGCTCGAAGCCATCAACGACCAGTGCGACCGTGTCGCCTTCAACGACGTAGTTCGCCGTTAGGGCTCGTCCTCCCTGGACCACGCGAGGTGGCAGGAACGTTAGCCCTCGGCGCCTGCCGCTCTCGTCCGCAACCTCGAGGTGCAGCCGACCGGTGGCCGTGTTGGGCAATGCCACGCGAAGCCCTGGTAGTCGCAACCTGATGAAATGCGGGTCGGCACCGGGAGCGACCCGGTAGGAGCTGTGGAGGGACCGGCTGTTGGCCGAATAGACCAGGTCGATCCCGCTCTGAACGCTCGGGTATCGAAGGGCTCCAAACGTGCTGGCGCCTGTCAGCCATCCGCGACGGTCAGGTCCCAGGAGTGTGTGCGCGAGACTTACCCCGGGCTCCAGTCCTTCTGGCGGCTCGCCGCTGCCGGCCTTGACAATCTCGGCTCGCAGCTTCGCGCTGGGCAGGCCCTGGCTCGCGGCGAGCAGGAAAGTCACCCCTGCCCGGTCAAGCTCCAGGGCATCATTGCCGAGAGTCGCCACCGAGAACGAACCGGGAGGGCGATCCAAGGATGGCGTGAAGACGAGAGGAACGTCGGTACCAGGATCGAGTGCTGGCCTGGCGCCGGAGTCGGGCGCCCCGAGAGCTGCGTCCGCGAGCAGAGGACCGAGGTCGATGACCTCTCCCGGGGCGCGCCAGGAGCGGCATCCGCCTGCCAAGAACACAGCGATCAAAGCGAGAATGACGATGGGACCCATGGTGACTCGTAGCCTTCGCATCAGCGGCCTCCTTTTCTCATCCCACTCAAATCCGTATGGGCGCGAGATGTTTAGTTGCCCGGTCCGTTTCGAGGGACTCCTCGCCGGGCCTTGGTCAGAGAGACTCCTGGCAGTTTCTCCTCCCCACTTCCTCCTGCTTCCTAAGAGCCACCGCCGTTCGTAGCCCAGACTCCCGATCCCCGCCTCTCGCCCTCCCGTTCCCCGCGGCCTCCAGTCCCGAACCCACCGTAGCCCGGAGTCCCGCCCCCTTCCGGAGCATTTCCGCGGGGATTTCCACAGTGCCCCGCCCCTGGGCAGCGTCTCAAGCTGTCGGGTGGTCGAGAACGGCCTGGTCAGGCCGCTCGCGGCAAGCCAAGGCCAGCCGAGCGGGCACACTTCGGACGGGGGTCGGGCAGGGAGCTGTAGGCGGGGGTGTTGGGCGGGGTCGTCGAGGTCAGCCGGCTGCCGGCCCGGGCGGTGGGCGGGCGCCGTCGTCGGCCGAGGTGGTGGTCGGGCGGTGCGGGACGAAGTGCGGCCGGTGGCGGGGCTCGCGGACGGGGGCCTGCTTCAAGGCGAGGCGGAGCTGGCGCCACATGTCGCGGGGGTCGGGGCAGCCGGGCGGTGCGTCTTCCCTCACCCCTGCCCCTCTCCCAGCCCGCCCACTCCGACCTTCCGGGAGAGGGGTTCCGGAGGCGGAAGGCGGCACCGGTAGCGCGCCTTTCTCCGGCCTCCCCCTCTCCCGGAGGGTTGGAGTGGGCGGGCCGGGAGAGGGGGACCGAGGGGGTGAGGACGCCTTCCACGGCTCCACCCGCAGGTCCCCGCCCCGCTCGATCCGCACCGGGCAGTCGGGGTAGAGCTCGACCAGCTCGGCGAGGATCCTCCGGAGCCTGGCGCGCAGGCGGCGGGGGTCCTTGTCGGTGCTGCCGAGCTGGGCGCAGAGCTGGGGGAAGGGGACGATGGCGGCGGAACGGGCGGCGTAACAGCGGTGGAGGAGGAGCTGGGTGAAGTCCCAGGCCAGGGGCCGGCGGTGGAAGCGGCGCAGGAGGGCGGTGGGAGTGGGCACCCTCGTCTCGCGCAGGTAGCTCCAGAAGTCGCGGTCCAGCTCGAAGCCGTAGCGCTGGTAGGCGAGGAGGCGGGGGTCGCTCTGGCCAGCCTGCCGGCCGGGCTCGAGGAGGGCGAGCGGCTCGGCCGCCTCCGGGATCAGCACCAGGTGGCGGACACGCTTCTCGGTCTCGTCGATCTCCTCGATCTCGAGGGCGAGGCTGGCGATGCGTTCGAAGCGCTGGCGGAAGAGGCGGTAGCCCTTGCCGCCGGCGTCGAGGCCGAAGGCCCGGAAGTACTCGGTGATCGCCGAGAAGCGCACCTCGCCGGTGGCGAAAGCCTTGGTGGTGACCCAAGCGAGGAGGGAGCGATCCGCCCCAAACGGCAGCGGCACCCCCGGCCGGGTGGCGTGGTAGGTGACGCGCAGCCAGGAAGCCCGCCCCACCCGGGCCGTGCGGGTGACCTGGCGCAGCGAGTCGTCTCGCTTGACGGGCAGGGCGGCGAGGATGAAGGGGCGGGGCTGGAGGAGGATCTCGGGGACGCCGGGCGGAAGGCCCTCACCCCAGTCCCCTCTCCCGACCCGCCCGACCTCCACGCCCGGGAGAGGGGTCCCGGAGGGGATGGGCTCCCGCTTTCGCGGGAGCGACAGCGGAGGCTGTAGGGGCGCACAGCCGTGCGCCTTCTCCTCCGGCCTCCCCCTCTCCCGGGCGGGAGGCGAGGGCGGGTCGGGAGAGGGGGATCGAGGGGGTGAGGATCCCCACCCCAACCCCTCCAGAACCTGCCTCAAGGCCGCCCCCCCTCCACGACCTTGCCCACGGTCAAGCTCCAGCGCTGGGTGGTGCCGGACTCGAAGCCGTCTGCAAACAGCGGCACCGGGCCGCTCGGGAAGACGATCACCGGCAAGGGCACGGCGGCCGAGGCAGTCTGGGTGCCGGCCGTGACGGTAAGGCGGGGGGTGAAGCTGCCCGGCAGCGAGTAGACGTGCGTGGCGACCGCCGCCCCGGCCACCTGGTCGGTGAAGCCGTCACCGTCCCAGTCGTAGGCGCAGGTGGTGGGGCTGCCCTGGACTTGATGACGAAAGGGCACGGCCTCCCCCACGTCGAAGAGGCAGAAGCCGCCGGGGCAGTCGGCGGCGAACTCGACGATCTGAAGCGGCGAGCTGGCCGTGACGGTGACCGAGACGGGTACGGACACCTGGAGCGGGTCCCGGCAGTTGCGGAGGCGCAGGCGCACCGAGTACGTGCCGGCCGCCGCGTAGGTGTGGCTCTGGTCCCGGCCCGGGCAGCCCACCAACCACGGCGAGAGGGTCCCGTCCCCCCAGTCCCAGCGGTGCTCGGTGGCGCCCTCGGTGACGGCGGTGCAGCGGGCCGTGCGGTTGCCCTGGTTGGTGCAGGTGGGAGACGAGACGAAGCGCAGGGCCTCGATCGTGAAGAAGAACGGCGCCGAGCGGCCCGTGCCGTAGGCGTTGGTGGCGGCGAGCCGGGCCGAGTAGAAGCCGGCGGGGAGCGCTGCCGTGTTGAGCACACCGGGGTTGCCGAAGAAGCGGTAGCCGTTCGAAACCTCCCAGGCGTAGGTGAAGGGCGGCAGCCCCGAGATGCCGGAGCCCGTGAAAGTAGCGTCGATGCAGGGCGGGAAGCTCGCGAAGAGCCCCTCGGCCGCCGAGGCCGAGCCGGCGCAGGCCGCATCCGAGGAAGAAGCCGGGCCCGGCGTGCTCTCCGCGAGCACGCCAGGCCCTTGGAGAAGCACTCCAAGCATCACGACCAGAGAAGGGGATCTCACGGGAGCACCCCTCAGCCCTTGGAAGCCCCACGAGGGCCCAGCCAGCCGATGATCCCCAGGCCGGCGAGGGCCAGCAGGACCGAGAGCAGGACGACGCCCCAGAGGTCAAGGGTCGGGATCTCCGGCACGTCTCCGCTGTTGCCTCCCCCGCCCGCCACCACGGGCGTCACGGTGGGGTCGTCCGGCTCGAGAGTGTCGGGGTCGTCGGTCGGGCGCGGTGGGGCGTTGCCGGAGGTGACCTCGCCCTGGCAGGCGATCTCGGTCAGTTCCTCGGGCAGGGGATCGACCAGGCGCACGTCGAAGGTGACGGTCACCGTCTGGCCCGGGGCGAGGTCGCCCACCTCCACCTGGACGGTGCGATCACCCTGGCGGTTGCCGAGGGTGACGGTGCCTTGCGTGGTCGAGACCGAGCCCGCCACCAGGCGGGTGTGGGGATCGACGGGCGAGCGGAAGACGGTGCCGAGGGCCTCGCCCGGGCCGTCGTTGTGGATCACCACGAGGTAGGTGAGAACGTCCCCCGCGCCAGCCTCACCGTCCCCGTTGCCGTCCTCGGTGAGCGCGTCGCTCTTGAAGGCCGAGAGGCTCGGCGCCGGGCCGCCGCCCCCGCCACCGGCGAGCGGCGTCAGGTCGGTCGCGAGGTTGTTGGCGGGGTTGGGGTCGGTGCCGTTGGTGCCGTCATCCTCGATCGATGCCTGGTTGGTGAGCTGAACAATGCCGGGCGGGATGGGGTCGGCGACCGTCACGGCGAAGACCGCCGTCCCTGCGCCACCGGCGCCGGCGAGCGGGCCGATCGAGAGGAAGCAGAGGTTGCCGCCGCCAGTGCCGAGGGGGCAGACCCAGCCGGGCGAGGAGGCTGCCGGGTGGAAGGTCGAGTGCGCCGGCACCGTCTCGTTGAGGGTCACCCCGGTCGCGTCCTGGCTGCCGAGGTTGGTGTAGGTCAACGTGTAGGCCACCACGTCGCCCGCCTCCGCCATGATGCCGCCGTCCGTCTTCGTCAGGGAGAGATCCGGCACGGCCTGGGGCACCACCACGGGCAGGCAGGCTTGCGCTGCGCCTTCGACCGGCGCGGGGTTGTCGACCACGGCGGCGCAGTTCTCGATGCCCTCGAGCCCGGCCGGGAAGGGGTTGGCCAGGCGCACGGCGAAGACGGCCACGTCCGAGGTGCCCGGCGGCAGGTCTCCCACAGCAAGCTGGCAGGGGTTGCCCGGCCCTGGGCCGCCGCAGACCCAGCCGGGCGTCGAGGCCGCAGGCTCGAAGGTCGAGGCATCCGGCACGGTCTCGAGCAGGCGCACGTCCTGGGCCGTCAAAGTGCCGACGTTGCCGTAGGTGAGGACGAAGATCAGCAGCCCTCCCGGCTCGATCTCCGAGACCGGATCGAGGCTCTTGGTCAACGTCAGGTCGATGCTGCCGACGATCGGCGTCGAGTCCGTGGCGGTGTTGTTGGCGGGCGTCGGATCGGGGCCGTTCTGCCCGTCATCGGCGATCGAGGCGGTGTTGGTGATCGAGGTCACTCCCGGCGGCACGGGAAAAGCGACCCGCACCGAGAAGAGGGCCGAGCCGGAAGCGCCCCCGCCGGCGAGGCTGCCGATCGAGAGCGTGCAGGCCGAGCCCGAGCAGGTCCAGCCCGGCGACGAGGACGCCGGCTCGAAGGTGGTGTGGGTCGGGACAGTCTCAGCCAGCACCACGCCGGTCGCCCCCTGGAAGCCGGTGTTGGCGTAGGACAGGGCGTAGCCGATGACGGCTCCGGGCGGCACAGAGATGCCGCCGTCGGTCTTGGTCACGCGGAGGTCCGGCGCGGTCAAGGCCGGGTCGAGCGGCGTGGTGTCGCTCGCCGAGTTGTTGGCGGGGTTCGGGTCTGGGCCGGAGGCGGCATCGAGCGAGACGCTGGCCGAGTTCACGATCTCGGTAACTCCGGCCGGCACGGGGTTGCCGATTCGGAGAGCAAAGTTCCGAGAGGTGGAAGCTCCGGCGGCAACCGTGCCCACCGTGAGCGTGCAGGTGCTCCCCGCCGTGGGGCCGGGCAGGCAGATCCACCCCGGCGAGGAACCGGCGGCCTCGAAGGTCGAGTGCTGGGGCACGGTCTCGGCGAGCACCACGCCCGTGGCCCCGGTGCGGGTCGAGACGTTGGTGATCGCCAGCTGGTAGGCGACGATCCCGCCCGGGGCCACGGTCACGCCGCCGTCCGTCTTCCCGAGGGCCAGGTCGGCGTCGAAGTCGAGGGGCGTGAGGGTCGGGTCCGCCGGGCCGGGAAAGGCCGGATCGTCGGTCAACACGGTTTCGAAGGTCTGGCCGGTGACGCTGCCCTGGCAGGCGAGGAGGTTGATCGCCGCCGGCACGGAGGCGAGCACCTCCACGTCGAAGCGGATGGTGACGAGGTTCGCGCCGAGGGTCCCGAGGTCCACCCACACCCGGGTGTCGCCGGTGTCGTTGCCGTCGAGCACGGTGCCCTGGGTGGTGGTGACCGAGCCCACGATCAGGCGGCTCGCCGGATCGACGTTCGAGAGGAAGCGGGAGCCGGGGGCCGTCACCGGCCCGGTGTTGCGAGTCTGCACCGTGTAGCGCACCCGGTCCCCGGGATCGGCCAGGCCGTCGCCGTCCGCATCGAAGGCGAGGGAGTCCACCTTGGTGGCCGTCACGATCGGCCCACCTCCCGGCCCGCCCGGGCAAGGCGGGTAGAAGGCCGCCGTGGCGTCCCCGGCGGCAGGGGTGCGGGGGTTGTCGCTGAGCATTGCCGGGAAGTTGGTGCCGGAGAGGGTGCCCTGGGTCGTCAGGTGATTGAGGCTGTTGGGGTTCTTCAAGGTCACGGTGAAGGCGAGCTGGGCGCCGAAGTTGGGCTCCGGGCAGGAGCCGGGGGCGCAGACCCGCCCGAGCTGCACCCGGATCTCCGAGTCCCCCGGCTCGTCGCCCGCCAGGATCACCACCGGCCCGCCGAGCAGGTTGGCGTTGGTGACCAGCAGGTCGCCGGCGTTCAAGGCGTGGGTGGGCAGGGGGATCACCGCCAGGGCCTGCTCGAGGGAGACGGTGTTGAGGCTGCCGACGAAGGCCGAGTACTTGAGCCGGTCCCCGCAGGTCAGGCCCCCGGAGCCGTCCAAGTCCTCGATCTGGGTGATCTCGAGGGTGAAGGTCGGCACGGCCGCCTGGCCGAAGGCCGCGGGGTGGAAGAGGAGGAGCGAGAGGAGGAGAGCAGCGATCGTTCGCATGGCAGGGCCTCGCGGTCAGGAGCCGATCTCGAGCGGCAGGGGCTGCTCGGGGTCGAGGTGAGTGAGCTGGTCGAGGATCGAGGTGAGGGCGCCCGGCAGCAGGGCCACGTCCTCCGGCGGCTCGGTGCCGAGGAAGGCCAGCAGCCAGCGAAGCTGCTGGGGCGCGAAGCGGACGGTGAGGGCGAGCTCGGGGTCTGGCTCCGGCTCAGTGGCGGGGTTCAGCTCGGCGCCGGGGTTTGGCTCGACGCTCGACGGTGCCGGCAGTTCTTCACCTCGCTCGACAGCCGAGCCGGCTGCTTCGGGCTTCGACGCCGGCCGTGGAGCCAACCCGCGCACCACGGCGGCGGTGATGGCAGTGCCGTTCTTGCGCGCCCGGTAGAGCACCAGGCGCTGGGTCTCGACGTCGAGCTGGGCGAAGAGCCGGTAGGCCTCGGCGTGGCGGATGGATCCTTCGGCCAGGGCCTGGCGGGCGAGGCCGGTCGCCTTGGCAAGGGCCAGGTGCTGGGAGACCCAGGCCGGCGAGCGGCTGAAGGCGGCGGCGAAGTCCTTGGCCCGGCCGTTCGGATGCTCGTCCTTCCAGGCATTGAAAGCCCGCTCGACGGCCAGCGCGTCCTCGAGCAGCGAGGTGCTCTCGCGGGCGAGGTTCTCGTTGAGCTGGGTCATGAGGGTACGGGCCACCGAGGTCGGCGCCGGCACCACCCGGGCCGGGATCTCGGCCCAGCCGCGCAGCTGATAGGCCCGAAGCCGCCGTCCCCCCACCAGCAGCCGGTAGGGCCGGCCCGGGCCGCCCTCCTCATGGCCCGGGCTCGGATAGACGACGATGGGATGGAGCAACCCATCGACCCAGGGCCGGTTGGACTCCCCCGCGGTGTCCTCGATCGAGTCGGCCAGGGCCTCGAGCGCCTCGGTGTCGAAGTGGCTGCGGGGCTGGTTGGGGTCCTCCTCGATCGAGGCGATCGGGAGCACCAGGGTGTCGGTGACGATCTCGAGCTCGGCCGTCACGGCGCACCTCCGGCGAGGTCGAGATCCTGGTGGACGTAGACGTGGAAGCGCTCCCCGGCCCGCACCTTGACGGTAGGCCGGCGGTCGAACTGGCGCAGCAGGAGCTGCTGGGAGACGCGGTTGAGCTCGAGGGCCATCTGCGCCGCCACCACCTCGCCCGATGTGAGGCCGAGGCGGTCGCCGCGATCTGGCTGGGCGAGCTGGAAGCCGGCTCCGAGGGCGGCGAGCAGCACCGCTTTGCCGAGCGTCGAGGCCAGGTGGCGGTCCACCTGGTCGGCCAGGCCCTTGGTGCCGGTGGTCTCGAGCCCCGAGAACCCGGGCAGGTCGATCGTCTGCAAGGGCGTCGTGATGCGGTCGAAGGCGACCAGCATCCGGTTCTCCCCGTAGGCCAGCTGGTTCTCGACCGACCCCAGCAGAAGCGCCCCGGCCGGGATCGCGACCTCGCGGCCCGTGGCATCGAGCACGTCGCGCAGCACCCGCGCGAGCACCGGCCCGGGAGAGTCGGAGTCCAGGGCGGTCTCGAGGCGGGCCGGGATCAGGGTGCCGGCGCGGAGGACGGAGATCCTCACCCCCTCGATCCCCCTCTCCCGGCCCGCCCACTCCGACCTTCCGGGAGAGGGGGAAGCCGGAGAGGAACCCCTCACCCCCGGCCCCTCTCCCGGCCCTCCCTTGCCTCCCGCCCGGGAGAGGGGGGCCAGAAGAGAGCCGGCCGTGGCGCCGCCGATCCCGCCGTCATCCCCGCGAAAGCGGGGATCCATCCCCTCCGGTTCCCCTCTCCCGGGCGGCTGGAGTGGGAGGGCCGGGAGAGGGGTTTGGGGTGAGGATCCCAAGGCCGGAAACCCCGGCAACGCCGGCAGCTCCAAAAGCCGGCTCGTCGCCGACAGCAACGCCTGCTGCGTCTCGGCAAAGCCCGGCGATGGCAGTGGCAGTCGCGCCTGCTGGTCCGCCCGCCGCAAGCTCGCGGACTTCAAGGCCCGCTCGTAGGCCACCTCACGGGGGTCCCGAGCGGGTCCGACGGGCGTCCGGCTCACCGGCGGCAAGCCCGTCACCTCGTCACCCGAAATGGCTGGCACCTCGGGATAGGGCTCGCCAAAGCCCGGGTCCGGGGCCGTGACGGTGATCTCCTCGCCCCAACCGCCGCCGTGGCGCAGAGGCGCCCACTGCCCCTCCCTCGGCAGCCCAGGCGCCACGGGGCGATCCATGAACGTCGCCTCCGGCCTCTGCGGCGCGGCGGGCCGGGGCTCCTCCCGCACCTTCCTCGTCGGGGCGAAGAACAGCGCCACGCCGAGGGCCACCACCAGGGCCGCCGTGGCGAGGAGCATCCGCCGGTAGTGCGGCCCCACCACGTCGGGGAAGCGCTTGTCCCGGACGTTGTCGGCGTGTGAATCGGGCTTCAGAACGGCTTCCGGAGCCGTTTTTGGCGTAGAGGGATCCTGATCCGATGCATGCATCGGTTTTCTCTCCTTTCGGAGTCGGGTTGTCAGTTGGAGGTCTCTAGCTCTTGCGACGGATCAGCACTTGCGGCGGCCGGGCGCTCTTGGGCTTGCCGGCCACCAGCACCGCCTCGGTGAACAGCCCATGCACCCGAAACGTCGTGCCCACCACGTCGTAGGTCACCAGCTCGCGCTCGCCGTCCTCACCGATCAGGAAGAGCAGCGGCAGGTCCCGGCCGGCGAAGGCACCCTCGGGGAAAACCAGATAGGTCGCCTTGCCGTCGTCGGTCACCAGGCTCGGCTGGGGGCCGCGCCAGCCGTGCTGCGTCCGCCAGCGGTAGCGGCTGCTGGCCGCGAGGATCGACTCGACCGAGCTGTCGAAGCCCACGCGAGGCTCGGCCGGCGGCTGGGGCACCACCTTGACCAGCTCCTCGTCGGGAAAGCGGTAGCGCACCAGGGCATCGAAGCTCGCCTGCGGATCGATCGCTTTGCCGGATCGATCACAAGGCGAGGACTCGAGCCGGATGGGATAGATCCGCTGTGTGGTGAGCACCAGCAGGTTGGTCGAGATGCCGCAGTCGGAGGGGGTGACGGTCAAGACCGGCACGGTGCCGCCCTCGGGACCGTACTCGCTCCACGCCACCTGCCAGCGCTCGCCGTCCGGCTGGGAGACCGAACGGAGCCGCTCGTCGGCGTTCAGGATGATGCCGGTTGCGCGGAGCACGGCCGTCTTCACGGTCACGTCCTCGCCGAAGAGCACGGTGCGGCTCTCGGTGGGCGTGGCTCGCGCCGGGATGCCGGCCAACGCGAGAGACAGCAGCATCAATAGTGACTTGTTCGTCATGACAGATCTCCTCTTCAACGGTTCTGAGTGGTCTCGGTCCAGGTGAAGGCAGTGATCACCACGCCGAGGGGGTTGTCGATCAGGATCTCGGGGGTCGCGTCGCGCACCGGGCGCACGGTCGCGAGCCCACGAAACGAGCGCTCCTCGAGCGTGCCGAAGCCGCGGCGGTCGACGTAGACCTCCTTCCAGTCGAGCTGGTAGGTGTCCGGGGCCTCCGGTAGGCGCAGCAGCGTGATCGCTTCGACCGAGCGCGAGGCCCGAGCGGCGATGGTGCGCGGGTCATTGCCCGGCGCGGCGAAGTGCTCATCGAGGGCGCGGCGCACGGGGGTATCGGCCAGAGCGTAGGCACGGGCGAGGAGCTTCCCCTGTGCGGTCGCATCGGGAACGACCACACGCAAGTTCCACAGGAACGAGCGCAGCTGCTGGAAGAGCAACCTTTCCTCCGGCAGGTCCGCCACCTCGATCGGCCCGGCGTAACGGGTGTTGCCGTGGCCGTCGACCTCGACGAGGTAGGGCACCACCCGCGAGCTCATCGCGAGCTGCACGAAGCCCGCGGCGAGCACCGTGTTGGACGCCAAGAGGAAGAACGCCACCAGCTGCCAGGCCCGCGCGATGCGCGCCCAGCGCAGGAAGGCGTCCGAGCGCTCGAGCACGCTCATCCCTGCTCCGTCAAGCTCTGCTTCAGCCCAAAGGACAGGCCGCGTGTCAGCACGTCGGCCATGCGCGTCGGCACGGTCCACAGCGAGACCGCCAAGAGGATCGAGCCGGCCAGGATCTCGAGCACCAGCTGGAAGTTGAACGTCCCGGCGTTCTGGATCTGGTTGAACCACTGGAGGGCCACGCCCGCCGCGGCCGAGGAGAGCAGGATCAGGAAGAAGAACTTGATCGCGACCTCGAAGGCGTAGGCCAGGAAGTTGTCGGCGAGCGTCGCCGTCCAGCGAAACGGTGCGAAGCCGAGAAAGAGCGGCCCGGCCGCGACCACGATCCACGCTTCGATCTGCGTCTTGAGCAGGATCGCGGCGATGGCGATGAAGGCGAGGGTGATGCCGAGGGCCGCGACGCTGCCCACGAAGCCGCCGAAGAAGTTGGGCACCAGCCAGCCGGAGAACGAGGCCGTGAACCACACCGCCATGCCGAGGGCGATGCCCTGCTCGGCCAAGGCCACGGGGTTCAAGGTCGGCGTGCCGGTGATCTCCCCGGCGAGCGCCGCGAAGCTCTCGAGGATCACCGGGATCCACAGCGGATAGAGCAGCAAGCCGGTGAAGAGCATGCCGATGACGAAGAGCTTCCAGATGAGCTGGGGGAAGACCGCCGCGGCGCCTTCGCCGCGGGCCTTGACCGCGACCACCAGGCCGAAAATCACCAGCTCGATCGCCGCGAGACGCTGGAAGAGGCCCGTGGCGGCGTCGAGAGCCGCTGACAGCCAGCCTTCGGTCGCCTGTTCGAAGGTGCCGACGAGAAACGAAAGGTTTTCCATGACGAAGCTCCCTCTCCTCGAAGGGGATCAGTAAGGCCACCAGGACGGCAGCGGTCCCCAGCCGGGCGTGGCGGCGAGCTCCGGCGGCACGCGCGAGCTCGACTCGATGGCTTCCTGGAGCGCCCGCTCCTGCCTCGCGAGCTGGTTGACCAGGTAGGCGTAGTAGCTGGTGGCAGCGTCGGCCGAGGTGCGATCGCCCACCGTGGCGAGGACCGTCGCCTCGGCATGGAAGGCGGCGATGCCGGCCAGCACCTCGAGCGCCTTCTGCGTGCCGTCCACCTCCCGCACCTGGTTCTTGAGCTGATTGAGCGCATGCATCTGCTCGAGCGTGGTCGTGTGCTCGAGCTGCTTGGCGGCCTGGGTCTCGCGCAGGGTGCCGAGGGTGCTGGTGACGGCCTCCCGCTCTTCCTCCCACCAGTCAGAGGGCAGCTGCCAGCCGGGATAGAGTTCGTCGAAGATCGTGCGGATCTCTTCCTGAACGTGCGTCGGCAGCTCGCTCTGCGCGAGCACCAGCTCCATCGAGTCCATGGTCGAGGTGACGCCGCGCTGCCAGTAGGTGTCGAGCTTGGCGAGGGCGAGGGCGTCGTAGTAGAGCTGCTGGTATTGGTTGTAGATCATGGTGTACTCGTTCGCGATCTGGACGTACTTCTGCGCGATCTCGATCACCCGGCCCAGGTAGTGGAGGAAGGTCTGATACCAGTGCTGGGCGTCGTGCACCGGCTCCTGGGCTTGCGCGGGAGTCGCTGTGCCGAGCGCCAGCACGAGGGCGAGCAACACTGCGATGAGACGACGAGGGCTCTTCATCGGTCGGTCTCCTTGAAAAAGGTTTCGGAGAGGAAGGCGGGCCAGGTCTCGGGCGACTGGCCGGTCAAGGCACGCAGGCGGGCCGCCCACTCGGCGCCGGAGCGCTCCTCGAGCAGCTCGAAGAGCCAGTCCTCGGGGTGCTCGGCGGCGAGCCCGCGCAGGTGAGCGACGTGGGCCTCCTCGGTGCGGCCGGCGGGCGGGGTCAGGAGGGCCGTGGCCAGCTCGGTCCTGCCGAGCTGGAAGACCCGCACGCCGTCGCGGGAGCAGAAGAGGTACTCCTGCTTGGGGGTGAGCGAGGCGAGCAGCTCGCAGTGCCGCTCGGAGAGGCCCAGCGCCTCGTAGAGCTTCCGCGTCGCCGGCTTGGCGGCCCCGGGGTTGGGCAGGAAGACCTTGGCCTGGGCCGCCTCGTCGATCAGCACCCGCAGGTCCGGCTCGTTGATCTGGGCCAGGGACTGGGTGATGAGCACCACACCGCAGTTCTGCTTGCGCGCGGTGGCGAGGTCGTTCTTGATCCAGGAGCGGC
Source organism: Thermoanaerobaculia bacterium (assembly GCA_036274895.1). Lineage (GTDB taxonomy): Bacteria > Acidobacteriota > Thermoanaerobaculia > Multivoradales > SZUA-115 > CALMKX01. The sequence goes on along the minus strand of DASUEU010000089.1, from coordinate 149,357 downwards.
AGAAGGGATCCTCGAGCGCCCGCCACGCCTCGTCCCAGATCAAGAGGGTCGGCCGGGCCGAGGTGCGGCGCTTGGCCAAGGCATGGGCCAGGTAGAGCTGCACCGGCACCACGGCCCGGGCGTCGGCTTCGAGGATGTGGCCCAGCTCGAAGCAGAGGTAGTGGCGGTCCTCGATGGGGTCCGAGGTGCCGGTGAAGAGGGGCGCGAGCGGCCCCTTCTCGCAGTAGGGCGCCAGGTGGACCTGGAGGCTCGCGTCCGGCACCTGGGAGCGGAAGGCGTCGAGGGTGCGCTCCTCTTCGGGGAAGCTCGCCACCAGCTCCAAGGCCCGGGCCATGGCGTTCCTCTGCTCGCCGGTGGTCGCCAGACCCTGGAGGGCGAGCAGCCGATCGAGCCAGGCGAGCGCCCACGCCCGCTCGGGCTCGAGGTGCACCTCCCGCAGGGGCTGGAAGGGTGAGGACGCGCCGGCCGGCGAGCCGATGTCGTAGTGCGCCCCGCCCACGGCCCGGCACGGCAGGTAGTGGGAGTAGCCCTTGTCGAAGACGAAGACCTGGGCGCCGGGGTAGCGCAGGAACTGGAGCGCTAAGTGGGCGGTGAGGTAGCTCTTGCCGGCGCCGGTCGGCCCCAGGATCAGGCCGTGGAACACGTCCCCGTGGTGGAGGTTGAAGCGGAAAGGCGTCGCGCCCTCGGAGCGTGCCCAGAGAAGCGGTGGCGAGGCCGGCGGGAAGTAGGGCGAAGGGATGGTGGCGAGACCCGGCCAGGAGCCGGTCACGGGCAAGAGGTCCGCGACGTTGGCCGAGGGGATCGGGTCCCGCCGCAGGTCCGCCGAGCCGTGGCCGGGCAAGGACCCGAGCCAGGCGTCCAAGGTGTTGACCGTCTCCAGCGCCGCCCCGAAGCCCTTCCGGGTCAGCGCCTGGATGGCGAGGGTCGCGGTGTCGGTGGCCCGGGCTGCATCCGGGTCCAGGATCACCACCTTCGTGGTGTAGGCGCAGAGCACCTCGTCCCGGCCGTGGAGCCGCTCGAGCAGAGCCGCCGAGTCCTTGGCCATGCCGCGGGCGGCCCGGTCCTCGAAGATCTCCTGCTCGTCGGGGTCGGGCACCGGGGGCGCCTGGGTCACGGCCCGGCGCAGGCGGCTGCGAGCGTCCTGCCGCCGGGCGTACCACATCCACTGGAGGTGCTTGACGCGGGCATCGGCCTCCTCCGGGGGCACGGCCATCACCCGCGTCGACCAGCGGTAGGCCGCCGGCAGGTCGGCGAGCGGATCGAGGAAGGCCGGCTGGGTTGCGGCCGTCGGGTAGGCGTTGACGCGGACCACCCGCAGGTGGTGCTCGCCGATCCGGGGCCGCCAGCCCCCCACCAGCTCCTGGTCGCAGAGGATGCCGGGCAGGAGCACCCCGGCGGCCGGCTCGGCCACGGGATGGTCGAGCCCGGTCAGGCAGAGGTGGAGGTGGCGCAGCTGCTCGGACGTTCCGAGCCGCTCGAGTCGCAGGATCAGCCCCAGGTGGTGCTCGAAGGTGGCGCAACGCTCGGCGAAGCGCTCGAGGTGGTCCTCGGCGGCCCGGGCCTCGGGCTCGGTGGTGGTCAAGAAGGTCCGCCGCAGCCGCTGCTCGGCTCTCGCCGGAGGGGCGACGGTCAAGGTCAGGTAGAACGCCGTCTCGAAGTAGGGCTCCCGCCGGTGGAGCTGCCAGCGCTCGGCGTCGAAGAGGAAGGCCAGCGGGTGCGGGAAGTGCGGCCCCGGGGGCAGCGGCGCCACCGGCCGGCGCACCGCCTCGGCATGGAGCATCGTCCCGGCACCGAGGCGCACGATCGTCCGGTTGAGCGCCCGGGAGAGCCCCGTCAGCTCCTCGGCCGAGGCCACCCGCGTGTCGATCCCCTGGTAGCGCCAGGTGGTGGAAAGGGCGCCGTCGCGGTTCTGGATCACCCCCGGCGCCGCGACCACGCCCCAGGAGAGGTTGTCGGAGAGCGCCACCGGCCGCGGCTCGTAGGCCCGCAACCGGTCGAGCAGGCCGGCAAAGCCCACGGCCAGGCCCCAGGGCAGCAGGTCGAGGAGGATCTCTCCCACCGGCTTCATGACAGGAGCCTCCGAGGGAAGGTCGGCTCCGCTCGCCGCGGCGTGGTCGCGAGCGTCGCCCAAGGCCGGGCGTAGCGAGGCCAGCGGGTCGAGCGCGAGAAGGTGAGGGACAGGCGCCGGTCCTGACGGGTCGCCGCGGCCAGCGCCAGATGCACCGCCACCAGGGGCGAGGCGGCCAGCCCCACCATCAGCCAGCTCGTGCCGAAGAGATGCACCAGCCCCAGGAGCGCCACCCCCTCGAAGGCCAGCACCGGCGCCTCGACCCCGAGGAACAGCGGCGAGGCGAGCATCGACTGCGGCAAGGGGTGAGCCGGCAGCCGCTCGTCGAGGCGGTCGCCCTCCGGCCTCACAGCAAGGCTCCGTCACCCATGAAGGCGGACATCGCCGCCGCCGCCCCGATGGCGATCGCCGTGCCGAGCAGGGCGCGGAACGCGAAATCGGCTCCCCGCTCGTGGCGCAGGAACATCCAGACGAAGGCCGCGGCCACCAGGGCGATCGTCCCCAGGGTCCGGGCCAGGGGGCCGGTCAGCCAGGCCAGGACGTTGGTGAGCATCTCGTTGATCGGCAGGCTCACCCCGCCCCCGCCGGCCAGAGCCGGCAGGGTGGTGAACGTCAAGACCAGGGCGAAGGTCACCAGGGCCTTGCCGCTGCCGGCAGGGCTCTTCTCGGATTGCGTCACGGGCTTCTCCTTTCGTAGAGGGGATGGAGCTCGAAGCGGCCGGTCGCGGCGTTCCAGCCGGCAACCTCGGCCAGCTCCACCAGGTGGCGGGTGCGGGTGTTGGTGCCGACGAGGCGGGCGACCAGCGAGACCGTCGCCGCGATCAGCTGCGGCTGCGGCGGCACGCCGGCGCGCTGGATCAGCGTCGAGAGGCGCAGCAGGGCATCAGGGCAGCTGTTGGCGTGGAGCGTGGCGAGGCCGCCCGGGTGCCCGGTGTTCCAGGCGTCGAGCATCGCCAGGGCCGAGTGGTCCCGCACCTCGCCCACCACGATGCGGTGCGGGCTCGCGCGGAGCACGGCGTCGAGCAGGTCGTAGAGGGTCCGGCCGGGCGAGGTGCGCAGTCGGATGCGGTCCGGCGCCGAGCACTGCAGCTCCGGCGTGTCCTCCAGGATCGCGATGCGCTCCTCGGGGCAGACCTCGGCCAGCTCGCCGAGCAGACTGTTGAGGAAAGTGGTCTTGCCCGTCCCCGTGCCGCCCACCACCAGGATGGTCTTGTGGTCGGCCAGCGCCCAACGCAGCTGCTCGGCCTCCCGAGCCGGTAAGAAGCCCTGCACCACCAGCTCGGCGAGCGAGAGCACCTGCTCGGCCGGCTTGCGCAGCACGAAGACCGGCGAAGCCACCACCGGCGGCCGGAACCCCTGGAGCCGCCCACCCCGCCCCGGCAGCTCGGCCGAGAGCATCGGCGCCTCCGGCCCAAACGCCACCCCCACGGCCGAGGCCACGGCGTTCAAGAAGATCTCGACCTGCTCCGAAGAGATCCGGATCTCCGTAGGCCCCCGCCCCAGCTCCCGGCTGTCCACCCACAGCCGGTCATCCCCCTCGACCGTGTAGAGCTCGGTGACGGACGGGTTGGTCAGCTTGTGGAGCGCGTCGACGCCGAGCGGCCGGAAGAGGAGGCCGTTGCTCAGTACCCTCGGAGCCGCGGCCATAGCACGCGCTCCCGAGGGTCGCTAAACAGTCCTTTCAGAAGGCAGTTGCGGGTGCCGTGATACCCCGGTGTTACCCCGCTGCTCACCCCGCCGGTCCCGGAGACCCCCGAAACAGTCCGAAGTGCTGTTCCCGTTTTTTTTCGATTCTGGGGTAACACCGGGGTAACACCGAGCACGAACTCGCCTGCTTCCAGGTGAGCGTACCTGGTGCTTCGTGGCGAACGTAAACGGCTGTAGGTAAGCAGTTTGTGGCGTTTTCGACCCTTTGGCCTAAAGCGCTCGAGAACAGTGACCGGACAGCCTCCGGAGCTGTAGGTCAGAGGTTCGAATCCTCTAGGGCGCACCATCCTAACCAGCACAGAACAAACCAGTTGCCCGGCTTGCCAGGATGCTCGCTCGAGCTGACACTGGGCCGTTTTGTCCCGGGTTTTCCCGAGCGGGCGTACCCAAATCGTACCTGCTCGTGAGCGCTCGGGGCAGTCTCTGGAGCGCCGCCTCGAGTCTGCAGCACCTGGTGACCGGCTACCGTTTCTCTCCGGGCGACCACGCCAGAGGCCGGACCTCGAACCGCTCCGAGAAGCGGTAGCCCTCGCCGTACTGGTTCTCGAGGAGCCCCTCCTGATGATGGCGACGAAGGAGGACTCCGAGGCGCTGGAGCGCCGAGCGTGCGGACTTCTCCGTGCCCAGGGGGGGCTGGTTCAGCACCAGACTCTTGAGGGAGCGCACCTGCGCTGGCTCGGCCACGAACAGTCTCGCGAGCACGTAGGGACCGCCCGACAGGGGGATCCTCCGCGTGGCACCGGAGCGCTCGATGACGAGGGTGCCCCGCTCAGTTGGCTGTTCAGGATCGGGCTCGAGGGTGACCACGGGTCTCCTCGCCCCCGCCCCGGACACCTCTGGCTCCTGCGCATCCGACAGCGGCGGGACTCGCCGGATCTGCTCGAGCAACAGGCTTCCCGGGATGTGGTAGGTGAGGGTCTCGTCATCCTGGTAGAGCAAGCCCTCCTCCATCAGCAGCTCCCGCTCCCAGAGGGGGATGGCCGTCCCCTGCTGGGCGAAACTCCAGAGGCAACGATAGGCGGAGCGCCGGGTCGGCTCATCGCTGCGGCGCAGGCTCAGGAGAAAGTGCCGAGGCGCCTTGAACGAGTCGCACAGGATGGCGTCTTCCAGGGTCTGCCGGATGCGCTGATCGTCGGCCACGGAGAGGGCCGGTTCTCCCTCCCCGGCCCCCGTCCCGGCTCGCTCCTCGGCCAGTCGTTTCGCGACCTCCTGGGCCACCTCGAAAGCTGGAACTACCAGTCCTGGGTGGCCGCCGGTCAGCTCGAAGACGACCTCGACGACCCGGGCCACGATCTGCTTGCGCGAACAAGGTGCCAGCTCGTCGCTCAGGACCCGCTTCGCGCTGGTCTGGGCGTCTCGTGCCCAGGGGTTGAGGGCGCGCCGGTCCGCCCTCTGGACTAGGTTGGAGAACACGTCGGCGGTGGCACGGACGGACTCCCCGGGGGGTACCCGGAGCTCGAGCGCCTCTTGGATGCGGATGGCCGAGAGCGTCGAGGAGAGACAGAGAAGCCCCTGGGCCTCCGTCACGTCCCGAACCCAGGGCAACAGCCCTCTGAGGCACGTGCCCGTTCTCTCCGCGAACGAAGCCTCGCCAGGCCCCCGATCCACGGCGGAGGAGAACAGAAGGGTGTCCACGTTGTCGATCAGCAGTACCCAGCCGAAAGGAGCTCGAGCGCTGACTTCGGTTCGGGCCCTCTCGAGGCTCTCGAGAGCGTCGTCGCCCTCCGCACCGTCGATCTGGCGAAAGAAGCGAGCCTCATCGTCGAGCGCTCGAGCCACCTCCTTCAAGACCAGGGTCTTGCCGAACCCCCGGGCGCCCGTGAGCAAGATGCGACGGCCCCTTGGCGGCTCGGAGAGGTCGTGAATCACCGACTGGTAGATGCGAGTGAGGAGGGTCTCGGCGAAGGTTCTGGCGGCCACGGATTCCTCCTTCGACTCAACGGGCGTAGTGATGGACGATGTAGTCCGCGAGGATCGGGGCAGAGATCTTCCACCAGCGCGCCTTACCGCGCATGCGGAGCACAACGGCCCCTTGCGCTACGAGACGCTCGAGCTCTGCGGCGAGCGAAACGCTCGAAAGCCCGGGAAACTTCATGCGCAGGACCCTGAGAAGGTGCTTCTCCTCGAGCCCACGAAGGCCGCCGGCGCGATCCCTTCCGAGGGTGGCCAGCTGGATGAGGATCTGCGAGAGGAGGCGAGGATTGGCACTGCCTTCCTCGCTGATCCGGTCCACGAAGGGCACTCTCTGCTCGATGAGATGGTTGCGCGCCAACCGAAGATGCTCCTGGGTGTAGCGCACGGCGCCGCTCGGGAGCCGCGGCGCCAGCTTCCACATCTCGGCACCGAGCATGGAGGTCCAGTACGGGTTGCCGCGGGTCACTCGGAACACCGCCTTCGCGACGTGGTCGGGAACCTCGATCCAGTAGCGCGGCGCCAGCTTCTCGGCGCGCAGGAGCGCCCCCACCTCCTGAGGTCGCAGATGGTGCACGCGAACGGGCTCGGTCCGGCTCAGTAGCAGATGCTGGAGCCTCTCGGGCAGCCTCGAGACCGGAGCCTCCGGGCCGATCCACAGCATCAGCCAGCCGGGCTGGTTCTGGATTTCGGCGCGCAGGCGCAAGAGCGGGTCCACCTCGCCCCGGCGGGCGCACTCGTCGAACAGACCGACAACCTCGTCGAGAGCGACCACGAGCGTTCCGGCAAGCCTTTCGCGCACGAAGCGGGCGAGACTCGCGAGGGACTGGCCCTCCGGGGCCGGCGGCGTGACGCCATGCTGCTCGCAGGCGGCACCGACGGCCGCTCCGAGGTTGCGGACCAATGCCTGTTCCGTCTCCGCCCAGCCCAGCCCCGGGATCGCCTCGAAGCGCAAAGTGATGGAGGGGCGCTGGCTGGTGCGGGCCAGCTCGCTCAAGAAGTTGAGGACGAGGGAGGTCTTGCCCACCCGCTTGGGGCCGTGGACCCACACCGTCCGGCCGCCCGGAGCCGAGAGTCGCCGTGCCTCCTCGAAGGCCCGGAACAGCTCGCTCTTCTCTTCCTGCATGCCGTAGAAGTAGCCGTCGTCCGTGATGTCGCTGCCGCAGACGTAGGGCGGGGCGTGGGCCGAGGATAGGACGGAGGAGGAGCGGCGCGCGGGCAGCAGGCTCTCGAGGAAGGCCGGCGGAGCTTCGCTCTCGAGGCCGTAGATCTTCTTGGTGCCCGGGATCGCCTCGAGCCCACGCCTCAGGGCCTCGCGGCGGTCCTGACCGAGACGGGGGATCAGAACGCGCACCACGCCTCGACCCGCTGCCACAGAGCCACCGGCCAGCTCGAGCACGTTCACCTCCTGCTGCTGGAACACGCGGAACAGATCCGCCGCGGCACCGGGCCGGTCCTCGCTCTCGATGAGGACGTACTGCGGCCGGTTGAGGAGCGAGGAACGGGAGACGGGAATGCCTCCGGCCGAGCAGGCGGCTCCCGGACGGTGCAGCCTCAAGACGCCGCTTTCCACCGTGGTGCCAATCCACCGGTCGTGGACCGAGGGAGCGCACTGGTCACAGGGGACGACCCTCGTGAGCTTCCCATCGAGCTCCGGTGGCAAGTTCAGCTCGTTGATGGTGACGAACCGCTGCCGCTGGAGTCGCTCGTGGATGCCGCGGATCAGCTTCTCGGCGAGGTGAACGTCCAACTGCTCCTGGATCGGTAGGTGGATGCCATCCCGCCGCAAGGCGAAGAGCCCCAGCTGCCGCAGGAGGAAGGCGCTCGGCCAGGACCGGAAGCTCGGGACGTCCCTCTGGGCGTCATCGATCAACGGCTCGAGGGTGGCGTCATCGGGTACGCTGGTCGCCCCCAGGGTCTCGAGACTCTCGCGGATCCAGCGCCGCCCCTCCGCCACCAGCAGGGGCTTGTACTCGAGCCGTAGCTGCTTCTTGATGCCCCGAACGTGACGCGAGTCCACCTTCTGCTCCCAGCCCGGGGGCAGTGGTGTGAGTTGGTTCGCCAGGTCGAGCCAGACCACGTCGCCGGGGCCGAGCCGGTCGAGAACCCCCGCCGGCAGCCGGTTGACCGTCGCCCCCTTGAGGCGAGCCGTCCACCGGTGGTTGAGCTTGTAGGCGAACTCGAGCACCGTGGCTCCCACGGGCAGCTCGACCCCCCTGCCATCCGGGGTGAAGGCGAGCTGAGCGAGCCCACCGGCGGTCTCGAAGCGCTCCTGGACCTTCACCAGGCGGGCCTGGTTGAGGCGGCGGGCACGCTGCAGCTCTCCAGGGCCAGGGAGAATGCGCACCGCGATCGCCTCCGCGGAAGCTTGGCGCTCTCCTGGCGGCACGAGCATGGTGTGAAGGGCCTGATAGCCGGCGAGCGATGGTGCCCCGAGATGGTCCTGGATCTCCGTGGGTCGGTAGCGGTGCCGTTGGTGAAGCCGGTGCAGGGCTCGATAGCAGGCCTCCGCGTCGGCGCAGACCACCGTCACGAAGCCGGTCCTGTGAAGCAGGCGGCGCCAGGGAGGGGACGTGGATTGCCATCCGCTACCCGGTTCATCGCGAGGAAGGCGCCGATCCAGCGAGCCGAGGTGTCGCCACTCCCAACGCACCCGCGTGACCAGCTTGGCCGTGGTCAGGTCGCCCAGGGCGTCGGCGACGAGGTTCGTGAGCTGCTGGAGCTCGCTGTCGCCCCGGGACTGGCGGATCGCGAAGTCCCAGAGCAGCTGGGCGCGCTCGCCGTCGGAGAACCACAGAGCCGCATCCTCTGCGACGTTGCGCTCGCGCCAGAGTCCGAAGAAGCGGGCCGTGGGGGCCACCACGTTGCGCAGGAAGCTGGGAAAGGTCGAGAGGTCAGTCCGATGGAAGAAGGCTGGGCCGCAGGGTCGGGACAGCTCCTGACACTTCAAGGGAGCGAGGTGAAATCGCAGAGACCATTTGTTGAGCTGGCCCGAGGGGTCGGCATGGTGGAGCTGCTCGAGGACGAAGAGCACCGCCGCCCCGGGAAGTCGGACCGATCTCAGCACGTCCCCCAGATGGCTCTCGGCAACCGTGCGGTTCAGAGCGCGGAGCTTCTCTCTCTCCTCGAGGATCGCCAAGACGGAGGGCTCCACGAGCTCGGGCGGCAAGTGCCCGCGGAGCCGGGCTGCCGGCACGCCGTGGAGGAAGGCAGCTTGCGCGAGGGTGCGATCCCGCAGACGCCCCTCCACGTAGCGGGCGACGTCGAGGTAGTGGGCCAGGCAGATGTGGGGCTCGTAGAGCTCGGCCAGCTCGGGCTCGAGGGTGGCGAGGGCGGCCCGGGCATCCCGCATCCAGCGTTCGAGCGCGGGGGAGGCTAGTGGTGGCATCGGCTGAAGAGTCCTGGAGCGTCGACCACAATTGTGGCAGCCAAGACCTGGTTAAGCAAGGGCGGACGGAAGAGGTGTCACGCCGGGGCCGCGGGAGGCACCTTACAAGATGAGAGCTCAGACGAATTCATCTTGACAGCCTGGATGAGATGACCTATCTTTGTCGACAACATAGTTCCTGGAGAATGACCGTGAGGGCCCACCAGCTTGTGGAGCCCTGGACCCCGAGGACAGATCTGGTTCAACGAGCGAGTCGAGCCAATCCCGGTCTCGACGTATGTCCTGGAGCCCGGCCAACGGGCAGCGCCCAAAGGAGAGCGCCACGCCATGACACGCCGACAGCGCAGCAAGATCCGCCAGACGATCCATGACGGCACGCCCCGGGATCGCCTCGCGAAAGCACGGCAGAAGCTCCGCGAGGTCATCGAGGATCTCCACCAGCTCACTGCCCGGCTGACCGAGCTCACCAGCCACTACCGCCGCTGGCTCGAACGCTGGAACGGCCTGCCGGCCACGAGAGAGCTGCCCCAGGTCGATGAGGCGCTCGCCTATCGCGCCCGCCGATTCCGGGTCGCGGCCTGGTTGGTCGTTGCCCTCGAAGCCCTCTTCGCCTCTTCTCTCGCCACCCAGTGGCTGGCGCTCAGTCGCCTGTGGGCCACCCTGGTGGGCCTGGCTCTCTCCCTCATCCTCACCGCAATCGCGGACGCCCTGATGGGCGTCTTCGACAACGAAGAGGCACCACGCGGGAGCTACGCCACCGTGAAGCGAGCTGCTCTCATCCTCACCCTCACGAGCTTCGGGCTCCTGGGGTCTGTGGCGCTGACCCGCCTGCTCCCCTTTGGTGGCGTGGTCATTCAGTGGGCTTCGGGTGCCCTGGCGGTGAGCCTCCCGGCGACCGCAGGTGCTCTCCTTACCCTGGCCTCGATCCTGGAGACGGGCAATCGGCTCGCCCGTCCCTGGATCGGCGGTAGTGGCGAGCACGGCGAGACCCAGGTCCTGGCGGCCGAGATCGAGGCCCTCATCGCCGAGCTCGTACCGGCCTCACCGGCTGCCGCTCCTGTAGCCACAGCCAACGACGTCACTTTGGAGGTGTGACTCGCCATGCATCGCCCTGCTCTCGTGATAGCCCTGCTCTCTCTTCTGGCGGCTGTGCCCGCAACACCAGGCCCGCCGAGCTGCGAGGGCTGGAAGACGGCCGAGCTGATGATCGACGTAAGTGGCTCGGCAGAGGCACGCTCTCAGTCGCAGGCGGAGCGGCAGCTGGTGGACCTGGTTGCCGGTCTCGTCCAGCCGGGTTCCTGTCTGCGGTGGGTGGCGGTAGTGCCCTGGGCCTCGGCCGTGGAGTCGATGATCGACGACCCACAGCCCATCACGGTCCCGCCCCTGACCTCGGCCGCGTGTCCTCCTCTCCAGCTCAAAGGGGAGGAGGAGTGGGTGCGGCAGCTGCGCGAGCAGAAGGAACGGGAGCACGCGTCGGCTTGCCAACGGTTGCTTGAAAACGCCCAGAAGGGGGCGGCCCAGAGCCGCCAGGTCGTGGCCGACCAGCTGCGGCGCAAGCTGGCGGCCTTGCCACGCCAGCCACGGGATCAGAGCTGCGTCCATCAAGCGATCCTGCAGGCCCGCGAGAGCCCGACGGATCAGCTCACCGTCGTGCTGACGGATGGGGACCACCGGCAGTGTGGCCCACCGCCCGCGGCGACCACCTCACCGGCCCACCGGGCCGCGGTGTGGGTGGTGCTCGTCCCAGAGCAACGCGATGGGGATGGCGTCCAAGACCAGATAGCTCGCCGGCGACAGACCTTGCTCGCGGCCCACCGGGGCATCGAGGTCATCACGTTCAGCCAGTTGAAGATGTGGCTCGACTCTCTCGGCTGGCCCCCGAAGACACAACGGCCATAGCTGAGGGGCACCTGAAGTCCGACCGTCGTGACCTGGAGGCATCATGTTCCTGGACGCGATCAGCCATCTCCTGCAACGAGGCTCCGGCCTCGGGATCCTCCGGGCCTTCGGCGCGGCCTTCGGTGTCTGCTACGGAGCCCTGTGGACGGTCTTCGAGTCGCTGGGGATCCCCGAAGCCCTCGGGATCCCGGGGCTCTGGGGATCACGACAGGTCTGGTTACTGTTGCTCGCCCCCACCCTCAGCATGGTGACGGTGCGTGTCGCGGCCCGACGGCTTCGGGCGCAGGGCCCGAACCAGTTCTTGGTCGAGGCGCAACAGTGCCAGACGGAGCTGGCGGCCTTGGCTCGGCGCTTGAGCTTCGAGCGCTCGACCAGACGACGGACCGAGCTGCTCACCAAGGCCGCTCTGAACCTTCTCGCGCTTGCTCTCATCATGGTCCCGGTCCGCAAGGGGCGGGTCTTCGGTAACCTGATGCTCTTCGACCGTCGCTCGCGGTTGCTACGCATCCAGTTGACGCAGGGATTCCATCATGCAAGTGCGCACGAGCGCGTCTTCGCCGTGGACGGTACCCCTGGCGAGGGCTCCTGTGGTTGGGCCTACCGGAACCAGCGCAACGTGATCATCCCCGATGCCTCCAGGGATGACCGCGTCGCTCGCCTTCCCGGCGACGACTTCGAGAAGCTCGGCTCGTTGATCAACATCGTCCTGGGCCGTCTCGGAGTGCTCAACATCGCCTGTGACACTCCGGGCACCTTTACCGAGGAACAGCAGCTGCTCGAGCGAATCGGGCTGCTGCAGGGCCTTGGCCTCCAGCTGCTCGAACTCTGGGCCAACCCCCCGCGCCCGAAGCGCTCGGGGCGGAGCGAGAAGAAGCGTTCTGGGGGTGGTTCACAGGCCCTGCCTACTCCACCATCTCGATCAAGAAGTCGTTGGTCAGGCTGGTCGGGAGCAAGAAGCGGTGCCGGCCCTGGTGCTTGAACACCGGGAGATGGTGGCCGGTCGAGTGGTGGATGAGGTGCCGGGCGGTTTGGAGATCGCCCACCTCGAGGCGGACGCCGAGAATGCCTTCGCCCCTCTCGGCGGCGAAGTCCGCCACGATGCCCGGGCCGTCGGGCTCGAGCAGTAGCACGTTGTTGCTGGCGTAGCGGACCTCGGCTCCCCGGCCACCCAGGTAGTGGACCTTCCGGTGCCGGGAACGCACCTCGAGCCCCAGGCCCTCGTAGAAGGCAATCGCCGCGTCGAGGTCGGCCACCACCAGGAACAGCGTTTCGATCCTCTCCGCCGTGTTGGCATGGGCCTGCGGGGCCACGGCCGGGAAGTCGGCGAACATCTGCTGCACCTGGGCCTCGTCGTAGTCGAGGAAGAACAGCGAGTTGTCCGGAGCGAGCACGGTGGTGAGGATGATCGAGGACCAGAGGGGTGTGAGGCCGAGCACCTCACCGGTGGACTCGATGGTCAGCGGGCCGGCCGGGATGGGGCCCACGCTCGGGTACCCCGCCGCGTTGAGAAAGCCGAGGGCCTGAGCGGCGCTCACCACGTCGTTGCCGTAGAACTTGCCGCCCTGGTGGTTCTCGAGGAAGGCGAGGAACTGCGCGGTGAAGTCGTTCAGCTCGGTGAAGGTCAGGATCTCGAGGTAGGTCAGGTCGTCGAACCAGATCAGACTGTTCTTGGCCCCGAGGGGCGATAGCAGGGCCGGGGTGAGAGAGAAGCCGAGCTGCTCGGAGAACACGCCGCGGGCCGCTTCGAAGTCCTCGGGTCGCACCAACACGGCGGTGTGGTCGACCCCCTTGTCCGAACCCAGCTCCTGGGCCCCTGCCGGGGCCGTCCCCACCTGCGACCCGAGCGCCAGCGCCGCGCACAACACGATCGACCGATCCAGCCGTCGCCTCATGTCTCGACTCCTTCTTCTTGCGGCAGAGCTTAACATGGGCATATGGCCAGGCGTGGGGTCGCATTGCCCAATCCTCTGTGCAGCCTCGTGCTACACTCCTGCCGTTCTGCCGATGCTCGAGGAGGTGCCCGCGTGAAGAAGACACGCTCGATCTGGGTTCTGGCTCTGCTCGTCGCCGCTTCGCCCGCTTTCGCCGAGACCTTCACCGTCACGCTCAAGGGCGGCGGGCAGTTCATCTCCCGCCATCAGCCCGAGACGGCCGCCTGGGACGCGAACACCATCCTCGTCCTCGGAGACCAGGGCAACTGGATCGCCCTCGACCGCGCCGACGTCAAGAGCATCAGCTCGAGCGTCGAGAACCGCGGCTTCGGCGTCAGGCTCGACACCAACACCATCTTCCTCGGCTGGTCCTCGAACGACGGCAACCTGCCGCCGGGTGAGGGGGAGTACGAAGACCAGCTGCCTCAGGAGCGTTCGAACACCGCCGAGCAGTTCATCGATCCCGAGGATTTCGGCAAGGCGGGTCTCCCGGTCTATCTCGGCGTCGACACCTCCTCGCGCCGCAACAACTCGGGCTCGCAGGGCGGTGGCGGGGGCGTCACGCCCGCCCCGCAGCAGGCGCCGGCAGCGACGCCGCCGCCGAGCAGCTCCACCAACCAGTAGTCGTTCCCATTCGGCCGGCCCGCCCGTGGCGAGCCGGTTCTTTGACAAGACTCAGACGTTGCGGTGGGGCTCGAGCGTACGCTCGAGCCCCGAAGAGGGAAGCCGGTGTGAATCCGGCGCGGCCCCCGCCACTGTCACCGGGTACGAAACCGGAAGGCTCGCCGAGCAGGCGGGCCACCACCACTGCGCGCGGCGGATCTCGCTCGACGAGGTTGCCCGCGTGGGAAGGGTCCGGGAGTAGGACGATCCGGAAGCCAGGAGACCTGCCACGACGTCCGACGCTTTGCGGGCCGCGGGGTGCGGTGCCGGTCGGCGGCGGCTCCTCGAGCCCGCTCCCTTCCCTCCCTCCCCCCACTTCCCGCACGGTGTCGCTTTCTCACCAGGAGAGCTGCCCATGCGCGAGCTTTCGTCGAAGGTGCTCCTCGTCCTGGCCGGCGTCCTCGGGGGCGCGACGTCGGCCGGAGCCCAGTCCACTGAGCCGGTCTACCGAGAGTCCGTGCTCGTCACCGCCGCCGCCGAACAAGAAGAGGCGGAGAAGCTGGCGGTCTCCGTCAGCGTGCTCGGCCCCGAGGAGCTCGAGGCCCGCCAGGTGACCTCCCTCGCCGAGGCACTGGTCACGGTGCCCTCTGCCCAGGCCGGGACCCTCGGGGTACCCGGCCAGCAGACCTCCGTCTTCCTGCGCGGCTCCGAGTCCGACCAGACCCTCTTGCTGTGGAACGGCGTGGCGCTCAACAGCCCTTACTTCGGCGCCGTCAACTGGCAGTTCGTGCCCACTGAGGGGGTGGAGCGCATCGAGGTGGTGCGCGGCCCGGCCAGTGCCCTGTGGGGCGGCCGTGCCCTGGGCGGCGTGGTGCAAGTGCTGTCGGGGGCCCGGGACGGCGGCAAGGTGCGCCTCGAAGGGGGGGAGGACGGCTACTTCCGGGCCGGTCTCGCCTGGGGCCGCGACTTGGGTGCGGTGCGAGTGGACGTCGATGCCGCTTCCCGCCGCGGCGACGGCGCCTTCGAGAATTCCTTCTTCGATAGTGACGACGTGGCGGCTCGCCTGGCCTGGGAGATCGCACCCGGCGCGACGCTGGGCCTGCTCGCCCACTGGGACGATAGCGAGACGGGGATCCCCTTCTCCGGCCGCACGCCGACCCCCCGGCGCGAGATCGCCTGGCAGGAACGCACGATCGCCGTTCCCGTCTCGCTCGAGCGGGGGCCCTGGTCGCTCTCGGCCCACCTCTCCCACGTGGACTCCGACTACGCCTTCCGCGATCCCGACGACCCCTTCGGCTTCGTCGCCTCGGACACCGCGGCAGAGGCCGATCGCCTGCGCACCGTGGCGACCTGGCGCGGCGGGGAGCGCTGGCGGCTCTCCTTCGGCGCCGAGGCCGAGCAGGTCGAAGCCACGGACAGCTCGACCTTCGGCGTCAACCTCGACGCGGCGGATCAGTCCACCTGGGCGGCCTTCGGCGAGTTGGGCGCGAGCGTGGGGCCGGTCGAGGTGCAGGTCGGCGCCCGCCGGGACGACAACTCGGAGTTCGGCGGGGAGACCAGCCTGCGCGCGGGGTTGGTGTGGCCGGCCCGCGAGAATCTGCGGCTGCGCGCCTCCTGGGGTGAGGCCTTCCGGCCGCCAACGCTCGGCGAGCTGTTCTTCCCAGGCAGCGGCAACCCCGCTCTCGAGCCCGAGCGGGGCGAGAGCTTCGAGGTCGGCGTCGAGTGGCGGTGGGATCGCTGGCGCGCCGACGTGGCAGCCTTCGAGCTCGAGCAGGAGGACCTGATCGATTTCGACCTCGCCGCCTTCACCTTCGCCAACGTCGCTCGGGCGCGCAGCCGGGGCGTCGAGGCTTCCCTCTCCTTCACCGGGGAGCGCCTCGCCGCACGCCTCGAAGGCACCTGGCTCGAGGCCGAGAACCTCGATACCGGCGAGGCCCTGCTGCGGCGCGCCGAGGAGGCCGCGAGCCTCTACCTGAGCTGGCGCAGGGAACGCCTGCGGATCACCGCCACGACGCGCTTCGTGGGCCGGCGGCCGGACGTCGACCCGGAGACCTTCGCCCGCGCCGAAAACGGCAGCTACACCCGTTTCGACCTGGCACTCTCCTGGGCGCTGCGGGCCCGGCTGACGCCCTTCGCGCGGGTGGAGAACCTGGCCGATCGCGACTACGAGGAGGCGCTCGGCTTCCCGGCCCCCGGCCGTACCTGGGTCGGCGGAGTGGCGCTGGGGTTTTGAGAGCCTTGCGGCGGCTGGAGCAGGGCGCACGCCGTGCGCCCCTACGCCTGCTGCTGGCGGCGTGGCTTCTCGCCGGTTGCCCCGGCGAGCCGGCCGCCCGAGCCCCGGAGAAGGTCGTCGCGCTCGCGCCTTCGAACGTCGAGATCCTCTTCGCCCTGGGGTTGGGCGACCGCCTGGTCGGGGTCGGGGACTACGTCACCTACCCCGTCGCGGCGGTCGCCCTGCCCAAGCTCGGCGGGCTCTACAACCCCAACCTCGAAGCCCTCGCCGCCCTCGAGCCGGATCTGGTGGTGCTGCTCGAAAGCGAGAAAGACCTCGCCGGCCGGCTCGGTGCCCTGGGCATCCCGAGCGTCACCGTGGACAGCGACTCCCTGGCCGACACCGAGGCGGCCTTCCGCACCCTCGCGGCACGCATGGGCGTCGAAGCGCACGGCGAGGTGGTGGTCGCGGCCTGGAAGGCGGCCCTGGCGCCGCGACCTCCCCCCTCCGGCCGGCCACCGCGGGTGCTGATCTCCCTCGAGCGGCCCCCGGGGCGCCCTGCGGAGCTGCTCTCCGCCGGCCCCGGAAGCTTCCACGCCGAGCTGCTCGAACGCCTGGGGGCCGAGAACCTGCTCGCCGACGCCCCGTCGGCCTTTCCGCGGGTGGGCCTCGAGACGATCCTCGGCCGGGCTCCGGAGGTGATCCTGGAGATCGCCGCCGAAGAGCGCACGCCCGCCGAGCGAGCGGCCCTGGTGGCCGATTGGGCGGCTTTCCCGGACATCCCCGCGGTCGCCGCCGGCCGCGTCCAGGTGATCGCCGGCAGCCACACCCTGGTGCCGGGACCGCGCCTGCCGCAGCTCTACGCCGAGATGGCCGAGGCCCTGAAACCAGACACGGCACCGGCCGCGGGAGGTCCCCCCTGACCACCCCGCCGCTGATGAGCGCCCGCGGACTCACCTGGCACCCCGGCGGCAAACGAGTGCTCGGCCCCCTGGACCTTGAAGTCCACGCCGGCGAGTGCCTGGCCCTGGTGGGACCGAACGGCGCGGGCAAGACCACCCTCCTGCGCCTGCTCGCCGGACTGATCGAGCCCACCGCGGGCACCCTCGCCTTCGCCGGGGAGCCCTACCGCCGCTTCTCCCGCCGGGCGTTTGCCGCGCGGGTGGCCTACGTGCCGCAGATCCGCCCGGCACGGGTGCCCCTCTCGGTGCGCGAGCTGGTGCTGCACGGCCGCTACCCGCATCTCGCCGGGCCCGCCGCCGCGCCTCGCGAGGCGGACTTCGAGGCCGTGGCCCGGGCCCTCGCCACCACCGCCATTGAGCACCTCGCGGACCGGCCTCTGGACGAGCTGTCCGGCGGCGAGCGGCAGGCGGCCTACATCGCCGCTGCCCTGGCCCAGGAGACCCCTGTCCTGGTGCTCGACGAGCCCACCACCTTCCTCGACGCCGGCCACCAGCGGGAGGTTTGCGGGCTGCTGACCCGGCTCCACGGCGAGGCGGGGCAGACGGTGGTGCTGGCCAGCCACGACCTCAACTTCGCCTCGGCCGTGGCCGACCGGGTGGCCGCCCTGGTCTGCGGCACCCTGGCCGCGGACGGCCCGCCCGCAGAGATCCTCACCCCCGAGCGGCTGGCCGGGCTCTTCGGCGCGCCCTTCGAGGTGGTCCACGGCGGCGCCAGGCCGGTGACCCTGCTGCGACTGGCGCCATGAGGGCCCATCCCCAGAGCCGGCGACCGGCGCGCAAGCGGCCCGGGCTCGTGCTCGCCGCCCTCGGCCTCGGTTGGCTGGTTGCCCTGGCGGCGGCGACCCTCTTGGGCAGCCAGTCGCTCGACCTCGGGGCCGCCCTCACCGGAGACGGCAAGGCGGCCACCATCCTCTGGCAGCTGCGCCTGCCGCGAGCGCTGCTGGCCCTCCTGGTCGGGGGCGTGCTCGCTTCTTCCGGGCTGGCGTTCCAGTCCCTCTTCCGCAACGCCCTGGCCGAGCCGTACACCCTCGGGGTGGCCGGGGGCGCGGCCCTGGGTGCCGTGCTGGCGCTTGCGGCCGAGGTGCCCGGAGGGCTCCTGGGAGTCGGTATCGCGGCCTTCCTGGGTGCCCTCGCGGCCACCGCGATCGTCGTCGGGCTCTCGTTCTCCCGCCAGGGCACCGAGATCTCGACTCTGCTGCTGGCCGGCGTGGCGGTGTCGGTGTCGACCACGGCGTTGATCCTCTTCGTTCAGTACTTCTCGGATCCCAACCGCACCTTCCAGATCGTTCGCTGGATGATGGGGGGCCTCGCCGTGGTGGGCTACCGTGAGGTGCTGTGGCTGCTGCCCTGGGCCCTCGGCCTCGCCCTGCTGCTCGGCGCCCACCGCTGGGAGCTCAACCTGCTGCTCACCGGCGAGGAGACCGCCGCAGCCCGCGGCGTGGACCTCTCCCGGCTGCGGCTGGTGGTGCTGGGCGGGGTCTCGCTCGCAGTGGGAGCCCTGGTGGCGGTGGCCGGGCCGATCGGCTTCGTGGGGCTGATCGTGCCCCACGCCGTGCGCTCCCTGGTCGGCCACGACCAGCGCCACCTCCTGCCCGGCTGCCTGCTCGCCGGCGGCATCTTCCTCGCCCTGTCGGACCTGGGCGCCCGCACCGTGGCGAGCCCCACCGAGCTGCCGGTGGGCATCCTCACCGCCGCCGCCGGTGGACCCTTCTTCCTCTGGCTGCTATTCACCCGGCGGCGAGGCTGAGGGAGACCCTGCTATCGTCCTGGGCCGAACATGAGCACACTCCTCTACCGCATCAGCCCCGAAGGCTTCTACGCCGCGACGGATGACGAAGGCCAACCGCGGGTGCTCTTTTCGGACCCGTACGAGACCCGCCCCGGCGGCTGGGAGCTGGGGCGGCCGGTGGACGTGGCCCGGGAAGGGCTGCTGGTGCCGGTGGCGCCCGGCAAGATCGTGGGCATCGGCCGCAACTACCGCGAGCACGCCGCCGAGCTGGGCAACCCCATGCCGGCGGAGCCCTTGATCTTCCTGAAGGCGCCGTCGTCGGTGGTCGGCCCCGGGGCGCCGGTCCTGCTGCCACCCGAGAGCGAGCGGGTGGAGTACGAAGGGGAGATCGCCGTGGTGGTGGGCTCACGCCTCACCCGCGCGAGCGCCGAGGAGGTGCGCACCGGCGTGGTGGGCGTCACCTGCGCCTGCGACGTCACCGCCCGCGACCTCCAGAGAAAGGACGCCACCTTCGCCCGCGCCAAGTCCTTCGACACCTTCTGCCCCCTGGGCCCGGCGATCTGGGTGCACCCCGACCTCGAGGACCTCGCCGTGGTGACCCGCGTCAACGGCGAGGTGCGCCAGCAGGGCCACGTGCGGGAGATGAACTGGGGGATCGTCGAGCAGCTGGTGTACGTCTCGCGGATGATGACCCTCGAGCCGGGGGACGTGGTGCTCACCGGCACGCCGGCCGGTGTCGGCCCGCTGGCCGACGGCGACCGGCTGGAGGTGGAGATCCCCGGGCTGGGGGTGCTCGCCAACCCGGTGCAAGCGCGGCGCTGAGACGGGCTCAGCTGGACCGCCGGCCGCCGTGGGGCGAGCCAGCCATCGCCTTCGCCTGCTGACATGAGCCCCCCCTCCGGGTCCTCAGGTTTGTCTGCTATGGCGGCCGCTTGGTCACCACGTGGCGGATCGGTCGGCCTCACCGCGGGCACCGTGTCGCTCTGCCTAGCGTCGGAACTCCTACGCACATGAGGCTTTGTTTATGGCCACGCCGTGCACCCATGGTATTATCTCCGAATCTACTTGCTTATGGCTCCGTTGCTAAAACCTCGTGCCGGAGGCTTCATGACCGATCCCTCTCCCGCCGCCATCGGCGCCAAGACAATCCTCCGCGACTCCCTCGGTCTGAGCCAGGGCACAGATCTTCTTCTCCTGCTTGATGAGACGGCTCTCTCGGTGCTCGACCCCTTCTGGGAAGCCGCCCGCGAGCTCGGAGTTAACCTGTCCACCCTCTTCTACTCGCGACTGCAACAACTCCATCTCTCCGAAATGAGTCGTCTCGATAGGAATGCCCTAGCATCCGCAGAAGCCGCCATCCTCGCGCACACCGCAGACGACGCCTGCTCGAGCTTTCGCACCAAGCTGGTGTCCGAGTGGCGCGGGACCACCCGGCTCGCGACCATGCCCGGCGCCAACGCCCAGATCCTCGAGATCGCATCGCGCTCCGACTATGAGCAAATGGCGAAGCGGTGCGAGGCACTAACACCTCCACTCCTGAACGGTCGAGAGTGCGTGCTGACCACCTACGCTCCTTCCGGTGAAGCGTTCAGGCTGCGCTTTACTCTTGGCGGCTTGGACCGGATTCCAGTTCACAGCATCGGCATCCTCAGGGAGAGCGCGTGGGGCAATGTGCCGTCGGGCGAGATCTTCACGGCTCCATTGGAGGACTCCGCAAACGGCGACTACCTCGTTAACGGAACGATCGGACGCCAGGTGCTCGGCGACGAGCCAGCCGTCTTGACATTCCGCCACGGTCGCCTGATCGGGCACAGGTACCTGACCTCCGGTGAACCCGTCCCTTACCTACTTGAGATCGAGCGGTTCTCTGCTGAGCGAGAGGACCATAACTGGAACGTCATCGCCGAGTTCGGCATTGGCGTCAACGAAGGCATCAATGCGGTTCTCGGCATCCCTCTGATCGACGAAAAGATCTTCGGCACCGTGCATATCGCAGTTGGTAACAACGTTGGCTGGCAGGGGAGCAACAAGGCACTACTTCATCTCGACATCATCACAAGGGAACCCGATGTAGAGATAGACGGTGTAAACGTGTTACTGCGTGGCCGGCACAAGTTCGACGCCTCAGCTTTTGACGACCTGGCCACTTATCACCCCGTACCCGGCCGGCTCTGGCCACGCGACTCTACGTCAGCTCGTGTTAACACCAAGGGCTTCTCGCTAGCCGAAGGCCGCCTGATGATCCACCTACACCAGACTCAGTCAGGGCGTCGCACGCTCTTCCCACTTGCTAACGCACGCACAACCTCCGCAGCGCGCCGTCTTTTGAAGTCCGCCCGCGGTCAGGTTCTCGACACTACGCGAACTCCCGGTGACCTTGACCTCCACACCCAAGAGGAGGTTCAGGCCCTCCTCAGCCTGCTGTGGAGCTACGGCGCCATTGAGCCCGCTACCGACTGACACACCAATGTCCTTGGAGCCCTCACTCCTCGCTGCTCTGTCGGCACGTGAGTTCTCCGTTCGCCTCATCCCCCACAGGACTGTCTATCCAGAAATACTGTCGCATACCGTCGATCTTTCGGCGCACTTCGCCTTTCCGGCGGCCCGCGATTTCGTCCACTTTGCCGTGGCCCCAGGAACAGTACTGGATGAAGTAGTTTTCGAGAAGCTAGACGAGCAGATCAACGCTTATGGCTTTCGAGACCGACTCAAGATTATCGAGTTCACCTCTATCGACAGTGTGGCTCGAGAGCTTCTCGCTTCTCAACCCTTGACCATACTGCTAGACCGTACGCAACTCTCTATGGCCTTGCGTAGCCTGCGGGCCTTGGCGCCGTTTCTCAGGAGGCTCTTTGCCTCCTCCGTCCCGTTTCAGATTCTCAACCCTTACGTGTTCCGGGGACCCGTTACAGGCCTTCAGTTCTTCGGCCGCGAGAACGAGATAGCCACGCTCCGCGCACAGGCTCATCGCTCCTTTGTAATCAGTGGAGCCCGCCGAAGTGGCAAGACGTCGTTATTGATGGAAACCAAGAGGCGACTTGACAGCGCTGGCGCCTCCGACGACAAAGTCGTTTACCTGAGCTTCGAGAACTGCGGCGAGATCGCCGATGTACCGCGCGCGATTTTCAACGCCTTGTCGGCGGACTTTGATGGCTATAGGCGACTCGCCGAGAGCAGTCGTTGGGTATACACAAGGAACTTGCCTCGCCTGGCTGACCACCTGTGGAAATACGTTCAGCTTCAGAGGCAGAGCACGCGCGTTGTCCGGTTTTTCTTCGATGAGTATGATTCGGTCATCGCACTGGAGCGAGCGCATGGTCGTCCAACCATAACCAGCGCACTTCGAGAGGTTCTTGCGCGCCACAAGACCTCTGGGCGCGCCAAGGGTGGCGAGGAGTACAGGGTTCAGTTTGCTTTCTCTGGAACACCTGTGCTCTACGACGAGCTTCTCTCGGGAGGCTCACCCATGTTCAACTTTGCCTCAAAGTTGCAGATGAACAACTTCGATCTGCGCACGATCGAAGCGCTGCTCACCCAGCCCCTTCGAGACTTGGAGATCAGAGTACCGGACCCCGCGAATGTCGCCCAGGCGATCCTCGAGATCACGGGCGGGCACCCCTCCACCACACAGAACCTCTGCGCTACGCTCGTCGACGAGTTTCCTAATGAGCACGGCGCCGAGGTCACCAGAGGCCGAGTAGAACGGACAGCCCTCCATGCGTCGTTTCTCGGCGAGTTTGCCGACTCCCTGAACCACAACATCGCTCCACTGGGTCGCTACATACTCGCGCAAATGGCCCGCAGTAAGAGAGCGCTCTTTGACTTGGAGTTTTTCATGCGGAGCGCTACTGCTCACAGCATCCGTCTAGAGCGCCCTGCGGTCAGCAAACAACTGACCGACCTGAAAGATTCTGGCTATATGACCGTAGTCGACTCCGCGCAGCACCTCCAGTTCAAGCTTGCAATCGCTACTATCCAGCAGGTCTATCGGGACTCCGATCCCAGAGACCTAGTCCCCGAGATGCTCGCTGCTGGCCAGTGTACACGGGTGTCATCCGCATGAAGCCTCCCGACGAACTCGCTATCCCAATCGAACCGTTTCGGCGACTGGCACTGCTTGACGGTGTTCGTGCCTGTATTGACAGGCATGAGTCGCTCGCTCTCTGGGCGCCGCGCTACAGTGGCCGAACCACCTTCTTGCGTCAACTTGAGGAACACTATCTTCAGCCGCATAGTCTTCCGGTCTATACGCTTCCTAGCCTGCATCTCGACGCCTCCAGTCGCGGCCGACTCTTCGAGACTTTGGCCCAGCACATCGATGCCGCTCACAACTCTGGCGACCGCGAGCAGCCGTTGGCTGCGAGGAGCCGCGGCTTCTGGGACAATCCCGCCTCCTTCCGGGACTTTCTCGCGAGCTTCCTCGGTAGGACAGGCTTGCGGCAACTGATCTTGATTTTGGATGATTGCGACCAACTTCTCTCCAACGCTCTCATCGACTTGCTCCGGGCGTTGCGAGACATACAGGCCCACCGGAGGACCCGCGAACTATCGCTTTTGCAGCATTTCGTCGTCGTGGTGGCCGGCGCAGTATCGTTTCGCAATCTCAAACTCTTGGACAGGGCCGAACTGTCGCCCTTCGACAACTGGCCCAGTTTTCGCATAGATGACCTCGCACCGCATGAGGCAGCAGCGTATCTCTTCGCTGCCTGCAGGGGCCTAGGCCGCACCTTGGACTCTGAGGCGCAAGAGTTTCTTGTTGACTATGGAGGAGGCGATCTTCATCGCCTCAACGTGTTTGTCAGGTCCGTCATCGAGAGCACCCCAGGGCTCGGTATTGCTGGTCGGGATTGCCGCCAGGTTGTCGAGCGGCTGTTGTCAGCCTACAGCGCCGAGCCAAGCACCTGCTACATGATTAGCGTTATTAGGCATGATCCCAGATGCCTCGACGTTCTTGCGCGGCTGGCCAGGGGACTCGCCGCATTTCAGCGAAAGGACGTCGACTCGGATCATGCCCGGTACTTCGGCACGACGAATCAGGAGCTGTCTGGTGGCTTTCTACTCGAGCGCAGCACGGACGGTAGGCCGCTCGCTTGGCGCTTCAGGAATAGATATGTCGCGGAGGTTCTTCAGCGGCACTTTGATCCGGCGACCATGATGCGCGCCTACCTGGATCTCTCCCGGCCCCCGGAATCGCGACTGTTTGCAGCTGCGCTCGAGCGCGACCTGGCGAGAAGCTATCAACGGGACATTCTGAGCTTTGATGAGGGTGCCCTTCGGGATCTAATCGAAGCCAGATGGGAGCAAGTGGCTCTTAGCGAAGGAAAGACACCCGTGAGGTCGGCAACTACGGGCGAGACGACCCGCGGAAGGGCTCCCCGCAGAGCGCCGCGCGATCGCATTGAAGATGCCTTCTCCCTGATGGCGGAGCTGCTATCTTCTATATTCGGCATTGAAGAGGCCGCGCTGTACGAGATGGCGCCCGGCGACAACTGGTTGACTCCTCTCACTGACCTGCCGGAGCCGCCGTTCTCGGTTGCGACAACGGACGCAATCGCTCGAGACGACCCTCGGGCCAGGGAGGCTCGGGCTGCGCGTTCGAAGATGTACAGCGTTGAGATTGAGACCAGTGACTATCTGCGGATCGTCATTCCCCTGAGGAACCATCGCGACGATTCGACAGGCGTGATTAGCCTGCGAGTCCGGCATGAGTATGGCCCGTGGGCTACACTGTTTGTGCGCATTCCCATCATCGAAAGGGCGCTGAACTTCCTTTGGCGCCGGCTTTCTCGAATCGAGGATGAGCGACGCACCCTCTTGGAGCAGGCGGCCCAGCTCGGACCCAGGGAGCCGGGCAGCAGTCCCTCTGGGACTCTACCTGTCTTTGTGGTCATGGAGTTCGAGGACAAACTCAGATCTAGCCTTGAGAGGAAACTACGCCGCCTTCCGGATGTCGTGAAATGCCGTTTCATTGAGCCGGGGCCCGGCTCCGTGCTGACACGGCTCCTGGCTGGCCTCTGCGAGGGCGATCCACTGGTACTCTGTGACATGTCTCGGGTGAACTGCAACGCCTTCCTCGAACTGGGGCTCGCGATCGGGCTTAACCGACCCGGCATCCCGCTTGTTGAGCATGGCCACACGGCCCTGCCAGACCTTGTGCAGGCGCTATTCTGGCATGAATGGCGCATGAGGGGCCCGCTGGGCGAGCGATTCCACGAGCGGCTCTCGAAAACCTGGTCGCTCTACAACGTCCAACGGGCGGACGAGAACTGGGTTCACCTACTTGATTGGGGTTACCAGCCTGCGATCGATCAACTCGGGCGCTACATCGTCGTCATCGGCCACAACGAGCACAAGGACGACGTTGCGTTCCGGAAGGCTGCGGAGCTTGCGGCGAGCCGCCTGGGGTTACGCGTGGAGTATATCTGGGACGAGGCTGGTCGCCTTATTCACCACGACGAGCTTGAAGCAAGATCTGTCCTCGTGCGAGTCTACACGCTGCTGCGCGGTGCCCAGGTCGTGCTTGCACGGAGCGAGAACATCAAAGCGTCGGAGCGGGCCTCTCACTTCGTTGCAATTGGGATCGCAATGGGCTTGCAGGAGCGAATGCACGATCCCAGGGTCCTATTCTGCATGCGCGAAACAACACCGGAAGGCGAAGCCTGCAAGCCACCTTCAGACCTCGGCGGTGTCCCGAGTACACTGATTCCGCCAGGCCCATGGAAGACACTTGCCGGGACGCTTGAGGAGCGACTTGCTCTTGCTCTAAGGTCCCCGGCTTGATCGGCTAGGTGTACAGGCCGGCCCTTACGTAGCGGGGCGCTTAGGGCTATGAGCAATCGGGTGGGGTGACTGAGAGGGCGCGTGGAACTCTGCCTGGTTCGGCTGCGATCTCGGCGAGTTAGAAGTTGGTCGCTAATTATCCAGGCTCGCTCGGCAGCGGAGTGACCATTCCTACGGTGCTTCACGCAGGGAGTTGAGTGCGCCGAGATCACCAGGCAAGGGATCGCATAGGCCCGCTGGCCGACGGCGACCGGCTGGAGGTGGAGATCCCCGGGCTTGGGGTGCTCGCCAACCCGGTGCAAGCGCGGCGCTGAGACGGGCTCAGCCCGCGCGCCGACCGCCCCCCCAGGCGGCGAGGATCGCCCCGCCCACCACCATGGCGACACCGGCGGCGGTGGGGATCTCGATCTTCTCTTCCTTCTTGAGCTCGATCCCGACCTTGCCGATCGACAGGTCCTTCTTCTTCTTGGTGTAGGTGAAGCCTCCGGAGACCAGCGCCCAGATGCCGGCCGCGACCAGCAGGATGCCCACGAACCGCAGGAAGTTCTTCACGCTCGCGCCCTCCATTTCGAAGTGCGGAATATACCAGCCCTCTTTTCCGCTATCCTCGCTGGCGATGAGACCCTGGGAGCTCGCTCGCGCCGAGGCCCTCTTCTCGCACCGGCTGTTGCACTTGGAGCGGCATCACCTGCGCCGCCCGGGCGGCGAGCGCGAGGCCCTGGTGGTGCGCACGGCGGACTGGGTGAACGTCATCCCCCTGCTCGCCGACGGGCGGGTGCTGCTGGTGCGCCAGTGGCGCTTCGGCATCGCCGCCCCCACGCTCGAGATCCCCGGCGGCATGGTCGAGGGCGAGGACGACCAGGCGGCCGCCGAGCGCGAGCTGGTGGAGGAGACCGGCTACCACGCCCGCACCTGGCGGCGACTCGGCGAGCTGCACCCCAACCCGGCGATCCAGGGCAACCGCATCACCACCTGGCTGGCCACCGACCTCGAGCGGGTGGGGGAGGCCGAAGGGGACGGTGAGGAGGAGATCGGGGTCGAGAGCGCGCCGCTGGTCGAGATCCCCAGCCTGATCGCCCGCGGCGAGATCACCCACTCCCTGGTGGTGGCGGCCTTCTACCTGCTGGGGCTAGAAACCTCCCGGTAGGGCCGGACCAACGTCTCCGCCCTCCAGCGGGGACGGGCCGACACATGGGTCGGCCCCTGGGAAGGCCCTGCTATCATGCCCTGAGCCATGAAGATCTCAACCCGCGGGGAATACGGCATCCGCGCCATGCTCTACATCGCCATGCACGGCGAGGAGCGGCCGGTGACCAGCCACGAGATCGCCGGCCACCAGGCGATCCCGGAGCCCTACCTGCGGCAGATCCTGGCCCTGCTCTCCAAGGACCGGCTGATCCACTCGAACCGCGGCCCCCAGGGCGGCCACGCACTCGGCCGACCGGCCGAGAGCATCAGCCTGCGCGACGTCCTGATGACCCTTGAGGGCCAAACCACCTCGGTGGACCAGATCCTCTCTCTGCCCTGTGCCATCGACATCGGCACCGAGTACTGCGCCATCCGCGAGGTGCTGCTCGAGGTCCGCGAGGCGGTGGAGCGCATCCTCAGCCGGGTGACCCTGGCCGACCTGGTGACCCGCCAGCGGCTGATTCTGGACCAGAAGATCCAGGTGCCCTTCTTCCCCCAGAACCCCTGCCTGCCAGTCATCAATGACTGACCGCCGCCTCGTCGTGCTGGCGCTCTGCGCCCTCACCCTCGGCGCCTGCGGCGCCGGCCAGGCACCGCCGCCAGCACCTCCCCCAGAGATCCGCATCACCGAGGAGCACCCCGTGGACTCCCCCGGTCGTGCGGTGTTCGCGACCGACCGCAGCTCGGACGGGAACGCGGACAGAAGCCCGGACAAGACTCTCGACATTTCCGCCGGAAATCCTTTGCCGTCAAGTCCTTAGGCCGGACAGAACCGCGGGCGGTCCGGGCGACGTCCGCCGATCCGGCCGATTGAGCTTGTTCCAACCACGAACAAGCGTTGCGCCGCGCGCGGCTGTCCTGCTACACTCCGCCCGGCTCGCGCGGCGGGCCATTCTCTCGACCTCAGGACCGGCTCGATCGAGTCCTGGCTCCCCATGACGAACGAGGAAGAAAAGCGCTCCGGCTGGTTGCGCCTCGCCTCGGTCGGCACCGAGCTCGCGGCCGCGGTCGTGGGCCTCACCCTCCTGGGCTACGCGGTCGACCGCCACTACGGCACGACCCCCTGGGGTGTGGTGACGGGAGCGATCCTGGGCATCGTCGGCGGGATGTATAACTTCCTGCGCGCGGCCCTCGCCGAAAGTCGGCGGGCGGCGCAGGATGCGGCGGAGAAGAAGGAACGGGGCGAGCCCGACGATCGTGAGCGCTCCTGACGACAAGCCCACCGGCGGCTACCTGCGTTTCGCCCTGGTGGTGCTGGCGACCGCGATCGGCCTCGGGGCCGTCGGCTGGCACGCCGCGGCGCGCTGGGGGGGATTGGAGATCCAGGCCGCCGTGCTGGCCGGCATCGCCGCCAGCACCTTCGCCTCGCTGGTGGGAGGGGTGGCGGTGGCCCGGGCGGCGGCCAGGCCGGCCCGGGAGCGAGTGACCGGGATGCTCGCCTCGATGGCCCTGCGGTTCGTGGCGGCGCTGGTGGCGATCGGTACCGTGCTCGCTTTCGGCGACTTTCCCGCGCCGCCGCTCTTGATCGGGTTCGCGATGGGTTATCTGGTGCTGCTGGCACCGGACGGTTGGTACGCTCGGCGGGCCCTCGAGGGCCCGTCCTCTCGAGGAGGATGAGGATGGCCGCAGCCGGCTCCGAGGGCTCGAACCCCCTCGGTCACATCGTTCAGCACCCACTGGTCGAGACTCCCGCCGACTTCGGGCTGCTCACTCCCAAAGGGGTGATCACCCTGCTTTCCGACCAGATCGTGATGCTGATCCTGGCCGGTCTCCTCCTGGCCGTGGTCATCCCTCTGGCGGTGCGCAAGCGGCGCTCGAAAGAGGGCGTCGGCGCCCTGGTGCCCTATGGCTTCGGCAACATGATCGAGGCCGTGTGCGCCTACCTGCGCAAGGAAGTCGCCGAGCCGAACCTCGGACCCCACACCGACCGCTTCATCAAGTTCATCTGGAGCACCTTCTTCTTCGTGCTGACGGTGAACCTGCTCGGCATCTTGCCGATCGCAGCGATCACCCCTCTGTTCGGCACCCACATCGGCGGCACCGCCACCGGCAACATCTTCGTCACCGGCATGCTGGCCCTGATCACCCTCACCATGATGGTGTTCAACGGCCTGCGCCTGGGCGGGGTGGCCTATCTCAAGCACTTCAACCCGGGGCCGGCCTGGATGGCGCCCCTGATGGTGCCGCTCGAGGTCTTCGGCACCCTTTTGAAGGCGGTGGCGCTCGCCATCCGGCTGTTCGCCAACATGATCGCCGGCCACATCCTGCTCGCCGTGCTGCTCGGCTTCATCCTCACGGTCGGCCAGGCGAGCACGGTCGGCGGCCTGGGCATCGCCCTGCTGGTGGTGCCGATGAGCGTGGCGATCAACCTGCTCGAGATCTTCGTCGCCTTCTTGCAGGCCTTCATCTTCACCTTCCTGACCACCCTGTTCATCGGCATGTCGGTGAACGTCCATCACGATCACGAGGAGCACGCTCACCACTGAGTGTGGGGGCGCTACGACCCCAATCCGGAGGCCGACCCCGCTCGGCCCCTTGGAGGAGAGAACGCAATGCGCAACATCACTGAGAAGCTCACCGTCCCGTCGCTCGTCAAGCTCGCGGCCGTCGCCGCAGTGGCCATGGCCGCCCCGTCGGTGCTCGCGGAAGGTGAGCCCGTGGCCGCCTCCAACGCCCTCGGCTGGCTGGGTGGCGCCATCGGCGCCGGTCTCGCCGTGATCGGCGGCGGCCTGGGCGTGGGCCGCATCGGCGGCTCGGCCGTGGAGTCCATCGCCCGCCAGCCCGAGGCGGCCGGCCAGATCTCCACTGCCATGATCATCACCGCCGCCATGGTCGAGGGCGCCGCCCTGTTCGGCGTCGTCGTGGGCATGCTGGCCGTCCTCAAGTAAGCGACATGAGGACCCCTCACAGCCTCCTGCTCCTGCTGTCCGCCGCACCGGCCTTCGCCGCCGGCGCCGAGGCCAGCAGCCCCTTCGCGGGCGACCTTGGTAACGCCCTGTGGACGCTCGTGATCTTCGGCATCGTGCTCTTCGTCCTCGGCAAGTTCGCCTGGGGTCCGATCTTGAAGGGCCTCCAGGACCGCGAGGACTTCATCAAGAAGTCCCTGGAAGACGCCAAGCGCGACCGCGACGAGGCCGAGGCTCGGCTCAAGGAGTACGAGCAGCGGCTGCGCGAGGCCCGCGCCGAAGCGACGGCGATCGTGGAAGAAGGCCGGCGGGACGCCGAGGCGGCCAAGGCGCGCATCCTCGAAGCGGCCAAGGAGGAGTCCGGCCGCCAGATCGAGAGGGCCAAGCGGGAGATCGGTATCGCCCGAGACACCGCCATCAAGGAGCTCTACGCCCAGGCCGCGCACTTGGCCACCGATGTCGCCTCGCGGATCATCCGCCAGGAGCTCAAACCCGAGGACCACGCCCGCCTGGTCAACGAGGCGATCGCCGACCTCGAGTCCGGCCGCACGGTTCTGCGGCACTAGGCAGCCGATCATGGCCACTCACGTGTCCGAGAAGCTTCTGCCCTTGGCGCGCGTCTACGCGCGCTCGCTCTACTGGCTCGCCGCCGAGCGCGGGGTGACCGAGGGCCTGCTCGAAGAGCTCGCCGGCCTTGCCGGCCTGCTCGAGGAACGCTCCGACCTCGCCGCCTTCTTCGGCAGCCCCCTGGCGCGCAGCGAGTCGCGGCAGAGCGTGATCGAGAACCTCTTCCGCGGCAAGTTCTCCGACCTGCTGGTCGATGCCCTGCAAGTGATGAATCGAAAGGGCCGGCTGGAGCTGCTGCCGGCCGTCGCCGAGGTTTACCGCGACGAGCTGCGACGAGCGAGCGGGGTGGTGGACGTGCGCGTCACCACCGCCGTGCCGCTCGGCGCCGGCTCGACCGAGCGGCTGCGCTCCGCTGCGGACCGGCTCACCGGCAAGAAGTGCCATCTGATCGAGGAGGTCGACCCGTCGCTGCTCGGCGGCATGGTCCTGCGCATCGATGACCACAAGCTCGACTACTCCGTGGCGCGGAACCTCGAGAAGCTGTCGGCCGCTCTCGCCGAGCGGGCCTCCAAGGAGATCCTGAGCGGACGCACGGCCTTGGCCGAGGGTTAGCGTCCGATCGAACTGATGAGAGGTTGGGGACCAAGATGAAGTTCAAAGTCGATGAGATCTCCTCGGTGATCACCGAGGAAATCCGCCAATATCGCAGCGAGGTCGATCTCTCGGAGGTCGGCAAGGTTCTCGAGGTCGGTGACGGCATCGCCCGCATCTACGGCCTCGCCAACGCCATGGCCGGTGAGCGCCTGGAGTTCCCGAGAAGCGGCGCCCAGGGTCAGGTCTTCAACCTGGAGGTCGGCTCGGTGGGCGCCGTGGTGCTCGGCGACTTCCTCGAGATCAAGGAGGGCGACGAGGTCCGCCGCACCGGCGAGTTGCTCTCCGTGCCCTGCGGCGAGGCCCTGATCGGCCGCATCGTCGATCCCCTCGGCCGGCCGCTCGACGGCAAGGGCACCATCGAGACCCCGCACCGCCGGCCCCTCGAGTGGAAGGCGCCCGGCATCGCCCAGCGCCAGCCGGTGAACGAGCCCCTCCAGACCGGCATCAAAGCCATCGACTCGATGATCCCCATCGGCCGTGGCCAGCGCGAGCTGATCATCGGCGACCGCAAGACCGGCAAAACGGCGATCGCCATCGACACCATCCTCAACCAGAAGGGCGGCGACGTGATCTGCGTCTACGTCGCCGTGGGTCAGAAGGAGTCGACGGTCGTCAGCCTGGTCGAGAAGCTGCGCGAGTACGGCGCCATGGACTACACCATCGTGGTCTCCGCCTCGGCGGCCGACCCGGCCCCCCTGCAGTACATCGCCCCCTACGCCGGCGCCGCGATGGCCGAGTACTTCATGTACGCCCAGGGCCGCGCCACCCTCTGCATCTACGACGACCTCTCGAAGCAGGCCGCGGCCTACCGCCAGCTGTCGCTGCTGCTGCGCCGCCCGCCGGGTCGCGAGGCCTACCCGGGCGACGTGTTCTACCTTCATTCCCGCCTGCTCGAGCGCTCGGTGAAACTGCGCGAGGAGTACGCCGTGGTGCCCAAGGCGACCCCCGCCGACGGCCGCGACCGCGCAGTGGTGGTCAAGCACCCACAAGGGCTCGCGGCCCCGGCCGAGCATCGCCCGGACGACGAGCTGGGCCTCTACCACCGCCCCCACGGCAAGCACCGCGCCGAGGAGTGGCGGGCCTCCTTGCCCGATGGCGACAAGTACCGCGTCCACCGCTTCCCCGACTCGGGCGGCTCGATGACCGCATTGCCGATCATCGAGACCCTCGAAGGTGAGGTCTCGGCCTACATCCCGACCAACGTGATCTCGATCACCGACGGCCAGATCTATTTGGAGCCCGATCTCTTCTTCGCCGGCGTGCGGCCGGCCGTCAACGTCGGCATCTCGGTGTCCCGGGTAGGCGGCAACGCCCAGCGCAAGGCGATGAAGAAGGTGGCCGGCACCCTGCGCCTCGACCTCGCCGCCTTCCGCGCCCTCGAGGCCTTCGCCCAGCTGGGCACCGAGCTCGACCCGGCCACCCAGCGCCAGCTCGACCGCGGCCTGCGCATGGTGGAGCTGCTCAAGCAGCCGCTCTACAGCCCGTACCCGGTCGAGGAGCAGGTCTGCTCGCTCTACGCCGCCTCCCAGGGCTTCCTCGACGACCTGCCGAGCTCGCAGGTGGCGGCCTTCGAGGCCGAACTGCTCAAGCACCTGAGGAACGAGTTCCCCGAGATCTTGCAGGCCGTGCGCGAGAGCGGCGACTTGGCGAGTGACGTGGCCGACAAGCTCAAGACCGTGGTCGCCAACTTCAAGCCCAACTTCCAGGCTGCCTGAGGGCCGGCTCATGGCCAACCGCAGGATCCTCGTCAAACGCCGCAAGGCGACGCGCAACATCCGGAAGATCACCCGGACGATGCAGCTGGTCGCCACGGCGCGCTTCCAGGCGGCCTTCAACCGTGTGGCGGCCGCCCGGCCCTACAACCAGAAGCTCTCCGAGATGGTGGCCGAGCTGTCGCGGGCCCTGGCCGGTGACAGCGAGAGCTCCCATCCCTTGATGGCGCCCCAGAGCGACGCCCAGCGCGGTGCCCTGGTGGTGATCACCTCGAACCGCGGCCTCTGCGGCGCCTACAACACCAACGTGCTGCGCGCCGCCACCGCCTTCCTCGACGCTCAGAAGGCCAGGGGCCTCGCCACCGATGTCCACATGATGGGCAAGAAGGGCGTGGCCTACTTCCGCTTCGGCAAGCGGGAGATGGTGGAAGAGAACATCGCCATCGGCGATACCCCCCGTTTCGAGGAGGTCGAGCGGGTGGCCAACGGCCTGATGGCCCGCTTCCTCGCCGGCGAGATCACCTCGGTGCACGTCGCCTCGATGAGGTTCCTGTCGGCCGGCCAGCAGAAGGCCGAGGTCTTCCAGTTGCTGCCCCTGGCCACTCCGGCCTCGGCCGAGGAGAAGGACACCCACGTCGAGTACGAGCTGCTGCCCGACGCCCAGAGCCTCTTGGCCGAGCTGTTGCCGGCCACGGTGCGGGTGCGGCTGTTTCAAGCCTTCCAGGAGGCCGCGGTCTCCGAGCAGGTGCTCCGCATGGTGGCCATGAAGGCCGCCACCGACGCCGCCGAGGACATGATCAAGCGCCTCACCATGCAATACAACCGCGCCCGCCAGACGGCGATCACGATGGAGCTGCTCGACATCGTGGGCGGCGCTAACGCTTTGGCTTAAGGTGCCCGCATGCACAATATCGGCAAGATCACGCAAGTCATCGGCTCGGTGCTCGACGCGCAGTTCAGCGAAGAGCGCCTGCCGGCGCTGTACCACGCCCTCTCCGTCCAGGTCGAGCGCACCGTGCTCGGCGAGACCCATCGCGAGACCCTCTGGTGCGAGGTCGCCCAGCATCTCGGCGGCGGCCAGGTGCGCGCCATCGCCCTCGGGTCGACCGACGGCCTCGCCCGCGGGGTGGACATCCTCGACACTGAGGCGGCGATCTCGGTGCCGGTGGGCGAAGGCACGCTCGGCCGGGTGTTCAACCTGGTCGGCGAGCCGATCGACGACCGCGGCCCGGCCAACGTGACCGAGAGGCGGCCGATCCACCGGCTGCCCCCCGAGCTCCAGGACCTGTCCTCCTCGACCGAGATCTTCGAGACCGGCATCAAGGTCATCGACCTGCTCTGTCCCCTGGTGCGCGGCGGCAAGGCCGGCCTCTTCGGCGGCGCCGGCGTGGGCAAGACGGTGATCATCCAGGAGCTGATCGCCCGCCTGGCCCGCTTCCACTCTGGCTACTCCTGCTTCGCCGGCGTGGGTGAACGCACCCGCGAGGGCAACGACCTCTGGCTCGAGATGCAGGAAGCCAAGATCGGTGACACCGGCAAGAGCGTGATTGACCAGACGGTGATGGTCTTCGGCCAGATGAACGAGCCGCCCGGCGCCCGCCTGCGGGTGGCCCTCTCGGCCCTGACCATGGCCGAGTACTTCCGCGACCAGACCGGCGCGGACACCCTGCTGTTCATCGACAACATCTTCCGCTTCACCCAGGCGGGCTCCGAGGTGTCGGCCCTGCTGGGCCGCATGCCTTCCGCCGTGGGCTACCAGCCCACCCTCTCGACCGAGATGGGTGAGCTCCAGGAGCGCATCACCTCCACCAACCGCGGCGCCGTGACCTCGATCCAGGCGATCTACGTGCCGGCCGACGACTACACCGACCCGGCGCCGGCCAACGCCTTCACCCACCTCGACTCGACGGTGAACCTGGAGCGTGGCATCGCCGAGAAGGGCATCTACCCGGCGGTGGACCCGCTCGCCTCCTCGAGCCGCATCGTGGCGCCCGAGATCGTCGGCGAGCGGCACTACAAGGTGGCCCGGCGGGTGCAGCAGATCCTCCAGCGCTACAAGGACTTGCAGGACATCATCGCGATCCTGGGCGTGGACGAGCTGTCGGAGGAGGACAAGATCGTGGTGCGCCGCGCGCGCAAGATCGAGCGCTTCCTCTCGCAGCCGTTCTTCGTGGCCGAGCAGTTCACCGGCTTCGCGGGCATCTACACCAAGCGCGAGGACACCATCCGCTCCTTCGAGGAGCTGTGCGACGGCAAGTGGGACCACCTGCCCGACCAGGCCTTCATGTACGTGGGGGCGATCGAGGACGCGGCCGAGAAGGCCGAGAAGATGGCGGCTTGAGGCCATGGCCAAGACCTTCGCGCTGTCGGTGATCACGCCCGAGCGGGCCGCGCTCGAGACCAATGCCTCGTTCGTGGCCCTGCCGGCTTACGACGGCGAGATCGGCATCCTCGCCGGCCGCGCCCCGCTCTTGGTCAAGCTCGGGGCCGGCTGGCTGCGGGTGGACACCGAGACCGGCAAAGAGGCCCTGCTGGTCAACGGCGGCTTCGCCCAGGTAGCGGCCGGCAAGGTCACGGTCTTGACCGAGCAGGCCCGCACCAAGGAAGAGATCGACCCCGAGAAGGCCCAAGCCGCCCTGACCGCCGCCCACGCCCTCCCCTCCGGCGACGACACCGCCCGCGACGTGAAGGAGCGGGCGGTGAAGTACGCGAAAGAGATGGGGAAGGTCGCGCGGGCGGGGTAAGGCGCTCCGCCGGCAGCCCGTCCGCAGACCCTCCGTCATCCCCGCGCAAGCGGGGATCCATCCCGGCCTCTTCCCCGCTCGCCCCCGACGGCCCCCGCAAGGCGGTCTTGGTGCTTCCTGAAGGTCAGTGACTCTCTGGAACTCTAAGACGAAGTTCCCTTTGGGGCCACCTGGGCGGCACGCCGTGGGCGGTTACGCCGATGGCCTACTGGCACTTTTGAGCACAGGACTTCCAGTCCGTCCCGTAGTCCGCGGGATCCAGACACCAGGTGCTCCCCGGGACAGCCTGGAAGCTACAGCAACGGGTGTTGGACAGCGTGTCATCCCATCCCCCGGACGGGATGCAACCTCCAACCGGCGCGGTGCCACACACGTGGCGGCAGCTCGTCCAGGTGGTTCCGTAGTCGGAGGGGATAGTGCAGACGGTGCTGCCGCTGACCGCGAACCCGCTGCAGCAGGACCACATCCCCAGGGTATCGTCCACGCCGCCGTCCGGGATGCAGCAGGCTGCGGCCCGAGGCACTCCCTCCTCGAAGTAGCCGGCGTCGAGCAACTCCTGGTCGAGACTGAAAGCACGCGGCAGGTCCGACTCGCCTGCCCAGGCTGCCGAGCCCATCAGGAGCATTAGGACTGCACAGAGCAGAATCGGTGCGGAGTGGGAGCTTCGAGTCATGGGGTAGTCCTCTCGTTGTTGGCCCTTTCTACTTGGGCGTTGAGTCTCCAGATCTGCCGTCGCGCACATGGTGACGACAGCTATAACATTACGTCATGGCGACGCATTAAGTCTATAGAATTCTTGTATAAGCCTTGCCCTCTTTTTTCGCCCGGCTTTGGGAAGAAGCGGCGGCTGCGGTATGCGAAGAAGATGGGGAAGGTGGCGCGGGTCGGGAAGCCACTGCGTCATTCCCCCGCTAGCAGGGATCCATCCCGTCCTCTTCCCGTCCTACGCCGGCTCCCCGGCGGCGCCAGGGAGCCGAAGCGGCAGCGTCACCGCGTGCTGCCCAGATGCGGCCTCCTCCTGCCGGAACTTCTGGCACAGGGCTTCAAGGTCATGCCCCGCCGCCGCGGAGAGGGCCTCCCGCGCGAGGCTCACGCCTGCGACGATCGGGTGCTCTGTTCCCGTGAGAAGTGCCAGCGCAGCCATCGCCTGTTCTCGGGACACGGAGGGGAACGAGCGGAGGAAGTCGTCCAGGCTGTCTCCCCCTTCAGATAGTCGAGCAGATTCCACAGGGGGACCAGGGTTCCCGCGAAGACAGCCGTGCCGCCGCGGATCTCCGGGTCGCTGTAGACGACGGTCGTAGGGTTCATTGCCGGGTTCTCTGGACGGCCGGTCTTACTCCAAAGGACGCAGGCTCGGCGGTACACTCCGCCCATGATCGGCAAGCCGCTTCGTGACCGGAGAGCGAAGCGTCCCAGCGGGGGTAAGCCACCGCGGGTCTTGGGCCAGGATCGGGGCCTCTTTCAGGTGCCAGAGGATTTCGACGATCCCCTGCCCCCGGAGCTCTTCTATGGCTCCAGCCCGGCGCCTGGCGACTCTGGACCGACCATCGAGGAACTACCGGCCGGGGAACTCGACCTCGATCAAGGGGAGGCTCGAGACCAGCGGGATCTTGAGCTCCTCAATGGCAACGCCAAAGAGCTGAACCGGGAGGCGGAGGACGTGCTGGGTTATCAGACGGACTGGTGGCCGGCGAAGTGGGAACCGTGACAACCCCTATGAAAGCCGACCTCTTCGACGAGCTGGTCACCAGTGTCAGGGAGGGCAGCAGGATTCTCCGCGGCGAAGAAACTCCGAGTCGGGAGTTCGTCGTCACGGATCTGGACATCAAGAGCAGCTATGAGCAGCCGCATCTCACCCCGGAGCGCGTTCGCCGCGATGCTCGGGGTCAGCTTCGACGCCCTCCAGAACTGGAAGCAGAGCCGTCGGACTCCGGTGAGCCCCTTGGGCGGGTTTCCTGAGCCAGAAATGTTCGAGGCTTACACCTGCGACGACCGGATCCACCGGGCGACGCGGGGGACCCGCGCGAGGTATCCGTCCGACAGCTAGCTCGGCTCGACTCCGCAGCCCGACGACTGCATGGACGACGGCTGCTACTTCTTCCGCCGCTACCTCGCTCACCAGCTCGCGCTGGTCCGGCGGCACGGCTTCGCCACCGCCTTCTATCCTGCCTGCGAGGAGCAGTGGCCGCTCTCCCCCGGCCACGACGAGCGGCCACCCCTCTACCAGCTCACCACCTGCTCAACGAACTCGACCTCCTCGGCGGCGGGCGCCCCGGCTCCTGCCTCGCGATGCTCCGCCGCTCCGCCGGCGGTCAGCAGTAGGCGGTCCAGCAGCGGTAATTGGCGAAGGCGTCGGAGACGTACTGTCCCGAGCTGGAGTCGAAGTAGCAGGTGTTGTAGTAGACGAACTGGTACGAGCAGCGGCCGGCGTCGCCATAGTCCAGGCAGCTGGCATTGACATAGGCCAGGACCTGGCTCTTGACGTCGGACTGAGCCGCGCTGCAGGAGCCCCCGCTGCCCGAGAGTATCGGGGTTTGGAGCCAGCTGCCGCAGAAGTGGCAGATCGGCGCCATCGGCTTCGGGGCCGGCGTGAAGTTCGGACCCTCGAGGACCGGCGGCTCACTGCCGTCCTGCGGAGCCGCAACGGCGGGATCGATCTCCCAGGGGTCGCCGTCGGCGAAGACCGGCGCAGCAACGACGAGGACCAGAAGGGCGAGGGTGGCGGGAACGAGACGACGTGGTGTCATGGCACGCTCCTCCGGTGGAGGTACGCGAGATTGCGGACCATCCGGTAGATCACAATAATACGGCGATGTGGATTGCGCGTAGTAGGAATTCGCTTTTCGTACCAGACTCGAGTCAAGGCGACACCCAGTCTTGCGAACCTCTGGGCCGGGACGGGTGCCGCCGGCAGGATGTTGTCGGGAGGTTCTTCCGCTGGCTCCGCGACTCAGTCGGAGGGTCCGGGTGACGAGCGGAGAACCGTTGCCTCGGGGTCGGCCGCGTACAAGTCGGCCAGGCTCAAGGTGGGTTGGGCGGAGACGATCTCGTCCGGCGAGAGCCCCTGGAGCTCGTACCACACGGCAATGTCCATCACGCGGCGGCGATGCGCCGCGATGGGGGCCTCGCCTCCGCAGACGCCGTGGTCATCTCGATATGCTCCTGCCTCACAGCCGGGGTCATGGTGTGCGCGCTCCGTGGCCAGCCAATATGACGCCGCGTGCTCAGCCGCCCGCATCGCCACCATCCCGGCGCTCAATCAGCCCGTCGACGAAGTCCTGAGCAGTACCCAGTCCGCGCTAGGATCCCCCCAAACGCCTCTCAGCCATGAGCAAGCCGCCCCACTCCCCGCCAACCTGGGCCCCTCGCCCCCCGGCCCCGCACGTTCAGGCTGCGATCCGGGGGGTCATGCAGCCCAAGCGGCCGCTGGCCCAAGCATCGCGCCCGGCTCCGCACGTCCAGGCCGCCCTGGCCCGGGGGAGGGCCGGGCAGCCGGGAGCGGCTCAGCGTGCGCCGCTTCCTGGCCTAGCGGCTCACGTTCAAGCGGCGATCGCCCCGCGGGCGCCCAGCAGGACGGTCGTCCAGCGGATGGAGGAGAAGAAGATCACCTTCAGCTCCAAGTCCGTTTCGAACAGCAACTCGAACAGCCAGACCACGACCTTTCTCGGCAACGGCGGCGAGAAACTCACGGTGATCGACAACGGCAAGCGCATCAGCGCCCAGGTCGACGGCAAGGAAGTGGGCTACCTCACCTACGAGGTCGACGTGGTCGATGACGTCAAGACCCTGCGCTTCGGCTACATCCTGGTCACCAAGGCCTACCAGAGCAAGAAGCTGAGCTCGCTGATGCTGGCCCTTTTCGCCCTCAATGCCCTGAACCTGGGAATCATGGTGGTGGTGGTCGGTCATCCGGACCCCGGCCTCAAGGGTTACTGGACGGCCATGGGCTTCGACTACCTGGGTGCCCAGAAGAAGCAGTGGCTCTACCTCAAGAGCAACTACAAGGAGGAAGACCTGCCCTCGGTCACCGACGTCGTGGTCACCGAGGCCTCGGCCTCTACCCTCACCCTGCTCTCCTGGGCACAGAAGAGCTACCGGGCCTACTGGACGCCGACCTGAGGCGGAGAGGACGCCGCCCGCCGGTCGGGAGGCCGGTGTTGGCGACGTCTGCGGCACCCGCGCCTTTCCTGGGCTTCTCCCCCCACCGGCTTCGCGGAGGAACCTCGTGCGCTCGGCGAGCACCGCCTGGCGGGGGGGGTCTTTCTTCCGTGTCTCGGGTGGGGCCACGCGGCCTCCCGGGGACAGGGCCCTTTCAGGTGGGTGTGACCGCTCCAGATGCCAACGCGGAGGTGGGGTCTCTGACTGGCCTGGCAGGGATCACTCATCATGGCGACTTGACGGCGAACACATGTAATCGTACACTTGCCGACAAAGTTACCTCGGCATTTTAGCTTTTGAAATTACTTCCTGGAGCGGGTTCGACTCAGCGGATCCGCAGACCAACCGTCCCGTCGGACAAGGAGTGACCATGAAGCGCATCGACGAGTTGGGCCTCGAGCAGTTGAAGCTGCAGAAGGAGCTCACCAAGCTCGGCAAGGGCAAGACGCCCAGCAAGGCGGACCGGCGCGCCTTCCTCAAGGCTGGCGCGGCCCTGGCAGCGGGTGCCGCGGCGGGGATCTTCACCCCGAAGGCCGGCGCTCAGGACCCCGGCGGGGACGACGTGCCCCGCGATGGCGCGGAGCTCGAGTACAACCTCGACAATTTCGGGGACCTCGACACCACCGATCTGCCGGGCATCGAGCCGGGGCAGGACATCGAGATCACGGCGCGCGACTTCACCCGTGGCCTGTCGGTGGCCGTGGGTGGCCTGCTCAATCTCGAAGAGGACCTCAAGGCGAAGATCCTGGGGCAGGTGGCCCAGCTCGATGCCGCCATCGTCGCCCAGGACGCTGCGCAGGCCCTGGCGGTGACCTCCGAGCTGCGGTTCTGCCTGGTCAACAACGCCGACTCCATCGACGCCGCGGCAGGCAAAGTGGCCTTCGCCGAGGTCACCTCCTACAGCCAGCTGCTGATCTTCCTGGTCGAGTCCCTGTACTTCCTCGGCGTGCGGATCATCGGCGTGATCTGGGTCTTCCCCTGGGGCCAGATCTACAAGATCCTGGAGGTCTTCGAGGTCCATGTCACCTGCTGGACCGTGATCCAGATCCGCATCCTCCACATCTACATCCGCTTCTTCCTCTTCGTCCTGGCGATCCGCTTCGACTGCTTCCCCGGACCCCGCTGGACAATCTCGGTGTTCATCGTCCTGGTCTCGATCTGCCTGCGCATCACGGTCATCGAGGTCTTCCGCATCTGCGTGTGGTGGACCCGGCACTACCTGCTGCTGATCAAGTGCTGATCCGAGGCTCGGCCTCTCGCCAGCCAGCGCCCGCCCGCCGGGTCGGTCTCGCCGCTACGGCGGATCGACCCGGTAGTAGCGGGTCTTGCCCTGCCAAGTGATGGCGAGGATGTCGCCGGTCCTCGCGAAGCTGGTGACGCTCACGTTGGTGAGCTTGAAGCCGAGGTAGTCGTGCCGCCAGGCCTGTGGCCAGACGTTGTGGCGTAGGGGTTGGTGGTAATAGCGCCGCTTGTGCAGCAAGCCGTAGCAGAAGAGGCAGCAGTCCTGCGTGGTGCGCAGGGCCTGGACGCCCGGGTACTCGCTGATCACCGCCATCTCCCCGTGAGTGCAGGAGTCCCGTCCCCCGAGCTTCTCGACGCTCAGAGTGTCCGGCTCCGTGTAGGCCTTGCGGGCCTGCTGCTCCATGGCACTTTGGAACGGGTTGGAGCCCACCGTGACCAGGGTGAAAACACCCGGGAAATAGCTCGAACCGCCGATGGCGAAGGTGTCCTGGCTGCTGACTTTGGGCGCGCCTTCCCCTTTCATGAAGCCCTCCAGCCGGGTCGCCGACTCGTGGGTGGGGAAGGTGGCGCCGCCGCCGGCACTGGCCGCCGCGTCGACGATGGCCTTGACCTCGGCGAGGATCCTCGGGTCGACCGACCCCTGGTACACCTCGACTCCGTGGGTGCTGCCCCCGGAAGAGGAAGACGAGGAGCTGCTGGCGTCCACCTCCATCCGCTGAACGGTCGCGGCGCGTCCGGCGTGGCGGGGTAGGGCCACGGGCCGCGACGGTGCCGAGCGGGACGGCGTCACCGCCCGCATCGCCATGCGTTCGGCCTCGGCCTCGAGCCCGGGGTCCTGTACCACGGCGATGCCGCTGCCGAACGGGTTGCGCACGCGACCCGTGCGCTGCTGCACCACGTGGGCGAGCTCGTGGGCCAGCAGGCGCTGGCCGTGGGGGTGCGAAGGGTTGTACTGGCCGGGAGCGAAGTAGAGATCGGTGCCGAAGGTGAAGGCCAGGGCGCCGAGCCCCGGGGCCTCCCGGCCCACGTGGACCCGGACCGCGTCGAAGCGGGTGCCGAAGAGGGCCTCCATCCGCGCCTGGAGGACCGCCGGCAGGCGCTGGCCCACACCTCCGGGGAAGCTCGCCGCCCCAGGCTGGAGCGCGAACGCGGTGCCCGCAGCGCTGCGCCGAGGCTGCGCCGCCAAACGGGCGCGCGGGCCGTGGGGGAACCAGCCCTGGATGACTCGACCGCCCATGCTCACGGCACCACGACCGGCCAACCGAGCTCGCACCTGGAAGACATGCGGAGGACTCTATGCCATTCCTGCAGCAACGAGCCTTGCCCGCAGCCCGGCAGGGTAGACTCCCCCTTGTCATGACACTCGCACTCCTGGTCGACGACGAGCCCGGCATCCTGACCACCCTGGCCGGAGTCCTGGCGGACGTCGGGCTCGAGACTCTCTCCACCCGCTCCGGCGAGGAGGGCATCACCCTCTACGCCAGTCACCACCCCGATCTGGTCTTCCTCGACGTCTGGCTGCCGGACCGCGACGGCCTCGAGACCCTGGCCGCCCTGCGCGCCCTCGACCCGGCCGCCGCCGTGGTCATGATGTCCGGCCACGGCACGGCCGCCACGGCGGTCAAGGCGATCAAGATGGGCGCCTTCGACTATCTCGAGAAGCCGGTCTCCTACGATCAGATCGTCGCCGCGGCCCGCGGCGCCCTGGAGCAACGCCAGCGCCGCCTGGAGGGCGCGCCCACCGGCGCCTTGCCCCTCCCCTTCGCCGCCGCTCCCGAGCTCAAAGCCCCGCCCCGCCTCTCCCTGCTCCGGACTTCGGACGTGCCCCAGCGTACGATCAACCATTCCACGGTGATCTACGGCCTGGGCCTTCACTCGGGCGGGCGGACGGGGATGGTGATCCAACCCCTGCCGCCGGGCAGCGGCATCCACTTCCTCTCCCTGCCGAGCGGCGAGCACATCCCGGCACATCTCTCGGCGGTGGCCGAGACCGATTGGGCCACCACCCTTTCGGGCGGTGGGGCGCAGGTGAAGACCACCGAGCACCTGCTTTCGGCACTCCATGCCAGCGGCATCACCAACCTCCTGATCAAGCTCCACGGTGAGGTGCCGGTGCTCGACGGCTCGGCCGCTGACTTCTGCCGCACCCTCGAGCAGATCGGTATCGTGGATCAGGCGGCTCCGCGCGAGGAAATCGTGATCGATCGGGTTTACGAGGTGGGCGGGAGCGGCGAGAAAGTCCTGCGCATCGAGCCCTGGGATGGCTTCGCCGTGTCCTACCTCCTGCGGTATCCGGCGCCGATCGGCGAGCAACAATGCGATTTCGATCTCACCGACTTCGCAACCTATCAGCGCGAGATCGCACCGGCCCGCACCTTCGGTTTCATGCGCGATTTGCCGATGCTGGCTGAGCTGGGCCTCGGGAGTGGTGGGCGGCTCGACAACTTCATCCTGGTCGGCGAGGACAACGTGGTCAATACCGAGCTGCGTTTTCCCGACGAGTTCGTGCGCCACAAGATCCTCGACATCATCGGCGATCTCTACCTGCTCGGCTACCCGCTGCGGGGACGGGTGACGGCACGGCTCACCGGCCACCGCGACAACGTCGCCCTGTTGCGCGAGATCTACGCCGCGACGGCC
This sequence comes from Thermoanaerobaculia bacterium, assembly GCA_036274895.1. Taxonomy (GTDB): domain Bacteria; phylum Acidobacteriota; class Thermoanaerobaculia; order Multivoradales; family SZUA-115; genus CALMKX01. The sequence continues at coordinate 106,356 of DASUEU010000089.1, read as the reverse complement.
TCTGGCTGAACCAGACCTGCAGCCCCACGAGGGGCGGGAAGCGGAGCACCGTGACAGATCCACTGTTCTGGCACCGCCTGCAATTCGGCTTCACCATCACCTATCACTATCTCTTCCCGCAGCTGACGATGGGCCTGGCGCTGCTGATCGTCGTCCTCAAGGCCTTGGCGCTGCGCACCGGCCACAGTGCCCGGAACGACGCCGCGCGTTTCTGGATCCGCATCTTCGGCCTCAACTTCGCCATGGGCGTGGTCACCGGCGTGCCGATGGAGTTCCAGTTCGGCACCAACTGGGCCGCCTTCTCGCACCAGACCGGCGGCGTGATCGGACAGACCCTGGCGATGGAAGGGATCTTCGCCTTCTTCCTCGAGTCGAGCTTCCTCGCCCTGCTGGTCTGGGGGGAACGCCGGCTGGGGCCGAAGCTCCACTTCGGGGCCGCCCTCTTGCTCTTCCTGGGCAGCTGGCTCTCGGCCTACTTCATCGTCGCGACCAACGCCTTCATGCAACATCCGGTGGGCCACCGGATCGCCGAGGACGGCACCTTCCAGGTCGCCCGCCTGGGAGAGCTGCTGGGCAACCCGTGGGGCATCGCCCAGTTCCTGCACAACCAGATGGCCTCGCTGGTGACCGCTTCCTTCGTGATGGCGGCGGTGGGAGCGTTCTGGACCCTGCGCCGCCAGCACGCGCCGGTGGCGCGGGCCTCGCTCACCGTGGGGGTGATCGCCGGCCTCGCGGCGTCGCTGCTGGTGGCCTTTCCCACCGGCCACCACCAGGGCCGGATGGTGGCGGCCCACCAGCCGGTGACCCTGGCGGCCATGGAGGGCCGCTTCGAGAGCGGACCGGGTGCCCCGCTGGCCATGATCGGCCAGCCCAATGTGGCCGAGCGCAAGCTCGACAACCCGATCTTCCTGCCCAGGATCCTCTCCTGGATCGCCTACGGCGACTTCTCGGCCAACGTCCGCGGGCTCTCCGAGTTCCCGGAGGACGTCTGGCCCACCAACATCGAGCTGCTGTACTACGCCTTCCACGTCATGGTCGGCCTGGGCACTCTGTTCATCGCCCTGATGCTGGTGGCGGGCCTCCAGCTCGCCCGTGGACGCCTGGAGGGGAGCCGTCGGCTGCTGTGGGTGCTGGCCTTGGCCTTCCCCTTCCCCTACATCGCCAACACCGCGGGCTGGATGACCACCGAGCTGGGCCGCCAGCCCTGGCTGGTCTATGGGTTGATGCGCACCGCCGAGGGAGCCTCGCCCACCGTTCACGGAGGCTCGGTCCTGTTCACCCTGCTGGGCTTCGCCGGGCTCTACCTGGTGCTCGGCCTGCTCTTCCTGGGCCTGGTCGGCCGCGAGATCGCCCACGGCCCGCAGCCGCTGGGTGCCCCGGCTGCTCACTGAGGAGGTCGCGATGGAGATGCTCTGGTTCGCAATCGCCTCGGTGATGGTGGCGGTCTACGTGGTGATGGACGGCTTCGACTTCGGCGCCGGCGCCCTCTCACGCCTGGTGGCCAAGGCCGATCGCGAGCGCCGCCAGGTGCTCGCGGCCATCGGCCCGTTCTGGGACGGCAACGAGGTCTGGCTGCTCGCCGCCGGCGGGGTGCTCTTCCTGGCTTTCCCCAAGGTGCTGGCCTCGGGCCTCTCCGGCTTCTACCTGGCGATCTTCCTGGTGCTCTGGGTGCTGATCCTGCGCGGCGTCGCCATCGAGCTGCGCTCCCACGTCGGCGACGCCATGTGGCGCTCGGTGTGGGACGCCGTGCTGGCCTTCGCCTCGGTCCTCGCCCCGGTGCTGTTCGGGGCAGCCCTCGGCAACTTGCTGCGCGGTGTGCCGCTGGCGGCCGACGGCTGGTTCTCCCTGCCCCTGTTCGGCTCGTTCTCGCCGTCCGGAGAGCTCGGCATCCTGGACTGGTACACCGTCCTCGCCGGGGTCTTCGCCCTGGTCGCCATCCTCCACCACGGCGCTCTCTTCCTCGTCTGGAAGACCGACGGCGCCGTGGGGGAGCGCGCCCGCACCCTCGCCGGCCTGCTCTTCCCGGCGGTGGTCGTGCTCTGGCTGCTCGCGAGCTGGGCCACCGCGGCCCTGGCGCCGGAGGTTCTCTCCGGCCTGGCGGCACGGCCTCTCGCCTGGCTCGCCACGGCTCTCTTCCTGGCCGGGCTCGTGGCCAGCCTGGTGGCGCGCCGGCGCGGCCGGGACCTCACGGCCTTCCTCGGCTCCTCGGCCTTCTTGCTCGGGCTGCTGGCGGCCACGGCGGCCTCGATCTACCCGACCATGATCAAGGCCGTGCCCGGTGGCGGCGCCTCGCTCACCGCCGAGAACGCCGCCTCGAGCGAGCACGCACTGCGGGTGGGGATGCTGTGGTGGCCACTGGGCTTCGCGCTCGCCGTCGGCTACTTCGTGGTGCTATTCCGCCTGCATCGCGGCAAGGCGCAGGCTCCGGCCGAGGGCGAAGGCTACTGAGGGCTCTCGGGGCGGCGTTCATCCTGCCTTCATGTCGGCCCAGGCAGACTCCCCGGGATGAGCGCTCCGTCCTCCGAGGCCCCGGCCGCCTCGCCCTCTCGCCGGCGAGCCCTGGCGCCCCGGGCCGCGTTCTTCCTCGCCCTCTTCGCCCTGCTCTGCGCCTTGCGATTGCCCCTGGCCGACCGCCCCATCCGCGACGTCGACGAGGCGGTCTCCGCGCTGATCGCCACCTCTTGGCTCGAGGGCGGCGTGCCTTACCGTGACGCCATCGACCAGCGGGGCCCCGTCACCTACCTGCTCTACGCCGCCACCTTCCTGCTCGCCGGCAAGAACAACATGCTGGCCGTGCACTGGGCCCTGCTGCTGCTGATCCTGGCCGGCTGCTGGCTGCTCTACCGCTTCGGCAACGAGCTGGCCCGGGATCTGGGCCTGGACGAGGGCATGGGCGGGTCGGCCGGCACCCTCGCCGCCTTCCTGCTCGCCATCTCCTCGTTCACCTATCGCCGCAGCCAGATGCTGGCGTTCCACACCGAGTGGCCGATCCTGATCTTCTCGACCCTGGGCATGCTGGCCCTGTGGCGAGGCTTGTCGCGAGGGGCGAGGCCGCGCACGTTCCTCTGGGCCGGTTTGGCCTTCGGCGCCTCGTTCCTGTCCAAGCAACCAGCGGTCTTCGACGGCATGGCGGCCGGCGGCTTTCTCCTGCTGTGGCAATGGAAGGAGGGCCTGCTCTGGCGCCGCGAGACCCTGGTTCGCGCCCTGGCCCTGGCCGGCGGCTTCTGCCTCGCCGTCGCCGGGGCCGTGGCCTACTTCGCGGCCCACGGGGCGCTCGGCGACTTCTACCTCTACTTCTGGAGCTACAACGTCGAGCACTACACGGCCGTGGTGCCCCTGGCCGACCGCCTCGCCGCGCTCAACCCCTGGGAGTTCCGGCGGCACTACCTGCGGGCCAACCCCCTGCTCTTCGCCGCCGCCGTCGTGGCCGGGGCGCGAGCGGCGTTCGGCCTCGCCCAGTGGGGACGAAGGGCCGTCAACGCACGGCTGTTGGTCACCCTGTGGCTGCTCGCCGCCTTCTTTGGCGCCTCTTACGGCGGGCGCAACTTCGGCCACTACTTCATCCAGCTGCTGGCCCCGGCCTGCCTGACGGCGGCGTTGCTGCTCCGCGAGCTGTGGCTGGCCGCCGGCAGGGCGGGGGCTTGGAGAGGCTTCGCGCCGGCCCTGCTGCGCTCCCTGCTGGTGGTGACGGTGGCCGTGGGCCTCGCTCTGCCCTTGTGGCGGTACCGCCGAGATCTCGCCCTGCTCAGCTTCGATCAGCCCGCGCGCCCCAACGTCCCCCGCGAGAAGCTGCTCGCCTTCCTGGCCGAGACCACCCGGCCGGAGGACAAGATCTTCGTCTGGGGCTACGACCCGGAGGTCTACGTGCTCTCCGGCCGCCGGCCGGCCACCCGCTACAGCAACGCCAACTACCTGACCGGCCTCTTGCCCTGGGAGAACCATCGCCCGGGGGTGGACACCTCGGCCCACATCGTGCCGGGAGCCTGGGACATCTTGATGAGGGAGCTCGAGGCCACGCCCCCGGTGCTGATCATCGACACCTCACCGGGCGATCACCGCACCTGGGCCAAGTACCCAGTGCGCAAGTTCCCCCGCCTCGCGGCCTACCTCGAGCGCCACTACGAGCCGGTGGCCGCCCTTCCCGACCGCAAGGGCCGGACCTACTACGTGGTCTACCGGCGACTCTAGTCGAGCACCGTCCCCTTGGCGATCACCACCACCCCGTCCTCCGAGACGGTGAAGCGCTCGCGATCCCGCTCGAGATCGACGCCGATCAGCTCGCCGGCGGGGATGCGCACGTTCTTGTCGATGATCGCCCGGCGGACCACGGCGTTACGGCCCACGTCGACGTTCTCGAACAGCACGCTGTCCTCCACCTGGGCATAGGAGTTGACGCGCACCCGCGGCGAGAGGATGGAGCGCCGCACCGTGCCGCCGGAGACGATCACCCCGGCCGTCACCAGGGAGTTGAGGGCGCGGCCGGAGCGGTCGCCCCCTTCGTGCACGAACTTCGCGGGGGGATGTGGGTACTGCCAGGTGAGGATCGGCCACTCGCGGTTGTAGAGGTCGAAGATCGGCTCCACCGCCACCAGGTCCATGGACGCCTGGTGGTAGGCGTCGAGGGTGCCCACGTCCCGCCAGTAGCTGCGCTCCCGCTCCCCCTGGCCGGGCACCTGGTTGGTGCCGAAGTCGTAGACCCAGGCTTCGCCGGCGGCAACCAGGGCGGGCACGATGTTGCGGCCCATGTCCCGCTGGGAGCTGGGGTTGGCGGCGTCGGCGGCGATCGCGTCGCGCAGCACGTCGGTGGTGAAGAGGTAGTTGCCCATCGAGGCCAGGGCATGGTCCGGGTCCCCCGGCATGGCCGGCGGCTCGGCGGGCTTCTCGACGAAGGACTTGATCCGCCCTCCCTTGCCGGCACCGATGACCCCGAAAGCGCTCGCCTCGGCGATCGGCACCGGGATGCCCGCAACGGTCAGCCCCGCGCCGGTGGCGACGTGCTGCTCGAGCATGGGCCGGATGTCCATCCGGTAGATGTGGTCGGCTCCGAAGACGGCGACGTACTTCGGCTGCTCGTCGAGCAGGATGTTCAAGTTCTGATAGATGGCGTCGGCCGAGCCGGCGAACCAGCGGGGGCCGGTGCGCATCTGCGCCGGAACGGTGACCACGTAGTTGCCGAGCAGGGGAGAGAGGTGCCAGGTCTGCGCCAAGTGGCGGTCGAGGCTGTGCGAGAGGTACTGGGTGAGCACCACGATCTTGCGCAGGCCCGAGTTGACCAGGTTGGACAGCACGAAGTCGATCAGTCGATATTGGCCGCCGAAGGGCACGGCCGGTTTGGCGCGGTCGGCGGTCAGGGGCGCGAGGCGCTTGCCCTCTCCCCCCGCGAGGACCATCCCCAGCACGTCAAGGCGCACGGACCTCTCCTTTCGAAGTTGCGCCCTAGCGTATGCGAAGTCCGCGAGTCGGCGGCACTCCCGCGCGATAGAGTGGCCTCCCGACCGAGGAGAACCCGACCATGATCGACCGGCCCCGCGAAGACGAGTACGCCGACTTCTACGCTCCCTACCTGGCGCTGGTACCCGGGGACGACGCGATGGTCGAACTGGCGCGCCAGATCGATGACCTGCGCTCGCTCGCCGACGCCACTCCCGCGGAGCGCGGCGGCTACCGCTACGCCGAGGGAAAGTGGAGCGTGCGCGAGGTGCTCGGCCACCTGATCGACGCCGAGCGCATCTTCAGCTACCGAGCGCTGCGCTTCTCGCGGGGGGACACCACACCCCTGCCCGGCTTCGACGAGAACCTCTACGTCGCCGCCTCGGACTACGACCGGGCGACCCTCTCGCAGCTGGCCGAGGAGCTGGTGGCACTGCGGCGCAGCAATCTCGCCCTGCTCGACCGGCTCAGCCCGGAGGCCTGCCAGCGCGTGGGCACGGCCAACGGCCGGACGGTTTCCGTCCGCGCCCTGGCCTTCATCATGGCCGGCCACGTGCGCCATCACCTCGGCGTCCTCGCCGAGCGCTACGGCGTCAAGGCCTGAGGCTGCCTCCCGGCCTCAGGTGTCCTGCCCCAGAACCGCCATCGGCTCGAGCCGGACGGCGGAGAGGGCCGGCACGAGGCAGGCGGCGAGGGCCACGGCGAGCAGCAGCAGGGGCACCAGCACGAAGGTCAGCGGATCCCCGGGCCCGACCCCGTAGAGCAGCGCGCCGAGAGCCTTCGCTCCCAGGAATGCCAGGGCCAGACCTCCCCCTACTCCCACCCCCGCGAGCGCCATGCCCTGGCGCAGCACCAGGCCCGCCACCGACGAGCGCTCCGCGCCCAAGGCGATGCGCAGGCCGATCTCGCGGCGCCGCTGGGCCACGGTATAGGCCAGAACGCCGTAGACGCCGATCGCCGCGAGCAGCAAGGCCAGGCCGGCGAAGACCGCGAGCAGCAGGCTGGCGAAGCGGGAGCGGGAGAGGGCGTCGCCCAGCCGCTCGGACATGGTGCGCACACTGTAGAGGGGCAGGTTGGGGTTGAGCTCGCGCACCGCCCCGCGGACGGCCGGCACCAGGGCGAGGGGGTCACCCTCGGTGCGCACGAAGAGCAGTCGGGCCAGCGGATAGGTCTGGACCGACGACAGGTAGACGTCGGCCACCGGCTCTTCCTCGAGTCGCTGGTAGCGCACGTCCCCGACCACCGCGATCACCTCCGCCTGGTCCTCACCCCGGAAGCCTCCCTGCCCCACCGCCAGCCGCTTGCCCAGGGCCGACTGGCCGGGCCAGAGGGTGCGGGCCGCCGTGGCGCTGAGGATCGCCACCCGCGGCGTGTCCGGACGGTCGTCGCGGCTGAGCTCGCGGCCTTCGAGGATCGGCACTCCCAGGTTGCGCAGGTGGCCGGGGGTGATGAAGTGCACGCCCACGGCGGGCGCTTCGGCCAGCGGCACGGGCCGCCCGTCCAGCCGGGTGACCCGGGTGCGGTTGCAGCCGCTCGAGGCCGGGGCGCAGGTGGCGAGAGAGGCGGAGACCACTCCCGGCAGGGCGGCGAGGCGCTCGACCAGCTGGGCGTGGAATTGCGCCCCGGTCTGCTGGTCGTAGTCGCCGGAGGAGGGGGTGAAGCGCGCGGTCAGGACCCCCTCGGGGCGGAAGCCGAGGTCCTGGCGGGCGAGGCCGGCGAAGCTACGCAGCAGCAGGCCGGCTCCCACCAGGAGCACCAGGGCCAGGGCCAACTCCGCCGCCACCAGGGCGCCTCGGCCCAGTCCCCGCCGCCGGAGCGCGGCGCCGGTGAGCACGGCGGCACCCTCCTTGAGGCCGCTGGCGAGGTCCGCCCGCACGGCGCGCAGGGCCGGCACCAGGCCGACCAGGAGGGGTACCAGCAGGACCAGCAGGCCACAGAAGACGAGCACCCGGCCGTCCAAGCCCGCCCCGGCGAGGGCGGTGCCCTCCGAAGAGGTGATCCCCCAGCCGCCCAATACCTCCGGCCGCAGGGAACGCAGCAGCTCCACCGCCCAGGCGGCGAGCAGCAGCCCCACGGCCGCGCCGGCCACGGAGAGCAGCAGGCTCTCGGTCAGCAGCTGGCGCACCAGCTGCCAGCGGGTGCCACCCAGGGCGGTGCGCAGGGCCAGCTCCCGGCGCCTGCCGGCGCCCCGGACCAGCAGGAGGTTGGCGAGATTGGCGCAGGCGATCAGCAGCACCGCCCCCACCGCCACCAGGAGCACCATCAGGGCCCGGCGCAGCAGCGGGTCCCGGCGTGCGGCTTCGAGAGGCAGGGCCGCAGCGGTCCAGCGGCTACCGTCGGAGTACTCGGCCGGGATCGGATGCGCTGCCTCGACCGCCCGGCCGGCGGCGGCCAGCTGATCGGGGTTGGGCGCCCCGATCACCTCGGGAGCCACCCGGCCGATGGCCTCGAACCAGTGATTGTGCTCCTCGGTCAGCGCCTCCGGGTACATCAGCAGACGGGCCGAGGCGAGAGGAATCCACAGCTCGGCCTTCTCGCTCAAGCCCCGGAAGCCGGCCGGCAGCACACCCACCACGACGAAGGACTGGCGGTCGAGTATGACCGCGCGGCCGAGCACTTCCCGGCTCCCCCCGAAGCTGCGCCGCCAGAGCCGTTCGGAGAGCAGCATCACCGCCGAATCGCCCGCCGGGGAGTCTTCCTCGGCGGTGAACAGGCGTCCGAGGATGGGCTTCTGGCCCAGCAGGCCGAAGTACTCGGCGCTGGTGTACTCCCCTTGGAGGCGCTGGGGCTCCTCGCCGGCGGTCCAGTTGAAGCTGTCGTCGGTGAAACCGGCCAGGGTGGCGAACGGCGTCGACTGCTCGCGCAGAGTTTGGAACTTGGGGTACGACCAGGGGAGGCGCTCCGGTACCAGGGCCCGCGTTGCGTCCCCCTCCTGTTGCAGGAACACGTTGTAGAGCCGAGCGGCCTCCGGATAGGGCAGGGGCGAGAGCATCACCGCGCTCACCAGGCTGAAGATGGCGGCGTTGGCGCCGATCCCCAGGGCCAGTGCCGCCACGGAGACGGCAGCGAAGCCCGGGCTGCGCAGCAGGTTGCGGGTGGCGAGGCGAATCTCCCGAATCAGAGCCATGGTATGCCCTCCTCTACCGAGGTACGGCCCCTCGCACCAGGAGTTCTCCGGCCAGCGCCGCTTGGCCCGGCGGAGGGTGAGGGATCATCTCGCCGCGGCCGTCCTTCGTATCCAGGAGGAGATGCCGTCCATGCTGCGCGTTGCCGCGAATGCCCGTGCTCACCCGGCTGGCCTGGCCGCCGGAGCGCCGCTGCTGCCCACCACCTTCCGCCTCGAGCTCTCGAACGAGACTCGCGGGCTGATGCCCTCCCTGCTGCGGCTCGGCCCGGGTGGTGTCCTCGAACAGGTCGGCCGCGGGGCGAGGGCGACGGCGGAGATCGGCCGCTGGCGCAGCCTCGCGGTGCCGGCGGCCCATCATGCCGATACTCTGTGCTTCGAGATCGCGGGAGCCGGCAGCGAGCCCATGGCCATCCGCGGCACCCTCGTCTTGCTCGCGGGCCGGCGTCGTCTCTGCGGCTGCTTCGAGGCAACCTGGAGCGACCTCGAGGGGGCGCCCATCCAGAGGGCCTCCGGCCTCATCCGCGGCCAGGCCCTCCCCGCTCCCGCCGCGCCCCTGTGACCCATTGCTCTCACCTTCGCCACCCGGCCTGCGTATCTTGGGAGAGCGGGCGGCAACCCATCGAGCAGCGGGAATAAACTCGACCTCCGCCGCCCTCTAACAGAGTGAGCACCATGCAACGCCGAACGAAGAAACCTCGCCTCCGCCGCCTCGTCATCCCCACCCTCGGTCTCATCGCCGGACTGGGCACCCTCGAGGTGGCCCGCCGGCTCTACCAGGCCAGGCGCCTGTTCTCGCCCGAGCGTTTTCCGGAGGGCGACTGGGACGCCGAGAACCTCGGCCTGCCGGTCGAGGACGTGTGGTTCGGGACCGAAGACGGCATCGAGCTGCACGGCTGGTGGATGCCTCACCCCAAGGCCCGCGCCACTCTCCTGCTCTGCCACGGGCATTCCGGCTCGATCGCCCACCGGGTGGAGCAGTTCAAGGGGCTCTTCGACCATCAGCTGAGCCTGCTCGCCTTCGACTACCGCGGCTATGGCAACAGCGACGGCCGCCCGAGCGAGAAGGGCCTCTTTCGCGACGTGCGGGCCGCCTACGACTTCCTGACCGAGGTGATCGGCGAGGAGCCGGAGCGCATCGTCCTCGTCGGCCAGTCCCTGGGTGGGGCGGTGGCCATCGACGGCGCCCTGCATCGTCCGGTGGCCGGCCTGGTGGTGCAGTCGAGCTTCATCGACGTCAAGGCCCTCGCCCGCTCGGCTCACCCCGGTCTGCCCATGCACCTGATCGCCAAGAACCAGTTCCGCTCGATCGACAAGGTCGAGCACCTGCCGATGCCGAAGCTCTTCATCCACGGCACCGCGGATCAGGTCATCCCCATCGAGCACGGCCGGGCCCTCTACGAGCGGGCCGCCGCGCCCAAGCAGTTCCTGGCCGTGCCCGGCGCGGACCACCACGACGTCCCCGATTGCGGCGGCGAGACCTACTTCTCCCGTCTGGCCGGCTTCGTCGACCTTTGCACCCGCGCGGCCTGAGGCCGCCCCCTGTCTCCTCAATGAATCCTCGCGCCCAGGAGCTGATCCGCTCGTTGGGCCTCCTCGCCCATCCCGAAGGGGGCTGGTTCCGCGAGGTTTTCCGCGCCGAGCGGCGGGTGAGCACGGAGGGCGGCGCCGAACGCCCGGCCTTGACCACCATCTATTTCCTGCACGTGGCCGGCACCTTCAGCCGTTGGCACCGGCTGGCCTCGGACGAGGTCTGGCATTTCTACGAGGGCGACCCCCTCGAGCTGATCACCTTCGACCCGGCGACCGGCGCCCTCGCCCCGCTGAAGCTGGGGCCTTTCGCCGCCGAGCAGGAGCCGGTCCGGGTGGTGCCCGCCGGCCACTGGCAGACTGCCCGCTCCCTCGGCAGCTACACGTTCTTCGGCTGCTCCGTGGGCCCGGGCTTCGAATACGCCGACTTCGCCTTCGTCGCCGACCTGCCCGCAGCGGCCGCCCACTTCGCGGGGGAGCTGGCGCCCCATCGGCAATGGCTCTGAGGCCCGTGGGGCCGCCCCGCCTGCTTGACGCGGTCCTCTCGACGACCTATGCTTTTTCGGCATAGCTCAGCCTCGCAGCAGGAAGGAGCCCACCATGGGATTCGGCCGGATCGCGCCTCTCGTCCTAGCCGCGGGCCTCGTCGCCTCGCCAGCGACGCCCCAACCCCCCATGGTGAGCGTCTATCCAGGCACCCCGGATTCCACCCAGGTTCTCAGCTTCTACGTCTGGTACCCAAACTCCTGTGTGGCTTCGGAACCGAGAGTCCAGGTGACGGGCAGCCGCGTCGATCTGCTGGTCACCGAGGCCTGCACTTGCCCTGGCGCCGGACCCGTCCCTCCCGTCCTGGTCGTCGACTCTCCGCCCCTCTCGGCCGGCACCTACGAGGTCCGACTGTTCCGCCTCGGCGAGGGCACCGAGCCCCACTGCACCTTCCCGCCGGAGCTGCTCTACGACCGCGACCTCACCATCCGCCAGGGGCCCTTCAACATCCTGCTCGAGCCCGCTGTGCCGGTCGCCGGGGAGCCGTTCCTCGTCACCGCCCTGGCGAGTTGCCCGATCTACTTCCCGCGGCTGTTTCAACTCTCGCCGACGACCTTCGCGAGCCGCGGCGAGCAGAGCGCGATTGGCCTGCCGCCGCCCTGCACCCTGGAGCCCTCGTACGCGTCTCCGCTCGTGGTGGAACCCCTCGCCGCCGGCGACTACACGCTGGTGCTGCTGGCGGACGGTTTCAGTGGCGGTAGCCAGCTCAGCTTCTCCTTCCCGTTCCGGGTCGAGCCCGTATCCTCAGAGGAGCTGACCCTGCGCGGTGGCCGCTTCGTGTTGAGAACCAGCTGGCGCACTGCGGTGGGGCTCGAAGGCACTGGCCGCGCGATCGGCCTGACCGCCGACACCGGGGCCTTCTGGTTCTTCGACCCGGCCAATCTGGAGCTGATGGTGAAGCTGGTGGACGGCTGCGGCGTCAACAGCCACTTCTGGTTGCTCGCCGGGGGCTTGACCGATGTCGGGGTCACGCTGACGGTGGAGGACACCCTGACGGGGGTCTCCCGGACCTGGAGCAACCCCGTGAGCACGCCCTTCGAGCCGCTCCAGGACGTGCTGGCCTTCCCCTGCCCGTGAACGCGGCCCTCAGGCCGCCTTCTCTTTGAGCACCTTGATCTCGAGCACCTGGAAGGGCTCGACCCGGTAGAGCACCTGCACCTGCTGGCCCGCGGCGAGGTCCGCGGGACGCAGCTTCTTGCGGCCGTCGAAGCGCTTCTTGTCCTGGGCGACCAGCCGGATCGACTCGTCGAGGGCGACCCGGAAGTTCCGGCCCTCGGCGTCTTTGAGCATCAGGGCGGCTTCCCCCTCGACGCCGGTGATCTCGGCCTTCAAGCGCTGGGTGACGACGAAGGGGCGCTCCTCGGCCGTGGCGCTGCCGGCCACCGGCCCGGAGGCCCAGAGGGGAGGCGTGAGCAGGCTCACAACCAGGAGAGCGAAAGCGGCTTGGCGCATGATGGTCCTCCTCGGGGAGTGGTTGGTCCATCCTATCTTCCGTATGCTCCCGGCGAACGGATTCACCGGCCCCCGGATCTTGCGCTCGAGGCTCCCCCCCCTCGTGGCCCTCGCCCTGGCGAGCGCCGCCGTCTACGGCCTCCTCGGCCTCTCCTTCGACGCCCGGGGCGGCCGCGGCGACGTTGCCCTCTTCCTGTTGCTCTATGCCTTTCTGTTCGCGCTCTATCTGGCTGCCTACCGACTCGGCCGAGAGGCAGCCCTCGGGCAGCGAGGATCGACCCTCGCCCTGGTGCTGGGCGCGGCGGTGGTGTTCCGGCTCTTGCTGCTGCCCGCCGGCCTACCCCGCCCGGTCGATCCGGCCGACGCCCGCGCTGACCTCCTGGGCGAGGGCGTCGTCTTCGATCGCTTCGTCCTCTACGACCAGGACCTCTGGCGCTACTTCTGGGACGGCGCCGTCGCCACCGGCGGCCACGACCCCTACCGCCTGGCCCCGTCCGGGTGGGAAGAGGCCGCCGCCGAGGGGGACCCGGCCGCCGAAGCCCTGCTCGCCGACCCCGTGCGGGAAGAGATCCTCGCCCGGGTGGCCTTCCCGAGCTATCGCACGGTCTACCCTCCCCTCGCCCAGGCCCTCTTCGCCCTGGTCGCCTGGCTGGCGCCGGGCAGCGTGCTGGCCTGGAAGCTCCTCCTGCTGGCCTTCGACCTCGGCACCTGCTGGCTGCTGCTGCGCCTGCTCGAACGGCTGGGCCGGCCGCGGATCGCGGTCTTGCTCTACGCCTGGAATCCCCTGGTGGTCAAGGAGATCGCCGGCTCGGCCCACGTCGACGCGGTGGCGGTCTTCCTGCTCACTGCCGCGGTCTACCTCGCCGTGGTCGGACGGGAGCGGCTCTCCCTGGCCGCCCTGGCGGGCGGCGCGCTGGTCAAGCTGGGGCCGGCGGTGGCGGCCGGAGCCCTGCTGCCTCGCTGCCGCCCGCGCAGTTGGTGGGTGCTCGCCGCCGTGGGGTTGGGGGCCTATCTACCCTTCGCCGGCTCTCTCGGTCCGATGCTCGAGGGTCTGGGCGCCTTCGCCCGGGAGTGGCAGTTCAACGCCGGTGTCGCCCATGCCGTGGGAGTCGTTGCCGACGCCCTCCGGCCCGGCGCCGGTGCCGCTGCGGCACGCGTGGTGTGGCTCGGCGCCACGCTCGGTGTGGTGCTCTGGGGAGCGAGGCGACGAGATCGGCTGGGGGTCGCCGCCCACACCTTCGCCGTCGTCGCCGTCTTCCTCCTCTTCGCGCCGACGGTGATGCCCTGGTATCTGCTCTGGCCGCTGCCCCTCGCCGTGGCGGTGGGCAGCGTGGCCTGGCCACTCGCCACCGGCCTCGCCGGGCTCTCGTACTGGATCTACGCCGAGGGCCGGGAGCTGGGCTGGCTGCTCGCCCTGGAGCACCTGCCGGTGCTCTGGCTGCTGGGCCGCGAGCTTCGCCGGCTGGGCGCCGGGCCGGATCTGCAATGATCCCGGGCGAGGTCCAACCGCTATGTCCTCCGAGTACGAGCCGGCCTTCTCCTACCACCCGACCGACCCCCAGGCCCAGGCAGAGCTCGCGGGGGTGAGGAAGCGCTTCCGGGCCGCCGCCGCCCCCTACCTCGCCTCTCCCTGGCCCTGGCTGGGCTGGGGGCTCGCCCTGCCGGCCGCGGCCCTGGGCACCCGTCTCGCCGGCGAGCGCTGGGGGCCGTCCGGAGTGCTGCTGCTGTGGTCCTTCGCCATCCTGGCCGCTGGCGCGATCGAGGCCCGCTCCTTCTGGCAGCAGAAGGGGCGGGGCTCCCTGCTCGCGGCCTGGGCCCTGCGGGCGCAGGGCAACCTCTCGTTGGTGGCCCTGCTGCTCAGCGTCGCCCTGGTGGTTGGCGACGAGCTCCTCCTGCTGCCGGGACTGTGGCTGCTGCTCCTCGGCCACTCCTTCTACATCCTGGGCGGGCTCTCTTTCCGGGCCCTCTCGCGCTTCGGCCTGGCCTATCAGCTGGGGGGAGCCGCCGCCCTCTTCTCCGGACGTGCCGGGCTCGCGGTCTTCGCCGTCACCACCGCCTTCGCCAACCTCGGTCTGGCCCTGGCAGTGCTGCGCCGGGGCCGCCTCACCCTCGGCGCCGAGTGAGGGTGCCGCTCAGGCGATCGGCGACCGAGCGGCCGGACAGGGCCACCAGCAAAGGCAGGCCGGCGAGAGTCAGGGTGAGGAGTCCGGCCAGCCAGCGGCGCAGGACCTGGCCGAAGGACGGCAGCAACCCCTCCGGGGTCCTGGCCTCGACGCCCGCCCAGCTCATGCCGAGGGTTCGCCCCCAGAAGGCGAGCGGAACGATGGTCAGGAGGAAGGAGCAGGCGAAGAGGAAGAGCACGAGACCGGGCAAGACCTCGGCGCTCGCCCGGACCCCCAGCAGCTCACAGCCGAGCAGCGCCACCAGCCCCGCGGCCACCAAGAGGAGGAGGTCGGCGACTGCCGCTCGCAGGTGATCGCCGAAGCGCGCCGGGTGAGGCCCGAGTCGCTCGCCGGCCGGCTGCCCAGTGGCCTGTTCCGGGGCGATCTCGAAAGCCAGCTCGTCCTGGATGGGCTGATGCTCGGGCTCCGGCTCGGGCGCCGGCGGCGAGCGCTGCACCAGCGGCAGGTCGAAGAGGCTCGGCGCGTCGGACGACCGCGGCATCGAGCCCCCTCAGCGGAAGGGCAGGTATTTGACGTAGATCTGGTACAGGAGATCCGGTGGGCGCTCGGCGTAGGTCTGGGCGAAGGCCTTGTGGCGCCGGATGGCCACCGAATCGGGTCGCAGCCGCAGCGCTTCGTCGAACCGCGGCAGGGCCGCTGCCGGAGCGCCTGCCTGCAGGTCGCGCACGGCGAGGTTGTAGTGGGTGTCGGCGAGCAGGCGGGCGACGTCCCGGTCGGTCGAGTCCAGCTTGCGCATCTCGCTCAAGGGCAGGAGGATCGGTTCCCAGTCCCGGCGCTCGAAGCGCGTGATCATCTCGCCCAGGGGGGCGAGTTGGCGGCGCACGTCCCGCGAGAGCTCGGCGGCCGTACCGGCCAGCGGGGCGACCTGCGCTGCGCGCTGGAAGTGCCGGTCGGCCAGCAGGTACTCGCGCTCGGCGTAGGCCTCGCGAGCCCGCGCCACTTCCCGATCCCAGCGGTCACGGAGGTTGGGGTCGGCAGGGGGGTTGGCGGTCTCGGGGAGCGGCGGCAGCTCCATGGCCTTGCCGCCTGCCGGTCGGCGCGTTCTCGGCTGGCCCTTCCCGGCTTGCCAGTTGGCCAGCAGCTCCTGGGCCTCTTCGTACTGCGGGTCGCCCTCGGGGATCCGGCCGAGGATCGACCGCGCCGCGGCCTGCTTGCCCCGCTCGTACTGCTCCTTCGCCTGGGCGAGCAGGTCGCCCTCCGCGGCCGGCGCAGCGTTGGGGAACAGCCGGTCCCAGTTGTTCCAGGCGAGGTAGGAGACCGCGAGCAGGAGGGCGAGGACCGCACCGCCGACGAGGAAGAAGCGCCCCCGCCCGGAGCTGGCGCGAGCCGCTGGCTTGGCCGCCGGGCGGGCGCCGGTGGCGGCAGCGGTGGCCTTGGGCTGTGCCGCCGCTCGGGGTGCCTCGCCCGGAGGTGGGGGCTCGAAGATGTCTTCCTTGAGGAAGAGGTCCTCTTCGAGGAGTTCGCCGCCGCCCCCGGGCCGCGGTGGCACCGCGGCGGGTGGCGCGAAGCTCTCGGCCGGTTCCTCCTCGAGACGGTTCAGGTAGTCGCGGGCACCGAAGTGGCCGGGCTGGATGGCCAGCACCCGTTCCAGGCCTTGGCGGGCTTCGTCCCGGAAGCCCAACTCGAAGGCGTTGACCGCCTCGTGGAAAACCTCCTCGACCTTGCGCTCTCCTTCGGCCTTCACTCGCCGCGCCTGCTCGATCCGGCGGGCGGCCTCCTGGTGGTCGATGTCGATCAGGAAGATCCGCGACCAGGTGTCGATGGCCGCCTGGTGGTCGCCGCGCGCGAAAGCCGCCTGGCCCTCGTCGAGCAGCTCGCGGATTCGCCCATCGGTCTCCTGGCCGCCGCCGGAGGCGACCGGTGCACCCCATTGGGGCGCGGGCGCGGAGGCTGCGAAGTCCAGGCTGAAGCCTCCCTGGGGCTCCAGCTCGAGCTCGACCGCGTCGCCCGCCACACCTGCGCCGCTGGCGACGGCAGGCGGGGCCACGGGGCCGGCCAGCTCACGCTCCAGCTCCAGGATGCCGGGGTGGTGAGCATCGAGAGAGCGGGCCCGGGCCAGCATCCTCTCGACCTCGCCGAGATCTCCACCGGCGCGGGCCTGTCGCGCCTTCTCGAGGTAGGAGAGCACGTAGGGCTCGGCTTCGAGGCGGTTGTAGGCCTGCTCGACGATGCGGCGGGCATCGGCGTCCGCCGCCACCTCGCGGCGGTTTTCCTCGGCCACCTGGATCAGCCTCTTGAGCTCGCCCCGCTCGAGCAGCTGGCGCAGCCCCTCGGTCAAAGCGCTGCGCCCGCTCGGCTCCGGCGAGAGCTCGGGCAGGTCGGGAAGCTCGGTGTCGAAATCGAGGTCGGGGAGGGTGGCGGGAGCGGCCGGCACGGCGGGTCGCGCCGCGGGGTCCTGCAGCATGCGGCGCAGATCCTCGACCGACACGGCACCCGGGGTGGCGCCGATGCGGTTCATCAACACCCGGGCGGCCTCGAACTGCGGGTCCATCCGCAGGATGAAGTCGCAGCCTAGAATCGCCTCTTGCGCGCTGCCCTTCTCGGCCAGCTCGAGGGTCTGCTGGAAGGTGCGCACGATGCGCTGCTGGACGTCGGGGGCGAGGGCGGAGTTGCCGGGATAGTGCATGGATGGGGGCGTCCGACCGCCGAGCGGCCGAATTCGGGCAATGCTAGCACCGCGGGCCCCGGGCTGCACCGTCCACCGGGGCTCGAGAAGGACTTGATGCGACTCGAATGTGTGCCCAACGTGAGCGAGGGCCGCCGGCCCGAGGTGGTGGCTCGCCTGGTCCGGGCGGTCGCGGCGCCGGGCGTGGCCGTGCTCGACGTCTCCTCCGACCCGGACCACAACCGCAGCGTGCTCACCCTCGCCGGCGAGCCCGGTGCCCTCCTCGATGGTCTGCTCGCCCTCTACGCCGAGGCCCTCGAAGCCATCGATCTCGGCCGCCAGACCGGCGTCCATCCGCGGGTCGGCGCGGTCGACGTGGTGCCCTTCGTGCCTCTGGCCGGCGCCGCCATGAGCGATGCCATCGCCGCGGCCGAAGCCCTCGGCGCCGCCGTGGCAGAGCGCTTCGATCTGCCGGTCTTCCTCTACGAGGAGGCCGCCCGGCGTCCCGGCCGGAGTCTGCCGGAGATCCGCCGCGGGGGCGTTGCCGGCCTCGCTGCCCGCATGGCCTCTGCCGACTGGCATCCGGACTTCGGGCCGGCGCGGCTCCACCCTCGAGCCGGTGCCACCGTGATCGGCGCCCGCTTCTTCCTGATCGCCTTCAACGTCGTGCTCGCCGGCGCCGACCTCGGCGTGGCGCAGGCGATCGCCCGTGCCGTGCGGGCTTCCTCGGGGGGCTTGCCGGCCCTGCGCGCCATCGGCGTCTGGCTCGAGAGCCGCGGCCGGGCTCAGGTGAGCCTCAACCTGCTCGACTACCGGCGGACCTCGCTGGCGACCGCCCTCTCCGCCGTGGCCCAGGAGGCCGCGGCGCGGGGGGCCCGGGTGGAGCGCACCGAGCTGGTGGGCCTGGCCCCCGAGGAGGCCCTGCTCGGCTCCTTGGCCGAGCTGCTCGCGCTACCCTCCCTCACCCCCGGCCGGGTGCTCGAGAACCGGTTGCGCGAGACCGGCGAGGACCTTCCTCGGCATGCCGTCGAAGGAGCCTGAGGACATCGTCACCACCACATCGCCCGGCCGGGCCTGCGCCGTCGCCCGCTCGAGCACCTCCTCATAGCTCGCGCACAGGATGGCCTCGATGCCCCCGGCGGCCAGGTCCGCGGCCAGCCCTTCGAGGTCCAGGCAGTCCTCCGGGGCGAGCCGCTCGCGATGGAAGACCGGCGCGAAGAGCACGCGGTCGGCGCCCCGGAAGGCGATCAAGTAGGGGTCTTGGAAGAAGCGCCGGCCGGCGGTCAAGCTGCGCGGCTCGTAGAGGGCGACCAGCCGGCGGCCGGGGTAGCGGCGCCTCAAGGCCGAGAGGGTGCGCTCGACCGCGGTGGGATGGTGGGCGAAGTCGTCGATCACCGTCACCCCCCGCGCCTCGCCCAGCACGTCGAGCCGCCGAGCCACGCCGTGGAAGCCGGCGAGCGCCGTCCCGACCTCGGTCACCGAGAGCCCGTCGGCGCGGGCTGCGGCCCAGACCCCGAGGGCGTTGGTCAGGTTGTGCTCCCCCCACAGGGGCAGGAGCACCTCCACCTGGCCTGCCTCGGGATCGATGAGGTGGAATCGAGAGCCGGTCTCGCCGGCGGTGACCTCCCCCACGGCCCGCACGTCGTTGCCTTCGCCGAAGCCGTAGAAGGTCACCGGGCATGAGGCCCGGCCGGCGATCTCCCGCACCTTGGGCCAGTCGCCGCAGGCGATCAGCCGGCCATCCCCGGGCAGCAGCTCGACCAGCTTGCTGAAGGCCTCGTAGAGCGCGTCCGGGGTGGGGTAGAGGTCGGCGTGGTCGTACTCGGCGCTGGTCAGGATCAAGGTCTGCGGCCCGTAGTGCAGGAACTTGGCGCCGCGGTCGAAGTAGGCGGCGTTGTACTCGTCGCCCTCGACGATGAAGCGGTCACCGCTGCCCAGGGCGAAGCTGCCCGGCAGGTCTTTGGGCAAGCCGCCGATCAGGTAGCCGGGGTCGCGCCCGGTGGCGTGCCAAACCCAGGCCGCCATCGCCGTAGTGGTGGTCTTGCCATGGGTGCCGGCGACCACCAGCGGCCGGCGGCCGGCGAGGCAGAAGCGGGCCAAGGCCTGGGGCATCGACAGCCGCGCCAGGCCGCGCCGCTCGACCTCCTGGGCCTCGGGGTTCGCGCGCGGCACGGCGTTGCCGACGATCACCAGGTCGGGGGGCGGCGACAGGTGCGCCGGATCCCAGCCCACGTGCGGCGTGATGCCCTCGCGCTCGAGCAGGGTGCTCATGGGAGGGTAGAGGGGGCCGTCGACCCCACGCACCCGGTGCCCCTGGCGCTGGAGCAGCGCGGCCAGCGGTGCCATGCCGGTGCCGCCGATGGCCAGGAAGTAGACGTCGAGCTGGGAATTTCTCACCGGGTGCCCCTGTTTCGAGCCGCAGTCGTCGACACCGGGCCGGCAACGCCTCCGCCGCGCGCCGACCTTCTCCTACCGAGCAAAGAGGATGTGATCATGGTTCGAAGCCCCCGCGCGCTCTGGGGCGCGCTCGCCGTGCTGCTGGCATTCTCCGCCGGGGCCGCCGAGACGCCGGCCCCCGCCGCCGAATCTCCCCGCCCCAAGATGGTCGTTGTCGAGATGGTCGCTGACCTCGGCGAGGTGTCCCGCGGCACCACGGCGACGCATGATTTCATCATCCGCAACGAGGGCGACGCAACGCTCGAGATCAAAGAGGTCAAGCCGACCTGCGGCTGCACGGTGGCCCGCTTCGACCGCACCATCCCGCCGGGCGGCACCGGCACGATCCACGCCGAGCTCGACACCACCAACATCGCCGGCTCCGAGTCCAAGCCGATCTCGGTGATCACCAACGACCCCGATCGACCGCACGTGCAGCTGTCCCTGCTGGTCAAGGTGGTGCAGTTCACGGTCTTCAACCCCGGCTTCTCCCGCTTCGTCAAGGGCCAGGGCCACCCTCCCGGTGTGGTCACCCAGATCTTCTACTCGGTGAGCTTCGATGACCTGACGATCGAGAAGGTGGAGTCCCCCTACCCCTTCCTGCGCGTCGACTACCGGCCGGCGACCCCCGAGGAGAGCTGGAAGGCCGCCAAGGGCAAGCAGTGGGTGCTGACCCTGACCCTCGACTACGACGCCGCGCCGGTGGGATCGATCAACAGCAACGTCAAGGTCTATTCCAATCATCCCAAGCAGAAGGTCTCGCTGCTGCCGGTCTCGGGCTTCGTCCGGCCCCGCATGGCGGTGACGCCGCCGGTGGGCGACTTCGGCGAGCTGACCTACTCGGACGGCGCCGTGGGCAACTTCTTCGTGCAGAACTTCGCGGAAAAGCCGCTCAAGGTCACCGGCGCGACCTCCACCCTGGAGGGTGCCGAGATCAAGCTCGAGACGATCGAAGAGGGCAAGAAGTACAACGTCACCTTCGCCCTGCCGGACGGCATGGCCAAGGGCGAGTTCAAGGCCGAGGTCCACATCGCCACCGACAGCCCGCAGCAGCCGGTGGTGATCGTGCCGGTCAAGGGGAAGGTGCTGTAAGAAGTTAGGGCCTCCCCCACATCTCCCGCTCGTCCTTCGGAGCCGCGTGCTTGCGCGGGCCGCGGCTGCGCACCGCTTCCACCTCCGCCATCACCCCCGCGAGCGCTCGCCTCTGGTGGCCGCAGAGCTCCTCGATGCCCTTGGTCGCGAGGTCGAGGAAGGCATCGAGCTCCGCGCGCTCGAAGGTCGCCCCCTCGCCGGTGCCCTGGACCTCGATCAGGCTGCCGGCGGCGGTGGCCACCACGTTCATGTCCACTTGGGCGAGCTGATCCTCAGCGTACTCGAGGTCGAGCACTCCCCTTCCCCTGACCCGCCCCACCGACACCGCCGCCACCTGCTGGACGATCGGCCAATGCTTGATCTCGCCGGTCAGCAGCAGCCGGGCGCAGGCCTCTACGGTGGCCACCCAGGCCGCGGTGATCGCCGCCGTGCGGGTGCCGCCGTCGGCCTGGAGCACGTCGCAGTCGAGGGTCAGGGTGCGCTCGCCCAGGGCGGAGAGGTCGACAGCCGCGCGCAGACTGCGGCCGATCAGGCGCTGGATCTCCGCGGTGCGCCCACTCGGCCGGCCGCGGGTCACCTCGCGGGCCGTGCGGGTGAGGGTGGCCCGGGGCAGCATGGAGTACTCCGCCGTCAGCCAGCCCTGGCCCTTGTCGCGCAGGAAGGAAGGCACCACGTTCTCGATCGAGGCCGACACCAGCACCCGGGTGTCGCCCATCGCCAGCAGGGCAGAGCCCTCGGCATACTTCATCACGCCCAGCTCGATGGCAACCGGCCGCAGCTGGTCAGAGTCCCGGCCTCCCGGGCGGTGGTGGGTGGTCATGGGGGGAGCATACTGCTGGGAACGCCGAGATAATTCAAGGTGCCTGGTCGGGCGACTGTGGGGAGCGCGCCAGGGACCTCAGATGATTGAGAACGAACTTGACCTCTCTTTGAAGCTTGGGTGATCTCTCGTCCGCCCGAGCCAGCACCTCGGCGGAAGTCAGCGACCTTAGGTCCGAGCCCCGCGCTCGTGCCCACTCTGCCAGGCTTTCACTCCGCCGGTGTGCTTCCCAAGCCGACTCCTTCTTGCATCGAGCCAAGTACAGAATGAGGTAGGCATGGTCACCCTTACTCTGATATCTCTCCTCGGTTAGGCAGGATTCTAGCTTTCGCAGGGTGACGAGCCTCGCTCCCTCGAGCTTCTGGACAACGGCCTCCTCCGCGAGCCGACAGATGCTCCTAAGGTTGAAGGCTGAGACATGGGCGAGTTGGTCGAAGCTGCTCGATGGGGCGGTCTGGAGCAAGGTCAGAGCCACCTCGGCCGCCACCGTAGCAGCGTCTTCAAGATCCTGTCGTTCGTCATCTGCTTTGAGATATGCCAGCCTGTAGGGGCGAGTTACAATGCTCAACAGCATTTCTGCTACTGCACCTACCTGCAGTCTTGATTTCCTATCAAGGTGCTGCCGGCCCTCGCCGACAATCTCAACGCAGAACTCGCCAAGGAAGTGGGTGAATTCCTCGAGACTTCTCCCCTTGTATCGTTTGTCCTCTAGCACACAGGCCAGTATCTGGCCCAGTTCGGAAAAGAACCGATCCTGCGGGTCATGCCTGCCAGTCAGTCGTGCGACTTGGAACAGGTCGCGTAAGCCTTCGGGCTCGGGGTGGATGGTCCCGCCATGCACAATGTCATGGCGCAGCCTACTCCCCAGGCGCTCGATCAGGTACTGGCTTGGGGGGTTCCGTGACAAGAAGAACCAATAACCGCTGGTCCACACCATGAGTAGCGCTGTGCAAAAGATGGTGGTATTCAAGTGCCACGCGGGGGGCTCGGTGTCCAGCGCACCCAGCAGTGTAAACAGCGCGACCAGCACCGAAAACGTGCCCGTCACTATCAAGGGCCGTCCTATCAGTCGCCAGTGGCGGAAGAGAACCTGCCGAAGCTCCTCTGGTATAAGAACCTGAAGTACGAACGCTGGGAGGCCGAGATTGAACACCAAGATGGTGCCCAGAACCTCGAAAAGAGTGGGGTACCAAGCGCGGTTGCATGCTTCGATCATGCGTCACCGTAACTGCGCTACAGCTCGCAAATCTCCACCAGAAGATCCAGGAGTACTGTGTCGCTCTGTCCTGCGGCCTTCTCCTTGTGTCGCACACCGGTCCTTCGGACGCAGTCTAGAATAGCATCTTGAAACTTACTCTCGACCGTTAGTATAGCAAATCGTCTCGCCTCGACCCAGTGAGGACTGTTATGCCTCTGGTTCGCGTGATCAGCTCGCCCCAACGATGGGTACTCAGCCGAATTCCTCGATGTCGAATTCGACGCGGAGAACAGCCGAAGCAGCATCTCGATACCAAGATGAGGCTCCCTTCGCTCTCGGAGCGCCCGGTTGTAGAGTTCGATCCACTCCACACCACCTCCTGGTGGAAGGCGAACGTCGACAACAACGGCGTCGAATTCACTCAGGTTCATCCGGTTCATACCGTCGGTGGCATTCATGGCCACGGACAGATCAAAGCGGCCGTCAACGTAGACCCTCGTCGCCCAGTATTGATACTTGCGGGCTGCATTGTCTTCGATCCAGAGAGCCCTCTTAGGCATTCCCTCGCTCCTATCTGTGGAGGGGCAAGCGAACTACAACAGTCGTTAGGAATGGGCGCGAGTAGTCATGCGGCGAGGCTCCAGGGTGAGCCGGGCGACTGCTCACCGTAAGACTCCCTCCGCCCTCCCGAATCACAGCAAACGCATCCGCCAGACCTATTCCCGTCCCTGCTCGACCCCGGTCAGCCGCAAGGCGACCCCGGAAGCCCATCTGGAAGAGCTGGCCGCTTCCTAGCTCCTCTTCTGTAATCGGTACGCCTCTGTTCTCGATCTCGATCGCGGCTTCGAGGCCCTCTATCCGGCATCGGACTCCTACCCAGGACTCATCCTCGCTTTGCCGGGTCCAGCTATACTTCACCGCATTGTGGAGGATGTTGGTCAGCGCTCTCACCAGCTCGCGCTCCCGGACCCTGATACGCGCCTCTCGCGCGACTCTCGTGATGCGGAAAGAAACCCCTCTGTCCTTCGAAAAGCCTGACAGCCTCGATAGCGCCTGGTTGAGACAGTCATCAAGCGCCACTACTGACTCTGGCTCACGTTGATGGATGCCCCTGTTAATGAAGTCCCTGAGGCTTCGGCTGGTCTCGCTCAACTCCAGGGACGTGCTGATCAGCTGTTGGAGTGTGACCAGGCTCACCAGGGCAGCTGCCTCGAGGGCGCGCTCACGGAACTCTCGAAGAAGCTGGCGCGGCAAGACCTCACTCCGGACCCGTCGTAGGATCTGCAGCACCTCAAGTGCGACGATGTGCTGGTTGCTTTGCTGGAACTCTGGAACCACTGCGCTGTCGCCAGTCGAGTGAAGCATTGACTGCAGCTGACCGAGCCTCTCTCGATCAGACTTGGAGAGCGCGCCTTCCCTCTCCGGCTGCCTCAAGAGCCTGAGAAGGCCGTCAAACAGGCTTTGGAGAGTCTCTGTGAGTTTCTCGCTTCTAGTCGCAAGCTCGCTGCGCGCTGGCCGCGGTGGAGTGATCAGCTGTTCGAGGGTGGACGCAACTGGTGGAAGTTGGTTTGTGATGCTAACCAGGAGTGAATCATAGCCGTGGAGCAGGTTGCCGATGTCCCGAGTGAAGGTCTGGTACCGTTGCTCAGCCTCGAAACGGTCGCTCATGTCCCTAACGATGCCAATTCGCCCCTTAGGTACTTCGGACTTCTTGTCTCGAAGGAGTCGACAGTGGACCTCGAGTTGGAGCAGCTTTCCCGAAGCAAGACGAGTCTTGACTGCATAGCCGATGAGCGGCCGCCCCTCTCGGTCCTGTGCTATGAGTTCCTCAAGAAAACGTTCGTACTCGAGCGGCTCCCGGTGCAGCGCCCGCATGTCCTGGCCCTGGCACTCAGCTGGGTCTTGAAAACCGAAGAGTCTGGCGAAGGCCGTGTTGCATCGGGTGAGAACTTCGCGACCGTCTCGGTAGATCACTTGATAGATTCCCAGCGGGCTACATTCGAGCAAGCTCCGAAGTACCTCTCGTTCCGTGATGTCCTGTAGAACTCCTTTTATGGCAGAGGCTGGCTGAGAGGCTCCTGGGTTGCGGGAGCTGTTCGCGCTAAGGGACGACGTGAAGGGTGGAGCGCCCGGTGGCTCGATCTCAACAACCTCTCGCCGGGCTGTGCCTCGCTCTGCAAGCTCGCGAAGTAGGGTGCGTAAGTCAGCCGGGTCTGCCAAGAAGTCAACGAGGCTACGGCCAGCAACTTCATCGGGTCGCTTGAAACCCAGGAGTCGGGCGAGTGCGGGGTTCACTTGGTTGAAGACCCCGCTGGGTTCCGCATGGAAGATCCCCACTGGCAAGCCATCAAGCAGCTCTTGGACTCTCTCCTCCTCTGTTATGTCGATCAGGCAGCCGAGATAGTTGATTCCCCCGTCTTCGAGCTCACACGCATCGCAGAACATCTCGACGATTCGCCTCTCATCCTGAATCACTAGGTGGGCTCGAGCTTTCTCAAGGGCCCGGCCCTTCGTGCGCTCTTCCTGGGCTCGTTTGATCAGCTTGCTCCGCTGGGCCTTATCTTCGTAGAAGCTCTCGATCGTCAGATCGCCGAGTGGCCCTTGGGCGGGAAGCCTCAGCAGCTCTCGTAATCGTCGGTTGCCAGCCAAGAAGGTACCATCCTCACGCACGAGGTAGAGGGCCACCGGCAGGTCCCATACTGGCGAGCGTTCGAGGATGTCAGGGTCCCAAGGAATAGCCACTGCTGCCTCCGCCCGCACAGGCAGGCATACCCGGAGAATCCGTACAGGAATAATCGTTGAGGCGCGAGAATAGTGCGGCCCCGTGCCGAAGGTCAAGACTTGCGCTCGAGAGCTGTGCGAGGAGTATCTTGGGGCAGCCTGCACTCCGGGGGGTAGAATCACCCCATGCGGCGCATCACCATCACCCTCGAAGAGGACGTTGCCCAGTGGGCACGCATCGAGGCTGCCCGGCTCGACACCAGCGTCTCTCGCCTGGTGGGCGAGATGCTGAAGCAGAAGATGCAGACAGATCGCGAATACGAGGACGCCTGGCAGAAGTTCCAGGCGATCCAGCCCCGGCGTCTGCGCGACGACGCTACCCCCTACCCGCGGCGCGGCTAGCGCCCTCCCACGACCACGCCGCCGAGCGCACTCCCAGCAGCGCCCGGACACGCCTCAACAGGGCGAGGTTCCAGAAGGTGGTGGCGAGGGCGGTGGCGGTGGCGGCGCCGAGGTGGCCTAAGGGGGGGATGAGCAGTAGGTGCAGTAGGGCCGCCAGGCCGAGGGCCGCGAGGGCCCAGCGCAGGGCGGTTGCCGAGTGGCCGGTCATGTTGAGCAGGTGGCCCACCGACCCGCACGCGGCGTTGACCAGGGCACCGCCCAGCAGGATCAGCAGCGCCGGCTGGCCGGCCACGAACTCCGGCCCGAACAGACCCAGCAGCCGGGGGCCCACGAGGTCGAAGCCCAGGCCCAGGGCCAGCGACCAGACGGCGGCGAGACGGGAGCCGCGGATGGCCGCCCGCTCGAGCTCACGGTGCTCGCCCAGCGTGGCCAGGCGTGAGAGCTCCGGGGCCAGCAGGGAGTTGATCGCCGCCTGGCCGAGCAGGGCCAGGCCCGCCAGCCGAGAGGCTACCGAGTACAGCCCGGCTTCTGTGGTGTCGCGCAGCATGCCCAGGAAGAGAGTGTCCAGCCGCTGGATCAGGGCCACGGCGAGGACGAAAAGGAAGAGCGTGCCGGTGGTGCTGCGCCAGACCTGCGTCTCGCCGCCGAGCGCTGTCGTCTCGCCGGCGAGCGCCGTCTCGGCCGCCGGGGGCACGATGCGCCGGAGCAGGGCGCCGAGGGCCACCAGGGCCACGGCCCCGCTCACCAGGTAGAGACCCATGGCACCGGAGGCGGAGACTCCCCAACCCACCCAAACCGCCACCAGCAGCAGGCCGCCGAAGAGGACGCGGCGGGCGACCTGCGCCACGGCCTGGGCCAGGGGTGAGCGCCCGAGCCCCTTGCCGACGGCCACCAGAACCTCGAGCAGGCTGTCCACCGGCAGGGCGCAGCAGGCCACCCAGAGCACCGGGAGCAGGGAGGGCGCGACGCCGGGCAGGGCCCACGCCACGGCTGCCGTGACCGCCGACAGGGCGAGCGCCCCCAGGGCCGTGCGGCGCAGGCTCCAGACGAGGAAGCCGCGCAGCTGCGCAGCCTCCCCGGTCGTGGAGTAAGCGGCCACGAAGCGCAGCGAGGCGATCTCGGCCCCGCCCTTGGCGACCACCGTCAAGGTGAGGAGCCAGCTGGTGGCATAGGCGAAGAGCCCGAAGCCCCCGGTGCCCAGCCAACGCGCCAGGAGGACCTGGATGCCGAGCGTCAGAGCGAGGCCCAGCCCCTCGATGGCCAGCACGGCCAGGGCCCCGGAGAGCAGCCTGCGGCCGGCACCGGCCCCGGGAGAGGGACCTTCCGGGAGGCTCGTGCCGTGCCGGCTCATGGCTGGCCAGAGCGTACACTAGCGCCGCCCATGAGCCCTGCCCCGGAGCGCATCGAAGGCCGGATCTTCCTGGTCGGCTGCCCCCGCTCGGGCACCACCCTGCTGCAGAGCCTGCTCGCGGCCCATTCCGCCGTGGTCTCCTTCCCCGAGACGCACGCCTTCGCCCACCTGGTGCCCCGCTTCCCCCTCGCGCGCCGGCTGGGGCTCACCAACCTGCGCACCTGGCACCGCTTCCGGCGCTCCGTCCAAGAGCTCGGCTCGACGGCCCCCGCCCGGCCCACCCTGCGCTGGCGACCCGCGGCGCGGCTCCTCCTCGGGGCCCTGGACCGCGCGGCCCTGGCCCGGGGTGGGAGGGTCTGGCTCGAGAAGACACCGCGCCACCTCCACTACCTGAGCGAGATCACGGCCGTCGCGGCGCAGGCCCACTTCATCCACTTGCTGAGGGAGGGCTCCGAGGTGGTGGCCTCCCTCTACGAGGTGACCCGCCAGGCCCCGGAGACGTGGGGCGGGCCCCGCTCCCTCGAGCGTTGCGTTCGCCGCTGGCAGGAGGACGTCGCGCTCTCCCTGGCCCGGGCCGGCGACGAGCGGCACACCCTGGTGCTCTACGACGAGCTGGTCCGTGATCCCGAACGCAGCTTGCGCTATCTCGGTGGGCGGCTCGGGCTGGGCTTCGAGCGCGCTCAGCTCGAGGGCTATCGGGCTGAGGCGGCACGGTTGGTGCGCGCTGACGAGCTGTGGAAGAAGGACGCCGGCGGCGACATCCGCCCACTGCCGAGCGGCAAGGTGGAGCGGCTCTTCGACGAGGCTACGCGCGAGTGGCTCCGGGGGCGGGTGGCCTCGCAGGCCGCCGACCTCGAGCAGCTGCGCCGCGCCTACCTCGCCGCCACCAGCGAGCGGTAGAAGGCCAGGGTGGCCGTCGCGATCTCGCTCCAGGGCGGCACCGCCTCGGGAGGTGCGGGCCGGAGCTCGGCGGCCCAAACGAGAGCGGCCGCGAGAGCCGAGCCGTCGAGCGGGCCTTCGAAGGTGTGCACCCATTCGCGGCCCGCCTTCGCCTGGAGCTCGGCCATCGCCCCCCGCCGCGGTACCAGGATGGGCCGTCCGAAGTCGAGGGCGAGGATCGCCGCGCCGGAGTTGAGGATCTCCAGGTAGGGCAGCGTCACCAGGTCCGCGGCACCGAAGAGCAGGGGCAGCTCGGCGTCCGGCACGAACCCGAGCCGCAGCGTCACCCGGGGATCGGCCGCCGCCGCGGCCTCGATCTGCCGGCGCAGCTCGGGGCTCCCGGGGCTGCCGGCCACGATCAGCCGCGCCCGAGGATCCGCCACCTCTCGGAAGGCGTGCAGCAGGGAGGGCACTCCCTTGTAGGCACGGATCTGGCCGAGGAAGAGCACCACCCGGTCTCCCTCTCCGAAGCCCAGCTGCCGGCGCGCCGCGGCACGGGCGAGCGCCGGCGGATAGGCCGGACGGAACGAGCCGTGGGGGATCACCACCGCCGGCAGCTCGGCCAGCGCCGGGTGGCGCGCGCGGGCCAGCTCCAGGCCGCCCGCGCTCATGCTGATGACCCCGTCGAGCTGGGCGAGGAAGCCCCGCCACAGCAGCTTCTCGAGCCACGGGTGGCGGCGGTCGTGGCTCTCGAGGTTGTGCACCGTCCACACCAGCCGGGCGCCGCGCAACCGGCCGATCGCCAGCACCGCCAGCAGGCCCGCCGTGAGCACGGCGGCGAGCAGGCTGCCGGGCGGGTCGAGCACCCGCTCGGGCCAGTGGACGTGGAGGACGTCGAAGCGGCGGCGCAGGATGCTACCCGCCGTCAGCTCCTCGACCTCGCTGCCCTGGGCCGCGAGACTCTCCGCGAGCAGGGCGTTGTAGGGCTGGCGCGCCCGGTTGCGGCGGGCCGGGAAGGCGGCGACGCGCAGGGGTGCGGGGGCGGCCACGGCGGCTCAGCGGGCTCCACGGCCGAAGAGCAGCACCGGGATGGTCCTGAGCAGGATGCGGAAGTCGAGGGCCGGGGACCAGGTGTCGACGTAGAGCAGGTCGAGCTTCATCCACTGCTCGAAGTCGAGATCGCTCCGGCCGCTGGTCTGCCACAGCCCGGTCAGGCCCGGGCGCATGGCCAGGCGGCGTCGCTCGGGGCCGCGGATCTGCTGTTGCTCGGCGACCGGCAGAGGCCGCGGCCCGACCAGGCTCATGGCGCCCGAGAGCACGTTCCACAGCTGGGGCAGCTCGTCCAGGCTGGTGCGGCGCAGCAGGCGGCCGAGCGGCGTCACCCGTGGGTCGCCCCTCATCTTGAACACCGGGCCGCTCATCTCGTTGGCGGCTTCGAGCTCGGCGCGCCGGGCCTCGGCGCCATGGACCATGGTGCGGAACTTGAGCAGCCGGAAGCGCCGGCCGGCGAGTCCGACCCTCTCTTGGACGAAGAGCACCGGGCTGCCCATGGTCAGGCGGATGGCCAGGGCGATGGCCAGCAGCAGGGGGGCGGTGACCAGCAACCCGAGAGCCGCCGCGGTGAGGTCGAGCCCGTGCTTGATCACCAGGGCCTCCGGCCGCTTCGGCGCTGGCGTGAAGGAGAGGAAGGGCCGATCGTAGAGGGCGAGCCAGCGGGGCGGGGTGCGCACCGCCTGGGCGAGGTCGACCCACAGGTGGGCGGGGATGCCGAGGTTCTCGCAGTGCTCGAGACCTTCGGCGCTCTCCCGGCGATGGTGTGGCGGCAGGAAGAAGACGTGATCGACCGCTTCCTCGTGCAGGATCTGGGCGAGATCGCTGGGCGCGCCGAGATGGCGCAGCGGTTGGGCGGGGAGCTCGGCGTGGCCCGCGAGCTCCGCGGGGCTGGCCAGGAAGCCCACGAGCCGCGGAGCGTAGGCGTCCCGGCTCGCGGTGTCGAGGAAGGCCCTCACCTCGGGCGTCGCGGCACCCACCAGCAGCCAGCTCTCCCGGCCGAAGCCCCGCCCCCGGTGGTAGGCCAGCCAGGCCCCGAGCCCACCATGAACGAGCAGCATCAGCACGAAGGTGGTGGCGAAGAGCATGGCCACCAGGCTGCGGTTCATCACCATCTGGGTGAGGAAGAGCAGCAGGGCGAGGCCGGCTAAAGCCAGGGCATGGAGCTTGGCCAGGTCCCACACCAGCCAGATCAGCCGGCGGCGGCGCTCGAAGGCGCGGTCGAGACCCAGGACCACGTTGAGCACCAGCCACAGGGGCAGCATGAGGTAGGCGAGCCGGAGGTAGGCGGTCAAGGGCGGCGGCGCCTTGAGCAGCTCGACGGTCTCGCGCAGGGCCTGGTGGAGGGCCCAGGCGGCGAGCATGGCCACCACCAGGATGGTGCCGTTGGCAACCAGCACCAGCGTGCGCAGGGCTCGGCGGCGAGCTTCGTCCATGAGATCCCGGGGATGTTAGCAGGGGGGGCGATCAGCGCCAGAAGGCCTCGGCCAGGGCCTTGGCCCGCTCCCAGAGCAGGCGGGTGCCCACCAGCAGGGCGCGCCCCGGGGGTAAGGCCGGTCCGTAGCGCTCGCCCAGCGCTCGCCAGACCGCCCGGCCGGTCTGCCGGTCCCGGCTGATCGAGCCGGCGTGGATGCGGAAGACCGCCGTCGGCTCGCCCGCCAGGTGCGCCACCCCCTCGCCCCGGTGGAGGAAGCGCAGGAAGAGGTCCACGTCCACCTTGAGGGGGAGCTCGGGGTCGTAGGAGCCGAGGGCGAGGGCGACGGCGCGGCGAAAGGCCATGCCGGAGTGCTTGAACGGCACCCGCGGCAGCAGGAAGGTGGCCCACAGCAGGGCCCGCGGGCTGGCGAAGGCGGGATAGCGCCGGTGCACCCGCCGGCCATCGGCGTGGAGCTCCCAGACGTCGCCGTAGAACAGGGCCACCTCGGGGCGACCCTCGAGTGCGGCGTCGAGCCGGGCCACCGCCCCGGGGACCAGCAGATCGTCCGAGTCGAGCACGACGACGACTTCTCCTTGCGCCTCGACGAGGCCCCGGGCCCGCGCCGCTCCCACCCCGCTCGGCTCCTGGCGCACCACCCGCAGCCGGGGCTCTGCCGCGGCCCGGGCCCGGAGCCAGGACCGGGTCTCCTCTCCCGAGCCGTCGTCCACCACCACGACCTCGAGCGGTGGGCCCTCCTGGGCCAGGGCGCTCTCCAGGGCCTGGGCGAGCAGCTCGCGGCGATCGCGGGCAGCCAGCACCACGCTCACCCGCGGCGGCTGGCCCGTGGCACCGCTCACGGCAGACCCCGAAGCTCGCTGACCTGGGCCTCGGGATAGAAGCCCTCCGCGATGGCGCCGGGGGCTTCCGGCAGGTCGAGGGTGAGCAGAGCGAGACCCTCGCCCTCGAGGAAGCGCAGGCGGTGGGTTCCGGCGGCCAGGTCGAGGGTGGCGGGGGCCGACGCGCCGGAGGAATCGAGCGGCCTGCCGTCGAGCTCCAGACGCAGGGGCGGCCCCCCCTCCGGGCCGTGCAGGCGGTAGCGCCCGCCGGCAACGAGGTCGATCTCCCTCTCGGTGCCCGGCCGGGCCCGCGCCCGCACTCCGGCGACCAGAACGGCCCAGCGATAGGCAACGTAGTGCGAGCGCCAGAACTCCTGCATGCCTTCGGGGAAGGACTCGAAGCGGAACGAGCTCACCAGGAAGGAGACCGGCCGGCGCCGGAACTGCTCGAGGAAGGCCCGCTGCCGAGCCTCGCTCCCTTCGCCGGTGAAGGTGACGAAGATCTGGTGGGAGAGTAGCCGCGGCAGGGGGCGAGGGTCCTGCCGGCAGAGCAGTGCTCCCTCCACCTGGTAGCCCAGGGCATCCGCCGGGAAGTTGCGGGCCACGAAGGCCAGGCTCTCGCGTTGGACCCGCTGGGTGTCGGTGAGCCGGGCCAGGGCCGGGGCGAGGTTGGGAGCGAGCAGGGCGAGCCACGCCGCGGCCTCGAGCAGCCGTCCGCGCCCCGGCGGCAGGCGCCGGGTGAGGGTGCCCCAGCCGAGGCCGATCGCCGCGGCCGGGAACAGCCCGAGGGTCATCCAGAAATAGGGGAAGGCGGCGGCGTGGAAGGCGCCAACCGCCATCCCCAGCCCCAGGCAGGCCCACGCCGCCGCGAGCCCGGGCGCCGCCAACCGCCGGACGGCGGTCGAGACCGTGGCCGCCACGAGCAGCACCAGGAGCAGCCCTTGGGGCCAGAGCGTCGGGGCCATGCGCCAGTAGGCGCGCAGGCCGAGCCGCTCCCGGTAGAAGGCGAAGGCCTCGAGGCCGCGATCCACGGCAGAAGCCTGGGGCAGGGTGAAGTTGCTCCAGACCCAGAAGCGGTAGAGCCCGACGGCGGCGGCGAAGCCCACGACCACTCCCAGGCCGCGCAGCAAGTCGCGCTGCAACACGCGGCGCCAGGGTATCGGGCGCGAGCGCAGGTCAGAGACGGTGAAGAGAGCGGCCACCACCCCGACCAGGGCGACGCCGTAGAGCGCCTTCTGGCTGCACAGGGTGCCGAGCCCGAAGAGCACTCCGGCGAGCGGTGCGAGGCGGCGGCGCTCGCGGCTGGCCAGCAGGAGCACGCCACCCCAGAGGGCGCCCGCCAGGGCCGGCTGGTCGGTGCGGATCTGGAGCGACCAGCGAAGAAAGGCCGGCGCCAGGGCCAGCACTCCCACGGCCAGGGCGGCCGCCCCGGCGGAGTCCTCCCCCGCGGGGGCCGCTCGCCGCACGAAGGCGTAGAGGCCGGCGAGCATCAGCAGGGTCAGGCCGACCCAGGCGTAGCGGATCTCCCGCGCCAGGGTCACCGCGTCCGAGCACCCGTCCACCCACGGCAGGAGCGCCACGACCACCAGGCCCGGCCGGCCGCCACTCTCGAGGATGCCGGTGGCGAGCGTGCGCTGCGCCCGTTGGAGCAGGGCGAGCTCGTCCCAGTTGATCCCCTCGGTGGCGACCGCCAGCAGGTGGACGGCGAGCAAGCAGAACGCGGCCAGGCCCAGAAGCCAGGGCCGCCAGCCCGGCGCTCCGTCAGCGGGATTCACGACGCGATTCTACGGCCCAGCGCGGCAGCGGCAGGTCCGGGCAGGCCAGCAGGCGGGGCGCGTAGCGCTCGGCGCGGACGGCCGGGGGGCCCTGGTAGTAGTCGAGCTGGGCCCCGCGTTGGGAGAGCACCAGGGAGAGCAGGCTGGCGAAGACCTCCGGTGCCTCTGCTTCCTCGAAGGGGCCGTCCTCTCCCGCCGGATCCCTGGTCAGCCGGAAGAGCTGCATCTCGCCCGTGCCCCAGTTGATCACCAGCTTGAAGGGCCAGCAGATCACGGCGTACAGACCGCTCAGGCTCTGGTTGGTGGCGAACTGGGCTTTGCGGGCGCGCGCGTAGGCGTCGCGGTCGCGGAAGCTCGACCCCTGCAAGGCGGGGTGGGGAGGCAGCTCCAGCAGGTCGAGGACCGTGGGCAGGACGTCGATGGTGGAGACCGGCTCGTCGACGATCCGCGGCTCGAGCCGTCCCGGCCAGGAGAGCAGCAGGGGCACGCGCAGGACGCCGTCGAGCAGGTTCTTGCCGTGGGTGACCATGCCGTCCTCGCCGAGGTGCTCGCCGTGGTCGGCGACCACGACGATGAGGGTTCGCTCGCTCTGGCCTCTCACCGCGAGCCGCTCCACCACCCGCCCGATCTGCTCGTCGACGTACTGGACGGCGTTGTCGTAGCGGTTGACGACGGTCGCGACCTCTTCGGGCGGATAGTCGAGGAAGTTGAACTTGGCGTAGCTCGGCTCGGAGGGCTGGTAGGGGCCCCGCGAGCCCGGCGGCAGCTCGTAGGGGAAGTGGGTCCGCTGGAGGTTCAGGTAGACCGCCCACGGCCGGCTCGGATCGGCCCGGTCCAGCCACTCGAAGAGGTGGTCCACGGTCAGGTGATCCGGCAGCTTGCGCTCCGCGCCGCGGCCGAGGTGGGGCCCGGGATGGAGCAGCGAGTGGAAGAAGTGAACCGGCTTGCCGGTGAGCAGAAACCGGCTCATGCCCTGCCAGTGCTCGTTCTGGCTCGAGATGATCGCCGCCTGATAGCCGAGGTCGGCGAACAGGTCGTGGAAGAGCAGCCGGGGGTAGTCGAGACGGACGTAGGTCTCGAGCTGATGGTGGCGGATCGGTAGCAGGGAGGAGAGGATCGCCGTCTGGGCGTAGTTCGACTGGGAGGCCACGGTGCGCGCCTGGGACAGCCGCCAGCCACCGCCGGCGAGGCGGTCGAGGTGCGGCGAGATCGGCCGCGGATAGCCGGCGTGGCCGAGGTGATCGGCTGGCAGGGACTCGAGCATCACCAGCAGCACGTTGGGGCGTGGCCCGGACCGTTGGCGGGCCGCCTCGAGCCAGGCGGCGCCGGCCGCCAGGGGGGGGCCGGGGGCTGGTGCGAGGTGGCGGTGGGGGCGCTGCTCGAACTGCGACCCGCGGGCGGCCAGGGTGGCGATCCAGCGCAGCTCCGGGGTCGCGCGCTGGAGGTTGCGCATCTCGGTCGTCGAGGGATTGGCCGCGGTCACCGCCAGCACCACCCCGGCCGTCGCCAGGCTCAAGAGGCCGGAGCGCGCCAGCGGCGTCGAGCGCACGCGAGCAGACCCCAGGAAGCGATAGAGCCCGGCCCCGAGGCCGCCGGAGAGGGCCAGCAGCACGGCCAGCCGCCACTCCTGGCCGCGGAGCCCGGCGTGGAGGAACTGCGAGGGGCTCGCCCAGAACATCTGGAGCGGGGCGAGCGTGGGGAAGACGCCGGTCAGCCAGTAGACCCAGAGGCTCATCAGGTTGAAGAACGCCGCGGTGGCCAGGACCGCCGCGCCGCCGGCGGCGGCCAGGCGCCGCCACCCGGCCGCCACCAGGGGGCCGGTGGCGAGGGCGGTGAGGCTGGCGAGGAGGGCGTAGATCATGCCGGTGACCACCGCTCCGACGAGGCCGATGCCCAACGGCACCTTGGCGTCCCGCAGGTAGGCCGTGGTCACGTCGACTAGCCCGAGCAGGGAGCCGACGGTGAAGCCCGTGCGGGCCACAAGCGGCCACCAGGCGGCCAGGCGGTCGGCGTTGCTCTCGGAGGTTCCCGCGGGCGAGGCGGCGGAGGCGCTCATCCTGCCTCTCCCCTCACACCACCTCGACCAGCTCCAGCCGCTCGGGGCGGTCGCCGAGGATGAGGTGGGCGAGGCGGTGGAAGCGCTCGGCGGCGTCGGTGACGCAGAAGTGGTGCTCGGGCTTGCCCCGGCGGCGGGCGAGGCCGAGCCCCCCGAGCTCACGGGCCACCCGCTCGGCGGTCGACTCCGCGGAGTCGACCAGGGCGACCCTCGGCCCCGCCACCCGCGCCAGCACTCCGGCCAGCAGGGGATAGTGCGTGCAGCCGAGCACCAGGGTGTCGATCTCGCGCTCGATCAGGGGGGAGAGGTAGCGCAGGGCCACCTCCTCGGTGACCGGGTCGTCATGCCAGCCTTCCTCGACCAGGGGCACGAAGAGGGGGCAGGCCTGGGAGAGCACGGTCAGCTCCGGCCGCAGGGCGCGCAGGGCCCGGCCGTAGGCGTCCGAGGCCACGGTGGACTCGGTGGCGATCACTCCCACCCGCCCCGCGGAGCGGGCCGCGGCGGCGGCCGCCCCGGGCTCGATCACCCCCCAGGTCGGCACCGGCAGGGCGAGGTCCGGGAGGGCCAGGGCGGAGGCCGTGTTGCAGGCCACCACCACCGCTTTGACCCCGCGCTCGACCAGGAACTCCACGTTGCGCTCGGTGTAGCGGCGCACCGTGGCCGGCGACTTGGTGCCATAGGGCAAGCGAGCGGTGTCGCCCAGGTAGAGCAGGGACTCCTTGGGCAGGTGGCGGGCGAGGGCGGCGACCACCGTGAGCCCGCCGACCCCGGAATCGAAGACGCCGATCGGCCGCTCGCTCATCCGCGGGGGGCCAGGCCGCGCAGGGGCGCGAGCGGCAGGCTGGTGTCGAGGTGGCCGCCGAAGGTCGCCGGCTGGGTGCCGTTCCACAGCAGGACCACCCGCCGGACGTCGTTGACGTTCAAGGCCACGGAGTTGACCAGGCTGTAGACGGTCTGGATCTCCTGGGTCGAGCCGAGGCCCGGCAGGGGCGCGCCGTCGGCCGAGCGCAGATCGACGTAAGCCACGCCGTCGGGCGACAGGTAGCAGGGGCCCACCTCGACCGGCTGCTCGAAAACCGCCGCCAGGCCCGAGTCGTCCGGTCCGGCGAGCAGCGCGCCGACCACGGCGGCGATCTGATCCTCCGGCAGGGCCGTGGTCTCGATCTCCCGGCGCTCCCGCTCGAGAAAGGTACGCTCGCCGGGGAAGTACAGCTCGACCGACAGCCGCACCCGGGGCGTCTCGGCCGCCGCGGCCACCGGCACCGGGCGTTCGCGTTCCCGCCGGCCGCAGGCGAGGCCGGCGGCGAGGACCGCGGCGAAAGCGAGGGCGCAGGCCCCGGCGAGCGCCCGCCTCACGGCCGGGCCTCGGCCAGGGGTGCCGGCTCCCTGGTGGCCTGGTAGCGGGCCACGGCCCGCGCCACCGCCGTCACCAGCTGCTCCCGGTAGGGCTCTTCCTTGAGCCGGGCCTCTTCCTCCGGGTTGGACAGGAAGCCGAGCTCGACCAGCACCGCCGGCATCGCCGCCCCCATCAGCACCGAGAAGGGGGCCTGCTTGACGCCCCGGTCCTTCAAGCCCAGGGCCTGGTTGAGCTCGGCCTGGACCAAGCCGGCGAAGCGCTGGCTCTCCGCCAGGTGCTCCGCCTGCGCCAGCTCCCAGAGGATCAGGGCCAGGGCCGACTCCTCGCTGTCGGCGCCGTCGGTGCCGCCGCCGGGGGGGTTCTCCCGCTCGGCGGCCGCGGCGGCCAGCCGGTCGCTGGCCTGGAGGGAGAGGAAGTAAGTCTCGGCGCCGGTAGGCCGACCGCCCGCGGAGGAGTTGAGGTGGATCGAGATGAACAGGTCGGCCTTGTTCTGGTTGGCGATGGCCGCACGCTCGGCCAGCGGCAGCAGCAGATCTTCCGTGCGCGTCAGCACCACCCGCACGCCCGGCAGCTCGGCCTCGAGCCGACGCTCCAGGGCCAGCGCGAGGGCGAGAGCCAGCTCCTTCTCGACCGCACCACCCTTGCCGATGGCACCGGTCTCGGTGCCGCCGTGGCCGGGGTCGATGACGATCGTGGTCAGCCCGCCGGCGCCGCGCTGGGCCCCGAGGCTGGTGGCACCCTCGCCGGTGGCGGCGAGGTCGAAGACGATGCGGAAGGGCTCGTCGAGGGTGTAGTGACTGGCCCGGACCTCGGGAGCCAGCCGCAGGCGCAGGCGGCCCGGCTCCGCCTCGATGCCGCGGGCCAGAGGGTCGCTCGCGGCGGCCTCACCTCCCGTGAGGCGGAAGGAGCCACCCGGCACCTGGACGTCCATCCAGCCTTCGCCGGCCACCACGCGGTAGCGCGCCGGCTGGTCCCGGAAGGTCAGGACCACGGTGGTGGCGCCCGAGAGGTGGACCACCTCGGCCGCCACCGCCACCTCGTTGGCCGGTGGCCGGCTCACCGCCAGGCGGCGCTCGTCGGGGTCCCAGCGGAAGGCCAGGCCGGAGACGCGGCCGTAGGAGATCTCGAGCAGGTCGAGGGGCACCAGCAGCCCGAAGCTGGCCGCCTGGGGGCGCTGCGAGAGGGCCAGCACGGCCTCTTCCGGGGGTGCGCCGGAGATCACCACGGACTCGCTCTCGGGGCCGAAGACCAGCTCGGTCTCCCCTACCGTGAGGGTGAAGGCCCGGCCGGCCGGGTCCGAGGCGACCTCGCCGCCGAGCAGCACGGTGAGCGGCGTCAGCCCGAAGAGGGGGCCTTTCTCGGTGATGGCGTAGAGGATTTCGCCGTCTCGCCCGTCCACGGTCACCTGGGCCGAGCCGCTGTGGAGGACCGGCAGGGGAGGCGGCGCCTTCTCGACGGCGGCGAGGCGGAAGGCGAGCGCGACACCGAGGAGGGAGAGGCAGAGAGCGGCCGCCTTGTTCACGCCGCGCGAGGATACCACCCGACCTGGCTTCTCGATATGCTCTCGGCCTCGGAGGAGATCAGCATGGAGATCCAGCAAGCCCGGTTCGTGCTTCGGGCGAAGAGCTTCGATGCCACAACCCGTTTCTACGGCGAGGCCCTCGGCCTGCCCCGGATGTCGTCCTGGGAGAGCGAGGAGGAGCGGGGCGCGACCTTCCAGGCGGGCCCGGCGGTGATCGAGGTGCTCGGGCGCCCGGGTCGGGACCTGGGTGACCTGCGCGATGAGATCTACGAGTACCACGGCCCCCAGCAGAAACTGGTGCTCGCCTTCCTGGTGCCCTCGGCCCAGAAGACCTTCGAGGAGATCCAGTTCCGCGAGCGCAATATCCCCGGCGGCCTGCGCCGTGGCGCGGACGGGGTGCTGCTCTTCGACACCCACGACCCGGACGGGGTGAAGATCCTCTTCCGCGAAGGCTGAGCTCGCCCCACGGGCCAGCCCAAGCCCGGCTGGACGACCCCGCCCCGGGGTTGATCCGGCTCCCTCAGATCTGCTACCCTCTGCGGCCCGCGGATTTCCCTCCGCATCTGGCGCATTCGTCTAGGGGTCCAGGACGCCGCCCTCTCACGGCGGTAACACGGGTTCGAATCCCGTATGCGCTACCAAGACTCCTCTCTCTTCGCTCTGTAGACCTACCGCAACCTCACAGCGGCCAACCGGCTCGGCGGCGGCCCGCTGCGGGAATCGCTCGACAAACGCAGCGCTTTTCGTTACTTTCGTCGAGTGATTTCCGGCGCTGCTCGTCGCACCGCTTCGCGCCTTCTCGACGCATGGGCGTCGCGAGGCAGGTACCACTTCTCGACCGAGGACGTCGCTCGTGAGCTGGGTGGCTCGGTCACCGCAGCGAGGGCGGCTCTCCGTCGCCTGAAGGCCAAGGGCGAGATCGCCACCCCCTACCGTGGCATCCATCTCTACGTTCCGGCCGAGTATCGGTCGCTCGGCTGCCTGCCGCCTGAGCAGTTCGTCCCTCAGCTGATGGACCGGCTCGCGGTGCCCTACTACGCCGGGCTCCTGACGGCGGCCCGCTACCATGGGGC
The DNA here is from genome assembly GCA_036274895.1 of Thermoanaerobaculia bacterium. Taxonomy (GTDB): domain Bacteria; phylum Acidobacteriota; class Thermoanaerobaculia; order Multivoradales; family SZUA-115; genus CALMKX01. Next base: position 67,501 of record DASUEU010000089.1, on the reverse strand, counting down.
TGCGCATCAGCAGCCGCAACAATTCCAGGTCATGGTGCCGAAGAACCGACCACCGATCCGCTGCGGACGGGTGGAGGTCGAGTTCGTGGCACGGCGCAACGCGGCCCTGATCCCGACCGGGAAGGTCAACACTCCACGGGGCTTGCTCCAGATCTCCTCCCCCGAAGCGACGGCGTTCGACCTGGTCGGCTACCCGGAGCACTGCGGGGGGCTCGACAACGTGGCCACCGTCCTGGCGGAGCTGGCCGAGAAGCTCGATCCGGAACGCCTCGCCGAGCTCGGTCTGCTGTCGCCGATTCCGTGGGCCCAGCGGCTCGGCTATCTGCTCGATCGGGTCGGAGAGTCCTCGCGAACCGAGCCGCTGGCGAGCTTCGTCGCCCAGCACGCCACAGGAACGACCACCCTGATCCCGGGAGAGGACCGCCCCGGGGTGCTTCGAGACGAGCGCTGGAAGCTGTGCAGCAATGCCAAGGTGGAGCCTGACCTGTGATCCCGGCCGACTTCATTGCCGAGTGATGAAGCCCCGCAGATCGGACCGGAGGACACCTGATCACCTCGCCACCGCCACGTGGGCACTCGGGCACCGCGAGCCACGGATGGACAGGAGCCCCGCGACGTGAACGGTGTCCGCGTCAGGGCGATCCGGGGAGTCCTCGGCCTCGGGCCGGGCGCGGGCCACGACGGTAGACGTATTGTCTTCGAAGGCACTCCGGCCGACTTTGTGGCGGCGAGGCCGATGCTGGCCGGCGAGCACTTGCCGGAGTTTGTTGGAGGCCGTCCTTCGGCTGTCGCGGTGATAGGAGAGAGTCCGCGTTTCCCACCCCCGGCGCCTCGAGCGCCTCGGCCAGGCACTCCACTACGATGCGAACGGAGTGAGAGCGCTGCCCGACAAGAGCATGTGAGTCGATTGCCCGAAGGTCAACAGCCCGAAGCACGCGCCTCCTGCGCGCGATCTGCTCGGGCCCTCGCGGTGGCCCACACTCAGACAGCGTGCGATATGCTGACTGTGCTTACGCACATCAGGGCACTCGAAGCATGAAGGTCAAGAGCACTGACGCCGAGACGGCCCTGGCCGGCCTCACGCCAGCGGCCGACGCGACGACCGCGCGGGTGTCCACCCCGACCTCGACGGGCGGTGCCGGAACGGCCTTCGAGCAACACGTCGGCGCCTACTGGCTGGCTCAACTTCTGGTCGGCGCGATCCCGCCCATCCTAATCGGCACAACAGTCGCCGAGGTGAGGTTCCAAACCGAGCGGCTGGGCTGGCACACCGACGATTTCCTGGTGGTCTGCACGATCGGCGGCGAGCCGCGGAACCTCGCCGGCCAGGTGAAGCGGAGCTTTACTGTCAGCGAGGCGAACAAGGAGTGCGAGAAGGCCATCACCGACTTCTGGAGGGACTTCAACGCCCCGCACTTCTCGAAGGACCACGATCGCCTCGCACTCGTGACACTGCGCGGTACGAATACGCTTCTCGAACACTTCGTCGGACTTCTCGATTGCGCGCGCGCCGCGCGTGACGGCGCCGAGTTCGAGCAGCGGCTCGCTGCGGGAGGTTTCATCTCCGGTACGGCGGTGCGCTACTGCGGCGAGCTACAGAAGATCCTCGCTCACGTCGCGGGCAAGTCCGTCACGAGACCCGACATCTGGCCGTTCCTGCGTGCCCTGCACGTGCTGAGCCTCGACCTCCACAGCTCGACGCGACAAACGGAAGCGCATATCAAGAGCATGCTGGCCCTCACGGTAACGGGCGGGGACCCCGTTGCGAGCGCTGCTGCCTCTTGGCACGAGCTAGTCGGAATAGCGAGCACGGCGATGGTGGGCAGCCGCAGCCTGCGCCGCGATGACCTGCCCACTGCCACGCTGGTGCGCCACGGGGTGATTGGAACGAGTGAGCGGCGTGTGCTCCGCGCGCTTGCCGATCACACCGCACCCGTCCTGCGCGCAATCCGCTCGACGCTCGGGGACAAGTTGCATTTGCCGCGCGCCGCGCTCGTGCAGAAGATCCTCGACGCGCTCGAGAGCGCGCAGGTCGTGCTCGTCGCGGGGCCGGCCGGCAGTGGTAAGTCGGTCGCCGGTAAGGAGGCTGTCGACGTTCTCGCGTTGAATCATTTCCGGTTCGGTTTTCGCGTAGAGGAGTTCGTGCAGGCACATTTCGACGCAACGCTGACCGCCGCGCAGGTGCCCGCGAACTGGGCGACGCTTCGCGCCATCCTTGGCGCGCAGGACCGCAAGGTGGTGCTCATCGAGAGCGTCGAGCGCCTGCTTGAGAAGACGACGCGTGACGCGTTTACGGACCTCATGACGCTGGCGGCGGACGATCGCGGCTTGCGCATTGTGCTCACATGCCGCGACTACTCTGTCGAGCAGGTGCGCGCAAGCTTCCTGCAGCCGCACGGCATCAACCCCTCAGTAATCCGCGTGCCGCCGCTCGAGGATGCCGAACTCGCAGACGCCGAAGCGGCGTTCCCCTCGCTCGCGATTCCGCTCAAGAGCCCGGCGTTGCGCAACATCCTCCGCAACCCCTTCGTTCTCGACAAGGCGCTCCACATCCCTTGGCCGACGGAGAAGTCCCTCCCGCAGACCGAGCGGGCATTTCGCGCTCTCTTCTGGCGCGAGATCGTGCGCGGCGGCCACCGCGTCGCGCCCGCCACGGGACGGCTGCGTGAAGAGGCTCTCCTGGCAATCGCCGTGCGCCGCGCGCAGGCCCTTTCCCCCCACGTTCCTGTGACCGGGCTCGATCCGGCGGTGGTTGAGTCGCTGCGCGGCGACTCTCTGATCACGTCGCCCGACGACAACCCGTTGCTAGTGGCGCCGGCCCACGACGTCCTCGAGGACTGGGCCATCCTGCAATGGCTCGAGGAGCGACATCTCGCCGATGCGTCGTTCAAGACGCTCTCGGACGCCATCGGAACACACCCTGGCGTGCGTCGCTCTTACCGCAAGTGGGTGTTCGAGCTCGTCGACTGCGATCCTGCAAACGCCAACCGCCTGTTGCAGGCGGCAGTTTCCGAGACCGAGATCAGCATGCAGTTCCGCGACGACACCCTCGTGTCGCTGCTCAAGGCGCCGTCGGCGCCGGACTTGCTCGCGCGGCACGAAACGCTGTTGGTGGCAAATAATCGCGCGCTTCTCAGACGCGCTATTCATCTCTTGCGCGTGGCTTGCGTGAAGGCGCCCGATTGGGCCGCCGGTCCGACGCCTCAGGGATCGATTTTCAACGAGCCCGACGGAATGGCCTGGCCCGCCGTGCTGCGCCTCGTTCACCGCAACCTCGCGGCCTTCGCGGACAACGAGCGAGCGCTCCTGCTCGGGCTAGTTGAGGACGCGGTGCGCGGTGTGAGCCAGTGGACGCCCGAAGTCGAGGGTGCCGAGGATGTCGCCGGTATCGCACACTGGCTCCTCGATGGCCTGCTCGGCTACAACCACGAGGAGGCGCGCAAGCGCGTTCTGAGGGTCATCGCCAAGATCCCTAAGGCTGACGCCATGAGGTTCGAGGCGGCGCTTCGCGGCCAAGGGAAGGAAGGAGAGCGCCGCGGCGTGGTCGCTGAGGACTTGCGCGGGCTGATTTTCGCGGGCATTGAAGGCATGGCCGCCGCGCGCGATCTGCCCGACCTCGTCATCTCTGTCGGCGCGGACTACCTGCTCGGATCGCAGGTGGGTATCGGCGACGAGCGACATTACGCCGACAGTTCATTCGACATTGAGCTGTCCTTCGGCGTCAGGAGAGAACTGTGGCGCAGCTCATTCCCGCCGAGCGCGTGGCGCGGCCCGTGGCATCACCTTCTGCGCCACCATACGGAGAAGGCTCTCGATCTCTACATAAGAGTCTTCAACCACCGCACCGACTGGCATGCGCATCCGCGTGTGCGCAGCCGTCGCGAGAGCGCCTGGGAGGTCGAACTGACTTTCGCCGATGGCGGTACGCGAAAGCAGTGGACCAACGCCCATCTCTGGGGCCTTTATCGAGGCATGCCGGTCGGGCCGGATCCTCTTAAGTCGATGCTGATGGCGCTCGAGCGCTGGCTGCTCGATGTCGGACAGCAAGAGCCGACGCTTTTGGACGACTTGCTCGTCGACCTCCTGCGTCGTAGCGACAGTGCTTCTCTGGCTGCCGTCGTCGCAAGCGTCGCCACCGCCTATCCGCACCATGCAGGCGAAGCACTGCTCGTCCTGCTCAGCATCCGTGACTACATCATACTGGATCGCAGCCGTCTCGTGGGTGAGCGGGATCTGTCCGGGATGGCCGGCATGTTTCCGACGTTCCGCGCCGACCACCAGATCTACGAAATTGAACGCAAGGAGGCGAATGCCTTGCCGCACCGAGCGCAGGATCTAGAAGCGGCGATCGCCAACCTCCAGCTCGGTCCGTTCGCGCCGCGCGTCCACGCTCTCCTCGAGATGCATCTCGCGGCCTTGCCACCGAAGGAGGAGCAGGACGAGGATGACCTCTTGTGGCGCTTGGCCATTCATCGCATGGATTTGCGCCAGTATGCGGTATCCGACTCGCCCGGCCCGGAAGTACCCAACCGGGATGCGAAGCTCGGCGAGCCGCAGCTGCGCTACGTGCGGCTTGACCCCAAGCCCCCCGCAGCCGACTTGAAGGCCATGCTCGACAGGAGTGACTCGCGGCTCGAGACGATGGGCGCGCGGTTTGGCGTGCTCATGTGGGGTCTTCATGCCTTCAGACGAGCGACCGGCAAGTACGACGCCTCGCAGTGGGCGGAGAGGCTCGCCGAAGCGCAGGCGATGGACCGCGAGGTCGGCGCGGAGGACGGCAGCCGTCATGCGCCCGGTCTAGTTGCCGCCGTCTGCATCCGCGACCGCTGGGACGACATGACTGTGGAGCAGAGAGATTGGTGCATCGAGACGGCCTGCGCGGAAGTGCTACTGCACGCCGACGACACAGATTACATCCTGCGGTTGCAGAAGGACTCCATGGCGGCCGATCGCGCCTGCGCATCTGTCCTTCCATTACTTCTCGGTAGACAGCTCGACACGGCTCTTATTGACGGCGTGAAGAGGGCTCTCGCTGCAGCCCTCACTCATTCCACCGAGGAGGTTCGATGGTACGCAGCATCGAGTATCGACGAGGGCGTCTGGGCTGCCGACCGCGGACTCGCGCTGCGCTGCGTCAGCGCGATTGCAGCCCACGCCGCTATCATCGCTGTGGCGCACGACTTCGAGGAGGGGCGACCCCATGATGTTCGCCGAGATCTGAGTGAGATCAAGGCAGCGGCTTCCGCGGACGTTCGCGCTCGGTTCTGGAATGACGAGGCGTCCCACAAAGATGCGCACGTGAGCGTCGACTTCTCTAGCCATTCCGGCGCAATTGCGCTTAAGTATATCCTCGTGATCCTTGGGCGCGTGCCACTGGACCCGGACGCGATCGCCGCCTTCACGCGCGCAGGCCGTACGCTCGTGAACTGGTGGGTACACGACTACGACCGACGGGGCGGGAGCAACCGGGATTTTCAGACCGAGTCAGACGTGGCCGATCGGATTGAAGAGTTCCTGCTACGCACTTCGCCGGAAGCTGCACGACAGGTTCTGGCGCCAATGCTCGCGGTCATAGACCGCCACTCCCGCGACCTTCGGTCGATCATGCAGGGATTGACAGGCCTGCAGGACGCGAACCCGAATACGCCCCAGTATTGGTTCTTGTGGGAACTCTTCGCGGACGCCGTCAAGCGCGCGACGTGGGTGGCGCACCTGGGGAAGGATCGAAATCCCGAGGGCGGCGACTTGCTCTCTGCGGTCTTCTTGACGTCGTACTGGAGGGATGACATCCGTCACTGGCACTCACTTGACGGCTACGCGCATCTCGTGCACTCACTCTTCGAGGCGCTTCCGCCGACATCCGTCGTCCTCGATAACTACGCCCGGTTCCTCTATCACATCGGTGAGCGCTCGCTGCCCGCCGCCTTCGTGCATATCGCGGCCGCGCTGCGGCGTGGCGACTCGCAGAAGATGCTCGCGAGGTCAAACACCGTGTTCATGCTCGAGGTACTCCTGCAACGCCATGTCTACGGACGGCCGCTCGAACTCAAGCGCGACGCTCGCATCCGCGACGCGGTGCTTTTCAACCTCGACTGCCTTGTCGAATCTGGATCATCTGCCGCATTCCGAATGAGAGATGACTTCGTGACACCGCCCGCATAGCTGGTGGCTGAGGACTAGCCGGGGGCGCGCCCTTCACCCCACAGTCGGCGCCTGCGGAAGTCTGGCTTCTTAGCGAGGCCTGCTTTCCCCGAATCGCAAGGCGTCTAGTGACGGCCAGCGGCGTGGCCTCACAGTCACGGTTCAGACGAAAGCTCCGCTCGACGAGCCCGGCGGGCGGAGCTGGCGCGCTCGCCTGCTGACCATCCCCTTGACCCCACCCAGATATCTGACTTGAGTTCGACAAAACCCCAACCGCATCGCCAACATCCGCAGCTTCAACCGCATCATCACGCGCCGGCTGGGCCTGCTGGAGAGTTCCTTCCTGGGCAGCGGCCTGTCGCAGGGCAAGGCGCGGCTGCTGTTCGAAATCGGCTCCGGGGTGGGCGAGAGGGGGCGGCTGCGAAACGAAGTGCCTGATCCAGCGGATGACCTCTCGGCTGCCCTTCCGGCGGACGTGTAAGAGTTCCTTACAAGTTGCCCCTTCGGAGAGTTCACTCTGAGCGCAGATCGGCGCTGGGGCTGGACTGCGGCCAGAGGAGCCGGATGCTGCGCTCGCTCGAGACCAAGGGGCTGATCGAGACCTCGGTGGATGCCGGCGAGGCCTTCATGAGCTCGCCCGGCACGAGAGTCGGCCTGGTCATCACGCTCGGCCGCGTGCGGCGGGAGCGTCGGCCGGAGCGCCGATCTGAGTCGATGGCGCCGAGATCAGCGCCCACCTCGCCTGAATGGTGTCCGCCGACAAGTCGGCACCGCAGCTCCATTCCACGAAGTATCCACCGTTGTGGATGCGCTCGAACTCGCCGCACTCTTTGAGCGGCGAGAATGCCTCCGACTCGAGAAAGGGCCGTACATCGAAATGGCCCGTCTGCCCATTGTCGCCCTTGATGTAAAGGACGTAGTTTTCCTTCGGGATGACTTCCACAATCTTCATTGGTCCAGCCCTCGAATCGGGAACGGCTTCTTTCCATTGACGGCCAGCTGCCAGTCGACCATCAGGTCTTCTTGGTGGATCTCGATCCAAGCAACGACCAGCTTGTGCTTCCTGGGCGGCAGGCCGCCTGCCAGGACGGTTCCCTCGGGAATCGAGTAGACAGCCACTTCTCCTTGATACTCGGCGTGGATATGCGGCACGCTGTGCCTGTCCGTGTCGTAGAAGAACATCCGGATCAGGATGCCGTAGAACATGGATATCGTTGGCACAACGCTCACTCCCAAGCCGCGAGAATCGAAACCGAGAGCCGGGACGATGGCTCGACGTTGGATCAGCAGGGAGAGCCTCCGCGTGGTGCGGCCAAACAACCCTCGCGGCGTCGCCAGCTAGAGGGACTCTACACCAGCGCCTCGAGAAGATAGAGCGGCAATCGCTCACTTCCTACCCTCCGCGAAGCTGGCGGCCGGGAGCAACGGCATTGGGGAGATCGTTGTCGGTGCCACGTCGGCGAGCCGACAGGGCGCCTCGCCGAAGCCCTCAGGGCAGCGGCCCTTCTCACCCGCCCCCCTTGACCCCCACCCAATTCTCTGACTAGAGTCAGACAAATGCCCGACCGCATCGCCAACATCCGCAGCTTCAACCGCACCATCACCCGCCGCTTGGGGGCGCTGGAGGGCTCCTTTCTGGGCGGTGGGCTGTCGCTGGGCTTGGCCCGGCTGCTGTTCGAGATCGGCTCCGGGGTGGGGGAGGTGCGGCGGCTGCGGGCTGAGCTGGGGCTGGACTCGGGCCACATGAGCCGCATGCTGCGCTCGCTCGAGACCAAGGGGCTGATCGAAACCTCGGTCGATGCCGGCGACGCTCGGGCGCGGGTTGTGCGTCTCACCAAGAAGGGGCGGGCGAAGCTCGACGAGCTCGAGGGCAAGTCGAACGAGGGGGCCGAGTCCTGGCTGGCGCCGCTCTCCGGCGACCTCCAGGAGCGGCTGGAGGCGGCGATGGCGGAGGTGGAGCGCCTGCTGGCGGCTTCGGAGATCTCGATCGGCGTCGAGGACCCGGCGAGCGAGGCGGCGGCGTGGTGCGTCGGGCAGTTCTTCGACGAACTGGCTGCGCGCTTCCCAGGCGGCTTCGACCCCGGCCTCACCGCTTCCGCCAGCCCCGACGAGACGAGGCCGCCGGCGGGGTACTTCCTGCTCGCCCGGTTGCCGGACCAGCCGGTCGGCTGTGCCGCCCTCAAGCTGAGCGAGGGGGGCCGGATCGGCGAGGTCAAGCGCATGTGGGTGGCGCCGCGGGTGCGCGGCCTGGGCCTCGGGCGGCGGCTGCTCGAGGCGGTGGAGGAGCAGGCGCGGCAGGCGGGCGTCCAGGTTCTGCGCCTTTCGACCAACAGCTCGCTCACCGAGGCCCAATCCCTTTACCTCGCCAGCGGCTACCGAGAGATCCCGCCCTTCGACGACGACCCCTACGCCCAGCTGGCCTTCGAGAAGAGGCTCGACCGATGACCGCCCAACCCCCATCCCGGATCCGCTTCCTGCTCGGCGGCCTACTCGAGCTGGGGGTCGCCGTCGCCTTCCTGGCGGCTGCCATCGCCGCCTGCCACCTGCTCGTCGTGCCCCTCCTGGTGGGGGCGTTCTCGCTCGGCGACAGCGCCGCGTCCTTCGTGCGGCGAACCGCCGTGCTCCTGGCCGTCGTTCTTTCCTACTGGGCCTTCGTCCGCCTCTACCTGCGGCGCCCCGTTCGCGAGCTGGCGCCGCGCCTACCGTGGACGTTGCTCGCCGGCGCGGCGGGCGCGCTGTCGATCGGCGTGACGATCCTCGCGCTCTTCCTCTCGGGGCACTACCTGCTGGCCGGGTTTCGCGGCTGGGCCCAGGCTCCGGACGTGCTCGGGCAGATCCTCGTCGCCGCGGTGATCGAGGAAGTGGCCTTCCGGGGCATCCTGCTCCAGACCCTCGAACGGCGGATCGGCACGGCGGCGGCCCTGGGGGTGAGCGCCGGGATCTTCGGCGCGGTCCACCTGGCCAACGACGGTGCGCGCTGGATCACCCTGCTGTCGGTCACCCTCGCGGGCCTGATCTGGTCGAGCGTCTTCCTGCTCACCCGCAACGTGTGGGTGTCCACGGCCCACCATGCCTGCTGGAACGCCACCATCTGGGCCGTGGGCCTGCCGCTCTCGGGGGAGGAGGCGTGGCGAGCCCTGGCGCCCTTCACCACCGTCACCCACGGCTCCGACCTCTGGACCGGCGGGGCCTTCGGGCCGGAGGACTCGCTGGTGAACCTCGCCGTGAGCGCCGCCCTCTGCTGGGGGCTGTTGCGGCTCGGCTCCTCCCCCCGCTGGCGCGGGTCTAGCGGTCCACCAGCGCCATCATCTGCGGGCCGTAGCGTGGGCCCGCCACCTTCTCCGGCGCCAGGGCCGCATCCAGCTGCGCCATCTCCTCCGTGCTGAGCGAGAGAGAGGCCGCGGCGGCGTTCTCCTCGAGGTAGCGGCGCCGCTTGGTGCCCGGGATCGGCACCACGTCCGGACCCTTGTGAAGCAGCCAGGCGAGGGCGATCTGCCCGGGCTTGGCGCCTTTGCTTTCGGCCACCTGGCGCACCGTCGCGGCGGCGCTCACGTTGGCGTCGAAGTTGGCGCCCTGGTAGCGGGGGTCGCCGCGGCGGAAGTCCCCCGCCGGGTACTCCTCGGCGCGCTTCACCTCCCCGGTCAAGAAGCCGCGGCCGAGCGGCGAGAACGGGACGAGGCCGATCCCCAGCTCGCGCAGGAGGGGGATGATCTGCCCCTCGAGGTTGCGTTCCCACAGGGAGTACTCGCTCTGCAGCGCCGCGATCGGGTGCACGGCGTGGGCGCGGCGGATGGTCTTCTCCCCCGCCTCGGAGAGGCCGAGGAAGCGGACCTTGCCCTGGCGCACCAGCTCGGCCATGGCGCCGAGCACGTCCTCGATCGGCACCTGGGGATCGACCCGGTGCTGGTAGAGCAAGTCGATGTGGTCGGTGCCGAGGCGGCGCAGCGATGCCTCGACGACCTCGCGGATGTGCTCCGGCCGGCTGTTGACGCCGGTGAGGGCGCCGTTCTCGATCCGGAAACCGAACTTGGTGGCCAGGACCACCTGGTCCCGCTTGCCGCGCAGGGCGCGGCCCAGCAGCTCCTCGTTGGTGAAGGGGCCGTAGGCCTCGGCGGTGTCCCAGAAGGTCACACCCAGCTCGAGGGCGCGGTGGAGTGTGGCGATGGATTCAGCGTCGTCTCGCTCCTCGGCGGTGCCGTAGGACTGGCTCATGCCCATGCAGCCCAGGCCCAGGGCCGAGACGGTGAGGCCGTTGTTGCCAAGCTTGCGGGTGTGCATCGATCCTCCTCGGAGGCGAAGTCAGGTTGTCGGGGCGTGACGGGAGCGCCACTGGCCGGGGGAGCTGCCCTCCCAGTGCTGGAAGGCCCGGAAGAAGGAATGGGCGTCCTCGTAGCCCAGCAGGTAGGCGGTCTCGTTGAGCTCGAGGGTGGAGTGCCGCAGGTAGTGATGAGCCAGCTCGCGCCGCGCCTCCTGCACGAGCTGCTGGAAGGAGGCGCCGTCCTCCGCCAGCCGTCGTTGGAGGGTCCGCGGGCTCAGACGCAGCTCCCGCGCGACCTCTTCGATGGCAGGACGCCGGCCGGCCAGCTGGCGCTTCAGGATGCCCTTGACTTGCTCACCGAGGGCCCGCGAGGCGAGGGCCAGTGACAGCTCGGCGTCGAGCTGCGGGGCGAGGGCGGCGAGCAGCTCCGCGTTGCGGGTGACGAAGGGCCGGTCGAGGGCGGCCTCGTCGAAGACGATGGCGTTCTCGCCGCCACCGAAACGGGCCGGGCAGCCGAAGTGGGCCTCGTACATCCCGCGGTCCCGGGCCGCTCCCCGCAGCTCGAGACGCTTCGGGTTGACCAGGTCACCCGTGCCGCGGCGGACCAGGCCCACCACCCAGGCGAAGCAGACGTCCACCAGGACCGGCGGCTCGGTCTCCTCGGCGAGCAGCCAACGGAACTGCACCCGGCACTCGCCGCGCTGCACCGCGACGTGCACCTCCTCCGGGCAGGTGAGCTGCTTGTAGCGGGCCATGCGCCCCAGCGCGTCCCGCAGCGAGCGCGCCGAGACCGCCGCCAGGGCGATCGGGTCGTAGCGCTCGATGCGCGGCTCGGTCCCCAGCTTGAGGCCGATCGCCGGGTCGTCGCTGGCCCTCGCGATCCCCCGATAGAGGGCGAAGAAGTCCTCCGTGCTGACCTGGATCTTCTCCTGGTCGAAGAGCCCCGCCGGCAAGCCGGCGTGCTCCAGCACCCCTGCCGGGGACACCCCCAGCTCGCTGAGCTTGCGGGCGAGCTGGGTCGAGACGCGGAAACGGTTCATCGGGTTCCTCGGTGGCCTACCGGAGGCTGGCCATGTCGATCACGAAACGGTACTTCACGTCGCCCCTCAGGAGGCGATCGAAGGCTTCGTTGATCTTCCAGATGGGGATCTGCTCGATGTCGGCCGTGAGGCCGCGGTCGGCGCAGAAGTCCAGCATCTCCTGGGTCTCCCGGATGCCGCCGATGATCGAGCCCGCGAGGCGCCGGCGGCCGAAGAGCAAGCTGAACACGCTCACGGGGAGGGGCGCCTCCGGGGCCCCGACCATGGTCAGGGTGCCGTTGCGCTTGAGCAGGTCGAGGTAGGGGTTCAGCTCGTGGCCGGCCGAGACCGTGTCGAGGATGAAGTCGAAGCTGCCGAGGTGCTGCTGCATCTCCTCGGGCCGGGTCGAGACCACCACGTCGCGGGCGCCGAGGCGGGCGGCGTCCTCGGCCTTGCCGGGAGAGGTGGTGAAGACGACGACCTGAGCGCCGAAGGCATCGGCCAGCTTGACGGCCATGTGCCCGAGCCCGCCCAGGCCGACCACCCCGACCTTCTGCCCTTCCCGGACGTTCCAGTGCCGCAGCGGCGAGTAGGTGGTGATGCCGGCGCAGAGCAGCGGCGCCGCTCCGGCCGGGTCCAGCCCGTTGGGCACCCGCAGGGCGAAGGCCTCGTCCACCACCAGGCTCTCCGAGTAGCCGCCGTAGGTGACGCCGCCCAAGTGCACGTCGGGGGCGTTGTAAGTGAAGGTGGCTGGGCCCTCGCAGAACTGCTCCTGCCCTTCGAGGCAAGCGGCGCAGGTGCGGCAGGAGTCGACCAGGCAGCCCACCGCCGCCAGGTCGCCCTCCTTGAAGCCGCGCACGTCGCGCCCCACCGCGACCACGCGGCCGACGATCTCGTGGCCGGGGACGCAGGGGTAGACGGTCGGCATGGCGCTCTTCCATTCGTCGCGAACCTGGTGCAGGTCCGAGTGGCAGACGCCGCAGAAGAGAACGTCGATCTGCACGTCCCGTGGCCCCGGGACGCGGCGTGGGATGGTGGCCGGCGCCAGCGGAGCGGTGGCGCTCGGGGCAGCGTAGGCGCGGGTCAGGTAGGTCTCGGCGGTTGGTCCGGCGAGGGCCGCCGGTGCTTCCTGGATGGTCTCGCTCATCTCGTGGCTCCTCTTGACACCCGAGAATCTAGGCCTTCGCAGCTGCCGGGTCATTAGCAGAACACGCCAATGTGGTAGCAGAACACGCCAGGGCGGGACAAGAGGTGGCATGTCGTCGATCCACGCGGTCGCTCGCCAGGAACCGTGGGATATCGTGCCGCCGAAACCGATTCGTCCAGGGGCTGGAGGCACGATGGAGGTCTTCGAGGTCGTCGTGGCGCTCTTGCTGGGCGGCGCGGCCCTGGCGGCGCTGGCCCGGCGCTTCGGGGCGCCGTACCCGGCGCTGGTGGCACTCGCCGGCGCCGCCCTCGCGCTGGTGCCCGGCGTGCCGACCCTGGTCCTCGATCCGGAGCTCGCTCTCGCGCTGTTCGTGGCACCCGTTCTGGTCGATGCCGCCTTCGACGCCTCGCCCCGGGACCTCAAGGCGAGCTGGCGCCAGGTCTCGAGCCTCGCCCTCGGCGCCGTGGCACTGACCATCGCCGTGGTGGCGGTGGTGGTGCGACAGCTGGTTCCCGACATGCCGTGGGCCGCGGCCATCGCCCTCGGCGCCATCGTCGCCCCGCCGGACGCCGCGGCCGCCACCACGGTGCTCAAGCAGCTGCGCCCGCCGCACCGGCTGCTGGTGATCCTCGAAGGGGAAAGCCTGTTCAACGACGCCAGCGCTCTGCTGGTCTACCGCCTGGCGGTGGGGGCCGCGGTCACCGGCCTGCTCTCGCCCTGGAGCGTGGTGCCCACGCTGCTGGTGGTGACCGTGGGCAGCGTGGTGCTGGCCGTGATCCTGGCGCGGCTCACGCTCCTGCTCTTCGCGCGCATCCACGACGTGGCCACGGCCGTGGTGGTCCAGTTCTGCGGCACCTTCGGGGTCTGGATGCTGGCCGAGAGACTGCACCTCTCCGGCATCATCACCATGGTGGTCTACGCCATGCTGGCTTCGCGCCGGACTCCCGAGGTCGTGCCGGCGCGGCTGCGCATCCCCTCGTGGGCGGTGTGGGAGGTGGCGGTCTTCGTGCTCAACGTGCTGGCCTTCATCCTCGTCGGCTTCCAGCTCAAGTCGATCGCCGAGCGGGTGACGGGCGCTGCCGGGGCGGGCTACGTCCTGGTGGCCGCGGGCGTGTGCGGCGCGGTGATCCTGGCGCGCATCGTCTGGGTCTCCGGTGCGGCAGCCTTCGTCCGCTGGCGCTGCCGGATGAGGCAGGAGACGACGCTCGAGGCTCACAACCCGGTCGCGCTGCCGGCCCGCGCGGCGGCGGTGGTGGGTTGGTGCGGCATGCGCGGCACAGTGACCCTCGCCGCGGCGCTGGCGTTGCCGACGGTGACCGCCGACGGCTCGCCCTTCCCCCATCGCGACCTCATCCTGGTCTCGGCCTTCGGCGTGGTCCTGGGCACGCTGGTGCTCCAGGGGCTGACGCTCCGGCCCTTGCTGCTGCGCCTGCGCCTGGAGGACGACGGCCTGGTCGAGCGCGAAGTGCGGCTGGCCCGTGCCGAGACCCTGCGAGCGGCGGTGGCCGCCGCCGCGGCGAGCCAGGGAGCGGAGACCGCGGCCCTGGTACGCCACCGCTACGAGCTGGCGCTGCGCCGGGCCGAGCAGGGCCGGACCGGGGCCGCGAGCGCCTCTCCCCTGGACCCCGGCGAGCAGGAGGCGGACGACGCCGTGGTGCGCGCCGCGACCCAGGCCCAGCGACGCCGGCTCTTGGCCCTGCGCGCGGATGGCACGATCGGCGACACCGCCTTCCAGCGAGTGGAAGAGGAGATCGACTGGGCCGAGCTGGACTGGAGCCACCTGCTCGGTGCGGGGCCCCGGCCGGACGGGCCGCCGTAGGCAGCGGCGAGCGGACAGCGGCGGCCTCCCCTCACCCCATCGCCACCCGGGCCGCCTCCTCGAGCCACTTCATCGCCCCGCGGAAGGGGCCCGGTCCGTGGCTGACTCGGGCGACGCCCAGCTCCGCGAGCCGGGCGAGCGGGGGCGAGCCGGAGCCGACCATGACGTTCACGGGCAGGGGTGACCCGGCGACGACGCGGGCGATCAGTGCCTCGTCCACCAGGCCGGGGACGAAGAAGCCGTCGGCACCGGCGTCCCGGAAGGCGCGGCCGCGGTCGAGGGCGGCGGCGACCAGGGCCTCGTGCTTCTCGGGCGGGTTGATGAGGAAGTGATCGGTGCGGGCGTTGATGAAGAAGGGCACTCCCGCGGCCTCTGCCGCCTCGCGGGCCGCGGCGAGCCTCGCCACCTGGTCCGTGGTCTCGCGCAGGCTACCGTCCTCGGGGAAGCTGTCCTCCAAGTTGCAGCCGATGGCGCCGGCCTCGATCGCCCGAGTGACTGTGAGCCCGACCCCGGCGGCGGTCTCCCCGTAGCCGCTTTCGAGGTCGAGGGTGACCGGCAGCTCGACCGCGCCGACGATGCGCGCGAGGTTGTCGAGGGCGAGGTCGAGGGGGATGCGCTCGCCGTCGGCGAAACCGCTGGCAGCGGCCACCGACCAGCTGCCCGTGGCGATCGCGCGCGCGCCCGCCGCGGCCACGGCCTTCGCGCTGCCGGCGTCCCAAACGTTGAAGAGGACGATCGGGCTGCCGGGGACGTGCAGGGATCGAAAGAGCTCGGCTTTGGCTCGTTGTGTGGACATCGCTGCCTCCATCCGGCGCATCGTACCGTCTCCCCGCTGCGGCTATAGTCCCCCCTCCATGATGCTGGCCAACGAATCCACCGTGCTCGAGGACCGCGTGGCGGCCGAGGTCGCCCGCCGCCGGACCTTCGCGATCATCTCCCACCCCGACGCCGGCAAGACCACGCTGACCGAGAAGCTGCTGCTCTACGCCGGCGCCATCGAGCAGGCCGGCGCGGTGCAGAACAAGGCCCAGCAGCGGCACGCCCGCTCGGACTGGCTGGCGATGGAGCGCAAGCGGGGTATCTCGGTCACCTCGACGGTGCTGCAGTTCGAGCACGCCGGCTGCTGCGTCAACCTGCTCGACACCCCGGGCCACCAGGACTTCAGCGAGGACACCTACCGCGTCTTGACCGCCGTGGACAGCGCGGTGATGGTGCTCGACGCGGCCAAGGGGGTCGAGCCCCAGACCCTCAAGCTCTTCGAGGTCTGCCGGCGGCGCGGGCTGCCGGTGCTGACCTTCGTCAACAAGATGGACCTGCCGGGGCGCGAGCCGCTGGCGCTGCTCGACGAGATCGAGACGGTGCTGGGGATGGCCGCCGTGCCGCTCAACTGGCCGATCGGCGCCGGCCGGGAGTTCCAGGGGGTCTACGAGCTGAGCCGGGGGAGGATCCTGCGCTTCGAGCGGGTGACCCGCGGCGAGCGGGCCGCGCCGGTGCAGGAGGCCGCACTCGAGGATCCCGCGCTCGAGCGCCTGCTGGGCGAGCGACCCGCCCGGGAGCTGCGCGATGCCGCCGACCTGCTGCGCGGCGCGGCCCCGGTGTTCGACCGCGAGCGCTACCTGGCGGGGCTGCAGACGCCGGTCTTCTTCGGCAGCGCGCTCAACAACTTCGGCGTCGAGCCGTTCCTGGCGGCGCTGGTCGACCTCGCTCCCGCGCCCTCGCCGCGAGCGAGCGACCGCGGGCTCGTCGAGCCGGCGACCCCGGCGTTTTCCGGCTTCGTGTTCAAGATCCAGGCGAACATGGACCCCCAGCACCGCGACAGCATGGCCTTCCTGCGCATCGTCTCCGGCCGCTTCGAGAAGGGCATGGCGGTTGACCATCCGCGGCTCGGCCGGCGCCTGCGCCTGCCCCGAGCGCACCGCGTCTTCGCCCAGGAGCGCGACACCACCGAGGAGGCCTTCGCAGGCGATGTGGTCGGGCTGGTGAACCCGGGCCTCTTCGTGATCGGTGACACCGTGAGCGACGGCCTCGGCGTGCGCTTTGCGCCCCTGCCGCAGTTCGCGCCCGAGCATTTCGCACGGCTGCGCCCGGGATCGGTTGACAAGGCCAAGGCCTTCGACAAGGGGCTGCGTCAGCTGGAAGAGGAAGGGGCAATCCAGGTCCTCTTCGAGACCGGCGCCGTCCGGCGCGAGCCGGTGCTCGCCGCGGTCGGTGAGCTGCAGTTCGATCTGGTGCAGTCTCGGCTCGAGCAGGAGTATCGCGTGCCGACGACGCTCGAGCGGCTCCCCTACGGCTCGGCGCTGTGGGTGGTGGCTCCTGGGCGCCAAGCCGGCCGGCTCGACTGGCCCCTGCGGGGCGTGCTGCGCGCGCAGGACCGCGCCGGCCACGTGGCCGCCCTCTGCGAAGGGCGATGGGTCGAGGACCTGCTGATCGAGAGGAACCCACAAGCGACCTTCTCGCGCATCCGGGACGACGCCGAGCTGGCGAGGCGCGGGGAGCCGTGAGGCTGGCCGGGAAACATCCCCCCTGCCCGCGCGTATAGGGGCCGAGGAAGCCTCGCGGTGACGCCCCGGATGGGCTGACATAGAATCGAGCGCGAGCTCGATCGAATCGGGCTCGCCTCCCCGGCTTAGTTCACGAACACAGGAGAAGGAAGATGATCCGCAAAACCTTTACGGCAGCTCTGGCTGCGCTGTTTCTTCTACCCCTCGCGGCGCCGCTGGCGGCCGAGGAGGCGGCCCCGACTCTCGAGCAGGTGATCGACAAGAACCTCGCCGCCCGTGGCGGCAAGGACAAGCTCACGGCCATGAAGTCGGTGCGCATCACCGGCAAGATGACCATGGGCCCCGGCATGGAGGCCCCCTTCGTCCTCGAGTGGAAGCGCCCCGAGAAGATGCGCATGGAGTTCACCATCCAGGGCATGACCGGCGTGCAGGCCTTCGATGGTGAGAGCGGCTGGATGGTGATGCCCTTCATGGGCAAGACCACCCCCGAGAAGATGCCCGAGGACGCCGCCAAGGAGGTCCGGGAGCAGGCGGACTTCGAAGGCACGCTGGTCAACTGGAAGGACAAGGGCCACACGGTCGAGTTGCTCGGCGTCGAGGAGGTCGAGGGCACCCCGGCCTACAAGCTCAAGGTCACCAAGAAGGGCGGCGAGGTCGAGACCTTGTTCATCGACACGGACTCCAACCTCGAGTTCAAGTCGGCCCAGAAGCGGGAGCAGAACGGCCAGGAGATGGAGGTCGAGTCGATCTACGGTGACTACAAGGAGGTCGCCGGGCTGATGATGCCGCACTCGATCGAAGCCCGGGCGGTCGGCATGCCGATGAGCCAGGTGATGACCATCGAGAAGATCGAGGTCGATGCCGACATCGCGGACTCGCGCTTCGTCATGCCCGCGGCCGAGCCCGCCCCGGCGCCGGCCCCGCCCTCGAACTAGCGCTCCCCCCAGGCCGGCCGCCCCGCGGCCGGCCTTTCCTCACCTCTGACTCATTCATCGGGAGGCAGCCGATGCGTCTTCTCACGAAGAGCCGGACTCTCTTTGCCGCATTGACCCTGGCCGCCGCGAGCGCCGCGCCGGCCGCGACCATCGACTCCAGCACCTTCGGCGCCATCGAGGCCCGAGCCATCGGGCCGGCCACCATGGGCGGCCGCATCTCGGCGATCGACGCCGTCGCCAAGGACCCCCTGACCATCTACGTCGGTGCCGCCTCGGGCGGCGTCTGGAAGTCGACCGACGGCGGGTTGGCCTTCAAGCCGATCTTCGACCAGCACACCCAGTCGATCGGCGCCATCACCATCGATCCGAGCGATCCCAAGGTCATCTGGGTGGGCACCGGCGAGTCCTGGACCCGCAACAGCGTCTCGGTGGGGGACGGCGTCTACAAGTCCACCGACGGCGGCGACTCCTGGAAGCGCATGGGTCTCGCCGACTCGGAGCGCATCGCCAAAATCGAGGTCGATGCCAAGAACCCCAAGACCGTCTTCGTCTGCGCCACCGGCCACCTGTGGAACGCCAACGAGGAACGGGGCGTCTACAAGACCACCGACGGCGGCGAGACCTGGAAGCGGGTGCTCTACGTCAACGCGGACACCGGCTGCTCCGACGTCGACATGGACCCTCAGGATCCCTCGATCCTCTACGCCGGCATGTGGCAGTTCCGCCGCTACCCCGACTTCTTCAACTCGGGAGGGCCGGGCAGCGGCCTCTACCGCTCGACCGACGGCGGCGAGACCTGGACCCAGCTCGCCAACGGTCTGCCCGCGGGCGACAAGGGCCGCATCGCGGTCGCCGTCGCACCGTCGCGCCCGAACGTGGTCTACGCCACGGTCGAAGCCAAGGAAACGGCTCTCTATCGCTCGGATGACCTCGGCGGCAGCTGGAAGAAGCTCAACAGCTCGTTCAACGTCGTCGCTCGCCCCTTCTACTTCTCCCGCCTGGTGGTGGACCCGCAGGACTGGAAGCGGGTGTACAAGCCGGGCCTCACCCTGTCCCTCTCGACCGACGGCGGCGTCTCGTTCACCTCTCCCTTCTCGAGCGGGGGCTTCGGGGGCGGCGGCGTGCACCCGGACCATCACGCCCTGTGGATCAATCCGGGCTCGCCCCAGGAGCTGCTGCTGGGCACCGACGGCGGCGTTTACCACTCCTACGATCGCGGCGCTCGCTGGCGTCACGTGCGCTCGCTGCCGGTGTCGCAGTTCTATCAGGTCAGCTACGACCTGGACGAGCCCTACAACGTCTATGGCGGCTTGCAGGACAACGGCTCCTGGATGGGGCCGTCGCGGTCGATCGACGGTATCGAGAACCGGGACTGGGTGAACATCGGCGGCGGGGACGGCTTCCACGTCCACCGCGACCCGGCCGACCCGGGCTTCGTCTACGTCGAGTACCAGGGGGGCGAGATCTCGCGGCTGCGCCTGGCGACTCGCGAGGCGCGCGACATCAAGCCCGAACCGCGCGCCGGTGAGCCGGAGCTGCGCTTCAACTGGAACACTCCGATCCACCCCTCGCCGAACCACAAGGGCACGATCTACATGGGCTCGCAGTTCCTGCTGGGCACCCGCAACCAGGGCGAGTCCTGGGAGCGCATCTCCCCGGACCTGACCACCAACGACCCGGCCAAGCAGCGGCAGATGCAGTCGGGCGGGCTCTCGATCGACAACTCGACGGCCGAGAACCACACCACGATCTACTCGATCAGCGAGTCGCCCAAGAACGGCTCGGTGATCTGGGTGGGCACGGATGACGGCAACCTCCAGGTCACCCGGGACGGCGGCAAGACGTGGACGAACGTGGTCGGCAACGTGCCCGGCCTGCCCAAGGGCACTTGGGTCTCGACGGTCTCCGCCAGCCCGCACCAGGAGGGCACCGTCCACGCCACCTTCGATGGTCACCGTACCGGCGACATGAAGACCTACGTCTACGTCAGCCGGGACTTCGGGGCCACCTGGCAGTCGCTGGTGACCGAGGCCCTCTCAGGCTGGGCGATCGTCGTCCGCCAGGATCCGGTGGACCCGGACCTGCTCTTCCTGGGCACCGAGCTGGGCCTCTTCATCTCGATCGACGGCGGCAAGGAGTGGGCTCGCTTCGAGGGCAATCTCCCCAAGGTGGCCGTGCACGACATCCAGGTCCACCCCCGCGACCACGACCTGATCCTCGCGACCCACGGCCGCGGCCTCTACATCGTGGACGACATCTCCCCGCTGCGCCAGCTCTCGCCCGAGGTCGTCTCGGAGGACGTCAAGCTGCTCGACATCGCGCCGACCGAGATGCAGACCGCGGGCGGCTCCCAGAACTTCGGCGGTAGCGACGAGTTCGTCGGCTTCAACCCGCCGGAAGCGGTGGCCATCCACTACCACCTCAAGAAGCGCCACCTCTTCGGCGAGCTGAAGGTCGAGGTCTACGACCGCGAGGGCAAGCTGATGTCCACGCTGCCCGGCGGCAAGAGAAAGGGCCTCAACCGGGTCTACTGGCCGATGCGCCTGCCACCGCCACAGGTGCCGCCGGCGACCCAGCTGGCCCAGGCCTTTGTCGGCCCACGGGTCCCGGAGGGCACCTACACCATCAAGCTGATCAAGGGAGACGCCACCTACACCACCGAGGCCCAGCTGGTGGCCGACCCCCGCTCTCCCCACACGGCGGAGGACCGCGCCGCCCAGCAGAAGCTCACGTTGTTCGTCTACAACCGGCTCGAGGATCTCTCCTACGTGGTGGCGGCCGCCACCGAGGTCCGCGACCTGGCCCGGGCAGCGGTCAAGGACCGCAAGCCGGGCGACAAGCTCGCCAAGCAGGCTCAGGAGGCGGCGCAGCGCTTCGAGGATCTCCGCGCCTCGCTGGTGTCGACCAGCGACGCCGGCTGGCTGTCGGGCGACGAGAAGCTGCGTGAGAACCTCGGTCGCGTCTACGCGGGAGTCAGCTTCTACGAGGGTCGGCCGACCCAGACCCAGACCGAGCGCGCGCAGAACCTGTCCGCCGAGCTCGACGCGGCGACCAGGCGCTACGAGGGCCTGATGGCCAAGGAGCTCGCCGCCCTCAACCAGGCTCTCATCAAGCAGGGCCTCCCTGCCGTCAAGCCGAAGACCCGCGAAGAGTGGGAAGCGGCGAAGACGTCCGTCCAGTAGCTCTGCCGGTACCGGTGGGCGGGGTCGCTGGCGGCCCCGCTCACCCCGCCGCTCGCCAGCGACCCCGCTCCACACGCTCGGTCTACCCCTTCAACACCTCCCGTCCCGGGGTAGCGTACTTCTCTCCGGAGGCAAGATTCGCTGGCCTGCCCTCCGTTCGGGAAGGTGCTCCTTGCCGAATCCGGCACGGAGATACGCTTGGCGGCAACTGTTATCATTCGAGGCAAACTACTGATTCATAAGGCTTTATATTGCGAGGTGCGGGCGCGGTCGGTAGATTGCGCGCGTGATTGCGTTCCTCCGTGTGGGCAAGGCGTTGAAATTCCTCCGGGAGCGCTCCGGCATGAGCCAGAAGTCTGTCGCTTCGGCGGCCGGGGTGACCGCCCCGATGCTGTCGGCCTATGAGAATGAGCGCTCGTTGCCGGAGATCGAGACTCTGGACAAGATCCTCTCGCGGGGGCTGGGCGTCGGGCTCGCCGAGCTCGCCTGGGCGCTCGACCTCGTCAACGAGCGCGCGGCGAGCAATGACAACAGCCGCACGGCGAAGAGCGTATCGAGCGCCCCCGATCTCGAGGCCCTGCTGCGCGATCTCGGAGAGCCCCTCTCCGCCGACCTCGAGGAGGGCTATCGACTGATCCTGCGCGGCCTGACCGTGATCAGCCGAACGGTCTACGAGTCGGTGGTGCGGCGCGAAAGGGACAAAGACTGAGGTGCTGCGGGAAGGCGCTTGCGGGTGAGCGGAGGATCCTCTACGATTCGCCGGGGGGCAGGGGGTGAGTGATCGCCCCATGTCGACGTTTCAGGGTCTCCACAAAGCGCTCCGCTGGCTTCGCCTCTCCCATCAGCTCAAACAACGTGACGTCGCCCGTTCGGCGGGCATCACCCAGGCCATGCTCTGCTCCTACGAGCAGGGCAAGCGGGCGCCCTCGGTGGAGAGCCTCGGCCGGGTGCTCAATGCTCTGGGCGTCGATCTGGCGGAGCTGGCCCGGGCACTGGCGTTGGTCAACCGCGAGGGCGAGGCGCGGGTGGCCCCTGCCATCGACAGCGACCTCGAGCGGCAGCGGGAGAGGGTCCTCGCCGAGGTGCTCGACGGCTTCCGGCGTTGGTTGCTGTTGCTCGATGGGGCGATCCCCGATGTCTCGAGGCGAGACGTTGGCGCGCCGCGGAAGTAGCCTGATAGGAGAATTTATTGCCTTTATTGCGGCTAAAGGTGCCGGTGTCGATAACAGAAGCAGGCTACAAATGACCTCTCTGAGGAATTCTCGGTCTCGCGTAAATATCTGGGATACAAGGATTTAAGGGTTGCGCGCGGGGGTCATTTTCCGTACAGTAAGTTCATGCCCACCTTCGATGGCCTTGGCAAGGCGCTGCGCTGGCTCCGTGATCGGCAGAGCAGGAGGCAGTACCAGGTTGCGGAGTCCGCAGGAGTGACCAAGGCGATGCTCTCGGCGTACGAGACCGGCAAGCAGCGGCCCTCGGTCGAGACCCTCGAGCGGATCCTCGGCGCCCTCAAAGTCGACCTCGCGGACCTCCAGGACGCTCTCGACACCGTCAATCGGCGGCCGCCGCGACTGCGCGGGTCGCTCTCCGGCGACACCACGCGCCCAGGCGAGCCCGGCGCCGACGTCTACCTGGCTCTCGGGCTCGAGCGCTCGCTCGCCCCGGCCGAGGAGATGGCCTTCACCGAGATGTTGCGGGGGTTTCACCGGCTGCTGCGGTACTACCACGAGCACTCCGCCGGGCTCGCCCGGGGCCGCGTGACCTACCCCGAGCCCGAGTCCTCGCCGGAGAACTGATTCTCGGCAGCCTGGCGGCGGGCGGCGGCGGCCACCAACGCGACCATCCCCGACAAACCCATCGATTTGCCCATCGACAGCTCGGAGCCGAAGATCTCGTTGGCGAGGCTCAGCGGCACCCGGGCGACCTCCTCGACCGGCGCCCCGGAGAGGGTCTCGTCGAGGATCACCGCCATCGCCTTGGCGGAGACCCCCTGGGGGTTCTCCACCGCGAAGTAGAAGCGTAGCGTCCCGTCGGGCTGTGGCAGGGCCCAGGCGTAGGCCTCCGACTCGCAGGCCGGTGCCTTGTTCTCCTCCGGATACGGGCGCTGGGCGAGCTCCGGCGGGACGGGACGGAAGCGGTCGGCGATGCGAATCAGCGTCTCGATGCGCTCCTGACGGTCAGGCATCAGGGCCAGGGCGTCGACCAGCCGAGCGAGCTTGGCGGGCAGCCGGGTGGCAGGGCTCACTCAGGTCCCCTTCTCGATCGGCACTCCCACCAGGTTGCCCCACTCGGTCCAGCTGCCGTCGTAGTTGCGCACGGCGGGATAGCCGAGCAGGTACTTGAGCACGAACCAAGTGTGGCTGCTGCGCTCGCCGATGCGGCAATAGACGATCACGTCGTCGGCCGGGGCGAAACCCTTCTCCGCCTCATAGATCGCGCGGAGATCGGCCGCCGACTTGAAGGTGCCGTCGGCGGTGTCGACGGCGCGGGCCCAGGGGATGTTCGCGGCGCCTGGAATGTGGCCGCCGCGCAGCGCGCCCTCGTTCGGGTAGTCGTCCATGTGCAGCCGCTCGCCGGTGAACTCGGCCGGGCTGCGCACGTCGATCAGTCGCCTTCCGGCCTCGAGATGGCCGAGCACCTGGTCGCGGAAGGCTCGCTCGTGGACGTCGTCCCGCTGGGCGGCCCGGTAGTCGCTCGGGGTCGGGGTCGGCACTTCGCGCACCAGGGAGCGACCCTCCTTCTGCCACTTGAGCCGCCCGCCGTCCATGATCCGGGCTCGACGGTGGCCGAAGAGCTGGAACACCCAGAAGGCATAGGTGGCCCACCAGTTGTTCTTGTCACCATAGAAGACGATGGTGGTCTCGGCCGTGGCGCCGAGCCGGCGCATCAGGGCCTCGAAGCCCTCGCGGTCGAGGTAGTCCCGGCGCACCGGGTGGTTGAGGTCCCGGGTCCAGTCGACCTCGACGGCTCCGGGGATGTGACCCGATGGGTAGAGCAGGGGGTCCTCGTTCGACTCGACGATGCGGACCGTGGGGTCGTCCTGGTGGGCGGCCACCCAGTCAGTCGACACCAGGGCTTCGGGGTGGGCGTAGTCGCGGGCCTCGATCTCACTCACGGCGCAGCTCTCCTTGTTCAGATCCGGTCTTGGGCGGAGCTATTGTAAGAAAGAAGACCAAGTCAGTAAAGAACCCGGCTCGCGCCCCACTGGGGCGAACTCGCCGGCCCTCACTCGCCCGGAAAGTAGGACTTCTCGATGTACTCGCGGACCATGCGGGCGCTCGAGAAGCGGGGGGTCACGGTGGCGATGGCGTGTTTCATCCGGGCGAGCCAGCGGCGGGGCAGGCCCGAGCCGTCGCGCTCGTAGTACATCGGTGCCACTTGCTCGGCCAGGAGCGCGTGGAGGGCCTCGGCGTCGGACTGGTCGGTGGCGCCGTCGTCCTCGCCGCCATTGCCGTCGCCGTTGGCGAGCTCGCGGGCCTGGGGGCCGTTGCCGATCGCCCAGCCGTTCTCGCCGTCATAGGCCTCGGGCCACCAGCCGTCGAGGATCGACAGGTTCAGGGCCCCGTTCATGGCCGCCTTCTGGCCGCTGGTGCCGCTCGCTTCCATCGGCCGGCGGGGGGTGTTGAGCCAGATGTCGACGCCCTGGACCAGGCGCCGGCCGGCCAGCATGTCGTAGTCCTCGATGAAGTGGATGTGATCCCGGAAGTCGGTCGACTGGCTGAGCTGGAAGATCTGCTGGATCAGCTCCTGGCCCGGGCGGTCGGCAGGGTGGGCTTTGCCCGCGAAGACGATCTGGATCGGGCGGGTCTCGTCGCACACCAGCTCCTCGAGGCGCTCGAGGTTCGACAGGATCAGGTTGGCCCGCTTGTAGGTGGCGAAGCGGCGGCCGAAGCCGATGGTCAGGGTAGCGGGATCGAAGAGGGCTTCGATCTGGCGCAGGCCCTCGGGGGAGCGGCCGTGACGGGCGTATTGCTCGCGCAGGCGGTTGCGCAGGAAGCGTCCGAGACGGGCTTTTTGGGAGCTGTGGCCGGCCCACAGCTCCTCGTCCGGGATCTCGGCGATGCGCTCCCAGGCTCGCTCGTCGAGCAGCAGCTCGGGCCACTCAGGGCCGAGGTAGCGCAGGAAGAGCTCGCGCATCTCGCGGCCCAGCCATGAGCTGCTGTGGATGCCGTTGGTGATCGGGAAGATCTCGTCCGGGCCATGCTCGGCGCGGGCCAGGAAGCCGCCCCACATGCGTTGGGTGACCTCGGCGTTCAAGCGGGAGACCGCGTTGGCCGCACGGCAGGTCGAGAGGGCCAGTGCGGTCAGGTTGAACGCCTGGTTGCCTCCCTCGCCGTCCGCGTCGCCGAGGTCGAGGAGGCGCTCCGCCGGCACCTCGAGCTCCCCCAGCCAGGGCTCGAGGTGCCGCGCCACCAGGGCGCGGTCGAAGGACTCGTTGCCCGCGGGCACGGGGGTGTGGGTGGTGAATACGGCTCCCTTCCCGATCAGGGAGAGGGCCTCCTCGACGTCCAGCCGCTCGTCGGCCAGGGCGCGCCGCAGGCGCTCGAGCTGCAGGAACGCGCAGTGCCCCTCGTTCATGTGCCAGACCGAGGGCTCGATGCCCAGGGCTTCGAGCGCGCGCACTCCGCCGATGCCCAGGACCAGCTCCTGGGCGAGGCGCATCTCCCGGCCGGAGACGTAGAGCTGGCCCGTGATCGGCCGGTCCGCGGGGTCGTTGCGCAGCACGTCGGTGTCGAGCAGCAGCAGGGGGACCCGGCCCACCTCGGCCACCCACACCTTGGCCCAGACCTCGCGGCCCGGCAGGGGTACCGGCACCATCACCTCGCGGCCGGTGCGGGTGGCGGCGGGCCGCAGGGGGAGGCGGCTGAAGTCGTAGTCGGGGTAGCTGTGCTGCTGGCGGCCGTCCGAGTCGACGGTCTGGCGGAAGTAGCCGTGGCGGTAGAGCAGGCCGACGGCAACGAAGGGGAGGCCGAGGTCGCTGGCGCTCTTGGCGTGGTCGCCCGAGAGGATGCCGAGACCACCCGAGTAGATGGCGAGCGATTGGTGGAGGCCGAACTCCATCGAGAAGTAGGCCACCGGGCCACCCTGGTAGCCGGGGAAACGGCGCTCGAACCAGGTCGGCTCGCGGCGCTCGACGTAGTCCTCGAACTCTCGCAGCACCGCGCTGTAGGAGGCCATGAACGCTTCGCTCTCGAGCAGGGCGTCCCAGTGCGTGGGGTCGACGTTGATCAGCAGCTCGACGGGGTTCTTGTAGCGCTCCCAGCGCAAGCGATCGACCTCGGTGAACAGGGAGCGCGCCGGCAGCTCCCAGCTCCACCAGAAGTTGTAGGCGAGGTCGTAGAGCTTCTCCACCTTCTTGGGCAGCTCGATGTCCGCCACCGGAAGACAGGGAATGGCAACGAACGTGCGCGTGACAGGCATCCAGAAACTCCGTGCGAAGGGGGGCGGCGGCTACTTCGTGGCCAGCAGGTCCAGGAGGTCGACCACTCGGTTGGAATAGCCCCACTCGTTGTCATACCACGCCACCACCTTGGCGAAGCCGTCTCCCTCGGAGAGGGTGGAGAGGGCATCGAAGATCGAGGAATGGGGGTTGCCGATGATGTCGCTCGAGACCAGCGGCGCCTCGCTGTACTCGACCACCCGGGTATAGGGGCCGGCCGCGGCTTCGCGCACGGCATGGTTGATGTCGTCTCGGCTGGGACGGCTGCGAAAGCGGCAGGCGAGGTCCACGGTGGAGCCGTCTGGCACGGGCACGCGCATGGCCATGCCGTCGAGCCTGCCCTTGAGGCGGGGCAGCACCTTGCCCACGGCCCGGGCGGCGCCGGTGGTGGTGGGGATGATGTTCTCGGCCGCGGCCCGGCTGCGCCGCAGGTCCTTGTGCGGCACGTCGGCCAGGCGCTGGTCGTTGGTGTAGGCGTGGACGGTGGTGACGAAGCCCTCCTCGATGCCGAAGGCGTCGTCCAAGATCTTGGCGATCGGCGCCAGGCAGTTGGTGGTGCAGGAGGCGTTGGAAACGATGCGATGCTCGGGCTTGAGCACGTCCTCGTTGACCCCGATCACCACCATGGCGTCGACCTCGCCGTCCGGCGGCACCGTGAGCACGACCTTCTTCGCCCCGGCCTCGAGGTGGCCGGCGAGCTTCTCGGCCGAGCGGAAGACCCCCGTGGACTCGACCACCAGCTCGACGCCCAGCTCGCCCCAGGGGATGGCCGCCGGGCTCCTCTCGGCGGTCATCACGATGCGGTGGCCGTTGACGGTCATCGACTCTTCGTCGACCGACACTTCGCCCTCGAAGGGGCCCATCACCGTGTCGTAGCGCAAGAGGTAGGCGAGCTGCTCGTTCTCGAAGAGGTCGTTGATCACCACCACGTCGATGTCGTCGCGTTCGGCCAGGATGCGAAACACGCTGCGGCCGATGCGACCGAAGCCGTTGATGCCCACTCGGGTCTTCATCACGCTGCCTCCCGGTCGAGATCGCGGAAGCGCTCGATCAGCTCCACCACGCGGTGGGCGTAGCCCCAGCCGTTGTCGAACCAGGACAGGGTCTTTGAGACCCGGCCCGCGAGCACCATGGTGGCCAGGGAATCGAAGTTCGAGGAATAGCTGGAACGCAGCACGTCCGAGGAGACGATCGGCTCGGTCTCGTAGAGCAGGAAACCCTGCCACCGCGGCTCGGCCGCGGCCGCGGCGACGGCGGCGTTGACCGCCTCGACGGTGACCGGCTGGCTGTGCCAGCACACCAGGTCGACCACCGAGCCGTTGGCCACCGGCACGTTCATCGCCGTGCCGGCGATACGCCCGGCGAGGTGCGGCATCAGCTCGGCCAACAGCTGCGGAGCGTTGGTGTGCTGGGGAATGATGTTCTCGGCCGCCGCCCGGCCGCTGCGCATGTCCTCGGCCGGGACGTCGGCCAGGCGCTGCTGGTCGGTGTAGGCGTGGACGGTGGTCAGGTAGACGCGCTCGATGCCGAAGGTCGTGTCGAGGATCTGGAGGATCGGCGCCGCCGCGTGGGCGATGCAGGAGCCGTTCGAGATCAGCCGGTGCCGTCGCTCGAGGAGGTGGTCGTTGATGCCCCGCACGAAGGTCAGCTCGGCCGGCTCGGCCGAGGGCACGCAGAGGATGACCCGCCGGGCTCCGACTTCGAAGTGCTTCTCGAGCTCGGAGCGGGTTCGGCCGGGCTCACCCTCCTCGATCACCACGTCGACGCCGAGCTCGCCCCACGGGGCCCCGCCCGGCTCGGGGGCGGCGAGCAGCCGGATCCGCCGTCCGCCCACCTCAACGTGGCCGTCACGATGGACCACCGGCTCGGGGAAGCGGCCGTGGATGGTGTCGAAGCGGAGCAAGTAGGCCAGGGCGTTCGGGTTGGCGGCGTCGTTGATCGCCACCAGCTGGATGTCCTCGCGCCCGGCGAGGATACGGAAGAGGTTGCGACCGATGCGCCCCAACCCTGAGAGTCCTATCCGAATCGGCTCCATTCGGGTCCTCCTGGCGAGAAAGCCGGGGCTCATCCTATGGGAAAGACCCGCTGGCGGGAACGGTGCGGCCGGCCGTGGCGTCCGGGGGGGCCGCACGGGTATCCTTGTCGCTCGATCCTCTAGCCATGTCGCCGCCGATCGAACCGCGAGAGCGGCAGCCCCCCACCCCCCGTCTCGACGAGGAGGACGCCCGCTTCCTGCTCGTCCACCGCAAGGCCCGCGAGCGCTTCGGGCTGGATGAGGCGCTGTTCGGGGTCTCGGGGCAGGTCGTCTTCGCGGACCTGGCCGCTGCCCGCGATCTCGCCACCCGTCTCGCCCAGACCCTCGAGCCGGTCGACCCGGGCCTCGCCGCGGCGATCACGCCGGCGCGGCTCTATGCCCTGGGGCTGGTGCACGAGCTGCTCCACCAGCTGATCGACGCCTTCCGGCGCGAGGTCGACCCGGAGGTGCTCTCGGAGGCCCTGGCCTTCGTCTCCGCGCGGCTCGG
Source organism: Thermoanaerobaculia bacterium (assembly GCA_036274895.1). Taxonomy (GTDB): domain Bacteria; phylum Acidobacteriota; class Thermoanaerobaculia; order Multivoradales; family SZUA-115; genus CALMKX01. Next base: position 38,537 of record DASUEU010000089.1, on the reverse strand, counting down.
CGCTCCCCGGTTGGAGGCGGCCCTGCGCCTCTTCGTCGAGGAGTTCCCGCCCCCGGCGGTGTACCGCAGCGAGCTCTCCCCCGATGCGTTCCTCGCCGCCACGACCGCGGGCCGGTCCAACCAGGAAGTGGTGCTCGAGGAGATGCTTCTGCTCTGGCTGGCCAACTCGAGCCCGGCCTTCGCCCCTTTCCGGGAGCTCTTCGACGACGGACTGCTGCGCCGGGCGACGGTCTATCCCGAGCTGGTGGCCGAGCTCGAGACCTTCCTGGCCTCCCGGCCGGGCTTCACCCCCCAGGGCCAGCCGGGCACCGAGCCCCGGAGTCTCTTCGCCCTGCTCTCGGACCCGGCCTTGGTCGAGCCCTTCTCCCTCTCCGGACAGCTCGATCACCTGCGCGAGACCCTCAGCCCTCAAGGGGAGGTGCTGGTCGAGCGCGCCCTGCGCGGCGCGGACTTCCTGCGCGAGGAGCAGAAGCCGGCCTTCCCTCCCGGGCCGGGGCCGGCCGAGGTGCCGCCCCCCGCGGTCTTCCCCGAGGGCCCGGAGCGCTTCACCGAGGATCGCAGCTGGATGCCCGAGCTGGTGCTCGTGGCCAAGAACACGCTGGTCTGGCTCCACCAGCTCTCCGAAGAGTACGGCCGGCCGATCACCACCCTCGACCTGGTGCCGGACCGCGAGCTCGACTTGCTGGCGGAGCGCGGTTTCACGGGCCTCTGGCTGATCGGCATCTGGGAGCGCAGCGCCGCCTCCGAACGGATCAAGCGGCTCTGCGGCAACCCGGAGGCCGCGGCTTCGGCCTACTCGATCGCCAGCTACCGGGTGGCGGCGGCGGTCGGTGGCGACACCGCGGCCGAGGACTTGGCCGTCCGAGCGCGGGCGCGCGGGATCCGCCTGGGGGTGGACATGGTGCCGAACCACATGGGCATCGACTCGGAGTGGGTGCTGCGCCACCCCGAGCGCTTCCTCCGGCTGCCCTCGCCGCCCTTCCCGGTCTACCGCTTCACCGGCCCGGACCTGTCGCCCGACCCCGTGGTCGGCCTGTATCTCGAGGACCACTACTACGACCGCAGCGACGCCGCGGTGGTCTTCGAGCGGCGCGACCGCGAGACCGGCGAGGTGGCCTACCTCTACCACGGCAATGACGGCACCTCGACGCCCTGGAACGACACCGCCCAGCTCGACTACCTGCTGCCCGAGGTACGCGCGGCGGCAATGGAGGAGATCCTCTCGGTGGCGAAGCGCTTCCCCATCGTGCGCTTCGACGCCGCCATGACCCTCGCCAAGCGCCATTTCCGGCGCCTGTGGTACCCGCCCCCGGGCGAGGGCGGTGACATCCCCTCGCGCTCCGAGCACGGCCTGTCCGAGGCCGAGTTCGAGCGGCGCATGCCCGAAGAGCTCTGGCGCCAGGTGGTGGATCGCGCGGCCGTCGAGGCGCCGGACACCCTGCTGTTGGCCGAGGCCTTCTGGCTGATGGAGAACTACTTCGTCCGCTCCCTGGGCATGCACCGGGTCTACAACAGCGCCTTCATGGTGATGCTGCGCGACGAGCGCAACGCCGAGTACCGGCGCATGCTCGCCGACGTGCTGGCCTTCGACACGGCGATCCTCCAGCGCTACGTGAACTTCATGAGCAACCCCGACGAGCGCACGGCGGTCGACCAGTTCGGCACCGGTGAGAAGTACTTCGGCATCGCGACCCTGATGGCCTCTCTGCCGGGGCTGCCGATGTTCGGCCACGGGCAGATCGAGGGCTACGAGGAGCGCTACGGCATGGAGTACCGGCGCTCCTACCTGGCCGAACGGCCGAAGGACTGGCTGATCGCCCGCCACCAGCGCCAGATCGCCCCGCTGCTCGCCCGCCGCCGGCTGTTCGCCGGAGCCGAGCACTTCCGGCTCTACGACTTCGAGCGCGGCAACGGCGCGGTGGACGAGGACGTGTTCGCCTTCTCGAATCAGCTGGGTGGGGAGCGTGCCCTGGTGGTGATGCACAACCGGGCCACGACGACGAGCGGGAGGATCCGTCGCTCGGTGCTCTACGCCGTCAAACGGCAAGGCGCCAAGCCCCTGCTCAAGGGCGAGACCCTGGGCTCGGCCTTCGCGTTGGCCCCGGCGGTGGCGAGCGAGCATCTCCTCCTGCTGCGCTGCCGCGATGCCGCCACCGGCCTCGAGCACGTCTTCATCCAGCGCGAGCTGGCCGCCGAGGGCCTGGCGATCTCGCTGGGGCCTTACGAGCACCACGTCTTCCTCGACTTCGAGGAGGTGGCGGACGAGGACGGCTCCTGGATGCAGCTGGCTTCGCAGCTGGCGGGCCGGGGGGTGCCGAGCCTGGACGAGGCGAGGCGGGAACCCCGGCTCGAGGGAGTGCTGGCCGCCTTCGGCCAGCTAATGGCTGCCGCGCCCGCCTTCGCAGACGCCGCCGCCGAGGGAGCCGCGCCGGAGAGCACCGAGACTTGGGATGAGCGGCTGGAGCCGGCGGTGGCGGCCTTCGAGGAGGCAGTGGGAGCGCTCGGCCACGGAGCGGACGTGGGGGTTGCGCCCGGCAAGGATCGGCAGGACGAGGAAAGCCGATGCCTGGCCCTGGCCCACGACCTAGCCCGGGCCTCGGCCATGGCGGCCGGCTTGGCAGACCTGCCGCCCTGGCTGGGGGAGCTGGCTGCCCGGCCTGCGACCTGGACGGCTCTCTACGCAGCCCTCGCCCTGCGGCGCCTGGCGCCGAGCGGCGAGGCGGCCGGCTGGCTTTCCGAGCTGCTGCTCCATCGCCCCTTGCGCGCCGCCCTCGCGGCCGCCGGGGCCGGCGCAGAGGAGGAGGAGGATGCGGTGGCCTGCCTCGGGGCGCTGCTGTCGGGGGTCGAGCTACCCCTGGCCGATCTCCCGCTGGGAGACTGGCTCGAGACACCGGCGGTGGCGGCGGCCCTGCGCCTGCACCGCTTCGGCGAGGCGCGCTGGGTGCGGGCGGAGTCCCTGCGCACCCTGCTGGCCCTGGCGGCGCTGTTGGCGGCCGAGACCGAAGAGGCGGTCGCGGCCGCGGCGGCCACCTACCTAGCCGCCGAGACGGCCGGCTTCCAGGTGGAGGCGCTGGCCGGGCTCACGCTGGCTCCGGCGATGCCTGCCCCTTCCGCGCCAGCCGTCCCAGGTTGATGACGTTGACCGTCGCGTGGGCGACCATCGCGGCGAGCAGGTTGCCGCGCCAGAGGACCAGCGCGCCGAGGAGCAGGCCGGCGGCGCCGGCGAAGACCATCCAGAGGAAGAAAGAGCGCCCCGGCCCGGGGTGGAGCAGGGCGAAGAGCAGGGTGGCCACGGTGAGGCCGAAGGCCCCCTGCACGGCACCGCGGAAGAACAGCTCCTCGGCGAAGCCCGAGATCAGGCCGAGGACCACCGTGTCCCCCCGCGAGAGCCCGGCCATCACCTCGGCCAGGCGCTGCTCGAGCTCGACGGCCGCGGGCAGGAAGCGGCGCATCCCCTCCCAGGCCGCGAGCAGCACGCCGCCGGCGGCGAGGCCGAGGGGCAGCTCTCGCCACCAGCTCGCGGGGGCGATGGCGCCCAGGGGGAAGTCACCGTGGCGGACCGAGAGCCAGATGCCCCCGGCGATCGCGAGGCCCAGGTAGAACAGCCACGCCACGCGGACCAGGCGCGGGGGGCCGCCACGCTCGCTAATCGTCGAAGCTCCGGCCGGTCTTGGCCCAGTCCGCGAGGAAGCGCTCGAGCCCGGCGTCCGTCAGCGGGTGGCGGTAGAGCTGGGCGATCACCGCGAAGGGCAAGGTCGCCACGTGGGCTCCGGCCAGGGCCGCGCGGGTGAGGTGCACGGGGTTGCGCACGGAGGCCACCAGAACCTTGGTCTCGAAGCCGTAGTTGCCGTAGATCACCACGATCTGCTCGGCGAGCTCCATGCCGTCCTCGCCCACGTCGTCGAGCCGGCCGACGAAGGGCGAGATGTAGGTGGCGCCGGCCTTGGCCGCGAGCAGGGCCTGGTTGGCCGAAAAGCAGAGGGTGACGTTGGTCCTGATCCCTTCCTCGGCGAAGGTGCGCACGGCGGTCAGCCCGGCCGGGGTCAGCGGTACCTTGACGACCACGTTGTCGGCGAGGCCCGCGAGCCGGCGGCCCTCGGCGAGCATGCCCGCTAGCTCGGTGGCCAGCACCTCGCCGGAGACCGGGCGGCCGGGGCCCACCAGCTCGGCGATCTCGCGCACGGTGCCCAGGTAAGGCTTGCCCATCTTGGCGATGAGGCTGGGGTTGGTGGTGACGCCGTCAACCATTCCCCACTCGAGGCCGGTCTCGATCTCCCGGACGTCTGCGGTGTCGATGAAGAAGTCCATGTTGTCTCCTTGCCGGCTCGCTCAGTGCACCGGCTCTTCGGGTTCGGCCGGCTCGGCGGCGTCCACGTCCTCGGTTTCGTCCGCGGCGGTGTCTTCCTCCACCGCCGCTTCATCCTCTTCGATGGTCGCCAGGGCGACCAGGCGGTCGCCGCCCTCGAGATCCATGACCCGGACGCCCTGGGTGGCGCGGCCGATCACTCGGAAGGAGGCGTCGTCGACGATGGTGCGGATGATCATGCCTTCCTGGGTGATCAGCATCACACCCATGCCGGGGGTGACCTGCTTGATGCCCACCACCTCGCCGGTCTTGTTGTTGACCGCGAAGTTGATGATGCCGAGACCACCACGGCCCTGGAGGCGGTACTCCTCGACCGCCGAGCGCTTGCCGTAGCCGTTCTCGGTGACCGAGAGGATGTCGCCTTCACCGCCCAGCACCTCCATGCCGACCAGCCGGTCCCCCTTGCGCAACGAGATGCCCCGCACGCCGGTGGCCACCCGGCCCATGGCCCGCACGTCGGACTCCGGGAAGCGGATGGCGTAGCCCTTGGATGTGGCGATGAAGATCTCGCTGCCCTTCTCGGCCACCTTGACTGCCAGCAGCCGGTCCCCCTCGTTGACGTTGACCGCGATGATGCCGCGGGACTGGGGGCGGGCGAAGGCCGCGAGGCTGGTCTTCTTGATGGTGCCGTTCTCGGTGACGAAGATCAGGAAGCGGTCCTCGGGGAACTCGCGCACCGCCACCGTGGTGGCGAAGCGCTCCTCTTCGGAGAGCTCGAGCAGGTTGACGATCGCCTTGCCGCGGGCCGCCGGCCCCAGCTCGGGGATGGCGTGCACCTTGAGCCAGTAAGCCCGGCCGCTCTGGGTGAAGACGAGGATGTAGGAATGGGCGGTGGCCACGTAGAGGTGCTCGACGGCGTCCTCTTCCTTGGTGGCCATGCCCATGCGGCCCTTGCCGCCCCGGCGCTGGGCGCGGTAGAGCGAAAGCGGTGAGCGTTTGACGTAGCCGGCACGGGTGACGGTGATCACCATCGGCTCGTCGGCGATCATGTCCTCGATCGAGATGTCGTAGGTGGCGGCGATGATCTCGGTGCGGCGGCGGTCGCCGTAGGTCTCCTTGATCGCCAGCAGCTCGGTCTTGATCTCCTCGGCGATCAGGGCGTCCGAGGCGAGGATCGCCCGCAGCCGCTCGATGGTCGCCTGCACCTCGGCGTACTCCTCGACCAGCTTTTCGCGCTCGAGCCCGGTCAACCGCTGCAGGCGCATGTCGAGGATCGCTCGCGCCTGGGCCTCGGAGAACTCGAAGCGCGCGATCAGGTTGGCGCGGGCATCGTCGGGGGTGTGGCTGGCACGGATGGTGGCGATCACCTCGTCGAGATGATCGAGGGCTTTGAGGAGACCTTCGAGGATGTGTGCCCGTTCCTCGGCCTTCTTCAAGTCGAAGCGGGTGCGCCGCACCACCACCATCTTGCGGTGGTCGAGGAAGTGACGCAGCAGCTCCGGCAGCGTCAGCACCCGCGGCCGATTGTCGACGATGGCGAGCAGGATGATGCCGAAGGTGACCTGCATCTGCGTCAGCTTGTAGAGCTGATTCAAGATCACCTCGCCGACCTCGCCGCGGCGCACGTCGAGAACGATACGGATGCCCTCGCGGTCCGACTCGTCGCGCAGGTCGGTGATGCCGTCGATCTTCTTCTCGCGCACCAGCTCGCCCATACGTTCGAGCAGGCGGCCCTTGTTGACCTGGTAGGGGATCTCGTTGACGACGATCGACTGCCGCTCGCCCCTCTCCTCGATCACCGCCCGGGCGCGCAGCTGAATCATGCCGCGGCCGGTGGCGTAGGCCGAGCGGATGCCGTCGCGGCCGTGGATGAAGCCGGCGGTGGGAAAGTCCGGCCCGGGCAGCACGGTCATCAGCCGCTCGAGGGGCACGTCCGGATCCTCCAGGGTGAGGATCAGGGCGTCGATCACTTCGGAGAGGTTGTGCGGCGGGATGTTGGTCGCCATGCCCACGGCGATGCCGGAGGAGCCGTTGACCAGCAGGTTCGGCACCCGGGCGGGCAGCACGGTGGGCTCTGAGAGGGATCCGTCATAGTTGGGCACCCAGTCGACGGTGTCCTTCTCGAGATCCTCCTTGAGCATCTCCTCGGCGAAGCGGGTGAGCCTCACCTCGGTGTAGCGCATGGCCGCCGGCGTGTCGCCGTCGAGCGACCCGAAGTTGCCCTGGCCGTCCACCATCTGGTAGCGCATGGTGAAGTCCTGGGCCAGGCGCACCACGGTGTCGTAGATCGCCGCGTCGCCGTGGGGGTGGTACTTGCCCATGACGTCGCCGACGATGCGGGCCGACTTCTTGTACGGGCGGTTGGAGGTGTTGCTGGTTTCCCACATGCCGTAGAGCACGCGGCGGTGGACGGGCTTCAAGCCGTCGCGCACGTCGGGCAGGGCGCGGCCGATGATCACGCTCATCGCGTAATCGATGTAGCTGCGCCGCATCTCGTCTTCGATGTCGACGGGGATCGGCCGCTCCACCGACTGGTTGTCGTTCTCGCTCATCTTGGGGGGCTCAGACGTCGAGGTTCTGCACCTCGAGGGCGTTTCTTTCGATGAATTCCCGCCGTGGCTCGACCTGGTCACCCATCAGGGTGGAGAAGATCTCGTCGGCGGTGTAGGCGTCTTCGATCTTGACCTGCAGCAGACGGCGCTTGGTGGGATCCAGGGTGGTCTCCCACAGCTGCTCGGGGTTCATCTCGCCCAGGCCCTTGTAGCGCTGGATCGCGAGGCCCTTCTTGGCGCCGGAATAGAGCGTTTCGAGCACTTCCTCGATGTCCCGGTGGTCGCTGACCTCGCCGTCGCGGGCCAGGCGGAAACCCTCGGTGAGCCAGGCCTCGCGGCCGGCGGTGTTGGTGATCAGGGCGCGATACTCGGCGCTGGTGACCAGCTCCCAATCGATGCGCACCGGTCGTTCGACGCCGTCGCGCCGGGCGACGAGATCGATCGCCCCCGTGCCGTGCTCCTCGTCGCGGCCCAGAACCACCGACAGGAAGCCCGCCTGCTCGAGGCCGATCGCCAGCCGCGAGAGCATGCCCTCGTCGAGCAGGCCGCTCTTGTCTCGCAAGCCGACGCCGAGCGCGATCTTCATGGCGGCGCTCGGATAGCCGCGGGCGGCGAGCTTGTCGAGGTTGGCGCGCAAGGCTTCCACCCGTTCGATCAGGGCCACCAGCTCGGGTCCCCGGTGCTCCCGTTCGCCGTTGGGGCCGCTGGTCTCGCTCAGGACCGCGTTGCCCTCGATGCGCGCCAGGAGAAAGCGCTGGTACTCGCGATCGTCTTTCAGGTACGTGTGGCTCTTGCCCTGGCTCACCCGGTAGAGGGGCGGCTGCGCGATGTAGAGGTGGCCGCGGCGGATGATCTCCTGCATCTGGCGGTAGAAGAAGGTCAGGATCAGCGTGCGGATGTGCGAGCCGTCGACGTCGGCGTCGCACATGATGATCAATCGGTGGTAGCGCAGGCGGTCGATGTCGAAGTCGTCGTGGCCGATGCCGGTGCCGAGGGCGGTGATCAGGATCCGGATCTCCTCGGAGGAGAGCATCTTGTCGAAGCGCGCCTTCTCGACGTTCAAGATCTTGCCCTTGAGCGGCAGCACGGCCTGGAAGCGGCGATCCCGGCCCTGCTTGGCCGAGCCGCCGGCGGACTCGCCCTCGACCAGGAAGAGCTCGGCGCCGGCCGGATTGCGCTCCGAGCAGTCGGCGAGCTTGCCCGGCAGGTTGGCGGCGTCGAGCGCCCCCTTGCGGCGGGTCAGGTCGCGAGCCTTCCTGGCCGCCTCCCGCCCCCGCGCCGCCTCGACCGCTTTCTCCACGATCTTGCGCGCGACCTTGGGGTTTTCCTCTAGATAGTTGGCGAGCTGCTCGTTGACCAACTGCTCGACCCAAGTCTTGACCTCGGAGGAGACCAGCTTGTCCTTGGTCTGGCTGGAGAACTTCGGATCCTTGATCTTGACCGAGACGATCGCGGTCAGTCCCTCGCGGACGTCCTCTCCGGTCAGGTTTTCTTTGAGCGCCTTGGCCAGGCCGCTCGCTTCGGCGTAGGCGTTGATGGTGCGCGTGAGCGCCGCCTTGAAACCTGACAGGTGAGTACCGCCGTCGCGGTTGTTGATGGTGTTGGTGAAGCAGTAGATCAGCTCCTGGTAGCCCTCGTTCCACTGCAGGGCGATCTCCGCTCGTTCCGCGCCGGTGCCATCGTCACGCGTCTCCTGGAGGAAGATCGGCTCCGGGTGGTAGGGCACCTTGTTGCGGTTCAGATGCTCGACGAAGCTGCTGATGCCGCCGCTGTAGGCAAAGTCGGCGTGCTTGTCCGTGCGTTCGTCGGTGAGCCGGATCTGAGTGCCCCGGTTCAAGAACGACAGCTCGCGCAGGCGTTGGGCCAGGATCTCGTACTGGAACTCGAGGACGGAGAAGATCTGCGGATCGGGCGCGAAGCGCACGCGGGTGCCGCTCTTCGCCGTGGTGCCGATCGGCGCGATCGGGGCTTCGGGCACGCCGCGGTGGTAGACCTGGTACCACAGCTGGCCGTCGCGCTTGATCTCGAGCTCGAGGGTCTCCGACAGTGCGTTGACCACCGAGACACCGACGCCGTGGAGGCCGCCCGATACTTTGTAGGAGTTCTTGTCGAACTTACCACCCGAGTGCAGCTCGGTCATGATCACTTCGGCGGCCGAGCGACCCTCGCCCTTGTGCAGGTCGACCGGGATGCCGCGGCCGTCGTCCTCGACGGTGACCGTGTTGTCGGTGTGGATGGTCACGTCCACCCGGCTCGCGAAGCCGGCCTGGACCTCGTCGATGGCGTTGTCCACCAGCTCGAAGACCATGTGATGGAGGCCGGAGGCGTCGTCGGTGTCGCCGATGTACATCCCCGGCCGCTTGCGGACCGCGTCCAGGCCCTTCAAGACCTTGATGTTGTCCGCCGTGTAGGTGCTGGCCGGGCCAATCCCCCCGTTGGCGGTCTCGGTCTCGATCGGGTCGTCGCTGCTCACTCGTCGCCTCCTCGCGCTCCTATCGCTCGAGCCGATTTCCTCGGGGGAACGCGTCGATGGTTCGTGGCGGGAAAGGGCCGTGACGGAGGCCTCTCGGCCTCGCGGGTCGACGGCACGCTCGGAAGCGGGAAGCCTATCACGAGGCCGCTCGTTTTGGACACTCTTCTTGTTGAAAAATAAGGACGTTAGGCGTAGATCGAACCACTCTCGACGGACCATCGCCGGGCGACCGTGAGCCCCTGCCACACCTCCGGCCGGTTGGAGGTGACGAGCAACTGGCCGGCGTCGCCGAATGCCGGCCAGATCTCGGCCAGCAAGGCTCGCGACAGCTCGGTGTCGAGATCGTCGAGCAGGTAGACGGGGAGCCGTCCGGCCGCGGCGAGGACGCGGCCGTGGGCGGCGGCGAGCAGCAGGGCGATCGCCTTGCGTTCGCCCGCCGACGCCGCCCGCTTGACCTCGGTGCCGCGAAAGACGATCGCGAGCTCGTCCCGCTGCGGTCCCACCAGGGGAGCGGCCCGCCGACGCTCCTCGCCCGCTGCCTGCTCGAAGGCGGCGAGCAGCGCCGCTTCTCCTTGAAGCGCCGTGGCCGGGCTCGGTCGATAGGTGAGCTCGATCGCCGGCAGGCGCAGGGCCAGCCCCGAGAGCAGTGCCTGGAAGGCCTCGCCGAGCTGCCGCTGGTAGTCGGCACGCTGGCGGGCGATCTCCGCTGCCTCCCGCGCCAGGATCTGGTTCCAGGCTTCGAGCCCGGCGCCTCCCGAGAGGAGCAGGGCCCTCTTCTCGGCGAGCGCCTGGCGGAAGCGGGCGAAGCCTTCGACCGCGCTCGGCCTCAAGCCGAGCACTCCGCGGTCGAGCAGCCGCCGGCGCAGCCGGGGAGGCCCGGTGAGGGCCTCGACGTCGGCCGCGGTCCAGGCCACCACCGGCAGCACCGTGAGGTGCTCGGCGAGTGTGCCCGACCGGCCGTTGATCAGCCGCTCCCGGCCCGCCTCGCCGAAGTGGATCTCGAGCCGGCTCCTGAGGTCGGTTTCCACCTCCGCGACCAGATGAAAGGTGCCGGCGCCGTGGCGGCAGCAGTCGGTGAGCTGGGAGGTGCGGAAGCTGCGGGTGGTGGCGAGGAGGTAGATCGCCTCGAGAATGCTGGTCTTGCCGGCGCCGTTGCCGCCCAGGAGCAGGGTGGCTCCAGGCTCGAGCGCATGCTCGCCGTCGGCGAGGTTGCGGAAGCTCTGGGCAGCGAGCGAGCGGAGCAAGGCGAGGGATGCGCCTCAGATGCGCATCGGCATGATCACGCAGAGGTAGCGCTCATCCGGTCCCTCGACCGGAAAGCCGACCGCCTGGGTGTTCTCGTCCTTGAGCTGGAAGCGGACCCGGTCGGTCTCGACGGCGCCCAAAAAATCCGCCACGTAGTCGGGGTTCATGCCCAGCCGCATCTCCGGCCCTTCGTAGTCGCAGCCGATCTCCTCGACCGCCTCGCCGAGGTCGGGGTTGGCGGCCGACACCGTCGCGGTGCCGGGATTGAGCTGAAAGCGGATGGTCCGGGCGCGGTCCCCGGTCAACAGGGCCACGCGGCGGATGGTGTCGAGCAGGGCCCGCCGCTCGAACACCGCGACGCTGTCGTTCTCCTTGGCGATCACCCGCTCGTAGTCCGGGAAGGTCCCTTCGAGGATCCGGCAGACCAGCTCTCGTTTGCCCACCCGGAAGCTCAAGTGGTGGGCTCCGTGGCGGTACTCGAGGGTCCCTTCGGCCTCGAAGCGCTGGAGCTCCTGGAGGGCCTTGCGCGGCACCAGCACTCCGGCGCCAGCCTCGGGACGAGGGCTGCCATCGGCACCGGCGGAGTTCTCGACCAGGGCCAGGCGATGGCCGTCGGTGGCCACCATCTCGACCGAGCCGTCCTTGATCTTCATCAGGGCGCCGTTGAGCTGGAAGCGCGACTCCTCGGCCGACACGGCGAACAGCACCTTGCCGACCATGCGCTTGAACGCGGCATAGGACAGCTCGGCCACCGGCCCCTCGCCGGCGGTGGGCAGGGTGGGAAAGTCATCGGCGGGCAGACCGCGGATCTTGAACCGCGACTTGCCGGCGCGGATGGTCAAGCTGTTCGGCTCGTCCTCGGAGAGCCGGACCTCGTCCCCCTCCACGGCGCGGACGATCTCCACCAACTTCTTGGCCTGGACGGCGAGGGCCCCTTCTCTCGTCACCTCGGCGGCGCACCAGGAGGTCAGGGAGACGTCGAGGTCGGTGGCGGCGAGGCGAAGCCGCTCCTGGCGGGCCGTGAGCAGGATGTGGGCGAGCGCCGGGATGGTCGTCTTGCGTTCGACGATCCCCTGCATCGGGGCGAGCTCGGTCACGAAATCGGCGCGGGAGATGCGCACGTCCATGGCTTCTTCTCCGTCAAGAAACGTCGGGAATATAGCACAGCAGTCGTCGTAACAGGCCCTGCGGAGCCTGCGGATTGCTACCGTAAGTGGCTTCTTTCAAGGTACTTGGCTCTCTCCGCAGAGTGCGGGGATGGGCTGTGGGCCAGCTGCGGAGGCGCTGCGGAAAAGAGCTCTTCCTCGCGGCGAGGGTCGGATTTCCGCAATCGACCCGCAAGAAGATCCGGGGGATTTCCACAGGAAATCGTCCTCGGTCGTGGCTCAGGCGAAGTGGTCTTCGAGGTGCCGGAGGGCGCGATCGAGGTCCTCGTCGGTCTCCCGGAGGTGGTCGATCTTGTCGATCGAGTACTTGACCGTCGAGTGATGCTTGTTGTTGAACTGCTTGCCGATCTCCGGCAGGGACATGTCGGTCAGGCGCCGGCAGAGGTACATCGCGACGTGGCGGGGGAAGGCCACCTGTTTGACGTTGGTGCGGCTCTTGATCTCGCTGACCTTGAGGCCATAGTGCCTGGCGACCAGCTTGATGATGTCGCTGCCGGTGACGCGGTGGGTGGCCTGGGCGAGGATGTCCTTGAGGGTCTCCTGGGCGAGATCGACCGAGAGGAGCTTGCCGGTCAAGGAGGCGAAGGCGATGACCCGGTTGAGCAGGCCCTCGAGCTCGCGCACGCTCGAGCGCACCTGGCGGGCGACGAAGTCGGCGACGTCGTCGGGCAGGGCGATGCCTTCGAGCTCGGCCTTGCGGCGCAGGATGACCACCCGCGTCTCGAGGTCCGGCGCCTGGATGTCGGCGATCAGTCCCCACTCGAACCGGCTGCGCAGGCGCTCCTCGAGGGTGGGGATGTCGCGCGGCGAGGAGTCCGAGGAGAGGATGATCTGCTTCTGGCTCGAGTAGAGGGTGTTGAAGGTGTGGAAAAACTCCTCCTGGGTGCGCTCCTTGTTGGCGATGAACTGGATGTCGTCGATCAGCAGGACGTCGATGTTGCGGTAGCGCTCCCGGAAGGCGGGCATGCGGTCGAAGCGGATCGAGTTGATCAGCTCGTTGACGAACTGCTCGGCGGCCAGGTAGCGCACCACCAGATGGGGGTGGAGGGAGCAGATCTCGTGGCCCACGGCATGGAGAAGGTGGGTCTTGCCGAGCCCCACGCCACCGTAGAGGAAGAGGGGGTTGTAGCTCTTCGAGGGCTTCTCGGCCACCGCCCGGGCGGCGGCGTAGGCAAACTGGTTCGAGGGCCCGACGACGAAGTTCTTGAACAGGTAGCGAGGGTTGAACTGCGCGTCCTCGCGGGCAGGTGCCGCTTTCTCGATCCCCTCCAGGGCGAAGAGCACCTCGAAGGGCTTGCCGTCGAGACCGGCGATGGCGCGGTCGACCGCCGGGCGGTAGCTTTCTTCGAGGGTGTGGAGGATGCGCTTGTTGGGGGCGATCAGGACCAGCTTCTCGTCGTCCTCGGAGCGCACCCGCAACGGCTCGAACCAGGTGGCGTACTCCTCGGGATCGAGCTTCTGGCGCAGCTCCCGCTGGAGGGCGGACCACAAGGATCGGCGCGCGTCCGGATGGGCCTTAGAGAACTCCATGGGCCTTGGTAGGAACAATAAATCCACAGGATTTCCACAGGCTGTGGAAAACCCCTATCTCCTCGGAGCTGAGCCAGGCTGGATAAAAGGTGCCGGCGAGAGGAAGGATGATAGCAGCGCCCCGGCCCGGCCGCAAGCCTTCCTAGCAGGTCTTCGAAGATTGCGGATAAGTTCTTGACCTTTCAGGGCTTAGGGTCTATTCGAACGGCGCGGCGAGGGCGGCCCACTCCGGGGGCAGCCGCAGATGGGCGCCGCGGGGCTCGCGCAGCAGCCGGACGGCAACCTCTTCCCAGGGATGGACGGCGCGGGTGCCGGTCTGGGCCCGAAGCCAATCGAGCAAGTCCGGCGGCTCGGGGTGGAAAGAGACCGCCACCTTGTCCGGATCGAGCCCGGCCCTCTCTGCCGCGAGGGCGATCGCCCGCTCGAGGCCTCCGAGCTCGTCGACGAGGCCCCGGGCGCGGGCGTCCGAGCCAGCCCAGACCCTGCCCTGGGCCACGGCGTCGACCGCCCCGGTCGCCATCTTGCGGCCGGTGGCGACGTGGTCGAGGAAGGTGACGTAGATGCGGTCGACGGCGGCCTGCATCTCGGCAGACTGCTCGGGCGTGTAGGCGTTGAGCGAGGAGTAGAGGTCGGCGTTGACGCCCCGTTTCTGGGGATCCCGGGTGATGCCGAGGAGCTGACCCTCGAAGTCGCGGGTGACGAGCTTGCCGCCGAAGACACCGATCGAGCCCGTCAAGGTCGAGGCCTCGGCGATGATGGTCGGCGCCTTGGCGACCACGTAGTAGCCACCGGAGGCCGCAACGTCTCCCATCGAGGCCACCACGGGCTTGACCTCGGCGAGGCGCTCCACCTCGCGCAGGATGAGATCCGAAGCCAGAGCCGAGCCGCCCGGGCTGTCCACCCGCAGCACGACGGCCTCGACGTCGTCGTCCTCCGCGAGGCTGCGCAGCTCGTCGGTGAAGTCATCCGAGCCCAGGTACTGCTCGCCGGAGAGCCCGGACTGGCCGCTCGCGCCATGGACGATGACGCCGCTCGCAAACAGCACGGCGACGTCGCCGCTGCCGGCGTGGATGCGGCCGGTGAGGTAGTCGCGGATCGCCACCGTGCTGGGCTCTTCGCCCACCACCGTGGCGAGGTGAGCGAGGAGCTCGTCCGGGTAGGCGATGCCGTCGATCAGCTTCGCCTCGAGGGCCTCCTCGGCGGAGAAGGGGGCGCGGTCGATCAGCTGCCGCACCAGCTCGGGCTCGAGCCCTCGGCCGGTGGCGATCCCGGAGACCAGGACCTCGAACTCGGCGTCGAGCAAGGCACGGACGGCCTCCTCGGCAGCCTCCGAGTAGTCGGTGCGGGTGTAGGTCTCGACGGCGCTCTTGTAGGTGCCCCGGGAGTTGAACAGGGGCTCGATCTTGAGCTTGTCGAGAGTGGCGCGCAGGAACAGGCCGGGGGCGTGGAGGCCGAGGAGGTTCAACTCACCAGCGGGGGCGATGCGCACACCGCCGCAGGCGCTGGCGAGGAAGTAGGCGAGGGTGCCGTTGCTGCCTTCGCCGGCGGTTTCGAGGTAGCACTCGACGAACTTCCCGGCTTGCCGGACCTGGCCCAGGAGCCGGCGGATCTCCTCGGCGCGGGCCAGGCCGATGGCCGGGTTGCCGATGCGCACCAGGATCCCCTTGAGGTGGCGATCGTGACGGGCCGCGGTGAGTGCACTCCAGACCTCCGCCATGGTCGGTTCCATCTCGAGCCCGGGGAAGGGGAAAGGCACACTGGGCGCCCCTTCGGGGATGCCGCCGTCGAGCTCCCATTCGAGGACCGAAGCTCGCGACAGGCCGGGGCCGCCGCCGAGGGTGGCGAGCAGGCCGAGGGCGAGGACGAGGCAGAAGACGAAGAAGATGAGGAAGAGCGCGAGGAGGAACCGTTTCATAGGTGAGGGGGATTCTAGCAGGGACCCCGAGGATGCGCCGGGGGGCTGGCACGGCGCTTGCTGGTAAGGGAATGCAGATGGGTTAACGAACTGTTAACACCGATACGAGGGAGGTTCCACCCACCACGTTCTTATCCTACCTTTACCGAGGCGCAAGCCTCCCCTCTACGATCCAGCCTCAATCCCCTATCCCACAGGGGTAAATCCTCAGAACGGCCCACCCAAGCGGGGACCTCCCCCGTATTTCACCGAAGCGAACGGCCGGCCCCCACGGGCCGGCCGCGTCGTTTCTGGGCTCCCCTCGCAGCAAGAACTGTCATCACCCGTGCACAAAACGGTGCAACGCCAGATTGGCCGTATACTCCCCGCGATGTCCGCCGGGGCAGCCCTTCTGGCGTGGTTCGATCGCCACCGGCGCGACCTCCCCTGGCGCCGCGACCAGGACCCATACCGTGTCTGGGTGTCGGAGATCATGCTCCAGCAGACGCGGGTCGAAGCCGCCATCCCCTACTTCGAGCGTTTCGTCTCTCGCTTCCCCTCGGTCGAGGCATTGGCCGGCGCGCACCAGGCCGAAGTGCTCGCCGCCTGGGCCGGCCTCGGCTACTACCGGCGAGCGCGCCAGCTCCACGCCGCGGCCGAGCTGGTGGTCGAGCAGGGCGGCTTTCCGCGCACAACGGCTAGCCTCAAGGCCCTGCCCGGCGTCGGGGAGTACACCGCGGCGGCGATCGCGAGCATCGCTTTCGGCGTCGCCGAGCCGGTCCTCGACGGCAACGTCGAGCGGGTGCTCAGCCGCTGGCTGGCCTCGGGGTCAGACCCCCGGCAACGCGCGGTGAGGCGGACCTTGCGCGAAGCGGCAGCCGGCCTGCTCGACGCCAGCCGGCCTGGCGACTCGAACCAGGCCCTGATGGAGCTGGGAGCGATGGTCTGCGTTCCCCAGCGCCCGCGCTGCCTGCTGTGTCCCCTGGCCGAGACCTGCCGAGGCCGCGCCGGAGGCAACCCGGAGGCCTTCCCGGCACCTCGCATCAAACCTCGGCCGGTCAAAGTGCGCTGGCTCCTGGCCTTGGTGGAAGAGGGGGGACGTCTGCTCCTGGTGCGCCGCGACGATGCCAGCGAGCTTCTCGCGGGGACCTGGGAGCTGCCGTGGATCGAGCTCGACGCGGCGCCGCTGGAGACCCCCTCCGCCGCGGCCACAGCCCTGGGTCGGGCCTACGGCAGCAGCTGGAGCCTCCTCGAGGAGCTCGGCACGGTGCGCCACGGCATCACCATCCGGGCGATCACGGCGACGGTTTGCCGCGCGCGGATCGAAGCCGCCGGCGAGGTGCATCAGGGCATCGAGGCCGGCTGGTTCTATCGCGAGGAGATCGCCCGCCTACCCCGCTCCGCGCTGCTCGGCAAGGCCCTGAGGCTGGTCGAGGCTAGGGCGGAGCCACCAGGGGCTCCTGGCCGCCGCCCGAGAGCAGGTACCAGCCGATGATCTTCTCGTCGAGCTCGCGCAGGCGCTTGGCGACCAGCGAGCACAACAGCTTGAGCAGGCGCAGCGAGGTGACCTTGCGGATGTCGAGGACGCCCTCGAGCACCTCTCGGGGGATGGCCAGGACGACGGCACCCCCCGTGTGGGCGCGAGCATCCGCCGAGCGGGGAGCATTGTCGATCAGGGCCATCTCGCCGAAGTAGTCGCCGCGCCCGAGGAAGGCGAGCGCCTCCTCGCCGACGCCCGGGATGGTCTTGCTGATGCGCACCTGACCCTCGAGCACCACGTACATGCGGTCGCCCGGCTCGCCCTCGCGGAAGAGCAGCTCGCCGTCGGTGAGCTGCTTGGCCTTCGAGAGGGAGGACAGGAAGTTGATCTCCATGGCCGAGAGGGTCTGCTCCTCGAACAGCTTGCGCTTGGCGTCGAGGCCGATCTGGAACTGCCCGGTGCCGCGGTGATCGACGGGACCGTCGGCCAGCGGCGGCCCCCCGCCCTCCGAGAAGAACTGCAAGAGGTGCTCGTTGGCGCGGCGCAGTTTGCTCGAGAGGCTCTTCCAGAAGGCCCAGAGCAGGGCGACAGTGAAGCGGGTGTCCTGCCGGCTGGCCGCCTCGAGGGCAGTGTGGTCGAGAACCAGGAGAGTGGCCTCGGTCTCGGTGACGGCATCCCCGGAGCGCCCGAGCAAGTCGATGAAGCTCGCCTCGCCGAAGAGGTCGCCCTCGCCCAGCACGGCGAAGAGGTAGGGGCCGTAGGGAGTAGCTCGCTCGATGCGCACCCGGCCCTTGGTGATCAGGAAGGCGTCGCGGGAGGTGTCGTTGCGACGCACCACCACCGAGCCGGCCGGGAAGGTGCGCAGGGCCGAGCACCCGCTGAGCACGGCGAGGTCCGCCGCCGACAGGTGGGCGAAGACCGGGGAGCGCCGGAAGACATCCTCTGCGGGCTGGCTCATGGTGACTTCAGCGGGGAATTCTAGCCTGGAATCTTCGAGCTGGCGCGGGCGATCGGCCGGCCGGAGCCGGCGGTCAGAGCAGTGAGAGCTGGCCCGGCATCAGGCGGTCGAGAGCGGCGCGCTCGACCGCGTCAAGCCAGGCGGGGCGCTCGGCCGGGTCGAGCCGCAAGGTGGCGAGGCCACGGCGGTCGATCTCGTGGCGCAGCCGCAGCTCGACCGCTCGCTGGAAGGCGGGATCCGCGGCGCGCACCCCGTCCGGGGAGGGGGAGCTGAGGATCGGCACCTCGACGAGGAGGGAGTAGGTGGTCATCCAGCTCGCCACCAGCTCTTCGAGCATGCTGGGGGGGTGGCTGGCGAGCAGGAGGTAGACGTAGTTGTCGAGGGCGCTGCGATCGCAGAGGACCACCGGGTAGCGGGCGGCAGCGACCAGCTCCTCGGCGATCTGAGTGTGGAGGATCCAGGCCTGCGCCGCGACCGTGGTGTCCTGGTTGATGGGCAGTGGGCACCGCCGGGCCACCTCGTGGACCACGTCACAGGAGAGGTCGCGGGCCTTGAGCCGGGCAGCGAGCCCATAGCAGAGAGTCGTCTTGCCGACGCCGTGGCTGCCGATGAAGGCGATCTTGAAGGAGGGCTCGCTCACGCCGCGATGCTAGCAGGGAGACGCTAGCGCGACGGCCGCCGCGAGAGCCGGCCGGACCAGGCACTGGCCAGGGCGGCCCGGTGCCCCCGCAGCAGGGCTGCGACCTGCGCCCGCGCCCGACCACCCCGCAGGGTGAGCAGGGCGACGCTGCGCACCCCGAGCCAGCCGGTGTGGAGGACGGCGAGCCAGAGGCGGTGGAGGCGTGACGGAAAGGGCAGCAGCCGGGTACGCGTGAGGTGCTCGAGGTAGAGGGGGGAGCGCTCGGCCGAGCCGGTGGCGCCACCGACGTGGTGGATGGCCGCCATCTCCGGCTCGAAGAGCAGCGAGAAGCCCGCGCGGGAGAGCCGCAGGCACAGGTCGACGTCCTCGTTGTAGAGAAAAAAGCGCTCGTCGAAGCCGCCCACGGTGGCGAAGGCGTTGGCGCCCACCACCAAGGCCGCGCCGGGGATGAAGCCCACCGGGCGCCGTCTCGCCGCGGCGTCGGTGGTGCGCTCCTGGAGCACGGTGCCGCGCCAGGCGACGACGCGGCCACCGGCGTACCAGACCTGGGTGCGCGCCTCGTCGAGATAGAGGGGGCCGCCGACCGCGCCGGCACCACCGGCGAGTGCGGCCGCGGCAGCATCGAGGAACCCCGGGACGATCTCGACGTCGCCGTTCAAGAACAGGTAGCCGGACAGCGGCTCCCCGGCAATGAGCGCGGCGGCCCCGCGGTTGGCGCCGCTGCCGAACCCTGGATTGTCAGGCGCGGCGAGAACCGCCAGACCGGGAATCGGGGAGTGGCCGCTGAAGCTGTTGGAGTTATCGACCACCACCACTTTACGCGCAGTGAGCGAAGGGTCTCCGGCGATCGCCGCCAGGGCTCGGCGAGTCGGCTCGGTCGGTCCGAAATGCACCAGCACGATGCCGAGCGTCGGGGTCATCCAGGCGTCCTCATCCTCGGGAGCGACCGCGACAGACCCTCCTCCAGAACGCTGAGCGCGAAGTCGAGCTGGCGGCTGCGGATCGAGAGGGGCGGCGCGATCTCCACGACCTTACCATCCGGCCCGCCCGCGAGCACCAGGACGCCGCGAGAACGGGCGAAGGAGACCAGGCGGGCAGCGGCCGCCCCGCCCTCGAGCTCGAGCCCCCAGAGCAGCCCGCGGCCGCGCACCTCGAGCAAGCCCGCGAAGCGCGCCGGCCAGCCAGCGAAGCGCCGGGAGAGAGCCCGGCCCATGCGAGAAGCCCGACCCGGAAGGTCCTCCCTCTCGAGGATCTCGAGGGCGGCCAGGGCCGCGGCGCAGGCCAGGGGATGGCCGAGGAAGGTCGAGGTGTGGCGAGCTTCCCCCGGGCTCCCCCAGGCCGCCATCCACCGCGCCGCCCCGAGTGTCGCGGCGATCGGCAGCCCACCCCCGAGGGCCTTGCCGCAGCACAGCAGGTCCGGGCGCACGCCCTCCTCCACCGAGGCGAACCAGGCGCCGGTGCGGCCGAAGCCGGTCCAGATCTCGTCGGCCACCAGGAGAGTGCCGTGACGGCGGCAGAGGGCAGCGAGCCCGGCGAGCCATCCCGGCGGCGGCAGCAGGATGCCTTCCCGGCCGACCACGGGCTCGACGATCGCCGCCGCCACCCGGGTGGTGGCGAGGAGGGGCTCGATCTCGCTCAAGGGAGCGCCGAAGGCCGGCCGGTGGACGGTCCCCAGGCGATCCCGGAACGGCTCCCGGAACTCCGGCCGCGAGGTCACGGCGAGGGCGCCGAAAGTGAGGCCGTGGTAGGCGGGGTCGAAGGCCAGGAGCTCCGAGCGGCCGGTGGCGAGCAGGGCGGTCTTGAGGGCGATCTCGACGGCCTCGGCCCCGGAGGTGGCGAAGTAGACCCGGGCGTCGTCGACCGGGGCGAGTCGGACCAGCCGCTGGGCCAACTCCACGCGGGCCGGATGTGCGGCGACGTCGCCCAGGCCGTGGAGCAGCAACCGCGATTGTCGGCGGACGGCGGCCACCACCCCGGGGTGACGGTGGCCGACGGCCGCGGCACCGAAACCCGAGGTGAGGTCGAGGTAACGGTTGCCGTCGACGTCGAGGACATTGGCGCCGCGGGCCTGCTCCCAGACCAGGGCCGGCTCGCCGCCGAACAGCGTGTTGACTCCCGGCGCCTCGGTGGCGGCCAGCTTCGACGACAGGGCGCGGGAGCGTGGGCCGGGCGGCGGGGCGAGGATCTCGGGCAGCAAGTCGCCCCGGCCGAGGCCGCCGCCGCGGGAGCGGGTGGGGCCCGCGCTCGGCATCAAATCTCCCGGCGGCCGGCCAAGGAGCGAGCGAGGGTGACCTCGTCGGTGTACTCGATGTCGCCGCCCACCGGCATGCCGAAGGCGAGGCGGGTGGCCATGACTCCACGGTCGTGGAGCAGGCGCGCGAGAAAGAGGGCCGTGGCTTCCCCCTCGACGCTGGGATTGGTGGCCAGCACCACCTCGCCGACGCCGTCGAGGCGGGCGAGCAGGCCGGCGATCGCCAGGCGCTCGGGGCCGATCCCACGCTGGGGGGAGAGGGCTCCCAGCAGCACGTGGTAGAGGCCGCGAAATTCGCCGGTGCGCTCGATGGGCAAGATGTTGAAGGGCTCCTCGACGACGCAGATCTGGTCGCGCCGCCGCGAGGGGTCGGCGCAGATGCGGCAGGGCTCGGTGGCGGTGATGGCGTTGCAGCAGGAGCAGTGAAAGAGCCGCTCCTTGACCTCGACGATGGCGCCCGCCAAGGCCCGCGCCTCGCCCTCCGGAACCTTGAGGACGTGGTGGGCCAGCCGGGTGGCGGTCTTGGTCCCGATACCCGGTAGCCGGGCGAGCTCTCCGATCAGCCGGGCCAGGGGATCTGACATGGGCGGGATCAGAGCGATAGGGGGAGCCCCGTGGCGAGCATGCCGAGGCGGCCCTGCATGGTCTCGTCGACCTTGCGGTGGGCCTCGTTGACGGCGGCCACGATCAGATCCTCGAGCATGGAGGGGTCCTCGGGATCCATGACCTCCTTGTCGATCTTCACCGACACCAACTGCTTGTGGCCGCTCATGCGCACGGTGACCATGCCGCCGCCGACCGTGGCCTCGACCACCAGCTCGGCGAGCTCCCTCTGGAGCTTCTCCTGCATCTGCTGGGCTTGCTTCATCAGGTTCCGGATCGAGCTCATCTACTCTTCCTCCTCCCGGCGGCTGGGCTCCACCGTGGCGACCGTGCCCCCGAAGATGTCGAGCACCGCCTGGACGGTGGGGTGCTCGGTCGCAGCGCGCTCGGCCGGGGGCGGAGCCTCGGTCCGGGCTGCCGGCGCGGGGGTGCTGGCCGCGGCAGCCACCGTGCGCCAGCGCAGGCCCGGACCGGCCACCTCGGCGAGAGCCTCGTCCAGAACCTGTCGATTGGCGTCCCGCTCCAGAGCGCGAGCCAGCATCTCGCTGCCGGTGGGCGGTAAGTATATGAGCAGCTCCCCATTGTCGATCTCGAGACGGGAGGCGCTGCCGAGATGGGCCGCCAGGGCCTGACGGCGCCGGCTGACCTCTTCGAGGAGCCGCGCCACGCTGGCCGTTGCGGCAGGGGCGGCGGTGGGCTCCGTCCGCCGGGGCGGCTCCGACCGCGGAGCCGCCGGGGCGGACGCTGGTGCCGGTTGTGGGACCGCGGCGCCGGGGGTGGGCCGCGGCACCGGGGCGGGCGCTGGGTGGGGTGGGGAAGCGGTCGGCCGGGCAGCTGGAGCCCGGTCGACCCCCGCGAGCAGTTCTTCGACCTGCACCAGCTTGGGTAGCTCGGCGGCGCGCAACCAGGCGATCTCCGCGGCGAGCAGCGCGGCGTCGCTGCGCCGGACGGTGTCCTCGCTCCGGAGCAGGAGGTGCATCAGGCGCAGCAGGTTCTCGTAGCCGGCCTCTCCGGCGACGGCGGCCAGGGCGGCGGCATCGTCGGCAGGTAGATCGAGCCCCTCGGCGCGGCCCCCGACCGCGAGGTGGAGGGCATCCCGGCACAGGCCGAGGAACTGGGCGAAGACGTGCCGCGGATCCCAGCCCTCCTCGTCCAGCCGGCGGGTGGCGTTGACCACCGCGAGGGCGTCGCCGCCGAGGATCGCCGCCAGGAGGCCGAGGAAGAAGCCGCTGTCAAGACTGCCTGAAAGCCGAGCGGCGTCCTCGTCGCGGATGGTGCCGGCGCCGAAGGTGGCGAGCTGGTCGAGCAGGGCGACCGAGTCGCGGACGCTGCCTTCCCCGGCCCGAGCGATCAAGCGCAAGGCGGCGTCGCTGGCGGTGATGGCCTCGGCGTCCGCGACCCGGCGCAAATAGGCCGCCATCTCGCCGAGGCTGACGCGGCGGAAGCGGTACTCCTGGCAGCGCGAGAGGATGGTGGCCGGGACCGCTTCGATCTCGGTCGTCGCGAAGACGAAGACCAGGTGTGGCGGCGGCTCCTCGACAATCTTGAGCAGGGCGTCGAAGGCCTGGCGCGAGAGACGGTGGACCTCGTCGATCACCACCACCTTGTTGCGGTCGCGCACCGGGGGATAGCGCAGGCTCTCGGTGAGATCGCGCACCTGCTCCACTTTCGAGTAGGTGGCGGCGTCGATCTCGAGCACGTCGAGGTCGTTGCCGCGGGTGATCTCCTGGCAGATCACGCACTCGTTGCAGGGATCTCCGAGGGCTCCCTTCTCGCAGTTGAGGGCCTTGGCGAGGAGGCGGGCGGTGGTGGTCTTGCCGACGCCCCGGATCCCCGAGAAGAGGTAGGCGTGCGCGATGCGGCCGTCGGCGAGGCCGTTGCGCAAGGCAGTGACGATCGCCTCCTGGCCGACGAGGGCGGAGAAATCCTGCGGACGCCACTTGCGAGCGAGGACCTGGTAGGACATGAGATTGGGGGGCCAGCGGCTGACGAAGGGCTCCGGCTTCCCTGCGGCACTCGGAGCAGAAACCTTATCGCTGCTCCCTTCCGGGCCTGACGAGGTTCGGGATCGTCCGATGCACAGGACCCGAGCCCTTCGCCCGCCGCTGGCGGGCTCCCCATGCTATGCGGCCACCGGAGGGAAGTAAAGGCAGGTTCCCGGTGGCTGCTACGATCCCGGCACCGAGGTCGCCATGCCGCTCCTCACCGCCGAGCAGGACGAAACCTACATGCAGCAGGCGCTTGCCGAGGCCGAGAAGGCCGCGGCGATGGGCGAGGTGCCGGTCGGGGCCGTGCTCGTCGCCGAGGGTGAGGTCGTGGGACGGGGCCACAACCGGCGGGAGACCGACCAGGATCCACTCGCTCATGCCGAGATCTTCGCCCTGCGTGAAGCGGCGAGCCGGCTGGGGACCTGGCGGCTCGCCGGCACCACGATCTACGTGACCTTGGAGCCGTGCGCCATGTGCGCGGGGGCGCTGGTCAACAGCCGTGTCGATCGGCTGGTCTACGGGGCGGCAGACCCCAAGGCCGGCTGGTGCGGCTCGCTGGGGGACCTGGTGCGTGACCCTCGCCTCAATCACCGTCTCGAGGTGAGTAGTGGTATCCTCGCGCCTCGCTGTGGGGAGCTGCTCCGGCAGTTCTTCCAGGCCCTGCGACGGGGAGAGCAACCGCAGCAGGGTGAAGTTCTTTGAGCAGGTCCGTGGAGAGGTGTCCGAGTGGCTTAAGGAGCACGCTTGGAAAGCGTGTGTAGGGTAACCCCTACCGTGGGTTCGAATCCCACCCTCTCCGCCAACGCAAGATCTTGAGCACGGAGAGGTGCCGGAGTGGTCGATCGGGGCGGTCTCGAAAACCGTTGACCGGGCAACCGGTCCGTGGGTTCGAATCCCACCCTCTCCGCCATTGCCCTCTCAGCCCCCCGCATCCACCCCAGCCGTCGTCAGCCGCGCGCTGTGCGCGAAGAAGAGGTCGATCGCCGACATCGTCCAGCGGGGCGAGGCGGCGAAGCAGGCCACGTGACCGCCCCAGGAGAGAGAGACGACCTCGACCCAGGGTCGAGCCGCGGCGCCGGCCGCCCCGAGGGCGGCGGTCGTCTCGGGCGGAAACATCGGATCGTTGACGCCGCCGACGACCAGCAGCGGCGAGCGCACCCGCGCCAGGGCGGCGCACGGGTCGGCCGCGAGCAGGAAGTCTCCGACCGCAGGTAGCCGCTCTCCGAAGTACTGCACCAGGGCCCGAAAGGGCTGCCGCCGGGCCAAGGGGATCCCCAGCACGCCCAGCCGTCGCTTCATCCCCATGCGCAGCACCCACGGCATCACCCCCCGGCCCCAAGGGCGCGCGAAGAGCCCGGTCTCATCGACGTAGTCGACGGTCGCGGCGAGAGAGCCGGCGGGCGAGAAGGCGACGCCGCCGGCGCGGAAGAGCCGTCGCCGATCGGCGGCCAGGGTGTGGATGACCACCATCGCGCCCAGGCTGAAGCCGAGCAGCCCGAGGTCGTGGCCGGGGAACCGCTGGCAGATCCAGGCGGCCCAGGCGAGCAGGTCTCCCGCCTCTTCGAGGCCCAGGGAGCCGAGGGCCGATCCCCCCAGGTGCCGGCCGTGCCAACGCAGGTCCGGCACGAGGACCCCGAACCCCTGCTCGGCGAGGGCCGTTGCCGCCCGAACGGCATAGCCGGCGCGCTTGCTGTCGAAGAGGCCGTGGAGCACGAAGAGGATAGGTCGCCCTGCGTCCGGTGGACGAAAGAAGGCCACGAGGTCGAGGCGACCGGGCTCCTCGGCGGGGCTGCGCAGTTCGGTGAACCCCGGCGGGGCCGGGCTCTCCCCGGCGAGGTCCGGGTACTGGTCGGCGAGCTTCTCCCACATGCTGCCTCGGGCGAGAGCCAGCGTGGCGGCGAGGCCGGAGCGCGGGCGCTCGTCCCGCGGCAGGGCGGCGATCTGTTGCCACAAGGCCGGGAGGTCTTCTGGGGGAGCCGAGGTCGTCCGCTGCGGCGTCGGCAGCGGCGGCAGCCGGCGACCCACGGTGAGGGCCAGCAGCAACTCGCCGAGCGCCGCCTCGAGGCGGAGGAGGGGGTGGGCGGGCATGATGGGGAGTATGGCAGCGCTGCACGGGCAGCGGGTCGGGTTGACCCGGCCCGCGCGGATGGACTAGTCTCCGGGGTTCGTGTCTGTGCCTGCCCATTGGCGGGGAAGTGAGAACTCGAAATCCCAAGGGAAAGGTAGCGCGCCGTGAAGAGGACCTTCCAGCCGAACAACCTCCGCCGCAAGCGGACCCACGGCTTCCGCGAGCGCATGAAGACCCGCCACGGCCGCGCGGTGCTGAGCCGTCGTCGCCGCAAGGGTCGTAAGCGTCTCTGCGTCTAGACGGGAGAGGGCGGTGTCCGAGCGCTCGCCGGCGGGCGGCGGACAGCGCCTCACTCGTGACGAGAAGCTCCGCCGGCGGTCGGACTATCTGAGATGCTACCGCCAGGGCCGCCGCCTCCGCGGCACCCTGCTCACCCTACATACGATCAAGAACCAGTGTGATCACCCCCGTCTGGGCATCACGGCGAGTCGCAAGGTCGGCAAGGCCGTGGTCCGCCAGCGCCTGAAGCGCCGAGTGCGAGAGATCTACCGGCGATGGAACCGACGCAGCGAGCTGCCCGCCCACGACTTGGTGGTGCATCTGCAGCCGGCGGCAGCCCAGAGCGACTTCTCGGCCCTGGCCGCCGAGTTGCTGGGCTTGTTCGGCCGGGTGCTCCCGCGGGCCTCGGCGGGCGCGCCATGAAGCGCCTGCTTGTGGTTGTTCTTGAAGGCTACAAGCGCTGGCTGTCCCCACTGCTGCCCCGCGCCTGCCGCTTCTCCCCCAGCTGTTCGGAGTACGCTCGCCTGGCGGTGCTCAAGTATGGCGCTGCCCGCGGGAGCTGGCGGGCGGCGCGCCGGCTGTGCCGCTGCCACCCCCTCCACCCGGGCGGGATCGATCTCCCCTGAGCCTCTCAGCCGCCTCTTCGAAGGAACCGAGCCACCGTGGAAACCCGTCGCCTGTTGCTGTTCGTCGTCATCTCGGTTGGCATCCTGCTGCTCTGGGGCCAGCTCTTTCCCGCCAAGAAGCCCGCCATTCCCACACCGCCGCCGCCGGCCGAGGTCTCGGCCGCGGCGCCGCTCGCCGCCGCCACGCCGGCGCCCGGTGCGGTGCCACCGCAGCCCGTGGCAGCCGCCGAGCCCATCGCTGCGGCGAGCGAGGAGCGGGTCACGCTCGAGGGTCCTACCGGGGTGGCCGTCTTCACCAACCGGGGCGGCCAGCTGATCTCCTTCAAGACCCATGACCGGGCCATCGGCGGCGAGGCCACGCTGGAGCTGGTGCGCTCGCGCTCCGGAGGGCTCTTTCCCTTCGGCCTGACGGGCGGCGCCGGCGCGGCGCATCCCTTGAACGACGTGCTCTTCGCCTTCGAGAAGGGCAGCGACGGCGCGGTGGTCTTCCGCTATCGCGGAGAGGCGGGTGCGGCGGAGAAGCGCTTCGGCTTCGACCCGAAGGGGATGCTGGTGGCCGAGATCACGGCCCCGCAGCCCTATGCGGTGTTCTTCGGCCCCGGTATCGGCAACCCGGGTCCCGAAGAGCTCAAGAGCACCTACCACCAGCGAGCGGTGGTGTACGCCGGCCCGGGGGGCGTCGAGCGGCTCGATGCCAAGTCCGGCAAGGCCCGGCCGCCGGTGGCGGGCGTTGGTCTCGCCTGGGTCGCTCTCGACGACAACTACTTCCTCTCGGCGGTGCTGCCCCGGGTCTCCCTCGCGGAGGTCCGGCTGCCGACCTACACCACCGAGTCTCGGGCTGAAGGCGGCGAGGGTACCCTGCGACGGGTACCGACGGAGGGAGAGCTGCCGCCGGAACAGCAAGGCCTGCCGTTCGACTACGGCCTCGAGCTGGTGCCCGTCAGCGAGCGTTTCGAGGCAGCCAGCTATTGGGGCGGCAAGCAGTTCGACACGCTCGCCGCTCTGCCCGGGGGGCTGCAAAGGACGGTCAACCTCGGCTTCTTCGGCTGGCTGGCCCGGCCCTTGATGATCGGCCTCGAGTGGCTCTACGACAACGTGGTCGAGAACTACGGCTGGGCCATCGTGCTGATGACCGTGCTGATCAAGGTTCTGCTGTTGCCCCTGACCCACAAGTCGATGGTCTCGATGGGCAGGCTCCAGGAGCTCAACCCGCGCATTCAGGCGATTCGCGCCAAGTACTCCGGCCGGATGCGGGACAAGCAGGGGCGGCCGAACCTGGAGGCCCAGCGCCAGATGAACGACGAGGTGATGGCCCTCTATCGCAGCGAGGGCGTGAACCCCGCCGGGGGCTGCCTGCCCATGGTCCTCCAGTTGCCGGTCTTCTTCGCCTTCTTCAAGATCCTGTCGGTCTCGTACGAGCTGCGCCACGCGCCGTGGCTGCTGTGGGTGCAGGACCTGTCCACCCGGGACCCCTACTTCGTCTTGCCCATCGTCATGGGGGCCACCCAGTTCGCCCAGACCTGGATGATGCCGTCCGCGGGCAATGACCTCCAGCGCAAGATGATGCTGCTCCTGCCGATCGTCTTCACCTTCCTCTTCGCGGGTGCGCCGTCCGGACTGGTGCTCTACTGGCTGACCAACAACGTGATGTCGATCATCCAGCAGTGGTTCTACAACCGTTGGAAGGCGGCCCGGGATGGCGGTGAGACAGTGGTCAAGACCAGCAAACCGGCCAAGAAGAAGGCGAAGCCGGCCTGAGCCGGGGGGCAGGAGAGCGTCATGAGCGAGTCGAATCGGCGGTATTTCACCGGGCAGACACTGGAGCAGGCCCTGCTCGCGGCTGCCCGTCATCACCAGATCCCACCCGAGGAGTTGGGCTATCGCGAGGTGCCCAAGCGGCACGGCTTCGTGCGCATCCCGCGCCGGCTGGTCATCGAGGTCGATCCCGCCAACCCCCGGGGCCCGCGCCCCGCCCGCCCTGCGCCGGCGGCGGGTCGGCCCACACCGGCCCCTGCGGCGGCGGCACGACGGGCCGCGCCGCTCCCCGCGCCGCCGCTCCCGCGGCCAGAGGCGCCGACGCCCCGCGGCGAGAGCCGCGGCGAGCCCCCGTTCCGTCCCGTCCGGGCTCAGGTCCGGACGGGTGAGGAGGTCACTGCGGAGCGTGCTCTCCAGTCCCTGATCCGCCTGACCGGTCTCGAGCTCTCAGCGCAGATCGAGCAGGACGCGGAAGGGGTGCGGGTGGAGCTGACGGGTCCCGGCCGTGACCGCCTGCTGGCCGAGGAGGCGGAGGTGCTCCAGGCCATCGAGTACCTTTTGCCGCGCCTGCTGCGGGGCGGGGGAGAGGGGCCGGTCTGCCGGGTGGACAGCGGCGGCTATCGCAGCGGCCGGGAAGAGGAGCTGCAGCGTTTGGCGAAGGAGACCGCGGACCTGGTGCGGCGGAGCGGGCGCCCCGTGAGCCTGGCACCCCTGAGCCCCGGCGAGCGGCGGGTCGTCCACATGACGCTCGCGGAGGATCCCGAGGTTCGGACGGAGAGTGACG
This sequence comes from Thermoanaerobaculia bacterium, assembly GCA_036274895.1. Lineage (GTDB taxonomy): Bacteria > Acidobacteriota > Thermoanaerobaculia > Multivoradales > SZUA-115 > CALMKX01. The sequence goes on along the minus strand of DASUEU010000089.1, from coordinate 9,939 downwards.
GCGAAGGCTTCTTCAAGCGCGTGACGGTGTCGCTGCGCGGCCCGGCTTAGGCTGGCGCGGAGAGCCGGTAGCGTTCCTTCATCGCCAGGTACCGCGCGTGAGCCTTGCCGTCGACGGCGGGCGTGAGCACGCGGTCGAGCAGGGGCACGATCTGCTCGCGAAGGCAGCTCCCTCGTGCCATCCACTGGTAGTAGCTGCGGCCGGAATGATGGTAGGGGCCATAGAGGCGGCTCCCAGGGAAGGTCGAAGCCAGCCAGAGGAAGAGCGCTTCGTGGTCGGTGTGCATGCGCACCGTGATGTGGGGCTGGCGGCCGTCACCGCCAAAATGCCCTTCCCCCACCAGGATGCCGAGGAAGAAGCCGAGGTCGAAGTCCGAGAGGGCTTGTTGTTTCACCGTGAGGTTCCCCGTGAAACCCACCATTGTTGTTTCACCGTGAAGTTTCTCGTGAAACGGCAGCCCTGTCGAGCCCCGGCCCTCTTGCCTCCAAGAGGGCCGGCTGCGAGACTGCGTCCCATGGCCGCCAAGCTCCGGCGCGTGCTTCCCGAGCTCGACGTCGAGTCGTTCCGGCGCGCTTTGGCGAGCGTCTCTCCGTTGCCACTCTCTGAGCCGGCGGTGGCGGCCCTCCACCTCCACTACCGGGAGCTGGCGCGCTGGAACCGGCTGGTCTCCCTGGTCTCCCCAGCGCCGCCGGCCGAGATCTTCGCGCGACACTACGGCGAATCGCTGGCCGCCCTCCCTCTCGTCCGCCCATCCGACCGCCGGCTCCTCGATCTCGGCAGCGGGGCAGGATTCCCGGGCCTGGTGCTGGCGGCCGCCCTGCCAGGCTGCCACGTGACCCTGGTCGAGGTGCGACAGAAGAAGGTCGCCTTCCTCGAGATGGTCCTCGCCAAGGCCGCGTTGCCGGGCCGGGTGCTCGATGTTAGAGTCGCGCTCCCGCTGCCAGCCGGCCTGGGCTCGGACGTCGATCTGGTGACCTCCCGTGCTCTGCGGCTCGATGCGGATCTGCTCGCGGCCTTGGCCGAGCGCCTTCCCCCCGGAGCCCGTTTCTTGCTGTGGGTTGGAGAGCAAGATCCCGTCGTGCCCCAGGGTTGGCGAGTCGAGAGGGAGCAACCCCTCGCCGGCTCCCACCATCGACGGATCCTCGAGATCGGACGGCTCTGACCGGAAGCGGCCACGGAAACCCAATGGGCACGATCTTCGCCATCGCCAACCAGAAAGGTGGGGTCGGCAAGACCACCACCGCCATCAACCTCGCGGCCGGCCTGGCTGCGCTCGAGAAGAAGGTCCTGCTGGTCGATTGCGACCCGCAGGGCAACGCCACCCGCGGGCTCGGCGAGCGAGCCGGCAAGCCACACCTCTACCACGCCCTGACGGGAGAGGTGCAGCTGGCGCAGGTCGTCCGCGACACCGGCTTCCCGAACCTCTCCCTGGCCCCCGCAGACCGTGACCTCGTGGGGGTCGAGGTCGAGTTCGTGGGCAACCCCGGCTGGGAGCAGCGGCTCAAGAACGCCCTGGCGAGCGTGGTGGAGCGCTTCGACTACATCCTGGTCGACTGTCCGCCCTCGCTCGGGCACCTGACGGTGGGGGCACTATCGGCAGCCGACGGCGTGATTGTCCCGCTACAGTGCGAGTACTTCGCCCTCGAGGGCGTGAGCGAGCTGGTCGCCACGGTGCGTCGCGTCCAGGGGGGGCTCAATCCCCGCCTGACCATCGCCGGCATCCTCTTGACGATGTACGACGATCGCACCAACCTCTCCCGCGAGATCGTCGACGAGATCCGCCGCCACTTCACCGACAAGGTCTTCCAGGTGATCATCCCGCGCAACGTGCGTCTCGCCGAGGCCCCCAGCTTCGGCAAGCCGATCCTCCAATACGACATCAAGTGTCGCGGCGCTGAGGCCTACCTGGCCCTGGCCCGCGAGGTTCTCGACAAAAAGTGACCACCAAGAAGCGCGGCCTCGGCCGCGGCCTCGATGCCTTGCTCCCAGAGACGGCTGCGGCCCCGGCCCAGACGGTACCCCTCGACCGCCTCCGTCCCAATCCCCGCCAGCCCCGTAGCCACTTCCGCGAGGAGGACCTGGCCGAGCTCGCCGACTCGATTCGTGCCCAGGGCCTGGTGCAGCCGATCCTGGTCTCACCCGACGGCGGCGACGGCTACTGGATCATCGCCGGGGAGCGGCGTTTTCGGGCCTCCAAGCTCGCTGGCCTGAGCGAGGTGCCGGTGGTGATCCGGCCGGCCGTGACCGACCGCGAGCAGCTCGAGCTCGCCCTGGTCGAGAACCTCCAGCGCGCGGACTTGAACGCCCTCGAGGAAGCGGAGGCCTACCGCATGCTGCGGGACGACTTCAGCCTCTCGCAGGAGGAGATCGGGCGCGCCGTGGGCAAGAGCCGGGCCGCAGTGGCCAACGCCTTGCGGCTGCTCAACCTCCCGGAGGGGGTCCAGGCCCTTCTGCGCAGCGGCACCCTCACTGCCGGCCAGGCCCGGCCACTGCTCGGGATCGAGCGCCCCGACGAGCAGCTCGCGGCCGCCGAGCGGGCGGTGCGCGAAGGGCTCTCGGCGCGTGACCTCGAACGCCTGGCGGCGCAGCCCCCGGCCCGGCGCGGCACCACCAAGCCGGAGCGGCGGGTCGACGTCCACACCCGGGCTGCCGAGGAGAAGCTGACCCAGCGCCTCCAGACCCGGGTCGAGATTCAGCGGCGCCGCCGGGGCGGCGAGCTGCGCATCCACTTCGGCTCCGAAGAAGAGCTGATGCGCCTCTATGACCACTTCATGACCAAGGAAGACGCCGAATGATCTTCAAGTCGGAAAGCGCCGCGCCGGATTTGAACGGTTTCGTGGACCGAGGCAGCTTGCTCGAGGGCACTTTGCGCTTCGAGAGTCAGTTTCGTGTCGACGGCAAGATCAAGGGTACGGTGAGCTCCGACGGCCGCCTGGTTGTCGGCGAGCACGGCGAGGTGGAGGCCGAGCTCGACGTCGGCGAGGTGGTGGTCTCCGGTGTCGTGCGCGGAACCGTCCGGGCGCGGCGTCGCATCCACATCGCTGCCGGCGGCCGGATCTTCGGGGACCTCTTCACTCCCACCCTGGTCATCGACGACGGCGCCTTCTTCGAGGGCCAGTGCGCGATGAACAAAGCGGAGGGTGGCGCCGAGAAGACCGGCAGCAAGGGCGTCAAGGCCTGAGCGCTTCGTAGGAGGCCACGAAGGTCTGGGGTCTCGACGAGAGCTCCTCGGCCGGGTAGACGTCGCGAAGCAGCTTGCCCGCGAGATCCCGGCCGATCGGCAGCCCCAGCGCGTACAGCAGCGTCGGCTGGAGGTCCACGAGAGTGGCCTCGGCGATCCGGCCGGCGGGCCGCACCCCCTCGCCGTACAGGAGGAAGAGGCCAGGCGGTGCGCGGTCGACGTAGCCTTCCAGCGCCTTCTCCTCGATCAGGGCCGCTCGCACCCGGCGCCAACCGGAGGCCCCCTCCACGCCATAGGCCGACACCAGGACGAGCAGCGTCGGCCCTTCCTGCCGCTGCCAGAGGTTCTCGAGCAGACCGTCGAGCTGGACGTAGTAGGCGCGGAGAGCTTCCTCCGCCACGAGGTACTCGCGCTCGCGCAGGCCCTCGAAGTGCACCGCGGCGAAACCGCCGTAGCTCGACCGTGAGGCCGTCCGCAGGCCGGGCAGCAGCACGAAGCCGGCGGCCCGGTCGGGCTCGGACTCGAGGAACCGGTTGAGCAGGGCCAGGCGCGTCAAGTCCTCGGCCAGGGCAGTGCGCAGCGGCGAGCTGCTCGCCAGGATGGGCGACACGCCCCGTCCGAGGTCCTCGGTGACGCCACGCAGCGAGCGAGCCCACTCCGCGGCGCGCAGGGGCACGACCTCGCCCTCCGGCGGCGCGCCGGCGAGGAAGCGATCCGAGACGCCGAAAGCCAGGCCCGGCGGGAAGGGGGTGGCCACCGGCCAGCCGACGACACCGGTGGGAATGCCCAGAGAGGCCAGCAGCTCCCACAGGGCGATGGACTCGCGGTCACCGGCGTCGATGGCCCGGCCCAAGCCGAAGAAACGCAGCCACAGCTCGAGCGGCCGAAGCGGTGGCAGCAACCGCAGCTCGACCTTCTCGCCCAGCCAGGGAGCGGAGTAGACGTCGGAGCTCGTAATGCCGTGGCGATAGGGGAACTGGCCGGTTGAAATTGTCGTCCAGAGAGAGCTGAATCGCGGAGGTCGGATCGAACGCAGGTGACCCCAGGCCCCGCCCTCGAGCAGAGTGCCCAGGAAGGGCAGGGAGCCCTCCTCGACCAGGGGCAGGATCGCCTCCAGGCTCGCCGAGTCGATCCCCACCACGACCAGCCGCAGCCGCCGGCTCGCTTCGAGCAGGCTCTGCTGGCCGATGGGCTCGCTCGGCGGCGGGATCGCGCTGCGCCGCTCGTACAGCAGGAGGTTGGCGGTGAGGACCACGGTCCCGAGCAGCAACAGGCTGCCCCGGCCGTAGCGGCGCCGCCAGGCAGTGTGGAGAAGGGCGGTGTAGAAGGCGACGACGGCGCAGACGGTCAGGCCCGTAGCCGCCTTGAGCAGCCTCTCGTTGATCGCCGGGGACAGGTAGTAGGCGAAGCGCGAAGGAGCCAGCCAGCCGAGCAGGGCGGCCACGGCCAGCGCCACGGTGATCCCCCAGGCCAGGAAGCGAAAGCGATGAGCTCGGCCGAGCACGCCCCCCAGCAGCAAGGAGACCAGGCCCGCCGAGAGCCCATAGACGGCCACCGCCCTCCCGACGCTGGCGGTGGAGAACGGCAGGCGGGGGTTGAGGAAGAAGAGTAGCTGGCCGACGAGGGCACCGAAGAGAGCTCCTGGGAGGATGGCTCCCAGGGCTCCCAGGGCGCCGCTAGAGATAGAAGATCTGCCGGTCGATGTCGTGCTCCACCTCCCACAGGTAGGTGTAGCCGGGGAACTCGAGAGGCACCGTGTACTTGCACCGGATGCGAATCCGCTCGCGGTTCTTCTCGACCGTGATGTTCTTCGCGTCGAGGGGAAGCTTGAGCTCCTGGGCCTTCTTGTGGACCCGCTTCTTGATCTCCTCCGGCGAGCGCCCGGAAGAGAAACGGGTGAGCTCCAGCATGTAGTCGTAGAGCTCGCTGTTGGCGATCTTCACCGGCACGGCCTTCCACAGCACCATGCCGGCGATCAACAGAGCGATCAGCCAGAGCACGCAGCCGAGGTTGCTGTCGCCGCGCTCACCAAAACGTCGCATGGTCGCCTCCGTCGTCAGCGGACGATGCGCAGGCTGCGCTCCCGGCGCAGCCCGAGCAGAAAGTGGGCGCCTCGCCTCAACCGGCGCCCGAGCTCTGCGATCGGCCCGGTCGGCTCCTCCGCTTCGGCGAGGGGCTCGACCGACCAGTAGATCATGAAGGCGCGCCCCCGGAGATGCTCGGCGGGGACGGCACCCCAGAAGCGCGAGTCGTTCGAGTCGTCCCGATTGTCGCCCAGGCAGAAGTAGCTCGCCACGGGCACCGTGTAGGGCCCGAAGTTGTCCCGGATGCCGTGGGGGCCGGAAGCGAAGCCCTGGGGGAACGTCACGTCGTCCACCCACCGAACGTACGCCGACTCGTCGACGACTTGCCCGTTGATCGAGAGCTGCTTGTCGACCAGCTCGACCTCATCGCCGGGCAGGCCGACGCAGCGCTTGATGAAATCGCGTCCCGGGTCGTCTGGGAACTTGAAGACCACCACGTCGCCCCGCTCGACCGGACGAGCGGGGAGGATTCCCCCGAGCCAGGCGGGCCCCGGGCCATAGATGAACTTGTTGACGAGCAGGTGGTCGCCGATCAACAGGTTCGGCTCCATGGAGCTGCTCGGGATCTTGAAAGCTTGCACCAGGAACGTGCGAGCGAAGGTGGCGCAGAGGATCGCCAGCACCAGGGCCTCGAGCAGGTCCGCCGCCGGGCCGAACGAAAATCGCTGGCGAGGCCCGGCAACCATCGCCGTCAACGGGGCAGGTGGAAGGTACGAGTCCACCGGGTCTTGGTGGGGAAGCCGATCACAGTGCGCAGAGCGCGCCCGAGGAAGCTGCCGACATCCGTCGACTTGCCGTCCGAGACCTCTCCTCCGTAGGACCAATAAATCACCGATGCCCGCCCCTTGATCATCGCCGCCGGCAGGTACTCCCAGAAGCGCGAGTCGTGGGAGTGGTCCCGGTTGTCGCCCATGCAAAAGTAGCTCGCGGCCGGCACCGTCAAGGGACCCAGGTTGTCCCGCCGCCGGACCTCCGAGGGCAGCCCCGGCTGGTTGGGGAAGACCCGCGGGTCCCGGTGGATCGCGTAGGTGCCGTCGTCCACCCGCTGGCCGTTGACGTAGAGCTGCTTGGCGAGGATCTCGATGCGATCCCCGGGCAAGCCCACGCAACGCTTGACCAGGTCCTGGGACGGGTCTTCCACCGAGCGGAAGATGACGATGTCACCGCGGCGGACGTCCCGAGCCGGCATCAGGGGCAGCCCGTCGAGCCAACCCTCCTGGCCATAGATGAAGCGGTTGACGAAGAGGTGATCGCCCACCAGCAAGGTGTTCTCCATCGACCCGCTGGGGATGTAGAAGGTCTGGAGCACGAAGGTGTTGGCGAACTTCAAGAAGAGGACGGCGATGACGATCGCCTCCAGGTACTCGCGCAGCTTGGACTTGTGGGGAGCGCCGGCCGAGGGCCGCCCGCCCGCATCCCCCGACCGGGCTTTCGTCGTGCTCATCGACGGCTAACTGTATCCGAATCGCGCCGGCGCCTGCCCGGCCTCGGGCGCCGTCAAAGGATCTTGCGGCTGTCCAAATCCTTCGGGATTATGGCGAATGCAAACCCAGCTCGGAGGGGCCGCCAGATCGGCGGCAGGTGAAGCGGGGCTAGACCTTCGGGGAAGGCTTGGGGGCGGGAGGATTCGAGACGGGGGGATGCTCTTCAGAGAGATCCTGCGGCTTGACCCGTAGGAGAGCCTCGACGGCTTGCTGGAAGTCGAGGGGGGCCAGAGACACGGGCTCGTCGCGCTTGTAGGAGCGCTTCGGCTTCCCGGCGGGTCTCTTCCTTGGCATCGTCATGAGGCTACCACCGGCGGGGGAAGTTCGCCGATGCCTTCGGCGATCTCGAAGGCGAGCGCCTCTAGCTTGGCTGACCATGGGACGCAGCGCTCGCGGAGGACCGCTTCCGGTTCAGGGAAGGTACTCGCGAAGCGTTCACCCGCCAGCTCGCGCAGGTAGGCGACCAGAGACCCCAGGTCGAAGAACACGGCCCGAAGCTCGGAGACGGTCAGCGGCTCGTCTCTCTCGGGATCGGGACCCCAGAAGCCGGCCTCCAGCATCAGATCCTGGACGAACCCCAGGGTTCGAACCAGGGCGGCCGAGTCGTCGGGATCCGGGATCCGCCAGAGGAAGGTCTGCCGCAGGGCCTGCTCTCTGGCAGGGCCGGCCCTGGGTGCGTAGGGGGACATCATGCGCTCTCCTCTCTCGTCACTTCCTGCCACCTCGGCAAGAGTGTGCCTAGAGTATACCCATTGATGGGCACGAAGTGTGCCTTACCATCGAGACATGCCTGCCCCCAAGAAAGCCGACGGCGAGCGCTCCGACGTGCGCGAGGTCTTCTACTTGAGGCCCGAAGAGTCGAAGGCCCTGGCCGAGCTGGCGGAGAGGGAGCGGGTCTCCAAATCCGCCCTGGTCCGCCGGCTGGTTTTGGAGCGCTTGCGGTTGTCCTCTGACCGACCGGCCGCCGATACACACTGACTCCTCAGCAGCGCGTGATGTTTCGCGGGCGCTTATTCCCGCCAAGCGTTAGCGAGACGCTACTATTCCGAACACGTGCCGCTATGTCAACCATCTAGCTGCGCGAAGCATGCGCCGAGAGAAGTTTCGTGGTAGACTGCTGCCGCTTCGGAGGGCGCCATGACCAACTCTTCCCCACTTGACCAGCGATTCGAGCGAGCGCGAAACGTCAGCGAGAAGCTGCAACGCTACCTGGAGGTGGAACGTCAGTACCAGGCCCTACAGGCGCAACTGCGCGAGCTGGAGCGGGACGAAGACGTTCGGCGAGCACTCGGACTCGAGTCTCTGCGGGAGGACGAAGGCGAGCCTAGCGAGTCCACGGCGTTGCAATCGGCAACGGGCGCGGAACCGAGTCCGGCCGCCGGAGCTGTCGATGACGTGCCCCGGTCTCCGGGCGGACGTTTCCAGCGCGGATACTTGGACCGGAAGTTCAAGCCCTTGGCCAAGCAGAGGTTCAGCGACCGCTTCTACACCATCGCCGAGATGCGCGACATCCTGGCGGAAGAGCTTGGCGCCAATGTCAGCCGTGGAACGGTTCAGTCCCTTGTGCGCAGGGCAACCGAGAGGGGTGTTCTGGTGGAGAAGCCCAACAGCGAGCCAGCGCAGTTCAAGTGCCGCTTTGGGGGAATTCCGACCTTGACCCAGAAGCCGACGGGCGGGTCTCTCACACCGCTTTCGACAGGCGGGTCTCTTCGACCGACTGTGCCAGGCCTGAGCCCGGTTTCCGCGCTTCCGAAGTCAGAGGAGTAGAAGGTGATGGCGATGAAGCTCAGAGAACGAACCCCCTGCCGGCATCAGCCCGGCGCCGGTAGGGGCGGAAAGAAGGAGGCCCGCCGTCCTGGGTATCTTGGAAGGCACCTAGACGGCGGGCCAAGTCGGGCAACTTCTTTCGACGCGGGGGTGACCCTGGTGGGTGCCGCGGGCCTCGAGAACCTGACCGGCCGGGGGTTCGACTCCCCTCACCTCCACACCTAGCACGGCACGGGGCCGGGCTCCGCCTATTATAGCCAGCCTGCCCCGCCGGGTCAATTTCGTGTTGCAAACCCATGGGTTTGTGTTGTACAATTCTCCCCTCGCTGAGGGAGACGACGATGCCCAACACCAAAGCCGACTACCAGCTGCTAACCCGCCTGATCTCCGACGAGACCGCGGCTCGCGAGTACCTCGAGTCCCTCCGTTGGCCAGACGGCCCCGTCTGCCCTCACTGCGGATGCTCAGAGGCTTACCGCCTAGTGGCGAAGAAGGTCTCCGCCCGTCCCGCCCGCGCTGGCCTGCTCAAGTGCAAGAGCTGCCGGAAGCAGTTCACGGTGAAGGTGGGAACGATCTTCGAGGACTCGAACCTGCCGCTCAATAAGTGGCTCTTCGCGATTTCCCTGATGACCAGCTCGAAGAAGGGCATCTCCGCCCACCAGCTCCACCGCACTCTCGGCGTGACCTACCGGACGGCCTGGCACGTCTGCCACCGGATCCGCAAGGCGATGGAGCGCGAGCCCTTGGCCGGCCTGCTGACGGGCATCGTCGAAGCTGACGAGACGTTCGTGGGCGGGAAGAAGCGGGGAGCGCAGGGACCCCACGACGGCAAGGCGATCGTGATGGCCGTGGTCGAACGGGACGGACAGGCCCGGTCTCAAGTGGTCGAGGACGTGAAGGCCGATACCCTCCAGGGCTTCATCGTCGATGAGGTGGACCCCTCGGCGGACATCATGACCGACGGCCTGCTGTCCTACAAAGGCTTGGAGAAGAGCTTCGCCAGCCATAGCTCGGTCAACCATGATGAGCACTACGTGGTGGGCCAAGTCCACACCAACACGGCGGAGTCGCTCTTCTCGCTCCTGAAGCGGGGCATCCTGGGGACGTTCCACCACGTGAGCGCGAAGCACCTCCAGCGCTACGCCTCCGAGTTTGACTTCCGCTGGAATCGCCGCGACGTGAAGGACTCCGAGCGCATGCGGGCTGCCATCCAAGCCGCCCCTGGCAAGCGCCTGAAGTACCGGCAGCTCGTGGCCGGGCTCCCCGCGTGAGCTTCCCGACGTGTGTCACTGACCGCCTCTATCGAGCCAATCCAGGATCACCTAAATCGAGCCAGTGGAGGATCGGCATAAAGGAGCCACCGAGTGGCTCGTTCTTGCCGATCCGGGGGGTGGGTTGGGGGTCTCGGCCTTCAGTCACCGGC
>DASUEU010000088.1:0-1455 GCA_036274895.1 Thermoanaerobaculia bacterium | reverse complement strand
TGCAGACGACAATGGTCTCTAGTGTAGATGAAGTCTCATGATAATTTTTTTTTTTCGTCACTTCAAAAAAAAAATTTTATCATGAGAGGCAGTAGCATGTAGTTGCTATGAAACTTTTTTTTTTATTTAAAAAAAAAAAATTTCATACGCAAGAGAAAAATTTTTTATAAAAAAAAAATTTTTAATCAGGAAAAAGTTTTTCTTTAAAAAAAAATTTATTATTTTTTTTTAAAAAAAATTTTTATCTGCGCGCGTCTATGCCCACTGAAAAACTTTTTCGAGTGAGGAGTTAGTCCTCATCGAAAAATTTTTCATTGGGCCAGACGAAAATAAATTTTTTCTGTTGGAAAAACTTTTTTGAGAGAGGAGTTAGTCCTCTTCAAAAAATTTTTCCCAGAAAAATAATTTTTTATTTTAAAAAAAAAAATGTGTGTTTTTGTTTTTTTCAGAACACACATTTTTGTGCACATGGTCAAACACCTTTTTGGCCAAAAAAGGCCATTTCTCCACTTGTTTTTTGGCCTTTTTTGGCAAAAAAAGGCCTTTTTTACTGTCTAAACAACACATGTAGGTTTTCGTTTTTACCCCCCCCAAAGGCCCGTAGGGGGGGGTACTTAAAAAAGAAAAGGGTACCGGGAACATTTTGCTCCCCAGGTACAGGCAAAAAAAGGCCTTTTTTACCCCTCGACATGATGAAAAATTTTCTAAAATTTTTGCAAATTTTTTAAATTTTTTCACATGCAAAAAAAATTTTTCTAAGGAAAAAACAAATCCTGCTTGTCCTGCCAAGCAGCAACCATTGCCTCCATAGCTTCGCATGTGAAAAAGCTGCAATGCCAATGAATAGATTTATAGAGCGCCAGAGGTTACAATTCGATATGAAGTCAGTTTTAACAAGAGCCAGTTGTTTTCTTAATCGTTCAGCAGTTAATTACGAACGTGTAGCAAGTAGGACAACTAAAGAAATAATATATACCATTGAGTGATAGACCCACAACAGCCAACAGCAAAAAGGAAAACCCACAGTCCAAACGTACGGCCGCAAGAACATCTCTTAATGTGGTATTTTTTTTTAGTTGTCTTACTTGCTACACGTTCGTAATTAACTGCTGAACGATTAAGAAAACAACTGGCTCTTGTTAAAACTGACTTCATATCGAATTGTAACCTCTGGCGCTCTATAAATCTATTCATTGGCATTTCAGCTTTTTCACATGCGAAGCTATGGTGGCAATGGTTTCGCTTTGACAGGACAAAGCGGCTACAGTGTATTTACTATGTGAAAATGGTCGTCTGCATGGTATAGAGAAGAAGTGCAGACGACAATGGTCTCTAGTGTAGATGAAGTCTCATGATAATTTTTTTTTTTCGTCACTTCAAAAAAAAAATTTTATCATGAGAGGCAGTAGCATGTAGTTGCTATGAAACTTTTTTTTTTATTTAAAAAAAAAAAAT
>DASUEU010000087.1:0-23242 GCA_036274895.1 Thermoanaerobaculia bacterium | reverse complement strand
CCGCTTCGTGCCACGCAGCAACACCCCCACGTTGTCGCCCGCACGCCCCTCGTCCAGCAGCTTGCGGAACATCTCCACCCCCGTGCAGATCGTCTTCGTCGTCGGGTGGATGCCGACAATCTCGACTTCCTCACCCACCTTGATCACCCCGCGCTCCACGCGACCGGTCACCACCGTGCCACGGCCGGAAATCGAAAATACGTCCTCGATCGGCAGCAAAAACGGCTTGTCCGTGTCCCGCACCGGCTGCGGTATGTACGAGTCCATCGCCTCCAGCAGCTTCTCGATCGAGTGCGTGCCCAGCTCCGACACCTCCCCCGCCAGCGCCTTCAGCGCCGAACCCACGATGATCGGCGTGTCGTCGCCCGGAAAATCGTACGAGCTCAACAGCTCCCGCACTTCCAGCTCCACCAGCTCCAACAGCTCGGCGTCGTCCACCATGTCCGCCTTGTTCATGTACACCAGGATGTACGGCACACCCACCTGCCGCGCCAGCAAAATGTGCTCCCGCGTCTGCGGCATCGGACCGTCCGCCGCCGACACCACCAGGATCGCACCGTCCATCTGCGCCGCACCCGTGATCATGTTCTTCACGTAGTCCGCGTGGCCCGGGCAATCCACGTGAGCGTAGTGGCGATTCTGCGACTCGTATTCCACATGCGCCGTCGCGATCGTGATGCCGCGCTCCCGCTCCTCCGGCGCCTTGTCGATCTGGTCGAACGCCACGAAGTTCGCCAACCCCTTCGACGCCAGCACGCGAGTGATCGCCGCTGTCAACGTCGTCTTGCCATGATCCACGTGACCGATCGTCCCCACGTTCACGTGCGGCTTGGTACGCTCAAACTTCTGCTTGGCCATGGTGATTGAGACCTCGTCCTGATCTTGATCTGTGGAGCCCACGACCGGATTTGAACCGGTGACCCCTTCCTTACCAAGGAAGTGCTCTACCCCTGAGCCACGTGGGCTTGTCCCGTCTTCGACGCCCCCCTCTCCCGCAGGACGGGCAGCCTCGCAGAGAAACCCAGCGAGCATAGCCCAAAGCCGGGACTTCTGTAAAGCCCCAGCCCGTGCCCGGGGAGCACCCCGGCCGAGAGCCGGGGTCGTCGAAGGGGCGCAGAGTATCCCATGCCGACCTCGCCGAGCGCAAGTGCTTCCTGCCGCGGTCACTGGTTGTCAGCCGGCGCTCCAGCCACTAGGCTCCGGCTCCGGAGGAGCCACGCATGGAGCGGATCGAGTTGGTCCCGCGCTTAGCGCAGCAGGGCTATGAAGACGACCAAGTCGCAGCGCGAAGAGCCTGGCTCGAGGCCAGGACCGGCGTCAGGTTGCCCTTGGTCGGGTCCTCGGCGATTCCCGCGGAACAGATGCGAGGCAATGTCGAGAACCCCATCGGCGCCGCCCAGGTGCCCCTGGGAGTCGCCGGACCCCTCCTGGTCCGGGGCGAGGCGGTCGACGAGGTGGTCTACGTGCCCCTCGCCACCAACGAAGGCGTCCTGGTCCGCTCCTACGAGCGCGGCATGGTGGCGATCACCCGCTCGGGTGGCGCCCAGACACGGGTGCTGAGGGACGAGAACCGGGTCACTCCGGTCTTCGTCTGCCGCAACGTTGCCACCGCGACGGAGCTGGCACGCTGGCTGCCCGAGCAGATCGAGGAGCTGCGTCGCGAGGCCGAGGCCACCACCCGGCACGGCCGGCTGCTGCGCGTCGAGACCCTCGTCAGCGGTCGCCACGTGCTGGTGAGTTTCGCCTACACGACCGGCGACGCTCACGGCATGAACATGATCGTCAAGGCTTCTCACGCGGCCTGCCAGTGGATTGAGCGGACCGGCCGCGCGGAGCGCTACCTGATCCTGAGCGGGGCCTGTGGCGAGAAGCGCCCTGGAGGCGCTCTCTTCGCCGGCGGCAAGGGCAAGAGCGTCACCGCCGGGGTGACGCTCCCTCGCCGGGTGCTCAAGGCCGTGCTCGGGGTCACGGCTCGCCAGATGGAGGAGCTCTGGCGGCTGACTCTGCTCGGGCACCTCCACGCCGGAACGCTCGGCTACAACGGTCAGGTCGCCAATGGGCTGACGGCGCTGTTCATCGCCTGCGGTCAGGACGTGGCCAACGTGGTCAACTGCGCGGTGGCGGTGACCTGCTTCGAGGAGGTTGGGGAAGGAGATCTCCACGCCAGCGTTCAGCTGCCCTCGCTGAACGTGGCGACGGTTGGCGGCGGCACTGCCTTGGGTACCGCCCCCGAGTGCCTGGCGCTGCTCGGCTGCCAGGGCACCGGCAAGGTCCGGCGGCTGACCGAGATCACGGCGGCGACGATCCTCGCCGGTGAGCTGTCGATGGGTGCGGCGATCGCCAGCGGCGAGTTCGTCGCGGCCCACGAGACCTACGGTCGCAATCGGCCGGAGCAAGTCTAGATCACCATGCCCCGTCGACCCTTCCGTGGGCTACGCCACCAGCCTCCGAAGCCGAGCTACGACGTTGCCATCGTCGGCGCCGGCATCGGTGGCCTGGTGGCCGCGGCTCTCCTGGCGCGCCGCGGCCTCTCGGTGCTGCTGGTCGAGCAGCACTACATGGTGGGCGGCTACTGCAGCAGCTTCCGCCGGCGCGGCTTTACCTTCGACGCCGCCACCCACTTCTACCCTCTCCTGGGCAACCCGCAATCCTTGACCGGCCGGCTGATGGAGGAGATCGGCGCCAAGGTCGGCTGGGTGCGGATGGACCCAGTCGACACCTTCCACTTGCCGGACGGCACCTCGTTCGTGGTGCCGGCGGACTTCGAGGTCTACCGCTCTCGCCTCGAGCAGCGCTTCCCGGCCGAACGCGAGCGGCTGGCCACGTTCTTCGCGGAGGTCCGCGAAGTCTACCTGCTCGGCACTCTCGAGCACTTCAAGCGCCGGCCGATGCCGGGATTGGACCGCTACCGCAGCCTCACCCTGCGGGAGGTGCTCGACCGCCACTTCGACGACCCGGCCCTGAAGCTGGTGCTCACCGCGGACGGCCCGCACTGGGGCTCGCCGCCCTCGCGCACTTCGTTCGTCTTCGACTCGATGCTGCGGCTGTCCTACTTCCTCGGCAACTACTACCCCGAGGGGGGCTCGCAGGCGTTCCCCGACGAGCTGGCTCTCTGCGTCGAGGAGGCCGGGGGCGACATCCTGATGAGCACCACGGTGGAGCGGATCCTGGTCGAGGCGGGCCGGGCCAGCGGGCTCGAACTGTCCACCACGCGCGGCCCGCTGGCCGGACGGCGCCGCGTCAGCGCCCGGGCCGTGATCTCGAACGCCGACCTGCGGTTGACGCTCGAGCAGCTGCTGCCCCCGGAGCTGAGCCCCCCTGCCCTGCTCGAGCAGGTCCGCTCGATGCGCCCGACTTTTCCCTGCTATCTGACCCACGTGGGACTGCGCGACGTCGAGCCGGCCGTGCTCGAGCGGGCCCAGGGCTACTACTGGCAGAGCTGGGACGCCGAGACCATGGGCCGCGGCGGCCTCGCCTGCAAGATCTTCGCGCCGACTCTCTACGAGCCGCGGATCGCGCCCGAGGGCAAGCAGATGGTGATCGTGCAGAAGGTCGTGGACCTCGACTACGAAGGCATCGAGGACTGGCCCGCGCACAAAGCCGAGGTCGAGAGATACCTGCTCGGGCAGCTGGAATCCGCCATCCCCGGCGTGAGCGAGAAGATCGAGATCGCCCTGACCGCCAGCGCCCGCACTTCCCACCGCTTCACCCTGAACCTGCGCGGCGCCATGCTCGGCTGGGAGATGGCTCCCGACCAGCTGGGCGGGGCCAGGCCGGGGATCGAAGGCCCGGTCGAGGGGCTCTGGCTGGTCGGCCACTGGGTCCAGCCGGGCGGCGGCATCACCCCGGTGATGGTCTCGGCGCAGCACGTGGCGGAGGCCGTGGCTCGGGCGCTCGGCGGCTGAGGCGCTCGACGTCGCAGCCGCTCGATGTGTGCGATACTCCTTCGGGTCCTTCCCCACAGCGAACCACGAGGCATGCCGGAGGCTAGGCGATGACCGAAGAAGGGGCCAGCCCTGTCCCGGGCGCCGGTCCCGATCCGCCCGCAGCCGTCGAGCGATCCGAGGTCGATCGAATCGAGAGGGCCGTCCGCCGGTTCCAGGAGCGCCGGGGGCGGGAAGATGCCTTCCGCCTCCTCTACGAGACCTACTTCCACCCCCTCCAACGCTTCTTCGCCCGCAAGGGCCTCTCCCCCGAAGATTGCCTCGACCTCACCCAGGAGACCTTCCTTGGGATTTACAGGGGTCTGGACGGCTACGAAAACCGCCAACGCTTCGTCGCCTGGCTCTACCGGGTGGCCACCACGACCTTCCTCAAGTGGCGGCGGGCCGGGGCCACGGCGAAGCGGGGAGCGGTGGAGGTCTCACGCGACGCCATGGAAAACCCCGACAACCTCCACGCCACCCCCGGCCGGCAACTCGACGGCTTGCTCGTGGCCGAGCGGCAGCAGGCCCTCTCGGCAGCGATCGCCGAACTGCCCGAGCAGATGCGCGACTGCCTGACCCTGAGGCTCCATCAACAGCTCGCCTACCGCGAGATCGCCCTGATCAAGAGGATCTCGATCGAGACGGTGAAGGCCCACCTCTTCCGGGCTCGCAAGAAGCTGCAGGAGCGGCTGGCTGGCTACGACCTCGACGACCTGGAGGTCTGACCCGCCATGACCACCCCCACCACCGACCGCGACGCCCTGATCGAAGCCCTCGCCGAGAACGCCCGCAGCCGCGGCGGCGAGGAGGTCCTGCCGGAGCCCGAGGAGATCCTCGACTTTCTCGAAGACCGGCTCCCACCCGCGAGGCGGGCCGAGCTCGAGCGGCTCTTCGTGGCCAGCCCCGAAGCTGCCGCCATGCTCGTCGACCTCGCCGAGCTGCACGGCGCCGAGCCTCCGGCCGCGGACGCCCCCGCCGACTTCGCCGTTCGCGCCGGCTGGCGCAAGCTCGAGGGTCGGCTCACCGAGCCCGCCGCCGCCCCTCGCCGGCTGCCACCCCGGTGGCTGGGCCTGGCGGCCTCGGCCTTGATCCTCACCAACGCCGGCCTCGGCCTGTGGGTCTGGCGGCTGAAGCAGGCCGAGAGCCGGCCGGTTGCCAACCTGGCGAGCCTGGAGCTGGGTTCCGGCTTGCGGGCCGGCACGGATCCGACCCTCGAGCTTGCCCTCGGCTCGCCGCTCCGGCTGGTGGTGAAGCCTCCGGAGCCTTGTCCGGTCTACCAGGCGGAGGTGCGAGGACCCGGCGACCAGGGCCGGCAGACCGTGGCAGGGCTCGAGCAGGACGGCTTCGGGAATCTCGTTCTCCTGCTGCGCCTCGAAGCAGGCGACTACGTGCTCCGGCTCTCCGGCTGCGAGCCGCGCCGCGAGCTCGAGAGCTATCGGTTCACCATCGCCCCACTCGGAGGCGGATGAGGCGAGCCGGACGTCGCTCGCTGCTCGCTCTCACTGCCGCTCTCACCCTGAGTGGCTGCGGCGGGCAGGTTGCGGTCCAGGACTGGCCGACCAGCGAGCTGCGCACCGGCGGCACCCTGCCGGCGGTCGAGCTGGCACCGGAGGAGGTCCACCGCTACCGCCTGCCCCTGGAGGCCGGCTCCCTCCTGCGGCTGGAGGTCGATCAACAGGGGATCGACGTCGAGCTGAGCCTTGAAGGCCCCGACGGCAGCTCCCTCCTCCAGGTCGATCGGCCGATCGGGCCTGGCGGCCTCGAGCTCGTCCTGGCCGTGACCGAGCGCGCCGGCGACCACCAGCTCGTCGCCCGTGGCGCGGCCGGCGGCGAGCCGGGGCGCTATCAGGCCCGGATCGAAGCCCTGAGGCCCGCCGGCGACGACGACCGCCGCAACGCCCAGGCGTACCGGCGATTCACCGCTGCAGAGCGCTCGGAGCCCAAGGAGGCGGACCGGGCGACCAACGAGCGGGAGCAGGCCCTCCGGATCTGGCGAGAGCTGGGGGAGGAGGCCCTGGCCGGGGAGGCCCTGAACCGACTGGCGCGCGCCCACAACGACCAGGGCAGGCGCCGCGAGGCCACCGAGCTCTACACCCAGGCGGCGGCGATCTTCGCGAGGCTCGGCGACGCGCGCTGGGAGGCGATCAGCCGGGTCGGCGCCGGTGCCCAACTGCTGCGCCAGGGGGAGGCCGAGCAGGCCCTCGAGCAATACGCCCTCGCCCTCCCCCTCGCGCACCAGGTGGGGGACCGCCTCACCGCGGCTTCGGCCCTCCAGGGCCTGGGCCAGGCGCACCAGACCCTCGGTGAGCCCCAGACGGCCCTCGACCGCTACCAGGAGGCCCTGGACCTCCTGCCCGAGGGCGAACGTCTCCTGCGCGCGCTGGCGCTCCACAGCATGGGCGTGATCCACGCCCGCTTCCTGCACGACGAGGCCCGCGGCCGGGAGCTGCTGCTCTCGGCGAGGGACGCCTGGCCCGACGGCTGGGAGCGCTACAAGGCCCCGACCCTCTCCCAACTCGGCCGCCTGGCTTTCGAGCAGGGGGATCTGCCGGACGCACGGCAGCACTTCGAGCAGGCCCTAGCGCTGCGCCGCAAGCAGGACCCCTGCGGCAGCGCGGTCTATCTGGCACGCCTGGCTCTCGTCGAGGACGCCGAGCGGGACCGGCCGGCGGCCGAAGCGAGCCTGGCCGAGGCGCTGGCGACCGTCTCGGCCCAGGGCTGCCCGCGCTCCGAGCCCACGGTCTACCTGCTCGCGGGGGAGCTCGCCGTCCGGCAGGGCGAGCCCGCCGGCGCACGACGGCAGTACCAGCGCTGCGCCGAGCTCTTCCTCGCCCAAGGGGACCGCCTGGGCGCAGCCGAGTGCCTGGTGGGAACGAGCCAGGCCGCGCGCGCCGGGGGCGACCGGGCCGCAGCCCTCCTGGCCAGCCGGCGGGCGATCGAGATCGTCGAGGGAGTCCGGCCCACCGTGCTGCGCGAGGATCTGCGCACGTCTTTCTTCTCCGGCGCCAAGGCGGCCTACGACACCCGCGTCGATCTGCTGCTCGAGGCCGGCGAAGAGGAGGATGCCTGGGTGGTCGCCGAGCAGGCGCGGGCACGGGTGCTGCGCGACCAACTGGCCGAGGCCGGCGCCGGCCTGCGGCAGGCCGCCGACGCCGGCCTGGTCGAACGGGAACAGCAGCTCCAGCGGCGGCTCAACGCCCTCGAAACGCAGCGTCTCGGGACTAGCGAGCGCTCCGCGGATAAGCTGCGCACACTGGGAGAGCAGATCGACGCTGGCGTCACCGAGCTCGAGACAGTGCGCGGCGAGCTGCGCCGCGCCAGCCCACGCTACGCCGCCCTCGCCGACACCGAGGCGGGACCCTCCGCGAGCCTGCGGCGAGATCTCCTGGACGCCGACACCCTGCTCCTGGAGCTCCGCCTGGGCGAGGCCGGGAGCACACTCTTCGCGGTCCACCACGACGGCGTCGAGGCCTTCCCCCTGCCCCCGGGCAAGGAGCTCGAGGAGCTGGCCCGCCAGGCATCGAGCTGGATCCAGGGCCTCGAGTGGCCGGGCCGTCATCCCGAGGTCTTGTGCCAACTGGCCCGGGCGCTGCTTGCGCCGGTGGCGGCCCAGCTCGAGACCAAACGTTTGGTGATCGTGCCGGACGGCGGGCTCGAGACCCTCTCCTTCGCGGCCTTGCCCGATCCCCGGGCCACGGACTGCCCCACCGCACCGGCCCTGGTGGACTCCCACGAGATCGTCTACCTGCCTTCGGCCTCGACCCTGGCGGCCCAGCGGCGGCTGCTCGCGGGGCGGCAGCCCGCCCCAGGCTGGCTGGCGGTGCTGGCCGATCCCGTCTACAGCCCGAACGACCCCCGCGTCACCGCCGTGCTCGGCCCGGCCGCAGAGTCGACGACCCGCGGCCGCACCGCACCGGTGTGGCGGCGGCTGCCCCGCTCCGCCGACGAGGCCGCGGCCATCGCCGCCGGTGTGCCGGCCTCCCGGGCGCGCGTGGCCCTGGGCTTCGAGGCTTCGCGGCAGACCGTCCTCGGCGGAGCGCTCACCGGCTACCGCATCCTCCACTTCGCCACCCACGGCCTGCTCGACGCCGAGCGACCCCTGCTCTCTTCCCTCGCCCTGTCGCAGCTCGACGAGCGCGGCCAGCCGGTCGAGGGAGGGCTCGCCGCCCACGAGATCTACGACCTCGACCTGCCCGCCGAGCTGGTGGTGCTCTCGGCCTGCGAGACCGCCCTCGGCCGCCAAGTGGCCGGGGAGGGTCTGGTCAGCGGCCTGCCGCGGGCCTTCCTCTACGCCGGGGCGGCGCGGGTGGTGGTGAGCCTGTGGGCCGTGGAGGACCACAGCACCCGCGACCTGATGGAGCGGTTCTACCGCGGCCTGCTCCGAGAGCGACAGCCGCCCGGCCTGGCCCTGGCCGAGGCGCAGCGCTCGCTGCTCCGCGAGGGCAGGCCTCCAGCCCAGTGGGCCGGCTTCGTGCTCCTGGGCGATTGGCGTCCCCTGCCGCCGTTCTCGCCCTGACTTCCCAGTCGGCGGTGCACCCATCCCGCCGGTGTCGGGATTGAGGACTCAGGTCAAGGAAAGGAGACGTCATGAGCAAGCACTTCCACATCACGATCAACGAGGGAGCCACCCTCGTTCGGCGTCGCGGCGCCAACCCCTCCACCGCCCGCTCCGGCAGCGATCCGGGCTATGACTACGTGGTGCCAGACCCCGAGGACCCGGACTATCCCTACGTGGTCCCCGATCCCGAGGACCCGGACTACCCGTACGTGGTTCCGGATCCCGAGGACCCTTCCGGCGTCAGCGCCCCGGGCTGGCCGATGGCCGGCCAGGTGGCGGGGGTGGTCTACGCCAGCCAGGGCCCAGAGCCCACGGCCTGCGGTTGTTGCTGCGGCCACACCGACGCCAAGCCCACGACGCCGCCCCGCCCGGGGCTCAGTCCTCGCGACTACAGCGGCTTCGTGATCGTGAGGATGGCCCAGGGTCTGAAGATGGACTACCCGACCCTGTGGCACCTGGCCAACGGCGATCCGAGCTTCCCCGCGCTGAAGGCCGTCCTGGAGCTGAAGTTGAAATCCGAGGAAGGCCAGGGAGAGGAGAAGCGTTCGGATTCCGACATCCTGGACTCCCGGCCGTTGATCGAGCTTTCCGCACGCCGCCTGAAAGAGGAGACGTTGCGCGCGGCCGTCCTCCGCAATCTCCAGGAGCTCGAGAGCAAGGCAGCTCTCACCCCCTTCCCTCCCCTCCACAGCCTCGCGCTCTACTGGCGGGTGGATCTACGGCCCCATCCTGAGCGCGTGGAGGAAGTGGTGGCGGCGCTCAACGCCCTGGCCGAGGTGGACCTGGCGTACCGCGAGCTGACCGCCGACGACCCGAAGAAGAAACCCCAAGAGGATCCGCCGCAGAGTCCGCCTCCCGACCCGATCGCCGGCAGCGCCTTCGCCGAGGACCAGGGGTATCTGAACGACGCCCCGGCTGGCATCAACGCCTCCTGGGCCTGGACCCAGCTCGCGGGTGTCACGTACCAGCTGAAGATCTGCGACCTCGAGCAGGGCTGGTGCCCCGGCCATGACGACTTGAAGCTCACACCAGAAGATCCGATCTACGGCGCCAACCGAGCCGTGCCGAGCAAGGGCGGCGACGGCAAGCCGGGCCACCACGGCACGGCGGTGCTCGGGCAGTTGGCGGCGACCGGCGGCGGCGGCCTGGGGGTCACCGGCGCCGCAGCCAAGTGCGGCCAGTTCCTGATGGCCTCGCACTACAAGTCGAAGGACGAGAAGGAAGGAACTGCTCCCAACCTCAAACCGCACCCCTTCGCCGGCACCAACGGGCACGTGGCGGCGGCGATCGCCCAGGCGCTCGTGGTGCCAACCGCCCTAGGGCCGGGCGACGTGTTGCTGCTCGAGGTGCAGCGCGGTCTACGACCTACCGAGATCGACCCGGCCGACCTGGACGCCATCCGCCTCGCTTCGGCCCTGGGCGTGGTGGTGGTGGAGGCGGCCGGCAACGGCGGCTTCGACCTCGACGCCTACGTCGACCCGGACACCGGCCTCTCGCTGCGCCGGGGTGACTCTCGGTTCCGCGACTCCGGGGCGATCCTGGTCGGCGCCTCGCGCTCGGCCGTCCCCCACAACCGCGCGCCGTTCTCGAACTACGGTTCCCGCCTGGACTGCTACGCCTGGGGCGAGGCCGTGACCAGCTGCGGCTACGGCGACCTCGCTGGAACGGTTGACGTCAACCTCTACACCAACACCTTCTCCGGCACCTCGAGCGCCTCGCCGATCATCGCCGGTGCCGCGGCCCTGGTGCAGGCCCTCCACCAGAAGGCTGCCTCCTGCTGGCTGGCGCCCCTGGCCATGCGGCAGGTGCTCTCCGACCCCGCCACCGGCACCCGCCAGGGCCCCAACGTCGCGGGCTTCATCGGCGTCATGCCGGACCTCAAGGCCATCGTCCGCGGCCAGCTCCAGCTGGTGCCGGACATCTACCTGCGCCGCCACCTCTGCGACGACGGCTCTCGCCGCGCCACCAGCACCGAGGTCAGCTCCAGCCCGGACATCCTGCTGTGGGATGGCCAGCCCACCACCGAGACAGCGAGCGGGCGCTTCGGAGAGGGTCTCCGCGCAAACCAGCCCGCACCGGGCACGCCCTTGAACCTGACCAACCCAGCAGCCTTGGTCAATCGCCGTCTCTATGTCCGACTGCGAAACCGCGGAGGTGACAGCGGCGCGGCCCGCGTGCAGCTCTTCATCAGCCCGGCTGCGACGCTCATCACTCCCGAGCGTTGGGTGCCGATCGGTGCCCTCGACCTGACGGCCGTCCCTCGGGGGGACACTCTCACTTTGTCAGGGCCTCACGACTGGGCGACCGCGCTGGCACGGACGCTGGCTGCCGATGGCTCGCAGCTGCAGATGCCTCCGGCCCTGCCCGCTGAGCCACTGTCCTTCCTCGCTGTCCTGCGACCGGCGGCCGCGTCGGTGAAAGCGCTCGGCTTCGAATGGGCCAGCGGTCTGCCCCCCGGCCCGCCCTACTTCGACTGGACCGAGTACCGCACCTTCCTGCACAGCCGGAGCGTGGCGTGGCGCAACGCCCACCGGGTGCTGGTGCCCCAGAGCGGTCCTGCGAGCCTCGACCTGCTCTTCCTCTTCGCTGGCACCCCGGACCACGCTCGGCACTTCGACTTCGAGGTCATCCAGCGCTTGCCGGCGGGGACACGGGTCGAGCTCCAGGCGGGCGGGGCCTTCGCTGCGAAGCTGCGCCAGAGACAGCCGGCCCTTGTGGTCGGCAAGACGACCCCGCCGGATGCCGACATGGTTGCCCTGCTCTTGCCCACGAGGCCGCGCCTGACCTTGGGCCCCGTGAGTCTCGCTCCCAAGGTGAGAATCCCCGGCCGCTTCGTGATCCCCGACCCTTCGGCCCTGAGCAACGGCCACAGCCTGGCCATCCGCCAGCTGTGGAAGGGCGAGGAGGTGGGGCGGATCACCTGGTGGTTCGTGGACAAGCCGTAAGACCTCCGCTTCGAGCCTCCTCCCCACGGCCGGCCCTCCGGGGCCGGCCGGTTTTGTTTCTGGCAACGCAACATTTCGAACCAAAGCGGATTGGAGGTGATGAGGCAGATGGTCGAGCGCTTCGACCCTCCTGGCTCGAAAACCAAGAACGGAGGTTCTCCATGCGCATCCACCTGTGTCCCCTCCCGCGATGGCTCGTCACCGCGGGCCTCGTGCTGCTGGGCCTCGCCCTCGTCTGGGCGCCCTCGGCGCGAGCGTCCCTGTGCCCCGACCCCGAGACCGTCACCTTCACCGCCGGCACGCAGGACGGCTTCGCCCTGCCCACCGAGCCGGCCATGCCGAGCGCCGAGATGACGGCCTTCCTGGCCGGCATCAACCGGCCGCTACGAAACTTCGACGACGCCTCTCCCAACAGGCACTTCGCCCACACTTTCAAGGGCCTGCCCACGGGCATCTGCGACGCCAAGCTCACGCTTTCCCTGTGCGCCGGGCCGGACAACCCGACCAACGACGCCTTGCACCTCGACCTCGGCACCGGCACCAACTTCGCCTGGGGCCAGTTCCTGAGCACGATCACCGGGCAGCCTTGGAACAACGGCGACTGCGCCACGGTGATGCTCGACCTCGAGATGCTCGTAGCCGGCTTCCAGGGCAACACCAACATCCTCTCGGCCCTGGCGGACGGCGACCTCGACATCTACATCCAGGACGACACCCGCGTCGACTACGCCCGGCTGGAAATCCAGCGCTGCCCGCCCGTGGCCTGCCTTCCTCCACCGCCCGGAATGAGCGCCTGGTTCCCGCTCGACGAAACCACGGGGCCGATCGCCCACGAGATCACCCGTCACGCCGACGGCACCCACGTGAACGGGCCGACCCCGGTGGCCGGGCAGGTGGCCGGCGCGCTCTCCTTCGACGGCGTGGACGACCACGTTTCAGCCCTCGACCACCCGGCGCTCAACGTCGGCACCGGGGACTTCTCGGTGGACTTCCGGATCAAGACGACGCAGGTCTCCGGCGTCCGTTCCATCCTCGAGAAGCGGGAGCTGGCGCCGGCTGAGAAGGGCTGGACCGTCTTCCTCTTCAATGGCCAGCTCGCTCTCCAGCTCGCCGAGGGGGGGTCCGGGTTCTGCGATTCCTCCACCTCCGACGGCTGCACCAACTACTTCTCCGGGATCTCGGTGGCCGACGGCGAATGGCACTGCGTCGCCATCACCGTGGAACGCGGCAGCGCCACCGGGATCAAGTGGTACGTGGACGGCATGCCGATCGGCACTCCGGCGAATCCGCTCCTGCGCGCGGGCTCCCTCAACAACAACGCCCCGCTGCTGATCGCCAGTCACTTCTCGAACTCGAACGCCTTCTTCGCCGGCGAGCTCGACGAAATCGAGCTGTTCCAGAGAGTGCTGACGGACGGTGAGGTGGAGGATCTTTGCGAGACGCCGAAGTGCAAGAGCCGCGTGGTGCAGAACTGGGACATCCACATCTGCGCGAACCTGCCGAGCACCCAGGCCCAGCCGATGATCTGCAACGACTCCAGCGAGCCCAAGAGCTACGGCGTGACCTTCAACGGCGTGCCGGCCGACCCCGACTGCAGCGTCAACGGCCCGACCGGCTTCACCCTCGCCGAGGCGCAGCCGATCCTGGTGCCGCCGGGGAGCTGCATCTCCCTCAACCTCACCATCGTCCGGCCGCCCGGCCTGGGTGTCCACCAGACGGCCTGCTTCGAGATCCACGCCGAAGACCTCGGTACCGGCCAGGTGGCCACCAAGAAGACCTCGATCTGGAACACCGGCGACATCTGCGGCTTCCCGATCGGCGGCACGGGGTCGAGCATCCCGATCGACTCCGAGATCCCGGTCGCCTTCGAGCTCGAGAACCTGGGCTCCACGCCGCGCACCGTCAACTGGGAGCTGTTGGCGATGCCCGACGGCGCCGGAGTGCCACGAGTGCGCCTGGACGGCCAAGCGGCAGGGGAGAGCGTCCTCGGGCAGGTGACCGTTCCGGCAGGCCAGTCGAGAGAGGTCGCTGCGGACGTGGCGCTGACCGACTTCCTGCCTTTCACCCAACAAGACCTCCTGCTGGTCGACCGCGACACCAGCGCCGTGCTGGCCTCCTCGGCCCTGACCTCCTTCGCCCCCGGCTGCACGGCGGACGACACCAACCTCTGCCTGAACGGCGGGCGCTTCCGGGTCAACGCCGTCTGGCGGGACTTTGCGGGCAACACCGGACAGGGGCAGGCCGTGGCCCTGACCAGCGACACCGGCTACTTCTGGTTCTTCAGCCCGGAAAACGTCGAGCTGGTGCTCAAGGTTCTCGACGGCCGGCCGATCAACAACCAGTGGTGGGTGTTCTACGGCGCCCTGTCGTCCGTCGAGTACACCATCACGGTGACCGACACCGTGACCGGCGCCACCAAGTCCTACACCAACCCGTCGGGCAACCTCGCCAGCGTGGCCGACACCTCCGCTCTTTCCGGCACTGAACCCAGCCCGGCGAGCGCCGTCGCGGCAGGGGCCGCGGTGGCGTCCGAGACCCTCTCGGCAGCCCGTCGGCCCGCGGCCGAGCCCGCCCCGCTCACGCCTCGCGGCGGCAATTGCGCCGCCGGCCCCGAAGTCCTCTGCCTCCAGGGAGGCCGCTTCCGGGTCGCGGTCGACTGGCAGATCCCCAGCGGAGCCAGCGGCGCGGGACAAGCGGTGCCGCTCACCGATGACTCCGGCTACTTCTGGTTCTTCAACGCGGCCAACGTCGAGCTGGTGCTCAAGGTGCTCGACGGCACTCCCCTCAACGGCCACTGGTGGGTGTTCTACGGCGCCCTCTCGGACGTCCGATACACCATCACGGTGACCGACACCATGACCGGTGCGTCGAAGACCTACGTCAACCCCCAGGGCAACCTGGCCAGCGTGGCGGACACCGCCGCCCTGCCCGAGTAGGCCTCCCGCGCTCCGCCCCTCCAGGCCGGGTCCCCCCGCGGGGCCCGGCCTTCTACGGCCAACCTCCGGTGCCTCCCGGCGAGTGGCGGTGTTAGCCTCGGCGAATGAGCGTGTCCCGTCGATCGCGAGTCTCTCCGGGTCTCGTCTCGCTGTTCCTGCTCGGGGGGTTAGGCTGTGCCGGCAACGACCAACCCGCAGCCCCGCGGGTGGCAGCCCCGCCTCCTCCTACGCCCTATCTCCAGGCAGCCCTGGGGGCCGCGCGGTTCGTGGACGCCCACGCCCGCGAGGTGCCCACGGGCCTCTCCTGGCTCCCGCCCGTCGAGGATTGGCCGGTGGCCGAGCACGGCATGTACAACGGCGGCTGTGGCGTGGTGCGCTTCTGGCTCGAAGCCTGGCGCCACACCGGTGACCCGATCCACCTGGAGAAGGCGCGCCGCGGCGGGGACCACATCCTGGCCGCGGTTCCCGAGTCGAAGGGGGTCAGCGCTCTCTACAGCCTCTACAGCGGCTGGGGTGGCCCCTTGTGGACCCTCGAGCAGCTCCACGCCGCCACCGGCGACCCGCGCTACCGCGAAGGGGCCCTGCGTCTGCTGGAACAGATCCACGCCGCGGCCCAGGACGCCGGCACGGTCGACGGCCGGGACGCAGGCGTTCACTGGAGCACCTTCGGGGAGACCACCGACGTCTTCGGCGGCACCGCCGGCATCGGCCTCCTGCTGCTGTGGGCCGCGGACGCTTTCGATCATCCCCCTTCGCGTGCGCTCGCCGCCCGCGCAGGGCGCTGGCTGCTCGGCGCGAGCGTGGAGCGCACCGGCGGCTTGACCTGGCCGATCGACAAGGGCGGGCCGCGGGTGATGCCCAACTTCTCCCACGGCACGGCCGGGGTGGCCTACTTCCTCGCCACTCTCTACCAGGCCACGGGCGAGAAGGACTTCCTCGACGCCGCCCTTGCCGGCGCCCAGCACCTGGTCACCATCGCCGAGAAGGGAGACGGCCAGGTCTGCCTGGTCTTCCACGAAGAGAAGGTGGGAGAGGACCGCCACTACCTCGGCTTCTGCCACGGCCCGGTGGGCACCACCCGGCTGTTCGAGCGCCTCTACCTGGTCACCCGCGACCTGCAGTGGCGGGCCTGGGTAGACCGCGGCACGCGGGGCATCCTCGAAAGCGGCATCCCCGAGCAACGCACCGCGGGCTTCTGGAACAACGTCAGCCAATGCTGCGGCTCGGCGGGCGTGATCGAGCACGTCCTCCACCAGTACCGCCGCACTCGCGATCCCAAGCTGCTGGCCTTCGCCCGGCACATGGGGGACGACCTGCTCGCCCGCGCCACCGAGCAGTCCGGAGGTCTCGCCTGGGTCCAAGCCGAGCACCGCGTCAAACCCGAACTGCTGGAGGCGCAGGTGGGTTACATGCAGGGTGCCGCCGGCATCGGCATCACCCTGCTCCACCTCGACGCCGCCGTCCGCGGGCTCGAGGTCCAGAGGCTGGTCTTCGTCGATGATCCCTGGTGACGCCGGGGGTCTCGATCGCGCGTAGGATCCCTGGCCCAACCGCCTCCACGCGTCGCAACCCACGGGCTGATGCGGCCAGCTCATTCAGCGATCGAGCGGATCTTCGTGAGCCCGTGGCTCCGGCGCCGGTGTGAGCCAGCCCCGGGTCAACCGGCCCGCAGCCGCCAGCGGCCGCCTGACCTCCGCTTGGCGGCGTACATGCGCTCGTCCGCCGCCGCCAGGAGGGTCTCCGCGTTCTCGGCGTCGTCGGGGAAGAGGGCGAGGCCGAGGCTGCCCGTGGCCCGGAGTGGCGAGCCCTCGACCTCGAACGGAGCTTCGAAGATGCCACGGATCGCCTGCGTGAGCTGCTGGGCATTCTCTTGCCGGCCGACTTCCGGCAGGACCACCACGAACTCGTCGCCGCCCAGCCGCGCCACGGTGTCGACCCGCCGGACCTGCGCCTCGAGCCGACCCGCCACCTGGCGCAGCACCGCATCGCCTGCGGTGTGGCCTCGGCGGTCGTTGATCTGCTTCAGGTTGTCGAGGTCCAGGTAGACCAGCGCCACGCGATGGCCGTAGCGCCGAGCCCGCTCCAGGGCCTGGTGCAGCCGATCCTGGAACAGGGCGCGGTTGGCCACGCCGGTCAAGGGGTCGCGCAGCGCCAGGTCGGCGAGCCTCTCCTCCCGCCGGCGGCGGTCGGTGACGTCGATGGCGGAGCCGATGACGTGCGGCGGCAGACCCTCGCTCTCCACCAGCCGATTGCGGTACATCAAGATCCGCTCCTCACCGGTGGCCGTTACCACGCGCATCAAGCCCTCGGCGCTCCCTCCTTCCCGGATGCGGTGCAGGTAGTCCGCCAAGGCGGCCCGCGTCTCCGGGTGGACGATGTCGCCGAGGTTCCTGCCGACCACCGCCTCCGGCGGCAGCCCGAAGGCCCGTGCCCCTTCCGGGTTGACCGAGAGGATCGTGCCGTCGAGGTCGTGAGTACAGACCAAGCCAAAGCTCTGCTCCACCAGGTCCCGGTAGCGCCGCTCGCTGGCCAGGAGGGGACGCGCCGCCCGCTCCGAGGCCGCCCAGGCGACTACCGAAGCCAGGACGAGAGCCAGGACGATGGCCCCGGCGGCCAGCCGGTAGCTCAACCGGCGCTCGCGCGCGACCAGGGCCATCGGACGCCGGGCGAGGACGCTCCAGCCCGAGACCTCCACTCGGGAGGAGGCTACCAGGTAGTCCTCGCCGCCGAACGATCGCACGACCACCTCGCCAGGACTCGTGGGCGACCAGTTTCCCACCAGGAGATCCATGGACTTGACCGGAGTGCCCGATCTCGCCGCCACCACGCGCCCAGTCCGGTCGAGGATGAACACTTCCGTACCGTGCGGTCCCACGTGGGGCTCGAGGATGGACCCGTAGCGGGTGAGGTCGAGCGAGCCTTGGACGATGCCAGCGACCTCCCCGCCGGCCGAGGGCCAGGGGACACTCAAGGCGATGATCAGGTCCGAGCCGAAGCCCCGGCCCTGGAAGACGTCCGAGACGAAGGTCTCGCCGGTCGCCATCGGCCGCCGGTAGTACTCGCGGTCGGCGATGCTGCGCCCGACCATCGGGGCGCCATCGGCCCCTCTCTCCGGGTCCGAACCTGAGATACGACCCTCGCGATCGGCGACCAGCATGGTCAGGAAGTCCGGGTAGTGGCTGTGGTATCGGGCGAGGAGTCGGTTCACGGTGGCGGGATCGGCCTGCTCCGCCTGCTCGAGCGCCGCCGCGAGGCTGCGCAGGGACTTCTGCAGATGGTCGAGATCCGTATCGACGGCAAGGACGACGGCCTGGGCATCGCCGACGAGGCGCGCCCTGGCGACCTCCGCCCTGCCCCGCCAGTTCAGCTCAGCGAGACCGATGCTGAGCGCCAGCAGGGGCAGGGTGGAGAGGCCGGCGAAACCCACGAACAACCAAGCCCGCAAACTGAGCTTCCGAGCTGGCGACGGCGGCATCGAGACCTCCAGGTGGCCTTGAGCTGACAATTGGCAGATTAGCTCAACCTCGAAGGAGCTCGCCACACCCGCAAGGACGGGCTCGGGCAACGGTGGCGACGTGCTCGGGAGCGACTGCGCTCGAGGGTCTCGCGCTGGAGGGGACCGCCGCCCGGCACCCAGCGGCTCAACGCGCTACGATCTGCCCAACCTACAGGAAGGAGGCGGCGATGAGCGGAGTGCGAGTCCTGGTCGGCACCAAGAAGGGGGCCTTCATCTTGACCTCGGACGGCAAGCGGGAGAGCTGGAAGGTCGCCGGCCCCCACTTCGCGGGCTGGGAGATCTACCACTTGAAGGGCTCCCCGGCGGACCCGAACCGCCTCTATGCCTCGCAGTCCACGGGCTGGTTCGGGCAGCTGATCCAGCGCTCGAACGACGGCGGCGAGACCTGGGAGCCGGTGGGCAACCAGTTCACCTACGAAGGAGAGACGGGCACCCACCAGTGGTATGACGGCACGCCCCACGCCTGGGAGTTCAAGCGGGTGTGGCACCTCGAGCCCTCCCTCGACGATCCCGACACCGTCTGGGCCGGGGTCGAGGACGCGGCGATGTTCCGCACCACCGACGGCGGCGCCACCTGGGCGGAGCTGCCCGGGCTGCGCCAGCACGGCAAGGGCCACCTCTGGCAGCCGGGAGCCGGGGGCATGGGCCTGCACACCATCGTGCTCACCCCCAGCCGGCCCGAGCGCATCTTCATTGCCATCTCGGCCGCCGGTTGCTTCCGCAGTGACGACGGCGGCATCACCTGGTACCCCAAGAACGGCGGCCTCACCTCCCCCTACACTCTGCCCGACCCGGACGCCGAGGTCGGCCACTGCGTGCACCGCATCGCCCTGCACCCCTCGCGGCCGGACACTCTCTTCATGCAGAAGCACTGGGACGTGCTGAGGAGCGACGACGCCGGCGAGTCCTGGCGCGAGGTCTCCGGCAACCTGCCCAGCGACTTCGGCTTCCCCATCGCCGTCCACGCCCACGAGCCGGAGACGGTCTACGTGGTGCCGATCAAGAGCGACTCCGAACATTTCCCGCCCGAGGGCAAGCTGCGCGTCTACCGCAGCCGCACGGGTGGCGAGGAGTGGCAGGCGCTCACCCACGGCCTGCCCCAGAGGGACTGCTACGTCAACGTCCTGCGGGGCGCCATGTCCATCGACTCGCTCGAGTCCGGTGGCGTCTACTTCGGCACCACCGGTGGCCAGGTCTACGCCTCGGCCGACGGCGGCGACCACTGGCAGGCGATCGTGCGCGACCTGCCGCCGGTGCTCTCGGTCGAGGTCCAAACCCTGCCATGATCCGGGTCGAGCTCCCCGCCCATCTGCGCACGCTGGCCAAGGTCGAAGGCGAGGTCGAGCTCGAGGTCCAGGCTCCGGTGACCCTGGCCTCGGTGCTCGACGCGCTCGAGGCCCGCTTCCCCGTGCTCCGGGGGACAATCCGCGACCACTTGACCCGCCAGCGCCGGGACTTCGTGCGCTTCTTCGCCTGCGAGCAGGACCTCTCCCACGAGCCGCCGCACACCCCGCTGCCCGACGCCGTGGCGCGAGGTGCCGAGCCCTTCCTGGTCATCGGCGCCCTGGCCGGCGGCTAGTCGAGATCGAGATTCGGCTGCCGCTCGAGCCTGGCGAGCTGCTCGCGGGCCGCGAGGATTTGGGGGTGATCCGGCGGGAAAGCCCGGACGAGGATGGCGATCTGCCGCTCGACCGCGGCGCGGGCTCGCGCCAGGTCACCCTGCTTCTCGTAGAGGCTGGCGAGGGTGCCCCAGGTCGCGCCCACCGCCGGATGATCCGGCCCCAGCACCCGCTGCCGGGCGGCGAGAACCTCGGGGCCGAGGCGCGCGGCTTCGTCGAGACGGCCCAGCTCGACCAGCACGGCGACCAGGTTGGACTTCGAGAGCAGTGTCGTCGGATGGTCTGGCCCCAGGGCCTTCTCGAACACCGGCAAGGCACGACGCCGGAGGCGCTCGGAGGTCGCCGGGTCCCCCAGCTCGGCATAGAGAACGGCGAGGGCCTCGCGCTGCACGGCGAGGTCGGGGTGGTCGGCAGGGAGGATGGCCTCGCGCAGGGTGAGGGCGCGTTCGAAGAGCTCCCGAGCCCGCTCCAGCTCACCACTCTGGGCGAAGACGATCGCCAGGTTGCTCATCATCGCGACGGTGACGCTGTCGCCCTCGGGGAGCTGCTGCTCGCGGATGGCGAGAGCCCGCTCGAGCAGTGCGCGCGCCTCGGGAAGGCGGTGGGCCTGGCCCAGGCTCACCGCCAGCCGGTTGAGCACCGCGGCGACGTCGAGGTGGTCGGGGCCGAGGATGCGCTCGCGGGCGGCCAGCACCTCCCGCAGCTTCGCCTCGGCCTCGGGCCGGTGCTCGAGCTGGTCGAGGGTCGCCAGCTCAAAGCGGCTGGTCACCGTGGCCGGGTGCTCGGCGCCCAGGGAGCTTTCCCGCAAGGCGAGCGAGGCTTCGAGCATGCGCCGTGCCTCGGGGTAGAGGCCGAGGTTGCGGTAGATGCGGCCGAAGGTCTCTTCCAGGCGCCCGCGCACGCCGACGGTCAGGGTCCGGTCGGTGGCGATCTCGCTCGCGGCCGCGTCGAGCAGCTCCCTGACGGTGATCGCTCGGACCCGCGCCGAGGTGGGATCCGAGACCTCGAACAGCCCGACGACGAAGTCGAGCACCTTGCGCTGGTCCGCACGCGCCGCCTCGGCCGCCGCCAGGGCCTCCCGCGCCGCCCGTTCAGCGGCGACGGCACGATTGCGCTCGGTGCCAACGGCACGGAGGTAGGCCACCCCCGCCGCCAGCCCACAGACCACCAGGGCTGTGGCGACGGCGAAGCGCAGGCGGCGCACGGGCCGGGAGGCGATCCGCTCCAGCCGCGCCACGGTCGCGGCCGCCGGTGGCCGGTCGGCCGGGGAGGGCGCCTTGAGCTCCTCGATCAGGGCACCGAGGTCGGCGTCCTGGATCTCGGCAGGCTGGGTGCGCCCCTCCGTAACCCACTGGGCCGCCTCGTGGAAGAGGAGGCCGGACGGGTAGGGCTGGCGACTCGAGAACAGCTGCTGCAAGAGCAGCCCGAAGGAGTACATATCCGAGGCCGGCGTGGTGGCCTCGCCGCGCGCCTGCTCCGGGCTCATGGCCAGCAGGGTCCCCGCGACGGTGCCGGCGCGGGTCACCTCCTCGAGCGTCCGCTGGGGGTCGAAGCCGCTCAACACACCAGCCGTGGCCGACAGCTCGGCGAGCTCGCCCAGCTCGCGCGCGACGCCGAAGTCGAGCACCTTGGCGCGCCCGTCGGGGGTGAGCATGACGTTGTCGAGCTTGAGGTCGCGGTGGACGATGCCCTGGGAGTGGGCGGCGGCGAGCGCTTCGGCTGTCTCCCTCGCGATGGCCAGGCGTTGGCGCTTCGGCAGCCGCTCGGCGAGAGCCTCGGCCAGGGTTCTGCCCTCGATGCGCTCGAGCACCAGGGCATCCTCGTGCTCGCCCTCGAGGTACTCGTAGAGGGTGCAGACGTTGGGGTGATTGAGGCGCGAGAGCAGCTTGGCTTCGCGCAGCAGACGCCGCCGCAGCAGGGTGCTCACCTGGTCGTGGTCGAGGAGCTTGATCGCCACCGTGCGCCCCAGCCGTTCGTCGACCGCCTCGAAGACCGAGCTCATGCCGCCGCTCGCCAAGTGGCGCGTCAGCAGGAAGCTGCCGATGCGGGTGCCGATCCGCTCGGTGAGCGTGGGGTCCGGAGAAGGCGTGACTGCGCTCTGATGTTCCTGCATGGACTGCTCGATCACCAAGCCGGCGGCAGTCTATCCGAGCCGTTGTCGACCGTGGTCAACCGGCGAACGCTGGCTGAACACGGGTGACGCCGTCCCGTCGTACTCTATGGGCACCCTGGCGAAGGTCATTGACGATGCCGATTCTCCACCTCACGGACCGAGCGCTGCGGGGCCTTTCGACGAACCTCGCCCAAGAGGACTACTACGACGAGAGCTTTCCGGCCTTTGGCGTGCGTATCTCGCGCGGCGGCGGTCGATCGTTCTTCGTTCGGTTTCGGTTCCAGGGGAAGAACCGGCGTGTCGCGCTGGGCTCCTACCCCGCAATGACACTTGCGGAAGCTCGTGGCAAGGCGAGAGCGGCCCTGGGGGACGTTGCGAGGGGTATCGATCCTGGCGCCGAGCGCGATGCGGTGCGATCGAGCCCGACGTTCGCTACCCTGATCGAAGAGTACATGGAGCGCCACGCCAAGGTGCGCCAGCGCTCGTGGCAATCGGAGGAGCGGATGCTCAAGGTGGATCTTCTGCCGGCTCTGGGATCCCGACGGATCGCGGAGATTCGTCGAGGAGATCTGCAGGCCGTCTTTGATGCGATCCTCGACCGAGGAGCGCCGGTTTCGGCAAACCGCACCTTTCAACTCGCGCGCCGTGTGTTCAACTTCGCCGTCCGGCGCAGCCACCTGGAGCACAGCCCCTGCGCGGGCCTCAAAAAACCGAGCGTTGAGAAGTCTCGGGATCGGGTTCTTTCGGCTCGCGAGATCCACCAGCTCTGGCTCGAGCTGGAGCAGGAGTCCGTTCTCCTCAGCGTGGCGATCCGAGTGCTGCTCCTGACAGCTCAGCGCGCGGGAGAGGTGCTCGAGATGCGCTACAGCGAGGTCGAGGACGGCGTCTGGCGTCTGTCTCAAGACCGCACCAGGGCGAAGCGACTCCACCTGGTGCCGCTCTCGGAAGCAGTGAAGAAGGAGATCGCGAGGCTTCCCCGTAGCCTCGGCTGCGATTGGGTCTTTCCGTCGCCGCGGAAGGCTCAAGGTCCTCTCGGTGGCTCGGCTCTCTCGCACACGGCGCAGCGGCTGGGTCGGCGACTGGGCTTCACGTGGCGACCCCACGATCTGCGGCGCACGGCCGCCTCGCTGATGGCGCAGGCCGGCGTGAACCGCTTCATCCTGGCTCGGGTGCTCAACCACGCCGACGCCTCGGTCACGGCCATCCATGACCGACATTCCTACCTTTCGGAGAAGCGGCAGGCACTGGAGCTGCTGGCGACGGAGATCGAATCGATGGTCGGAGCCGGCCACGATGAGAGTCGCCCTTGAGGTAGGTGCCGGCCCATTGACATGCATGGACGGAACAGGACAATCCCGGCCTCGAGCGCTCTCGATGTTGAGTTACGCCGACTGGAGGAGTTGGCCTCGCGAGCGGAGAGCCTCGCTCCAAACGAGCTGGCCGAGCTGGTCCGGGCGATGGTGCGCTCCGTGCTTCGGGCCTTCGGCTCTAGCAGCCCGTGGCAGAACCGCTCGTTTTCACGCTGCGGCCTCGTGGGGCTCGGTTGTGATCAAGAAGGGCGGCGTGGGCCGGAGCAAGACCTCGAGAGTCGAAGGACCCGCCCAGAGATTGCGCAGCCGGGCAAGGAG
>DASUEU010000086.1:0-3631 GCA_036274895.1 Thermoanaerobaculia bacterium | reverse complement strand
CTCCTGGCCGAGCCAGCCGCGGCTCTCCTGGATGTGGCGCGGCTCCCAGCCGGAGCGCACCCAGGCCACGTCGGCATCGGTCAAGCGGCGAGCGGGATCCGCGAGGGCCTCGGGCTTGACCGCCGCCACGTGGTAGCGGCCCGGGGGCAGGTCGAGGGGGGCAGGGCTCGGAGCCGGCACGTAGAGCTGGCCTTCAGGCCTGGGGATCGGTTCGGCCATGGGAACCTCCGACAGCGAGAGAGAGAAGGCTTCGAGGAAGCGGGGGCCGCGGAAGTCGCGGCCGAGCTGGGCACCCGAGAAGGCGAGGCCGTCCTTGCCGAAGGAGAGGCCGCAGAGCCGATCGTCCTCATCGACCCAGGCCCTCACCTCGTAGCCGGCCCGCTCGGCGCGACCGACGAACTCGTCGAAGGATCGGGAGCGCAGCGCTGCTTCGGCGAGCTCTTCTTGAAACCTCGCCCGAGCGGGCTTCTCCTCCAACCGGGCGGCGCGCCGGATCTCGCCCTGATCGAGCTGCCGATGGCGCGCCTCGCGGGGGCTCGGTACGGGTCGCAGCCCGAACTGTCGCTCGATCTCCCGCGCCACCTCGACCGAGCGCAGGTGCTCCCAGCTCTGGGAGATCGGCTCGCCCTCCCAGGTGCGAGGCGTGGTGACGATGTGGATGTGGGAGTGATCAGTGTCCTGGTGGAGCACGGCGAGAAACGGCGCCTCGCCATAGCCCATCTTGTCGAGGTAGAAGCGCACCACCTCGCGCAGGTCGAGAGACTCGACCGGATCCTCGGGCGCGAAGGCGAGGATCATGTGCTTGACGAAGCGCCCGCCTCGCGAGCGACCCATCCGTGCCACCGTCTCGAGCTGATCGGCCCAGCTGCGCATCTCCCGACCGAGGAGGTTGGTATCGATCACCTCGGCCTGGTCCCGTCTCGGTGAGGCGAGGTAATCGATCAGTCGCGCCGGAGTGCGACCCATCTTTCGCGGGATCTCGGTGATCACGGAGAGGCCTCCTCTCGACGCGATGACAAGAGATCTCGTTCGATCGCTCGACAGACGGCGAGCACTTCAGCAACGCTTGTCGCGAGATCGGAGGCGACTCGACCTGAGTGAGCGAGCCGAACGAGCTGGTTCAGGTTGTTGCCGATCTGGTTGAGCGCACGAGCGGTCTTCAAGTGGATCGTCGGGATCGCCGTCGATCGCAAGGGCTCTTGAAGTGCCATCGCTCGCAGGTAGACCGCGAGCGGAACTCCGCGCGCCCGGGCTCGCTCTTGCGCGAGCC
This sequence comes from Thermoanaerobaculia bacterium, assembly GCA_036274895.1. Lineage (GTDB taxonomy): Bacteria > Acidobacteriota > Thermoanaerobaculia > Multivoradales > SZUA-115 > CALMKX01. The sequence continues at coordinate 2,361 of DASUEU010000086.1, read as the reverse complement.
GCAGCTCCTCGTTCGTTAGGTAAAGGCTGACCCCGTGCTCGCGCAGGCTCACGGGGCAGCCTCCTCTCGGAATTTACCGCGGTAAATTCCCGCTCCCTCCGAGCGCAGCGAGTCGGGTCCAGGGCAGCGCCCTGGCAAGCACGTTTTCCACCGTTCTGCGCGACGAAGGAGCGCGGAACAGTGGAAAACACTGCTTGCTCGTCGAAGGCCGCCCATGACATGACGATAGACAGGCGGCCTGACTTGTCAAGAGAAAATGTGATCGATGCGGGTCACTGTGTTGCGTTCGGTGTCGATCCGTTTCACTTCCGTGGGTTCTCACGGGGTCCTGCGAAAATCCTTCCGGAGCGGCGGGGTGGGGGAAGGTCACGGAAAGAACTGCCAGCGGTGACGGAAGAGCTGAAACATCAGGCGAAGCACCTCCGGCGGGAGATCCGCGGACGTCAGGCCAGCTGCCAGGAGCGAGCCGCTTCCGCGATGATCTCGGAGAGGAGACTTGGCTTGATGTGCAAGGTCGAGCGGTGGGGGATGGCTCTCAGGATCTCGAGGATTGCTGAGGGCTCACGCTGGCCACGACGTGCCGCCCTCAAGAGGATGCCCACGGTTCCATGCACACGCCAGCCGAGTGCCTTGGCGGCGAGGCGAGCGGCTGCGTCGTCCGTGAGCAGGGTGAGAGTCGGGTTCGCGGCGATCCAGCGCAGGGCCTGGCGCTCCCCTTCGTGGAGGGAGAGGCCGCGAAGCACGGCCTCGATCTCCGCGGGCAAGGCCACCGCGTGAGACACCTCTTCGAGAACGGGCGTCAGAGCCTGAGGTCGGAGACGTTCGACCTCCGCCCACACCGCCTGCGGCACGAGAACGGGCCGAAGATCCTCGAGCAGGTCGGAGCAGCCCAGCTCGTCGAGGTGAAGGAGAGGGCCGGCGTCGCAGACCACGCCGGAGAGCCGAGGCTCAGTCTCGGCCATGGAGGCCCCAGGCCACGTCCTCGCGGATCATCGCTTCGAGGATCGCCTCGCGATGACTGTCGAGGAAGCGGCGCAGGGCATCGCCCACCGCCTCGTCCAGGCTGGCGAACCAACCGGCATCGACGAGAGCCTGGAGCTCGCCGAGGACCCGAGAGGGCACTTCGGCTTCGAGGGTGGCGGTGGCTTGGGGTTGAGGCATGGCTGACATCCGAGGAAGTCTCGCCGCATTCTGGGCCACAAGGGTGTCGAGGTCAACGCGGGGTCCGAGAGGAAGGGCGGGGGCCACCCGCCCCGGGCTACGCGGCCTGCTGGGCCTCGGCCTTGCGGCGGAGGGTGCGGAAGGTGGTGACGACCAGCTCGACGAGGGTGCGCTGCTGGCCATCGCGGCCGGTGAACTCCACCCGCCGCTCTCGCGCGGTCACCTGCACCTTGGCTCCCTTCTTGGCGAAGAGGCGCAGGTTCCTCCACTCCAGGCGATCGACGTCCTCCACCACCAGCCGGTGCCAGGTGGTGGCTCCCCGCTCGTGGGTCGCAAGGGAGAGCCGGCCGATCTCGCGCCCGGGCCGGGAGATCTCCCGCTCCTCGGTCAGCCGGGGCAGCTGGGCGTAGATCTCGGCGTAGCGGGCGGCCAGGCGCGGGGGCGGGGCCTCCTCGTCCACCATCAAGGTCACGATCCGGCTCTGCGCCGGGAGGGTGCGGATCTCGAGGTCCTGTCCGAGGTAGCCGGTCAAGGTGCGGGTCTGCATGGGTTCCTCCGGGTTGCGGGGCGGGTCGTTCCGCCACGGCAAGCGAAGAAGACCGGCTTCCGGGTGGGCTCCAAGGGGCCGGGCCGTCCCCTCGTCCCCCCGGCCCGGCTGGAGGATCCACACAATCCGGCGGCCGGAGGCCGCCCACGCAAACACAGTCCGCAAACTTGGAGACCCGCCCGGAGCCGGTCTAGCTTGCCGTCCGTGGCGGGGCGACCCGACCCCCAACCCAGGAGGAACCCTTCCCCCGCGCCGTCCGGCTGCCCGGCAGGGCCTCGGGAGCCGTGCCCGCCCGGCGTCCGGACGGGCAGGCGTTGGAAGGTGAGGCCCGCCCCCACGCCTGGCCCCCGCGGCCGGAGCGCGCTGCGCCGGCTGCCGGGGAGCGGAGATCCCCGCCCCGGGCCGCCTCCCGGCCGGCCGCCGCGGCGTGCGGGGTGGGCCGGGCCTGGCGGCGGTGGCGGCGAGCGTTGAGAGGGGCCGCTGCCTTCGCCCAGAGGGGATCGAGGGGGGCCTGTCCGGCGTCAATTAGATTCGAGGGTCGGCGACAATTAGATTTGCGGAGTGGGTCCTCGGTTGGGTGTTCTGCCCGGTGGGGGGCAGGGTGTCTGCCAGGGTGTGCTGGTTTGTGGGGTGGGGGCGCTCCTTTCGGTGGT
>DASUEU010000085.1:0-253919 GCA_036274895.1 Thermoanaerobaculia bacterium | reverse complement strand
GGGCGTCACCGGGGTCTCGATCAAGCTCCAGCCGGTGCCGGAGACCAGGCTCGCGGCGTTGGTGATGTTCAAGTTGGCGTTGCCGGTGTTGGTGATGTTGAAGCGCCGGGAGTCCGCCTGGCCGGCGGGGACGTTGGGGGTGTAGGTGACGAGACCCCCCTTGGGCACGGGAACGCCGTCCCAGTTCTGGGCCACCGTGATGTTGGGGGCCGGCGGCGGGTCGACCGTCGCCCGCACCGAGAAGCCGAAGGGGTTGTTGGCGGTGTCGTTCGAAGCGATCGACACCGAGCCGGTGAAGGTCCCCCCGGTCGAGGAGAGGATCCTCACCCGGAAGTAGGTCACCGCACCAGGAGCCAGCGAGCTGGCCGGGGTCTCGATCAGGCTCCAGCCGGTGCCGGAGACGATCGAGGCGGCGTTGGTGATGTTGAGGGTGGTGTTGCCGATGTTGGTGATGGCGAAGCGGCGGGAGTCCGCCGTACCGGCGGGGACGTTGGGGGTGTAGGTGACGATGCTGTTCTTGGCCACGGTCGCGCCGTCCCAGTTCTGGGTGACGCGGATCGTCGGCCCGGCCGAAGCCGGTGCCGCGAAGGCGAACAGACCGGCCACCAGGGCGAGGACCAGCGATCCTGCTCGGGTAAGCCTCATGAGCGACCTTCCTTGGTATTTGGGCCTCGGCCGGCGAGGCTCCGAAGAGCCTGAGCCGGCCGAGGCGGGTTCTACCAAGGAATGCGCAAGAGGTGATGGGAGTCTGTCAGGGGGACGTCGCTGCGGATCTCGCCGGGGTAACGAACGCCTCCTGCCGGACACCTCTCCCGGCTGAGGAGAGGTCTGCCATGCCCGACATCCTGAACGACGATCCCCTGTCCTTCGCCGTTGCGCTAGCCGACCTCACCAACGTCGACTCGCCCGACTTCGCCTTCCACAACGACGCCCGCGAGGCACTGCGCGCCCTCAACCAGTTGGCCTTCGCGGATCGGGCACCGCTCGGATTGACCCAGCGGTCGGTGGTCGAGGACGGTGCCTTGGACGACGGGGTGACCGACAACCTGGCCGCATTCCAGGCCACTGTGGATACTGTCGCCGCCGCGGGCGGGGGGATCGCTTTGGTGCCGGCGACCACGGCGGGCTTCCTTTGGGTTGGAACGCTGACGATCCCGCCCAACGTTATCCTGCGCGGCCTGGGGGATCGCTCGGTCGTCCTGGGCCGCCCGGACCGGGGTAGTCCGGCCATCCGCTTCGGTGCGGGCATCCATCGCGGCGGTCTCGAGAGTCTGGTCCTGCTCGGCGACGAGGTGGCTCCGCCGCCGATCGGCGTCGACCTCACCGGCGCCCACTTCCTGCGCCTTCGGAACTTCCAGGTCTGGGACTTCCAGCTCGGCCTACGCATGTCTGACGGCGTCACCTCGTTCGCCGGCTACAACCACGTCAGCGACTTCGAGATCAACCGCTGCCACGTAGGTGTTCGGGCCTGGCTGCACTGCAACCAGGCATCGATCCGAGAGGGACGCATCTTCTTCTGCCGCAACGCAGGCGCAGGTATCGGCCTCGACATCGATTCCGCCGAGGCTCTGACGGTCGCCCACATCGCGGTCGAGAACTTCGACCTGGGCGTCCGCGTCTCCGGACGGACCAGCGTTTCGCTGCGCGACATCTACTACGAGGCCGACCCCCCGGACAACCCGTTCATCGCCGGCCTGTGGATGGACGTCCGGCCCGACCGTGGCTCGATCGTGCGGATGGAGAACAGCATCGCCAACGTCAGCCGGTCGTTGGTCATGGGCGGCTCGCTCGAGGACGCCGTCACCAACGACCTCCGTTCGTTCGTGTTCGACGGCGCCAAGCGCCACCACGCCGCGGCGCCCGAGCGCAACCTGCTCGAGAACGGCGACTTTCATCGCGCGGACGGCCCGCTGATCCCCGGCTGGGGAACCAACTTCGCCCCGCTGGTCGCCGAGAACCCGGACGACTTCGTCACCGCGGGTCGCAGCTACGACGTCACCCAGGTCGAAAACGCGAACGATGGTTTGACCACGTCGTTCACCGTCCCCGAGACCACCGACTACGTGACGGTGATGGTGCGGTTCAAGAACGTCTCGAGCCAGAGCCCGCTGTTCCGAGTGGCCTCTGGGGCGAACGCCGCCCTCTTCGCCGATCCGCTGCCACCTTCCGAGCAGGAATGGCGGGTGGCGGCGATCACCGTGGCGGTGGACCCGTTGGCGGCGGGGCTGGTGCTCGTCACCCTGACGGCGGATCAGGGGGAGGCCGGCGGGCAGATCCGGATCGACGAGGTCTGGGCCGTGGTGGGAGCCACCGCTGCGCCCCCCCGAGCCCACGCCCACCGGATCGAGGTCCTGCCCGAGCCGTTCACCGTAGTGACGCGGGCCGGCCTGACCACGGACACCCAGTTCGGCCCGACCAACCTGATCGGCCTGCCGGGCCTCGGCGGGGCACCCCGGGGCGTGATCGGAGCGATCCTGGCCCTGCGCGGCGTCACCAGCCCCTCGGGGGGAGGCGGCGGCCTGCTGGATCCGAGCGGCATCGGGGCGACGTTGCCCCGGGCGGTACGGCCGTTCCTCGAGGAACCGTCCTCGGGCAGGCGCTGGAGCCTCGACCTCGTCTACGACCGCCTGCGCCACGACCGGGAGGTGGTGCTGCGAGGCACCACCTTTGTCGATGGCATCAGCGTCTTCGCCGGATCGAGGACCACCAGCTACCAGGTCGACGTGGTCGGCTGGATCCTGCCCTCGTAGGGGGGGAGCGCCCCCTACCGCTCGGTCAGCATCTCGGCCAGGTAGCCACCCACGGCCTCGCGCTGGTGGCTGGCGAAGTACCAGTCGATGGTCTTGTGCAGGCCATCCATGAACTTCATCTGCGGCTCCCAGCCGAGCAGCTCCTTGGCCAGGCGGTTGGAGGCCACGCGGTTCAACGGGCCGGTGGGCATGTGGGGCAGGAGCTTGATCTCCGCCTGGTGGCCGGTGTAGCGCAGCACCTCGCGCACGGCGTCGATCACCCGCGTGCGCTCCTCGGTGCCGAGGTTGATGGCCGTGCCGTCGTCGATCTTCTCGGCCGCGAGGATCATCCCGGTCGCGATGTCGCCCACGTAGGTCCAGTTGCGCACCTGGGTGCCGTCCCCCCAGACCTCGAAGGGGTTCTGGCGGACGAAGGCGCGGGCGATCATGGCGATCACCGCGTGGTTCTCCACCCCGCGCTCGCCGTAGACGGTGAAGAAGCGGCAGGAGGCGCTCTTGAAGCCGAAGTCCCGGTAGTAGGCCTGGAGCGTCATCTCGGTCATCAGCTTGGCCCAGCCGTACATGTTGTCGGCGTCGTAGGGGGGGCCGACGTTGTCCTCGGTCAGGTAAAGCTCCTGGGTGACGTCCTGCTGGAGGAAATTGGGGTAGACGCAACCGGAGGAGGCGAAGACGAACTTCTCGACCCCGCCCTCGTAAGCGGCCTTCACCAGCATGCCGTCCATGGCCAGGTTCTGCGCGCAGGCGGCCTGGTGGAGGTCGACGAAGCCCCGGCCGCCGTGGATGGCCGCCAGGTGGAAGACGACGTCGATGCCCACCACGGCCGCCTGGGGCACCCCGGGGGCGAGCAGGTCGGCCTCGACGAACTCGACCACACCGGCCTCGATGTGGCCCTCGATGTTGGCCAGCCGGCCGCTCGACAGGTCGTCGACCACGCGAATCCGCCGCGCACCGCGGGCGATGAGCTGGTCGATCAGGTGAGAGCTGATGAACGAGGCGCCCCCGGTGACCAGGACGCTCTTCGACTTCCAATCCATGGTGAGACCCTCCAAGACGAGCTCCAGACGAGGCAGGTTAGCCGCAGAGCGTTGCGAACGATATGACAGGCGGGGGGTGGGAGTGCCAGCCGAAGGCCCTCACCCCCTCGGTCCCCCTCTCCCGGCCCGCCCACTCCAGCCTTCCGGGAGAGGGGGAGGCCGGAGGGGACCCCCATCCCGTTGTCACCCCGAGCGAAGCCGAGGGGTCTCCGGAGGGCGCTCCGGAGGGGAGATCCCTCCGCTTCGGTCGGGATGACGACAGGGAGGGGATGGGGCGAGGGGTCCCCTCTTCACCGGCTGAAGTACCGCTTCAGCCCCAGGATCGGCCGCTCGTAGAGGCGGTGGGAGAGCCAGGCGAGCAGGATGGTCGAGCCGATGGCCAACAGCTGGAAGGAGAGGGCGTAGAGGGGGAAGCTCATCTGCCACCAGCCGGTCGCCTGGTAGAGCCGGGCCACGGCGTAGACCGCGACCATGTGCAGCATGTAGAGGCCGTAGGAGATCTCCCCCAGCCACTCGGTCACCGGGTTGGCCACCCGCAAGGCCCGCGCCGGGTTGGCCCCGACCTCGAGCAGCAGCCAGGGGAAGAGCAGGAGCTGCACCACCTCGTCCACGGCCCAGTGCATCCGCACGAGATTGGCCACCAGATACTGGAGCAGAAAGATCCCCAGGCCGACCTGGAGCCAGCGCTTGCGGAAGACGGGCAGGGCTAGCAGCCGCTCGCGGTGGTGGAACAGGGCCCACGCCGCCAGAGCCCCGGCAGCCATGAAGTGGAACTTGAGCTGGGTCCAGAACTTCTGCATCGCCGCCCAGCCCCAGGGATTGGCCGTGGCGATGAGGAAGACGGCGAACGAACCGACCAGCACCCAGCCGCAGAGCGCCGGCAAGCGCTCCCGGAAGCGACGCACCAGGGGCGCCCAGGCGAGGTAGAACTGCTCCTCGACACCGATCGACCAGGTCGGGTTCAAGATCCCGCCCACCGAGTAGAGGGCGTTCATCAGGTTGGGCAGGAAGAACACGTAGAGCAGGACGGCGAGGCCCAAAGGGTAGGTGACCGCGCGCTCGATCCCCAGCCGGGGCAGCAAGAAGTTGTAGAAGAAGAGCCCGAAGCCGATGGTGGCGAAGTAGAGGGGCCAGATCCGCAGCACCCGGCGCAGGTAGAAGGCTCCGACGTCGATGCGCCCCGTCCGGGCCTGCTCGTCGAGCAGCAGGTAGGTGATCAGAAAGCCCGAGAGGGTGAAGAAGAACGACACCGCCGTCCCACCGCGGAAGAACAGGGCCCCCCAGGCGAAGCTGGGCAGCCCCACACCGGCCTGGGTCATCGGCACGTGGCCGACGACCACCAGGAGGGCGGCCCAGAAGCGCAGGCTGTCGAGGCCGGGGAAGTGCGGGCGGGGGGGCACCGAGGCTCCGGCGGTCACGGTCGGTGGCTCAAGGGTCCTGCGACCGCGGCGCCAGCAGGCCGAGGCGGGCGAGCTCCGCGGCCAGGTGCTCGGTCACCAGGCCATGGGCGCGGGGGCTCAGGTGGACCCCGTCCAGGAACAGGCGATACCACTCGGGCCGGCCCCGAAGCAGGGGCAGCAGGTCGATCACCGGCACTCCGTGGGCGGCGGCGAAGCGGTGCAGGCGCTCGTTGATGCCGTCCCACTGGCGCTCGATGAGCTGCACCTCGTCCGGCGAGACCATCAGCACGGGCTGGGCTCCGGCCTCGCGGGTGAGGCGGAAGATCTCTGCCAGGGCGACGAAGGCCGGCACGTCCGCGTCCTCGGGGTGGGCGGCGAGGTATTCGCTCTTGTGGGTCACCTCGGCGCGGTTGAGCCGCTCGGGGACCTTCAGGCGCTTCAGGTCGTGCCCGAAGTGGTAGGCGAGCCCGGTGGCCACCTGGTAGGCGCGGCGATAGAGGTTGGAGGCGAAGGTCACACGGTTCTTCACCGCCGTCAGCCGCTGCCTCAGGGTCGGCGTCGGGGGCGTGGGAGCCTCCGCGGGGGTGGCCAGGTCGTTCATGTAGAACTGGTGGAGGACGACCGCGGGAGCCATGGGCAGGCCGTCGTCGCGCAGGGCCTCGAGCGCATCCCGGCTGTTGTAGCCGAAGATGGCGAGGTTGACTACTTCCCAGCCCCGGGGACCGAGAGCCTCGTCCAGGCGCCGGGCATAGATCGTCTCCTGGGGGGCGCCGAGGCCGAAGGAGACCGAGTCGCCCAGGATCACCAGCCGCGGCCGCGACGATGCCGGGTCATGGTCCCGATCCCGGTAGCCCAAAGCGTTGAACCGGTACTCGATGTCGCCGTAGCGCTCGGGCACGAAGAAGCGAGCACCGGGCGCCATCTTGTAGCGGAGCACCCCGCTCCGCGAGGTGGAGAACACCACGTATTGGTAGAGCGACCCGGTGCGGTGGCCGGTGGCGGCATCGACGAGCCGCAGGCCGAGCTCTCCCCCCAGGCCGGCCAGCAGCGCGGCGAGCGCGAGGCGACGCAGACGGGGCTTCCAGGCGGCGAGACTCATGGTCGAGGGCGGGGCTCCCCTACAATTCGCGGATCGTGGTGGACGGGAAGGCTATCGGCAATCTGCCGCAACCGCCAGGGAGCCCGGAGCGGGCGCGCCCCGTGGCCTGTCTGCTCGGCTCGGCCCAGGTGGCCACCGCCCTCCCCTGCTTGGCTTCCCTGCTGAGCTACAGCGCCGAGCCCCTCTCGCTGAGAATCCACGACGACGGCAGCCTGACGACGGCGGACCGCGAGCGGCTGACGGCGCAGCTCGGCCCCTTCGAGCTGGTGACCCGCCGGCAAGCCGACGCGGCGATGGCCGAGAAGCTGGCGGCCCACCCGGCCTGCCGCTCCTATCGTGAAAGCCATCCTCTGGGGCTGAAGCTGCTGGACGTGCCCTTGCTGGCGCGGGAGGAAGCGCTCGCCTTCTGCGACTCGGACGTGCTCTTTCTGCGGCCCTTTCTCCGCCTCTTCGAGCTGCCGCCGGCCGCCGGCGCCCTGCTGATGCGGGACCGCCAGAACGCCTACTCGGTGCGTTCCTGGCACCTCGCCACCAGCCGCTGCCTGGCCCTGCCGCGGCGGGCGAACAGCGGCATCCTGGCCTTTCGGCGAGCAGCGTTCGACCTCGATCTCGCGGAGTGGTTCCTGCGCGACCCGCGCTTCGCCTTCGCCCCGGTGTGGCGCGAGCAGACCGCCTGGGCCCTGCTGGCCCGGCGGGCCGGCTGCGCGTTGCTGGACGAGGCGCAGGTGCGCATCCCCGCCCCGGGCGAGCCGATCGGCCCCGAGACCGTGGCCCTCCACTTCGTCAGCCCGGTGCGCCACCTCCTGGCGGACGTTGCGGCCCGAGCCCCGGACCGCCGGGGCGAGCCACCCGTTCCCCTGCGAAGCGCACTCGCCCTCCCGTGCAGGCCCTGGCATCTGCTGGGGGACGAGCTGCGCCGCCGCCTCGGCCGGCGGGGTCGGTAGCCGCTCAGCACCGCTCTGCCGGCAGGGCCAGGGTGTTCCACACGGCGGCCCTCGTGGCCTTGGGCGAAGCCGGGTCGGCGGCGTCGAAGAGCCGGTAGCCGTGCCCCTCGAGCAGGGCCGTGGCCCGCGGCACATTGGCCTCGGTCACCTCGATCAACAGCTCCGGTCGGGCCTCGCCGAGCAGCCGCGCTCCCCCCTCGAGACAGGCCACCTCGGCGCCCTCGACGTCGATCTTGACCAACTGGGGAGGCGCCAGGCGCTCCAGCAGCCAGTCGAGGGTCAGGGTGACGACCGGGCGCAGGGACCGGGTGCCGCCGGTCTGCGAGGAGCCCGTGGCCAGGGTCAGGTGACTGGCCGCACGGCCCCGCCGGGCGAGGGCGAGCTCGCCGATGCCCACCTGCGCTGCCACCGCCGCCCCGAGCGCGGTGACCGGGGCATAGTCGGCCGGCAGGTCACCGGCCGAGCGCCACACCAGCTCGGCCAGCCAGGGGTCCGCCTCCAGGGCCACCACCCGGCCGCCGGTGCCGGCCCGGAAGGCGGCGCCGAAGGCGAAGAGGCCGACGTTGGCGCCGACGTCCCAGACGGTCGAGCCCGGCTTCACCCGCGCCGAGACGGCCGCAAAGAGCCAGGGGTCCACCCGGCGCAGGTCACGCCGCCACAGCTTCAGGGCCGAGGCGGGAGAGACCAGGATCTCCGCCCCCCCGAACGAGGCAGGCAGCCTCCGGCGCAGGATCCGATCCCGGCTCAGGCGTTCGAGCAGGGCGCGGATCATGGCCATCGCCGCACCACCACCTCACCCAACACCAGGCGGTCCATCTTGGTGCGCAGGAAGCAGTCGAGGGCTTCGCCGGGGGTGTTGACGATCGGCTCGTTCTCGTTGAACGAGGTGTTGAGCACCATGGGCACGCCGGTCCGCCGTTCGAACGCGGCGATCAGGGCCCAGTAGCGAGGGTTGGTCCGCCGAGAAACGGTTTGCAGCCGCCCGCTGCCGTCCACGTGGGTGACCGCCGGCACTAGGGGCCGCTTCTCCGGCCGAATGGGGTAGACCTTGATCATGAAGGGGTCCGGGTAGGAGCAGGTGAACCACTCCGCCACCCGCTCCTCGAGCACGGAAGGGGCGAAGGGCCGAAAGCTCTCCCGCCGCTTGATCTTCCGGTTGAGCAGCTCCTTCATGTCGGCGCGGCGGGGGTCGGCCAGGATCGAGCGGTTGCCCAGGGCCCGCGGCCCCCACTCCGAGCGGCCCTGGTACCAGCCCACCACCTCGCCGGCGGCGATGCCCGCGGCGGTGTCGGCGGCGAGCCGGTCCTCGTCCGGCACGCTCTCGACGCTGACCTCCCCCCACCGCCCGTCCGCCCCGCCGGAGCCCGGCAGCCGCTCGGCCAGGGCCGCCCGCACGGCGGCCTCGCCGTAGCGGGGGCCCCAGGAGGCGTGCTCCATCACGAAGCCCCGAGGCCGGCCGAGCAGGGCGTGCTGGGCGTAGAGGGCGGCGCCGAGCGAGGTGCCGGCGTCCCCCGCCGCGGCCTGGATGAAGACCTCCCGGACATCGGTGTGATCGAAGAGCTTGCCGTTGGCCAGCGAGTTCATGGCGCAGCCGCCCGCCAGGGCCAGCTTCCTCGACCGGGTCTCCGCGAGCACCTGGCGCACCAGGGTGAAGAAGCGCTCCTCGTAGAGGGCCTGGAGCGAGGCGGCGAGGTCCTTGTGGCGTTGCTCGAGCTCCTCGTCGCGTCGCCGGGCCGGGCCCAGGAGGGCCTCGAGGGCGGGGGTGTAGATCGTCCCCTGCCTGGGCTCGCCGTCGTCCCAGCTCATGTCCACGCCTTCCGAGAGGTGACGGAAGTAGGAGAGGTCGAGGCGGAAGCGGCCGTCCCGCTCGGCCGGTACCACCTGCCGCAGCTGCCCGAGGAAGCGTGGCTCGCCGTAGGCGGCGAGGCCCATCACCTTGTACTCGTCGCCAAAGCCCGGGAAGCCCAGGAACTGGGTGAGCGCCGTGTAGAAGAGGCCGAGGGAGTGGGGATAGTGCACCCGGTCGAGCACGCGGATCTGGTTGCCGCTGCCCACGGCGAGCATGGTCGAGACGAAGTCGCCGAAGCCGTCGACGGTGAGACAGGCGGCCTCGTCGAAGGGCGAGCAGAAGTAAGCCGAGGCGAGGTGGGCGAGGTGGTGCTCCACCCCGTGCACGGGCGGCGGCGTGCCGGGCAGCTCGCGGGTGAGGCGCTCTGCGAGCCCGGCCACGGCGGCGAGGTTGCGGACCCGGCCGGCGGCCCGCGGCAGGCTGCGCGGGTGGGTGAGGGCGAGCAGGGCCTTCTTCCAGAGATAGGCCCGCGGTTTGCGCGAGACGGCCACGGCTTCCAGGTCCCCCAGGCTCTCGGCGCCGATCTCCGTCATCACGTGGCGGATGGCGAGGCTCGGGAAGCCCGCCCAATGCTTGATGCGGCGGAAGCGCTCCTCCTCCACCCCGGCGACGAAAGCGCCATCGCGCAGTCCCGCCGCCGCGGCGTCGGCGTGGAAGGCGTTGATGCCGAGGATGCGAGAGGTCAACCCCTCACCCCCTCGTTCCCCCTCTGTCGGTCCTCCCCCTCCCCCTCCCCCTCGAGCAGCTCCTCCAGCCGCACGTCGACGATCAACCGGAACCAAAAAGCCTGCAAGAAGTGAAAGAGAAAACCGTTTTTTCCGTCCAGGATGCCGAGCAGAAAAACGTATCGGTAGAGGAAGTAGAGCGCCGGCCGCAGGTAGAGGGGCATGGTGTAATAGCGGCTTTTCATCCAGAGAATCCGCTCGTCCGGCGTGCCGAAGAGTCGTGGTGTGCCCTTCCAGGCCAGGCGCTCCCGGCGGCGGCGCTTCTCCTCTTGGGCGAAGGCCTCGGCGTAGCGCAGGTGCTTGCCCAGGTAGAAGAGGATCTCGTCCTCCTTCTTGTTCCATTCCTCGAGCGGTGCTGAGAGCTTGCCGACCTTGCCGGTGACGTAGACCCGCGTGTCCTGCTCCACCGGGTCCAACTGGCCGGCGGAGCGGCGGAACAGCTTCAGGAGGACTTTGCTGCCGTAGCCGCCGAAGCGCAGCGGCTTGCCGCGGAAGATCTGGCGTCGGCGGAGGTAGAAGGCGTTCTCGGCGATCGCGGGCCGGGCGAAGAGGGAGGCCAGCTCCTCTTTCAGCGCGGGCGTCAGGGCCTGGTCTGCTTCGAGGATGAGGATCCACTCGCTTTCGATCGGCAGGTTGTCGAGCCCCCACTGGAAGATCCAGGGAATGATCCGCCCGTGCTCGTAGGCGAGGTTCACCACGTCGGTGGCGTACTTGCGGGCGATCTCCACCGTGCCGTCGGTCGATTCCGAGTCGAGCACGAAGATCTGGGCCACGAAGCCGGCCACGCTGGCCAGGCAGCGCTCGAGGTTGGCCGCTTCGTTGCGGGTGGTGACGAGTACGGTGACTGGGATCACGGGTAAGGACGGTCGCCCGCCAGGCGCTCCGCCGCGCGAAGGATACCGCGCCAGGAGGCGGCATAGTCCCAGCGGGCGAGGATCTCCCGGTTGGCCGCCAGCACCCTCTCCCGCGGCAGGCCGAGGCCGCGGGCCAGGCTGCCGGCCAAGGCCGTGGCGTCGCCCTCCTGGTAGCGGTCGCCGTTGTCCCCGGGGCGGATCAGGTCCCAGCCCGCGCCCACCCCCGAAGAGGCCACCACCGGCAGTCCGCAGGCCATCGCTTCCTGGACGGAGACGCCCCAACGCTCTTCCCGGGCGGCGTGGACGAAGAGGTCACCGGCGGCGTAGAGGGCCGGCAGCTCGGCGTAGGGCACGTAGCCCGGGAAGCGCACCTTGTCGAGCCCCCGCTCCCGGCAAAAGGCCTCGAGGGCCGGCCGCTCCGGCCCGTCCCCCGCGAGCACCATGGCCGGCGCGGCCGAGCCCAGCAGGGCGGCGGCCTCCACCAGGTCCCAGGGCGCCTCGCGCCCGTTCATCTTGGCCAGGGCCAGGACCACGGCCCCGGTCTCCGGCAGGCCCCAGCGTGCCCGCAGCGCCGAGCGCCCGCCGGCCGCCTCCCGCGCACCGCGGGCGAAGGCATCGACGTCCACGGCGTAAGGGAAGAGGGCGATGCGCTCGGCCGGCACGCCGTAGCTCTCGAGGTACTGGCGGGTCAGGGAGCCGACGGCGAAGAACAGCCGGTAGGCGGGCTTGAGGAAGAGGCTGAACAGCAGCCGCTTGCCCAGTCGACGGGGCAGGCGCTCGCCGGCGAAGTCCACCGAGTCGATCCGCAATCCCACCGGTACCCCCGCCCGCCATCCGGCCAAGAGGCCGGCGAGATACGGCCGTCGGGTGTAGCCGTTGGCGATCAGCAGGTCGAAGCGCCCCTGCTCCAGCCGCTCCACCAGCCAGGCACCCGCACCTGAAGCCGGCACCACCGCGCTCTCATACCCCCCCACCAGATCCAGCCCCCAGTCCACCTCCCGGGAAAGCTCCGGGTCCCAGACGCGCTCCGCCGGCGCCCCGGCGGTGAAGAAGACGTTGAGCTGGTGCTCAGCATCCGCCGCCGCGAAGCGGAAAAAAGGCGCCTCGAACTGGGTCGGGCGCTCGACGAGGAAGGCGATGCGCATGGGGGACGCAGAGAAACGTTTGGCGGGAACAGTACTACGGGTGGGGAGGGGCGGGCGGCCTGCAAGTCATACTTCGCAAGTATGATCGTCATACTTGCGAGGCCGAGGATCTGTATGTCGCGGCATGAGGATCGGGTGCGCCTTCGCCACATGCTCGATCACTCGCGCGAGGCCGTCGGGATGGCAGCCGGGCGCAGCCGAGCGGATCTGGACGCGGACCGGCAGCTCAACCTCGCGCTGGTCCGGCTGCTCGAGATCGTGGGAGAGGCCGCTGCTCGCGTCACGCCTCCCACCCGCGCGCTCCTGCCCGGAGTCCCCTAGCCGGCGATCACTGGATTGCGGAACCGGGTCGTGCATGGCTTCGACCGGGTGGACTTCGACGTTGTGTAGGCGACTGTGACCGGGGATCTGCCAGGTCTGGTGGCAGAGCTCGAGGTGTTCCCCATGACGAAGCGGGTGCTGGCGGTGCCTTGGTGGTGGGTGGGGTAGGGCGGCTGGGCGCGGAGAAGCCACCAAGCGACTTCGTACCGCTACGACCCGCCCTCGCCCCCCGCCTCCTCTGGAAACAAGCTCCCGACCTCCAGTTCGATCTCCTGGAACGGCGGGATCACGGCACGCTGACCAGCGATCCACGCCCCCAACCGAAACCAGCCGCCCTCCCTGGCCTCGAAGGCTTCGAGGATGCGCCCCTCGGTGTCCACCAGCCAGTAGTGGGAACCTCGGGCCGCAGGTAGAGATCCGCCTTGACGGCCCGATCGCGCCGGAGGCTGGACGGGGAGAGCACCTCGCACACCCAGTCGGGCACCACGTGGATGGGGCGCTCCGTGGGGAACCGGGGCATCCGGGTCTTGCGCCATCCGGCTAGATCGGGGGCGACGATGTCGTGCGCGCCGAACGCCACGTCTGGCTCAATGACGAACCACCAACCACCCGGGCCGCCGATGCCTCGGTAGCAGGGGTGGGACAGTTCGCCGCTCAGAGCCGCCTGGGTGAGGCCATGAGGTGGTTGGGGCCGTGGGTGGAGGATCAGCTCGCCCCCCAGCACTTCGGCCTTCAAGCCTTCCGGAGCGGCGAGAATGTCCTGCCAGCCGGCGGGGCGGCGGATGGGCTCGGCCATGGGGGAAAGGAAACGACGGGCGGGTGTGTCCGCCTGCCCCTCCGGAACCCCTCTCCCGGAAGGCTGGAGTGGGCGGGCTAGGAGAGCTGCCGAACGAATGCATCTACTGATCGGGCCGAAGGCGGCGGGGGCGCGGTGACCGCGCCCCTACAGCTCCCCTGCAACCCTCAGGGTCCCCTCCAAGGCAGCTCTGCAAGCCTTCAGTCCTTCGGCGATCTCCGAGGACTGGAGGATCTCGGTGTGGCGGCGCACCAACCCGCCTCGACCAAGGGTGCAGGGAACGGAGTAGAAGAGTCCCGCCGGCGAGTCTGGATCGAGCACCGAGGGAGTGCGAATGCAGTGGGAGTCGAGGGCGATGGCCCGGGTGAGGTCCACGGCGGCCTCGACGATCGGATGAAGGGTCGCTGCTGCGCCTGCCTTGACGCGGGTGGCTCCCTTCGTCACTTCCCTGCTAGCCCACCGCACGATCGCCTGGAGCTCCCGCGGCGCGACCTCGGCCCCGGGCGTTGGCCGTGGCAGCACAATCGGCACGAAATGCTCGTCGTGGGTGCCCACGGCGTAGGCCCAGACCTCCCGTGCCGGAGGTTTCGGCGACAGGTAGCCGGCCAGGCTCGCCCGCAGGCGGGCGGTCTCGACCGTCGTGCCCAGGCCAAGAACCTGTTCGGAAGGAAGCCCCGTTTCGCGATGGACCAGGCGCGCCATCAAGTCGACCGGGTTGGTGACCACCAGCACGATTCCTGGGAAGCGGGCCAGCGCCGGGATCACCGTGGTGCGAAACAGCTCGCGTTGCGCCGGGTAGAGCTCGGCCCGAGTCTGCCCCGACTTGACACCGACGCCGAGGGTCAGGATCAGGAGGTCGGCCCGGGGCAGTACCTGGGCCGCGGCCTCCTGAGAATGGGCCTCGACGTTGCGGCACGTGGGCGCGAAGGCGAGGCCGTGCTCGATGTCGATGCTCTCGTGGGCGATCCGCTCCCAGTTGCGATTCAACCAGAAGACCTCGGAAACGAAGTCGGTGGTGGCCAAGCGTCGCACCAATCCGGTGCCGACGTGCCCCGCGCCCCAAACGGCCACTTTCACGGCGCCCAAACCTCGTCGAGAGCAGCCTTCATCACCAGCTCGTCCTGCAACCCCAACACATCCGCAGTACGGCCGAGCGTCTCGCCCATGCCGACCAGCGCCAGCACCTTCCCGGCGGCCTTCGCCCGGGCGGTCAACCGTGCCAGCCAACGCAGCCAATCTGAGCCCATCACGCGGGTCCTCGAGACCTCGCAGGCGACGCGGTCATAGCTCGCGACCAGGTTGGCGAGCTGGTCCTCAAGGGCTTTGGTGCGGGGATGGTCGCAACGCACCGCAAACCACACCACTGCCCGGCGCTGCTCTTCATCCTCCTGGATCCGGTAGGGCTCGTCCGGCCCCAGCTCATCGACGTTCACGACTTCCTCCGTTCTTCAGCTCGCGAGGCCGGTTTCTCTGCAACCAGGGTCACCACCGTGCCGCCCTCTGGGCCGTTCTTGACGTCGACCGTGCTCGTTCCGGCCCGCATCACGGCGAAGCCGCTCGCCGGTCGGCTCACCTCCCGCTTGCCGACCCGGTTGCGGCCCGAGTCCTGGATCTCGACGCGCAGGCTATCTACTTCGTCGCGGAAGCGAACCCTCACCAAGCCCCCGCGGCCGTCGTAGCCGTGTTGATGGGCGTTCGAGACGGCCTCCACCAGCGCCTGTTCGAAGGCGTCGGCTGGGCCCTTACCCAGCGCGGTGTGGACCCGCTGGCGGATCATCTCGAGGGTGCGGTGGCGATCTGCGTCATCGGTGGTGAAGAAGGCCGCCTCCAGGTCCCAGCCCCTCCACTCGAGGTGGGCGTAGAGCTCGTCGTCGGTCTCGGGCGACGGGCTCGCCAAGAGGGGCTCGAGAGCTTCATCCCGTCGGGGCCCGGTATGCCACTCGCGCAGGCGGAACAGGCCTAGGGGCTGGTCGCCGCCTCCCAGCCGGTCGAGCAGGCCGTCGCTGGCCATCACCAGGCGCCAGGGAGCGTGCAGGACGAGGTTCTCAGGGGGACCGAGCTCGGCGGGGCTGGCCGGCAGCGGCCGGCCCACCGCCGGAGCCTCGAGGGTGCGGAACGGCGGGCCGGCGAGGATCAGCGGGGCTGGGAAGCCGCAGGACATGGCCTCGAGCGATACCGCGTGGGAACCGGCCCGTGCCGGGGTGAGCAGGGCGAAGAAGCCGCCACAATCGAGGTCGACCTCGCGCAGCTCGCGGGAGAGCTCGGTGACCAGCACTTGCAGGCGCGGCGCCGCGCTCAGGCTGCTCAGCCACCCGCGCAGCCACCCCTGGAGGTAGGAGCTCGCCGGCAGCATCCGCTGGCCATGACCGGCTACGTCCACGGCCGCGGCGAAGAGGGAGCCTCCCGGCAGGGGATGCAGCAGGAAGAAGTCTCCCCCGGCCGCCGGCCGCTGCCAGCGCACGGCCGCGACGGGTAGCTCGAGGCTGCGCGCCTCGAGATCCAAGCGGGGGAGGCGAAAGGGCAGAGGTGCTTCGCGGCGCTCGCCGCGGATGTCCGGCCCCGGCCCGGAGAGTGCTTCCTCCAGCCGATGTCGCAGGAAGGCCGGAGGCTGGATCCGGCCCATCTCCAGGGCCGAGATGGTGGATTGCGAGCGCCCCACTCGAGCCGCCAGCTCGGCCTGGGTCCAGCCACGGGCTTCGCGAGACCTCCGCAGCTCATCGCCGGTCACGCCGCTGATATTAGTTGTTATCGGTTTTGGTGGCAAGTCGGCTGGAATCGGAGGTAACTGGTATCAATTGATATCAGTCCTCCCGATCCCCCGATACATCCCCTCCACCCGCGCCGCGATCGCGTCCCAGCCGTAGCGCTCGCGCACCCGTGTCGCGCCCCGGCTGCCCATCTCGTCCGTAGCGCCGGGATCGGCGAGGAGGGTGGTGAGGGCGGCGCCGAGGCTCTCGGGGTCGCCGGGTGCCACCAGGCCGGCGCCGGCTGCCGTCACTTCAGCGGCCAGGCCCACCTCCGGGGTCACCACGGCCGGCCGCCCGGCCGCCCAGGCTTCGAGGACCACGTTGCCGAAGTTCTCGGAAAGTGACGGCAACACCAGGGCGGCGCAGCGGCGCAGCAGCCAGGCCTTCTCATCCCCCTCCACAGCCCCCAGGAAGGCCACCCGCTCCGCCACCCCCAGCTCCCGGGCCTGCTGGGCGAGGCGCGGCAGGAGGCCCTCCTCGTCGTTCCCGGCCACGGCGAGGCGGGCGGCGGGCACGCCGGGCAGGGCTGCGATCAGTCGCTCCAGGCCCTTCTTCCAGGAGATGCGCCCCAGGAAGAGGAAGAACGGCCCCGCGGCGAAGAGCGCTGCCAGGCGGGGTGGGGGGGGCGTCTCGGGATCTCGGGCGAAGACCTCGGCGTCGAGGCCGTTCGGGATCACCTGGACGGGCGGCAGGCGGAAGCCGAAGCGCCGCGCCTCGGCGGCCTCGAGCTCGCTGGTCACGTGGATTCCCGCCGCGCCTTCGAGGTTGCGGCGGTCGATCAGGGCCAGCCACAGCCGCTTGCGCAACCGGCCCTGCCGAGCCACCAGCTCCCTCACCAGCATGCCCCGGGGGGCCACGAAGTAGGGCACGCCGGCCTTGCGGGCGAAGTGGCCGGCGGCGGCCGGGGGCCAGAGGAAGAGGGAGTGGAGGTGGGCCACGTCGAAGCGATCGATCGAGGCGGCGAGCGCCCGGCCCATGCCGGGGGAGACGTAGAGTCGGCGCGACAGGGCGGTGGGGAAGTACGTCACGGAGACCCCGTCCACCTCCACCGCCCGACCTCGTGGCACGTCCAGATCCCCGTTGCCGTTGACCGTGGTGGTGAGGACGTGCACCTCGTGCCCGGCCCGTGCCTGGGCTCTCGCCAGGCCGTGGGTCGAGTACACCGGCCCCCCGTGGCGCCAGGCCGGGACGTAGGTGGGGATGACGTGGAGGATCCTCACCCCGAGACCCTCACCCCTGCCCCTCTCCCGGCCCGCCCACTCCAGCCGCCGGGAGAGGGGTCCGGAGGGGAAGTGCATCCCGCTGTCACCCCGAGCGAAGCCGAGGGGTCTCCCGTTCTCGTCCCTGGTCCCCCTCCGGCCTCCCCCTCTCCCGGAAGGCTGGAGGGGGCGGGCCGGGAGAGGGGGACCGAGGGGGTGAGGGCCGCCGCAATGCACGCCGCGATCCGCCGCGACATCTCCCCCGAGTAGTGGGCCACGTCGACGTAGAGGGAGCGGGTGGCGTCGCGGCCCAGGTCGGCGCACCAGTGGAAGTCAGGGCCCAGGGCGCCTTCGGCATGGAGCTTCGCCATCTCCTCGTACACGCGCCGCTTCGGGCCGTACTCGGGGTTGGCGAGATCGTCGAAGGGGAAGTGCTCCGGCGGGTAAGCGAAGTCCGGCACCGGCTGCCAGACGAAGAGGGGGCGCACGCCGAAGCTCGCGGCCACGGCGGCGGTCATCCGCTGGTTGGTCCGGTAGCGGCCGACCACCAGCTCGGCGAAGGCCTGCGGATCGAGGTCGGTGGCCGGCTCCTCCTGGCTCTTGCGCAGGCCGGTGGCGTGCAGCAGGCGGGAGAGGGAGCGCGTCAGGGGCATCTGGAGGGCGGCCCGCAGCAACAGCGACGAGGGCTTCTGGTAGGCGCCGCTGTTGAGGATCTGCTCGACCATCGGCGTGCCCAGGGGCTCGTCGGAGACGGCGCGGTCGTTGTAGCCGTCGAGCAAGACGGCCACCGCCGGCACCCTTCCCTCGGCCAGCAGTTGCTGGAGCTGGATGCGCTCGAGCGTCGAGTTGTGGGCCGGCACGGCGAGGTTGTACACCGCCGGCCTCGGCACTCCGGCCTCGGCCAGCAGCTCCTGGAGGTGCGAGGGGATGGTCTCCCCATCCGGCACGCCGAAGCCGAAGGCCGTCGAGCCGCCGAGGACGAAGACCACCGTGTCGCGGGAGGCGTCGGGGGGCCAGGGGCGCTGGTTCCTGCCCAACCGATAGCCCTCGGGCGCCACGTTGACGAAGCGGGAGGCCACCGGCCCGACCTTGCGGCCGGTGAACGGCGCGTAGAGCCCGGGCAGCTTCCAGGTCACCCGCAGCATCTCGTCGACCTCGTCGGCGCTCATCCCCGGGTAGTGCTCGGTCAGGTCCGTGCCGTACTTGCGGGAGACCGGGTTGACGCGCTCCTGGCGGGCATCGAGGGCACGGTTGAGGAAGAAGCACACGGCGTTCGCCGCGAGGCCCACCAGCGAGACGGTGAAGGCGAAGGTGGCGAGGCGCGCGTAGCGGGAGGGCTGGCTCAAGCGGCAGTCCCTCCCTCGTGCTCGGCGAGCAGGCGCTCAATCAGGTCGGCGAAGCGCCCGTGGTAGGCGGCCCAGGTGGCGCCCTCGGCGGCCCGGCGACATTCGTCCCGCATGGCGAAGACGGCCTCGCGGTCCCGGGCGCAGGCGAGCAGCCGCTGCGCCAAGGACGCCACCTCGCCGGCCGGCACCACCCAGCCGGTCCGGCCCGCCACCACCAGCTCCTTGGCTCCCACCATGTCGGAGACGATCACCGGCGTGCCGGTGGCCAGGGCCTCGGCCACCACCATGCCGTAGCTGTCGTTGCGTGAGGGCAGCACCAGCAGGTCGGCCCGTTGCAGCTCGCGGGCGAGCGCGGCCTGGGGCAGGGAGCCCACGGCGCGGACACGCTCCGAAGGCAGCCGGGCCAGGCGATGGGCCTCCTCGACCAGGGGTCCCACTACGGTGAGGGTAGCGCCGGGCTCGACGGCGAGCAGGTCGGCGAAGGCCTCCACCAGCAGGTCGAAGCCCTTGCGGTAGATGGTGGCGCCGCAGAACAGGATGCTCAAGGCTCCCGGCAAGAAGGTCTCCTTCTGCGCGAAGAGCCCGAGCTCCGCCCCCAGGGCCACGGCGTGGACCTTGCCGGCCGGCACTCCGGCCTCGAGATAGGTGCCCCGGGCCAGCTCCGAGACGGTGACGACGTGGTGGGCCAGCGCGATCTCGGCCTCCTTGACGGCGACGATCCGCCGGTGCAGCCCGGCCGGCTCGCGGAAGCCGTGCAGCCGGTCCTGGGCCAGGTGGTGGATCGCCGGGGCGTCGAGGAGGGCCAGCAGCCCGGCGGAGCGGGCGCGCTCGAGCTGGGTGCGGGCCGAGATCTCGCAGGCCAGCACGCCCCGGAGGGGGAGCCGCGCCATCCCCCACGCCGCCCAGCGGTCGAAGCAGCGGCAGGCCGCGAAGTCCACCTCGAAGGCTGCCGCCCGGGGGAGGAGAGCGTCCCCCAGCCGGCGCAATCCCGGCACGCCGAGCAGGGAGCGGGTGCGTGCCGCGGGGAGCGGCACGGCGGCGTAGCGCAGCCACCTCCGGCGGAAGGCAGCCGGCAACGAGAGCCTCGCCGGGTCGGCCGGCACTCCGGACCAGTAACCGGCGAGCAGTCCCCTCTTCTCGAGCGCCAGGGCGGCCTGGTGGGAGTGCTGCCGGCCGGGATGGGTGATGAGGATCGTCATCTCAGGTGATGGGGACGAGGCGTTCATCCAGCCGCTTGGCCAGCATCAGCAGTCCGGCGAAGAACCAGAGGTAGACCCCCGCCGTGATGTTGAAGACCACGGCCCCCGGCAGGTGAGCGAGGAACACCAATGTGCAGGTGGTGGCCAGGGCACGATGGAAGCGCGTGCGCAGCCGAAAGACCAGCCCGCCGGCCAGGAAGATCAGGTAGACCCGCACGAAGTACACGGCGAGAAAGCCCAGGGGCCCGAGCTCGACCATCACCCGGCTCGGCTCGTCCTCCAGCCGCAGACCCTTGAGCCAGCTGTAGGCCGGGATGCCACGGGTCACCGCCTCGGCGGTCTGGTGGGAGGCGCCGATGCCGAAGCCCAGGGGCCCCACCTCGCCCACCAGCTCGAAGGGGTGCAGGAAGGGGGAGATCAGCCGTTGGCTCAGATCCTGGGTGCCATGGGCTCGGCCATAGAACGCCTCCACCGCCTCGGCGCTGACGAAGTTGATCAGCACCACCACCACGGCAGCCCCCAGCAGGAGGCGTCCGAGAGTGCTGACCCCCCCTTCCTCGCGGGCGATCGACAGCCAGGCGTAGAGGGGGAAGAGCAGCACCAGCAGGAAGACCGGCCCGCGCGAGCCGCTCATCAGCATGCCGAGCAAGGTCAGGCCGAGGGCCGCGTAGTGGCCCGCGTTGCCGCGCCACCGCCAGCGGGTGGTGGCCAGGATGGCGAGCACCAGGAAGGCGATGATCAGCAGGTAGGAGGTGTAGCCGGAGATGTAGGAGAAGGTGCCGGTCACGCGCACCTGCTGGGAGGTGCCGAAGGTCGTGATCATGCCCGCCTCGGCGCCGCCCCGGGCATAGGTGTTCAGGCGGCTCGAGGCCGGGCTGGCGAACTGGGCGAGGGCGAGCAGGCCGATCGGGATGGCGAGCCAGGCGTAGCGGGAGAGGAAGCGCGCGAGCTCGCGGTCGTCCTCGAAGGCGGCGGGCACCACCCACACCAGGGGGACGTAGAGGAAGTAGGCCTTGAACCCCAGGATGCCCACCAGGACGTTGGGCAGGTTGGGGTTGAAGATCTGCAGGGCGCCCAGGAACATGCCGGCGACCGTGCCGGCCACCAGCGGCGGCGGCACCCTCACCCGGATCGCCCGGCGGTCGGCCAGGAAGCCGGCGTAGACGCCCAGCAGCAGCACGTCCTTGGCGAAGTAGACGAGGTCCTGGGCGCCGGGCACCAACCACTTGCGGATGGCTCCCTCCGCCACCACCATCACCATCGCCGCGACCAGGGCCCGGCGCCAGCGCGAGAAGGCCCAGGCCGTCGCCGCGGCACCGGCCACCAGCACCAGGATGCGCTCGTTCACGCCGCCCGCCTCCCCGCCACCTCGGCGAGCACAGCCAGATAGGCGTCGGCGACGGCCCCGGGCTGGTGGCGGGCGAGGTGCTCCCCGGCCCCGGAGCGCAGGCGCTCGCAAGCGGCCGGGTCGGCGAGGAGGGCAGCGAGGACCTCGGCGAGGGCGCCGGCATCGCCGTTCGGGAAGGTCCGGCCGCAGGGGCCGATCGCCTCGGCGAGGCCACCGCCGGCCGAGCCCACCACCACCGCGCCGCAGGCGATGCCCTCGAGAGCCACCACGCCGAAGGGCTCCTGATAGCGCGAGGGCACCACCAGGAGGCGGTGCCGGCACAGCTCCCGGGCCAGCTCCTCCCCCCTGCGCCGGCCCAGGAAGCGCACCCGGCCGGCCAGCCCCGCCTTGCGCGCCTGGTCCTCCAGGGGCTCGCGCTCGGGGCCGTCGCCCACGATGGTCAGGCCTGGCTCGATCCCGCGCGCCGCCAGCCGAGCGAGGGCCGCCAGCAGCAGATCGGCACCCTTGTCGGAGACCAGCCGGCCGACGAAGAGCAGGTCCTGATCGCGGGGGATCTGCGGCCTCAGGTGGAAGAGCTCGGCGCGGTAGGGGTTGGGCAGCACGCGGGCTCGGGAGCGCGGCCAGGTGCGGGCGAGGTCGGCGGCCATGGCGTGCGAGACGGCGATCGAGGCCGCCGCGAAGGGCAGCAAGCCCCGCTTGAGGCGATCCGCGAGGGCGATGTGGCCGTCGGTGCGACAGTACCAGCTGTGATGGTTCACCACCCAGGGCCGGCGCACCAGCAGCAGGGGCCAGAGCTCGCGCAGCGAGACGTTGGCCTGGAAGTAGACCTCGCACCAGAGTGCCCAGCGCAACCGCTCCCGGGCCGAGGGCCGGCGCACGACGCGGGCCTCCCCGGCCTCCGTCGGGTCAGCGGCGCCGGCCGGTGTGGCCGTCACCACCACCACGTCATGGCCCCTCGCCGCGAAGCCCTCGGCGAGCAGGGCGACCACGGTCTCGAGCCCGCCGACGCTCGGGGCAAAGGCGGGGGAGGAGAGGAGGATCTTCATCCGGGGGGCTATTCTGGCCCAGCCGGGCCTCGTCGCGAGGGCCTGGGGCTCGCGAGGGGTTGGAAACCCCACGCTACCCATGAACGTCCCGGGCGGGACGGGGGAAAGCTCCCTGCTGCTCTCCGACCGGTCCTCTTTGGAGTGCGGCGACACGTCGCCGCTTTCGGAGCGCTGCAAAGCGGCGACACGTCGCCGCGCTCCAAAGGCGGCTTCTGGAGGGCAGCCTTACCTCGTCCCGTCAGGGACGTTCATGCGTAGCGAGCGATTTGAATCGCTCGCGAGACCCCCGGCCGAGGATCTCCGCCACCACCCCCGCCTGCTGGGCCAGGGAGTGCCCGCCGTACCAGGCGTGGGCGGCGCCAGCGATGGCCTCGAGCACCTCCTCGCCGGCGCTCTGGCCGGGGCGCCACAAGGGGGGATCGGCCGGCCAGCGGGCAGCCTCCGCGGCGCACACGGGCAGCAGGCCGTGGGCGGCGTAGGCGGCGAAGATCGTCGACTTGCCGAGGAACTCCGGAGGGTAGGCGAGGAAGCCGGCCGCGGCGCCCAGCAGCTCCCGGCTCACCTGCTCTGCCGGCAGGGCGCCGAGCGAGCGCACCGGCACCCCGGCCACCTGCCGCGGTACCCACGGCAGAGGCGGGCCGATCTCGCGGACCTCCTCGATCCCCAGCTCCCGGCAGGCTCTCTCGAGGGCCGACCCGCTCGGCCCGAAGGCCCGCTCCCGTGCCCCCGTGCCGCCGAAGACCACCAGCCGCCGCGGCCGGGCGCCCAGCGGCGGCACCGCGGGCGGCTCGCCCACGGTCGAGAACACCGGCATCACCGCCACGCTCGGCCGCGGCAGGTAGCGGGCGAGCAGGTCGGCGTAGAGGGGCAGCGAGGTGCCCCGCCAGTCGGCCGCCCGAGCCAGGCGCCGGACCAGGCGGCGCTGCCAGGGCCCCAGCCAGAACGAGCTGGCCCAGGGCGGTCCGCTGGCCCACAGCTCGTGGAAGAAGGCGAGCAGCCGCCCGCCTGCCTCGCGGCGGTGGGCGAGCAACCCCGCCACCAGCCAGCCCGGGCAGCCGCGCCGGGCGTAGCCGTAGTTGGCGTAGTGCACGAGCACCGCGCCCGGCCCCTCCGTCGCGAGGGTGGAGGCCAGCTCAGAGGCAGTGCGGGCCGCGAGAGCTCGGGCCGGGTGCTCGGCCTCACCCCGCCAGCCGGGATCACCGACCAGGAAGCGGCTCTCGATGCCGTGACCGGTCGCCAGGGCGCCGGCAAGGGCGAGGGCGTAGGTGCCCACGCCTTCGAGGGGGGGCGGCAGGGTGGGCACGACGTGGATCAGGCGCACCGGGGCCCTCCCCCTTCCAGCCTCGCCAGCTCCTCGAGCACGGCGCCGAGGGCCTCCTCGGGCGTGGCCGCTTCCGCCCTCTCGCCCGTCTCCCGGCCGAGGCTGCGGCAGGTGCCGGGATAGCCCCACTGCGCGTCGTGCTGGCGGGCCGAGGGGAAGGCCGGGCCCAGCAGCACCAGGGTCGGCCGCGAGAACGCGGCGGCGGCGTGCATCAGCATGCTCGAGTTGGCGATCACCAGATCCGCTCCCGCCGCGAGCGCGAAGGTCTCGCGCATCGAGAGCACGCCGGCGTAGTTGCGGACGTTGCCGCCGAGGCCGGCCAGCTCCTCGCCCAGCTCGCGCTCCCCCGGCCCTCCGGCGATCGCCAGGGCGAGCCCCTCCCTGCCGGCGAGGGCGGCCACGAGCTGGCGATAAGACGCCACCGGCCAGCTCTTCAGGGCCAGCCCGGCACCCGGGCCGACGAGCACGCGCTGTCCCGCCGCGCTCAGAGCCTGCCAGGCCGCCTCGCCGGCCGACCGTTCCACGGGCGAGAGAAAGAGCTGGGGGCGCACCGGCGGCAGATCCTCTGGGCGCGCCCCCAGCAGCTCGGCGAAGCGCAGGGCCGAACGGCCGACCTGCTCGAATGGGTCGAAGCGCACCGTGCGCCAGGCCGCCGAGTGGCCGCCGGCATAGCCCCGGACTCCCAGCCGCAGGGGGATGCCCGCCGAGAGCAGCAGGAGGGATCCCCACAGGCTGCCCACCACGTCGATCCCCACCTCGAAGCGCCGTTCACGCAGCTCGCGGGCGGCCCTCGAAGCGAGGACGAAGCGCAGCCGCGCGAGGGTGCTCTGGTGCGGCACGAACTTGTTGAACCAGGGAGCCTCCACCACCATCGTCTCCGACAGGTGCGGGTTGCCCTGGAGCACCGGCAGGCCCCAGCTGCCCACGGCGGCGACCAGGTGGGTGGCGGGGAACAGCCGCCGGAGGGCCGCGAAGAGGGGGGTGATCACCAGCAGATCGCCCAGGTCGTTGTTGCGCAGGACGAGGATCGAACGGGGATGGCGGGGATCCACCGGTCGGCCCCGCCTCAGCCTCGCCAGCAGGGCGACCAGGGGCTCACCGAGGGCGACGCGCACGGCCTCGCCGAATCGTCCGCGCAGCCCCCACCCCCTCATCGCCCACCCCCGCCGCGTCGCTGCCGGGCTTGGCGCAGCGCTTCCAGCCGACGGGCGAGCCGGGCTCCCCGCTGGTCCAAGGCGAGGCAGATGAGGTTGGCCGAGGAAGGCTCCGGCCACTCGGCGAGGCTCTCCGGCGCCAGGGTCGCGAGCCCGGAGGCGGCGTCGAGCAGCAAGAAACGGCGATAGCCCAGCTCGGAGAGCCGGCCGAGGAGGTCCAACGGCTGGTAGCCGAAGGAGGCCGTCCACTCGGGGAAGACCTCTAGACAGAGAGTCGGGTGACCGTCGCGCAGCGTGGCGATGGCTCCTTCGATCACCGCCAGCTCGCCACCTTCCACGTCGATCTTGAGGAAGTCCGGCCGTGGCAAGGAGCCTGCCGCCACCAGCCCGTCGAGGGTGGCGAGGGGCGTATCGCTGCTCTCGATGCTCTCCGCGCCCAGCCACGAGCCCGCCCGGTGGCGCATCAGCGAAGCCTGGCCGTGGTCCCCCCCCGGCAGGAAGATCCGGGCCGCGCCGGCCCGGTCGCCGAGGGCCAGGCGGTGGAGCGTGACGTTTTCCCAGCGGGGCCGGCGTGCCACGTTGGCTTCGAGCGAAGCGTAGGTGGCGGGGACGGGCTCGAAAGCGTGGACCCGGCCTCGCGGTCCCACCACGTGTGAGAAGAGGCGGGTGTAGGTGCCCAGGTTGGCGCCGACGTCGAAGACCACCTGGCCGCGCTCGAGCAGTTCGAGGAAGATCACCTTCTCGAGGTTGCAGCCGGCTCGTAGCCGGAGCAGCCGGGCATAGAGCCGGGGCCGGCGGGCGAGCAGGAAGGAGAGCAGCTCCTTCATTTGAGCTCCCGCTCGTAGGCTTCGGCGATGGCCGCCCAGGTGAAGCGGCGGTAGTAGCCCTCTGCCACCTCCGGCACGGCGAGTCGGCTCGGTTCGAGGTCGGCCGGCGGTGGGAAGGGTCGCAGCTGGTGGGGGAAGAACGGCGCGAGGTCGCGGACGCCGCCGGCCGGAGTGGCGAAGACGGTGAGCCCGGCCTCGAGCATCTCGTTCACCGACAGGCCCCAGCCTTCGACCTGGCTGGTGAACAGGCCGGCATGGTGCTCGGCGAGCAGGGCGGGCAGCTCCTCGCGGCCGAAGCGGGGCACCACGCGCAGGCGGCCGGCGGCGAGGTGCTCGGCGCTCAGATCCGCCACGGCGGCCGGGCCGCAACCGGCGAGGGTGATGCGGTCCTCGGGCCGCCGGGAGAGCCACTCCTCGGCGAAAACCCGGAGCCGCCGGATCCCCTTGTGCTCGGCCCAGCGGCCAATCCACAGCCAGTGCAGGGGCCCCGTCTCCGGCGCCACGCGCCCGGCCCGCAGCTCCGCGAGGCGCCGCTGCAGGGCGGGCTCGGGGGCGTTGACCCAGGTGCCGAGGCGGGGCCGCAGCCAGGGCAGGCGGGTCGCCACCCAGCGGCGGTCCTGGTTGCCCAGGCAGAGGATGCGTTTCGCCGCGTGGAGCCCGGCGAGGCACCGCAGCTGGGGGCCGAGATCGAGCAGCCGGTGGGCCAGTCGGCGCGGCGTGGGCCGCCGCAGCGCGGCCCGCAGGTCCGCCAGGTAGTAGAGCCACTCGGGCTGGACGCTGCGCACCACCAGGGGGGCGAAGCGCCTGAGGCGGCGGTGGGCCAGCACCGGCGTCACGTCCACGAAGTCGAAGCGGGGCTGCGAGGCGAGGAAGGTCTCCAGCCGGCCGACTGCCCACAGCCGGCGTCGCCACGGACCCAGGCCCGGCGGCGGCGCCGGAGGGGCCCAGGTCCGGACCTCGTGCCCGCGCTGGCTCAGGGCCTCGGCGAGGCTCAGCGCCACCTGGGAGACGCCGGCCTCGGGCGACAGGGCCAGGGGTGAGGTCAGCAGCAGGCGCAGCGTCGTCACCTCGCGAGCGCCCGCCGCAGGGCGGCCGCCACCCTCTCGACGTGGTGCTCGGTCATCCCCACCCAGGTCGGCAGCGACAGCCCGCGCTGGCCCAGCCACTCGGCCCGGGGGCAGTCCGCCGGCCGGCCGGTCTGGTAGGGGGGCAGGACGTGGCAGGGGTAGAAGAAGGGCCGGCTGTCGATCCCCTCGCTGCGCAGGTGGGCCATCACGGCGTCCCGGGCCTGCTCGGTGGCATCGACCAAGACGACGCTCCACAGCCAGCAGACGCTGCGCTCGCCGGCGTCCTCGGCGGGCAGCATCAGGCCGGGGCAGCCGGCGAGATGGTGGCGGTACCAGGCCGCGATCTGGTCCCGGGCCGCCAGGTAGTCGTCGACCTTCTCGAGCTGGGCCAGGCCCAGGGCCGCCTGGATGTTGGTCATGCGGTAGTTGTAGCCGATGATCGGGAACCAGTACCGCCGGGCGGGGTCCTGCCCCTGGCCCTTGAGCTGGCGGATGCGGGCGGCCAGCTCGGGGTCGCGGGTGACCACCATGCCCCCCTCACCGCTGGTGATCACCTTGTTGCCGAAGAAGCTGAACGCCGCCACGTCGCCCAGCGAGCCCACGGGCCGGCCGCGCCAGGTGGCGCCGATGGCCTCCGCGGCGTCCTCCACCACGGCGAGGCCGTGCTCCCGGGCGAGGCTCTCGATCTCCGCCATCGCTACCGGCTTGCCGTAGAGGTGCACCGCGAGGATGGCGCGGGTCCGCGGGGTCACCTTGCGCCGGGCGTCCTCGGGGTCGAGGTTCCAGGTCCGGCGCTCGCTGTCCACGAAGACCGGCTCGGCGCCGCAGTAGCGCACCGCGTTGGCGCTCGCGACGTAGGTCAGGGAAGGCACCAGCACCTCGTCCCCCGGGCCGATGCCGAGGCCGAGCAGGGCCAGGTGCAGGGCCACCGTGCCGTTGGTGCAGCTCATTGCGTGGGGGCTGTCACAGGCGCCGGCGAAGGCCACCTCGAAGCGGTCGATGAAGGTGCCGATCGAGGAGATCCAGGTCGAGTCCAGGCACTCGTTGACGTAGCGCTTCTCGTTGCCCAAGAGGGCCGGAGCCGCCACCGGAATGAGCTCGTCCATGCCGACCTCTCCTCCCGCGAAAGGAACCGTTCGCTCAGCTCGCGCCCAGGGGCCGGGCCGGATTGCCGACCACCGTGGCGCCCGCGGGCACGTCCCCGATCACCACCGAGCCGGAGCCCACCACCGCCCGGGCGCCGATCACCAGGGGCCGCCCCCGGCCGACTACGGCGCCGACCCCGATCAGGGCCCCCTCCTCGACAACTACCGAGCCGGCGAGGTGGCAGCCGGGTGCCACGTGCACCTGGGCGCCGAGCCGGCAATCGTGGTCGACGGTCGCCCCGGTGTTGACGATCACGTTGTCGCCGACCACCACCCCGGCGTTGAGCACCGCGCCGGCCATGATCGCGATGCCCCGGCCCAGGCTCACCGTCGGTGACAGCCAGGCCCCGGGATGGACGGCGTTGGCGAGGGCGAAGCCGGCCGCGGCCGCCTCGCCGGCCAGCCGGCCGCGCAGGGCGTTCTCGCCCACGGCGACGATCGCCTGGCTCACCCCGGCGGCGCGCACCCGCGGCAGCTCGAAGTCTCCACCCAGGCAGGGCACCGAGCACCAGTTCTCGCTGTGCTGCCGCGCGTCGGTGAAGCCGACCACCTGCCAGCCGGCGACCAGGAGGATCTCGATCACCACCCGCGCGTGGCCTCCCCCGCCGATGACGACGATCTGCCGGTCCGGTCCTGGCTCGTTCATGAGCGGTACGCGGCGAGGCAGCGCTCGGCCACCTGGGCCCAGGTGAAGTGGCCCTCGATCCGCCGCCGCGCCGCCCGGCCCAGCCGCTCGGCCAGCTCCGGGTCGCCCAGCAGCTCGCTGATCCGCTGGCGGAGGACAACCGGATCGCCGGGTGGCACGAGAAAGCCGGTCTCACCGTCCACCATCAGCTCCCCCAACCCCCCCACCCGCGTGCAGATCGTCGCCGCACCGCAGGCCATGGCTTCCATGGCGGCGAAGCCCAGCAACTCGGGGAGGGGGAAGGTGTCGCCATAGACCGTCCGGTTCACCGAGGGTAGCACCGCCACCGCCGTCTGCTGGTAGCAGCGGATCACCTGCTCGTCCGAGGCGTCGGTCACGAAGCGCACGTCCTTGCCGGCGGCGAGCTGCTGGAGCAGCCGGAAGTAGGCGCCATGGTAGGGGCGGCCGACGATGGTCAGGGGTGTGTCGCGGCCCACGGCCCGGATCAGCACGTCGATGCCCTTGTGGGGCAGCAGCCGTCCCACGAAGAGCACGCCGCGGCGCTCCGGCCTCTCGGGTGGACGGTACTTCTCGGTGTCGATCCCCGCCCAGATGATGCGCCAGCGCTCCCGGTGGGCGAGGAACTCCGCCCCCCCCACCTCGGCGATCAGCAGGTAGCGATGCACCCAGCGGTCGATCGGCAGGAAACGGTGCAGGGTGAGGCTCGCTCC
Organism: Thermoanaerobaculia bacterium; assembly: GCA_036274895.1. GTDB lineage: Bacteria > Acidobacteriota > Thermoanaerobaculia > Multivoradales > SZUA-115 > CALMKX01. The sequence continues at coordinate 225,247 of DASUEU010000085.1, read as the reverse complement.
GCCGCCCACGTCGGTGACGAAGGCCCGCTTGCCGGTGGCACGGGCGAAGCCGATGGCGACGTCGGTGACCAGGGTGTTCCAGGCCGTGCAATGGACCACGTCCATGCCCCGGAGCGAGCGCAGGAAGCCGACGGTGAACGGGTTGGCCTGCTCGCCGCGCAGCAGGCGGAAGGGCTCGTAGGTGTGGATCTCGAGGCCGTCGACCTCGATCTCCCGGGCGGTGGGTCCGAAGGTGATCAAGCGGGTGGGTGTGCGCGCCGCCAGAGCGCGGGCGAGCTCCACGGCGTAGCGCTCGCCGCCGCCGAAGATTCCCTCCGGGCCGAAGGCGATCGGGTAGACCACGGCCACCCGAGGCTTCATGCCGGCTCGTCGACCCTCGCGCGCAGGCGGAAGATCAGGAACCAGGCCGGGATGATCCAGGTCAGGCGCTGCTCGTAGAAGGTGGGGTGCCGGTTGGCCCAACGGGCGAAGCGGCCGATGATCGGCCCGGCCCGGAAGACCAGCAGCCGGCTCTCGAGGGTGAAGCGGGCCGGTGAGACGAAGCTGAAGCGCTCCGGCTCGAGGTAGACGTCGAAGGAGAAGCAGCCGAGGTGGTGACGGTGGGTCGGGTCCGTGAAGGAGTTCGAGCAGGAGAAATGGGGCGTGGTGATCTCGAGCAGCCCGCCCGGCACCAGCAGCTCGTGGGCCTCCTCGATGAAGTCCCCCACGCTGTCGAGGTGCTCGATCACGTCGTGGATGTAGATCTCCTCGAAGTGCCGGCGCGGCAGGGGGTAGGGACGGCGGTTCAAGTCCCATTCGAGGTCGGGCTCGAAGAAAGCCTCGCGGTCGACGTTGAGACAGCCGGGCCGCTTGACCCGACCGCATCCCAGGTTCAGGTGTTTGGGGGGAGAGCTCATTGCCAATGGACCCATTTCGGCCGGACGAAGCCTACCGCGAGGACGGCGGCCTGGAGAAGGAGACCCACTGCCGCGGTGCCGCAGCCGAAGAGCAGCACGCCCCGGGTGGTGGAGAGGGGTAGCCAGGTGATCAGGGCCACCTGGCCGGCGAGGTGGAGGACCAGCAAGGGGGTCTGCCAGCGATTCCAGGAGCGCGCGGAGTTGATCGCCACGGCGTAGCCCCCGAGCAGCGTCAGGGCCGCGCCGGCCACCACCAGGACGAGCTCCCGGTCGAGCCCCTGATAGTTGGCACCGAGGATCAGCAGGAACGGCCGGGGCGCCGCGGCGGCGACGGCCAGCAGGGCGGCACCGAGGCCCGCGAGCAGGGCACCGAACTGGAGGCTGCGGCGGCGGTAGAGCCGATCGCTGGTGATGGCCGCCAACCGCGGCAGGAAGATCACCGAGGTGAGGCCGGAGAACAGGCTCATCACCATGCCCAGGCGCGACAGGGCTCCGACCTGGGCGAGGTTCTCGGTGGCGCCGAAGGTGGCGGCCAGCCAGACCGTCAGCTGCCCCTGGATCGAGAAGTAGAGGGCGGAGGGCAGGGTCGGCAGCAGGTAGCGCATCACCGCTCGGCGGGCCCGCCGAGCCTCGGGGGGGGCTGCCGCCGGCTCCGGTTCGGGGGCCTTGCCGAGGCCGGCGACGGCGGCCAGGGCCAGGGCGGAGACGCCCACTGCCAGGAAGGCGCGCAGCAGGCCGAGGGCGATCAGGGCCAGCACGCCCACCAGGCGCACGGCGCCGCCGGCGACGTCGGCCCGGTAGGAGCGGGCATAGAGACCCCTGAGGCGCAGGGTCAGGACGCGGATCGAGGCGACGATCTGAGCCCACACGTTGGCGGCGACGGCCGCGGTGGCCAGCAGCGCCTCGCCGAGGCCGAAGCCCTTGGCCAGGGCCATCCAGGGCAGCGCCACGGCGACCAGGGCGGCCCCCAGCAGAAAGGCCCGCGAGCGCAGCCAGCGCACCGCGCCCAGGTAGGCGCCGAAGTCCTCTCCCTGCTTGCGGCTGACCTGGAAGAAGTAGACCAGGGAGCCGGTGCTGCCGAGGTCGGAGAAGAAGCCGTAGAAGGCCACGACCGAAGCAGCCAGGGTGTAGAGGGCGAACTCGGCAACGGGCATCGAGCGGGCGAGCAGCAGCCCCGCAGCCACCGAGAGCAGCTGGGCCAGGCCCTGGGAGGCGAAGTAGGCGGAGAGGATGCGCCCCCACTGGCCGAGGCGACCTCTCCAGCCGGGGCCGGCGGCGAGAACCTCGGGCTCAGCCACCGGGCAGGGCTCCGAAAGCCTCGGCCACGGCCAGGGCGAGGCGGCGCGAGCCGCTGCCCCGGGCGTGGCCGGGCAGGGGGCGGCCGGCGCCGCTCGCCCACTCGCTGATCGGGATGTAGAAGCCCGTCTTCGGCCGCTCGAAGAGGGCCGCCGGCAGCTCGGGAGCCGCGGCGCGCACCACCTCGCGCTTGCTGCGCCAGGGCGGGAACGGCACGCCCTCGAGGGCGGCCCGGCCCGGGTCTCGGGCGAAGATCGCCGCCAGCACGTGGGCCTCGAGCCAGGCATCGACCAGCGGCACCCGCAGCTCGAGGGAGTGGGCCATCGAGGCCCAGTCGGCGTCCCGCAGCAGCTGGTTGCGCAGGTAGAGGGAGGACTCCAGGGCGTGCACGGCCACCCAGCCGGCGGCTTCGGCCCGTTCGGCGAGGGAGCGCCTGGCCAGGAAGGTCCGCAGCTGGCCGGTGGCGTCGGCGAGGGGGTCGTAGGCCCGCAGGCCCTCCTCGGCCCGGTCCCTGCCGATCAGGGCCGGTAGCTCCTCGGGGAGGAAGAGGGCACGGCGCAGGTAATAGGCGCCCTCGAAGCTGCGCCCATAGCGCAGCAGGCCGGGAAGCTTGGGCCGCCTGCCGGCGAGGGGGCGGGTCAGGGTCGGCCACAGGGGGCCGAGGCCGGGCAGGGCGGCGGCGAGCCGGGCCGCCTGGTGCCAGCGGGGCACGTCCCGGAACGACGGATAGCTGCCGAACAGCTCGTCCCCCCCGAGGCCGGACAGGGCCACCTTGATCCCCACCTCGTGGGCCATGCGGCTGACCAGGAAGGTGTTGAAGCCGTCGATCGAGGGCTGGTCCATGGCCGCCAACGCGTCCGCCCACAGAGCCTCGAAGACTCCCCGCCCGACCCGCCGCTCGACGTGACGGGTGCCCAGCACGCGGGCCGTCTCGCGGGCGAGGGGAGCCTCGTCGAGAGGGGTGCCGGCCAGCAGGTCGAACGACAGGGTGAAGGTGATCGGTGGCTCGGGGGAGAGGCGGCGCGCCAGGGCAGCGACCAGGCTCGAGTCGAGGCCGGCCGACAGGAACACCGCCACCGGCACGTCCGAGACCAGGTGGGCCGCCACGGAGCCCTCGAGCGCTGCCGTCAGGTTGGTCGGCCCGGGCGTCTCGAACGGCTCCGGCGACCTGTAGGGGCGGGGTCTCCCCGCCCCGGGACTGCCCGCTCCCTCTCCTCCGACCACCAGAAAGTGCCCGGCCGGCAGCTGGAGGATCCCGCGCCGGAAGGTCCACGGCTCGGGCACCGAGCCCCAGAGCAGGAAGCCGGCGAGGCCCGCGGGCTCGACGTCCCTCCGCAGCTTGCCTCCCGCCAGCAGGGCCTTGACCTGCGAGGCGAAGCGCAGCACCCCGCCCTCGGTCGAGTAGTAGAGCGGCTTGATGCCGGAAGGGTCGCGGGCGAGCAGCAGCGTCTGCTCGCGATCGTCCCAGATCGCCAGGGCAAACATGCCGCGCAGACGGCCGAGCATCTCCGCCCCGAACCGGGCATGGAGGGCCAGCACCACCTCGGTGTCGCTCTCGGTGGTGAAGCGCTCGCCCTGGGCCAGAAGCTCGGCACGCAGGGCCCGGAAGTTGAAGATCTCGCCGTTGAAGACGATCCAGGTGCGGCCGTCCGGAGACGACATCGGCTGGTGGCCGGCGGCGGAGAGGTCGAGGATCGAGAGCCGGCGATGGCCGAGAGCCACCCGGCCTCCCGGGGACACCCACTGCCCGGCATCGTCCGGCCCGCGCCGGGCCATGGCCTCGCGGCAGGCGACGAGCTCAGCGGGGTCGATCTCCGGGGCGTCGGGATGGAGGCGCAAGAGGCCGTTAATCCCGCACACGGCGCACCTCCGTCAGCTCGTCGAGCACGGTCCCCAGGCGGGCCTCGAAGCGCGCGAGGCTGAGCTCCGCGGCGTGGTGGCGTCGTCCCGCCTCGCCCATCCGGGCGGCGGTGGCGGGATCGCCCAGCAGGCGGTCGAGGGCCCCGGCCAGCTCGGCGGGCGAGCCGGCCGGCACCAGCAGGCCGGTGGTGCCGGGCTCGATGATCTCGGCCGCGGCCGAGCCGCGGGCGGCCACGCAGGGCACGCCGGCACGCATGGCTTCGAGGTAGACCAGGCCGAAGCCCTCCCCGGTCGAGACCATGGTGAAGACCCCGGCCCGCCTGTAGAGCTCGGCCAGGGTGGCCTCGTCGATGAAGCCGGTGAAGCGCACCCGGCCCCCGAGCCCCAGCTCGGCGGCCCGGGCTTCGAGGCGCGGGCGGTCGTCCCCGCCGCCGGCCACCACCAGCCGGGCGTCGGGCCGGGTCTCGCCCAGCCGGCCCCAGGCTTCGAGCAGCTCGTCGTGGCCCTTGTAGCGCTCGCTCGCGCTCATCCGACCGACCGAGAGCACGAAGCCCCGGCCCAGGCTCGCGAGCAGCGCGGCGTCCGGCTCGGCGGTGGGCGCACGCTGCTCGAGAGCGAGCGGTAGGACCTCGGCAGGGCGGAGGGTCGGGGGCAGGAAAGGCGCGGCCCGCTCGAGGGTGAAGCGCGAGATGGCGAGAACTCGGCGGGCGCGCAGCAGGGCCCGACGGTGCAGCCAGGAGAGGGGTCGCCAGACCTCGATGCCGAGCAGGAAGAGGGCGTGGGGGCCGGCGAAAAACGCCGGCAAGAGGGCCTGGGTGCGGGCCAGGCCGAGGAGGTCGAAGACCAGCGCCGGCCGTTGCCCGGGCCGGGTCTGCGCCGCCCAGACCGCTGCGGAGAGGCGGGCTCGGCTGCCGCCGAATCCGCACCAGCGCAGAGGCTCGAGAAGGGGTTGATCGTCAGTGAGGGCGAGCACCGAGAAGCCTACGCCTCGGCCGGCTGCCCATTTCGCGCCGGCGGTGGCGAGCAGGCGCCCGACCACGGCCCGGCCGCCGCCGTCGAGGCCGAGGCCGGCGGTGACCAGGATGAGATCGCGCCGAGGCACCCCTACGGTCGGGACCGCGAAGGTTCCGGCGGCTCGTCGATGATGATCAGGGTAGCCGGAACCAGCATCGCGGCGCCGATGAATTCCTGCTTGGTCCACCACGGGATGACACAGCCGCGGCAGACCTCATCGGGACGCATGATGCCGTCCGCGTTGATGCGGGTGACGACGCCGTCGCAGAGGAAGCCGAGCACCCGCTTGCCCTCCTGGGCGGCGACCGTCTCGCCGATCACCAGGTTGTTGGCCAGGCCCTGCTGGCGGGCGGCGAGCTTGGGATCGGAGGAAAAGCTGGGCTCGCAGTCGTCGCGCACCACCGAGAACTTGGTCTCGGACTTGGCGAGCGTTTTGCCGTAGGGATCGACCACGCTGACGTAATACTCGATGCGCTCGTTGCGCGGCTCGGCCTTGGCCGGCAGGCCCCAGTAGGAGCCTGCCCCAGCGGCCACCATGTCGACGTAGTACATGGCACCGTGCTCGTTCCACCGGAAGTAGATGCGCACCGAGGCGCCCCCCACCTCGGGCTTGACCGTGGCGGTGACGACCTGGTTGTCGGCGATCGGGAAACAAGCGACGTCGGGGGTCGTCACTAGCGGTGTCTGGGCCGCGGCCGCTCCGGCCGACACGAACAGTCCGCACGCCAGCAGACTCCTAATGGACATTTGATCTCCTCCTTGACTCCATCGTTACTGTAGGCGCATCAACGCGCCCCGTCAACGGCCTGGAACCGCTGCCATCAGGGCGAGGTCCCTTCGGCTCCCTGGATCTTGCGCCGGTACTCCTCGACAAAAGGGGTCCGCTGGAGCCGCGGCAGGCAGCGTTCCAAAGCCGCCGCCGCAGCTTCTCGGTCTCCCGACTCGTAGAACGACACCGCCATGTAGAAGAGCAGGTCCGGCTTCTGCGTGCTGCCGATCCCGGCCTGGCGGAAGAACTGGGCCGCCTCGTTCCAGCGCGAGGCCCGGTAGGCGATCTCGGCGGCGAGCAGCTGGGTCTCGGTGTGCTCCGGATGGGCCTGGGCCACCGCCGCTACCTGGCTCAGCGGCAAGGCGAGGTCGCCCGCCTGGCGAATGGTCTTGAGGTTCTCCCGCACGCGGCTCAGGGTCTCCACCTCGGCCGGTGTGAGGGCCGGCGCGGCGACGACCTTGACCGGCCCGGCAGGTGCCGGCTGGGGCTTCGGCGGCTCAGCCGCCAGCGGGACGCCGGGCTCGGCCGGGGCGGGGCTGCTGCGAGCCGGAGCCTGCCGCTCGAGCTGTTTGGCGAGCCGGGCGACCTCCTTGTCCGTGCGCAGATCGAGGGGCAGGGAGGCGAGGAAGCTCTCGGCCTCGGCCCGTTGGGAGAGCACGATGCGGCAGGACAGCAGGGCGGCGGCCAGTGCCGGCTCGCGCCCCTTCTCGGCACAGCGCTCGAGATCGGCCACGGCCGCGGCGCAGGAGGCATGGCCCTGGCCGGCCGAGGCGAGGCCGCGCAGGCACAGGGCTTCGTTCGAGGCCGGGTCGAGCTCGAGGGCGGCCGCGGCATGGCGCAATGCCTCGGCGGGCTTGCCGTCCTCGAGCTCCAGGGCGGCCAGGCCCAGGCGATAGGCGGGCTCCTTCGGCTGGGCGGAGATCAACGCCTCGAGCTCGCTGCGACGTTCCCTGGCTGGCAGGCGCTCGAGGCGGGCCACCCTCCGCCGCCCGGCCAGGCCGGAGAAGGCCGGCACCGAAGCGAGCTGCTCTTCGGGGATGAAGCGCACCAGGAAGGCCTCGAGCTCGCTGCGGACCGCCGTCGCCAGGGTCGCTCGGCTGAATCCCTGAAAGCGCTGCTCGACCGTCACCAGGCGGCGCCAGGTCTCGACGAAGCCATCCTTGTCCTCGACCCGGCCCTGGGCCACGCCGAGGTAGGCCAAGCCCCTGCCGAGCACCTCGGGCTGGTCGAGGAGCCCAAAGCAGGCCACCCGCAGGGAGCGGACCGCGGAGCGGGCATCGCTCTCGGCGAGGGCGCGGATTCCCTCCTCCAGTTGGTCGGTGTAGAAAGGATCGATCGAGGCGCCCTGGGCCAGAGCGGGCGCCGCCGGCCACTGCGCCAGTCCCACGGCCAGCAGGGCGAAGGCGGTCAGGGCGCGGTGGAGCGGCATCATCGCGGATCTCAGGCGGCCAAGGGCAGGGGGCGGTTGGCGATCACCGCCGCGGCGTTGCTGCGGGTGAGGGCTTGGGCGACCTCCTCCCCCCAGGAAGCGGCGAGCAGGGTGTAAGCCTGGGCGAGGCCCGGGGGCCGGGTGACGAGGCCGTGGGCGTCGCTGGCCACGAAAGCCACCAGCCCGCCGTCGATGAGCTCCCGGCAGGCGGCCTGGGCACGGCGGCCGAAGCCTCCGGTCAGGCTCATGCCGGTCACCTGGAGGCGAGCTCCCAGCTCGACCAGCCGTTCGGCGAGCCCGGGCTCGCCGACCAGCCAGGGGTAGAGCTCCGGGTGGGCGATGATCGGCTGCCACCCGGCGACCGAGACCTCGTGGACGATCTCGAACGGGTCCGGCCCCAGGCCGGCGCTGTCCAGCTCGAGCAACAGATAGCGGGAGCCGGCGAGCGGCAGGAGGCTGCCGCCGGGCAGGGCCTCGACCTCCTCGAGCAAGCCGGAGCACAACCGGATCTCGGCCCCCAGGTGCAGCCGGGGGCTCGGGCCCACCCGGCTCTGGAGCTCGCGGACGACTCGCTCCAGCCGGGCGCGGTCGTCGTTCCACCAGCGCGGATGCCGTTGGTGGGGGGTCGCCACCATCTCCTCGCAGCCCCGGGCGGCGGCCAGGCGGCACATCGCCACCGCCTCGTCGAAGTCGATGGCGCCGTCGTCGACCCCGGGCAGGATGTGGCAGTGCAGATCGATCACGCGGCCGAGTCCTTGGAGTCGCGCAGGGCCGCCACCGGGATCTCGCGGCTGTCGGGCGAGTAGCGGTAGTAGCGGCGGCCGTAGCGGCCCTGGGTGGCACGGTAGCCGTTGAGCACCGTGCCCAGGATCTTCAGCTCGGCGCGCACCAGGCGGTCGCGGCAGGCGCGGGCGTCCTCGCGGTTGACCCGGCCAGCGCGCAGGCAGAGCAGCACCCCGTCGGCCAGGGAGCCGATGAGCACCGCGTCGGTGACCGCCAGGGTGGGCGGCGAGTCGATCAGCACGATGTCGAAATGCGAGCGCACGTGCTGGATGAAGTCGCGCATGCGGTCCGACGCGAGCAGCTCCGCCGGGTTGGGGGGGATGGTCCCCGAGGGCAGCAGGTAGAGGTTGGGCACCGGGGTGCGCACGAAGACCTCGTCGGCGCGGTTGGCTCCGCCGGTGAGCAGGTTGACCAGGCCGACCCGGTTGGACACCTTCATGATCTCGTGCAGCCGCGGCCGGCGCAGGTCGCCGTCGATCAGCAGCACCTGTCGGCCGAGCTGGGCGAAGACCACCGCCAGGTTGGCGGCGGTGGTGGTCTTGCCCTCGCCGCTTTCGGCCGAGGTCAGGCTGATCACCTTGAGCTCGTGGGCGCTCGCCAGCTGGAGGCCGGTGCGCAGGGAACGGTAGGTCTCGGCGATCGCCAGCCGGGGCCGCAGGTGGGGGAGCAGCTCGATCGAGCCGGTCTCCTCGCCGGTGCCGGCGTCCCGGGGCCGGGCCTGGGCGCTCTTCCGGCGCGAGCTGCCGTAGCCGTACCCGTAGCCATAGCCGTAGCCGCGCCGGCCGCCCCGCCCGGTCTCGGCGGCGTCCGGGATGACCGCCAGGGTGGGCAGGCCGAGCAGCTTCTCGACGTCCTCGGGCTCCTTCAGGGTGCGATCCATGAACTCGATCAAGACCACCAGGCCGAGCCCGAGCATCAGGCCGAACATCAGGCCCACCGACACCTCGCGGCGCAAGGAGGGGCGGAAGGGCCCGCCCGGTACCAGGGCCCGGTCCACCACCCTCACGTTCGACTCCCGGGTGTCCTTGAGGCGTGAGGTCATCGACGCCTCGGTCTGGCGTTGCTGCAGCTCCGAGAGAGTCTGGCGCAGGTCGGCGATCTCGGTGCTCAAGGTGGCCACGGCGACGTTGGTCGAGGACTCCTCTACGTTCTGGGCGCGCAGGGCGCTCATCTCGTTGGCCAGCTGCTGCTCCCGGCGCTGGGCCTCCTGGTAGTCGGCGCGCGCCCGGTCCCGCTCGGCCGTCACCAGCTCGTCGACGGCTCTCTGCACGCTCTCCCGCTGGCGCTCGATCTTGGCCCGGCGCTCCACCATGCGCTGGGTCTCGGGGCGGTAGGTCTTGAGGTCGGATTCGTACTCACGCTCCAGGGCGGCCAGCTCGGAGCGCATCTGGCTCAAGGCCGGGGAGGCGAGGCTGGCGGCGATCGAATCCTTGTTGGTGCGCAGCAGCTCGCTGTAGCGGGCCTCCTTCGAGATGCGATCGTCCTTGGCGGTGACGTAGCTCTGGTTGAGGGCCGCCATCCGCTCCTGCGCCACGTTGGCCGCCGGCTCGCCGCCGACCACCGCCGTGCCGCCGCTCGCTCGCTGGAGCTCGGCTTCCTTGGCGAAGAGCTGGCGCTTGATCTCGGAGATCTGGGTCGACAGGAAGTCCGTGGCCGCGCCCACGGTCTCGGTGCGGGTCTCGATCCCCCAGTCGATGAAGGCATCTGCGAAACCGTTCGCGACGGCTGCCGCCAGCTTGGGGTCCCGCGAGCGGTAGGCGATCACCACCAGTTGGGTGTTCGGGATGGGTGTCACTTCGAGCCCGCCCAGCAGCTGCCCGGCCAGGGCGCCGAGGGCCGCCTCGTCGTTGGCGGCGGCGGTGCCACCGAACCCCGGCTGCTCGTAGAGACGGAGGTTCTTGACCACCCGCTCGGCGAGGCCGCGGCTCTGGAGGAGGCGGTACTGGGTGGGGTAGTACTCCAGGTTCCACCAGCTCTCGAGCCAGGGATTGCTGCTCTGCGAGGTGGTGGCGAGGGTCGAGAGGGAGCGCCTCTCGATCTGGATCTGGGTCTCGGCGCGGTACTCCCGCGGTGTCATCGCATAGCGCACGCCACCCACCCCCGCGGCGAGCACGGTGGCGAGAACGATCAGCCGCCAGTGCCGCTGCAGGATCTGGAGGTAGTCGGCGATGTGGAAGGTGCTCTCCGCGGCAGCCCCGGCACCGGCGAAGGGATCGGCAGCGTGGCCCATGGGGGCACCTTCTTTAATTTCCGGTCTCAAAAGAAGGACTCCTTGACGACGATCACGTCGCCTTCCTTGAGCTCGACGTCCGGGTCCTTGCCGGCCAGGATGCGCCGGGCGTCGACCTCGATCTCCCTCTCGATACCGCCTTCGAGCCGCCGCCGGATGACCACCTTCTTCGCCGCCCGGTCGGTCAGGCCACCGGCCCGGGCCAGGGCGGTCAGGAAGGTGATGCGCTCGTTGCTCTTGAAGGTGACGGCGCCGGCGGTTTTGACCTCACCGACCAGGAAGACGGTGATCGATACCGCGGCCTTGACGTTGATCAGGTCGTTGGCGTAGATCGGCACGTTGACCCGACCGTCGCCCTTGACCAGGAGATCCTCGACGCGGATCGCCAGCTGGTCGGAGAGGCCGTTGTCGGCGCGGCGCAGGACGTAGATGGTGTCGCCGTGGTCGGTGGCCAGGCCGCCGGCGGCGGTCAAGGCCTCGATCAGGGTCCAACGGCCGGGGAAGGCCAGAGGGCCGGGTTTCTGCACGGCGCCGATCACCGAGATCGGCCGCGACCGGAACTCCTTGATCTGCACCGACACCGTGGCGGCGCCGGCCTGGAGGTAGCGGGACTCGAGGATGGTCTTCAAGCTGGCGCGGATCTGAGCCTCGGTCAGGCCCTCGACCTCGATCTCGCCCACCACCGGAAGGTCGACCTTGCCTTCGTCGGAGACCCGGCGCTCGACGTTGATCTCCGGGATCTGTACGACCTGGATCTCCAGCAGGTCTCGGGGGCCCACTCTGTAGTTGGATTCCGCCCCGGTCGCCGCACCGGCAGCGAGGAGTAGAGCCAGGGCCAGGAGCCGGCTGGGCCACCTGGCCGCGGAGTCTATGCAGCTCATCTGGTTGAGTTTATCTCAGCTGGTCGCGGCTCTGCCCAGATCCTTGTGCAATCTCTCCAGCACTGGGGGCCGATCTCGGGCCGCCCCGGCCGGGGCTTCGCTTCAACACACAGCATCGGGCGCCCACCTTTCGCATAGCAGTCTGCGATGTCTCAATACCAGGAGGAGGTGCCCGCTGAGAGCGTGATCGCGGCCTGCACCTGGGTGACCGTCCGGTCTCGCGAGGGGAGGGACGACTCGTAGTGCTCGCGGCTGGCACCGACCGTCAGGCTCAGCGAGCGTGGCAGGCCGATCTGGAAGATCAGGCCGAAGCCGGTTTGGTCGTCCTCTCGCTCGACCTCACCCCGGCCCTGGTAGTCGTCCTTGCCCGTCTCGACGTAGCCGCGCAAAGACATGCGGTCACCCAGGCGCAAGCTCGCCGACAGTCCCACGCGGTCGTTGATCAGGTAGGAGAAGGGCAGCACCAAGGCAGAGACCAGGCTGCGGCTGCCGTAGAGCTGGACCGGCACCTTGAACCCCTGGCCCAGCCCGACGCGACCCTGGCCGGTCAGACCGTCGTAGGGCAGGAAGGCCGAGCCGGTCTCGGGCTCCAGGGACCGCCACGCGAGCTGGAGGGTCAGGGCCAGGCCTGAGGTCGCGGGCGAGAGCACCTCGACCACGGGAGCCGTACCGGAGCTGGAGCGGCTTGCGCCGGGGTCGTCGAGCCGGAAGTCCGCCTCGCTCGACTCGACGCCGAGGCCCAGGCGCCAGCCGCGGGGCGTGGCATAGCGCACGCCGGCCGACAGCAGGGTCTCCTCGCGGTCGGCCCGGGCGAAGATCTCGGTCGACTCTCTGTCGTCGAGGCTTTCGAGGGTCTGCCTCCTGGCCGAGGCGAAGAGGAACAGAGAGCCCCGCAGCTCCAGCTCGGCCGAGAGGTCGAGGCGGTCCTGGCGGGAGTTGGTCCGCTCAAGCACCTCCGAGGTCAGGAAGTCGAGCCTCTCGACCCGCGAGGCCAGGGCTTCGACGGTGAGCCGGTTCCAGAAGCAGAACAGGCCGACGCCGTAGCGCCCGTTGAGCCGCGAGCGCTCGCTGTCTTCGGCCCAGGAGTACTCGGGCAGGGCGTGAGCCGCGAGAGTGACCTTGCGGGAGAAGGGCACGAAGAACCGCAAGCCGGCACCGGCGCTGCCGACCAGCTGGCCGCCTTCCTCCGGCTGGCCCTCCTCTTCCGGCTGGTCGCTGAAGCCGAGGTCGCGGATGCCCACCCAGGGTTCGACCCGCAGGGGGCCCAGACGGAAGCGAGCGTCGTCCACCGCCAGGTTGAGGCTGTCCTTGCGGTGCTCGGGCTCGCCGGTGCCACCTCCCGGGGGGGTATACTGCGCGAACTGAGCCCCCAGCTCCCCTCCCGTGACCGGCAGCAGCATCAGCAGGGCGATGAGGACACGACCGGGACGAACCGGCATGGCTTGCTTCCTTCGCTTCGGCGCGGCAATCGTTGCCATCGTCGGGCTCCCTCTCAAAGCGGTCGAGGGCGCATCATCGCATGGTCGCTGAAGGCCGGCTCGCCCTCGCTGCCGGGCTCGCGCTGCTGGTGTTCGCCGCGCCGTTGCCCTTCGGCGGCGTGCTGCCCGCCGCGGAGGCCGGCCTGCTGGTCGGGGCCTTCCTGCTCTTCGCCCTCGCCCTCGCCAAGCCGGTCGAGGAGGACTCGTGGCGCAAGGCCCGGGGCCCCGCCTTCGCCCTGGCCCTGGTGGCCGGTTGGGGCCTGCTTCAGGCCGTGCCCCTGCCGCGCGCCCTCCATGCCCTCGCCCCGGCCCGGCTCGAGCTGGCGGCCCGGGCGGGCGAGCCGCCGGCCACCCTGCCGCTCTCCTTCTCGCCCTGGCTGTCGGTATGGTCGGCTCTGGCCGTGCTGGCCGCCGCCGCGCTGCTGGTGGCTTCGGCCGCCCTCGGCCGGGAGCGCTCGCTGCGACGGGCGGTTTGGGGGGCGATCGGGCTGGTGAGCGTGGGCGAGGTGCTGGTGGGTGCCCGTGCCTGGCTGGAGCGCTCACCGACCATCTGGGGTGTGCCGGTGGCGACGGACCTGACCCGCCTGCGCGGCACCTTCGTCAACCCCAACCACCTCGCCACCTGGCTGTTGATCCCGCTGGCGGGTGCGTTCGCCTGGCTGTGGTGGGCGCTGCGCCGCTCGCGCGATGCCGGCAGGCTCGAGGAGCGCATCCTGCTGGTCTCCGTGCCCGCGCTGGTGTGGCTGGTGCTCTTCGCCGGCCTCGCCGCCACCGGCTCGCGCGGGGGGCTGGTGGCCTGGGCTCTCGGCACGACGTTGCAGGCCGCCCTGCTGATGTTGCGCCGGGGTCTCTCCTGGCGGTACGGGCTGGCGGCAGGTGGAGCCCTCGCCGGGGCGGGAGCCCTGGCCTTCTCGACGCTCGGGGGAGAGGGTGTGCTGGGTCGTTGGCTGGGCGCCAGCGGCGCCGCCGGGGGCGTGGACCGGCTGACGGTGTGGACGGCCAGCCTCGAGCTGGTTGCCCGCTTCCCCTTCCTCGGCACCGGCCTCGGCTCGTTCCGGGACGTCTTCCCGCTGGTGCAGCCGGCGGCGACGCCGGGCCTGTGGTGGCACGCCCACAACGACTGGCTGGAAGCCCTGGTGACACTCGGGCTGGTGGGCTTCGCCCTGCTGCTTTCGGCGGTGGCCCTAGCCAGCTACCGGCTGAGCGAGACCTGGAAGCACGGCCGGCGCTCCGAGGACCGAGCCACGGCCCTGGCCGCCCTGGGAGCCCTCGCCGCCGTGGCCGTCCACGAGGTCTTCGACTTCGGCCTCACCATGCCCGCCAACGCCCTGGCGCTGGCGGCGGTGGTGGGCCTGGGGCTGGGGGTGCCGCGGGGGCGGGGGACCGGGGAGGCCACCTCGCGCACCGGCGGGTAGTGTGTGTCAGCCGCTCGCGCCGTAACCCAGCTTCGCCTACCGCACTAACCCCCGCGTCAGCCGCCGGCACACCACGTAGCCGACCGTCCCGACCATCCAGGCGATGGCGAGGAAGGTCGCGATGGTGACGGCGAATCCGAGGGGGGTTTCGGGCTCGAAGAGGTCGAAGGGCTTGATCGTCAGCATCACCAGAGCACAGCCCAAGTACTGGGAGAGCACGGCCAGCATCCGGGCGCGGCGGGGGAGCCGCGCCCAGCGGCCGCAGGCGGGGCAGGACGTAGCCTCCTCGTGCCAGGGGTCGAAGTCCGAGCTCTTGAGCGCCAGGGGCGCCCGGCAGTGGGGGCAGGGCAGCTCGGTGATCTCGCTCATGGTGGGGTCCCCGGCACCACCAGTGCTCCCGACACCGACGCCAGCGTGCGCAGCTCGAGCTGGTGGAGGCCCGGCTCGAGGGATTGTGGCAGGAGCAGCTCGCTCTGTCCGGGCTGGATGGCGGCCAGGGCCGCGCGGCTGCCGTCGAGGACCAGCTCGACGGCGGCGCCCTCCTGAGGCACGCGGTCGAGTCTGATGCGCAGGCCGGGCGCGCCAGGGCCGGTGGCCACCCGGGTGAGGAAGCGCCCTTCCTGGAGCCGCCAGCCCGGAGCCGGGGCCGCCGGGAGGGACGGGAAGCCCAGCCGGGCGGCCATGCCGGCCACGAGGGGGGCGAGCGCGGGATCCGCCTCGGCGGCGAGCAGGGCCTCCCGGGCGGCGGCGCGGTCTCCCCGCTCGGCGAGGCGCCGGGCCTTGAGCAGCCAGTAGGGAGCCCAAGCTCGGGGTTGTGGCCGCTGGCTGCGCCGCTCGGCGAGCTCCGCTGCCGGCAGGTCGTCGGCGCCCAGGTGGGCCAGGGCGCCGAGGGGCTCTGGCGCCGACTGGAGGGCGAAGGCGAGGCGCTCGAAGGTCTCCGGCGGCAGAGAGGAACGGCCGGCGAGCTCGAGGTCGAACCCCCACCGCGCCCAGCGCTCGAGCACGGCCGTGGTGTCCGGCCCCACCGGGCCGGGAGGCAGCGCCGCCATGGCCCGGGCGAAGAGGGGCGCGAAGCGGCCGTCCACCGGCAGCTCGGTGAGCACGCCGAGCAGCGGCGTCCGCGCCGCGGCCCCCTTGCCCTCGGCTTGCGCGATGCGTGAGGCGAGGCGGCGCTCGAGGGCCGCGGTCCGGCCCTGCTCCACCCGGCACCAGGCGCGCCAGTCCCCCTTCAGGCCGAAGAGCTGGAAGAGCTTGGCCCAGGCGCCGGGATCGTCCGGCATGGGCGCCAGGGCGTTGTCGAGGTTCGGCTCGATCGCCAGCCAGGGCTGGATCACCTGGTCGAAGGAGGTGGGGTCCTCGAGCGCCGCGGCCACCAGCCGGCGGGCCTCGGCCTTCTTGCCCGCCGGCAGGAAGGCCCACAGCTCAAGGTAGGCCATGGCGAGGAAGCGCTCCGGGTCGCGCCGGGCGGGCGCGAGGGTGAGGGCGCCGGCCAGGGGCTTCTCCCAGGCCTGGGGCTCGGTCAACAAGCGGCTGTCGCGAGCGAGCGAGCGCCCGAGATAGACGGCCGCGCCTTCGAGCATCGCCGCTTCCCAGTTCGCGGGAGCCCGCTGGCGGGCAGCGCTGGCGGCCTCGAGCGCGACCTCCGCCCGCTGGCGCTGCAGCCCGGAGCGCTGGCCGGCCGATCGCTCGCGCACGCTGCGGGCGAGCAGCAGGCGGGCGAGGTCACGTCCCAGCAGGAGCGGATCTCCCGAGCGCATCAGGCGCGCGCCCTCGCGGTCACCGGCGCCGAGGAGGGTGCGGGCGTGCTCGGTGGCCTGGAGTCGCTCGGCGCGAAACCTCGTGAACATCAGGGCCGAGGTGACCGCGAGGCCGAGGGCGAGGACCACCAGGGCGAGACGGGTGCGCGGGCTCATGGGAGAGGGTGCCAGGATAGCAGTGCCGAGCGGCTGGCCGGGCCTGGAGTATCCTGCCGGGATGGTGCGTGGCCTGCGTTTTCGCCCGCCCCGGACGCCGGAGTCGGCGCCGCTGGCCTGGGTGCTCGCCCGGGCCTGGGGCCCCCTCGCGGCGACCCCGGCGGGTCCGGGGGACCCCGGGGCGGCCCTCGAGCTCGCCCGGCGCCTCGACCTCTCAGCACGGATCGCCGCCCGCACGGGCGCCGAGCGGCTGGAGGCCGAGCTGGACGCCGAGGTCGCCACCGCGATGCGGCGGGATCGGCTGGGGGCAGCGGCGGTGGAGCTGGGCTGGCTGGCTCTGGCGCGGGAGGTGGCGCGGGCGGGCGCGGCAGCCGGTGTGACGGTGGTTTTCCTGAAGTCCATGGCCCTGAGGCTCGCCGGGCGCCTCGAGGACGGCAGCCGCCTCGCCTCCGACCTCGACGTGCTGGTGCCGGCCGCGAGCGCGGTGGCCTTTGTCGAGAGCTTGGAAGATTGGGGATTCCGGGCCGGGCCCGGCTCGGGCTACGAGCACCACTTGCCACCGCTCTTCTCCGCCGCAGGCATGGCGCTCGAGGTCCACACCCGGCTCTTAGGCGTCCACCTCGGCCGGCGCCGGGCCTCCGCGGAAGTGGCGGATCTCGCCGCCGCCGGCCAGCTCGAGCCGGTGGCGGGTTTCGAAGGCGCGAGCTTCGTGCCGGCGCCGCCGGTCCTGGCGGCCCACCTGCTGGTCCACGCCCTCGCCCAGCACGGCTGGGCCCCCCAGGCCTACCCGGCCCTGCGCTGGATCGGCGATCTCGCCGACCTCGGCTTCCCGGAGCGCACCGGGCCCTTGGCCGAGCTGGTCCAGCACACCCGGGGCGCCCTGCCGGCGATCGAGGTCGAGGGGGCGGCGCGGCTGGTGCGGCGGCTGGCGGCGGGGGATCTCAGCCCCCTCGGCGAGTCGCCCGGGGAGTCGGTGGAGGCCTCCCTGCTGCACCACGGCCTGGCCGGTGTCCTCGACCCCGAGTACGGGCCGTCGCTGCGTTTCCGGGATCTCGGCCGCCCGCTCACCGATCGCGGCCGGCTCGCCGGGCTGGCGGTCACCCTGGGCCGGGCGGTCTTCCCGTCCGCGACCGAGCTGGAGCAGATCTACGGCACCCGCGGCGGCACCCTGGGCCGCTTCGGCCGGCGGCTGGTGCGCCCCTTCGACCTCGCTGCCAGAGCTGCCCTCTACGCCCGCAGCCGGTGGCGCCTGCGCCGTCGCGACCGAGGCAGCTGATAGAGTCTCGCCTCCCCGAGCCCACCCCGATGAGGAAGAAGAGCCGTACCGCGCCCAGGTCCGCTGCACCCAGCCTGGGCGATCCTGCTCCGCCCCGCACGCCCTGGGCCGAGCGCATCGCTTTCGGCCTGGTGGCCCTCCTGATCCTCATCACCCCGCTCGCGATGTGGTCGGACGCCAAGGACCCCTTCCGTCTCCCCAAGCTGTTGCTCGCCGGCATCCTCGGCGCCGCCTCCCTCTGCGCCCTCTCTTTCGGCCGCGGCCTCGCCGAGCGCTGGGACCTGCCCGGCCTGTGGCGCCGTGCGGCCGTGCGGGCGGTCCTGCCTTTCGTGGCCGTGGCTGCCCTGAGCTGGCTCTGGACTCGCCACCGTGCCTACGTCGGCGAGGGCCTGATCGACCTCCTGGTCGGTGCCTCCTGCCTGGTGGCCTGGAGCCTGGCTCTCGACTCCGAACGCCTGCGCCGTCTGCTCGAGCTGACCTTCTGGCCCGCCCTGGTGCTCTCGGTGGTGGCGGTGTCTCAATACCTCGACATCTGGGAGCCCTTGAAGTTCGCCCAGGGGGAGGAGACCCATCGTCTCGGGGTCACCGGCTTCGCCGGCAATCCCGGCGACCTCGGCTCCTTTCTGGTGCTGCCCTGCCTGCTGGCCCAGGCGCAGCTGGCCCGTCTGGGGCGGGACGGGCTCCGGCGACCCGCGGCCTGGATCGCCGCCGGCACGCTCGTGCTGTCCGCCATCGCCATCGTCACCACCCAGAGCTTGACCGCCGTGGCCGGCCTCGGCGTCGGCACGGTGGTGCTCTGGGCCCTGCTGCTGCCGCAGCGCCGGGCGCTGGCCATCGCCGGCGGCGGCGCGCTCCTGGCGCTGGTTGCCCTGCTCGCCGTCGCTCCCCTGCGGGAGCGCGTGGTGGAGAAGTGGGGAGACCTGACCTCGGGCAACGTCAACCGCCTGCTGACCGGCCGCCTCGACGGCTGGCGCGCGGCGATCTGGATGTTCGAGCAGGCCCCCGTCGGCGGGGTCGGCTTCGGGGCCTACCGGGCCCGCTTCGGCGACGCCCGCCTGGCCCTGGTGGACGAGGGGGTGGAGTTCTTCCGCTCCCAGGAGACGCCGGTCTTCGCCAACGCCCACAACGAGTACCTGGAGGTGGCCGCGGAGGGCGGGTTGCTGGGGCTCGCCGCCCTCGGCTGGGGCCTGTGGGTGCTCGGGGGCACCCTGCGCCGCCAGCGTGCCGGCGCCGCGGCGAGCCGGGATCGCCGCGCCGACTTCGCCCTGGCCGCGGCCGGCCTCGCTACCCTGGCGGTGATGGCCCTGACCTTCTTCCAGCTCCGCATCGCCTTGACCGGCTTCCCCTCGCTGCTCTTCCTGGCCTGGGCGTTCCGTTCCTCCGAGGAGGCGGGAGGGTGAGCGGGCGGCTCGCCGTCTGGGCCCTGCGCCTGCTGCTCGTGGCCCTGCTGGTCGGGGTGACGATCCGCGGGCGGGACCGGCTGGGTGCGAGCGTCCTGCTCCAGCGCGCCGAGCTGTGGAGCATGGAGGCGGTGCGCCTGGGCCAGGCCGGCACCAACATCCTGCGCGCCAACCTCGGGCTGCTGGGCCGTGCCGCCGAGCTGGACCCGGTGGAGCCGGCCATCCCCCTGGCGAGCGGCAGCGTCCACCTGCTGCTGGGGGGCCCGGCGGTGGCGGTCGACTTCTACCAGCAGTCCCTGGCCCTCGAGAAGAGGCCGGAGACCTACTTGAACCTCGGCCGCGCCGAGCTGGCCCTGGGCCGGCAGCAGGAAGCCCGGGCCAGCTTCGCCCTGGCCCTGAAGCTCGACCCGCTGCTCGAGCCCCAGGTGCCGGCCCCGTTTCGACCGAGTCGGAGCACTCTCGAAGAAGAGGCGCGGGAACCCGCGGCCGATTCTCCGTAGAACAGCCGGGAGAGGCCACTCGAGCACACCGATGTCAGATCGCCACCACCCCCCCTGGTCATCCCGAGCGGAGGGCCGAAGGCCCGGAGCCGAGGGATCTACCGGTGGGCAGTGCCGTTGGTTGGCGATCCCGGCCCTCCTCTGGCTGGCCGCCGTCCCTGCTCAGGCGAAGCCGCAGCAGCCGCTGAAGGCTGGGCTGGTGGAGGTGACCTCCCCGTCGGCCGGTGCGGTGCTCGTGGCCGGCGAGGAGCTTCTCCTCGCCTGGCGGCCCGTGGACCCCGCGGCGGCGAGCTTCGAGGAGTGGGAGGCCTTCCTCTCTCTCGACGGCGGGGCCACCTACCCGGTGCGCCTGTCGCCCCATCTCGACGCCGACGTCAGGGCCTTCGCCGTGCAGTTGCCCGAGGTGGCCACGGCCGACGCCCACCTGCTGCTGCGCTTCGGCGACGGCGAGGTGGAGTGGGAACTACCGCTGCCGTTCGCCCTCGAGATCGAGCCCGCCCTGCTGCCCCCGGAGCCCGCTTGCCGCATCGCGAGGGGTACCGGAGAGGCGGCGCGGCCCGGGCTCCCCGGGGTCACCTCCTGGCTCGAGGGCAGCGGTCGTGGCCGCGACCTGGTTGAGGTGGTGGTGGCGCAGCAAGATCTCGCCTCTCGCCTGGCGCCCTGGGTGGTGCCCGCGGGCCTCGAGCTGGCGGCTGAGCGGCCGGTCCCGGCCGAGCTGCCGCGCGTCGCCGAGGGTGTCCGTCGCCTCGCGGTCGAGACCCACCTCCTGCCGCCCTCCCCGCCGCCTTCCGGTCTCCTCGACCCTCGCCTCGCCACCTGTCGTTTCAACGAGTGAATCCGCGGCCGCCGTGCCCTGGCCGGCCGGGCTCGCCCCGGTCCTCGTGAAACCAGACAGCACCGGGGCAATGCCCCGGTAGCGGGAGATCTCTCGTGATCCGTCCATCCTTCGCGCGGCTCGTCGTCGCGCTGCTTCTCGCGTTCTCCTTCGCCCGGGGAGCCGCCGCCCTCGAGGCGCGTCTCCTCCTGCCCGACGGCCAGCCGGCCGCGGGGATGCAGGTCAGCGTGGTCGGCCGCACCGGCTCGGTGCTCACCGACAGCGACGGCCGTTTCATCCTGAACCCCGACCCGGCCGTACCTTTCCTGCTCATCGTCACCGGCCCTGGCGACCAGGTCTTCTCCGCCATCGAGGTCAACGAGCTGCCGAGCAGCGGCCGGCTCGAAATCGAGCTCGTCGAGGCTTACCGCGACAGCATGACCGTGGTCTCGGGCGTCGCCCCGAGTGTTGAGACTCTGCCGGCCTCCGCGGCCACCTTGGTGACCGAGGAGGAGATCGAGCAGCGGCGGCCCCAGCGCATCGTCGACGCCCTCTACGGCCTGCCGGGGATGTCCCAGACCGGCAAGAGCGCCGACAGCGTGCCGGTGATCCGCGGGCTAGGCGGCGGGCGGACCCTGATCCTGCTCGATGGTGCCCGGGTCACCACCGAGCGGCGAGCGGGCGCCTCGGCAACCTTCGTCGATGCCGCCGCGCTGGCCTCGGTCGAGGTGACCCGCGGCCCGGGGGCCGTGACCTACGGCTCGGATGCCTTCGGCGGAGTGATCGACGCCCGCAGCCGCGATCCCGAGGCCGGCCCCTGGAAGCTGCGCTTCGATGCCAGCGGCACGGTGGGTGGGGTTGAGGATCGGGGCGGCTTGATCGAGGCCACCGGCGACGTGGGGGGTGGCGCTCTGCTGGTCCTGGGCCGGGCCCGCGAGGCCGACGACGGGGAGGCCGGCGGCGGCGAGGGCATCCTCAACTCCGCCTTCGAGGACCGCGGCGCAGCCGTGCGCTACCTTCAGTTGCTGCCGGTGGGAGTGCTGCGCCTGGGCGTGACCGTCGACGAGGCCGAGGACCTCGGCAAGCCGGCCGCCGACTCGGCGGCCATCCGCGCTTATTACCCGGAGGAGACCTCGCGTCGCCTGACCGCCAGCTGGCGCTCCGGCCCCCTCGCCGGCTGGGAGGGCTTCGACGTCTCGACCTTCTACGGCACCTACCGGCTGATCACCGACCGCGACCGCACCCCCACGGCGACCTCCAACCGGCGCATCGACCGGAGCGACATCGACTCGGACGACGCTTCCCTGCGGGCCAGCGCCAGCCGCGCCCTCGCCGGCGGCCGGCTCAAGGCGGGCCTCGACGTGGTGGGGCGCTTCGGCCTGTCGGCGGAGGTGGTGCGGGTCAACTTCGACGCCACCGGCGCCGAGAGCGGGCGCACCGCGAGCCGCTCGATCGAGGAGGCCAACCGTCTCGACACCGGTGCCTTCGCCCTCTGGGATCGCACCCTCGGTAGCCGGGCGAGCCTCTCGCTGGGCGTGCGGGGCGACGTGGTGGACAGCGAGAACAAGGGTGGCTTCTTCGGCGACCGCTCGCAGAGTGACAGCGCCCTCTCCGGCCACCTGGCGGTCACCACCGAGCTGGGACCGGGCCTCTCCGGCACCCTGCAGGCGGCCCGCGGCTTCCGCTCGCCGCTGCTCTCGGATCGCTACTTCCGCGGCCCCTCCGGCCGCGGCTTCGTGGTCGGCAATCCCGAGCTGGACGCCGAGACGAGCGACCAGCTCGATCTCGCCCTGCGCTGGGTCAAGGGTCGGTCTTCGCTCGCCGTCTATGGCTACCTCTACCGCGTCGACGAGCTGATCGAGCGCTTCCAGAACGGCGACAACTTCGAGTTCAGGAACCGCGGTGAGGCCGAGGTGAAGGGCGTCGAGATCGAGGCTCAGTTGGTTCTGCCGGCGAGCTTCCAGCTCCAGCTGGGGGCGACGGTGGCCCGTGGCGAGGACACCGAGACCCGGGACCCGATCGCGGAGATCCCCTCGACCAGCGTCAACGCCGCCCTGCGCTGGAGTGCCGAGCGCTTCTACGCCCTGGGCCGTCTGGGTTGGGTGGCGGACGACGATCGCGCCGGCCCCACCGAGCTGGAGCGTGACAGCTACACCACCCTGGACCTGGGCGGCGGCTATCAGATCCTCCCCGGCCTCGAGCTGCGGGCGATGGTCGAGAACGTGACAGACGAGCGCTACCACGAGTCCGCGGACAACAACGCACCCCTAGCCCCAGGCCGGAGCTTCCGGCTGGCCCTGGCGGGGAAGTTCTGAGGGAGGGAGCCGGCTGCCAAGCGGTTTCTGCACAGGTTCCGAGTGGGCTGGGTTAGCCGTCCGCGGCGTAACCCAGCTCCCTTCGTCGGCGTTGGGAGCTGGGTTACGGCCCTGCGGACCTAACCCAGCCTACCGGCTCTCTCTCCGCTTCCCTCAAACCCCCCGACTGGTCAACACGATCTTCACCGTCCGGAGCAGGATCGCCAGATCGAGCCAGGGGCTCCAGTTGGCGATGTAGGCGAGGTCGTAGCGCAGCTTGTTCTCGGCGGTGGAGTGGTAGTCGCCGTTGACCTGGGCGAGGCCGGTCAGGCCCGGGGGGACGGAGAAGCGCTCGGCGTAGCCGGGCACGGCGCCGAGGTAGCGCTCGACGAAGCCCGGCCGCTCGGGCCGCGGCCCCACCAGGCTCATCGAGCCGCCGAGCACGTTCAAGAGCTGCGGCAACTCGTCCAGCCGGTAGCGGCGCAGCCAGGCGCCGATGGGTGTCAGGCGCGGGTCTCTCCGGGTGGCGAGCACCTCGCCCACGCCCTGCTCGGCGTCCGTGCGCATGGTGCGGAACTTCCACACCGTGAAGGGCTTGCGGCCCAGCCCCAGGCGCTGCTGGCGGTACAGGATCGGCCCCGGTGAGGTCACCGCCACCGCCAGCGCCACCAGCAGCAAGGCAGGCAGCAGCAGGAGCAGCAACAGGCTGGAGCCGACGGCGTCCACCACTCGCTTGAGGGGCCGGTTCACCTTCCATTCGCTCTGGCGCACCACCTCGATCAGCGGTAGGTCCTCCACCCAGCGGTAGCGCATCCGCCCGATCAGGCTCTCGATCGGCCCCGGCAGCATCAGCACGTTGCCGGCAGCCGAGCGCGACGCGGAGAGCTCGTCGAGCAGCCGGATCTGCCAGGCCCGGGCTTCGGTGGCGAGGATGATGTCGTCGATCTCGCCGGCTGCGAGCAGCCGGGGCAGATCCTCCACCGCACCCAGCCGCGGCCCGAGCGGGCTGTCCGGCTCCGGCTCGGCCTCTGCGCTCTCGTCGGGAGCCGGGGCGTGGCCGACGATGGCGATGGAAGCCGAGGCGAGGCTCGCGATCTTCGCCGCCAGCTCGCGGGCCGCCGGCCCGGCCCCCACCAGGGCCACCCGCCGGCGCGGCGGCCGGTAGCCCCGCTCCATCAGGGAGCGGAACGCCCACAGCAGCAGGAAGTTCAGGGCCACGAAGAGCAGCAGCACGGAGCGGGGGAACTCGCGATCGGTCAAGAAGTAGAAGCCGGCGAGCACCAGACCCTGGAGGGTCGCGGCGGTGGCCAGCCGCCGCGCCTGCTCGGCGCCGAGCGCGCCCCGCGGGGGGTCGTAGAAGCCGAAGAAGTAGAGCGTGAGCGCCTGGGCCAGGGCGATGATCCACCACTCGCGGAAGAAGAAGCGGATGCGCTCCTCTGGGAGCAGAAACTGGGTGAAGGGCAGCGGAAACCGGATGCGCAGCAAGAACGCCAGGTAGAAGGCGCCCACAGCGGCGCCGACGTCCCCGGCGAAGCGCAGCAAGCGCCAGCCGAGCGGGGTGGGGGTGAGGCGGTTCACGGTTGTTCAGTCGGCGCAAGGCCAAGCGTCGCCGAAGTCTAGCCCGAGCCGGTCGCTTATACTCCCCGAACCCATGAAGGTCATCGAGCACCTGGCCCGGGCCACGGAACCGCTGATCAGCTTCGAGATCATCCCACCCCTGCGCGGGGGAGATCTCGGCAGCCTGCTGGCGGTGATCGAGGCCTTGATGCCCTTCCATCCACCTTTCATCGACATCACCAGCCACTCTGCCCAGGTAATCTACGAGGAGACGCCCCAGGGCATCCGGCGCAAGGTCAAGCGCAAGCGGCCCGGCACCCTGGGCGTCTGCGCCCTGCTCCAGAACAAGCACCACGTCGACGCCGTGCCCCACATCCTCTGCCAGGGCTTCACCCGCGAGGAGACCGAGGATTTCCTCATCGAGCTCAACTACCTCGGCATCGACAACGTCATGGCCCTGCGCGGGGACGACAGCGGCTACAAGAAGCCGCTCAAAGAAGGGCGGACGGCCAACGAGACGGCCATCGACCTGGTGACCCAGATCACCGACATGAACCATGGCCGCTACATCGAGGACGATCTGCTCGACGCCTCTCCCACGCATTTCTGCGTCGGCGTGGCCGGCTACCCCGAGCGCCACGTGCGCTGCCCGAACATGAAGGCCGAGGTCAAGAACGTCAAGGACAAGCTGGCCGCGGGTGCCGAGTACGTGGTGACCCAGATGTTCTTCGACAACGCTCACTACTTCCGCTACCTCGAGATGTGCCAGGCCGAGGGGATCACGGCGCCGATCGTCCCGGGCCTCAAGATCCTCACCAGCAAGCGCCAGCTCACCACGATCCCCCAGAACTTCTACGCCGAGATCCCCTGGGAGCTCTCCGACGAGATCGAGAAAGCCAGCCCCGAGCACGTGGCCGAGGTCGGCGTCGAGTGGGCGGCCCGGCAATCCCAAGAGCTGCTCGACCACGGCGTACCCTCGTTGCACTACTACGTCATGCAGGAGTCCAAGGCGATTACCGCCCTGCTCGGCCAGCTGAAGCTCTGAGGCCGAGCTTGACCTCGGGGTAGCGCCTCCTCTACGCTCCCTCTCGCATTACGAGCGGCCCGGGGCGCGTGCTCCGGGCTCGGCAACCTGGGACGGACACCCAAGGTGCCCTCCCGCCCGAAGCGGCGGGAATGCGGCCGGCGCAGAGGATGGCGCGGCAACCAAGTGTCCAGGACCACCCGCTCCCGGCTGCCGAAGCCCGTCTCGTCGTGCGAGGCGGGCTTTTCGTTTTCCGCGAAGGAGCAGGGCCTTGAGCGACTCGATCTCGATTACCCCCCGACCCTCTGACCTCGCCGAGCGCCGAGCCCGGCTCGAGGCCGCCCTCGCCGAGCGCATCCTGGTGCTCGACGGTGCCACCGGCACCGCCCTCCAGGGGGTTACCCTCACCGCCGCCGACTTCGGGGGTCCGGAGCTCGAGGGCTGCAACGAGAACCTCTGCGCCACCCGGCCCGACGTGGTGGCCTGTGTTCATGAGGGCTACCTCCAGGCCGGCTGCGACGTCGTCGAGACCAACTCCTTCGGCGGCACACCCCTGGTCCTGGCCGAGTACGGCCTGGCGGAGCGGTCCTTCGAGCTCAACCGCCTGTCGGCGGAGATCGCCCGCGAGGTCTGCCGGCGCTTCGACAGCCCCGGCAAGCCCCGCTTCGTCGCCGGCTCGATGGGTCCCACCACCAAGGCGATCTCGGTGACCGGCGGCGTCACCTTCGAGGCGCTCGTCGGTCATTTTCGCGTCCAGGCCCTGGGGCTGGCGGCCGGCGGAGCGGATTACCTGCTGGTTGAGACCTGCCAGGACACCCGCAACGTCAAGGCCGCCCTGATCGGCATCGAGGAGGCCTTCGCCGAGCTGGGCTGGAGCCTGCCGGTGGCGGTGTCGGCCACCATCGAGCCCACCGGCACCATGCTCGCCGGCCAGGACGCCGAGGCCCTGGCGGTCTCCCTGCTCCACGCCGACCTGCTGTATCTGGGCCTCAACTGCGCCACCGGCCCGGACCTGATGCAGGACCACATCCGCACCCTGGCGGAGATCTCCCACGCCCGCGTCGCCTGCGTGCCCAACGCCGGCCTGCCCGACGACGAGGGCTGCTACACCGAGGGCCCGGAGCACGTGGCCGAGGTGCTCGCCCGCTTCGTCGACGCCGGCTGGCTCAACCTGGTGGGCGGCTGCTGCGGCACCCACGCCGGCCACATCCGCGCCCTGGTGGCGGCCGTGGCGGGCAAGAAGCCCCGCGCGGTGGCGCGCCACCACCGCTCCTGGGTCTCCGGCATCGAGGCCGTGGAGCTGACGGCGGACAACCGCCCCCTTCTGGTGGGGGAGCGCACCAACGTCTTGGGCAGCCTCAAGTTCAAGAAGCTCATCGCCGCCGGGGACTTCGAGGCCGCGGCCGAGGTGGGCCGTGCCCAGGCCCGTGCGGGCGGCCAGATCCTCGATGTCTGCCTCCAGGACCCGGACGCCGACGAGCTCGGCAACATGGAGACCTTCCTCGACAAGCTCACCCGGGTGGTCAAGGCGCCGCTGATGATCGACTCGACCGACGCCGCCGTCATGGCGCGAGCCCTCACCTGGTGCCAGGGCAAGTCGGTGCTGAACTCGATCAACCTGGAGGACGGCCTTTCCCGCTTCGAGAAGGTGGTGCCGCTCGCCAGGCGCTTCGGCGCCGCCCTGGTGGTCGGCTTGATCGACGAGGCGGGCATGGCGGTCACGGTCGAGCGCAAGCTCGAGGTGGCGCGGCGCAGCTACGACCTCTTGACCGGACGCTTCGGCGTCGCCCCCGAGGACCTCTGGTGGGACGCGCTGGTCTTCCCCTGCGGCACCGGGGATGAGAAGTACCTGGGCTCGGCCGGGCTCACCATCGAGGGGGTGCGGCGGCTCAAGGAGGAGTTCCCGGACACCAAGACCATCCTCGGCGTCTCGAACGTCTCCTTCGGTCTGCCGGCGGCCGGCCGCGAGGTGCTCAACTCGGTGTTCCTCTACCACTCCACCCGCTCCGGCCTCGACGCCGCCATCGTCAACACCGAGCGCATCGCCCGCTACGCCGAGATCCCGGAAGCCGAGCGGCACCTGGCGGAGGCGCTGATCTTCCTGCCGCTGGGGGACGTGGCGGCCGGGGACGTGGCCGTGGCGGCCTTCGCCGAGCATTTCCGGGGCCGGACGAGTGTCAGCCGGGACAGCCACCGCGCTGATCTGCCGCTCGCCGAGCGGCTGGCCCGCGCGGTGGTCGAGGGTTCGAAGGAGGGCCTGCACGAGGATCTGGCCCTGGCGCTCGCCGACCCGGCCTGGCCCGAGCCCCTCGACATCATCAACGGCCCCTTGATGGCGGGCATGGCCGAGGTCGGCCGCCTGTTCAACGACAACCAGCTGATCGTCGCCGAGGTGCTGCAGAGCGCCGAGGTGATGAAGGCGGCGGTGGCCTTCCTCGAGCCCCACATGGCCCGCGCCGAGGGCTCCTCGCGGGGCAAGGTGCTGCTCGCCACGGTCAAGGGGGACGTCCACGACATCGGCAAGAACCTGGTGGACATCATCCTGTCGAACAACGGCTTCACGGTGGTCAACCTGGGCATCAAGGTGCCCTCCGAGCAGCTGATCCAGGCCGTGCGCGAGCACCAGCCGGACGTCATCGGCCTCTCGGGTCTCTTGGTCAAGAGCGCCCAGCAGATGGTGCTGACGGCCGGGGACCTCGCGGCCGTGGGGGTGGACACGCCCCTCCTGGTGGGCGGTGCCGCGCTCACCCGGCGCTTCACCCACAGGAAGATCGCCGCCGCCTACACCGGCCTGTGCACCTACGCCAAGGACGCCATGACCGGCCTGAAGCTGGTCGAGCGCCTGCTCGATCCCAGGGAGCGGCCGACCCTCGAGGAGGAGGTGGCGGCGCTGATCGAGAGCGACCGGGTGGTGGTGGAGGGCACCGCGGAGGTCGACGACGCGGCCCGGCCGGGGGCGGCAGCCATCCGCCGGGATCTGGCCGTGCCGAAGCCGCCCCACCTCGAGCGGGTGATCGAGCGCTTCGACCCGGCCGAGGTCTGGCCCTGGATCAACCCGCAGATGCTCTACGGCAAGCACCTCGGGCTGGGCGGCTCGATCCGCGCCCTGGCCGAGAGCGGCGACGCCAAGTACAAGAAGCTGCGGGCCGCCGTCGAGGAGGTGGAAGACCAGGCCCGCGCCGAGGGCGTGATGCCGGTTTCGGCCGTGTGGCAGTTCTTCCCCGCGCGGGCCGAGGGGGACCGGCTGATCCTCACGAGCCCGGAGACCGGGGTCGAGGTGGCGCACTGGGACCTACCGCGGCAGAAGCGGCCCGGGGGGCTATGCCTCACGGACTATCTGCTGCCGGGCGACCACGTGGCCCTCTTCGTCACCAGCGCTGGCCGCGGCATCCGCGAGCGAGTGGAGGAGCTCAAGAACCGCGGCGAGTACCTGAAGAGCCACACCCTCGCGGCCCTCGCCCTCGAGACCGCCGAGGCCGCGGCCGAGCTGGTGCACTCGCGGCTACGCGCGGCCTGGGGCTTCCCGGATCCGCCGGAGCTCTCGAAGCAGCACGCCTTCGCCGCCCGCTACCGCGGCAAGCGCTACAGCTTCGGCTACCCGGCCTGCCCGGACCTCGGCGGCCAGCGAGCCCTCTTCGCCGCCCTCCGCCCCGAGGACATCGGCGTCCACCTCACCGAAGGCGACATGATGGACCCCGAAGCCAGCGTCAGCGCGTTGGTGTTCCAGCATCCGGATGCTCGGTATTTTGGAGTGTGACGGGAGGTTACCGCCGCCCCTTCTCCACCAGCTCCCACTCCCGCCGGGCCAGGTTGCCGACCAGGTCGACCGCCTCGACCCACAGCACCCAGGGGGCGCCGCCGCTGGTTGCCAGCTTGGGGCGGCCGATGCCGAAGCGTAGGGTCTCGACGCCGCAGGCTTCGTCCCTCGCCGTGATGTGGAGCAGCTCGCCTTCGGCGAGGCGGCTGCCGGCGACGCCCCGGACGAAGATCTGCGGCCGGTCGGAGGCGGCGAGAGCGACCCCTTCCGGGCCGCTCGCGGGCACCAGGGGCAGCCACAGGCGGCCGTCACTCGACCACTCGAGGCGAGCGCCCTTCTTCTCGAGGGCCTTGAGCTCGCGCCGGCTCGGCTCGCGCTCGCCGGTGCCGGGCTGGCCGAAGCGGACGAAGCGCTCGGCGTCGGCGCGGGTGGCCTCGAGGAGGGGCGCCACGTCGTCGTAGTAGACCTCGACCGCCGGCAGGGAGGCGATGTTGCCGGCGCGGTCGCGCACCGCGCCCTCGAGCCGGTGCTGCCCGGTGGTGAGCGAACCCCAGGCGGCGCCGGTGACCGGCTGGCCGTCGAGGATGAGCGTCCAGTCCGCCAGTCCGCTGCCGGTGTCCTCGGCCCGCGGCAGCACCTGGCCACCCGGCCCGAGCAAGACCCGCTGGCCGCAACCGGCACGAGGGCCGCTGACGGTGAAGGCGACCTTGGGCGCCTCGCGGTCGAGGCGGCCGGCCACCACGATCAGGGCGGCGGACTGCGCGGGGTAACCGTCGAGCCCGGAAGCCGAAACCGCCGTCACCCGCCAGTGATAGGTGGCGGGCGGCAGGGGCTCCGACGGCTGCCACTCCGGGGCCGAGACGTTGGCCCGCGCCAGCAGCCGCTCACAACCGGGCTCCTCGCACAACTCGAAGAGATAGGAAGCGGCGCCGGGCACGGCATCCCAGCGGAACCGCGAGCCACTCGCCTCGACGGGAGTGCCGGCGGGCGGAGCGATCAGCCGGGGGGCGTCGAGCAGCTTCTCGGGGGGCAGGGGCGCCTTGCCCTCCGGCACGTTGGTGCCCATGCCGCGGCCAACCGCCACCTTGGCACCCTTGGCCTCGACGTCGCTCGTTCCCTCGTAGACCATCAGCTGGGCGCCGCCGCCGGGCCGCCGGGCGCGGGCCTTGAGCGAGCCGTCCTCTCCCGGCTGCGGCGCCGCCCTGGCGCCGCCGAGCACGATGTCGATACCCCGTGCCCGAGTGGGGCCTCGCTCGGCCTCGAGATCACCCTGTCCCGAGACGATCTCGATCTCGTCGCGCGGCACGCCGCGCAGCGCACTGCCGATGCGCCGCATGAACACCAGGGAGCTTTCGGAAACCGACAGCTGCGAGCCATCGCCGAAGCCCAGGCGGGTCGAGGAGCGCTCGCGGGTGCGCACCCCGTCCTTGTCCTGGAGGAGCTGGTCGACCTGGGCGCTCTCCCAGGCCATCGGCTCCGGCTTCTGGTCCACCTGGCGATGGATGCGCATCACCCGCGCCGCCTCCGCGGGCACCGGTTGCGACAGGTACAGTTTGAGCCGCAGCCCGATGGCGAGCAGGTGGGGGTTGCGCAGGTCGGGGTTCAAGCGCCAGTTGGCCTCCCACAGGGCTTCCTGGCCCGAGAGGCGTCGCGACAGGTCGCGCAGGGTGTCACCGGCTCGCACGGTGTACCAGCCGGTCTGCTGCGGGGTCTGTGGAGCTGCCGCCACCCAGGGCGCGGCCACGAGACTCATCACGAAAGCACAGACCAGGATGCGACGAGGCCCTCTCCGGTTCATGGGATCCCTTCCTTCTGCGGCCTTGGGCCGCCAGTCGGCTGCAGGGGCGAGATCATCATCGTATCCGGCCGCAGGGGGCGATCGATGGCCACCAGAGGGCCCGGGTCCCATCGCCAGCCGTGGTCGACGGTCAGCTGCTCGAGGGTCGCTACGACCGCACCGGCGCTCTCGGGCCGGTCGGCTGGGTCCTTTTCGAGCAGGCTCATGACGCAAGCCTCCAGCTCGGGGGCGAGGCCAGGGCTCCAGCGATCCGGTGGTGCAGGCTCGAGATCGAGGGTGCGCTTCAGGGTTTGGTGCGTGTCGCGGGCGGCGAAGGGGGCCTGCCCAACCAGGCACTCGTAGAGCACCACCCCGAGGGCGAAGAGGTCGCATTTGGCATCGAAGCGGCCGTCGCGCAGGGTCTCCGGCGCGACGTAGCCGGGGGTGCCGAAGAAGGTCTCGGTGGGCCGGGCCACCGAGGTCACCAGCTCGGCGATCCCGAAATCGGTGACCTTGATCGCGCCGTCATAGCCGAGCAGCACGTTCGAGGGCTTGATGTCGCGGTGCACGATGCCCTGGGAATGGGCCGCGGCCAGCGCGCGAGCGATCGCCAGGCCGACCATCGCCGCCTGGTCTTCGGTGAGGCTGCCGCGGGCCCAGAGCAGCCGCTCGAGGCCCACGCCGTCGACGTGCTCCATGGCCACGAAGGCCAGGTCGCCCGCCGCCTCGGCATCGTGCACGGCGACGATGTTCGGGTGCAGGAAGCGCGCGGTCATCACCGCCTCACGGCGCAGCTTGCCGGCCAGCTCCCGGCGCTTGGGCTCGGCGAGGCCGGAGCCCAGCCGCACCGTCTTGAGCGCCAGCCGGCGCTCGAGCTTGGGGTCCCAGCCGAGGAAGACCGTGCCCATGGCGCCGCTACCGATCAGCTCGAGGACCTGGTAACGGCCGAGGAAGACCTTGCCCAGCTCGTCACGGTCGTGCAGATGGCGCTCGAGGATGGCGAAGGCCGTACGCAGCTCCTCGAGCTCATTGCCCGCTCCGGCGCTGCGCTCGATGCCCACCAGCCGCATCTGGGCGGTGGCCAGGCGGCGGATCGGGCGCACCAGGCTCCAGTGCCCCGCCTGCCAGAGGAGGCTGACGAGCACCAGGGCCAGGCCGAGGGTGGTGAGGGAGTGGCGACGGGTCTCGCGGCGGATCTTCTCGGCCAGGTGGGCCGGTTGACGGGACAGGACCACCCAGCCGTGGCTGCCCACCGGGGCGAAGGCTCCGAGAACCTCTTCCCCGGTGGGTCCCCGGTAGAGCCCGGCGCCGCTGACCTGGCCGGTGCGGCCGACCTCGACCTGCCCCTCGGGGAAGGCCGAGAGATCCCGGGCACTGCCGGCGAGCACGGTGCCCGCGGCGTCCACCAGCACCAGATCGGCCTCCTCGGCGGCCAGCTCGAAGGCTGATAGCGCTTCCTCGAGCGCGGCGGCGGCGGCCACCAGGCGCAACTTGCCGCCGCCGGTGCCGAAGGGAAGGTCGCGGCGCAGCCAGGTCCCCCCGCCGGCCCTCGCCACCTCGAGCTCCTCACTCTCCTTGAGGGGACGCTCGGCCAGGGGCGCGGCGTCGCCCCGATCCCGTCGCTGGGCGCGCACCACCAGGCTGCCGTCGCCCGCGAGCACCGACAGGGAGGCGAGGTCCGAGCGCGATTCCAGGGTGCCGGCGAGCAGGGCCTGGGCGACCTCCGAGCGGGGATCCGCCAGCAGACCCGGGTGGCTGGCGAGCGAGCGGCCCAGGGTCTCGAGCCCGTCGAGGTAGGCCGCCGTGCGCTCCGCGGCCGTGCGTGCCGTGATGCTGTGGGTCTGGAGGACCTGATCCTGGAACCCCCTGCGCTGGACCCGTTCGAGCAGGAAGAAGGCCGTCAGCAGGGGCAGCAGCCCGACGGCCGTCAGGGCCAGGGCGATGCGCAGGGTCAGGGAGAGGCGAGGTCGGTCCATTTGCTCAACCGAAGTTCCCGTGGAGTATCGAGGTGCGGAATTACGGTTGAGATTACTGGCATCGCGTTCGGGGCTCAACCGGCCGCGACTCGGCCGGTCGAGCCCCCGCCTCCTGGGGAGCCGTCAAGAGCTCCAGGCGAGCTCGTGCAGGTGACCGTCATTGCCACGGTAGATCACGTGGTGACTGCCATCGCTGGCCAGGTAGTAGGCCGTGGGGCGACCGGCCGCCAGGGGAGCGGAGCTAAACAGGGTGAGCGAGCGATGCAGCGGCATCCCGCCACCCGGCGTCCACCAGATCTCGTGCAGATGGCCATCGGCCGAGCGATAGAACACGTGCTTGGTGTTCGAGCCGGCGGCGTAGTAGCCAACCGGGTCGCTCTCAGCCGCCGGCGCGCCGGAGACGGCGGAGAGGTCCCAGCCGCTGACCGGGGCGACACCCACCCACCACAGCTCGTGGACGTGGCCGTCCGTCCCGCGGTAGACCACCTGATGGCTGTCGTTGTGGGCGGTGTAGTAGCCGTGAGGGTCGCCGGCAGCCAGGGGGGTGCCGGCCACGGCGGAGAGGTTGTCGTGGCCCACCGGGCCGGATTCCCAGTAGAGGGTGTGGACGTGGTTGTCGCTGCCCCGGAAGGCGACGACGTTGCCGTGGTGGTTGGTGTCGACGTAGGCCGAGGGATCGCCCTGAGCGTTGGGAGCCGAGCCCTGCACCGTCAGGTCGCCGGAGCCGACGGCGCCGATGCCCGTCCAGTACAGCTCGATCAGGTGGTCGTCCTCGTCACGGTAGATCACGTGGTTGAAGCCGTCGAAGGCGGTGTAGTAGCCGATGGGATTGCCTTCGGCGTCGGGCGGGCCCGAGGTGCCGGTCAGGTTGTCGTGACCGACGGCGCCGGTCGACCAATAAAGACTGTGCACGTCCTGACTGGCGTTGCGGTAGAGCACGACCTGCTGATTGCCCGCGGGATCCAAGTAGGCCGACAGGTCCCCTACCGCTTTCGGCGCCTGGCCCAGAGAGGTCAAGTTGCTGTGACCGATGCCCCAGGCCGTGCGCCACAGCTCCCAGCCGTTGCCGTCCGAGTCGCGGAACACCACGTTTTGTGCACCCAAGGCCGGGAAACTGTAGGCGTACGGGTTGCCCGCGGCGTCCGGCGCTCCCGGCGATGCCGCGGTGAGGTCGGTATGGATCACTGGCACGACGGCCTCGCCGAAGGCCTTTTGCACGGCGCAGTACTTGTCGATCAGGTGGCTGCCCTCCATGCAGAGGGCTCCCGGAGCTTGCATAGTGTAGACCGTCACGCCTCCCAGCCAGGGCATGGCCAGGATCAGCTTGGTGATGTCGTAGTCGTAGCGCACCGAGGGCTCGCCCAGGCTGCTATGCCCCGAGTAGTAGACGCCGACGTTGATCTTGCGACCATCCGGGAGCATCGCCGCCATGTCGCCGACCTCGTCGGCGAGGTTCGGGATGGTCGCCTCCGCGCACTCGCCATCGAGGCAGGCGCCGCCGCCCGTGTGATTTGTGCAGTCTGAGCAGGGCCCGGTGCCCTGCTTGTTGTTGCGGAAGTAGAAGACGAACGTGTCGAAGGTCTTGGCCACGTCCGGGAACTCGTCACCGAAAAAGTCACTCTCTTTGCCGTGGTAGTACAGGCTGGGAGCGAAGTTCATCCACGGCGCTTGCGAGCGCAGTCGTGACTCCATCTCGGCCACGTAGTCGCCGTCGAAGGGCTGGCCGAGATAGTAGACGAGATCGTCGATGCCCATGGACACCAGGTGCGGGTAATCCTGGGCCAGGCGTCCGATCAAGGACGACCAGGCCAGGTAGTCGCGACAGTAATCGCACTTCACGTTCTGCACGATCGGCTCCGGACCCGGTCCATCGATCTCGACCTCCATGCTGCAAGCGTCGAAGATCCCCAGTGACCCGGGCGTGAAGTAATCGAGCTCGTTCCACAAGGCGGTGATCTCGCTGTTCTGTGGCAGGGCGCAGACGGACGGGTGCAAGTTCGGGTTGTCCGGGCTCACCGTCACCCGCAGCTGTTTGCCGTCGATGCAGAAGTCCTTGGTCGCCTCCAGGAACTCGACCAGCTTGTTGTAGTCACCGGCCTCGATCAAGGTCCAGCCGACGGTGTTGGTGTGGGTGTCACGCAGCCACTCCTTCTGTTGCTCGACGGTACCGCCGCGGTTCTGATCCCACTGTGACTTGAGGTTGGCGAGGCCGCTGTCACGCGCGACGCGATGGAAGGGGTTGCCGTAGACGAAGAGATCCGCGCGGTACGGGTCCTCTGCCGCCCGGGCCGCCACCAGCTCGGCGGCACCCAGGTCGGCGCCGGCCAGCCAGTCGGTGGCCACCAGGCCGCGCCACGTCTGGCCGGCCGTGGAGTCGAGATCCTCGGCCGCCACCACGCGCAGCTCCGGGTTGCCGGCCTCGAGGTCCAGGACGATGAAGTTCGAGTGCTGGTCCTTGACCAGGGCGATGGCGGCCCGGCCGTCGGCGTTGAAGTCCCCGACCGCCAGGCTGGACCAGTCGGAGTTGCCGTTGTTGCCCACCGTCGAGGAGGCCGTGCGCACGAAGCCGTCGCCGTTCCAGCGGTAGACCAGCACGGTCTCGCCCTGGCCGTCGCTGACCTCGCGGGCGGCGATCAGCTCATCGAAGCCGTCGCCGTCGAGATCACCCGCTCCCAGGGCCCGCCACGGCGAGCTCGAGCTGCTGTCGAGGTCGTCCGAGGCCACCACCGAAAGGCTGGATCCGTTGAGCTGGAGCACCACGAAGTTGGCGTGGGCCTGCTTGAGCAGGACGATCCACGGCGTGCCGGAACGATCGAATCGGCCAACCGCCGCGTCCTCCCACTCCGAGTTGGCCGGGTTGCCCACGGTGGCCGTCGCGATCACGCTCGAGACCTCGCACGACGTCTCGTTCACTCTCGCCACCACCACGTCCGGCACGCCCGAGGAGGTCACGTTGCGCACGGCGACGATCTCATCGAAGCCGCCGCCGTCGAGGTTGCCGGCCGTCACCGTGCGCCATGCGTGAGCAGAGCTCGAGATCAAGTCGCCGGCGCCGATCGCATAAGGCACCGGCCCGCCGAGGATGGAGAAGTTGCTGTGCTTGTTCTTGAGCAGGACCAGCTCCTGCCCCGGCCCACCGCAGAAGTTGCCGGCCGAGAGGTCCACCCAGTCGCTGTTGGAGGCCACGGCATAGCCTGCCGCATCGATCAACGTGCCGAGCGCCACGCTGTCGTCGGCAGGCCGGGAGTAGGTGGGAAGCTGATAGGGCGCTTCACAGCTCCACGGCTGGGGGGCCGGGTCCGGGCTGGGCTCGGCGGCCCTCGCGGTCGTTGGCGGCAACAAGAACAGGGCGAGCGCGAGGCGGGACGCCCTGCTCAGCCAGGATCGCGGGCGCCAGGCGCCGGCGAGGACTCGGGTCGGGTTGGCGGGAAAGGCTGGAGATCGATCTGTTGCGGGCATGCGGGAACCTGGGAGAGAGCTCATGGGAGACCTTCATCCTGGAGGGAGAGTCGCGTCGGGCGGGCCGCGATACGGCCCGGCTACGCTGCGCGAGAGTGCGCGGGAGAACCTGGTAGGGATTACCGGAGTCCGTCCTCGCAGAAGCTCTACGCGCTCGGCGACCGAACCCGCCAGGCTGCCGCGCAAGGGCGAGAGCCCTGAGGAGTGGCCGGTCTCAGGCCGGCTCGAAGAAGCTGTAGCCGGCGCCGCGCTGGGTGATCAGGTACCGGGGCTGGCCCGGCTCCGGCTCGATCTTGTGGCGCAGCCGGTGGACGTGGACGCGCAGGGTGTCCTCGTAGACCTCTTCCAGCGGCCAGACGCGGCGCAGCAGGAAGTCGCTGCGCACGGTGCGGCGGGCGCTGCGCATCAGGATGTGCAGGATCTTGGTCTCGATCGGCGTCAGGGTCACCCGGCGACCCTGGACCAGCGCTTCCTGGTGGGCGAAGTCGATGGCGAGGTTGGCGTCGATGGTGGTCACCGGCGCCAGGGTGAAGGAGAAATCCCCCAGTCGGCGCAGCACCCGGCGCACCCGGGCGGCCAGCTCCAAGGGCCGGAAAGGCTTGACCACGTAGTCCTCGGCGACGGTGTCGATGGCCCGGATGACGGTCGGCTCGTCGTCCACCGCCGACAGGAAGATGAAGGGCAGGTCGCAGGAGCGGTTGATCTCCTGGCACAGCTCGAGGCCGGTCATGCCGGGCATCATCAGGTCCACCACCGCCAAGTGGGGCAGCCCGTTCTTGCGGATCCATTCGAGCGCGGCCGGCCCGGAAGCGGCCGTGGCCACCAGGAAGCCCTCGTTCTCGAGGGTCAGGCGGACCACCTGGAGGATGTCGGGATCGTCGTCGACACAGAGGATGCGTTGAGCGGCCGGGGGGGCGATCCGTTCCTGGCTCATGGACGGGGACGGAGGCACGTTGGAAGGAAGTATACTCAACTCCGTTCCACACCCAGGCTCACACCAACGATGGTCGACTCCAGCCTCTCACGGATCCTGATCGTCGAGGATGAGCTCGACATCCAGCTCGTGGTGCGGTTCTCCCTCGAGCGGCTGGGCCGGTTCCAGCTGGCGGTGGCGGCGAGCGGTGAGGAGGCTGTGGCCCTCGCCGCCGAGTTCCAGCCGCAGCTGATCCTCCTCGACGTGATGATGCCGGGCCTCGACGGCTTCGCAACGCTCGGGCAGCTGCGCCGCCTGAGCGGCCTCGAGCAGACCCCGATCGTCTTCGTCACGGCGCGTTCGCAGGCCCACGAGGTGGCAGAGTACGAGGCTCTGGGCGCCCTCGACGTCATCGTCAAGCCCTTCGACCCCATCGGGCTCGCGGACCGGCTGGTCTCCCTGTGGGACCGACACTGCCTCGCCGTGAGATGAGCAACGCTCCTCGGCCTCCTTCGGCCGTGCTCTCCGCCCCGGGCCGCTGGCGGGGTCTGGCGGCGGTGATCCTCGCCACCGTCACGATCAGCACCCTCGCCGCCCTCCACCTGCTGCCGTCGGTGGACGACTTGCTCAGCGGGCTGCTCGACGGCGCCAACGCCAGCCTGCTCGCGGTCTGCTCCCTGCTGGCCTGGACCCGCCTGCGCAGCGGTCCGAGCCGGGCGGCGCTGCTGTTGGTGGCCTTCTTCCCGATCCTGGCCACACTCGAGCTGTTGCGCGCCATGCGCCAGCCGGTACTGGTCGAATGGCTCGGCTTCGCCGCCGAGGCGGCTGCCGAGGCGACCCGGGCCGGCGTGCGCTTCTGGACCGCGGTGCTCTACATCGCCCTGTCCATCCTGGTCATGGGCTGGCGGGAGCGCTCCTTCGAGCGCATGCGCTCGCTCGTGATCTCGCTGGCGGTGCCGGCCCTGGTGGCCCTCTGCGGGGTGATGCTCTACCTCCTCGCCTCGACCGAGGCGTCGCCGATGGGCCGCCTGGCCTCGGTGATGGCCGCCCTGCACCTGGCTCTCCTGGTGACCGCCGGGATGCTGGCCCTGTCGCGAGTGGAGTGGGGCCGGGCCTCCTGGGTGACCCGCAGCTTGATCCTCTCCCTGATCCCCCAGGCTGCCGGCCAGCTCGAGCAGCTGATGGGGCTGGCCGGCCTGGGATCCAGCCACTTCGTCGCCGTACACGGCCACGAGCTGCTGGCCATCTCGACGGTGTTCGGCGGCCTCCTCTTCGAGGTCCTGTTGCTCCAGCGCGAGGCCGCCCGTGCCCAGGAGGAGGCCAGCGCAGCCCATACCGTCCTCGCCGAGCGCACCCGGCAGCTCGAACGGGTCGACCTCGAGCTGGCCGAGACGCAGGCCGAGAAGGAAAGCGCTCTGGCTCGCCTGCGCATGCTCGAGAAGGCGGTGGAGACCATGAGCCTCGGCGTCACGGTGACCGACGTCGGTGGGCGCATCCTCTACGCCAACCCGGCCGACGCCCGCATGCACGGCTACCGGCCGCAAGAGCTGATCGGCGAGCCGGCGAGCCGCTTCGGCCTGCCGTCGGGGGCCGAGGGTCCGCCGTCGGGAGGGCTCCAGCTGTGGGCCCGCGAGGGCTGGAACCGCGACCGGGAGGGCCGCGTCTTCCCGGTGCGGCTGATCTCGGACCCCCTGCTCGGGCCGGACGGCCATCCGATCGCCCTGGTGACGATCTGCGAGGACATCACCGAGCAGAAGCAGGTCCAGCGCTCCCTGGAACGGCGCGACCGCATCCTCGAGGCGGTCAGCGACGCTGCCGAGCGGCTGCTGCTGTCCTCCAGCTGGCAGCAGAGCCTACGCGACGTGCTCGGGCGCCTCGGGTGGGCCACCGAGGTCGACCGCGTCTACCTAAGGCAGCTCGGCGAAGGTCCCGCAGGCGCCCTGCTGTGCACCTGGCAGGCGCACCAGGCGGATCTCGACGACTCGCAGATCCTCGACCTGCGACCCCGCACCGAGGCGCTGGAGGTGCTGGGTGAGAGCCCCACGTCGGAGGTCGCGGTCCATGGCCCGGTCCGCGAGCTGCCGGCGCTCCTGCGCGAGGCCTTCGAGCGGCGGGGCATCCACTCGGTGGCGCTGGTGCCGGTGGTGGTCCGGGGTCGGCGCTGGGGGATCCTCTCCCTCGAGTCCGAGGACCCGACCCGCACCTGGCCGAGCGCCGAGATCGAGGCCCTCGAGACCGCCTCGCGCATCCTCGGCGGGGCCGTGCAGCGCCAGCACGCGGAGGAGCTGCTGCTCACCAGCGAGGCCAACTACCGCGAGCTGATCGAGACCGCCAACGACATGATCCAGAGCGTTTCCCCCGAGGGCGACCTGCTCTTCGTCAACCGCGCCTGGCGCGAGACCCTGGGCTATGACGAGAGCGACCTGCCCGGCCTCTCGGTCTGGCAGGTGATCGACGAGGCCCAGCATGCCCACTGCCGGCAGGTCATGGCCGGGATCTTCGAGGGCGGCAAGGTGGGCAGCATCGAGACCGTCTTCGTGCGCCGCGACGGCGCCCGCATCCCGGTCGAAGGCAGCCTGTCCTGCCGTTTCCAGGCCGGCCGGCCGGTGGCCACCCTCGGCTTCTTTCGCGACGTCACCGAGCGCCACCTGATCGATCGCATGAAGCAGGACTTCATCTCGACCGTCAACCACGAGCTGCGCACGCCGTTGACCTCGATGCTCGGTTCCCTCGGCCTGCTCCAGAGCCGCCGCATGGCGGATCAGCCCGAGAAGGCGGCCGAGCTGCTGGCCATCGCCACCCGCAACGGCGAGAGGCTGCTGCGGCTGATCAACGACCTCCTGGACCTGCAGAAGATGGCCGCGGGTGAGCTGACCTTGAAGCTGGCTCCGACGGAGATCGGGCCGCTTTTGACCGAGGCGATCGAAGGCATCCGCGGCTGGGCGGACTCGCTGGGCGTGGGCATCGATCTCGCCGACTCCTACCCGGCAGCGCGCTTCGCCACCGACCGCGACCGCATGGTGCAGGTGCTCTACAACCTGCTGTCGAACGCCATCAAGTTTTCCCCCACCGGGCAGAGGGTGCGGGTCGAGACCGGCCTGCACGACGGCCGGATCCGGCTCTCGGTGACCGATCACGGCCCGGGCATCCCCGAGGAGTTCCGGCGCCGGCTCTTCGAGCGCTTCGCCCAGGCGGACAACGCCAACGCCCGGCGCACCGGCGGCTCGGGGCTCGGGCTCTCGATCGTGCGGGCCTTCGTCGAGCAGCTCGGCGGCACCATCCGCATCGACTCCCAGGTGGGGGTGGGCACCACGGTCTCCCTGGAGTTCCGGCTGGTCGGGGTGCCGATGGCATGAGCGGCAGGACCCTGCGGGGGATCGCCGTTTCCTGCTCGGCCGCTCTCGCCCTGGCGGTCACTCCGGCCCTCGCCGCCTCCCCTCACCTGACCTGGCAGGTCGGCACCGAGCCGATCGACCTCGAGACGGTCTGGGACTTCCGCCGCGGCGACGACCTCGGCTGGGCCGCCCCGGACGGCGGCGATGAAGGCTGGTCGCCCATTCGAGTGCCCACCCCCTTCGGCTTCGGCGAGGGGCCCGAGGAGATGGCGTGGTACCGGCTGAGGATCCAGATCGTGCCGGCCGACGGGGAGAGTACCCTCCCGCCGGCGGCGGATCTGGCGGTCACGCTCGGCAAGGTCAACAGCGCCTACCAGCTCTGGGCCGGGGGACGCATGGTCGGCGAGGTGGGCAGGCTGCCCCCCGAGCCCGAGATCGACTACGACCGCCACCTCACCTATCCCCTGCCGACCGATCTGGTGGCCCCGGACGGCACTCTGACCCTGGCCCTGCGGGTCTGGAAGTCCCCGGTGACCCGGGGCAGCGTCGGCGGCCCGAACGCGGGACCGTTCTTCTTCGGTGAGCACGCCACGCTGGCGCGCCGGGAGGTCCTCTCCGAGCTGCCGATCCTGATCTTCGGGGCGCTGCTCCTGGCCCTCGGCCTGTTCCATCTCGAGGTCTTCCAGCGAAAGGGCAGCCCGGCCTACCTGTGGTTCTCGACCACCGCCGTCCTGTTCGCCGTTTACATGGTGCTGCGCAGTCAGTGGAAGTACGAGCTGGGAGACCACTTCTTGCTCTTCAAGGAGCTCGAGCACGGCCTGATCTACTTCCAGCTGGCGAGCACCATCCAGCTGATCTGGCCCCTGCTCGGCCTGGCGATCGGTCGCGGGCTGCGGATCTTCCAGTTCACCGCGGTGGCCCTCGGCCTTGCGGTAATGCTCGAGCCCGGGCTCTGGCTCAACCTGCGCCTCTTACCCTTCTGGCAGGCCCTGGCGGTGCTCCTGGCCCTGGTCGGCTGCTGGCTCTTCGCCCGCCCGGGGCCGCGGCGCTACCCGGAGTCCTGGCTCATCGTCGCCGGGGCCATCTTCGTGGCCGCCACCATCACCTGGGACATTCTGCTCGACCGCGGCTTCGTCCACGGTCCCCGGCTGGCGATGTTCGGCATGTTCGTGGTGATGCTCTCAATCGCCGCCACCCTCGCCCGCCAGTTCCATCGCACCACCCTCGAGCTGGCGGCTTTGAAGGAGGACCTGGAGCGGCGGGTGGAGGAACGCACCCAGGAGCTGGCCGAGGCGAACCAGGCCAAGAGCCGCTTCCTGGCCACCATGAGCCACGAGATCCGGAGCCCTTTGAACGGCGTGCTGGGGATGACTCAGCTGCTGCTCGAGACCGGGCTCGACGCCCGGCAACGGGAGTACGCCGAGATCGTGCGCAAGAGCGGCGGTGTGCTCCAGGCGCTGATCGACGACGTGCTCGACTTCTCGCGGCTCGAAGCCGCGAAGGTCCGCCTCGAGCACCACGAGATCGACCTGCGCGAGTGCTGCGACGAGGCGCTCGCCATCCTCGCTCCGCGGGCGGCCGAAAAGGGGCTCGACCTCGCCCTGTGGCTGGACTGGGGGCTGCCCGAGCGGGTGGTGGGCGACTCGTTCCGCCTGCGCCAGATCCTGGTCAACCTGATCGGCAACGCCGTGAAGTTCACGCACGAGGGCGGCGTTTTCGTCGAGGTACGCCCGGAGGGAGACCTCGCCGCCCGCCCCCTCGGCCTGCGCTTCTCGGTGCGCGACACCGGCATCGGCATCGCTCCGGCGGAGCAGCAGCGCATCTTCGACGCCTTCAGCCAGGTCGACGCCTCGCACTCGCGGCGCTTCGGCGGCTCCGGGCTGGGCCTCGCCATCTGCCACCACCTGGTCGAGATGATGGGCGGGCGCATCTGGGTCGAGAGCGAGCTGGATCACGGCTCGGCCTTCACCTTCAACCTGGAGGTGGGGGTGGTCGAGGCGCCGCCGGCGAGCCCGGCACCCGCAACGGCGCAGGGCCACGCCCTGCTGCTCGAGCGCGGCCCGTTCACCCGCTGGGTGCTCGCCGACGCCCTGGCCCGCTGGGGATGGCAGGTCCACCGGGTCAACAGCCTGGCCGAGGCCCTCGCGCTCGCGCGGCAGCCGCCGCGCAAGGATCTCGCCCTGGTCGGCATCGACGGTTTGCGGGGCTGGTTCGATCCGCAGGGGGCCTTGAGCGAGCTGGCCGGGCTGACCCGGGTGGTCGGCCTGCGGCGGCTGCCGGTCGCCGGGCAGGAGCCGGCGAGCCTGCCGGCCGAGCTGCCGGCGTCGGTGCTGGCGCCGGTGAAGTTGCGCGAGCTCGTGGCGGCCGTCGACGCCGCCCTGGGCAGGGCGCCCGCGGTCGAAGCGCGCCCGACGGCGCCGAGCGGTGCGGTGGCGCGCCATCCCCGACTGCGCATCCTGCTCGCCGACGACGACGAGGTGAACCGCCGGGTCGGCGGCCTGATGCTCGCCCGGCTGGGCTTCGAGGCGGACCTGGCCTGTGACGCCTTCGAGGCCCTCGCGGCCCTCGAACGGCAGCGCTACGACCTGCTGCTGCTCGACGTGCAAATGCCGGGGATGGACGGCTTCGAGATGGTTCGCCGGCTCGCCGGCTCGCCCCATCGCCCGGCCAGGGTAGTGGCCCTGACCGCTCACTCCTCCTCCGAGGCCCGGGCCGCGTGCCTGGCGGCCGGCATGGACGGTTTCCTGGCCAAGCCGCTGCGGCTCTCGGCCCTGGCCGAGCTGCTCGAGCGCCAGAGCGCGCCGGAGCCGGACGGCTCCCGCCCACCGGTCGAGCCCGGGCACCAGGGGGCCGTGCTCGACAAGGCGGTCTTCGACCGCCTGGGGGAGCTCGACGGCGGCCGGGGCGAGGCTCGCCGCCAGGTGGTGGAGCTGTTCTTCGACAAGGCGCCGGCTCAGCTCGAGAGGATGCACCGGGCCGTCCGCGAGGGCGACTTCGACACCCTCGGCCGCGCCGCCCACAGCCTGCGCGGCAGCGCCGGGATGCTGGGAGCGAACGTCCTGGCCGAGCGACTGGGGGAGCTGGAGCGAGCGGCCAACGGCCCGGATGCGCCCGGCACGGTAGAGCCCGCGCGGCTCGGCGCGGTCGAAGCCGAGCTCGACCGCGCCCTGGCGGCCCTGCGCGCGGCCACGGCGCCGGAGGTGTAGGAGGGCGCGGAGACCGCGCCCCTACGGGCGTAGCCGCTTCCAGAGCTGGTCGTAGAGCGCGAGGTCGCTGCCGAGGTTGGCGAGCAGGTGGAGGCGGGCCAGCTCGGCTTGGCTCGGGTAGATCACCCGGTTGGCGCGATCGGCCGGCTCGATGGCAGGCAGGGTCGCGCGGTTGGGGCTCGCCGTGTGGTTGTAGTTGGCGAGCCGGGCCCCGGCCCCGGGCTCGAGCAGGAAGTTGATGAACTCTTCGGCCACCTGCCGGTGGGGGGCGCGGGCGGGAACGGCGAGGTTGTCCATCCACAGGGTGGCCCCCTCTCGGGGGACGAAGTAGGTCGAGTCCGGGAGCTCCTCGGTGCCCCGGAGAGCGTCGCCGTTGTAGGTCATCGCCACCTCGACCCTGCCCTCGACCACCAGCGTCTTGGCTTCGACCCCGCCGTAGAAGCCCACCGACCGGGGCCGGGCCTCTTCGATCAAGGCCCCCGCTCTCGCCAGCTCGGTGGGTACCGTGCTGTTAGGCGACAGACCCAGGTAGAGCAGGGCCAAGGCGATCAGCTCCCGCTTCGAGTCGATCAGGGTGAAGGATCTGCCACCGAGAGCCGGGTCGAAGACCAGGCCCCAGGTGCGCAGCTCCTCGGGCACGGAGCCCCGCACGTAGAGGCCGGTCGTGCCGTAGAGGTAAGGCACGGTGAAGAGGTTGCCCGGGTCGTAGGCCGG
The DNA here is from genome assembly GCA_036274895.1 of Thermoanaerobaculia bacterium. Classification (GTDB taxonomy): domain Bacteria; phylum Acidobacteriota; class Thermoanaerobaculia; order Multivoradales; family SZUA-115; genus CALMKX01. Next base: position 181,281 of record DASUEU010000085.1, on the reverse strand, counting down.
GTCGAGGAAGCGGGGTTCGACGTTGACCAGGTTGGGCAGGTTGTCCTTGCGCAGGGGGGCCAGCAGCCCGCGGTCGATCATGCCCGGGACCGCGTCGTCCGACGGCACCACCACGTCGTACTTCGCCACGCCCCCAGCTTCGAGGGCCGCGATCATCTCCTCGTTCGACTCGTAGGTCGCGAGGGTGACGGGGCATCGGCACCGCCCGGCGAACTCATCGAGCAGCTCCTGGGGGATGTACTCGCTCCAGTTGTAGAGGTTCAGGGCTCGCACCGTCTCGGCTGGAGCACCGCGATCAGCCGGTTCGGAGCATGCCGCGAGGGGGACGACAGTGCAGAGCAGGATCCTGAGGACGAGAGGCTCTCTGGCCAACACGAGCTCCTTTTACGAGGCGGGGATCGGGCGAGCCCGGCGCGAGCGGTCCACCAGCCGCTCGAGGGTGTCGAGCAGGACCTCCGGGTGATAGGGCTTGATCAGGTAGTCCGAGGCGCCCAGCTCGAAGGCGCGTTCGCGGTGCTTGGTGGCGGCCCGGGAGGTCAGCATCACCACCGGCAGGGTGCGGTAGGGCTGCTGCGCGCGCAGGGTGCTCAGCAGCCCGTAGCCGTCGAGACGGGGCATCTCGACGTCGAGCAGCACGGCGTCCGGCGGGCTCGCGAGGGAGCCGAGCACCTCCAGGGCCTCGATGCCGTCCCTGGCCGCCCAGGCTTGCCAGCCCTGGCCGGTGAGCAGGTTGGCGAGCACCTTGCGTACCGAGAGCGAGTCGTCCACCACCAATACGGAGAGGGGCCGCTCCCGCCGGGACCTCGCCGGCTGCGTCCCCCCGCCGGGCTCCCAGGCTTCAGCCAGCCGGTCGACGTCGGCGATCAGCACCAGTGAGCCGTCGCCGAGGATGGTTGTGCCGAGGAAGCCGTCGAGGGTGGCCACCAGGCTGCCGAAACCCTTGACCAGCACTTCCTGGGCATCACCCAGGCCGTCGACGGTCACCACCAGCGGGCCAATCGAGGTGGTGAGCAGCAGGGCCGGCGGCCGGGCCGGGCCGTCGCTCCCGCCGGTGCTGTAGCCGGCCAGAGCCGCCAGCTCGAGCACTCTCACCCAGCCGTCATCGAGCCGCAGCGCCGGCTGCCCCTCGAGCTCGCCGAGCTGGTCCGGGTCGAGGCGAAACACCCGCTCGACGCTGGTGACCGGGATCGCCAGGGGCTCGACTCCCACCGCGACCAGCAGCACCCGGGCGATGGCGAGCTGGGTGGGCAGGCGCAGCACGAAGCGGCTGCCGAGCCCGAACTGGAAGTCGGTCGAGACGCTGCCACGCAGGGCCTGGACAGTCGAGCGGACCACGTCGAGCCCGACCCCGCGCCCCGAGACCTCATCCACCGACCGGGCGGTCGAGAAGCCGGGGGCGAAGATCAGGCTGACCAGCTCGCGCTCCGACATCCGCTCGAGGGCCTCGGCGGCAGCCAGACCGCGGGCCGCGGCGGTGGCGCGGATCGCCTCGAGCTGGAAGCCGCCGCCGTCGTCCGCGACCTCGATCTCGACCTGGGGCCCGCGCTGACGGGCGCGCACGGTGATCTGACCGGTCTCGCTCTTGCCTCGGCCGACCCGGACGTCGGCCGGCTCGATACCGTGATCGACGGCGTTCCTCACTAGGTGCACCAGGGGGTCGGCGATGCGGTCGAGGACCTGCTTGTCGAGCCCCACGACCTCGCCTTCGAGGATCAGCTGGACTGACTTGCCGCGCTCGCGGGCGGTGGCGCGAGCGGTGCGGTCGAGGCGGCCGGCGAGAGTGGCGAGCGGTACCATGCGCAGGGCGAAGAGGCCGTCCTGAAGATCGCCCGAGAGGCGGGAGAAGCGGTGCACGGATCCTTCGATCTCGGCGCTCGAGGCGGCGATCTCGCCGCCCACGGTCGACAGGTCGTGAGAGGTCTCGGCGAGGGCACGGGTGAGCTGGTGGAATTGCGTGTAGCGGTCCAGTTCGAGCTCGTCGAAGAGGCTGTCGGCGCCCCCGGGAGCACCGAGCCCCGGCAGGGTCCAGCGGGGGCCGCCGGTTTGGAGGGCGCGCACCTCGTAGTCGGTCTCGAGGCGCTCGGCGATGCCCCGCACCCGGTCGGTGGTCAGCCGTAGCTCCGCCGCCTGGCGGGCGAGGGCCTGCTGGCGCCGCTCGAGCGCCGAGCGCTCCACCACCAGATCGCCAACCAGCCGCACCAGCTGGTCCAGGCCGGCGACCGGCACCCGCAGGCGCTCCTCGGAGCTGGCCTCGGCCTGCGGCTGGCGGAGCAGGTCCTCGATCTGGTCGAGCGAGTCGGCGAGCAGGGAGAGGGTCTCCTTGCCAGCCTCGGTGCCCTGGTCGGCGAGGCCGTCCAGCAGGTCCTCGCTCTGGTGAGCGAGCCCGGCCAGGGGAGCCAGCCCCATCATCGAGGCCGCTCCCTTGAGGGTGTGGAAGCTGCGCCGCAGGGCGGCGACCACGCTCGGCGAAGGACCCAGGGGCAGCGCAGCGGAGCGCAAGCTGGTCCGGGCCAGGTCGAGGTGGTCCCGAGCCTCCTCGCGGAAGATCTCCTCGAGATCGCCAACCAGCGCCAGACCGGTGCTGGTGGGCGGGGAGGTGGCCGGCGGGGCACTCGGCTCGCTGCCGCCACCCGGCACCTCGGGCAAGTTGCGAACGATCTCGGCCAGCCATCCCGTGACCTTGCCCCGCTGCTCGTCGGTCAGGGCGTGGCCGGTGGCCGCGGCCTGCTCGAAGAGGGCCTCGGCCTGGGCCGCGACCGCCGACAGCTCGGCCAGGCCGAGCATCGCCGCCGCCCCCTTGACGCTGTGCAGAGAGCGGTGCCCTTCCGCCAAGGCGGCGGCCAACCCCGGGGCGTTCTCGCCCAGGACGAGGCAGCCCTCGATGCGCGGTAGATAGCCGTGCACCTCGGCGGCGAAGCCGGCCAGGATTTCGCGATCGAACGATGACTCCATGCTTACCCTCGGCCTCGATTCAGGCAACCTGTCCGGGCAGGCGGAAGCGCTCCATCGAAGCGCTCAGCTCACCGGCCAGCTGCGTCAGGGTGCGCATCGAAGTGGCGGCCCGCTGGGCCCCCTGCGCCGCCTGTGAGGTGACCACGGAGATCTGGTTCATCGCCGACACCGCGCCCTCCGAGCCGCGGGCCTGCTCCACCGTGGCCGCCGAGATCGAGCGGATCAGCTCGGCCAGGTGCTTGGACACCGTCTCGATCTGGGACAGGGCCATGCCGGCCTCCTGGGTCACCCGCGAGCCCTGCACCACCTCCTGGGTGGTGGCTTCCATCGAGCTGGCGGCCTCGCTGGTCTCGCTCTGGATCGTCTTGAGCAGGGAGGCGATGGTCTTCGAGGCGTCGGCCGAGCGCTCCGCGAGCCGCTCGACCTCCTCGGCCACCACCGCGAAGCCGCGTCCCGCCTCGCCGGCCGCGGCGGCCTGGATCGAGGCGTTGAGCGCCAGCATCGAGGTGCGGTCGGCGATCTCCGAGATCAGCTGCACGATCTCGCCGATCTCCTGAGAGCTCTCGCCCAGCCGCTTGATCCGCTTGGCGGTGTCCTGGACGCGGTTGCGGATCCCCAGCATGCCCTCCATCGAGCGGCCCACGGCGAGGGCGCCGGTCTGCGCGGTCTCGAGGGCCTCCTGCGCCACGAGGGTGGCGGCCTGGGCGCTCTGGGCCACTTGCTGGATGGAGCCCGCCATGGCTTCGATGCTGGCGCTGGTCTGGGCGATGCGCAGGGCTTGCTGCTGGCTGCCGCGGGCCAGGGTCTCGGTGGTCTCCTGCACCTGGGCGGCGGTCTCGTTGACCTGGTGAGAGGCGCCCTGCACCTGGCGGATGATGCCTTGCAGCTCGGCGATCATGAAGTTGAAGGCGTCGGCGATGGCGCCGGTCATGTCCGGGGTGACCTCGGCCTTGGCCGAGAGGTCGCCCTGCGCCACGTTGCTCACCTCGTCGAGCAGCTTGATGATCGCCGCCTGGATGGCGTCGCGTTCCTGCTGGCTTTGCATCAGCTGGCGGGTGTTGTCGAGCATGAGGTTCAACGAGCGGGCGGCGCCGCCCAGCTCATCACGGGTGAGCGGGTTGGCGCGGGCGTCGAGCTGGCCGCGACCGAAGGAGGAGAACACCCGGGTCAGCTCGGCCACCTGCCGGCCGATGCCGCGGGAGATCAGGATCGAGCCCGCGATGCCGAGCAGGGTGAACAGGCCGGAGAGCAGCAGCTGGCGGTTGCGACGGGCGAGGGTGGTGGCGATGCGCTGCTCGAGCAGTTGGTCGAGGCTCTGCACCATGGTGCCGTAGAGCCCCACCAGGTTGGCCAGGGCGTCGGTGCCGGCGCGCAGGTGATCCTCCATGCGCAGGGTCGGCGTCGCGGTGTCGACGATCTGCGCGCGGCTCGCCGCGGCGAAGCCGCGGACGTCGCGCAGCCCCGCGGAGACCTTGCTGGCCAGGCCGTCGGAGAGCTTCGGGTTGTACTGGAAGGCCACGGCCATGCCCCGCTGCACGGCCTCGGAGGCTCGCGAGATGTCGGCGATGGCCACCAGGAGGTCGGCCTGCCGCGTTTCCGAGCCGCTCGGACCGAGGGCCAGCAGCACGGTCCCCGAGCGGCGCAGGTCCGAGACCGCGCGGGCGGCCTCGGGCAGGCGCACGATCACGCCGTCCATCAGGTAGTAGGTGTCGAGGTCGGGGTCGAGGATCAGGTTCGACTGGTCACCGACGGTGCGAAGCAGCTCGTAAGCCGCGCTCACGGCGTTCTCGGTCGGCTCTTCGTCGAAGCGGCTGCCGGCGGCTGGCGCTGCCTTGGCGCCCTTCCAGGCCTCCTCCAGGGTCCGCAGGGGCCCGGCGGTGGCCAGCGTCTTGCCCAGCCGGGCTTCGATCTCCCGCGTGGCGCGCAACGCCTCTTCGATCCTGGCCTCGGGCTCGGCGGTGGCGAGGTTGGCGCTCCGGCGATCCTGGAAGTCGAGCAGTTGCCGGTAGATCTCCCACACCGGCCGCAGGTACTCGACGCCTTGCCGCTCTTTCTGGGCGAAGCGCACGGCACCGTTGGCGGCGTCGATGAACTGGAGCGCCAGCAGCGCGACGGGCACGAGCACCACCGCCAGCGAGAGGGCGAGCTTGACGGGGATGCGATTCAGTCGAGCGAGCATCTTCAATCCTCTCTTCGTCTCATCGCGAGCTGACGTTGTACGGCATCGAAAACTAGGGCGGCGCCGAGCAGGTCATGGCGCACACCGCCATGGTCGAAACGGGCCTGGCAGAGCGGGGTGTCCGAGCTCTCGAGGCGGCTCGCCGCCACCGCGCGCAGACCGTGCAGGCGCTCGATCAGGCAACCCGCCGTGCGACTGCCGTCGGTGGTCAGGAGCAGGCGCGAAGCGGTGCTCCGGGAGAGGGGCGCGAGCCCCAGTAGGGCGGGCAGGTCCACCACCGCCAGCACCTCACCGCGCAGATTGGTGAGGCCGGCCAGCCAGCCGGGAGCCCGGGGCACGCGGGCGAGGTCGGGTGGCTCGGTCACCTGCGTGACCTCGGCGAGGGCCAGGGCCATCCGCCGCCCTCCGACGCTGAAGGTGACGTAGCGCTCGAGGTTCTCCGCCAGGGCCGGGGTGGGCTGGCCGTCGGCAGGGGCCGTGAGGCCGTCGGGCTCGATCGCCATGGTTCAGAGTCCCAGCTGGCGCTTCATCGTCGCCAGCAGAGCGCCGCCCTCGAAGGGCTTGACGACGTAGTCGTCGGCACCTTGCTTCAAACCCCAGAAGCGGTCCGACTCTTGGTTCTTGCTGGTCAGGAGGATGACTTTCAGGTGCCTGTTCTCGGGCGACATCTTGAGCTCGCGGCAAACCTGGAAGCCGTTCTTGCCGGGCAGCACGACGTCGAGCAGGACCAGGCTCGGCCGCTCGCTGCCGACCTTGGAGATGGCCTCCTCGCCGTTGGTGGCGGTGACCAGCCGGAACCCGGAGCCGCCGAGAGTGTTCAGGATCAGGCTCATCTCCGTCGGGCTGTCCTCGACCACCAGTACCGTCTCTCCCGCCATGGTGCTCGCTTCTCCTCTCTAGCTCGTTGCGCCTTCGAGGGCGCTCTTCAGGTCTTCTCGCACGGCGCCGAAGGCGCTCTGCCACTCTCGCCGCCGGGCCTCGGGGTCGTAGCCAGCGGCGACCTCGTCGAGCCACAGCCCGACCAGCTCGCCGGCGCCCCGGCCCACCTCGAGCAGGTGTGCCTCGATCCTCTGGGGCTGCCCCGCCACCTGGCGCAGCACCACCCGGCTCATGGCCAGGGAAGCGACGCCCGCCGAGAGGTCGATCAGGGCCGCGCCCGGATGACGGGTGATCACCGGCTCGCGCAGGCGCATCAGGCGCGCCGGCTCGACGAGTTCCGGGCGGTGCTGTGTCAAGAAGCGCAGCACCTCGTTCATCAGCTCCTCGAGCAGCCCGAGAGGGGCGAGCGGGTCGCCCTCGGGGCCGCGTTGGCGTTCGGCGGCCAGTGCCACGATCTTGCGGTCCAGGTTCGACAGCAGCAGGATCAGGTCGCTCTCGGGCACCGGTACCGGCACGGGCTCGGGGACGGCCGTCCGCGAGCCGCCACGGCGGGCCTTGCCCAGCAGCTCGGTGAGGGAGCTCGCCACGGTCCTCGGCGATGCCGGGGGAGCCGGATCCACCCGGAACACCCCCTCGCTCCAGGCCAGCACCTCGATCACCGCCTGATCGCCCACCTGGGCACCCAGCTCGGCGTGGCGCACCCGCCCCCCTTCGAGCACCAGGGTACCCGTGCCACTGTCCGCCCACACCATCAGCCGGGCGGTGCGTCGCTCGCCGCAGAGCATCTGCAGCAGACCGGCGACGCTGGCGTCCTCCAGGCTGCCCTCGATGCTCACGCGCCGATGCTCCGGCGCTCGGGCACGAAGCGCGCGACGGTGCGGCGCAGGGTGTCGAAGTCGACCGGCTTGATCAGGTAGTCGACGGCACCTGCGAGGCGCCCTCGCACCTTGTCGACCATGCCGTCCCGGCCGGAGAGCATCACCACCGGCACGGTACGGCTGCGCGGGTGAGAGTGCAGGATCCGGCACACCTGGTAGCCGTCGAGGTTGGGCAGCCCGATGTCGAGCAGCACCAGGTCGAAGTCCCCGTGGGCGGCCTTGCCCAGGGCTTCGAGGCCGGTCTCGGCGGCGGTCACGTCGCAGCCGAGGCGCTCGAGGGCGATGGCCACCAGCCGGCGCACCGTGGCGCTGTCGTCGACCACCAGCACCCGCGGCCGGTCCTCGGCCGCCGGGGCAGTCCAGGACGGAGCCGCGTCAACCGGTGGTGGCGGGGCGGTCGCGGCGTCGGGCCAGGCCTCGACCCGCGTCAGCCAGGCCCGTGCGAGCGAGTGGCCGGGGTCGTGCCGCAGGGCCTGGAAGAGGCAGGTCTGTACGTCCTCTCGCTTGTCGACCATGAGGGCCAGGAGCACCCAGGCCGCCACCCGCGACGGCTCCTCACGCAGCTCCCGCCACAGGAGATCCCGGGCCCCGGCGCGGTCTCCCCGCCGTGAGGCAGCGAGGGCCTCGTTCAGCAGGGCGCCCGGGCTCCGGGCTGAGGTCTCTGCGGTCATGCTTCCCCCTCCGTCCATTCAACTGCGGCAATTCATGGAGACTCGGTTGTTCGCTTTGCGTCTCGAGCGGAGGAACCGTAGCAATCCGCTGTTACGGTGCGCGTTACGGTTCGCGCACTCGCTCAAGGAGTCGCGGTGGTGAGGTGCGCGAAGAGCTCGCTCCAGGTCGCCGGCAGGTCGTCGATCTGCTGCCAGCGCCCGAAGGGCGTCAGCTCTGGGCTCGCCGAGTCGCTCGCCGAGGCGCCCAGCACCAGCAGGCTGGTGCCGTCACCGGCGGTGGCGGCCAGGTTGCCGAGCAGCCGGTCGACCTCGTCGTCGAGGGGGTCCCGGTCGAGCCAGACCAACACCGCCAGGCAGCGCTCAATGGCCACCGCCGGAGCCGCGCCCGGGAGACTCTCGAAGCGCAGCCGCAGGCGCCCGCCGGCGTGGACCAGCTCGATGGCGGCCCGGCCGCGCGGGCGAGCGGCCAGGTCCGAGGCCGTTGCCGGCGCCGCCCAGCGCGTGCTCCCCATCCCCTGCACCAGCGGCCGGAAGGAGCGCCAGCCCGTCTCGCTGACGTAGACCAGCACCTCGAGGGGGTCCAAAGGGTAGCCGCGGTAGAGCGCTTCCTGGAACACCTCTCGCAACGCGGCGTCGAGGTCCTCCTCCCGCTCGGCCTTCGAGGCCGGCTCGGCCGCAGATCCTGCGCGGACTTCCGGCCCGCTCGGCCCTGCCGAGCGGGTGGTCAGCAGGCCGGCTTGGGCCAGCCAGGCCGCCGCCAGCTCCAGCCGGCGCCGGGCGGCGAGGCCGTCTCCCTGGAGCGCTGCGAGGGTGGTCCCGGGTTGCTGGTGGCACCGGCGCAGCACGGCAGCGATCGGCAGCCCCCGAAGCTGTTCGGGAACCGGCGGTGCCGGGACCGTCGGCGAAGCGGGGAGCAGCGGCTGGTCGGCGGCGGGAATGGAATCGGCTCGCCGCGCGAGCTCGTCCTCGACCCAGGCCGACTCCATCAGCACCGCGTGGACGGAGATCGGTTCGCTCTGACCGTCAGGGCCCACCCAGGGCAGGTCGATGAAGTGGAAAGTACCCTCGGTGAGCGAGACCACCTCGAAAGCCGCCTCCCAGCCCTCGAGACCGGCCATCCGCGCCGTCACCACCCGGCCCTCCTCGAGCAGCACCACGCCCGCGCCCCCGGCCTGCTGGAGCTCCAACCGGCCGGTCCGCTTGCCGAGCTCCAAGGTCTGCAAGACGTCGGGCAGGGTCTCCCGGCCGATGCCGCCACTCAAGCCGCCGGCGGTCAGGGTGTGGCGGCGGATCAGTCTCTCCACCCGGGCGAGCAGCTCGTCGTGAGAGAAGGGCTTGGGCAGGAAGTCGTCGGCGCCGGCGCGCAGGCCCCGGGTGCGGTTCTCGGCATCACCGATCGCCGACAGCATCAGCACCGGAAGACCTTGGAGGCGGTTGGAACCGCGCACCTCCTCGAGCACCTCCCAGCCCGACATGCCCGGCATCATGACGTCGAGCACCATGGCGTCGGCGGGGAAGTCCTCGGCGAGATCGAGGGCTCGCCGGGGATCGAGGGTGGTCGCCACCTGGTGGCCGGCGGTCTCGAAGAGCAGCCGCACGATGCCGACGATGTCGGGGTCGTCATCGACGATGAGGACTTTGGCCATGGGTCTTTGTCGGAGCGCCGCATCGACCACTCTATGAAGGTAAACATGACGATTTGCGTTACGACGCGGGGTCGAGTGGAGGAACTGGTTTAGGATCCCGGCCACAGGAGGTTCCCCACCATGTCCCAACTGCTCGATGACCTCATGGGCCAGCTCGGCGGGTCTGGGCTCGACCAGATTGGCGCCGCGATCGGCGTCGACCGGCAGGGCGCGGCTTCGGCGGTGCAGTCGGCCCTGCCCCTGCTGCTCGGCGCCCTGGCCAACAACACCGCCACCGAGGACGGCGCTGCATCCCTCTACAACGCCCTCGGGCGCGACCACGACGGCGGCATCCTCGACGACCTGATGGGATTCCTGGGCGGGGCGAGCGGTGGCGGAGGCGGGATGGGCGATGCCATCCTCGGTCACATCCTGGGCGGTCGCCGCGGCGCCGCCGAGGAGCAGGTCGCCCGCAGCTCCGGCATCTCGCTCGAAGGAGCCGGCCGGCTGCTCGCCATCCTGGCCCCGATCCTCATGGGCCTGCTCGGGCGCAACCAGCGCTCCGGCGGTCTGGACGTTGGCGGCCTCGCCGGTCTGCTCGGCCGGGAACGCGATGCCGCGGCGGAGCGCTCGCCGGACCTCTTCGGTATGCTTGGACAGGTTCTCGACACCAATCGCGACGGCAGCATGCTCGACGACGCGGCACGCCTCGGTGCGGGCCTGCTCGGCGGGCTCTTGAAGGGGCGCTAGGCGCCTGAGAGGAGAAGGAGCACCATGAGCTATCCGATCGAGGAAATCGAGGGCATCGGGCCTGCTTACGCGGCGAAGCTGGCGACGGCGGGGATCACCAACACGGCCGGCTTTCTGAAGTCTTGCGCGGACCGGGCCGGCCGTAAGAAGGTCGCCGAGGCAACCGGCATCTCCGACACTCTGATCTTGAAGTGGGCCAACCTCGCCGACCTGATGCGCATCAAGGGCATCGGGCCGGAGTTCTCCGAGCTGCTCGAGGCGGCCGGCGTGGACACGGTCAAGGAGCTGCGCAACCGCAAGCCCGACAACCTCGCCAAGAAACTCGCCGAAGTGCAGAAAGCGAAGAAGCTCACCCGCACCACCCCGTCCGAGAAGGCCGTTGCCGCCTGGATCGAAGAGGCCAAGACCCTCGATCCGGTGATGACGTACTAGACTGCTCTTTGCACCGATTCGCGAGGGGTGCCCGGCGCAGAGGGCGACGAAACGTCGCCCCTACGGTCCGGGCTGAGAGGAAACCCTTGGAACCTGAACCGGGTCATACCGGCGGAGGGACGGCGAACGGGAATCGTTGGGGCGAGGTCTCCTCGCCCCCTCCGGGTTCCCTGGGTACCTTCCTCCGCCACCACCAGGAGGAACTGCCCGTGAGCCTGCCGCTGCTGCGCCAACCGTGGATCGCCAGGCGATCCGCTGACCGCGTCCCCACCCAGCTCCACTACGCTCGGCACGGCCTCGTCACCGAGGAGATGGAGCACGTCGCCCAACGCGAGCGCTGTTCCCCGGAGCTGGTGCGCTCCGAGGTGGCGCGAGGGCGGGCGATCATCCCCGCCAACGTCAACCATCTGGAGCTCGAGCCGATGGCGATCGGCAAAGCCTTCCGGGTGAAGATCAACGCCAACATCGGCAACTCGGCCACCACCTCATCGATCGACGAGGAGGTCGAGAAGCTCGAGTGGGCGGTGCGCTGGGGGGCCGACACGGTGATGGACCTTTCGACCGGCCGGCGCATCCACGAGACGCGGGAGGCGATCCTGCGCCGCTCGACGGTGCCCATCGGCACGGTGCCGATCTACCAGGCCCTCGAGAAGGTGGACGGCGTGGCGGAGGACCTCGACCTCGCGGTGTTCCTGGAGACCCTCGAGGAGCAGGCCCGCCAGGGCGTGGACTACTTCACCATCCACGCCGGGGTGCGCCTGGCCTACGTGCCGCTGACGGCGAAGCGCTTGACCGGCATCGTCTCCCGCGGCGGCTCGATCATGGCCAAGTGGTGCCTGGCCCACCACCAGGAGAGCTTCCTCTACAGCCACTTCGAGGACATCTGCGACCTGATGGCGCAGTACGACGTGTCCTTCTCCTTGGGCGACGGGCTGCGCCCCGGCTCGATCGCCGACGCCAACGACGAGGCCCAGTTCGCTGAGCTGGACACCCTGGGCGAGCTGACCGAGATCGCCTGGCATCACGGCTGCCAGGTGATGATCGAAGGCCCCGGCCACGTGCCCATGCACCTGATCCAGGAGAACGTGGTACGCCAGCAGGCGGTCTGCCACGAGGCCCCCTTCTACACCCTCGGTCCCCTGGTCACCGACGTCGCCCCCGGCTACGACCACATCACCTCGGCCATCGGCGCGGCCATGATCGGCTGGTTCGGCACCGCCATGCTCTGCTACGTCACGCCCAAGGAGCACCTCGGGCTGCCCAACAAGGAGGACGTCAAGCAGGGCCTGATCGCCTACAAGATCGCCGCCCACGCCGCCGACCTGGCCAAGGGCCACCCGGGCGCCCGGGAGTGGGACGACGCGCTGTCCAAGGCCCGCTTCGAGTTCCGCTGGGAGGACCAGTTCGCCCTCTCGGTCGACCCCGAGACGGCCCGCGCCTACCACGACGAGACCTTGCCCCAGGAGGGGGCCAAGGTCGCCCACTTCTGCTCGATGTGCGGGCCGAAATTCTGCTCGATGAAGATCACCCAGGACGTGCGGGCCTACGCGGCCGAGCGGGGCGTGACGTTGGAGCAGGCGGTCGAGATCGGCTTGGCCGAGAAGGCGGCGCAGTACCGGGCCGAGCGGTTGGCGCGGGTGTAGATTGCCGCCGGGGGATTCATCCCCCGGCGCCTCTACCGCCTCTCGATCCCTCCTTCGATCCGCAGCAGCAAGCTCTCGCCCCTCCGGCGCAGCTCTCCGGCCACCCGCACCGGCTCCGCGACGAAGGGGAGGATCTCCCTGCCCAGCGGGCCGCCGTCGGCTCGGGTGAGCAGCACGACCCGCCCGGCGTGCTGCCCACGGCGCACGATCAGGGCCGGCGGTGCGCCGCCCGAGAGGCAGCGCACGGCGCAGTCCCGGTGGGGCTTGCCCTCGCCGGGATTCATCACCCCGAGCCAGCACTTGCTGTCGACAATCTCCCCGTCGAGGGAGGCCCGGCCGAGGCTGACCTCGGCGCCGGCCTCTCCGGCGCTCGCCGCCCCCCGCTGCAGCGAGCCGGGAACCACCTCGACCATGGTCACACCGCCACGCCGGATCCGCCGGCCCTGGAGGCTCACCGCCACGCCATCGAGCCCCGCCACCAACTCGGCGGCGCCGAACTTGCCCGGTACCACCAGCAGGGAGCGCCTGGGGACCTCTCCGGGCGCCCGGACGCCGAGCGTCGGGTAGGGCCGCTCCTCGAGCACGCCGGTGAAGGTGCGCACGGTGCCGTATTCGAAGGAGGCATCCGCAAAGGGCTGCTGGGCCATGGCCAGCAGCACCGCCAGGGCTCCGGCGCCGGCCAGCAGAGCCGCCACCAAGCGGCGGACGAATCCGGCGGTGCCGGCCGGTGCCGTCTTCTGGTAGCCGACGTAGAAGTCCCCCGGCTCGGTCGCCGGTGCCGGCCCCCCCGTTCCGAGCACGGCCGGCTCGACGAAGGTTTCTGGCGGCAGCGCCTGCGGGTGCAACAGCACGCGATCCGCGACCAGCCGCACCCGGTAGGTGGGCACCTTCTCGGTGAAGGGCGGGGGCGAGGCTCCCGTCTCCGGCCGGTACTGGTAGCCGTGCCAGGGGCAGGTGATGCAGCCGTCGATCACCCGGCCCTCGCCCAGCGGGCCGTTCTGGTGGCGGCAGACGTTCGACACCGCCGAGAGCTTGCCGTCCCAGCGGAACACCGCCACCCGCTCGCCGCCCAGAGTGGCGATGCGCGCCCGGTTCTCGGGGATCTCCCCCAGCCGGCAGACCTCGACGAAACCGTCCGCCTCGGGCGTCCGCGGGCACTCTCCATCCCCTCGCCGCTCTCGCCACCCCGCCACAAGATGCACTCCGGTGAGGGTGACCAGGCCCAGCCCCAGGGCTCCGGCCAAGAGCGGGCTGGTCTCGGCCTGGAGCACGCCCAGGGCAACGTGGGCCACCAACAGGCCATAGGCGAAGTACACGCCCATGTGCAGGGCCTTCCACACCGGGGCCGAGAGGTTGGCCAGCCAGAAGTCGTGGCTGGTGGCGGCCATCAGGAAGAGGATCACCAGGGCCGCCAGGCCGAGCTGCTGAAACGGGAAGTGGGCCAGGCTGGCGAAGCGGGTGTTGCTCACCAGCACGCTCACCAGCGGGGGCAGGTCGCCCAGGGCGTGGAACTGCACCAGGGCGAAGCCGCCGTGGGCGAGGCCGAGCAGGAAAGTGACCACCCCGAGGTGGCGCCGGTTGTAGAGCAGGGGCAGGAAGCGGCGGTCGAGCCGGGCCAGGGGGCCGATCGCCAGGGCCAGGTGGAGCAGCAGCAAGGCGGCCGTGCCGAAGGCCCGGATCAGCGCGGTCTCGACCGTGGCGTGGGGCTTGGCGGCGAGGGTCAGGGCCACGAAAAGGCCCAGGTAGCCGAGAACGCCACCGACCAGGATCCGGTCATAGATCCGCTTCTGGCGGTTCCAGCCCACCGCCTTGTAGGCGTGGCTCACGGTGCCTCCCGCACCAGCAGGGCAGCCAGCCAGAGCAGGGGCAATGCCACGGCGAGGGCGAGCCACGCCCAGCGATGCAGGCGGCGCAGGGGGCGGATCACCGGCTCACCTCCTGCCTCGCCCGCCACCAGCGCAGGGCGAGCCAAGGCCAGAGCGCCGCCGAAGCCGGCAGGATCAGCAGCCGGAACCCCCAGCTCGCCTCCCGGGCGGCCGGGTCCAGCCGCGACGCTCCCCAGCGCACGAAGGCCAGGGCGAAGACCAGGCCCAGCAGGAGATAGACCTCGAGGGCCACGACGCAGGCGGTGGCGACGGGATGGCTCATGACGGTTCTCGAGAGGATACCTCCGGAGACCTCCGAGCGTCCGGCGGGAGGAGGTGGGTCTTCGATGCAGAAGTCTCGAGAAGAGTTTCCACCGCTCGTCGGCTGCTAGCGGTAGCAGTCAGTGAACCGTTCGCGTCCCAGCCTGATGAAAGTAGACGCAGCTCGAGCCAACTGGGCACCATGGGCAGTCGAGGCCACGTAAACCTTCGTGCCGTGCGAGCGAACGGCCTCGATCGCCGGCGTGAAGTCGCCGTCGGCGGACAGCAGGTAGGCGGAGTCGTAGGCATCCCGTTCCGCCATCACGACCATGTCCACTGCGAGCATCACGTCAACGGCCTTCTCAACCATCGCGGGCGTGCGACGGTGCCGCTGCGCGATCTGGAGCAGTTCGTGGAAGACCTGGGAGTCGAGCCTGACCTGCAGTGAGGTCAGGTACTGTTGCAGCTCCCGGGCGGCTGGATTGTCGATCAGCCGGGGCTCGAGCCGTCCCAGGTGAGCCGAGATTCTCGGATCGGATGCGGCCAGCTGAGCCAGGAATCGGCGTTGCTCTGCATAGAGCCGAGTTTCTCCCTGTTGGGGTACTCGGCCAATGTAGTAGCGGGTGCCGATCCACTCTCGCGGCCCAGCGAGCTTCCGAGAAATGACAGCGTAGTCAAGGCGACCGCGATCCTCGACCCCTGCCTCACGGATGGCGTGATACCAGTTGTTTCCGTCGACGAAGAGGACCGCACGATCCGGCAACCTGGCTCCTATACGAAAAACCCCGGTGTGTGGCCGAGGCCAGACTCCGGGGGGGTCAAGGTCTGGCCCCCCTTAGGGACCAGTTACCAAACTGTGGGGCGGCCTTGGATCCTTGTCAACTCGTGCGCGGCGAAGGCGTTCAAAGCCCCCGCGAGCGGCCGAAGAAGTACTGGAAGGGCAGGTGCAGGCGCAGGCTCCAGGACTGCTCGTTGTGGAGGGCCTCGGGAAAGGCGAAGTAGAGCAGGTCCCGGCCCTCGACGTAGCCGCGCGTGAGCAGGGCATTCCTCATCGCCCGGGTGACCTCGTAGTTGTCCTCCGGCCAGCCGCTGTCGAGGTAGAAGCGGGTGGGGCGCTTCTCCTCCAGCCGCACTCGTTCCATCAGGTCGTCCTGGTAGGTGAAGGTCGCCGACATCGAAGCCGCCATGCCGAAGACCTCCGGGTACTGCCAGCCGAGGTAGCAAGAGACCACGCCGCCCAGCGAGGCGCCGGCGACGGCGGTGTGCTCGTGGCCGGGCAGGGTCCGGTGGCGCTCGTCCACCCAGGGCTTGAGCTCCTCCGCGAGGTAGCGCCCGTAGCTCTCGTAGCCCGGCCGGGTGTAGTCGGTCAGCCGTTCCTGGGGGTAGATCCCGACCACGATCACTTTCTTGATCAGGTTCATGGTCCCCAAGAGGAGCAGGGTCTCCTCCACCTTCCAGTGCTGGCCATTGGTGGCTTCGTTGGGGAAGAAGAGGTTCTGGCCATCCTGCATGTAGAGCACCGGGTAGCGCTGGAGGGTGTTCTCCTCGTAGCCCGGCGGCGTGAAGATGCGCAGGTTGTGCTGGCGGTCCCCGGCGCGGGAGCGATGCGGTTGCAGGTCGCAGACCCCGCAGTCGAGGTCGGCGTAGAAGTACGGATAGAGATCGCGAACCTTGCGGCCATTGGCGAGCAGCAAGTGGTTCGGCCCCTGGGACCAGCGCAGCTCTCCGTGCCGCTGGAGCACCGGCTTGTAGTAGAGGAAGGGGCGCTCGAGCGTGATCTCGAAGTCGAAGGTGGTGCCCCCGGCGTTGGCCGCCACGGGCTCCACGTCCCGGCTCCAGTCCTCCTCGGTGCGCAGCTTCAGCGCGCCCCCGTCGAGCGGGTAATGCACTCTGAGGGTGATGGTCTCGGCCAAAGCCATTGCGGGGAGAAGAATACGCCGAAGCCGTGTGGGCCGGCCCCCCCCGAGGGGCCGGCGAGGTGAAACCCCGGCCCGCGGCCGGCATCGAAGGAACGGCCGCGGCAGGCTCCTCTACCGCCGGGGCGTAACGGGAGGCGTATGTTAGGCTCCGCCCATGAATCGAAGCAGTGCGGCCCGGCAGCCGGGCCTCTTCGAGGACGAGGCCGTCCTGGTGGCCGCGCTGCGAGGCGGCGACGATCGTGCCTTCGAGTTCCTGGTGGTCCACTACGGCGGACGCATGCTCGCGACCTCGCGGCGGCTCCTGCGCAACGAGGAGGATGCCAAGGATGCCTTGCAGGAAGCGTTCATCCAGGCATTCCGGGCCGTCCACCGCTTCGAGGGCCTGGCCCAGCTGTCCACTTGGCTCCACCGCATCGTGATCAACTCCTGCCTGATGCGGATGCGCAGCCGCAAGGCGCGGCCGGAGGAGTCGATCGAAGAGATGTTGCCGCGCTTCGCCGAAGACGGCCACTCGGTCAAGGAGTACCAGGACTGGCCGGAGTCGGCCGAGCGGATGATCGAGCGCCGCGAGGTGCGCGAGCTGGTCCGGGCGACGATCGAGCGCTTGCCCGAGACCCATCGTACGGTGCTGATGCTGCGCGACATCGAGGAGCTCGATACCGCCACCGTGGCCGAGCTGCTGGGCATCACGGAGAACGCCGTCAAGATCCGCCTGCATCGCGCCCGGCAGGCCCTGCGCGAGCAGATCGATCCGCGGCTGCGTGAGGCGTGACCATGAAGACCCGAATCGGCAAGACGGCGCACTATCAAGGCCAGGAGTACCTGGTCTGCGAGGAAGTGATCACGTTTCTCCTGGAGTACCTTGCGGGTGAGCTTTCGGGCGAGGAGCAGCACGAGTTCGAGCGTCACCTCGGAGTCTGTCCGTCCTGCGTCTCGTACTTGAAGACCTACCAGGAGACCGTCAAGCTGGGCAAAGCGGTCGCAGCCACCCCGCCCTCGGCCCCGCCTGAAGACCTCGGCTCCGATCTGGTGAAGGCGATCCTCGCGGCGCGGACGCGGTAGCGGCGTCGGAGGCCCCGCTGAGGGCTCGGCTACAATGCTGGCTGTGAACCTCGAAGCCCTGCCCGGTGGTGACCTGGTCGAGCAGGGGCTCGCCGACCTCGCGGCGGGCCGCGAGACCCTTCCAGCCTTGCTGGTGGCCATCGGGACCCCCCGCCTGCGCCGCGCCGGGCTCGCTGTACCAGCCCTCACGATCGAGCAGCCCGAGCATCGACTTTACGACCTGCTCGCCCAATCCAATGCGGACTCGGCTCACAGCCGCTACAACGGCCTCATCCGGAGGCTGATCAGCTTGGAACGGGCGCTCGAAGCCGGCGCTGGCTAAGATGTCAGCTGCCCTTTCTCTCCCGCCCGCTCCATCACCACCAGAGCCGCCACCGCGATCGCCCCGGCGAGGGCGTTGAAGGCTACGTCGCGGATGTCCCAGTAGCGGGCGGGGTGGAGGCCCTGGAGGATCTCGTCGACCAGGCCGGCCAGGGTGGTCAGCAGGACGGCGAAGGTGGCCCGGCGGGGGAGGGAGAGGGGCCGTTCGGCCAGGGCCAGGAAGAGCAACACCGCGAGGGCGCCGTACTGGAGCAGGTGGATGCGCTCCTCGGGGGCCACGGCAAAGGGGAAGATGGCCGCGTAGGCCACGGCGATGCCGGCGAGCGCCGCCCACTCTTGCCAGCGCGCCCGCCGGCGCATCATCCAGCCGACCACCCCGGCTGCCGCCAGGGCGAAGACGAGGCCGATCGAGAGGCGCAGGAGGTTGCGGTCGCGCAGAAACGTGGTGACCGTGCGCACCAGTCCCAGGGTCGAGTAGATCAACAGGGCATAGACGGCGGCAGCCGTCCACAGCAGCTTCTCGCGGCGAGAGTGGAAGCGCATGAGATCCTGGCTCTACTTACGGAAGAGCCAGGACCAGCGTTGAGGCCGAGTCCCGCCAGTCGCCGCCTTCACGGGCATTCAGGCAGCGAGTCGAGGTTGTCCCGGATGGTGGTGTCCGGGACGGTCCTAAGATGCCGCATGTCGCAGTAAGGCAGGGGGCAATGGTACGTCTCGACCTCCGCCTGCTGGCCCGAGATCCTGTCCTGGACGTAGAAGAGCTCTCCCTGCCACATGGCCTTCAAGACCTGGTGCAGGTTCCACTCCCTCTCGGGTGCCGCTTCCGGGTCGTTCCCTGTGGCCAGGCCCACGATCAAGTGGTGGTCGGAGTCCCTCGGAAGCTCGTGTCGGACGCGGATGACGCGGTGTCTGGTCATATGTGCCTCCTGGTATTCAGATCGCCATTTCGTCTTATCTAGGCGATTCTGCCAACACCTTGCGCCCGCCCAGGGGGTAGCGAAGCCGCCCCGAAGGGCGGCCCCCGTGGTCGCCCGCCTTAGGTTCTCTGTCAAGCACCCTTGACAATCCAAGTCGCACCATCTACTCTTTGTGTCAAGCACGCTTGACATTATGTCTTTCGTGCTTGTCATCCAGGGCCTTTGCCCCGGATCGAGGAGATCCCGATGGTCGCTCAACCCGCCTCACCCGCCCCCCGCCCTTCCTTCCGCGAGGCTTGTGTCGGCTCGTCCACACCTGCCGCGCGGCGCAGCTCCCTCCAGTTCAGTGCCTGGACCCTCGTCTGGGCCCTGAGCTTCCTGGCTGCCACCTTCCTGCTCAAGCGGGAGGTCGTCGCCGGCGCGCTCGCCTGGGTGACCGCCGCCGTGCCCGGCCTCCTCGGCCTCGTCACCGTGGCGGCCTACCGGCGCTTCCTGCGCAGCCTGGACGAGCTGCAGCGCCGGATCCAGCTCGAAGGGCTGGCCCTCGGCTTCGGCGCCGGCATCCTCTTCTCGATGTGCTGGCGCCTGTTCGAGCGCGCCGGTGCGCCCCAGCTGGACATCAGCGATTCCGCGCTGGTGATGCTGGGCTTCTGGGTCCTCGGCCAGCTGCTGGGCTATCGGCGGTACGCATGAAGAACCGGCTCAGAGTGCTGCGCGCCGAGCGCAGCTGGTCGCAGGCGGAGCTGGCGGAGAAGCTGGGAGTCTCCCGGCAGACCGTCAACGCTATCGAAACCGGCAAGTACGATCCCAGCCTCCCCCTCGCCTTCGCCCTCGCCCGGGTCTTCGGTCAGGCGATCGAGGGGATCTTCGAGCCGGAGGGCGAGTAGAGACGAAAGCCGAAGAGGGCCGACACGGGGGCCGGCCCCTACGAATCAGGGATCGCGGCGCCCAGGCCGGCGACCTTCTCGTAGACCTCGGCCAGGGCGAGGTGGATCCCCAGCTCTGGGATCTCGAGGGACTTCTCGAGCCCGCTCGCCTCGGTGAGCTGCCAGGTGCCGTCCGCCAGGCGCCGGAACAGCTCCAGGTGAGGCCGATCCTGAGCCACCAGCAGGTAGGCGGCGAGGGACTCGAGGCGGCGGTAGTGCTCGAACTTGGCGCCGCGGTCGTACGCCTCGGTCGAGGCCGAGAGCACTTCGATCAGGACCAGGGGATTGACCAGGGTGTCGCGCTGGGCATCATCGTAGCGGGGCTCGCCGCAGACGACGACCCCGTCCGGGTAGGTGTAGAGGCCTGTTTCATCCACCCTCACCCGCAGGTCCGTGGTGTGGACCCGGCAAGGCCGACCCTTCAGGGCCAGGCTCAGCTCCCGCGCCAGGTTGGTGACGATCAGACTGTGCTCGGGGCTGGCCCCACCCATGGCGTAGACCTGACCATTCACCCATTCGTGGCGCCCCTCGGCGGCCCGCTCGAAAGCGAGGTAATCCGCTGCGGTGAGCTGGAGGAGGGGTTGGGCGGTCATGACGATGCAGTGTAGCAGCGGCACCCGCAAGGTCTCTGGTGGGTGCTCACCCCACGGCGTAGGCCGGGATCTTCTCGAGCTCGTCCCGGAGGCGCTCCTCGGCGTGCCACAGGTCGTAAGCCTGCTGCATGCGCAGCCACAGCCCCGGTCCGTTGCCGCAGAACCGGCCCAGCCGCACGGCCATCTCCGGGCTGATCCCGGCCTGGCCGGCGAGGATGCGATGGAGCGTCTGCCAGGTGATGCGCAGCTGCCGGGCCGCTTCGGAGACCGTCAGCCGCAGGGCCGGCAGCACGTCCTCACGGAGGATCTCGCCCGGGTGGGTCGGCGGGCGGAGGTGGTGGGGGGAGGTTGAGTCAGCCATGGACTGTCACTCGCCGGGCACGTCGGCCCGTTCAGCGCCCGCGGTCAGCGTGTGCTCCAACTCGGGCGGAAGCTCGAGGGTGAGGGTCATCGTGGCTCCGGGGTTCTGGGTTCTGCGAAGGTTGCACCATTCTAGGTCCAACGCATCGCGCCCGATGCCCTTCCTCCTCACCGCACCGGCCTCCACACCCGCCCGCCGCCCTGGCCTTCCCGCGTCTCGAGGGCCACACCTACGGCAACCAGGCTCTCCAGGATCCTCTCGGCTTCGGCGGCTTTGACGCCCTTGAAGTGGCTGGCGAAGTCGGCCGCGGTGGCGCGGCCGGCGCCGGCACTATCTGGGGTGTCCGTGCGGCTGCCGGGCACCACGTCCTGCCGCCGACAACGAACCAGCGCGACCCCTGCCATGGGCACGACCAGCGCCCAAAGGCTGTGACACCGGGAGCTGTTCGCGCAGGGCTGATCGATGGGGTGGGTGCCAAGTCAGTTGAGCCCCAGGCGGATCTTTGGACGAAGATAAGCCTCAATTCTGTCGCAGGCGGCGGTGAGTTTCACACCAAAGGAATCCACCTTGCCCGAACGCTGAACTACTTCCCTAGAGGCTTCTCGTTCAGCTTCTTCTTCTAGTGTGGGGTGGTCTCTATCCGAGTAGCGCACGAAATCCTCGAGGGCAATGTGCAGATCGTGTAGCAGCACGTCGAACTCTTCGCACTCCTGCTGAAACGGCTGACCCCAGAGGATCTCCGCTTCCAGTTTGGCCGCGCGGTATTCAGAATGGGCAAGAGCGACAGGCTTGGAACGCTGCGTGAATACGGGGCGGTGCCATTTCTTGAGGAACTCCTCCGTCCGATCGGGCTGCTGCTCGCTGGCGGTTTGGGCTGCGACCACCATCTCCTCGAAGGCGACGAAAGGGTTTCGTAGATCCTGGATGGCGTCGCGAAGCTTCAGGACAGCACGGACCATCAAGCGCGCTACTTCCAGCTCCGTGTTGGCTCGCAGCTGTCGTCGCCAGGTCTGAAGGCCGCGGAGCGCAACGCACACGCCGACCAAGGCGGCCGCGATGGCAGCAATGTCACGAAAAACTTGGAGGAAATTTGCAGGCGTTCCCAAGATACCTCCTGTCCACCCGAGTGGAAACTTCTCCCATGCCATCCACATTGATCCAGTAGTTACGCAGTGCAGCAATAGTAGCACAGCGGCTAGCCAAGGGGCAGGGCTCGCCCACGTCTCGGCCTTCCGTTGGGGAGAGCCTTAGAAGAGTAACCATTTATGCTCAACTGCTCAGACTGCCGCTGGAAACCTCGACGGGGGTCGCTCTTATGAAGGTCATCAGGTCCTCCTCGGTTGACGCAGCGTTAACCTCGCAGGCTCGCCGCCCAGCGGGTGAGAAACGCTTCCAGGCTCGGGGGCATGGGTGATGGGAGTGTAGTAGGCCGCTTCGACCGGCGGAGGGGGTGCAGATCCAGGCTCAGGCCGGGGAAAGCCTTAAAGAGATAACTCGTTGACCTGGCTACGCTTAGAGTCCAGAGCATGGCCTGATAGGCCCTTGCTCTTAATCAAGGCCGTCGCCCCCCTACCCCGCCCAAGATCCACCGCGCCAGTACGTCCGCCCCGTTCTCGCGCGGAGGTCGGCGGCCTCCCTACTGCCGGCTGCGCCGGCGTTGCATCGAGTGGAGGCCGGCAGTCTGACTCAGGGGGCCGGGGGCGGGCGAAGGGAGGGTTGGCTCAGCCCGAGCCGGGCGTAGTCTCCGGGAGGAGTCGTAGGCGCTTGCAGTGGTTGGGTCGGACGACCGAGAAGTGCCGGTGGTCGAGGGTGGCGACGAGGTCGGTGCTGTGGCGCTCGGCGAGAGCCACCACCGTCGCGTCGGTCGCGCCGGTTCAATGGTAGCGCCCCGTCCGTCTGGCGGCTCCCGAGCTCGCCCCGTGTCATATCCTCTCTGCCATGTGGGAGCCCTTCCGTAGTGCCGTGATCCTGGTCGTCCTTGCCATGCTCTCGTCGCTGGGGTCGATCGCCCCGGCCTTCGCCGACCCTCCCCCACCCGATCTCACTCGCCTGGCCTGGCTGGCGGGGTGCTGGGAGCGGGCGCGGGGGGAGCGGGTGACGCACGAGACCTGGATGGCGCCCCTCGGCGGCACCATGTTCGGCATGAGCCGCACGGTCGCCGGGGGCAAGACGACGGCCTGGGAGCACCTGCGGATCGAGGTGAGGGAGGGGGCGGTGTTCTACGTGGCCTTCCCCTCGGGCCAGGCGGAGACGGCCTTCCGTCTGGTGGAGCAAAGCGACAGCGTGAGCCTCTTCGCCAACCCGGAGCACGACTTTCCCCAGCGCATCCGCTACAAGAACCTCGGCGCCGGCGAGGCCCTGGTGCAGATCGAGGGTGAGCTCGACGGCAGGCTGCGGGTGATCGACTTTCCTTTCCAGCGGGTCCCCTGCCCGGGATCCTGAGAATCGGGCCATGAAGATCGACTACCTGCCCCTGCTCGAGATCCAGCGGGGCCTCTACGGACTGCCTCGTGGCCGCGAGCGCTTCGAGGCCTATCTCGCCACCATGATCGACGCCGAGAGCGGGGATCTCGCCCTGCCCCTGCCGGCCATGAACCCCATGGGCAAGGACCACCTGCCGGCCTTGCTGGACGAGTACCTGGCCCAGGACGCCGACGGCGCCGCGGCCCGGGCCGTGGCAGCCCTGGCCGGCGAGCTGGCGGACGAGCCGGGCGGCAGCTTCCGCGCCTGCCTGGTGCTCTCGGATGACGGCCAGGGCGGCTGGACCAACCGCTTCACCACGGAGTACGGCAACCGCTTCGAGATCAACGCGCTGTCCCGGCGGGGCTGGATGGTGGGTCTGCTGTGGAGCAGCGAGCCCGCGCACGCCGAGCGGGCGGCCCGGGAGGCGCTGGCCGCGGTCTGGCGCGGGGTGTGGTTTCGGCGCCACGGAGTGCCCCGCACGCTCGCCGAGATGCTGGCCCAGGAGGGCTGGGTGATGGCTCGCGCCGGCTGGAGCGAGCCGGCCCTCGGGGCGGAGGATCTCGCCTACACCCGGGAGGTGCTGGCCCCGCACCTGGACTCGACCGACCGCGCCGTCACCATCGCCTGCCTCTACGGGGACCGCGCCGCGGAGTCCCTCGGCTACGCGCCGCAGGGGCTCTCCGATCGGGCCGGCCTCGCCCTCGCCCTGGCGGACGCCCGCGCCGCCGCCGGCTGAGAAAGGACACTATGACCACCGCCCTCGCCGTCGCCGCGTTCCTCGCCTTCGCCGTGGGCCTCGCCCACTCGGTGCTCGGCGAGCGCTACATCCTGATCCGCCTGTTCCGCCGCAGCAACCTGCCCCAGCTCTTCGGCAGCACCCAGTTCACCACCCGCACCCTCCGCTTCGCCTGGCACCTGACCACGGTGGCCTGGTGGGGCTTCGGGGTGATCCTCTGGCAGATGGCCGCCGGCGCGGCGACCTCTCAGAACGTGGCGATGGCCATGGCCGGCACCTTCGGAGTGACCGCAGCGATCACGGCAGGTGCCAGCAAAGGCCGCCACCTCGCCTGGCCGGTGTTTCTGGCGATTGCGGTGATTTCTTACTTGGCTGGGCGGGGGTGAGGGAGGCATGACACTGCGTCAGCACTACAAGAAGTATGTCGTGGTGGGCGTACTGCCGCCTGGTCAAGTCCCTCATCCCCTCAGCGGTGCCTGGGACGAGTTCGCCCAAGACGCACGCTGCGGGCTCCAGCCGGAGCCTTGCTGGCCGGTGGTCGTCTCTGTGCGTCGAACACGTAGAGAGCCGGCACTCTCCGGTCCTCGGCCAGCGCGCTGTTTCGTGCAGCGACCACTGCCCGAATGCTAGTGGTCGAAGGTCTTGTCTGCAGGACGAGGTATACACTTTCGCAGGCCTTCTCTGCTCGGTTGTAGATTGGCAGTTGTGAGAGAAAACCGCGAACAAGACTCGGATTGGAGCTATACTTAATTTCTACCGTAACACGGGCTTTGTAGCCTACGCTTACCTTGAAATCCACAGACCCACGGCCAGCATTGGGTTCGCGACTCAGGTCTATATTATTCGCGCTGCAGTAAGCATCTGCGACGCCATAGAATAGCAACTGCGCAAATCTCTCATGTCTCAGTGCGCCGTTGTCGGAGTAGAAAAGTTCGTTTAGTCCGTTGTTCTCGACCAGTTCTCCAAACCGCTCACAAATTGAGATCACGACCTTGACGAGGTCTGCAGTGGCAAAGGAAGTGATTTTGAGTGGGTGAAGCATGCAGTAGTGTGCGGCTGCATCGTGCCAGCTTAGGATGCCTTCTGGGTCATTATCGAAGTCGTATGGCCTACTTGATCGTCCCTTGTACTTCTCGAGAAGGTCGCGTAGGAGTTCTGGGTGAGCTAGCAGCAGCTCACGGAGCTTGTGTTTCTTTCCGTGGCGTGTGGCAGCTTTCCATGTACTGCCAATAATCGCGTTTACCCGGCGGCGTAGAGCGATATTGTGCTCGAGCACCAGATCGACTTCGGACCAATCCCTCGCGACCGGAAGGGTTCGGAGCAGTTCGCGAGGGAGGAGCAGGACGGGGCGACTTGTTCCTGGGTCGATAGGCACGCTGTACCGGTGGCCATGGAACTCAAGAGGTCTTGTCTTGACCCCGAGGGCACTTGCAACCCTTTGGGAGAAAGCCAGGAGACGCGGCATGAGAATGGCGGTTGCCATGTCGCTTATTCGGTCGGCACCGATGTTCTCTTCGATCAGGCCAACAAGGTCAAAGATGGTCGGATCCCTAATCCCTGCATCGACTATCTGCTTAGCAGTGGAAGCGAGGCGGCGAGCAAGGCGGTCGCCGATGCCACTGCCTTGAGTGTCTCCCTGGGCATAACCGAGTGCAACAAGAGGTTGCTCGCGGAAGCGAAGTCGCATGACTGCCCCGCGAAATAGTGCGTCCTGTTCGCTGCGAGACTCCTTCAATAGTGCGAGCACGCCCTCGAAGTGGCTACAGTACTCTTCGTGGGCACCTTGAAGCTCTGGCGTCTGTGCTCTGCGAAGGAGGTGTGGGTCGACGTACAGCTTGGAGTCGATATCAACGAACCCGTTATAGACTCCAAACGCGGCTAACTCCCCGGCGCTAATGCCGAGTACAGTGTGGATCCGGCGAGCCACTAGCGGTCCCCCGCGGAGCCCTGCCATCGTTGGAACTGGCCGGCAAGAATCAAGGAGTCTCCTCTGGCTGGCGGAACGGCCCAGGCAGTGGCGACGCACTGAGGGAGAGAAGTGGCGATCAGCGTTCGGCAAACTGGCAGGATAGAAGTCCTCCTTACTTTCGACAGCGCTATTGTCGGCGAGTCTTGGCAGCAAGGCAAGAGCGCTTAAGGGATGGCGTCTGTGCTTCGAGCCTATCGGTCTATGCCTAGCCATTCAAGCTAAGGTCGAAAGGAGGATTTAGCCTGGGAACCGATGGCCCTGGCGCCCGGCACCCGCCTTCTCGTGACCGTCCTAAGCGAGCCCGGGGTGGCGGACCTGGCAGTCTGGAGTGAGGACGCCCTGGCTGTGGACTGGTTGCGGCCGGAGGAAGAGAAGTTCGGCTTGCTGCTCTCCCACGACGATCAGGCCGCCTTGACCGATGCGAGGGCGGAGGACGACCGTGGCGAGGAAGTGGACGGCTGACGGTCCTTGGTGGAGTCGAAAGCTCTGCCCACTATCGTCTCCGCCCCGCCCCGGGAGATCCCTCCACTCCGCCTGCTGCGCAGGCTCCGGTCGGGATGACAGCGGGGGCGAGGCCGCAGAGCGGCCGGAGGCGGGTGCCCACGCAGAGCGTGGGCACCAGGAGAATCACCTCGCGGCGCCGACTGCCAACTCCTCCCGCAACACCCGCCGGAGCGTTTCTTCGAGAGGCTCTCGTTGCCGCGCGATGTGGTCGCGCAGCGCCGAGTTGATCAGCGTCTGGTAGTTGCCGCCACCGGCCGCGTGGACCTGGGCTTTGAACCAGGTCAGGATGTCGTCATCCAGCCGGATGGTGATGCGGCTCTTGCCCTTCGGGATGGGCACCACCGGCCCCCGTTTGGCGTTCGAGAAGTCGTATTCCTTTTTCATTCTCCACCTTCGTAGCGTCGTCGTTCCTTGGCTGTCGCCTTCCGGGCCGAGATGAGGCGGGCTCGGTCCGTTCGCGGCGTCCAGACTACGACCAGGAGTCGCCCCGCTTCGTCAGCGCCAAGGGTGACAAAGCGTCTCTCGTTGTGCGGGCTGAGATCCTCGGCAGTCAGCGCCAGCTCGTCCTCGAGCACGAGGGCGGCCTCGGCGAAGTCCACACCGTGCTTGGCGAGGTTCGTTCGAGCTTTGTCCTCGTCCCATTCGTAGTCCATGTCTGGGCAGTATGCACGATTGTGCAGCGACGTCAAGCTCTCGAGGTGAGTGCTCGGTCGCTGCCCAGCGGCGGAGGCCCCTCCCCTCCGAGCCAGCCCTCCGGTCGGGATGACATCCGGGGCCTCTCTTCGTCCCACCAGGGACGTTCATGGGGAGCGATGCGTTTCAACGCCTCGTGGCGGAGCGGGCCACCAGCGCCGGACCCGCCGGCAGTACTGCTCGTAGTCCTCGCCGAAGGTGCGGCGCAGGGTCGGCTCCTCGTAGGCGAGGACGAAGAGGTGCATGAGCAGCAGGAAGCCCCCGGCGTAGGCGAGGAGCGCGCCGGAGCGGTAGACCAGGGCGGCGCCGGCGAGGGCCAGGGCCGCGCCGAGGTACATCGGGTTGCGCAGGTAGCGGTAGGGACCGCGCACGACGAGACGGCGGGGCGGGTCGAAGGGTGCCGGGGTGCCCCGGCCGAGCACGGCGAAGCTCAGGATGCACCACACGGCGAGCGCCGTCCCGGCCGCCGCCAACACCGCTCCTGCCAACTCCAGGAACCCGAAGCGCTCCGGCCTCACCACACCCGCCCAGGCCAGCGTCCGGGCGGGCAAGTAGACGAGCACGAAGCCGATGAACACCGCGGCATAGGCCAGGGCGCGGATCAGAATAGAGATCATGGCGCGAGAACCCTTCGAGCACGCTAGCCGCGGAAAAAGTGGGTGTCAAGGAGCTGGGACCGGGGGTCGCGTCGAACGAGAGGACTCCGCAGCCGCGCATCACCGGGGAGTAAACTCCCCGGCCGGGAGCTCGGATGACACTCGAGAGCACACCACCCATGACCACGACCCCCCCACCCGCCACCGACTCGCACTTCTCCCTTCTCCCGCCCAGCCTCCGCATCGGCATCGTCCATCTCGCCGTCTCGGACCTCGGCCGCGCCGTCTCCTTCTACCAGCGGGTGGTCGGCCTCCAGGTCGAGGAGGAGGCCGCGGGCCGGGCCGACCTGAGAGTTGGCGGGGCACCGCTGCTCGCCCTCACCGAGCGGCCGGGGGCACGCCGGGTACGCCACCATGCGGGGCTGTACCACTTCGCCTTGCTGGTGCCGACGCGGGCAGCGCTGGCGCGGGCTCTGGGCCGGCTGATCGAGACCGGGACCCCCTTCGCCTCGGCCGATCACCTGGTCAGCGAGGCCCTCTATCTCTCGGACCCGGACGGCAATGGCATCGAGATCTACCGTGACCGGCCGCGGGAGGAGTGGCCCTTCGTCAAGGGCCGGCTCCAAATGGACACGCTTCCCCTCGATCTCACCGACCTGCTGCGCGCCGGCGAGGGGGCCGACGCAGAGGAAGAGGGCCTGGCGCCGGGCACGAGGATGGGCCACGTGCACCTCCACGTCTCGGGCATCGCCGAGGCCGAGCGCTTCTACCGGGACGTCATGGGCTTCGAGTTGATGCAGCGCTTCGGGGCCACGGCGTCGTTCCTGTCCGCGGGCGGCTACCACCACCACGTGGCCGTCAACGTCTGGGCCGGGGTGGGCGTGCCACCGGCCCAGCCCGATGCCGTGGGCCTCGTCTGGTTCGAGATCGTGATCCCCGAGACGGAGGAGCGAGACCGCCTCCGCGCCCGTCTGGACGCCGCCGGCGTCCCGGTCTCGGATCGCCCCGAGAGCTTCTTCGTTCGCGACCCTGCGGGCAATGGCATCGTGGTCCGCGGCTGAGCCTCGCCTTGACCACATCCGCCACCGCCGGTAGATTTGGCGGGCCATCTCGGGCGCACATACGGAGGTGTCTATGGCGGCTCGCTCGCTGCGGAGCTTCGTCCCGTTGCTCTCTCTCCTCCTTCTCGCCACCGCCGCCGCGGGGGGGCCGGACGACGACGCTCGGGAGCAGGCCCTTTCGGCCGGCATCGATGCGGATCGCGAGGCCGCCGGAGAAGGCCCGGCACCCGGCCTGGGTCCGATTCCCCCGCGAGCGGAGGGGCCCGTCGTGGTGGGGGCCACCCTGGTCGCCCAGGTCGGTCAGTCCCCGGCCGGTGCCAACGGCCCGATCACCAGCCTGAACGCCCCCTTCACCAACGGCCTCGGCCAGCCCGGCTTCACCGGAGCGGCCAACGACGGCGGCGCGGGTACCGACAACTTCGTGTGGTTCGACACCGGCATCGCCTTCCTGGACGCCGACGCCGTGGGCTTCACCCTTTCGGGAGGCGAGAGCACCATGGGCGTGGGCGACGCCGGCCAGTTCATCTACAGCCCCTCGGTCGACGGCGACGATGCGGTGTGGACCCACAACGGCCTGCTGCTGGCCGACGGCATGCAGGCCCCCGGCTTTCCGGCGGGCACCATCAACACCTTCAACAGCCGGCCCCAGATGCGCCCCAGCGGCCAGGCCTACTGGGTCTCCGGCTTCAACGACGCCGGCGGCACCACCACCCTGGGCCGCATGCTCTACACCTCGTCCAACGCCATGCCCGGCACCATCACCGTGGTGCTCCGCTCGGACGACCTGGTGGGCGGCATCCCCATCGACCGGCCGAGCGGCATCGGCTTCGACTACGCCTTTTCCGACGACGGCAGCCACCACATCCACGCCCTGCTGCTCGACACCGGCAGCACCACCAACGACGACATCGTCTATGTGGACGGCGCCATGGTGGCGAGGGAGGCCAGCCCGAGCGGGGCGGGGGACAACTGGGACAACTTCGACAGCGTCAGCATCAACAACGCCGGCGACTACCTCTTCTCGGGCGACACCGACGGCGCCACCGGCACGGACGAGTTCATCGCCTACAACAGCACCATCGCCGTGCGCGAGGGGGACGTGCTCGACGGCCAGCCCCTGACCAGCACGGCCAGCGTCCAGACCCTCTCCCTCAACAGCCTGGGCTGGGCGGCGCACCTGTGGTCGATCGCCGGCGGCACCGAGTTGCTGTTCTTCTCCTGCGATGCCGCGGACTTGGCCGCCACTTCCGTGCTGGTGCTGGCGACGGGGGACATGGTGGACCTCGATGGCGACACCACCGGCGACGCCACCGTCACTGACTTCAACGCCAGCAGCGTGATCGGCCCGGGCCTCTCGCTCGCCGAGGACGGAGTGGTCTACGTCGAGGTGGACCTCGACACCGTGGAGGCAGTGATCGGCGTCGAGCTGCCCCTGTGCGGAGACCCGCCCACCATCACCGTGGCGCCCGCGTCCCTGTCGAGCGACCAGCTGGCGGACACCCAGGTCGTCGAGCCGCTGACCGTGGGCAACACCGGCTCCGTGGACCTCGATTTCACGATCACCGAGGCGCCGGCCGACTGCGGCGCCCCGGCCGACCTGCCCTGGGCGAGCGCGATGCCGACCGCGGGCACGGTTGCTTCGATGGCCACCACGATGGTGGATGTGACCTTCGACTCGACCGGTCTGGCGCCCGCGGTGTACACGGGTCTGCTGTGCATCGCCAGCAACGACCCGGCGAATCCGCTGGTGGCCGTTCCCCTGACGTTGACGGTGCTGGGAGTGCCCTCGATCTCCGTGACGCCGACCGCCCTGGCCAGCGACCAGGGTGTGGACGAGGTGGTCGTCTTGCCGCTCGACCTCGACAACACCGGCACGGCCGACCTCGACTTCACGATCACCGAGGCGCCGGCCGACTGCGGCGCCCCGGGCGACCTGCCCTGGGCGAGCGCCCTGCCGGCGGGCGGCACCATCGCCCCGGCGGGCGGGGTCCAGGTCGACGTCACCTTCGACTCGACGGGCCTGGCGCCGGGCGTCTACACGGGCCTGCTGTGCATCGCCAGCAACGACGCAGCGAGCCCCGTGGTCGCCGTGCCCCTCACCCTGACGGTGCTGGGAGGGCCGGGCGCGATCGAAGTGCCGGCCCTGTCGGGACTCGGCTTGGCCGTCCTGGCCCTGACCTTGGCGGTGCTGGCGATGGGGCTGCTCCGGCGACGGGCCGGCCTTCGCACTCCTGGTCCGCTAGACTTCCCACCATGAGCCCCCTATTGGAACGCCACCGAGAGAAGATCCTCGAGCTGGCCGAGCAGCACGGGGCGGGGGACGTCCGGGTCTTCGGCTCCCTGGCTCGAGGTGAAGGGCACGCCGCCAGCGACATCGATTTGCTGGTCTCGCTCGGGCCTGGACGATCGCTGCTGGACCTCGTCGCCTTGAAGCTGGCTCTCGAGCAGGCGATCGGATGCCCGGTCGATGTGGTGACCGAGCGGGCACTCTCGCCGCTGCTGCAACGGCAGGTGCTCGCCGAGGCCGTCCGCCTGTGAGCCGAGACGACCTCTACCTGCGCCACATCCTCGCAGCGATCGACAAGATCGAGCGGTACGTGGCCGTAGGTTACGAAGAGTTCCTGGCCCAAAGCCACTGGCAAGACGCCGTCATTCGCCAGCTCGAGATCATCGGTGAGGCGGTCAAGCGGCTGGAGGCGGGGACGACCGCCAGGAAGCCGGAGATCCCGTGGCGCGCCATCGCCGGGATGCGGGACCTGCTGATCCATCAGTACATGGGGGTCGACCTGAACGCCGTGTGGGAGGTGCCTCGGAACCACCTGCCAGCTTTGCGCCGAGCCGTAGAAGAGCTGCTCGACGACTGAGCCAGTCCTTCCAGAAGGGACGGCATCGCAGCCTACGCCTCTGAGCGAAGGGCGAAGGCTCGGACCGTGGGATCGCCCTCGTCCCGCCAGGGACGTTCATGGGTAGCGAGGCAATTCATTGCCTCGTGCGGCGCGGCTATCGATCGAGAAACAGCCGGGACACGGGGCTGGGTGCTCGTGTCGTTTACGGGCGCCCGAAGCACCCCTGTCATCCCGATTGGAGGGCTGAAGGCCCGGAGCGGAGGGATCTCCAGGTGGAGAGTTGTCAATCAGACTTCAGCGTCTCGACGTTGCTCGTGCTGCTTATGGGAGCCAAGTAGCTGGCTCCCTATCAACAGCGTGCGCCAATCGGGAGAGCAGGTGGGTGACGCATCGGTCTGAGTCCGACAACAGCTCCAACAGGGACCAGCGAAACGTGTTCCTGTAGGACGCATCTGTGAAGAGCTGTGAAAGATCGTCCGGTATGGGTTTCCCTGGGGGATGCGCCACCAAGAACCGAAGAGAATCATTCCAGAGTACCTTTCGAGCAATGCGGATGTTCGGGATGCCCTCGAGTGCCAGACCGGCGTCGATGAATCCGGCGAAGCCCCCTGCGCAATAGAGTTGCATGAACGTGGAGACAAAGGTGCGAATGGCCTCGACGAGCTCATTCGCATCAAGGAACCGCAATGAGTCGAATCTACCGATTTGCAGAGGAACATGCCAACGCACGAGGCCATCAAACTCCACTACAATAACCCCGGGCGCTCCTTGGCCTGTATGAATCATTGATGGCAACTCTGCCCCCCAGCCTCGAACTCCGGCCTCCGTCGATGGCAGCTCAGCGCCGGGACCCCTGGCTTCAGGCGAAGCTAGATGCTGTGTCTCGCTCAGGCAGTTCTCAATCGCCTCACGCTGCTTGCTTCGCGACCCCAGGCGGCTCAGGAAGTCTTGGTGTTCGGCAACAGGTTTGGCGAAGAGGTGGAGAAGGGCGCGGCCTGATCCAGGCGGAGAAGGCCGCCGCGCGATCACCTCATCCAGCAGCGCCTCCCGATCAATCTCCCACCGCTTCCGCCGCTCGTAGAGCCGGCTCACGTCGCCTTCCGTGAGGGGGTGGTTCCCCGTGGCGTTGCGGCCGTAGAAGCGGCAGTCTCCATCGACCGTCACCTGATGAGGAGCGGACGGTGAGGCCGGCACGACGACCAGGAGATAGCCCAGTCCCTCGGCACCGCCTTGCCAAAGCGGCTTCGGAACGATCTCGAGCGGAGGCGAAAGGGCACTCTGGGCGATCTGGGTCAGGCGCTCGGCTTGCCTCTTCAGCGTCAAGGGAGCGAGCTGGGTAGGTCTACGCTCGGAGTCCTCCCCGACGCCATAGATCAGCACACCGCCGTCATTGGCCATTGCGGCGAGGTCTCTGGCGGTGTCCCTGTTCTTGTTCGCTGCTGGGATCTTGAGCTTGAAGTCGAGGGTCGCGGACTCCTCGACTTCGCCGCGCTGGACGGCGCCTTCCAGCTCTTCGACGGTCTTTGGGATCCACATTCTCGACATGGTAGTCCCGGCGCTCTCTCTTCGCCAGGCTGCCTCCCAGGAGCTGGGTTACGCCGCAGACGGCTAACCCAGCCTACGAGGCTCGGCGGCGTAGGCGATGGCGGCGCGGATCGATTCGGGCCGGAGAGACGGATAGCTGCCCAGGATCTCTTCGGCCTGGACACCGGCAGCGAGGTTGTCGAGGACGACCGAGACGGGGATTCGGGTGCCCTGGAAGCAGGCCTGGCCGTGGCAGACGCTGGGGTTGACCGCAATGTGATCTCGCCAAGGCATGGGGCGCCTCCTCGGTAGGTTGCGACGATGAAGTATAGAGCCCAGTCCGGTAGGTCGCCCCGAGCGAAGTCGAGGAGCCTCTGGGCGGGCGGCGTCGTGGATGGGGGAGATCCCTCCACGTCGCCTGCTGCGCTGGCTCCGGTCGGGATGACAAGCGGGACGCTTGGAGCGAGCCGCGGCGATGTCATCCCGAGCGAAGGCCCGAAGGGCCGAAGTCGAGGGATCTCCCTCGTCCCGCCAGGGACGTTCATAGGTAGCGAGGCAATTCATTGCCTCGTGCGGGGCGGCGATCGATCTTGAAGCAGCCGGGAGAGCGGCGTCAGGGGGGCTGAGCGCCGGCTCTCCCGGCTTGGGGAGAGATCCCCCGAGAGGGGCCGGCCGAGGCCGGCTCCCCGGAGGAAGCGAGGCGGGTCCTCTAGTCCCTAGTCCATCTGCTTGCGCAGCACGGTCGGGATGTCGTAGTCGTCCACGTTCGACCAGTTCGGGCCGAAGCCTCCCGAGTCGTCGCCGCGGCCGTGGGCCATGGCCTTGCGGTAGAAGGGCACGTCCGCCGGGTTCTCCTCGGGCTCGGCGCGTGCCGGCTCGCTCCTCGGTGGCAGCGGGCTCGCGGCCCGCAGGGGCGTGGGCTGCGCCATCTGCGGCACGGCCCGGGGACGCGGCGGCGAGAGGCTGGGCCGCAGCGAGGCCGAGGTGGGGTCGAAGCCGGTGGCGATCACCGTCACCTTCATGGCCTCCTCGAGCGCCTCGTCGATCACCATGCCGGAGATGATGTTGGCGTCCGGGTCCACGGCTTCCGAGATGATCCGCGCCGCCTCGGCCACCTCGTGCAGGGTCATGTCGCGCCCGCCGGAGATGTTGAGCAGCACGCCCTTGGCGCCCTGGATCGAGGTCTCCTCGAGCAGGGGCGAGGAGATCGCCCGTTGGGCCGCTTCGAGGGCGCGGTTCTCGCCCTTGGCGACGCCGGTGCCCATCAGCGCCATGCCCATGCCGGTCATGATCGTCCGCACGTCGGCGAAGTCGACGTTGACCTCCCCGGGGATGGTGATCAGGTCGCTGATCCCCTGCACCGCCTGGCGCAGCACGTCGTCGGCGATGCGGAAGGCCTCGGACAGCGGTGTGCCCCGCTCGACGAACGACAGCAGCCGCTCATTGGGGATGGTGATCAGGGTGTCGACGGCGCCGCGCAGCTCCTCGGTGGCCTGCTCGGCGATCATCATCCGCCGCCGGCCCTCGAAGGAGAACGGCTTGGTCACCACCGCCACGGTCAGGGCCCCGATCTCGGAGGCCAGCGAGGCGATGATCGGCACGGCTCCGGAGCCCGTGCCGCCACCCAGCCCGGCGGTCAAGAACACCATGTCCGCCCCGTCGAGCAGCTCGAGGATCTTCTCGGTGTCCTCGAGGGCGGCCTTGCGGCCGGTCTCCGGGTCGGCCCCGGCGCCCAGGCCCTTGGTCAGCTGGTCGCCGATCTGCAGCTTGTAGGGAGCCCGGCACTTCTGCAGGGCCTGCAGGTCGGTGTTGGCGGCGATGAACTCGATGCCGCCCAGCTGGGCGTCGATCATGCGGTTGACGGCGTTGCCGCCGCCGCCTCCCACCCCGATCACCCGGATCTTCGCCGGCACGTGGACCGGCTCAGAAAGCGGCAGGGTGGTAGCCCTCGTCCGGCTTTGTTCTTCGTCGAAGAGAATCATGTTGCCCCCCTGTAGTGCTTCGTGATCCTTGCGGCCCCTTACAACAGGTCCGAAAACATTCCGCGGAGACTACTCATCATTCCGCGCACGGAAAAGGCCCGGCGCGATCCGTTTCGGCTTTCGCCCTTCTCGGCGTTGACGGCGTAGACCAGGAGGCCCGAGGCGGTGGCCCAGGCCGGCGAGCTGATCACGTCGACCAAGCCCCCCAGGCCGCGAGGCAGGCCGTAGCGCACCCCGGCGTCGAAGATCTGCTCGGCGATCTCGAGCAGGCCGTCGAGCTTGGCGCCGCCGCCGGTCAGCACCACGCCGCCGCGCGGGCTCTCCTCGAAGCCGTGCTTGCGCAGGTCCTCGCGAATCAACAAGAACAGCTCCTCGGCCCGTGGCTGAAGGATTGCCGCGAGCTCGCGGCGCGGCACGATGCGGGTGGTGCCGCCGGCCACCGTGGGCACCGAGACCCCCTCTTCGTCGCCCACCAGCGAGGCCAGGCAGCAGCCGTGCTTGACCTTGATCTTCTCGGCCTCGGCCGCCGGCGTGCGCAGCACCATGGCGAGGTCGTTGGTGAAGTGGCCGGCCCCGAACGGCAGCACGCCACTGTGGCAGACCTCGCCCTCGGCGTAGAGGGCGTACTCGGCGGTGCCGCCGCCGATGTCGATCAACACCACGCCCAGCTCCCGCTCATCCGGGGTGAGCACGGCCTCGGCCGTGGCCAGGGGCTCGAAGACCAGCTCGACCACCTCGATGCCGGCCCGGTTGACGCAGGTCAAGAGGGTCTTCGAGCGGGAGATCGAGCCGGTCACCAGGTGCACGGTGACGGCCAGGCGGCTGCCCAGCATGGTCTGGGGATCGGCGATACCGCCCTGGTCGTCGACCACGAACTCCTGCGGGATGGCGTGCAGGATCTCGCGGTCCGAGGGCAGGGCGGCGGCGGTGGGTTGGGCGGCCTCGAGCACCCGCTTGATGTCGGGCCGGCCGATCTCCCGGTCCTTGCGCGACACCGAGACCATGCCGCTCGAGGAGAAGCTGCGGATGTCCGCCCCGGCGATGCCGATGTAGGCACGGGAGATCTCCACCCCGGCCATCACCTCGGCCTCCTCGGCGGCCTGCTTCAACGCCTCGACCGTGGACTCGACGTTGACGATGTTGCCCTTCCTGGTGCCACGGTTCTCGGCGAGGCCTCGGCCCACCACCTCGAGGGCTCCCTTCTCGTCGCGCTGTCCGACCAGCACGCCGACCTTGGTGGAGCCGATGTCGATGCCTACGTAGTACTGCTGTCTCGGCTTGGCCATCTCGTTATCAGACCTCTCTCAATGCGATTGCTGCGGTTCGGTTGCGATCAAGGGTTCCGGCGCGGCCGGGCGCAGGAGGATCCGCCGGGAGAAGCGCAAGTCGGCGGCCTCGATCCGCTCGTAGCGGCGTTCGATCTCGGGCAAGAGGCGTTCGAGCTCGGCGAGCCGCCGCTCGAAGCCTCGGGTTGGCAGCAGCAGGGGAAAAGGCACCGCTGCCGTCTCCAGCTGGACGTCCCCCGAGCCCAACAGGGACAGGGCCACCAGCTCCTTTGCGTACTTCGGCGCCGCGCGCTCCAGGGCTGCCAGGAAGGCGAGGGCCTTGGGCACCTCGGTGCGCACCGGCGTGGTCTTGTCCAGGCGGGGCGTCAGGTCCACCAGGGTGGGCACTCCCCCGGGCTCCTCGCGGCTGCCGAGGGGGGCGATGATCTGGCCCTCGGTGCTTACCCACAGGGCCTCGGCGCCGACCACCACCACCGCCGCCGGCACCTTCTCGACCACCGTCAGCCGCAGCCGCCGGGGTGGCTCCTTGGCCACGCCGACGCTCGCCACCCAGGGGTGGACGCTGACCCGTGCATGCACCTCGTCGAGAGGCAGCAGCAGGAGGTTGCGGCCCAAGAGGGGCGAAACGGCCTCCCGGACCCAGGCTTGCGGCACCCGGGCGCTGCCTTCGGTGACCACCTCGGCGAAGGCGAAGCTGGGCGAGGTCAGCACCCAGATCACTAGGGCCAGGGGCAGGGTCACGGCGGCGGCCGGCAGGGCCAGGCGGGCCAGGGGCTTGAGCCAACCGCCCCGGCGGCGGCGCCGGGAGATCGGGCGGCCCCGCCGGAAGGGCGAGACTCCCTTCTCGAAGGAGGGCGGCTCGAAGGAGGATGTGGTCACCGGGCGGGCGTGGCTCACGGCGTCCCTCCCTCGACCAGGCGGCGGGCGAGCTTGACGACGTCTCCCGCACCCAGGGTCAGGATCAGGTCTCCCGCCGCCACGCTCTCGGCCAGGCGGGGGGGCAGGGCCTGCCAGTCCTCGACCAGCTCGACGTGGTGGTGGCCCGCGGCCCGGGCGGCGTCGACCACCAGCTCGGAGCGCACCCCCGGCAAGGGCTGCTCGCGGGAGGGGTAGATCGGTGTCACCCAGGCGCGATCGGCCGCGAGCAGGGCGCGACCGAAGGCCTCGGCGTGGTCACGGGTGCGCGAGAAGAGGTGCGGCTGGAAGATCGCGAAGACCCGTCCGGACGGGCAGGTCTGCCGGGCTGCCTCCAAGGTGGCCGCGACCTCGGTCGGGTGGTGGGCGTAGTCGTCCACCACCTCGGCGCCGTGGAAGGTGCCGAGGTGCTCGAAGCGACGGTGCACCCCGCCGAAGGAGCCCAGGGCGCGGGCGATCTCCTCGAAGGGCAGGCCCAGGGCCAGGGCGACGCCCGTCGCCGCCAGGGCGTTCCTGATGTTGTGGCGACCGGGCATGGGCAAGTCGATGGTGCCCAGATCGCCGCCCTCGTGACTGCGCACGGTGAAGCGGCTGCCGTGAGGCCGGGCCTCGATGGCCACCGCCGAAAGGTCGGCCTGGGGCGTCAGGCCGTAGGTCAAGAGCCGGCGGCTGGCCAGCTCGGGCAGCACGGCCTGGATGTTGGGATCGTCCAGGCAGAGGATCACCCGGCCGAAGAAGGGAACCCGGTCGGCGAAGGCCACGAAGGCTTGCTGGATCGCCGCCAGGTCGGCGTAGGTGTCGAGGTGGTCGACGTCGATGGTGGTGACCACGGCGATCACCGGCATCAGGCGCAGGAAGGAGCGGTCGAACTCGTCGGCCTCGGCCACCAGGTAGTCGCTCTTGCCCAGGCGGGCGCCGGTACCCGAGACCCGCAGCCGCCCGCCGACGATCACCGTCGGGTCCAGGCCGGCGTCGGTCAGGATGGCGCCCACCATCGAGGTGGTGGTGGTCTTGCCGTGGGTGCCGGCGACGGCGATGCCGTACTTCAAGCGCATCAGCTCGCCGAGCATCTCGGAGCGCCGGGCGACGGTGATGCCCCGCTTCCTGGCGGCGACGATCTCGACGTGGTCGTCCGGCACGGCCGAGGACTTGACCACCAGGTCCACGCCCTCGACGTGGTCTGCGGAGTGGCCGATGGCGATCGCCGCCCCCAGCGCCGCCAGCCGTTCGGTGGCCTCGTTGGCCACGGCGTCGCAGCCCGAGACCTCGAGCTGGTAGTCGAGCAGCACCTCGGCGATGCCGCTCATGCCGGCACCGCCGATGCCCACGAAGTGCACCCGCTTTAAGTCCGCGAAGGTGCGGAACATGGTCATCGCGGGGCCTCCCCGGCGCGCTCCAGCAGGCGGTCGACGATGGCCTCGACGGCGCCCGGCCGGGCCAGGCCGCGGGCCGCAGCGCCCATGGCGACCAGGCGAGGGCGGTCCCCGGCCAGCTCGGCGAGGGCGGCGTGGAGGCGCTCGGCCCCGACCTCCTCGGGCGGCACCAGGCGAGCGGCCCCGGCGTCGGCGAGGCGGCGGGCGTTGGCGATCTGGTGGCCGCCGGCGAGCGCCAGGGGCACGAAGACGGCCGGCCGGCCGGCGGCGGCGATCTCGGCCACGGTCAGGGCGCCGGCGCGGGAGACGATCAGGTCCGCCGCCGCCATGGCCCCGGCCACGTCGTCGATGAAGGGCACCACGGTGACCGTCGGTTCGGTGAGCCCGGCCTCGCGATAGGCGGCGAGGGTGGCCTCCTCGTGGGCTCGGCCGCTCTGGTGGACCACGTGGAGGTCAGCGTGCCGGGCAGCCAGACGGGCGACGGCCCCCGGCAGCTCCCGGTTGAGCTGCTGGGCACCCTGGCTGCCGCCGAGCACGAGGATCGAGACGCCCGGCCTCTCGGCCGGCACGGCCGGAACCTCGAAGAAGGCCCGGCGCACGGGTACTCCGGTCACCGTCGCCGGGCAGGAGAGGCCCCGCTCGGTGCCGGGCAGGGCGGTCAGGGCCTCGGCCGCCAGGCGCGACAGCCAGCGGTTGGCGGCGCCGGCCTCGGCGTTGGGCTCGAGCAGCAGCACGGGCCTGCCGGCCAGCCAACCGCCCAGGGCCGCCGGGGCCGAGGCGTAGCCGCCGGTGCCGAGCACCACGCGGGCGTTCTCGCGGCGGATCAGCCCCCGTGCCGCCAGGGCCGAGCGAGCGATCGTGCCGAGGGCCAGGGCCTTGGCCACGGGGCCCCTGCCCACCACGGGGCGAGCGGCGAGCGCCGTGAACGGCACGCCCCGCTCGGCGGCCAGCCGCGCTTCCAGGCCGCGATCCGAGCCCACCAGCCTCACCTGCCACCCCCGGGCGACGAGGCCCTCGGCGACCGCCAGGGCCGGGAAGACGTGGCCACCGGTGCCGCCCCCGGCGAGGAGCGCGAGCGGGCGAGGGGAGAGATCCACCATGGCCTCATCCGTGCTCCGAGACGTTGAGCAGCACCCCCGAAAGAGCGAGCGCCACGATCAGCGACGAGCCACCGTAGGAGACGAACGGCAGCGGGATGCCCTTGGTGGGCAGCAGCGCCACGGCCACGCCCATGTTGATCAGGGCCTGGATCACCAGCAGGCTGGTGATGCCCAGGCCGAGGTAGCGGCCGAAGCGGTCGGGGGCCCTGAGGCCGGCCCGGAAGCCCCGCCACAGCACCACGCCGAAGGCCGCCACCACCGCGGCGGCGCCCAGGAAGCCCAGCTCTTCGGCGACGATCGAGTAGATGAAGTCCGACTCCGGGTGGGGCAGGAAGGAGAGCTTCTGCGCGCTCTGCCCCTGGCCCACGCCCAGGATGCCCCCGGAGCCCACGGCGATCAGCGACTGGAGGGCCTGGTAGCCGCTGCCCTGGGGGTCGTCCTCGGGGCGCAGGAAGGCGAGCAGGCGGGCCTTGCGGTAGTCGGCGGCGAAGATCGCCACGAACAGCCCCACCACCCCCAGGCCGGCTGCCAGGGCCACGAAACGCAGGGACAGCCCGGCGAGGAAGATCAGCACGGCGGCGATGGCCACCAGCAGGGCGGCCGTGCCGAGGTCCGGCTGGGCCAGGATCAGGGCGGCCAGCAGGCCCACCACCAGCAGGGTGGGCAGCAGGAACTCGCGGCGGTTGACCTCCTCGTTGTGGCGGTCGATCTGGTAGGCGAGGAAGGGCAGGAAGGCGAGCTTGGCCAGCTCCGAGGCCTGGAGCGACAGGGGGCCGACGAAGAACCAGCGCCGGGTGCCGTTGAGCGCCGGCTGGAAGAGCACCGCCACCAGCAGCACGAAGGTGAGCGCCATCATCACCCGGACCACCGTCTGCTCTCGCAGGTGGCGGTAGGGCAGGTGCATCAAGAAGCCCATCGCCACGAGGCCGATGCTCGCGGCCACGCACTGGCGGACGAACAGGGGGTTCCAGTCCTTGCCGCGGGAGAGGGGGGCGCTGGCCGAGAAGACCATTACCAGGCCGAAGGCCACCAGCAGGGCCAGGGCCGTGAACAGCACGCGGTCGAAGGCGAGCTTCTTGGCCACGGTCAGGCTCCCTGCCCGTCCGCCGCGGGCCCCACGGCAGCGCGCACCAGGCGCTGGAACTGCTCGCCGCGGTCCGCATAGTTCCGGAACTGGTCGAAGCTGGCGCAGGCGGGGGAGAGCACCACCGCCTCACCGGAGGTCGCGGTGGCCCGGGCGGCGGCCACGGCCACGGCCAGCGTGCCCGAGCGCTCGGCCGGCACCAGGGGGCCGAGGGCGCGCTCGAAGTCGGGGGCGGCCTCGCCGATCAGGTAGAGCCGGCGGGCCTTCCTCGCCACCATCGGCGCCAGCTCGGCCGGGTCGTTGCCCTTGTTGCGGCCACCCAGGATCAGGTGCACGGAGCCGTCGGTGAAGCCCTCCAGGGACTTCACCGTCGCCGCCGGGTTGGTGCCCTTGGAGTCGTCCCACCAGGTCACGCCCCCCGCCTCGGCCACCTTCTCGAGGCGATGAGGCAGGCCGTGGAAGCCTCGCAGGCCAGCGAGGAGCGCCGCCGGCTCGGTGCCCACCGCGAGGGCCAAGAGGGCCGCCGCCATGGCGTTCTCGAGGTTGTGGGTGCCGGCCAGGGGTACGTCCGCCACGGCGAAGAGGGGGCGATCCGGCTGGCCCGGGCGGCTCTCGATCACCCCCGAGCCCGCCAACCAGCAGCCGTCGGCCACCGCGCGCAGCCGGGAGAAGAAGCGCCGCCGCGAGGGCGTGGTGGTGGCCGCCGAGTAGGGGTCGTCGGCGTTGAGCACCGCCACGTCCTCCGGTCCCTGGCGGGCGAAGAGGCGCCGCTTGGCCTCGCCGTAGGCGGCGAAGTCCTGGTAGCGGTCCAGGTGGTCGGGGGCCAGGTTCAAAAGGGCCGCGGCCTTGGGCCGGAAGGTGTCGATCCCCTCGAGCTGGAAGCTCGACAGCTCGACCACGAAGGCCCGCCCCGGGGGGCCCTCGACCACTGCCGAGAGCGGGGTGCCGATGTTGCCGCAGACCTCGACCGGCCGGCCGGAGGCGGCGATCATGGCGCCGGCCAGGGCGGTTGAGGTGCTCTTGCCGTTCGAGCCGGTGATCGCCACCACGTCGCCGTCGAGCAGGGGGAAGGCCAGCTCCACCTCGGCGAGGATGGGCAAGCCCTTGGCCCGGGCGTCGGCGAACAGGGGCAGGGCCAGGGGCACGCCCGGGGAGACCACCACGCCGTCCACTCCCACCGGCACGGTGGCGGGCACGGCTCCCGCCAGCTCGAAGCCCACGGCACCGGCCAGGGGGCCCAGGTCGAGGCTGGCGGCGGGCTTGTCGTCCACCCCGAGCACGGCGACACCACGGTCGAGCAGCAGCTTCGCCGCCGCCTTGCCCGAGGCGCCCAGGCCCACCACCAGCGCGCGGTTCCAGGTCATGGGGCTCATCGCAG
This sequence comes from Thermoanaerobaculia bacterium, assembly GCA_036274895.1. GTDB lineage: Bacteria > Acidobacteriota > Thermoanaerobaculia > Multivoradales > SZUA-115 > CALMKX01. Next base: position 139,537 of record DASUEU010000085.1, on the reverse strand, counting down.
CTTCAAGGTGGCGAGGGAGGCCAGGGCGAAGACCAGCGAGAGGATCCAGAACCTCACGATGATCTTCGGCTCGGCCCAGCCGGACAGCTCGAAGTGGTGGTGGAGGGGGGACATCTTCAAGACCCGCTTGCCGGTGAGCTTGAAGGAGGCGACCTGGACGATCACGGAGAGGGCCTCGACGACGAACAGGCCGCCCACCAGCACCAGCACCAGCTCCTGCTTGGCGACCACCGCCACGGTGCCGATGGCGCCGCCGATGGCGAGCGAGCCGACGTCGCCCATGAAGACCTGGGCCGGGTGAGCGTTCCACCACAGGAAGCCGAGGCTCGCCCCGACCATGGCGCCGCAAAAGACGGTCAGCTCCCCGGCCCCGGGCACGTAGGGCACCTGGAGGTAGCGGGCGGCGACGCTGTTGCCGGCGACGTAGGTGAACGCGGCGTAGGTGCCGGCGGCCACCAGGGTGGCGCCGATGGCGAGGCCGTCGAGGCCGTCGGTCAAGTTCACGGCGTTCGACGCCCCCACCAGCACCACCACCACGAAAGGCACGTAGAGCAGCCCGAGGTTCACCACCCAGGTCTTGAAGAAGGGGAAGGTGAGCACCGGCGAGAAGCCCAGCGAGCTCGGCAGCAGGAAGAGCAGGCCGCCGAAGGCTGCTGCGGCTGCGATCTGCAACCAGAGCTTGGCGCGGGCGGTCAGGCCCAGGTTGCGCCGTCGCCGGACCTTGATGAAGTCGTCCCAGAAGCCGATGGCGCCGAAGGCCACCGTGGTGCCCAGGGCCAACCAGACGTAGACGTTGTCGAGGGCCGCCCAGAGCAGGGTGGGCACCGCCAGGGCGAAGAGGATCAGCAGGCCCCCCATGGTCGGCGTGCCCGCCTTCACCTGGTGGCTCGCGGGGCCCACGTCGCGGATGTTCTGGCCCACCGACATGCGCCGCAGCCAGGCGATGAAGGGCTTGCCCAGCAGCAGCGACAGGGCGAGGGCGGTCAGGGTCGCCCCGGCGGCCCGGAAGGTGATGTAGCGGAAGACGTTCAGCGCCGAGAACGACTCCGAGAGGGGGACCAGCAGCCAGTACAGCATCAGGAGGCCTCCCCCCCGGCCCGGCCGAGGAGCTTCTCCACCACCACGTCCAGCCTCACCCCTCGCGAGCCCTTGACCAGCACCACGTCCCCGGATGCGAACGTCGTGGCGGCCAACCGGGCGGCGGCGGCGGCATCCGGCAGCCAGCGGGCCTCGGCTCCGGCCGCCGCGGCGCCCGCTACCAGCTCGCGGGCGAGCTCCCCCACGCCGACCACCGGCGAGAAGCCCAGATGCCCGGCTTCCTCGCCGCAGCGGCGATGGAAGGCCGGCGCCCCCGGCCCCAGCTCGAGCATGTCCCCCAGCACGGCCCAATGACGCTTCCCGTCGAGAGCGGCCACGGCTTCGAGCGAACGGGAGAGGGCCTCCGGGTTCGAGTTGTAGGAGTCGTCGACCAGGACGCCGCCGAGCAAGGCGTGGACCTCGCCCCGCCCCGGAGCCGGCCGGGCCTCGGCCAGGCCGGCGGCGATCTCGGCCAGCGGCACTCCCAGGGCCCAAGCGCAGGCCGCCGCGGCCAGGGCGTTGTCGGCGTTGGCGCGACCGAGCAGGGGCAGCTCTACGCCCAAGCGCTCGCCACCGGCGACGATCGTGAAGCGGCTGCCCGGGTGGCTTCCGGTGAGCGCCTCGAAGCCCTCACCCCGCACCTCGGCCTCGGGTCCCCAGCCGAACCAGACGATGCGCCCCGGATGACGAGGGGCCACCCGGCGCACCTCGGCGTCGTCGGCGTTGGCCACCAGCAGGCCGTCGGGGGCGAGACCTTCGAGGATCTCGGCCTTGGCCTCGGCGATCGCCGCCAGGGTGCCGAAGAACTCCAGGTGCACGGGGCGCACGTTGAGCAGCAAGGCGACGTCCGGCCGCGCCAGGCGGCTGACGCCGCCCAGCTCGCCCGGAGTGGACATGCCCATCTCCGCCACCATCCAGTCGGTGTCCTCGGGGATGCCCAGCAGGGCCAGGGGGAAGCCCAGCAGGTTGTTCAGGTTGCCCGGGCTCTTGGCGACCCGGAAGCGGCGGGCCAGCAGGATGGCGAGCAGCTCCTTGGTGGTGGTCTTGCCGGCCGAGCCGGTGAGGCCCAAGAGGTGCCGGGGCACCTCGCGGCGGACGGCGCGGGTCAGGGCGTGGAGGGCGGCCAGGGGGTCCTCGACCGCGAGATACAACTCGCCCGCTCCCGGCGCCCCGAGGGCACCCCGTCGCACCACGGCGGCGGCAGCCCCTGCAGCCAGGGCGTCCGGCACGAAGCGGTGGCCGTCGGCGCGCGAGCCTTCGAGGGCGAAGAACAGCTCCCCGCCGCGCACCTGGCGGGAGTCGATCGCCGCCCCGGTCCAGCAGCGAGCCTCGGGCGCGGTGATGCCGGCGCCGGCCGTCACCGTGGCCTCCATGGCGCGGGCCGCCTCATCGATGCGCCGCGTGACCAAGACGCGCCTCCAGGGCATTCGTCAGCTCGTCGCGATCCGAGAAGGCGATCACGCGGTCGTGGAAGATCTGCCGTTGCTCGTGGCCCTTGCCGGCCACCAGCACGGCCCACTCGGGGCCGGCCAGCTCGACGGCGAGGCCGATCGCCTCCCGCCGGTCGGGGACGATGCGGTAGCTCCCGCTGCGGCTGGCTTTCAAGCCCTCTTCGACGGCGGCGAGGATCGCGAGCGGATCCTCGCTGCGCGGGTTGTCGGTGGTGGCGATCGGCAGCTCGGCGAGGTTGCCGGCCAGCTCTCCCATCAGGGGCCGCTTGCCGGGGTCGCGGTCGCCACCGCAGCCGAAGACCAGAATCAGCTTTCTGCCCGACAGCTCGCGCACCGAGCGGGCGGCGGCGTCCAAGGCGGCCGGGGTGTGGGCGTAGTCGACCAGCACCGGGAAGTCCTGGCCGAGGTCCACCGGCTCGAGGCGCCCGGTCAAGGGGCGAGCCTCGGCGAGGGCGCGGGCCGTGGCCTCGTGGGGCAGCCCCAGGGCCTCGCCGATGGCGATGGCGGCGAGCACGTTGGTCAGGTTGTAGCTGCCCAGCAGCGGTGTCGCGATCTCGAGGGGGCCCCGCGGCGTGGCGGCGACGCCCCGCGAGCCCTTGGCGGACAGGGAAGTGCTCTCCCAGCGCACCTCGCCGTCCGCGCCGTAGGAGAGGGTCCGCACCTTGCCGGCCAGCTCGGTGAGCAGGCGCCGGCCGTATGGATCGTCCGTCCCGACCACCGCCGCGCCGCCGGGGGCGATGCGGTCGAAGAGGCGGCGCTTGGCCCGGTAGTAGGACTCGAAGTCCGGGTGGAAGTCGAAGTGGTCCCGCGACAGGTTGGTGAAGGCCGCCACCGCGAAGAGGGCGCCGTCCACCCGGCCCACCGAGAGGGCGTGGGAGGAGACTTCCATCGCCACCGCCTGGGCCCCGGCGTCGCGCATGGCGGCGAGCAGGGCGTAGAAGTCCGAGGCCTCCGGGGTGGTGCGGTCGCCGGGGAAGTCCCGGCCGCCGAAGCGGTAGCCCAGGGTGCCGAGAAAGCCCGCCGGTCGGCCGGCGTGGTCGAGCAGGGAGGCCGCGAGGGTGGCCACGGTGGACTTGCCGTTGGTGCCGGTGACGCCCACCAGGGTGAGCGAGCGCTCGGGGTGGCCGTGGACCCGCGCCGCGAGGGGCGCGAGCACGGCGCGAGGGTCGGCGGTCGAAAGCCAGGGCAGGGGGCAGCCTGCCGTCGCTGCCCTGGGGGCCGGGCCGGTCCCCAGGGCGGCCACGGCGCCCAAGACGGCCACGGCCCCACGGGCGGCGGCCTCGGGCACGAAGTCCCGGCCGTCGAAGCGCGCGCCGATGATGGCCACGTAGAGGTCCCCCGGCACGACCCGGCGGGAGTCGTGCTGGACGCCGGTCACCTCGAGCGCGGGGGAGGCGCCGCCGGCCTCGATGGGCAGACCGCGGAGCAGGTCGGCGAGCTTCACGGCCCCGTCTCCCCGGTCTCGCGGACCTTCTCCCCCGGCCACCTGGTCAGCTTCTCCTCCCGCACCGGCCGCACCCCTTGGTAGAGCAGGGCCTGGCGGACGATGGCGGAGAACACCGGCGCCGCCACGCTGCCGCCGTGGTAGTCCTTGCGCGGCCGGTCGACCACCACGGCGATCGCCAGGCGGGGGTCCCGCCCGGGGGCGAAGCCGGCGAAGACCGCCATGTGATCCGTAGCGGAGTACCCCCGCCCGTCCGCCATCTGCGCCGTGCCCGTCTTGCCCGCCAGGGCGTAGCCCTCGAGGGCGGAAGAGTGGGCCGTGCCCCCCGGCAGCAGCACCGCCTCGAGCAGCCGCTCGACCCGCAGGGCCGTGGCTGGCGACATCGCCCGGTTCACCACCACCGGCCGCCTGGCAGTCGCCTCGCGGTGGCCGTCCGTCCCCTTCGCCTCGACCAGGTAGGGCCGCACCAGCACGCCGCCGTTGGCCACCGCGGCGAAGGCCGTGGCCAGCTGGAGGGCGGTGACGGCGATGCCCTGGCCGAAGGAGATGTAAGCCTTGTCGATCGGCTGCCAGCGCTCCTTCGGGCGCAACAGGCCGGCGCTCTCCCCTGCCAGCTCGATGCCGGTCTTCCGGCCGAAGCCCAGTGCCGAGATCTGGTTCCACAGCCTCTCTTCGCCGGCCAGCAGGCCGACCCGGATGGCACCGACGTTCGAGGACTTCGCGATCACGTCGCGCAAGGTGAGGACCCCGAAAGGCTTGTGATCGCGGATGGTGACGTTGCCGAAGACGAACTGGCCGTTGCCGCAGTCGAAGACGTCGGTGGCGTCGGCCAGGTTCGCCTCGAGAGCGGCCGAGACGGTGACCATCTTGAAGGTGGAGCCGGGCTCGAAGACGTCGGTGATGACGCGGTTCTTTCCCCGTCTGTCCAGATCTTCGTAGTCATTAAAGCGATTTGGGTCGAAGGTGGGCAGCGAGGCCATCGCCAGGACGGCACCACTCTTGGGGTCGAGCACCACCACGCTGCCGCCCTGGGCACCGTACTCCTCGACCGCCCGGCCCAGCTCCCGCTCGGCCAGGTACTGGAGGGAGGCGTCGAGGGTCAGGTGCAAGTCCTTGCCGGGCTCGGCGTCTTGCCACTCGAGGTCGGCGTCGAAGGCGTAGCGGCCGCCGGCGTCCTTCCTCACCACCCGGCGCCCGGTCTTGCCGGTGACTTCTCCATCGAAGCTGCGCTCGAGGCCGGCCAGGCCGTGGAAGTCGGTGCCGACGAAGCCCAGCACGTGGGCCGCCAGCTCGCCCTGGGGGTAGAAGCGGCGGTTCTCCTCCTTGACACCCACGCCCGGCAGGGAGAGAGCCTTGACGCGCTGGGCCACCTCGCGGTCCACCAGCCGGGCGACCCACACGAACCAGCCGTTGCCCTTGAGGCGGGGCGCCAGGTCGCGGGCCGGCAGGCCGAGCACCTGCCCGAGCTGGATCGCCGTGCCGGTGGGGTCCTTGATCTCGCGGGGCACGGCGTAGATCGAGTCGGCGGGACCGGAGACGGCCAGGGGCCGGCCGGCGGCGTCGAAGATGGTGCCCCGGGGAGGCGCCAGCTCCACCACCCGCTGCTGCTGGCGCCCGGCCAGCTCGGCGTAGTGGTCGTGGCGCACCACCTGGAGGTAGAGCAGCCGCCCGAGGAGGGCGAACATGAACGCCACCAGCAGGGTGAAGAGCACCGTCGCCCGGGTCTTCACGGCAAGTCCTCGAGATAGAGGGTCTGGTCGGCGCTTTGGGCGCTCATGCCGAGATCTCCGCTCGCTACCGCTTCCACCGCCGCGGCGCGCGAGCGCTCGGCCAGGGTCAGCTCGAGGTGCTGGCGCTCGCGGGCCAGCTCGCGGGCGCGGCGCTCGAGGTCGGTGATGCGGTAGCCCGCCGCCAGGGTCTGGACCTGGATCCAGGTGTAGATCAAGAGCCCCGCGCCGAAGGGCAGCAGGGTGATCACCACCACCAGCAGCTCCCGCCAGCGCTTGCGGTCCCGCTCGCGCCGCAGGTAGCTGTTGGCTCCGTCGCGGGGCGGGGTGAGGGCGTAGGGAGTGCGCACCTAGAGCCTCCGGGCGGCGCGCAGGCGAGCCGAGCGGGAGCGGGGGTTGGCCTCGACCTCCTCGGGAGCGGGGCGGATGGGGTGCTTGGTCAGAACCTCGATCAGCTGGGTCTCGCTGCGCGGCCGGCCGGTGATCTCGTCCACCTCGCCGCGGGCGAGATCCCGGAAGGTGTTCTTGACGATGCGGTCTTCGAGGCTGTGGTAGGAGATGACCACCAGCCGGCCGTCGGCGGCGAGCAGGTTGACCGCCTGGTCGAGCATCTCGGGTAGGGCGGAGAGCTCCTGGTTGACCTCGATGCGCAGGGCCTGGAACACCCGCGTGGCCGGGTCGATGCGGGGCTCGCCGTGCCGCGGCGGCGCCTTGCGGCGCTGGACGCGATGGACGATCGCCGCCAGCTCGCCGGTGGTCTCGATGGGCCCCTCGCGGCGCGCCTTCTCGATCGCCCGTGCGATCGCCCGCGCCTGCCGCTCTTCGCCGTAGTCGCGGAAGATCTTCTCCAACGCCGCCTCCGGATACCGATTCACGATCTCTCGAGCGGTCGGGCCGCTCGGCCCCATGCGCATGTCGAGGGGGCCGTCACGGCGGATGGAAAAGCCGCGCTCACCCCGGTCCAGTTGCAGCGAGGAAACGCCCAGGTCGGCGAGGATGCCGTCGAGGGGGCCGACGCCGAGGTCGCCCAAGATCTCGGCGAGGTGGCGGAAATCACCCTGGGCGAGGCGCACCCGCTCACCGAAGCGGGCCAGGCGCTGGCCCGCGAGTTCGAGAGCCTGTGGGTCGCGATCGACGCCCACCAATCGGACGTCCGGCCTGGCCTCGAGCAGCTGCTCGGCATGGCCCCCCAGGCCCAGGGTGACGTCGACGAAGGTGCCGCCGCGGCCAGGCTCGAGCAGCCCGACCACCTCGCGCGCCAGGACGGGGACGTGCAGGGCATCCAACGTCCCACCTTCAGATCCCGTGCTCCGCGAGAGCCCGGTAGTCGTCTTCGGTGAAGGGATCCTCGGCGAAGCGCTGCTCGATGCGCTCGCGGTTCCACACTTCGAGGTGATCGAGCTGAGCGTTGACCACCACTTCGCCATTCATGCGGGCGGCCTCGCGCAGGATCTGAGGGATCACCAGGCGGCCCTGGGCGTCGGCCTTGACCTGCTGGCCGTAGTAGTTGGCCCGCTCGAGGTAGCGGGCGCGGGCGCGGTCGGTGGAGGGCATCTTGGCCAGGCGTGCCTCGATGCCTTCCCAGACGGGCAGGGGGTAGAGGAAGGCGCGGTCGCCGGCGATCGAGGTGACGAAGAAGTCCGGCAGCTCGGGACCGAAGTTGTCCTCGAGCACTTTGCGGAAGTCGGCCGGGACTTTCAGCCGGCCCTTCTCGTCGATGGTCGCTGGTGCGCTACCCCGAAACATGGCTCCCGCCCTCGGATGCAGAGGCGTTTAGAGGCGAGTCTACCGAATCCGCCCACTTCTGTCCACAACGCTCCACAAAGTTCCGCTGAGTCCCACTCCGACCCGATAGACTCGCGAAATGAGCCAGCCCAAGACCGCAGAAGCCGCTCGCGCTCCGCAGGGCCGTCTGGAGGCCGAGCCACTCGAAATGTCCGAGGCCGACGAGGCCACCGCTGAGCTGCTGCTGCTCCCTGGGTTCTTGGGAGGCCTGAGAGATGCTGAGGAGGAAGCAGTAGAGGGGAAGCTGACTGGCGCCAGTGCCCTCGGTCGCGCCGGCTAGATGGGTGGCTGGTGGTGGACGCCCGTCTGGCTTACTGGACCTTCGCTCTGCTCGATCTGGCTCTTGCGGTGGCCCTGGCCCTCGGTGGCTGGCGGCTGGCTCGCAGGGGGGAGATCGCGCGGCACCGCCGGCGGATGAACGTGGCCGTCGCGGCTGTGCTGGTGTTCCTGCTGTCCTACCTGCTCAAGGTACTCTTCCTCGGCCGCGAGGACTTGGCCAGCTGGAGCCCCGCGGCCATCCTCACCCTGCGCATCCACGAGACGATCGTCCTGGTGATGCTGCTCGCCGGCGGGGCCGCCCGCTGGCTCGCGGCCCGGCGCGACTTCGTCACTGCCGCCGCCGCGGGGACCCCGCCGCGGGTGTGGCACCGCTGGCTCGGCCGGCTGGCGGTGGTGGCGGCCGTGCTGGGCCTGATCTCGGCTGCGGTGGTGCTGGTTCAGATGTACCAGCGGGCCTGGCCGAGGGATTGAAATCCCTCGCTACCCATGAACGTCCCTGACGGGACGGGGGAGGGGAAGCTGGAGCCCAGCGTCTTGTCGTCACCCCCGCGAAAGCGGGGGTCCATCTCCTGCTGACTGGGAGGACGTAGACGGATTCCCGCATCTGGGAGCGCCGAGCCCCAGCTCGGCGTCTTTTCTCGCACGGTCCTCCAAGGCGGAATACGCCGAGCTGGGGCTCGGCGCTCCTATGGCGTCCCTTGCGCGGGAATGACAGATGGAAGGGCCCTCTTCGTCCCGCCAGGGACGTTCATGGGTAGCGAGGCGTTTCAACGCCTCGTGGGGGAGGCGGCGCGCAGCAAACCCTACGGCTTTCCTGCGGCTTTCTCCTTCGGCTTGCGGAACGCGTCGAGCGGGTCCTCCCCGGGCCGCGGTTCGGGGGTGGTGCGGCGGAAGTTCTCGGCTCCCGGGGGGGCGTTGACGACCACGTAGGACTTGGCTTCCAGCTCCTTCAGGTAGACCGGAAACTCCTTCTCGAAGCGACGGCTGCGCTCGCGGTGAGAGATCTCCTCCTTGACCTCATCGAAGCCGCGCAAGCGGGCCGGGCGAAGGTCGACGAGCTGGAGCACGTGGAGGCCGCCGCGGGCGGACACCGGCTGACTCGCCTGACCCGGCTTGAGACCTGCGATCGCCGCCTCGAGGGTTGGATCGAGGTCTCCCTTGGGTACCCAATCGAGGTCGATCACGCCGCTGGTCTCACCGCGGCCGGCGGTCTCCGCCACCAGGGTGGCGGGGGCCTCGCCGGCGTTCATCCGGCGCGAGAGCTCATCGGCCAGGGCCTTCTTGGCGCCGTCGTCGAGGCTGCTCGAGTCGAGCACGACCACCTCGACCAGCCGCCTCTCCTCGGGGATGGTGAACTGCTCGGAGTGGTCGCGGTAGTAGATGCGCAGGTCGTCCTCTTCCAGCTTGATGCGGCTCGAGACCTCTCGGCCGATCACTTCCTGGATCCGCTGGTTCTTCTCCAGCTGCTCGCGGAACGCCTCCCAGGTCTGGCCCGAGGCGGTCACCGCTTGCTTCAGCTCGTCGCGGGAGGTGAAGTTGTTGGCCTGCTGGATCTCGTCGAGCATCGCCTCGATCTCCGAGGCGCTGGTGCGCAGGGAGAGCTGGTCGGCTCGCGAGAGCAGCAGCATCTCCTCGAAGATCGAGCGCAGCACCTCCGCAGGCAGGCGGTTCTCGACCCGCGAGCGCTCCTCGGCCGGCAGCTGGGCCCGCTCGAGGCCGGCCTGCCGATCGCCGAGCGCGACCTGGTACTCGTGGAAGGTGGTGATCCGGTCGTTGACCTGGATGACGATCCGGTTCAGGGTCTCGGCCAGGGCCGGGCCCGAGCCGAGGGCGAGGAGGGCGCAGACGAGGAGAGCGGCTCTAGCCGCCCGTGCGGCCGTAGCGCCCGCGGTACTCGAAGGGAAGGTTTTCGGCATAGAGCTCCAGATTGTAGCGGCTCCGGGCGTCCAAGAGCAGGCGTTCGAGGCGGGCGCGCCGGGCGTCCTCGGCCAGGCGGCGGCGGATCTGCCCTCTCACGGCCTCGAGGGGGAGCCGCTCGGCGGGCAGTTTCTCGACCACCTGGAAGAGATGGAAGCCATAGTCGGCGGCGATCACCGCGGAAAGCTCGCCGGGATCGAGGCTCAGGATGGCGGCCGCCAGCTCGGGCGGAAGGTCCGTCCGTGCCAGCTCACTGGGGCCGCCGCCGCTCCCCGCGTCAGGGGCCTTCGAGACCTCCCGGGCGACCTTGGCGAAGTCCTCACCACCGAGGATGCGGCGCCGGGCTCGGTCGGCTTCGGCGGAGGTGTCGGTCAAGATTTGGCGCAGGCGTACCCGCTCGGGCTGGCTGAACTCAGCGGCGTGCTCGCCGTAGTAGGCGTCGATGGCCGCGCGGTCGATGGCGTTCTCGCCGTCGGCGAGTAGCTTCGACAAGGCCGAGCGGGTGCCCGTGCCCGGCGCGGCGAGGCCCATCTCCTCCGCCAGCCGGGCGAGCAGGCGCTCCTCCAGGAACTGGTCCAGGAGGCCCGAGAGCACTTCTGCCGCGAGCTGCTCCCCGGCGCCGCCGCTGTTGGCGTCGAGATAGCTCTGGAACTCGGGGTAGGAGAGCTCGCGATCACCGATGGTCGCCACCGCGTCGTGGGAGCGCACCGGCCGCTCCCGGCAATCAGCCAGCAGGGTCGCCGCGAGCAGGGCAAGGGCGATGGGGGTCCGCCGGCGCAGCCTCATGTCGGCACCGCCAACCCGGCCGGGGCCCCGAGGTGCTCGAGCACACCTCGCGCCGCCCCGAGCAGGCTCTCCCCCGGGGCCACGGCCACGCTCAGCACGCCGCTGGGAGAGAAGGAGGTTCCCGGCCGGTCGGAGACGAAGGCGATCAGCCGATCGACGTCGATCGCCGCATCGCGCCGCATGCGCAGTATCAGCTCACCCTTCTTGGCGGAGATCGACTGCACCCGCAACCGCTCGGCCAGGCGTTTGAGCTCGGCGACGGCGAGCAGGGTGTGGACAGCGGCGGGCGGATCGCCGAAGCGATCGGCCAGCTCGGCGGCCAGCTCCTGCGGCCCGGACTCGGCGGCGGCGATCTTGCGGTAGATCTCCATGCGCAGGTTGGCGTCGGCGATGTAGTCGTGGGGGATGGACATCGGCACCGGCAAGTCGATGGCGGTGGAGGGTCCGTCCTCGGGCGCCCGCTCGCCCTTGAGCTCGGCCACCGTCTCCTCGAGCATCTTGAGATAGGTCTCGAGCCCGACGTCGTTGATGTGGCCGCTCTGCTCGGCGCCCAGCAGGTTGCCGGCGCCGCGGATCTCGAGATCGCGGGCGGCGATGCGGAAGCCGGCGCCCAGGTCGGTGAACTCGCGGATGGCGGCGAGCCGCTTCCGGGCCGTCTCGGAGAGCACCACGTCGCGCTCGACCAGCAGGTAGCAGTAGGCCAGCTGGTCGCTGCGGCCGACTCGGCCCCGCAGCTGGTAGAGCTGCGACAGCCCAAAGCGGTCGGCGCGGTGGACGATCATGGTGTTGACGTTGGGGATGTCGATGCCGTTCTCGATGATCGTCGAGGCGAGCAGGATGTCGAACCGGCCCTCGGTGAAGGCGTGCATGCGCCGCGACAGCTCCTCTTCGGGCAGCTGGCCGTGGCCGACGGTGATCCGGGCGCCGGGCACGATTTCCTTGAGCTCGGCGAGCATGACCTCGATGGACTCCACACGGTTATAGACGTAATAAACCTGCCCGCCCCTCTCCAGCTCGAGCTCGATGGCCTCCCGGATCAGGTCGCGGGAGAACGGCACGATGGCGGTCTCTACCGCCATACGATTCTTGGGTGGGGTCTCGATGACCGACAGGTCGCGCACGCCGGCCAGGGACAGCTGGAGGGTGCGCGGCACCGGCGTCGCCGACATGGCGAGCACGTGGACGTTCTTCTTGAGCTGCTTGAGCCGCTCCTTCTGGGCGACGCCGAAGCGCTGTTCCTCATCGACGATCAGCAGGCCCAGGCGCGGCAGCTCGATGTCTCTCGACAACAGGCGGTGGGTGCCGATCAGGATGTCGACCTTGCCGTCGCGCAGGCGGCGGCCGAGCTCCTTGACCTCGGCCGGCGAGCGAAAGCGGGAGACCATCTCGATGGTCACCGGCAGGCCGTCGAAGCGCTTCTTGAAGGTCTCGAGGTGCTGGTCGGCGAGGATGGTGGTGGGCGCCAGCACCGCCACCTGGTGGCCGTTGTCCACCACCTTGAAGGCGGCCCGCATGGCGACCTCGGTCTTGCCGTAGCCGACGTCGCCGCACAGCAAGCGGTCCATCGGGCGCTCGCCCTCGAGATCCTTCTTGATCGCGGCGATGGCGTCGAGCTGGTCGGGGGTCTCGTCCCAGGCGAAGGCCGCCTCCATCTGGCGCTCGAGGTCGGTGTCGGGTCCCATGCGCGGAGCGCGGGCCAGCTGCCGCTCGGCGTAGAGCTTGACCAGCTCTTCGGCCATGTCGCGCAGGCTCTTCTTCACCCGGCTCTTGGTCTTGTTCCAGGAGGTGCCGCCGAGTTGGTCCAGGCGCGGCGCCACGCCCTCGATGCCGCTGAACTTCTGGATCAGGTCGAGGCGCGCCAGGGGCACCAACAGCCGCTTGCCCCCAGAGTAGGCGAGCTCCATCACCTCGGTGGGAGCTTCGATGGGGAACATCGCCGCCAGCTCGGGGGGCAAGCGCTTCCTGGCCTCGGGGTCGCCGCCCACCGAGCGCAGGCCCACGAACTGGGCGATGCCGTGGTCGACGTGCACCACGTAGTCGCCCACCTTGAGGTCGCGCAGACTGGGCAGGAAGGGGCCGAAGCGGGCTTTGCTCGCGGCGCGGATCGCCATCCGGCGGGCGAGCAGCTGCCCCTCGCCGTAGACCGCCACCCCGGCCGGGGGCAGGCGGAAGCCGCGGGACAGCTCACCCGTGACCAGCTCGGCGCCATCGCGGCCGATGGGGATCTCCCGCCCTTCGAGCAACTCGACCATGCGCTCGCGGTCCCGGGGGGCGACCACCACCACCGTGCGCTCCTGGCGGGCGCGGCTGGCCGCTACCTCGTTGGGGAAGCGGGGAAGCTGGGCGTGGAAGACGTCCGTGGGGGTGCCGCCGAAGTCGAGGGCACCGGTGTCGGAGCGGGAGATCAGGTCAGAGAGGGCGACCTCGGCGCCGGCGAGCACCGCGAGCACCCGCTCGAGGGGAGCCTCCAGCAGATCCGGAGGCAGAGCCGGGCGGCCCTGGCTGCGGCGGCCGGCGTACTCACCCGCGAGCAGCTCGGCGTGGTGGCGGGTCTCAGCTTCGAGGGTGGCAGGGTCGACGGCCCAGACCAGGGGGTCCTCGAGCAGGTCCGCAAGGCCGTGCTCGGCCCCCTCGAGCCAGGGGAGGAGGTTCTCCCACCCCGGGAAGGAACCGTGTCCGGCGAGCTGGGCGAGGTGCTCCGCGAGCTCGCCGTCGGCATCCCGGGGCAGCTCCCGGGCGAGCCGAGCCGCCAGCCGCGCGGCGGCCTCCGGCCCGGCGGGGAAAGGGCAGAGGGGCAGCACCCGCACCCGCTCGAGACTGTCCTGGGAGCGCTGGGTGGTCGGATCGAAGGCGCGGATGGCCTCGATGGTGTCGCCGAAGAAGTCGAGGCGGATGGGCAGCTCTTCGCCCGGGGGGAAGAGGTCGAAGACGCCGCCGCGCACGGCGAGCTCGCCGACCTCCGAGACCAGGTCAGCGCGGTGGTAGCCGGCGGCGATCAGTCTCTCGACCAGCTCGTCCATCGCCAGGTCACGGCCTGGCTCGAGGTCCAGTCCCAGAGAGAGGAATCCCTCCGGCTCGGGAAGCAGCCGAAAGAGAGAGCGCGGTGTCGCCACCACCGCCCGCGCCCGGCCTCGGGCCACGGCGTCCAGAGCCAGGGCCTCCTGGGCGCGCACCAGCAGGGAGGTCTCGGCCTCGTGATAGGGAGAGAGGGAGGGAGCGGGGAAGTAGAGGATCGGTCCTCGGCGCGGGTCGCCGAAGAGCTCGGCCGCCTCGAGCCAGGCCAGGGCGTCGGCCTCGCCGGGAACCAGGGCTAGCACCGGGCGGCCCAGGGCCTCCCCCACCAGCTCCGCCACCCAGGCCGCGGCGGCGAGCGGCAGGCGCACGAGGTCCCGCCTCTCCCGCGGCCGGCCCGAGTGAGCCAGACCATCGAGGAGAGCGAGAAAGGGAGGACTGGTCGAGAGCCTCCGCTCCGCCTCCTGCCAAACCGGCTCGCGCACGCGGGGGAAGTCTAACCCGGGGAGATCGCCTCTCTCGCATGGCGCTCGCTGGGGCGCGTCACCGTCTTGCGACTGACCCTGTGACCCGGCCTTCCTAGGCTTGGCCCCTGCCGTGCCGGTTGCCTCTCGGCGCCGGCCCAGAGACCCGGGAGGAAGACCCACCATGCGCAACGTGAGCGTCTCGTTCTACCCCCTGCTGCTCGGTGCAGTGCTGGGGACGACCTCGATGGCCGGGGCCCAGGCTCCGGCCACTCCACCGCCGGAGGTCCCGGCACCCACTTTCGAAGAGCGCATCGAGGAGCTGGAGCGCAAACTGCGCATCCTCGAGCGGCGAGACGAGATCGCGGCCGAGCAGGCGGCCGAGAAGGCCAAGACGGCGGTCACGGTCACCGCCGACCGCAACGGCTTCTCCCTGCGCTCGGCCGACGGCGCTTTCCAGCTCAAGCTGCGGGGCTACGTCCACGCCGACGGCCGGGCCTTCCTGGACGACGGCGAGCGGCCGGCCACCGACACCTTCGTGCTCCGGCGCGTGCGGCCGATCTTCGAGGGCACCCTCTTCTACCGCTTCGACTTCCGGATCATGCCGGACTTCGGCGAGGGGCGGACCGTGCTCCAGGACGCCTACCTCGACTTCAAGCTCTCGAAGGCGTTGCAGATCCGCGCCGGCAAGTTCAAGTCCCCCTTCGGCCTCGAGCGGTTGCAGTCGGCCACGGACCTGGTCTTCGTCGAGCGCGCCCTGCCCACCAACCTGGTACCGAACCGTGATCTCGGGGTGCAGCTGTCCGGAGGGCTCGCAGGTGAGAAGGTGAGCTGGGCTCTGGCCTACCTCAACGGCGTCGCCGACGGCGGCAGTGGCGACGGCGACGCCGAGGACGCCAAGGACTTGGCCGCTCGCGTCTTCGTCCAGCCCTTCGCGGGCCAGACCGCCAGCCCCTGGGCCGGGCTTGGCTTAGGCTTGGCCGCCTCCCGGGGCGACCGCGAGGGCTCCGCCGCCACCCCGGGCCTGCCCAGCTATCGCACGCCCGGGCAGGCGGCCTTCTTTTCCTACCGTTCGGACGGCACCGCGGCGGGCACCACCCTGGCCGACGGCAGCCTCGGCCGCTGGTCGCCCCAGCTGCACCTCTACCGCGGCTCCTTCGGCCTGCTGGCCGAGCTGGTGCGCTCGCGCCAGGAGGTGGAGCGGGGGGCGAGCCGGGCCGAGCTGGAGCACGGCTCTCATCAGGTCACGGTGTCCTGGGTGCTCTTCGGCGGCTCGCCGTCCTACCGCGGGGTGAATCCCAGCAAGCCCCTGGTCGCTGGCATGGGGGGCTGGGGCGCCCTCGAGATCGCGGCGCGCTGGCACCGTTTGACGATCGACGACGACGCCTTCCCCGTCTTCGCCAACCCGGCCAGCGCCGCCCGCGAGGCGACCAGCTGGGGGTTCGGAGTCAACTGGTATCTGGCCAAGGGTGTGCGGCTCCTGCTCGACTACGACCAGACGAGCTTCGAGGGCGGTGCCGCCGGCGGCGACCGGCCGGAGGAGAAGGCCCTCTTCAGCCGCTTCCAGATCGCGTTCTGAAGCCCGCTCGCCGCAGCCTCTCGAGGTGGGCTGTCACCTGGCGGGCGGCCAGCGGGCGGGCGGGGGGCGGGGCGTCCTCGTAGACCCGCTCGACCAGGGCCTCGACCTCACGCATGCCCTCTCGCCACGCTTCGAGGATGCGCTCCTCCCGCCACAGGCGGTGGCGGATCAGCTCAGCGAGGGTGGCTGCCCCGTCCTTGGCCGGCGGGCCGTGGGCGGGGAAAAGAGTCAGCGGCCCCAGGGCGCGGATCCGCTCGAGCGAGGCCAGGTAGTCGTCCATGTTCCCCTCGGGCGGGTCGATCACGATCGTCGAGACGGTCGAGAGCAGGTCACCGGCCAAGAGGGAGCGGCCCTCCTCGTCGAGGAAGCAGAGGTGCCCGCGAGCGTGCCCCGGGGTGTGGAGCACGCGCACCGGGAAGGGCGGGCTCCCGGCGAGGAGGATGCGCTCCTCGTCCTCGAGCAGCCGGTCGACCCGGATGCCCCGAGCGGCCACGCGGGAGGCGGTCTCGGCGTGGGCGGCCACCGGCAGCCCCAGCCGCTCGACCAGGGCGAGGACGCCGCCGACGTGGTCGGGGTGGTGATGGGTGAGCCAGATCGCGGCGACCCGCTGGCCCCGCTCGGCGGTGGCCTGTACGGCGGCCTCCAGGCGATCGATCTCCCCCGGCGCCGCCGAGCCCGGGTCCACCAGCACCAGCTCCTCACGGCCGAGCAGATAGGCGTTGGTGTGGGTGGCCGGCAGCAGGGTGCCGGCCTTGAGCGGCAGCATTACCACCCAGGGCCGGAACTCGATGCGCCGGAAGGGACCCAGATTGGCTTCGGCCGGCTCGAGCAGCCGCGGGCGGCCGGCCGCGACGCCGTCCTCGGCGAGCACCCGCAGCAGGTGGAGGATGGGGGGAGCGGTGATCACCTCTCCCCGCCGCCAGCGCTCGAAGGCCAGGCTGGGGTCGATCCACTCGCCCTCGACCGCTTCGCCGGGCTCGATGGTCGGCTGCACGGGGAGGTCCGCCGGCCATTCGAGGAGGAAGAAGCGGTTGTCGAAGCGCAGCGGCCCCAGGGGCGGGGTGAGCCAGCGGCCGGCGAAGGTGAGCCGCGAGGCATCCGCCTCCAGGCCCACCGCGGTGAGGGTCTCGGCGAGAGACAGCTTGCCCTCGTTCAAGGCCCGGCGAGCCCGGGCCAGCCGCTGCGCCAGGTCAGGGGATGGCGAGCCCGCGAAGAGCTCGGGCACGGGCAGGATGCCGGTCTCCTCCAGTAGCTCGCGCAGGGCGCAGGCGGCAAGGCCGGGGATCAGGTGGGGGGGCGGCTCGATGCCCTCGGTCAAGGTCTCCGGCATCGCCGCCGGGCCGGGAAAACCCTCGGCGCCGATGGGAAGGCCGAGCAAGGGGCACTCCGCGTCGGTCCGGGCCAGGCCACCGCCGGGAAAGGCGTGCCAGCCGGCCATGAAGGCCAGGGTGTCGGCCCGGCGGATCCAGAACACCTCGAGCCCGCCGCCGCTCTGCCGCCAGAGCACCACCGCCGCCGAGGGGCGGGGTTGCTTGGCGGCCGGGAGGTGGGCGGCGCCGCCGATCGCCGCCATCATCTGTTCGTAGAGGCCTGTCTCTCCGCTGGGGCTCGCTTTCCCGCTCATGAGGGGGGCGATTCTAAGCCGGGGGGAGAGGGATTATCCTCCTGGTGTCCGTCCACAGTAGGCAGAAGGAGGAATGCCCATGTCCAATTGTCGACTGGTGGCAGCGCTCGCCGTTCTCGCCTCGTTGTGGGGCGCCGCCGTAGAGGCAGTGGCTCCCCCCGATCCCACCTATCAGGCCCTGCGCACCGCCCGTCCGGACGGGCGCAAGCTGGTGGTCTCCCAACCCTTCGACCTGGAGCGCGACGCCTTCCGCTTCCAGTTCGAAAGTGGCGCCTTCCACTTCCTGGCGCCGGTGGACGGCCGCACCGTGGGGGCCGTCTTCCTGGGCAAGGGCAGCTTCCGGCTCACCCCGGCCACGGAGGACGAGCGGCGCCACCTCGGCTTCTTGACCGGCAAGGAGGGCTTCGAGGTCTTGACCGACTCCTTCGACGAGCTGGTCCTGCTCTTCGCGGACGACACCTTCGAGGAGCTGGGCCTCCAGGGCGAGCCCACGGCGGGCACCCCCGAAGGTGCCGCCGGCCGGGCCTACGGCCACTTCCTCGACTGGCAACGGGTGAAGTTCCGCACCAACTTCCACGTCCGGGTGCTGTGCGACCTGCTCGATACGCCGGCGCTCAAGAGCGGCGTCTTCTTGGCTTTCTTCGACGGCTCCGACCTGCCGCCGGCCCTCGCCGCCGTGGACCCCCGGGGCGCCGAGGCCCTGCGCATCAGCCCGCTGGTGGGTGGGGAGGACAGCGTCCTCTACGTGGCGGACGACGTCCGGGGCGGCTTCTGGTACGCCTCGGACCGAGCTGGGGAGATGCGCAGCCGCCGGCGCTCCCCCTACCGGCCGTCGGTCGATGCGCTGCACTACGCCATCGAGACCGAGGTGCGCAAGAGCGAAGAGCTGGTCGGCACCACCACGATGAAGCTGCGTACCGAGATGCCCGTGCGGGTGGTGCCCCTGACGCTGGTCTCCACCCTGCGCATCGACCGGGCCGAGGCCCGGCTCGCCGGCCAGCAGGACTGGCAGGAGGTCCCCTTCGTCCAGGAGAAGGAGAAGGAGGACGCCGATCCGGCCGTGATCCTGCCCGAGATCCTGCCCAAAGGCACCGACCTGGACCTTCGGCTCTCCTACCGGGGGCGGGAGGTGGTGTGGGACTTCGGCTTCGAGACCTGGGGCGTGGTGGCGCGGGAGAGCTGGTATCCCAACGCCGGGATCTTCCTCGACCTCGCCGACTACGACCTGACCTTCCGGGTGCCGCCGCGCATGGAGCTGATCTCGGTGGGCAAGCTGGTGTCGAGCGAGGATCTGCCGGGAGCCCGCGTGAGCGTCTGGAAGACCGAGCAGCCGATCCGCGTGGCGGGCTTCAACTACGGCCAGTATCAGAAGATCGAGCAGAAGGACGAAGTGTCCGGCCTGGAGCTGGCGGTCTTCACCCGCGACAAGGCCCTGCAGTTTCTCGGGCGTTCGGCCGTGTCCGAGATCGACGAGGCCGTGGCCGGTGCGGAGCTGACCGACTTCAGCACCGCCGCGGAGGGTCCGAGGACCGGCCAGCGGGATCCCAAGAAGCTGGCCCAGGGCGTCCTGGTCGACAACATGAACGCCGCGCGCCTCTTCCACACCTACTTCGGTGCGCTGCCGCAATCCGAGGTGTCGATCTCTCAGCAGGCTTTCTTCAACTTCGGCCAGTCCTGGCCGTCTCTCATCTATCTGCCGTCCCTCTCCTTCATGACCGGCACGGACCGCAACACCATCGGCGCCACCGGCAAGGGCGTGGATGCCTTCGTCGGCCGCGTGGCTTTTCACGAGATGGCCCACCAGTGGTGGGGCCACCTGGTCGGCTGGGAGAGCTACCGGGATCAGTGGCTGTCGGAGGGCTTCGCGGAGTTCTCGGCGGCGTTGGCGGTGCAGCACACCGAGGGCTGGGAGGCTTACACCCAGGTCTGGGAGGACGCTCGCGAGCTGATCACCACCAAGGTCCAGAGCAACCTCCCCACCTACCGGGTGGGTCCCATCAACCGCGGCTGGCGCCTCTCGACGGCCAAGAGCCCGGCGGCCTACTCGGTGCTCGTCTACTCGAAGGGCGGCTTCGTGCTGCACATGCTGCGCATGCTGATGTGGGACCCGGGCAACCCCCAGCCCGACGCTCATTTCATCGCCATGATGAAGGACTTCACCAGCAGCTGGGCCGGCAAGTCCCCCTCGACGGCCGACTTCCAGAAGGTCGTGGAGCGGCACCTGGTGCCCGCTATGAACGCCACCGGCGACGGCAAGATGGATTGGTTCTTCCAGCAGTGGGTCTACGGCACCGAGGTGCCCCGGCTGAAGCAGACGCTCGCGGCCAAGAAGCTCGACGGCGATCAGTACCAGGTGACGGGCGAGGTGGCGATCGAAGGCGTGAGCGAGAGCTTCCTCGCCCTGGTGCCCCTCTACGCCGACTTCGGCAAGGGGCGGCTGGCGATGTTCGGCCGCCTGCCCTTCAAGGGCCCGAGTGCGCGCAAGGTGGACCTCACCGTGAAGCTGCCCGAGAAGCCCAAGCGCATCGTCGCCAACGCCCGCCACGAAGTGCTGACCCTCAAGTGAGCTGGGAAGCCTCGCACCGCGCAGGCGAGGCGGGAGTCGGGGGCCGGTTTGCCGGCCCCCGGACGGTGGAGCAGGGGGTTGACCCGCGAGGGTCGGAGGGGATGGGGTGGGATCGAGTCCAACCCACGGCGGCGGTTGGTGGAGGGTGGGACCGCCGCGGGGCGAATCGGGCCGGGTTGTCGGGCCTAATTCATATCAACATGCGCATTATAGTCTTTTTTGGGTGCTCCCGGTCGACAGCGCTGTGACGAGTGGCCTCTCGGCCCCCGATTCCGTTACCGTCGAGCCTGCCATGGCCGCTCCCCCCACCGACTGGCACCGCCTCTCCGCGCCGCCCGGCCTGTGCCGCAGCTGCCGCCACGCCCGCCTCCTGGCCTCCGCCCGCAGCGTCTTCCTGCGCTGCGAGCTCTCGGATGAGGACCCGAGCTTCCTGCGCTTTCCGCCTTTGCCGGTGCAGGAGTGCGGGGGGTGGGAGAAGCAGGACGAAGGGGAAGGTTAGCTATACACTCCCGCCGCCATGCCGAAGCGCACCGACCTCTCTTCCATCCTGATCGTGGGCTCCGGGCCGATCGTCATCGGCCAGGCTTGTGAGTTCGACTACTCGGGAACCCAGGCTTGCCGGGCGTTGCGCGGGGAGGGGTACCGGGTGGTCCTGGTCAACTCCAACCCGGCCACGATCATGACCGACCCGGAGCTGGCCCACGCCACCTACGTCGAGCCCCTCATCCCCGAGATCGTCGAGAAGATCATCGAGCGCGAGCGCCCGGACGCTCTCCTGCCCACGGTGGGCGGCCAGACCGGCATCAACCTCGCCCTCGCCCTGGCCGAGGGCGGCGTGCTCGAGCGCTACGGCGTGGAGCTGCTGGGGGCCGGCGTCGAGGCCCTGAGGCTCGGGGAGGACCGGCTGCTGTTCAAGCAGGCCATGGAGGAGGTCGGCCTGCGGGTGCCCCGGAGCGGCTACTGCGCGAGCCTGGACGAGGCCCGGGCCATCGCCACGGACATCCGCTACCCGATCATCGTGCGGCCGAGCTTCACCCTGGGCGGTGAAGGCGGCGGTGTGGTCTACAACCGCGACGAGCTCGACGAGGTGGTGGCCTCGGCGCTGGCGGCGAGCCCCGCCGGCCGGGTGCTGCTCGAGGAGTCCGTGCTCGGCTGGAAGGAGTTCGAGCTCGAGGTGATGCGCGACGTGGCGGACAACGCCATCGTCGTCTGCTCGGTCGAGAACTTCGACGCCATGGGTGTGCACACCGGCGACTCGATCACCGTGGCGCCCCAGCAGACCCTGTCCGACCGCGAGTACCAGGACATGCGCGACGACGCCTTCCGGGTGATCCGCCGCGTCGGGGTGGCCACGGGTGGCTCCAACATCCAGTTCGCCGTCGATCCCGCCACGGGCCAGCGGGTGGTGATCGAGATGAACCCGCGAGTCTCGCGCAGCTCGGCCCTGGCCTCGAAGGCCACCGGCTTCCCGATCGCCAAGATCGCCGCCCTGCTCGCCGTCGGCTACACCCTGGACGAGATCGCCAACGACATCACGGGCAAGACCTTCGCCGCCTTCGAGCCCACCCTCGACTACACGGTGGTCAAGATCCCCCGCTGGGCCTTCGAGAAGTTCCCCACCACCCCTTCCACCCTCGGCACCTCGATGAAGTCGGTGGGCGAGGTGATGGCCATCGGCGCCAACTTCCGCGAGGCCCTGATGAAGGGCCTGGCCTCCCTCGAGCTCGACGGCGACTTCGGCAGCCGCGAGCGCCGCATGGCCGACCCGGTGCGCCTGGCCGGGCGCCTGTCGATGCCCAACTGGGAACGCCTGCCGGCGATCTTCGCCGCCCTGCGTCAGGGCTGGACCCTGGAGCAGGTCTCGAGCCTGACCCGCATCGACCGCTGGTTCCTCCAGGAGATCAAGGAGATCGTCGACCTCGAGACCGAGCTCGCCTGTTGGGACCTGGTCTCGGTGCCCCGGGCCCTGCTCCTCTCCGCCAAGCAAGACGGCCTGACCGACGCCCGCACCGCCCAGTTGCTGGGCGCCTCGCCGGCGGCCCTGGCGGCGCGGCTCGTCAAGCTCGAGATCCGGCGCACCTACAAGCGGGTGGACACCTGCGCCGCCGAGTTCCCGGCCATGACCCCCTACCTCTACTCGACCTTCGGTATGGAGGACGAGAGCGAGGTGAGCGAGCGGCCGAAGGTGGTCATCCTGGGCTCGGGCCCGAACCGCATCGGCCAGGGCATCGAGTTCGACTACTGCTGCGTCCACGCCGCCTACGCCCTGTCCGAGATCGGCTTTGAGACGGTGATGGTCAACTGCAACCCGGAGACCGTCTCGACCGACTACGACACCTCGGATCGCCTCTACTTCGAGCCCCTGACCCTGGAGCACACCCTCGCCGTGATCGCCAACGAGCAGGCGAAGGGGGTGGTGGTCCAGTTCGGCGGGCAGACGCCCCTGAAGCTCGCCCGCGGCCTCGCCGCCGCCGGGGTGCCGATTTGGGGTACGCCTCCCGACGCCATCGACCTCGCCGAGGATCGGCGTCGTTTCGGCGCCCTGCTGGCAGAGGAGGGCATCCTCCAGCCCGAGCACGGCAGTGCCACCTCGCTCGAGGAGGCCCTGGCCGTGGCGCGTGAGATCGGTTACCCGGTGATGGTGCGACCGAGCTACGTGCTGGGCGGCCGGGCGATGGCCGTCTGCTACGACGAGGAGAGCCTCGAAGGCTACGTGGCACGGGCCGCCGAGGTCTCGGACGGCCATCCGGTCCTGCTCGACCGCTACCTCGAAGGGGCCATGGAGATCGACCTCGACCTGGTGGCGGACGGCCGCCGGGCGGTGGTCGGTGGGGTGCTCCAGCACATCGAGGAGGCCGGCATCCACTCGGGGGATTCGGCCGCCATCCTGCCACCGCAGAACGTCCCCGAGCCCCTGCTCGACGAGATGCGCCAGATCGCCCGGCGCCTGGCCCTGCGGCTGGGCGTGGTCGGCCTGATGAACGTCCAGTTCGCCCTGCACGAGGGCAAGGTCTACGTGCTCGAGGTCAATCCCCGGGCCTCGCGCACGGTGCCTTTCATCGCCAAGGCGATCGGCGTGCCGCTGGTCAAGCTCGCCGCCCAGGTGATGGCCGGCCGGTCGCTCGAGGAGCTGGGCTTCACCGCCGAGCAGCGAGTGCCGGTGGTGGCGGTGAAGGCACCGGTCTTCCCCTTCCGCCGCCTGCCCAACGTCGATCCCGTGCTCGGCCCCGAGATGAAGTCAACCGGCGAGGTCATGGGTCTCGCCGCCTCCTTCGGCGCCGCCTTCGCCAAGGCGTGGATCGCGGCCGGCAGCCGGCTGCCGCTCGACGGGAGGGTCTTCCTCTCGGTGCCGGATCGCGACAAGCCGGCCCTGGTGCCGGTCGCCCGTCGCTTCGCCCAGCTCGGCTTCGAGCTGGTCTCGACAGAAGGCACGGCGGCTCACCTCGAGAGCCACGGCCTCCAGGTGCGGCGGGTGAGGAAGGTCCACGAGGGGCGGCCCAACGTCGACGACGCCGTGATCAACGGCGAGATCGACCTGGTGGTCAACACCCCGATCGGCCGCGAGCCGCACGAGGACGACGCTCAAATCAGAAAGACCGCCCTGCGCTACAGCGTGCCGGTGGTCACTACGCTGTCCGGAGCTCTGGCCGCCGCCGAAGGCATCGCCGCCCTCCAGGCCGGCTCCCTCTCCGTCCAACCCCTCCAGGAGATCCACCGGCAACCCACCGAAACGACGTAGGGGCAGGCTCCTGTGCCTGCCCCTCGGGGAAGGAGGGGCGGCCACGGGGGGCCGCCCCTACACGAAATGCCTGGCCGATGACTACGGCACGCAGGAGGTGACCGTGACGTTGTCGAGGAACCAACCGTCACCGGTCACCGAGCAGTCGGTGATGGTGGTGAAGGCCACGCGCACGGACTGACCCGCGCAGCCACCGCTGCCGCCGGTGATCAGGTTGCAGACGGCGTCGAGGTTGACCGTGGTGTTGCTGAAGCTGGTGGCCGAGCCGGTGAAGATCGAGACGCCGGCCGAGCCGGTCGGCGGGCAGCTCGCGGACACCGTGCCGTTGTAGGTGGTGCCGGTGATCGCCGAAGCGGGCACGTAGGTGTAGTTGGTGCCGTTGAGCGACACCGCCAGGGTGCCGCCGTCGAAGCCGCTCTCGAAGGCCCGGCGATGGCCGAAGGTCAGCGTGGTGCTGGTGGCGCCGGCCGGCACCGCGACGCCGCCGGCGCCGTTGGGCTGGGCGTAGTTGAAGTTGTTGCTGCTGTAGTCGGCCGTGCAGGTGGAGCCGCCGAAGCGGAAGATCTTGGTGCCGCCCTGGGCGGTACAGGTCTGGATGCCCCGCCACGAGGTGACGCTGCCGCCCGAGACGAAGGTGCCCCGGATCCAGTTCGACAGCCCGGTGCCGGTCTCGAAGTTGTGGGTGTAGAGGGTCTGCGTGGTGCAGCCGCCGCCGGGCAGGGTGGTCGCAGATGCCTGGGCGGAGTTACCGGACTCGCAGGTGGCGAACGACCGGACGACGTAGTAGTAGGTCGTCGAGGCAGTGAGACCGGTGTTCGAGAAGCTGGTGGTGGTCGAGGTGCCGACCTGCGTGTACGGCCCACCGCTGGTGGTCGAGCGCAGGATCCGGTACTCGGTGGCGCCGGAGACGGCGCTCCACGACAGGTTGATCTGGCTCGAGGACACCGCGGTGGCGGAGAGGCCCGTGGGCGCCGCCGGCGGCGTGCAGGGGCCGGTGCTCGGGGCCGCGGAGTAGACGTCCACCGAGTTGCCGGTGCCGCCGCTCTCGTTGCGGTTGTCGGTGAAGATCGACAGGAACTGCGTGGAAAGCACGTCCAGGCCGTTGTAGTCGCCCCACTCGAAGCTGTCGCTGATGTTGGGGGAAGTGACGGTGGTCAGGCGCGCCGGGGCGCTCCAGGTGTTGCCGCCGTCGGTGGACTTGCTGTAGTAGAAGTCCGTGCCGGTGCGGCCGGAGGAGTGGCGGGTGTCGTAGTAGGCGACGTAGACCGTACCGTCGGTGTCCACGGCCAGCCAGGGATGGAAACGGTCCACCGTGCTCTGATCGGCGGTGGAATGCGGGGTGCGCAGGTTCCAGGTCGCGCCGCCGTCGGTCGAGTAACCGACCTGGATGCGGGCGTGGTTGTTGGCCGGCGTTCCCGACTCGGCCGCGGTGGTGTCGGTCCACGCCGCGTAGATCCGGTTGGCGAAGGGGCCGGCGGTGGTGTCGGCGTCGGCTGCCACGTAGATGAAGGCCCGGCGAGTCTCCATCGAGGGAATCGCGAAGTCGAAGCCGTCGTTGGTGGCTGCCACCTGGACGACCGGGTTGAAGCTGGTACCACCGTTGGTCGACTTGCGCACCAGGATGCGGTTGCTGTTGAACGCCGGCCAGAAGTAGTAGACGTTGCCGCTCTTGTCGGTGGTGATGTCGCTGCCGATGCCGAGCTCGGTCGAGCCCGAGGAGAGGGTGAGCGTCGCGCTCCAGGTCTGACCGAGGTCGCTCGAGCGAGCGAACTTCATCGTGTTGTTGTCGTGCCAGGTGATGTAGATGTTGTCGCGGAAGGGCGAGCTCACGTACTTGTCGACGTGGATGTACTCCTTGTCGGAGCCGGTCGAGGTCAGCTCGCGGCGGGGATCGGCCCCCAGGTCGGACCAGGTGGCGCCGTTGTCACCCGAGCGATAGAACCACACGCCGCAGCCCGAGCCCGTGCAGCTTCCGAGGGTCGCGGTGTAGGCCTTGGTGCCGTCGTAGGACCAATCAACGGTGGGGTCGCAGCAGGTGCTGCCCAGCGGCAGGTCGGTGGCCTGGGTCCAGGTCGCACCACCATTCGAGGAGTAGTGCATCTTCTGGCCGGTGCCCGGTCCGTTCGAGCCAGCGATCACCCGCGCAATGTTGGTGTGGTTGATCTTGATCGCCGACTCGGCGCCGCCGGTGGGGGAGGTGACGCGGACCTCACCGGAGAGGGCGCGCAGGCTCCACTCCTCTTCGCTGATGCCGTTCTCACGGATCACGAAGTAGCGGCCGTCCCGGTAGTTGGCCTTCTGATAGATCTGGCCGTCGATCAGGTAACCGCCGTAGTTGAGCTGGAAGATCTGCAGGGCGCTTCTCGGGTACTGAGCCGGACCCTCGCGCCGGAGCTTCGGGTTGGCCTTGCGCATCTCGACGCGGAAGAACGCCGGGACCGGGTCCCGCTGCTCGCGCTCGTTGGGAGCGAGCAGGGCCAGGTCTTCCTTGGTCAGGGCGTAGTTGCGATCGTCCCAAGGGCCGATCTCCATCAGCGAGGCGTAGTCCACCCGCGGGTCCACACCGCGGGCGGCGCTGATCTGCTGGGCCTCGGAGGGGCCAGCGAAGGCGAAGAGGGTCGAGACGGCCGCCAGGGCGAGTGAAAGCCAGGCGGATCTCCGTGCACGCATGGGCATCTAAGATCTCCTTTGAGAGACGGGGTTTGGGTCTAGAGCTAAGAGTGCTCGAGACCCAGATTCGGGAGACAGGGGAAATCGGCCGGAGAGGATACCGCAGTTGGGCGCCGGGAGTGAAGTGCCGCCGGTCGTCCGTCCGGGGCTATGCCATACTCCGAGGCCGCCGCGTCTGAGGCGTGGTGCCCCCACCATGAGCGATCCCGACGACTCGGATTGGAAGCGCTTTCTGGGCCGCTACGTCGGCTCGGCCGGCGGCCGGCCTCGATCCGGACGGCGAGCCACCCAGATCGACGAAGCGCCGCTTTGGCAGGTCCGGGAGCTCGAGCCCGATCGGTTCGCCGTGGTCTCCTCACAGGCCCCGGAGGCGGCGATGCCGGATGCGGTGTTCGCCGATCGGCGCACGGCCTACCTCGCTGCCGCGGTCTTGACGGCCTTCAGCGGTGAGCTGGCAGAGAGCGGCTTCGGCGCCAGCGAGCCGTCGCGCGCCGACCTTGCGGCCGAACTGGCAGGCCGGTACGAGACCGGCGGCTCTCCGGATCTGACGCGGCGGCTGCTCGAGGCATTGGCGAGCCATCCGGCCGCCATTGAGCTGTTGCTCGAAGCGATGGACCCTGACACCGTCGCCCAGGCGTGGGCCTATCTCCTGGCCCACCGCAGGGGCGGCTCGGACACCCTTCACTGAGGCATTCTGATGAGCGAAACGAGAATCGAAAAGGACAGCCTGGGCGAGATCGACGTTCCGGCCTCGGCCTACTACGGCGCCCAGACCGAGCGTGCCCGCCGCAACTTCCCCGTGTCCGGGCTGACCTTCCCGCCCCGCTTCGTGGCGGCGATGGCCCGCATCAAGCGCGAGGCGGCGGTGGTCAACGAGGAGATGGGCATCGTCCCGCCAGACGTCGCCGCCGCCATCCGCCAGGCCGCGGACGAGGTGATCGCCGGCCGGCACGACGGCCAGTTCCCCCTCGACATCTTCCAGACCGGCTCCGGCACCTCCACCAACATGAACGTCAACGAGGTGCTGTCCAACCGCGCGATCGAGATCCTGGGCGGCGTCGTCGGCTCGAAGAGCCCGGTGCATCCCAACGACCACGTCAATGCCGGCCAGTCCTCGAACGACACCATCCCCACCGCCATCCACGTCGCTGCCTACGGCGCCCTCGTCGAGGACCTCGAGCCGGCCTTGCGGGGGCTGGCGGAAGCCCTGGAGGCCAAGGCGCGCGACTTCGACGACGCGGTGAAGATCGGCCGCACTCACCTCCAAGATGCCGTGCCCGTGCGCCTCGGCCAGGAGTTCGGCGGCTACGCCCAGCAGGTGCGCAACGGCCTCGCCCGGCTCCACGCGGTCAAGCCCCGCCTGGCCGAGCTGGCCCTGGGCGGCACGGCCGTGGGCACCGGTTTGAACGCCCCGCCGGGCTTCGCCGATCAGGTCATCGCTCGCCTGGCGGCGGCGACCGGCCATCCC
Source organism: Thermoanaerobaculia bacterium (assembly GCA_036274895.1). Lineage (GTDB taxonomy): Bacteria > Acidobacteriota > Thermoanaerobaculia > Multivoradales > SZUA-115 > CALMKX01. The sequence goes on along the minus strand of DASUEU010000085.1, from coordinate 111,949 downwards.
TTCGTGCCGGCTCCCAACCGCTTCGAGGCCCTGGCGGCCAAGGACGCCTGTGTCGAGGTCTCCGGAGCGGCCAAGACCATCGCCGCCTCGCTGGCCAAGATCGCCAACGACATCCGCTGGCTGGGCAGCGGGCCGCGCTGCGGCTTGGGGGAGATCCTCTTGCCCTCGCTCCAGCCCGGCAGTTCGATCATGCCGGGCAAGGTCAACCCGGTGATCCCGGAGATGGTGCTGATGGTGGCGGCGCAGGTGGCCGGCAACGACACCACCATCACCATCGGCGGCATGGGTGGCAACTTCGAGCTCAACGTGATGATGCCGGTGATCGCCTACAACCTGCTGCAGTCCATCGAGATCCTGGCCTCGGCGTCACGGCTGCTCAGCGAGCGCTGCGTCGCGGGGCTCGAGGCCGACCGCGAGCGGGCGAGAGAGATGGTCGAGCAGTCCCTGGCCATGTGCACGGCGCTCGCCCCGAAGATCGGTTACGACCAGGCTGCTGCGATCGCCAAGGAGGCCTACGCCACCGGCCGCACGGTGCGCGAGGTGGCGCTCGCCAAGGCCGTGCTGCCGCCCTCAGAGCTCGACGAGGTGCTGGATCCCTGGTCGATGACCGAGGGGGGCATCCTCGGCGACGGCATCCCGATGGGTTGAGAGCCTCACCGGGACCTCAGGCCCCGGCCCACAGCAGCTCGACGTCGTAGCTGCCGAGCTGGCCGTCGGCGGTGACCAGGGTCAGCCGGTCCACCTGGGCCTGGGCCACCAGCAGGCGGTCGAAGGGATCGCGGTGGTGGCCCGGCAGCGCCGCCGCCTGGAGGCCATGGATCTGCTGGACGGCCAGCGACGAGACCTGGTGGCGGGTGAGCCGGGACGGCAGGTAGCGCTCGGGAGGCTCGGGCAGGCTGAGCTTGCCGAGCGCCACCTTGATGCCGATCTCCCAGGCGCTGGCTGCCGAGAGGAAGAGATCCTCGTCCGCGCGGACGAGGCGTTCCCGCACGTCCGCTCGCAAGCGCTCCGGCTCGCCGTTCATCCACAGCCAGACGTGGGTGTCGAGCAGCAGGCCTCTAGCGGCCATAGATCTCGGCCTCCAGCTCGGGGAGGGGGGCGTCGAAGTCGGGCGCGATCACCACTCGGCCGCGGTCGAGGCCCAGCACGCGCGGAGCCCGTTTCACCTCGACGGGAGCGAGCCGCACCAGGGGTTTGCCGGCACGGGCGATCACCACCTCCTCGCCGGCCAGGGCGAGGTCGACCAGTCGGGACAGATGCGTCTTGGCGTAGTGCAGGTTCACTTCAGGCATGCCTCCATATTAGCTGAGTCGTGGACTAAGTCCAAGTCTCGAGATCATCGACGATCGCTTGGATCGTCGAGTAGCGCCGTTCTCGCCTCTTCTCGAGACACCTGAGGATCAAGGCTTCAAGCTCGGGCGCCAGCTCCGGGTCGAAGCGACGGGGTCGGATCGGGTTGGTGGTGAGCACCCGCCGGAGCACCTGGCCGGGGTCGCCTTCGCCGAAGGGGGGCCGGCCGGTGAGGGTCTCGTAGAGCAGGGCGCCGAAGCCCCAGACGTCCGTGCGCTGGTCGGCCGATCCGCCGCCGATCTGCTCGGGCGCCAGGTAGGCCGGGGTACCCAGGAGCAGGCCGGGGCGGGTGCCGCCTGGCTGGTCCAGCTCCGCGGCGATGCCGAAGTCGATCAGGTAGGCGTGGGCATGGCCTCGGCCGTCGCGGCCCACCAGCACGTTGGCCGGTTTGAGATCGCGGTGGAGCACCCCGTGCGCGTGGGCGAAGGCCACCGCCTCGCCGATCTGGACGGCGAGGCACAGCCGCTCGGCCCGGGTCAGCCCGGCTGCCGCGGCTTTGAGGGTCGGCCCTTCGACCCACTCCATCGCCAGGTACGGCCGCCGGCCCACGCGGCCGCACTCGTGGGCGTGCCGGATATGCGGGTGCTGGAGGGTGGCGAGCAGCCGGGCTTCGCGAAACAGCCGCTCCTGCTGCGCGGGACCGTCGTCGTGCAGGAGCTTGATCGCCACGAAGCGGCGATCGCGGCGGTCCCAGGCGCGGTAGACCTCGCCCATGCCGCCGCTGCCGGCCCGCGCCACCAACACGAAGCGCGCTCGCACCGGCGCCTGGCCCGGGGACGCAAGAGAGCGCAGCCCGGGGCCGAGGCGGCTGCAGCGGTGGGAGGTTTGGGCGAGATCGCGCATCCATCTGAGATAGACGTAAAACCGTCGAGGAGCTCCGGAAGACGGCCTGCAGGCGGATGCGCTAGGATCTTCGCGTGGCGGAAACGAGGCGTATCCTCCACTGCGACATGGACTGTTTCTATGCCGCAGTCCACATGCGGGACGACCCGTCCTTGGCCGGGCGGCCGGTGGTGATCGGTGGCTCGCCGGAGGGCCGGGGCGTGGTGGCGGCGGCCAGCTACGAGGCCCGCCGCTTCGGCGTGCACTCGGCCATGCCCTCGGCCCGGGCTCACCGCCTCTGCCCGGGCGCGGTGTTCTTGAAGCCGGACTTCCCCCGCTACCGGCGGGAGTCCGAGGCGATCTTCGGTCTCTATCGGGACTTCACCGAGATCATCCAGACCGTGGCTCTCGACGAGGCGTATCTGGACGTCACGGAACGCCTCGAGCCCTGGGGCAGCGCCACAGCGATCGCGCGCGAGATCCGCCGGCGAGTGCGCCAGGAGCGGGGCCTGACGGTCTCGATCGGGGTCGGACCCAACCGCCTCGTGGCCAAGATCGCCTCGGACTTCGACAAACCGGACGGGCTGACGGTGGTGCCGCCCGAAAAGGTCCAGACCTTCCTCGACCCCCTGCCGGTGAGGCGTCTGCACGGTGTCGGGCCGGCGACGGAGCGGGTGCTCAACGAGATGGGGGTGGCGACCGTCGCCGACCTCGCGGGCCTGCCCGCCGAGACCTTGCGGGAGCGGTTCGGCCGCCAGGGTGAAGTGCTTCATCGGTTCGCGCGGGGTGAGGATGGGCGGGCGGTCGAAACTTCCCGGGAGCGCAAGAGCCTGGGCCAGGAGCACACCTATGAACGGGACCTGGCGAGCCTCGAAGCGATGGCGGCCGAGCTGGCGCGGCTGGCCGAGCTGGTGGCCACGGGCCTCCAGCGCCGGGGGCTGGTGGCCCGCACGGTGACCATCAAGGTGCGCTACGGCGACTTCACCACGGTGACCCGCTCCCACACCTTCCCTGCGGCCACTGCCTCGGCCGAGGAGATGGCTCGCCAGGCTGCGCTACTGCTCCAGGCCACCGAGGCGGCGAGCCGGCCGGTGCGCCTGCTCGGGGTCACCGCCTCCGGCCTCGGCCAGGCAGGTGAGGACACCCCGCCGCAGCTGGCGCTCTTTCCCTGACCTCTCCAGCTAAGATCGGTGGCCTCGGAATCCCCGAACGGACTCTGGCGTAGGGAGGTGCGATGAGCGCGACCCAGAAGAACGAGCCCGCGGGCTCGACCCGGCGACTCGATCCCGCCCTGCTGCGGCTGCTGGTCTTCTTCGGCGGCTTGGCCCTCGCCCTGGTCATCGTCATCGTCTTCGACGAGATCTTCTTTCCCCTGCTCTCGGGCCTGACCATCGCCTACCTCTTCGATCCGGCGGTCTCCTGGTTCGAGAAGCGAGGCCGATCGCGGGTTTTCGGCGTCATCGTCTTGACGGTCCTGCTGCTGGTCGCCCTGGCCGGCTTCCTGCTCTACGTGGTGCCGGCGATCGGCCACCAGTTCCAGAAGCTCGGGGAGCGGCTCCCCGCCTATCGGGAGCGCATCGAGGAGCAGTTCGCCCCCGTGCTGGAGCGGGCCAGGACGCAGTATCCCGAGGAGCTGGCGAAGCTCCAGCTCAAGGCCCGGGCCGCGGTCGAGGAGAACCTGCCGAGCCTGGCCACCGGCGTGGGGGCGTGGGTGGGGCGGGTCTTCGGCAGCGTGCTCGGGGTGATTCTCGCGCTGCTCAATCTGATCTTCGTGCCGGTCTTCGCCTTCTACCTGCTGGTGGACTTCCCGAAGATCAAACGCAGCGCCCGAGAGCTGATTCCCCTGCCCTACCGGGAGAATGTCCTCGAGCGCCTGGCCGAGGTGGATCGCGCGATCTCGGGCTTCGTTCGCGGCCAGCTCACCATCGCCGTGATCCTCGCCGCGATCAACGCCACCGGCATGATGGTGATCGGTGTGCCCATGGGGCTCGCCATCGGCATCGTGGCCGGGCTCGCCAACCTCATCCCCTATATGGCGCTGGTCGTGGGCCTGGCTCCCGCCCTGCTGCTCTGCTGGGTGGAGTTCCAGTCCCTGCCGCGGCTGGGGGCCGTGCTGGCGGTGTTCGTGCTCGCCCAGTTCCTGGAAGGCACCGTGCTGTCGCCGCGCATCCTCGGCAAGAGCGTCGACCTCCATCCGGTGTGGGTGCTGCTGGCGGTGATCGCCGGAGGCAGCCTCTTCGGCTTCATCGGCATGCTGGTCGCCGTGCCCGTGGCCGCGGCCATCCAGGTCTTCGTCCGCCACTGGATGAAGCTCTACAAGGCCTCCCGGATCTACGACCCGACCGCTCCAGGCTGATCAGCTCAGTCCTCCTCGAGCGCGCGCTCGAGCTGGCGCCGGTCCCTCTTGGTGGGGCGGCCGGCGCCGCGCTGGCGGCGGATCGGCGGCGCCTTGAGCAGGCGGTCGATGGCGTCGAGAACCGGCCGCGGTGGCGAGAGGTCCTCGAACAGCCGCTTCGCTTCCTCCTTGGGCAGGGGTTTGTCGCGTAGCTCCTTGACCAACAGGAGTCGCGTCCAGTCCCCAACCTCCACCTCGACCCGGTCGTCGAGAGCCAGATGCCGGTGCGGCTTGGCCACCTGGCCGTTGACCTTCACCCTCCCCAGGGTACAGGCGTGGGTGGCCTGGGTGCGGGTCTTGAAGGCCCGCGCTACCTGCAGCCACTTGTCCAGCCGAACGTCCATCGCGGCAGTCTAGCTTCGTTTTTCGTCTACCAAGATAGGGAGGCTCGTCTCCCCCATCTACCCGGCGAGGAGGAAGCTGGACATGAATCTGCTTTTGCCGTATGCTTTTCTGAGTGAGAACGACCCTCAACCTGGACGACGAGCTGATGAGAGCGATCAAGCAAAGAGCTGCCGCGACCGGACGGACGATGACCGAGGTGGTCGAGGTCTTTCTGCGTCAGGGCCTCGAGGCGGAACAGGCCCCCAAGCGGGGATATCGACTGCGCTGGTCCACCGTCTCTGGCCACGTCCAGCCGGGGGTGGATCTGACGGACCGCGACGCCCTGTACGCGCGCATGGAAGGGCAGGATTGATCGCCGTCGACACCAACGTGCTGGTCTACGCCCACCGCGAGGAGGCCCCCGAGCACGAGGCGGCGAAAGATCGCCTGCGAGAGCTGGCCGAAGGCGACCTGCCCTGGGCTTTGCCGGTCTTCTGCTTGGGGGAGTTCCTGCGGGTGACCACCCACCCGCGCGTGTTCAGCCCTCCCTCGACCCTCGACCAGGCCCTCTCCGCGCTGGACGGCCTGCTCGAGAGCCCCATGCTGAGGGTTCTCAACCCGGGTGCTCGCTACCCCACATGGCTGGACCGCCTCGCCCGCCAGGGCGATGCCCGCGGCAACCTGGCCTTCGACGCCCAGATCGCGGCCGTCTGCCTGGAGAATGGCGTGCGTCGCCTGCTCACCCTCGACCGCGACTTCGCCCGCTTCCCGGAGATCGAGATCGAGCCCCTCGCCTCGCGCTAAGCTTGGCCGGTGTTCGATCGCTATCCACGCGCCTCGCGACGGCCCCACCTGCGAGTACCGCCCGAGGAGTTCCAGGATCTGGTGGAGCGGGCTCTCGACGGGCTTCCGGAGCACTTCGCCGAGCTGCTCGACAACGTCGCGGTGACGGTCGAGGAGGAGCCCTCCGAGGACGACCTCGCGACGCTGCCCGACGACGATCCCGACGATCCAGACCGCGCCGAGCTCTTCGGCCTCTATCTGGGAGTGCCGCTCACCGAGCGGGACACGGCCTACCAGGCCATGCCCGACCGCATCGTCCTGTTTCGCGGGCCCCTGCTGCGCACCTGCGCCTCCCGGCGTGAGGTGATCGACGAGGTGCAGAAGACCGTGCTCCACGAGCTCGGCCACTTCTTCGGCATGGAGGAGGACGACATGCCTTATTGAGGGCGCAGCCGCTCGATCTTGGCGTCGCGGCCTGCTTCGATCCTCCGGCGCTCGAGCAGGTAGTCCTCCTCTTCTTCCTGGCGCTTGGCCGGGTCGTAGAGGTTCTTCAACCGGTCCCGGTGGAGGATCTCGATCTCGGCGAGCTTGGCTTCGGCTTGGCGGCGCACCTCGGCCATCTGCTCGCGGGTCTCCGGGGTGAGGGCCTCTTCACGGGGCCTCTCGATGCCGGCTTGCTCCATGCGTTCGAGGGCGAGCTCGTAAGCAGACTTCATAGTGGGGATTCTAACCCGGCATCGCTCTTGCTTCGCCGCGCCATCTGGACCAGAACCACGCCGTTTCGACCGTTTCCTCGGAGGGAGACCTCGGATGATCGAAGCTCAGAGCCTGTCCCGCAAGTACGGGGACTTCACCGCCGTCGACGGTGTGTCTTTCGCCGTGGACGAAGGGGAGATCGTCGGCATCCTCGGCCCGAACGGTGCCGGCAAGACCACCACCATCCGCATGATCACGGGCTTCCTGCCGCCGACCTCGGGTCGCGTGATGGTGGGCGGCAAGGATCTCTTCGAAGACCCCATCCCCGCCCGCCGCCAGATCGGCTATCTACCCGAGAACGTGGCCCTTTACACCGAGATGAGGGTCGGTGAGTACCTCGCCTACCGCGCGGCGCTCGAGGGGATGAGCCGAGCTGACGCCAGGAAGGCGATCGCCGATGCCGTGGAGCGCTGTCTGCTCTCCGAGGTGGCCCACCAGATCATCGGCACGCTGTCGAAGGGGTACCGCCAGCGCGTGGGCCTGGCGACGGCGATCCTCCACCAACCGGACGTGCTGGTGCTCGACGAGCCCACCGTCGGTCTCGACCCCAAACAGATCGTCGCCATCCGCGAGCTGATCCGTGAGCTGGGAGAGAGCCGCACCCTGCTGCTGTCCACCCACATCCTGCCCGAGGTCGAGCTGCTCTGTAACCGCGTCTTGATCATCGACCGCGGGCGCATCATCGACCAGGGCACTCCCGATCGGCTGCGCGAGCGCTGGCGGGGCAATCCGGTGCTCAGGGTAACGATCAAGGGCGCCCCGGCCGAGGCTCCGGAGGCCCTCGCCGGCCTCGCGGGCGTGCTCACCTGCGAGCCCGAGGGAGAAGAGGGAGGCTTCCGGGTCGAATGCCAGACCGACGTCGACCTCCGGGAGGCGGTGTTCCGCCTGGCGGTGGCCCGGGGTTGGGTGCTCCTGGAGCTGGCCGAGCGCAAGGCATCGCTCGAGGACATCTTCGTGCGGCTGACCACTCGCGACCTGGCGGTCGAGCCCGCGATGGAAGGAGGTGCGGCGTGAAGGCCTTGATCGCGACCTATCTGCGCGAGCTGCGCGCCTATTTCTTCTCCCCCCTCGCCTACGCCATCGGCACCTTCGTGCTGATTGTCAACGGCATCCTCTTCGGCATCATCGTCAGCTTCCTGGCCGATCCCCGCTCGGCCGGCGGACCGCCCTTCGAGTACTTCTTCAACATGACCTGGATCGTGCTGCTGTTCATCACGCCCCTCTTGACCATGCGATTGATCAGCGAGGAGCGCCGGAGCGGCTCGATCGAGGTGCTGATGACCGCGCCGGTGACCGAGGCCCAGGTGGTGGTCGGCAAGTACCTCGCGGTGTTCACCTTTTTCTTCAGTCTGTGGCTGCCGACGCTGCTCTTCGCGGCGATCGTCGATACGTACGGCGACCTCGACTGGGGATCTGTGCTGTCGGGTTACCTCGGCGTGCTCGGTGTGGGTGCTCTGGCACTGGCGATCGGTACGCTCGCCTCCGCCTTCACCCGCAGCCAGATCGTCGCGGGAGTGATCGGCTTCGCTCTGCTTTTCGTGTTCTTCTTCGTCTTCGGCTGGATGGAGTCGCTTTCGAACAGCGAGCTGCTCAAGCGGCTTTTCGGTTACCTGAACGTCGGCGGACCGATCCAGGACTACGCCAGGGGCATCGTCGGCACGCGCAGCCTGCTCTACTACGTCTCGACCACGGTCTTCTTCCTCTTCCTCGCGAGCCGAGTGCTCGAAGCGAAGAAGTGGCGGTGAGGGAGCGAGCGATGAAAGAGAACCTCAAGAAGAAGCTCGTCGAAGGCGGACTGCTGTCGGCCGGCGTGCTGCTGGCCCTGGCCCTCCTGGTGATCGTCAACTACTTCGGCTACAAGTACCACCAGCGCTTCGACTGGACGAAGACCAGGCTCTACTCCCTCTCCGACCAGACCAAGAACATCTTGAAGGGCCTCGATCGTGACATCGAGATCGTGGTCTTCGAGAGCCCGCAGTCCCAGCTCGCCGAACCGGTGGCGGAGATCACCGCCCGCTATGCCGCGGCCTCGCCGCGGATCTCGGTGCGCAAGCTCGATCCGGCCAAGAACCTGATCGAAGCGGAGCGACTCCTCGAGCGCTACGACACCCGCTACCAGGAAGGCTCGCTCAAGCTGGTGATCGGTGCGGGGGAGGATCGACGGATCTTCGAGGAGTACGACTTGGCGGACCTCGACTTCTCGGCCATGCAGATGGGCGGGGCGGCACGGATCGCGAGCTTCAAGGGAGAGCAAGTGATCACCGGCGCGATCGCCGACCTGGCCTCCGGCGAGAAGCTCGAGGTTCGCTTCACCACCGGACATGGTGAAGCCTCGCCCGACGCTGGCTCCGGGAGGGGACTCTCGGTGCTCAAGCAGGTGATCGGCGGGGAGAACCTGGTGCTCGAGGGCTGGTCGTCCCTCGGCCAGCCGGCGGTCCCGGCGGGCACGGACCTGCTGGTGGTGGCGGCACCGATCACGCCCTTCGCCCCACCCGAGCTCGAGGCCTTCTCGCGCTACCTGGCGGGCGGCGGCCGCATGCTCCTGCTGCTCGACCCGGCCCTCACCCCCTCCGGGGCCTTCACCGATCTCGGCTTGTCTGCCTGGCTCGCCGCGCAGGGCGTGGTGCTGGGCGAGGACGTGGTGGTCGATCCCGAGCACGCCGTGCCCTTCTTCGGCGCCCAGACGTTCAGCGTCAGCTCCTACGGGTCCCACGCGTCGGTCAAGGCGCTCGGTGAAGGTCGTCTCAACACCCTCTTCGAGCTGGCTCGCTCGGTGGCCAAGGGCACGGCTCCAGCCGGGACCGACGTCACCATGCTCGCCGAGACCAGCAGCTCGGCCTGGGGCGAGACGGACCTCACCCGGCCCAGCGAGGTGGCCAAGGACGCGGCCGACGTGGCCGGGCCCGTGTCTCTCGGCGTGGCCGTCGAGAAGTCCGCCACGGAGGAGGCAGGAGCAACGGGGGGCTTCCGGTTGGTGGTGATCGGGGACTCGAATTTCGTCACCGACCAGGGCATCTCCCAGGCCGGCAACTCGATCCTGGCGAGCAACCTGTTCAATTGGCTGCTCGCCCGGGAGAGCCAGCTCGGCATCCCGCCCAAGAAGACCGAGCAGGTGCGGATGGAGGTCACGGGCCGTCAGCTGGTGACCATCTACCTGCTGATCCTTGCCCTGCCCGTGGCCGCGATCGCAGCCGGAGTCTGGGTCTTCTTCAAGCGTCGGAGGTAGCCGTGAAGCCGCGTACTTTGCTGATCCTGCTCGCTCTGGTGGTCGGCCTTGGCGCCTTCATCGTGTTCTACGAGGGTGACCTCCCTTCCTCGGAGGAGCGCGCCGAGCAGGCGAAGAGGGTCTTCGCCGTCGAGGCCGACGAGGTCACGGCCCTGCGCCTCGAGAGCGGCGGCCGCACCGTGCGCCTCACGAAGGAGCCGAAGACCGAGGGTGGCCCGGCTCCCGGCTGGCAGCTGGTCGAGCCGATCACGGCCCGGGCGGACACGGCCCTGGTCACCAGCCTGGTCGCCGCGCTCTCAGGGCTTGAGAAGAGCCGTTCCCTCCCCGACTACGATGCCAACGAGCTCGGCTTGAGCTCACCCCGGGCGCGGATCGCCGTGGTGACGGCCAAGGGCGAGACGGTGCTCGAGGTGGGGGCGCAGCTGCCCTCCTCCGAGTCGACCATCGCACGTCTCGCCGGGGCTCGAGAGGCGCTGGTGGTACCGGGCTCGTTCATGGCCGACGCCACCCGCGAGGCAGCGGATTGGCGGGACCGTACGATCTTCCGTGCCGAGCGCTCGGCGATCCAGAGCCTCGCCGTGACCAGAGGGACTGGCGAGCGCCTGCTGCTCTCGCGCCGCGGTGAGGGGTTCTGGATCGAAAGTCCGTTGAACGACCGCGCCGATCGCGAGGCCGTGGACGGCCTCCTCTCCGCCCTGACCGGCCTCAAGGCGACGCGCTTCGCAGGGCTCGCGGCCGTGCCGCCCGAAGCTGGACTGGGAACGCCCACCACCGTGGTGGAGGTGGTGCTCACCGGCCAGGAGGTGCCCTGGAAGCTCGCGCTCGGCGCGCCCGAGACGCCGGGATCCCTCAGCCGCTGGGCTCGCGCCGGGGGAGAGGCCTTCACCACCGACAGCGACCTGCCGTCCCGGCTCGAGAAGGACGTGGCTTCCTGGCGCTCCCTCGCCTGGAGCGGGCTGTTCTCCTGGGAGGTGGAAAAGGCCGAGGTGCGCGACGCCACCGGCACCCTCACCCTCGAGCGGGATGGCGGCGACTGGCAGCGCAACGGCGAGAAGATGCCCTACACGCCGGTCGGGGACTTTCTGGCGGCGATCGCCGAGGCGAAGGCCGAGCGTCTCCTCGACGCTCCCCCTGCCGGCGAGCCGGTGATGACGGTCACCCTCGAAGCCAAGGAGGGCAAGAAGGAGACCCTCAGCCTCTACCCGACCGCCACCGAGGGCGGCACCGACGGCGCCCCGGCCGGCTCGGCGGAGAGGCCGGCCGCCCATCTCCTCCTGAGCCCCGCCACGGCCGCTGACCTACGCGCCAAGCTCGACAGCCTGCGAGCCACCCCGGCCCTGCCGAAGGAGGAGGCGAAAGCAGGGGAGGCGAAGGTGGAGAGCGAGAAGGGGGAGTAGGGGCGGATCCCGTGGTCGAGCTTGACGCGAGGCGGCCGGAGCTAGATAATGTCTTCTCGATTACATCCCTGTCGTTGATTCCGCCAGTTCGCTGAGTGGAGCACCCAACGGTAGGTCAGTTAGCTCCGAGGGGTTGCCGCGTGCAACCCCTCGATTCGTTTTTGGGAGTGGAGATGTCGAGTGAGCGCGTGACGATCTTCATAGACGGGAGCAACCTCTATCACTGTGCCCACGAGAGGTTTGCCAGGACAGACGTCGACTTCGTGAAGCTGTCCGCGCTCCTGACGAGCGGTAGGAAGCTCGTCCGGACCTACTACTACAACGCTTCGGTCCGACAAGAGGATGGAGAGGAGCGTTATCGGAAGCAGCAGCAGTTCTTCGAGAGATTGCGATTGCTGCCCTATTTCGACCTACGGCTTGGGAGGTTGGAGCGGCGCGGCAACACGGTCGTCGAGAAGGGCATCGATGTCCGGATCGCGACCGACATGCTGCTACAGGCTCACCAGAACGTCTATGACACAGCTGTACTGATCTCCGGCGACGCCGACCTGGTGCCTGCCGTCGAGGCCGTCAAGTCGATCGGCAAGCACGTCGAGCTGGCCTGTGTGAGCGCCGGCCGTTCCCGTGAGCTGATGCAAACGGCAGATCTCTTCGTCGATCTGGATCCGATCCTGCCGCAAGCCTGGCGCCAAGCCTGAGAAAGGCGCGAGCGCCGGCAGGGCCTCAAGCCCCCCCCTCCCGATACTCCCCGAACACCCCGCGCAGGGTGTCCGCAATCTCGCCCAGAGTGACCTCGGCGCGCACGCAGTCGAGGATCGGCGGCATGACGTTGCGGCCCTCCGCGGCGGCGCTGGCGAGGGCCGCCCGGGTGCGGGTCGCCCGCTCGGCGTTCCTGCCCTCCCGCAGTGCGCGCAGCCTGGCCACCTGGGCCGCTTCGGCCGCGGGGTCGATGCGCAGGACTTCCGTCGCTTCCTGCTCCTCGGCGACGTGGGCGTTGACCCCCACCACCACCTCCTTGCCTTCTTCCACCGCCCGCTGGGTCCGGTAGGCCGCCTCGGCGATCTCGTCCTGGGGGAAGTGCCGCTCGATGGCGGCGAGGGCGCCGCCCATCTCCTCGATCCGGGCGATGTAGGCGCGAGCCCGGGTGACGATCTCCTCGGTCCAGGCCTCGATCACGTGGGAGCCCCCCAGGGGGTCGGCGACGTCCGCCACGCCGCTCTCGGCGGCGAGGATCTGCTGGGTGCGCAGGGCGAGCGTGGCCGACTTCTCGGTGGGCAGGCCGAGGGCCTCGTCGAAGGCATTGGTGTGGAGCGACTGGGTGCCGCCGCACACCGCCGCCAGAGCCTGGAGGGTCACCCGCACGACGTTGTTCTCGGGCTGCTGGGCGGTCAGGGTGGAGCCTGCGGTCTGGGTGTGGAATCGCAGCCAGGCCGAGCGGGGATTGGCCGGCCGCCAGCGCGCGGTCACCAGCTCAGCCCACAGCCGCCGCGCGGCGCGGAACTTCGCCACCTCTTCCAGGAAGTTGTTGTGGGAGTTGAAGAAGAAGGACAGCCGGGGGGCGAAGTCGTCGATCGCCAGGCCCCGGGCGAGCACGGCCTCGACGTAGCAGAGGGCGTTGGCGAGGGTGAAGGCCACCTCCTGCACCGCCGTCGAGCCGGCCTCGCGGATGTGGTAGCCGGAGATCGAGATGGTGTTCCAGCTCGGTACCTGCTCGGAGCAGAACTGGATCAGGTCCGCAACCAGCCGGAGCGAGGGCCCCGGCGGATAGATGTAGGTGCCGCGGGCGATGTACTCTTTCAAGATGTCGTTCTGCACCGTCCCACCGACCTCGGTCCAGGGCACGCCCTGCTCCTCGGCCACTGCCAGGTAGAGGGCGAGCAGGATGGGGGCGGTGGCGTTGATGGTCATCGAGGTGGTGACCCGGTCCAGGGGGATGCCGTCGAAGAGCCGTCGCATGTCCGCGATCGAGTCGATCGCCACCCCCACCCGCCCGACCTCACCGCGTGCCAAGGATGCGTCCGAGTCGTAGCCGATCTGGGTGGGCAGGTCGAAGGCGACCGACAGGCCCGTGGTGCCCTGGGAGAGCAGATAGCGGTACCGCCGGTTGGACTCCTCGGCGCTGGCGTAGCCGGCGTACTGGCGCATGGTCCAGCGCCGCTTGCGGTACATGTCGGCGTGGAGGCCGCGAGTGTAGGGAAACTCGCCGGGATCGGGAGCGCCGGCACCCGTGCCGGCCCGGTAGAAGGGCTCGACGGGGATGCCGCTGCCGGTGATCTTGGCCGGCGCTTCCTCGCGGGTCTTCGCGGCAGCCCCTGCGGGCTGCGAGATGGTGGTGGCCATGGCGGGATTATAGGAGCCGGCGGGCGGGCGGTGTGACAAGCGACCTGGAGGGCTGGTCCACCGCCACAAACTGTGGGATCATTCGCGCCCGCCCCCACAAGATCTAGTGGTTGGCGCTTGACACCCCAGAGCTGAGCGCGCTAGTCTAACGGTTGCTGAAACACCTCTAGCGCTCCATCGCCCTATGGCTACCCAGTCACTGGCGAAAGGAACCTCCGCCCTTGACCCCACAGGAGAAGCCCTGTATGCAGGCGTCCTCGAAGGCCCACTCCAAGAAATTGCACAGCGATCCTGCCGGGCGAGCTCACCACGGTTTGCACTTCGAGAGGCGGTTCTCGACCCCTGGGGTCCATCCTTACGACGCTGTCGAGTGGGAGGTCCGCGACGCGGTGATCGGTAACGAGCGCGGCGAGGTCATCTTCGAGCAGCGCGGCGTCGAGGTCCCCAAGTTCTGGTCGCAGACGGCCACCAACGTCGTGGTCAGCAAGTACTTCCGGGGCCAGTTGGGCACGCCGGGGCGGGAGACCTCGGTGCGCCAGCTGATTGCACGGGTGGTCGACACGATCACCGTCTGGGGTAAGGCGGGCCGCTACTTCGCCACCGCCGCGGATGCCCAGACCTTCCACGCCGAGCTGACCCACCTGCTGCTCCATCAGCACGCCTGCTTCAACTCGCCGGTGTGGTTCAACGTCGGCATCGAAGAGAAGCCGCAGTGCTCGGCCTGCTTCATCAACGCTGTGCAGGACACCATGCAGTCGATCCTCGAGCTGGCCAAGACCGAGGGCATGCTGTTCAAGTTCGGCTCGGGCACCGGCTCCAACCTCTCGGCTCTGCGCTCCTCGCGGGAGCAGCTGGCCGGTGGCGGCACCGCCTCCGGGCCGGTCTCGTTCATGAAGGGCTTCGATGCCTTCGCCGGCGTGATCAAGAGCGGCGGCAAGACCCGCCGGGCCGCGAAGATGGTGATCTTGAACGTTGATCACCCGGACGTCGCCGAGTTCATTCGCTGCAAGGAGATCGAGGAGCGCAAGGCCTGGGCCCTGATCGACGCCGGCTACGAGGGCGGCTTCAACGTGCCGGGGGGCGCCTACGAGTCGATCTTCTACCAGAACGCCAATCACTCGGTGCGCGCCACCGACGATTTCATGAAGGCGGTGGTCGAGGATCGTGACTGGGTCACCCATGCGGTGACCACCGGTGAGCCCATGGACCGGTACCGGGCCCGCGACCTGATCCGCATGATCTCCGAATCGACCTGGGTTTGCGGCGATCCGGGCATGCAGTTCGACACTACGATCAACGCCTGGCACACCTGCTCGAACACTGCACGCATCAATGCTTCGAACCCGTGCAGCGAGTACATGTTCCTCGACGATACGGCGTGCAACCTCGCTTCCCTCAACCTGCTGCGTTTCTACGACGCCGATCAGGGCTTCGACAGCGCCGCCTTCCGTCACGCCTGCGAGGTGGTGATCTCGGCGATGGAGATCATCGTCGACAACGCCAGCTATCCCACGCCGGCCATCGCCAAGAACTCGCACGACTTTCGGCCCCTGGGGCTGGGCTACGCCAACCTCGGTGCCCTGCTCATGGCGCGAGGCGTGCCTTATGACTCCGACGCCGGCAGGGACTACGCCGCGGCGATCACCGCGCTGATGTCCGGCGCCGCCTACGCGCAGTCGGCACGCATCGCCGGCGAGATGGGGCCGTTCGAGGGCTTCGAGGTCAATCGTCAGCCCATGCTGTCGGTGATGCGCAAGCACCGCGACGCCATGAAGGGGGTCGAGCCGGCGCACGTTCCCCTCGACCTGCTCGCGGCCGCCAAGCGCTCATGGGAAGAGGTGGTGGAGCTGGGTGAGCAAAACGGTCTGCGCAACAGCCAGATCTCGGTGCTCGCTCCCACCGGCACCATCGCCTTCATGATGGACTGCGATACCACAGGAGTGGAGCCGGACATCGCCCTGGTCAAGTACAAACGGCTGGTCGGTGGCGGCATGATCAAGATCGTCAACCAGACGGTGCCCGTGGCGCTGGCCCGGCTCGGCTACGAAAAGAGCGAGGTCCGGGACATCGTCGAGCACATCGATGCCGAGGACACCATCGAGGGCGCGCCGCACCTCAAGCACGAGCATCTACCGGTCTTCGACTGCGCCTTCAAGCCAGCCCAGGGCGCACGCTCGATCCACTGGCTCGGCCACCTGAAGATGCTCGCGGCGGTCCAGCCCTTCATCTCCGGCGCCATCAGCAAGACGATCAACATGCCCGAGGAGTCGACGGTCGAGGACATCATGGAGGCTTACGTCGAGGGTTGGCGCCTCGGCTTGAAGGCGGTGGCGATCTACCGCGACGGCTGCAAGCGCAGCCAGCCGCTGTCGACCAAGAAGGAAGAGCTCAAGGAGGTCGCCGTAGCCGCCGTGAGCGAGCGCTCGGCCGTGCGGCGCAAGCTGTCCGACGAGCGGCGCGCGATCACCCACAAGTTCTCGATCAACGACCACGAGGGCTACATCACCGTCGGTCTGTACGAGGATGGTCAGCCCGGCGAGATCTTTCTGGTGATGGCCAAGGAAGGCTCGACGATCTCGGGGCTGATGGATGCCTTCGCGACAGCGGTGTCGATCTCGCTCCAGTACGGGGTGCCACTCCAGGCCCTGGTGAACAAGTTCTCGCACATGCGCTTCGAGCCCTCGGGCTTCACCAAGAACCCGGAGATCCCGATCGCCAAGTCGATCATCGACTACATCTTCCGCTGGCTGGCCTCGAAGTTCATGAACCAGGAGGGCAAACACGCCGCGGGCGTGATCCTGCGCGAGGAGCTGCCGGCTCCCGAGCCGGTGGCGGCGAGCCCGATGGGTGAAGCGAAGGTGACGTTCCTCTACCAGCAGGATGCGCCCAGCTGCTCGGACTGCGGATCGATCATGGTGAGGAACGGCAGCTGTTACAAGTGCCTCAACTGCGGCTCGACCAGCGGTTGCAGCTAGCGAGCCGTCGGCCCTGGGGGGAGGAGAGGTAGTACTTGGGGCGCGGGTGACCGCGCCCTTTCTTTCTCCGGCTGGAGTCCCGCCGGGGGATGGATTATCCTCCCGCACCATGAAGGGACCCCGCCCGACCTCCCGCCCCGTCCTCTCCGTTCTCGCCCTGGTCACCCTCGCCTCTTTCAGCGCCGCCTGCGTTGGCGGCACGGGCTCGGCCGCAACCTCCTCGCGCGTCCGGGTGGGCAGCCCGGCTCCCGCCTTCCAGTTGGCCGCCCTGACCGGTGGCGAGGTGAGCCTGGCGAGCCTCGAAGGCAAGGTCGTTCTGCTCGACTTCTGGGCGACCTGGTGCGGCCCCTGCCACGAGCAGGCCAAGATCCTGAAGGAGATCTACGCCGAGGTGCCTCGCGAGAGCACCGAGTTCCTGGCCGTGAACTCCGGCGAGGATCTCGAGACCGTGCAGCGCTTCGCCTCCGCCACCCCTTTCCCCTACCCGGTGCTCCTCGACCCCGAGGACCACCTCGGATCGAAGCTCCAGGTGGTGGCTCTGCCGACCTTGGTGATCATCGATCCCGAGGGACGGGTCTCTTATCTGGGAGAGGGGATCATCCAGCCGGAGGTGGTGCGGCGGGAGCTGGCGAAGGCGGCAGGGGGGTAGAGGCGACCCCACGGCCGTGCCCGGATCGCGGTCGCGGGCACGGTCGGGGGCAGCAGCTCAACCCCGTGGTTACTGGAGGACCACCAGCACGACGCGGCGGTTCTGCGCTCGGCCTTCGCGGGTCTTGTTGTCGGCGACCGGCTCACTCTCACCGTAGGAGATCACCGACATCTTGTGCAGGGGGATGCCGCCTTCCTTGTTGAGGAAGCGACGAACGGCCTCGGCGCGAGACTCGCCGAGCTTGTAGTTGTAGTCGTCCGAGCCCACTGAGTCGGTGTGGCCCTGGATCTCGATGTAGACGTTGGCGTTCTCGGCCTTGAGTTGGTCGGCGAACTGCTTCAGGGCCGCGCCGGCTTCCTCGCCGAGGTCGGCCTTGTCGAGGGCGAAGCGTACCTTGTCGTCGCTGAAGACGGCCTCGTAGAGCAGCTTGCCCTGGGCCAGCTTGCCGGCCTCCTCGGCCCGCCGCAGGGCTTCCTGAGCGGTCTTCGAGGTGGACTGGATCTGCTGTCCCTGCTGGTTGATGGTCTCGCCCTGCTTGGCGATCGCCTCATCGTGGCGGCGCAGCCCGCTCTGGGTCTCCTCGACCTTGGTCTCGACGTCGTCCACCCGCTGGTTCACGGTGGCGACCTCGCCCGCGACGTACTTCTTCGAAGCGCAGCCGGTCGCCAGCAGCCCCGCCGCCAGCGCCAGCAAAAGCATCGACTTCTTCATGCTCGATCCTCCTTGGTTCATCGAGAGGCCTTCTCGGCGCTCTCCGTCAAATTGAAGACATTCTATCAATTCTTCCCAGCCGGGGCGAGCGGCGGGGTACCCGTGTAGCCCTGGCGCGACAACACCCTGACGTTGCGCTCATCGACCTCGACGCGAATCCGGCGCTGCGCCCGCTTGCCCGAGGCGCTGGTGGAGAAGCCCAGCACGTACTGGTGCCGGAGGTCGTCGACGATGTCGACCACCGCCTCCTTGGCCTCGTTGGGCCCCGACACCGGGAAGTAGCGGCCCCCGGTGTAGAGGGCGAGGAGGTTCAGCACGTCCGCGAAGCGATGGAGCTTGGCGCCGTCCGACCCCACCTCGTAGGGGCTTCCGGAGCCCAGCCCCAGCACGTAGACCGGCACCTGTGCCCGGCGCACGATGTCTCGGGCGTCGGCAGGAGAGAGGGTACTGGCGTTCTCGGCGCCGTCGGTGATCAGCACCGCTGCCCGCTTGGAGTGACTGCCGCCGGCCGAGATCTCGGGCAGCCAGGCGACGGCGTCGTTGAGCGTGGTGGTCCCGAAGGCCTCCCAGGTGGTCACAGCTTCCTCGAGCGTCACCAGATCGCTGGTGAAGGGGACGTCGACCGTGGTCTGGCCGTCGGCGAAGGTCGCGATGGCGAGCTCGTCGAGCGGCGTGGCCTGCTCGAGGAAATGGCGCAGCACCTCGCGGCTCGCCGCGAGCTTGGCGCCGTCCATGCTCCCCGAGAGGTCCTGGAGGAAGACGGTGGAGAGGGGAGCGTCGGAGCGATTCTCGAAGCTCTCGATGGCCACCGGCTGGTCGTCGACGAAGAGCCGGAAGTCGGTGACCTTGAGGCTCTTCGAGTAGCCGTCCGAGGTGCGCACCACCACCGGCACCAGCACGAAGCCGACGCCGATCTGCTCGCCGAAGCCGGCGTCGGCGGGTGGTTCCTGGGCGACGCCCAAGGCGATCGGGTGGGCCAGAAGGGCGAATCCGAGGGCCACGGAGCGCAGGCCCTTTGCTAGCCTAGGCAGATTGGGGGCTGACATGGACAGTATGATCAACATCCGGAACATCTCGATCAAGTGCGGGAACTGCAATACCTACCAGACCCTCGCGGCCTACTCACAGCGGGAGGGCTGGAACGTCTACACCTACGAGTGCGAGAACGACCAGTGCGACCCGGCGGTGACCCGCACCCTGGTGGAGGTGCCGGCCGAGCTCGACGAGTTCGCCCGGCGGGATCCGGGGTGGCGGGGCGGAGGGCGACACGGTGAGCAGGGCGAAGGGCCGAGCCACTAGCCGCGGAGCCCTGCCGATGGCCCGCCCGGCCGCCGCTGTGGTACCCTCCAGGGCTTTCCTGAACCGCCGTAGGAGGAAGCTCGGATGAAGACCATCGTTCATGTCGTGGGGACCGGTACGATCGGAGAGCCGCTGATCGGCCTCTTGACGGACTTCCGAGACAAGCTGGGCATCGACGAGGTCACTTTCCACAAGCGCACGCCGCTCGCCGGCGATCGCGCCAAGATCAACCACCTGATGGCGCGCGGCGCCCGGCTGGCGGCCGATGGCGACGTGCGAGGCGACTTCGAGAAGCTCGGTCATACCATCAGCTACGATTCCCGGGAGGCGCTCGAGCGGGCCACGGTGGTGCTCGACTGCACGCCGGCCGGCAACAAGAACAAGGCGGCCATCTACGAGAAGCTCTCCGGCCCGCGCGGCTTCATCGCTCAGGGCAGCGAGTTCGGGTTCGGCAAGCCCTACGCCCGAGGTGTCAACGACGAGGTCCTGGTACCGGGAGAGGATCGCTTCCTCCAGGTGGTCTCCTGCAACACCCACAACATCACGACCCTGATCAAGACGATTTGCGACGAAGGGGAGGCGGGCTACAACCTCGAACGGGCCACCTTCGTTTGCATGCGGCGGGCCAACGATATCACCCAGGGGGACGAATTCATCCCCGCTCCCCAGGTCGGCAAGCACGACGATGAGGAGTTCGGCACCCACCACGCCCGCGACGCCCACCACCTCTTCACCACCCTCGGCAAGGACCTTAACGTCTTCTCGAGCGCGGTCAAGCTGAACACCCAGTACATGCACTCGATCTGGTTCAGCATCTTCCTCGAGCGGGAGCTCACTCGTGCCGACGTCGTCGAGCGGCTCCGCGCCAACCCCCGTGTGGCGGTCACCGACAAGCGCCTGGCCAACCTGATCTTCAGCTTCGGCCGTGACCACGGCTACTACGGGCGCATCCTCTCCCAGACCGTGATGGTCCTGCCGACCCTCCTGGTGCGGCGGGGCCGAGAAGTCTACGGCTTCTGCTTCACCCCCCAGGACGGCAACTCGCTGCTCTCTTCCGTGGCGGCCGCTCTCTGGCACATCGATCCCGAGCCCGAGAGCGTGAGCGCTCGGCTCCAGCACATCCGTCGCTGGATCTACACGGAGATCTGAGCGCTCCACCCCGTGCGCTCCCTCTCCTTCGGCGACCTCTCCCTCGCCGGTTTCTCCCGAGCCGGCGAGGAGACCTGGTTTCGAGTCCAGCCGCCGGGGCTCGCCTTCGACGTCGGGCGAGGCCCGGGGGAGCTCACCGGCACCCACCACCTCTTCCTTTCCCACGGCCACCTGGACCACGCCGCCGGCGTGCCCTACCTGCTGTCCCAGCGCTACCTCCAGAGCCTGCCCGAGGCGCGGATCTTCTGTCCGGCCGCGTCGGCCGAAGCCCTGGGCGACTACCTCGCGGCCGCGGAGCGCCTGGAGGACACCACCTACCGCTACCAGCTCCGGGGTCTGTCTCCGGGCGAGACGGTCGAGCTCGGTCGCGGGTTCCGGGTCGAAGCCTTCGCCACCGACCACGTCGTCCCCAGCGTCGGGTACCATCTCTGGCGCACCCGGCGCCGACGGGCCGCGGCCTATGCCGAGCTGGGGTCTGAGCAGCTCAAGGCCCTGGCCGCGGGCGGCGCCGAGGTGACCGAGTCCCACGACGAGCTGGCCCTCAGCTACTGCGGTGACACCGGGCCGGGCGTCTTCGAGCTCGAACCGCGGCTCTTCGAGGCCAGGGTCCTGTTGATCGAGTGCACCTTCTTGGGCGAGGGATTGCGGCCCCTGGCCAAACGCTACGGCCATCTCCACGTGGAGGACCTGGTGCCCTGGGTCGACCGCTTCGCCAGCGCTCACGTGGTGCTCTTTCACCTCTCTCGCCGCCACCGAGCCGACGAGCTCGAGGCCGAGGTGGCGCGGTGCCTTCCCGGCCTCGCGCCACGGGTCCACGTCTGGCGGTCGGCTTGAAGCAGGGAGCCCTGGCCTTGGTCAGCCTGATCCTGCTCCTCGGTGCGGGTCGCGGTACGCCGCCACGGCAGGTCGACCCCGCCGCGCCCCTCGGCACGGCCCGTGGTACCTTCCGAGTGCTGCTGCCTCCAGGCTACCCGGAGGCGGCGCCCTACCCGGTGCTCTACTTCCTCCACGACTTCTTCGCCGACAGCGGCATCCTCTGGCGGCAAGGGGCGGCCCGGGAGATCTCCCGGCGCATGAGGGCCGGCGAAATGCCGCCCGCGGTGATCGTCGCGCCCGACGGTCACAAGAGCTACTTTGCCGACTTCTACGACGGCCGCCGGCGTTACGAGAGCTGGGTCGTCGGCTCCCTGCGCGAGGCGGTGGAGAGCCGTTGGGCGGTGCGTCGGGACCGGGCAGGGCGGGCGGTCGCCGGCATCTCGATGGGGGGCTACGCGGCGGCACGCCTGGCCCTCAAGCATCCCGAGCTCTACCAGAGTGCCGGCTCCCTCTCCGGGGCCCTGATCCCCTTCGAGTGGGGCCTGGTGCGCACCACCCCCTGGCCCCTCCGGCTCAACTTGAAGCGCATCTTCGGCCGCTCCGAGAGCGCCAACAACCTCCAGGCGAACAACCTCGTCGCCCTGCTCGACCGCGACTGGCATACCCGCGAGGCGCGGCCCCAGCTCCTGGTGCGCTGCGGGCGCGAGGACAAGTACGACCTCGACGACGCGGGGGAGAAGTTCACCGCTCTCGCCCGAAAAGCCGGGCTCGAGGTCGAGCTGGTGCTCGAGCCAGGGACCCACAGCTGGGCCTACTGGCGACACAGTGTGGTCGACCTCGTCGCCTGGCACGCCCGGGGTTTCGGCGCCGTGCCCGCCGGGGAGATCTCGCCGTGAGAGAGCCCGTGGGGCTGCGCCTGGCCGAGGTCGACGAGGCGGAGGTGGTGATCGAGAAGCTGGTGGCCGGCGGCGATGGCCTCGGCCGCGTCGAGGGAGTGCCCCTCCTGGTGCCTCGCTCCGCGCCGGGAGACCGCCTGCGGGTGAAGATCACCGAGCGGCACCCCGACTACGGCCGGGGCGAGATCGTCGAGATCCTGACCCCGGGTCCTGGCCGCCGCGAGCCGCCCTGTTCTTATTTCGGCAGCTGTGGCGGCTGTGACCTGCAGCACTTAGACGATGCCCTTCAAACCCGGCTCAAGGTCACGGCGGCTCTCGAGACCCTGAGCCGCCTCGGCGGCGTCACCCTCGACCGGGTGCCGCGGATTGTCGCCGGCTCGCCCTTTGGCTACCGGCTGCGCACCCAGCTCCACACCGAGCCCCTGGAGCAGCGGGCCCTGCTCGGTTACCACGCGCGGCGCAGCAACGAGTTGGTGGTGGTGGACCGCTGTCCCGTGCTGGTGCCGGACCTCGAGCGGGCCCTGCCCGTGCTGGCGGCCACGGTCAACGCCTCCTCGCCCCAGCGCCTCGATCTAGCGGCCGGCCGGCGCGGTAGCTGGACCATCTCGCCCCGGATCGAGGGTCTGCCGGGCGGTGAGGTCGAGCTCGAAGTCGATGACCTCACGTTCCGCTACGACGCCCGGGTCTTTTTCCAGGGCCACCGGGGGTTGGTCGGGGAGCTGATCGCGGCGGTGGTCGGCGAGGCGGGCGGTGAGCTCGCCTTCGACCTCTACGGCGGCGTCGGCCTCTTCGCCCTGCCGCTGGCTCGCCGCTACGCCAAGGTCGTGATGGTCGAGGGCGATCGGGTGGCCGGGCGCTTCGCCCGCTTGAACGCCCGCGGCAACAAGCTCGACAACGTCGAGGTCGTGGGCCAGGCGGTCGAGACCTGGCTTCCCGAGCTACCGCGGGAGGCTGAAAGGGTGGTGGTGGATCCGCCACGGACGGGCCTCAGCAAGGCCGTGCGCAACCAGTTGTTGCGCGGCCGTCCCCGCCGGCTGACCTATGCCTCCTGCCACGCGGCGACCCTCGGCCGCGACCTCAAAGACCTGCTCCGGGGCTACGATCTCGAGTCGGTGACCTTCCTCGACCTCTTCCCCCAGACCGGCCACATCGAGACGGTGGTGCAGCTCACGGCCAACGCGGTCGAGATTCCCGAGCCCACCCCCTACCAGCCGCCGCCGGCTCAGGCACGGCGGCAGCCTCCCGGCCGGGGCCGCCCGCCCCGCCAGCCGGGTCCCGGGGTGGGCCGGCCGGGAGGGCGCCCGCCGGGGCCTCCTCGTGGCCCGCGACGGCCTGCGCCTCCCGGAGAGCCCGGCCGGCCCCCCCGCCCCGGCCCTCCGAGCCGCCCGGGTCCTCGCGGTCCGGGACGGCCCGCCCCGGGACGGCCGGGATCGGGACCGACCGGGCGAGGTGGCCGCGGGCCCTCCCGGGGCCCGGCCAGAGGCTGACCCCCCCGCGCCACCGCCGGCGTAACTCGCTTCACAGAGCGAGCGCGAGGTTTCGCTCTCGCCCCCTCGGGCATCCAACTAGCATGAGTTGGATCACCGCGGACAGGGTGCCATCAGTCCCAGGAGGACAGAGGATGGTCAGAGAGCCCCGGTCGCTGGTTGCAGCCCCGGTTTCGACCCACCGCCAGTCGGCGGAGGAGCTGGTCGACCGGACGTATCGGCTGATCTATGCAGCGCTGTTCAAGCTCACCGGCGGCGACGCCGAGCTGGCAGCGGACCTCACCCAGGAGACTTACCGCAAGGCCTGGGCGGGCCTGGCCAAGTTCGAAGGCAAGGCCCAGCTCTCGACCTGGTTGTACCGAATCGCCTACACCACCTTCCTGAACCACATCCGGCGTCCTCGCCTCTTCGTCCGCATGGACGACGTGCTGGCGAGCGCCCTGCCCACGGATCCGGCTCCTCACGAGGACGAACGGCTCGGCCGCGCCGAAGTCGAGGAGCGCCTCCGCAAAGCTGTGCTGGAGCTGCCCGACAATCTCCGTTTTGCGGTGACCGCCCGCTTCTGGCAAGGGCTGCCGGTCACCGAGATCGCGACGCTCGAGGAGGTCTCGACCGTCGCCGTGCGCAAACGCCTTCGCCGTGCCCTTCGTCTCCTCGCTCAGGCACTCACGGAGAAAAGGACATGAGCTCACCCAAGCCTTGGAACCCGAAGGAGGTCGAAGACCTCCTCGTTTCGTCGCAGATCCCCGAGCCTCCCGCCGACCTGGCCGATCGCATCAAGGCGGAGATCCCGCTGGAGATCACCGGTCTCGAGAGGTCCCACCACCACCGCGGCGCCAGCTGGAGAGCCTTGCCGGCAGGGCAGCTCGTCTACCTGGCCGCATCGCTCGCTACTCTCGCCGTCGCGGGCACCCTCGCCTGGCGGTCCATGGAGATTCCGCGGGGCGCCGCCGCCGTGCTCGAGCCCGTCGCTGCGGAAAAGGCCGATGCCCAGAAC
Organism: Thermoanaerobaculia bacterium; assembly: GCA_036274895.1. Lineage (GTDB taxonomy): Bacteria > Acidobacteriota > Thermoanaerobaculia > Multivoradales > SZUA-115 > CALMKX01. The sequence goes on along the minus strand of DASUEU010000085.1, from coordinate 87,577 downwards.
AGCGCCGATGAGCCCCTCGATCGCCTCGGCCGCGAGCTCGGCGAGGCCAGCCGTCATCTCGAGGCTGCCCGGCGGGCGCACGAGGAGGCCCGCGCGCAGGCGGCTCAGTCCATCCCCGAGGCGCCCGCGCCTCGAGCCGAAACCGCGCCGGGTTACCTCGTCCCCTCGTCCTCGAGCCCCGAGCCCGTGGCGCCGCCGAGCTCCCCGCAGCGACTCGCGGCGGCTGCCGCCCCGATGCCGGCGCCTCCGGAGTCGGCCCTGACGCGAGCCCGCCAGGACGCGCCGGCGGTCGCGGCGGAGATCCCGAGCCGCCCAGTGTTGGTCGGGCAGCTGGGTGGCGCCGGCTATGTCGAGACCGAGAGCGAGCCCTTCTCGGTGCTCGGCATGGCCCCGGCCGGAGCTTCCTTCGACCGTGCCCGCAGGTTCCTGGACCGGGGCCTGCTGCCTCCTCGAGAAGCCGTGGACATCGCTGCCTTCGTCAACGAGGTGGAGCTCGGGCCGCCCTCCGCGCCAGCGCCGGTCGGCCGGCTGGAGCTCGAGGTCGAGGGGGCGCCGCCCGTCTTCGCCGGCCGGGGAGAGCGCCGCTTGCTGCGGGTGAGTCTTCGGGGGCAGGGAACCCCGGCCGAGATCGACGTGCGGGTGGAGCTGAACCCGCGGGTCGTCTCACGCTGGCACCTGCTCACCCAGGGGTCCCCCGAGAGCGAGCCGGCCGCTCTCCCCGGCCCGGAGAGCGCAGGAGCGCGGGGTGCTGCCGTGAGGCCGGTCACCGCCCTCTACGAGCTGGAGCTGGCACCACGGCCGATGCCGACGGAGATCCTCGCCACCGTCTATCTGCGGTATCGAGAGCGGGGTGCCGAGCGGCCCCTGCGCCAGAAGCGCATCGTGCAGCTGGCGGATTTCGCGCCCACCTGGCAAGAGGCGTCGAGCGGCATGCGGCTGGCTTCCCTGGCCGCCGAGCTCGGAGAGCTGCTGCGGCGCACGGGCGGCAGCCGCTCGGCTGACTCGGGGGAGCTCTCCCGCCGGGCCAGGCAGCTGGCGGTCGAGCTGGTGGGTCGAAGGGATGCCGCCGAGCTGGCGGCTCTGGCCGGCAAGGTCGCGGATTTGCTGTCGACCCAGCCGGCTGAAGAGCCACGGATGTAGGCTGGGTTAGGCCCGTAGGGCCGTAACCCAGCGTTCGACACAGCCTCAGGGGAGCTGGGTTACGCAGCTGCGCTGCTAACCCAGCCTACGATCCTTCGGCCCGGGGAGGGCCGACACATCGGTCGGCCCCTACGGGGAACTCCCAGGATCCGATCTGTGGGGGCGGACCAACGTGTCCGCCCTCCGGGTCTACCTCACGCCGACAACCGCGGGGCCAGGGCGGTCTCGACCTCGCCCGGATCGGGGAAGCGGTGGGTGTCGTTCTTGGAGAAGATCAGGTCACCGTCGACCTTGACCTCGAAGGCGCCTTTCGAGCCCTTGATGAGCTGGGTCTCGACGCCGAACTGTTCCTTGATCTTGTCCGCCAGACCGGCGGCACGGGGGTAGTAGTTTCAAACCACGCAGTATTCGATGGTGATGTTCCGGGCCATGGGGCCTCCTTGACGGAGGTGATTATACGGCCCGAGGCTCGGCCGGCCGCCGGCCACACACGGCACCAGTGGTGAAGGCCGGGAAAAGCTCGCGGATCTGCCCAAGGTCGGGCACCACCCTCACCTCGCCGAAGCCGGCTGCTTCGAGGGCACCCTGCCAGGTCTCCGGCGTCAGGAAGCCGGGATGGGGCCGCAGCACCGGGTCGAGCCTGACATCGGTGAACCCCGGCAGCAGTTGGAAGGCCATCTCTGCCGTGAGGTGCTGACCCGGGAACGGGCGCAGGCACTCCCCGACCACCAGCCAGCCGCCCGGCCTCAAGCTCTCACGGGCCTGGGCCAGGGTCGCCGCCAGATCCTTGGCCACGTGGAAGACGTTGACGCCGAAGACCAGGTCGAGGCTGCCGGGCTCCACCTCCTGCGCGTTCCACGGCCGGTCGATGTCGAGGTCTGCGAAGGCCAGGGGCAGGCCGGGCCAGGCCGTGGTCAGGGTGCGCTGGCTGCGGCGGCGAAAGAAGGGCGAGGGCTCGGTGATGGTGTAGCGAGCGAGCCGGCCGGTCATGTCCCGTTCGGCGAGCACGGCGAGCAGCGCCTCGGCGGCGCTGCCTGCGCCGGCGCCCACCTCGAGCAGGGTCCAAGGTCCCTCGTCAGGCAGGCGGTTGGCCGCGGCGATCGCCGCGATGGCGTTGTTGAAGGCGTAGAGGGGGTTGGCATTGCTGAAGTACCCCGTCCACAACCCCACTCCCGCCGGGCCCAGCAGGGCTTCCTCCCCGGCCTTCTCGCTCACGGCGGCCGCCGGGTAGGCTCGCCCGGCCGCGTCGAGCAGGGCGAAAGTGCTCCCGAGCGCGGGCTCGAGGGCGAGGCCCTCGGCGCGGCGCCCGGGCAGGTCCGCCGGCGGCAGCTGCCCGCGCAGAAGCCAGCGAGGCTCGGGCCGGGCGTCCACTCGCTCGACCAGGCCGCGGTGGGCGAGGCCGGAGAGCACCCAGCCCAGAGCCGGGCCGAAGCCTGGCTGCCAGGCGCGTTCGGCGAGGATCTCGGGCACCGTCGCTGACCGGCCCAAGGGCTCGCCGAGATCGAGCCGGTGGGCCAGGTCGAGGGCCCACTCGGCGCCGTACCTTTCGACGAAAAGCACTCCTGCCACCAGCCCGGGAGGGAAGAGGGAGACCGGCAGCTCACCCAGGAGCTGGTAGACCCGGGGGTCGGCGACGGTGGGGGAGGGCGGCATCTCGGGTGGCGGGATTGTAGGGTAACATCGGCCTCCTTCGCGATGCGCAACCCCAGGACACTCTCGCACGAAGCATCTCTCCACACGGTCGCTGACCTGCCGGAAGGGCGCGACGAAGAGCTGCGGGTCGAGCGCATTGCCACCCACGTACGAGGCATCCTGGCCGAGCTCGGTCTGGATCTCCACGACCCCCACCTCCGGGAGACCGACGTCCGGGTCGCCAAGCTCTACCTGGAGATGTTCCATGGCCTGCGCGAAGGGGCCCGCCCCAAGGTCACCACCTTCCCCAATGACGGCTGCTACAGCGGCATGGTGATGGAGAAGGAGATTCCCTTCTACTCCCTCTGCGCCCATCACCTCGTGCCTTTCTACGGGCACGCTCACATGGCCTACATCCCGCGGGACAAGATCGTCGGGCTGTCCAAGCTGCCGCGCATCCTCGAGTTCTACGCCAAGCGTCCCCAGCTCCAGGAGCGGCTGACCGAGCAGGTGGTCACCTTCCTCGAGGAGGAGCTCGCTCCCCTGGGCGCCATGGTGGTCATCGAGGCCCGGCACCTCTGCGTCGAGATGCGGGGGGTCAAGAAGGCCGGGGCAGTGACCGTGACCTCGGCGATCCGGGGGTCTTTCCTGAACCGGCCGGTCCGCCAGGAGTTCCTCGACTTGCTGCACCGCCAGTGAGGAGGCCGACGCCGTGAGACTGCTCCGCCCGGCCTCGATGCTCCTCCTCGCCGCGCTCGCCCTCGCCGCGCCGGCCCGAGGCATCAAGCCCCAGACCGTCGAGGAGCTGATGAACCCCTTGCTGTCGCCCGACTTGGCCCTGTGGCTGGTGGGGCCGATCGCCGAGATGGCGACCCGAGAGGAGATCCAGGGCTACCAGCGGCTGACCTCGGACGAGCAGGCGCTGGCCTTCGTCGAGGAGTTCTGGAAGAAGCGGGACCCCGACCCGGCCTACGCCAGGAACGCCCTCCGGGAGCGCTTCGAGGAGAGGATCGCCGAGGCCGACCGGCGCTACGCCGAGGCCGGGCTGCCCGGCCGTCGGACCGACCGGGGGATCACCTTCGTGCTCTACGGCGAGCCCAGCGAGGAGCGCTTCGACGTCTCCGAGCATCCCGACGATCCACCGATCCTGGTCTGGGAGTATGACGGCAAGGTCGGCAAGGGACTGGACGGCAAGCGCCCCGACCGCACCTACCGCTTCATCCGGCGCCAGGACCTGACCACTTTCTACACCCCGAATCGGCGGCCCCCCCGACCGCGGGTCGGCCGCCCCCCCTTCTGAAGGAGGCCGTGATGGCTGCTCTCCGCGCGGTTCTGGCCGGCACCGGGATCGCTGTGCCGCCGATCGAGGTGACGAACCACATGCTCTCGCGCATCGTCGAGACGAGTGACGACTGGGTGCGAGAGAGGAGTGGGGTGGCCACTCGCTACTACGTGGAGCCCGGCACCAGCTCAGCGGACCTGGGCGCTCAGGCCGCGCGGGCGGCCATCGAGAACGCCGGCATCGACCCTGCCGAGGTCGACTACATCGTCTGCGCCACCATGACCCCCGACTACTACTTTCCCGGGGCCGGCACCTTGATTCAGCAGCGGCTGGGGCTGCGGCCCCTGCCGGCCCTGGACATCCGGCAGCAGTGCGCCGGCTTCGCCTACGGCCTGCAGATGGTCGATGCCCTGGTGCGCTCGGGGATCGCCAAGACGGTGCTGCTGGTCGGCACGGACGTCCACACCGCCCTGATGCCCTTCTCCGAGCGGACCTGGAAGGTGCTCTACGACCCCGAGGCCGAGCCCCTCTCGGCCGAAGAGTTCGCCTGGAACTCGCAGTTCCGCCACCTGCTGGTGTTGTTCGGCGACGGCGCCGGGGCGATGGTCTTCCGCGCCCGCCCAGCGGAAGAAGGCCGGGGCATCCTCGGCTCGCTGCTCTACGGCGACGGCAACGAGTGCGGGATTCTCCACGTTCCGGGCGGCGGCTCCAAGCACCGCCCCTGGGTGACCGCCGAGATGATTGCCAAGGGCGAGACCGTGCCGGTGATGGACGGCCGCTCGGTCTTCAAGCTGGCGGTGACCCGGATGCCGCAGTCGACCCGCGAGGTGCTCGCCCAGCAGGGCTACAGCCTGGCGGACCTCGATCTGCTGGTGATGCACCAGGCCAACCTGCGCATCAACGAGGCGGCCCAGAAGCAGTTAGGCCTGCCGGATGAGAAGGTCCACAACAACATCCAGAAGTACGGCAACACCACCTCGGCCACCCTGCCCCTGTGCTTCCACGAGGCGCGGCAGAACGGCCGCGCACCGGAGGGCTCGCTGGTGGTCTTCACCGCCCTGGGCGCGGGCCTGCACTGGGGTTCGGTGCTGATGCGGGTGTGACGGCCATGGACGCGCCTCTCCCCACCCCCACCAGCCATCTGGAGCTGCCCGGCTGGGAGCTGGCCTGGGCTCGGCTGAGCCTGGTGGCCGAGCCGGGTGAGGCACTGGCCGGGCTGGCCCTGCGCGTCGCCGAGACCACCCGGGCGACCCGTGCCCTCGACACCTTGACCCAGGATCCGGTGGTGGCTGCCCTGCGGCGTCTGTTCAAGGAGGCCGGCTGCGACCCCTCCCGCTACCGCCCCTCCTCCGAGGCCCTGCTGCGGCGCGTGCTCAAGGGGGAGGATCTGCCGGCCGTGCACCCCTTCGTGGACGTGAACAACGCCCTCTCGGTGGAGCTGGCGGTGCCCAGCTGCGTCATGGCCGCCGGCACCTTCGGCGAGCCGGTGGTGCTGCGCTCCGGCCGCGCGGGTGAGGTCTTGGACTCGATGCGGGGCCCCCTCGATCTCGAAGGCAAGCCTCTGCTGGCCGACGAAGCCGGCCCCTTCGGCACGCCGATCACCGACAGCCACCGCGTCAAGGTGCGGCCAGAGACCCGCGAAGCCTGGCTGGTCGCCTACCTGCCGGCCGGGCTGATGGCGGTCGAAGAGGCCCTCACCACCCTGCGGGCCTTGGCGGCGGAGTCGGGGTGCGTGGGGGTGGAGTAGGGCCAGGGAGTAGGCTGGGTTAGGCGCCAGCCGTAACCCAGCTCGCTCACGAGCACCGCCAGCCGCCCCGAGGGACCGAGGTCCCTCGCTCCCCATGAACGTCCCTGGCGGGACGGGGGAGATCCCCTCGCTTTCGCGGGGGCAGGCTCTCGGCTCCGGGCCTCCGGCCCTGCGCTCGGGATGACCGCCTGGATCACTGTTCCAGACCTTGCTTTGTCATCCTGAGCGCAGCGAAGGATCTGGCTGGGGGGGCCTTGACTCCCTGCCCCCAGGTCCTTCGCTTCGCTCAGGACGACAGCCGGGCCAGCGAGCCGAGGGATCACCGTTGTCATCCCGACCGGAGCCTGCGCAGCAGGCGCAGCGGAGGGATCTCCCCCCCGTCGCGCAGCGACGGGTCCAACCTAGCCGGGGGATTCATCCCCCGGCCTCCCTCACCGCCCGGTCAGCAGCTTCGCCGCCACTGTGCGCAGCAGGGCCTCGCTGCGGCGGTTCCAGTCGTTGAGGGACATCCGCTCCGGTGGGCAGGACACTTCCACCAGCCCCTCTCCCTCGGGCGTCGAGCGCACCACCACCCGCAGATCGCCCCACACCAGGGCCCAGCGCTCGCTGACCTCCACCCGTGGGTCGAAGCGTTCCCCGGACAGCTGGAGGGCCGTCAGCACGGCCGTGAGCAGCTTGCCGCCGGCGCCGTCGTAGGGCTCGGCGTAGGTGCGCTGGGCGACGTAGTCGTCCGGGCTGGGCGGGCGGGGGTCGGCGCTCATCAGGGTGGCGAAGGTCGGTGTCGCCACCAAGGCGGCGAAGTTCGGGTCGGAGCGGGCGGAGAAGCGGGTCCTCTCATCCAGGCGGATGGCCCGCGCCAGGTGGTCGGCGGCCAGCTGGGCCTGGCCGGCCAGGGCGTAGTTGGAGGCCACCAGGTAGTAGGCCTCGGCGCTCGGCTGCGCGGCGAGGTAGCGGCGGAAGCGCTCGGCGGCGCCGCCCAGGTCACCCTGAAGCAGCAGCACGGCCCCGATGTTGGCGTGATTGTCCGCGGCCCCCGGATCGAGCTTCTCTGCCTGCTCGAAGGCCCTCTTGGCCTCGGCGTGTCGGCTCTCGGCGAGGTGCAGGGCAGCGAGGTTGAGCCAGCCCTGGCGCTGGGAGGGGTCCAGCTCGAGGGCGCGGGTCAGGTCCTTCCGGCCGGCCTCGGTCTCCCCCAGCATCAGCCGGGCCGTCGCCCGCAACAGGTAAAAGCGCCCGTCCCCTCTCTTGCCCCCGGCCTTCTCGAGCGCCGCCAGGGCCGCCTCCGGCAGGCCCGCATCCAGCTGCCGCACGGCCTCGGCATAAGGGTCGGAGGGTGGGGGCGGCGCCGCGCTCGTGGGCAAGACCCCCCAGGCCAGGCAGCAGCCGAGGACGACACACCATCGCCGGGAGTTGTGCATGGCCCGATTCCATCAGAGCGGCCCGCTCTTGCCAAGGGCGGCCCACGGGTACAATGCCGCTTCATGGCCACGAATCTCCCCTCCCCCAAGGCCATCGCCCAGGCGGTCTCCGGCCGGGTGATCGGCCAGCGGACCGCGGTCGAGGAGATGGCGATCGCGCTCGCCAAGCACGTGGCGGGGTTGTCGACCGGCAACATCCTGATGATCGGCAGCTCGGGCAGCGGCAAGACGACGCTGATGCGCGCTGTGGAGAGCTACCTGGCGGCGGACGCCGAGCTTTCCCGGCGGGCCACCCTGGTGCGCATCCACGCCAACGTGCTCGGCGAGGAGGCGAGCGCGGGTCGGCCCGGGCAGGCCGTGCTCGGGCGCTTGCTGGAGAGGGCCCGGGCGCAGCTGGGGGAATCCGCCGGCCTCGACACCCTGCTCGAGCGGGCCGCCGACGGCATCGTCTTCGTCGACGAGGTGGACAAGATCCGCGCCAAGCTCGGCAGCCGCCCGAACGTGGCCGGCATCCGCGCCCAAGAGGCCCTGCTGACCCTGATCGAGAACGAGGCCGTGCCGATCGACCTGCCGGCCTGGGCCGGAGGTGGCGTGCGCATGGTCGACTCGCGGGGCCTGCTCTTCGTCTGCGCCGGGGCCTTCGAGGGGCTCTACGACGAGGTCTACGACCGCGTCACCGTGGGCAAGGACCGCGGCGCCTTGCAGCCCAAGACGGTGGTCGAGGGGGGGCGGGTTCGCGAGGAGGTCCAGTTCACCCTGCGGGACTGGCTGCGCAACGAGGATCTCTTCGACTACGGCATGAGCCCGCAGTTCCTGGCCCGCTTCGACGCCGTGGTGCTGCTCGAGGATCTGGGCGAGGACGAGCTGGTGCGCATCTTCCTCGAGGCGCCCGACTCCGCCTACCGCCAGTCCCGCGCCTACTTCGAAGCCCGCGGCCTGCACCTCGCCCTCTCGCCGGACGCCGTGCGGCGCATCGCCGCCGAGGCCGCGCGCCAGCCGCGTCTGGGCGCCCGGGCCCTGCGCGAGGTCTTCCGGCGGGTGATGCGGGGCTACGAGTTCGAGCCCGAGGCCTTCGCCGCGGGCGGCGCGTTGCTCATCGACCTGCCGGAGGTCGAGGCGGCGCTGGCGTAGGGCGCGCCGAGCGCGTCCTCTGGATGCGTCGCAGCCGACGCAGGCGCAGCCGGCGCTGGATCAGCCCGGGCAACAGGGTGACGAAGCCGAGCAGGAAGAGAATCAGGAAGAGCTGCTTGACCAGGCCGGCCCGCTCGCCCGCTGCCGCCGCGAAGAGCGATGCGTAGAAGTGCGTCCAGACGATGATCGAGGGGGCCAAGCCGATGGCGGTCGAGGCCAGGAAGGTCATGGGACGGATGCCCGCGAAGGCCATGGCGAAGTTGACCACCGGGAAGGGCAGGGGCAAGAAGCGGGTGGAGATCAGGGTGAAGAAGCCCCGCCGGGCGAGCCGGCGCTCGACCGGCCGCAGCTTGTTGCCGACGAAGTGGTGCACCAGGTCGGCGCCCAGGGCCTTGGCCACGAAGTAGGTGGAGGTCGCGCCGGCCAGGGCACCCAGGAAGTTGTAGAGGGAACCGTAGCGGGCGCCGAAGACCAGGGCGCCAGCGATCATCAGCGGCGTGGCGGGCAGACCGAGGGGCGAGAAGACGACGTAGAGCGCCACCAGCAGGATCGGCGACCACCACACGTCGCCGAGTCGATCGATCAGGGCGACGATCGCATCCTTGGTGAAGTGATCGCCGAGCGGTGTGAAACGAACGATCGCCGCGGCCCCCGCCACCAGCACCACGAGCAACACGAAGCGCATCAGAGCGCGGCGGGGAATGTGGCGGATGAAGCGCACGGGGCTAGGCCGAGGAAGGCTCGAGGAAGAGGAACTGCCGCAACTGCTGCTCGAGGATCGCCGGCGCGCTCGGGTCCATGAAGTTGAGCCGCAGCTCGTTGATCACCATCACTTCCATCTTGAGCCATTCGGCCCAGCAATCGGCGCACACCCGGGCCTTGATCTCGGCGGCGATCGCGCCCGGCAGCGGCACGCGGGTGAGGCGAGGGCCGTCCTTGGCACAACGGGAGCAGCGGAAATCCTCCGGCATGGTTCCTCCTCAGGCCCTCGACCCGGCGAGCAACGAGCGGAAATAGTCGATGGTCTCAACCAGCCCCTGCTCGAGCGAGACACGCGGCTCCCAGCCGAGGCGCGTGCGGGCGAGCGTGATGTCCGGCTGGCGGATCTTGGGATCGTCCTCGGGAAGGGGATAAAAGGCGAGGGGGCTGGCGCTGCCGGTCATCCGGCGGATCGTCTCGGCGAACTCGAGGATCGTCATCTCGCGCGGATTGCCGATGTTGCAGGGCCCTTCGAGATCGCTCATCAGGAGCCGGTAGATCCCCTCCACCAGATCGTCGACGTAACAGAACGATCGCGTCTGGCTGCCGTCGCCGAAGATCGAAAGCGGCTCACCGGTCAGGGCCTGTTGCAGGAAGGCCGGCACCACCCGCCCATCCTTCGGGCGCATCCGCGGCCCGTAGGTGTTGAAGATGCGCACAATGCGGATGTCCACGCCGTGATAGCGATGGTAAGCCATGGTCATCGCTTCGGCGAAGCGCTTGGCCTCGTCGTAGACGCCGCGGGGACCGACCGGGTTGACGTTGCCCCAGTAGCTCTCAGGCTGCGGGTGCACCAGCGGGTCGCCGTAGACCTCGGAGGTGGAGGCGAGCAGATAGCGGGCCCCCTTGGCACGGGCCAGCCCCAGGGTGTTGTGGGTGCCGAGGGAGCCTACTTTCAGAGTCTGGATCGGCAGCTCGAGATAATCGATCGGTGAGGCCGGCGAGGCGAAGTGCAGCACGTAATCCACCGGCTCGTCGACGAACAAGGGCTTCGAGACGTCGTGCTCGATGAAGCGGAAACGTGGATGATCGGCGAGGGCAGAGAGGTTGTCTCGCTTGCCGGTGATCAGATTGTCCACGCCGACGACGGCCATGCCCTCGGCGATCAATCGCTCGGCCAGATGCGAGCCGAGGAAGCCCGCGGCACCGGTCAGGAGCGCGGTCCTCACGCCGGCTCCGTGGCCGGGCGGCCTTCCGGGCGCCCGACCGAAACGTAGTGGAAGCCGGCGGCCGCCATCTTGTCGGGGTCGTAAAGGTTTCTCAGATCGATCAGCAAGGGCTGCTTGAGGGCCGCCTGGAGCGCAGCCAGATCGAGGGCCCGGAACAGGTTCCACTCGGTCAGGATGAGGGCGGCGTCGGCGCCGTCAGCGGCCTGGTAGGGGTCTTCGCAGTAGGTCAGCTCCGGCATGGCCTGGCGGAAAGGCCCCATCGCGGCGGGGTCGAAGGCACGGATGGTGGCCCCGCGCTCGACCAGGCCGCCCAAGATCGACAGGGCCGGAGACTCGCGGATGTCGTCGGTCTCCGGCTTGAAGGCGAGGCCCAGGGCCGCCAGGGTCTTGCCGGCCACGCCGCCCAGGGCGGCGTCGACCTTGTCGACCATCCGCGCCTGGGTGGCCAGGTTGACCTCGAGCACCGCCTCGATGATGCGAAAGCTCTGGCCTTGCTCGCGGGCGATCTGCGCCACGGCGCGGGTGTCCTTGGGGAAGCAGGAGCCGCCGAAGCCCGGTCCGGGGGCGAGGAAGCGGGGGCCGATGCGCCCGTCGAGCCCCATGCCCCGCGCCACCACCTCGACGTTGGCCCCGAGGGCCTCACACAGCCGGGCGACCTCGTTGATGAACGAGATCTTGGTGGCCAGGAAGCCGTTGGAGGCGTACTTGATCAGCTCGGCGCTCTCGACGTCGGTGACCACGAAGGGTACTCCCGCCGTGGAGAGGGGAGCGTAAACGTCGAGCATCACCGAGACGGCCCGGGGATCGGCCGAACCGATCACCACCCGGTCCGGGTGCATGAAGTCCTCGATCGCCGAGCCCTCGCGCAGGAACTCGGGGTTGCTGACCACGGCGAAGTCGGCGCCGGCTCCGGCCTTTTCGCGCACCAGGCCGGCGATCATCTTGCCGGTACCGATCGGCACCGTGCTCTTGGTGATGATCACTTTGAAGCCGTTCAAGTGCTCGCCGATCGAGCTCGCGACCTCGCGGATGAAGGTCAGGTCCGCCGAGCCGTCCGCCTTGGGCGGGGTGCCCACGGCGATGAATACCGCCGCCGCGGCCTCGATCGCGGGACCCAGCTCGGTGGTGAAGGACAGGCGCCCCGCGCGCTCGTTCTTGGCCACGATGGCGTCGAGGCCGGGCTCGTAGATGGGGATCTCGCCGCGCTTCAGGGCGGCGACCTTCGCAGCGTCCTTGTCGACGCCGATGACGTTCATGCCGAAGTCGGCCAGGCAGGCGCCGGTGACCAGACCGACGTAGCCGCTGCCTACGACACAGATCTTCATGCTGGACCTTTCGTCAGATTTCCTTCGCGTGGCCCTCGCGGTACCAGGCCACGAAGCGGCGGAGACCTTCTCGGATGGGGATCTTCGGGGAATAGCCGAGGAGCTGCCGGGCCTTGGAAACGTCCGCGTAGGTGATCGGCACGTCCCCGGGCTGGGTCGGAAGATACTCGATCAATGGCGGCACGGCAAGCTCAGCGGCCAGCCATTCGACGAGCTCCGCGAGGCTGGTGGTCTCGGCCCCGCCCAGGTTCACGATCTCGAAGCCGGGGGAGAGATCGAGGGAGGCGACCAGCCCGTCCACGATGTCGTCGACGTAGGTGTAGTCGCGCCGCGTCGAGCCGTCACCGTAGAGGGGCACGGCCTTGCCGCGGGCCAGCAGGTCGGTGAATTTGTGGATCGCCATCTCCGGCCGCTGAGCGGGGCCGTAGACGGTGAAGAAGCGCAGGCAGGTGGTCTCGAGGCCGTAGAGGTGGTGGTAGTTGAAGCACAGCAGCTCGCCGGCCCGCTTGGTGGTGGCGTAGGGGCTGATCGGCAGGTTGACCTCGTCGGTCTCGGCGAAGGGCACCTTCTCGTTGATGCCGTAGACCGAGGAGGAGGAGCCGAAGAGGAAGGTCTTGGGACCGTGCCGCCGCGCCGCCTCGAGCAGGCGCAGGGTGCCGATGCAGTTGACGTCCTCGTAGAGGATGGGCTCCGCGAGGCTGGGCCGCACCCCGGCGCGGGCCGCCAGGTGGACCACGGCGTCGAAGGCGCCCTCGCGGAACAGGCCCTCCACCAGCTCGGCGTCGCGGATGTCGCCTTCCACCAGGCGCCAGGCAGAATCGGCGAGGAACGGCTGGACGTTGAGGCGCTTCTTGGCCGGATCGTAGAAGTCGTTGAAGTCGTCAAGGGCGGTGACCCGATCGCCGCGGGCCAGCAGCCGCCGGGTTAGATGCGATCCGATGAAGCCGGCGCCGCCGGTGACGAGCACCCTCTTGCTCATGGCGGCGGATGGTATCAGCTGGGGAGGCTGGGGCGGCGCGGTGCCGTCGCACCGGCCCTTCGCGGCGCGGGCGGGGGCCTGCCCCTACGGCGGGCCCTGCTCGTCCAGCCTCTTTTCGGCCCCGGCCTTCTGGCGGTTGCGGATGGCCCAGCGTAGCAGGGCGGACTCGTTGACGCCGCGGATGATGTCCTTGATCGCCAAGTAGATCTCGGGGTCGTGGATGATCTTCGCAGCCGTGCCGTCGCCGCTCTCGAGGGCGGCTGCCAGGCGGTCTAGGCGACCGAGCAGGTCGTCCACCTTCTGGGAAACGTCCGCGCCGTACTGCTCGTCGGTGAACAGGCGCGGCACCAGGCCCTTGCCCTCCTTGAGCTGGCCGGTCAGGGTGGAGAGGTCCTTGGCCGCGGTCTCGAGGGAGGCGAGGGTCGCGTCGAAGCGCTCCTTGGTCAGCTGGTCGGTCATCAGGCTCGGCAGCAGGCCGTCGGCCTGCTCGTAGCGGGCGAGCAGAGTCTCGATGCGCCCCACGGCGGAGACGAAGCGCTCGGCGAGATCTCGGTCCGTGATCAACCGGGGCAGGGTCCCCTCGCCGTGCTCGATCTTGCCCGCCACCTCCTTGACCGAGTCGAGGGTCTCGACCAGGGCGTCGGTTAAGGTGCGGCCCGTCTCGGGGTTCGACATCAGCTCGCCCAGCAAGCCCTCGCCGCGGTCGAGGCGCGCGAGGATGCTCTTGAGCGCCGCCGAGATCTCGTACAGGTTGGTCATCACGTCTTGCCCGGACTGCATCAGGGTCTCGACCGCCGAGGCCTGCATCGAGGGCACCTGCCCCCCTTCCGGGATCACTGCCTTGTCCAGGGAGCCGGAGCTGATCTCGATGTATTTGTCGCCCAAGAGGCCGATGGTCTGGATGCGCGCCTCGGAGTCCTCGCGAATGCGGTTGCGGTAGCGCCGGTCGACGGTGTACTCCACCCGGATGCCCGAGACCCCGGGGTTCTCCGGCAGCACCACGCTCTGGATGGCTCCCACCTTGACGCCGTCGAGCTGCACCGGGTTGCCCTCGTAGAGGCCGGAGACCGAGGGGAAGGTGGAGTAATACTCGACCTTGCGCTGGAACATCTCGCTTTGCTGCCCGACCAGGAAGATGCCCGCCGCCGATACGATCAGGGAGGCGAGCACCAGGGCTCCCACTCGAGCGGCTTTCTTGCCGTCTTCGGTCATTTCCACTCCTCTTCGCCGGTCAGAAAAGCGTGCAGCCGCTCGTCCGGGCTCGATTGGGCCTCGTTCCAGGGTCCGATGAACCGGAAGCGGCCGCCGTCCAGGAAGGCGATGCGGTCGGCGACCTTCGCCGTCAAGGCCAGGTCGTGGGTCACCACCACGCAGGTGACTCCCAGCTCGTGGATGGACAGGATGAGGTGGGCGATGGTCGCCGAGGTCATGGGGTCGAGCCCGGTGGTCGGCTCGTCGAAGAGCACCACCTCGGGGTCGAGGGAAAGGGAGCGCGCGAGGGCCACCCTCTTTCGCATGCCGCCGGACAGCGACGACGGCATCTGCCCTTCCACCCCCGGCAAACGCACCAGCTCGAGCTTGGCGGCTACCCGCTCGCGCACCTCGCGATCGGAGAGGTCGGTGTGCTCGCGCAGGGGGAAGGCGACGTTCTCGAGCACGGTCATCGAGTCGAAGAGGGCGCCGCTCTGGAAGAGCATCGCCACGCGGCGCCGCAGGGGGAACAGCTCCGGCTCGGACAGTCCCACGATCTGCTGGCCGTCGAAGCGGATGCTCCCGGCATCCGGCTGCTCGAGGCCGTTCAACTGGCGCAGGGTCACGCTCTTGCCCGAGCCCGAGCGGCCGAGGATCACCAGGCACTCCCCGGCCTGGACCTCGAAGTCGAGGCCGTCGAGCACGGTCAGCTCGGCGTAGCGCCGGGTCAGGCCGCGGACTTCGTAGAGGGGTCGGGGGGCACCGTTCATAGCAGCCAGTGGAAGAGCTTGGTCAGGAAGAAGTCGGAGACCAGCACCAGCACGGCGGCGAGCACCACGGTCTCGGTGGTGGCCCGGCCCACACCGTCGGCGCCGCCCTTGGCGGTCAAGCCCTTGTGGCAGCCGACGATGGTGATGAAGTAGGCGAAGAAGAAGGACTTGCCGATGCCGCTCGCGAGATCCTCGATGCGCAGCGAGCCGATGGCGTCGTTCCAGTAGAAGCCCACCGGCAGGTCGAGCATGGACTTCGCCACCGCCATGCCGCCGAGGATGCCGAGGGCATCGCCCAGGGCGGTCAAGGCCGGCAGCATCAGCAGGGTGGCGATCAGCTTGGGCACCACCAGCTTCTTGACCGGATCGGCGGCCATCGAGCGCAGGGCGTCGATCTGCTCGGTCACCTTCATGGTGCCGATCTCGGCGGTCATGCCGGCGCCGATGCGCCCGCCCACGATCAGTGCGATCAGCACCGGCCCCAGCTCACGCACCAGAGAGCGCGCCACCACCGTGCCGATGTAGTACTTCACGCCCAGGCTGGGCAGGCTGTAGGCGGTCTGGAGGGCGAGCACCATGCCGGTGAAGATGGTGGTGATCATCGCCACGCCCAGCGAGCGCACGCCGATCTGCTCCATCTGCCGGATCCACAGCTTGACCTCGAAGGGCCGGCGGAAGGCTGCGGTGAAGGAGCGAGCGGTCAGCTGTCCGAGCTGGCCGGCTTCGATCAGGATGGAGGTGAGCCGCAGGCGGGCCATGTGCGGGGGATTGTAAGGGAGGTGACCACACGGTTGGTTGCCTCCGCAATGCCATAATTGCCGCCCCGTGACCTCCTCCCCCCGCCCCTCCCTCCTCTCCCTGGTGCTCGGTACCCTTTTCGGGAGCCTGCACGTCCTCTTCGGCAGCCTGTTCTGGGGCGGGATGGCGGTGGCGATGGGCTGGCATCCGCGGCGGCGGGCGATGATGTCCCGCTTCGCGCGCTGCTGGTCGCGGGGGCAGCTGCTGGCGAGCGGCGTGGACCTCCAGGTCCGCTTCACAGCGCCTCTCGACCCCACGGCGCGGTACGTCTTCCTGGCCAATCACGCCAGCTACCTCGACATCCCCGCTGTCCTCGCGAGCGCGCCCCTCCCGGTGCGCATCGCGGCCAAGAAGAGCTTGTTCAAGATCCCGATCTTCGGCTGGTCGCTGCGGGTCGGGGGCTTCATCCCCATCGACCGGGAGGATCGCTCCAAGGCCACCGGCGCCTTCAACCAGGCCCTGGACCTGCTCAGCAAGGGGGACTCGGTGCTGTTCTTCCCCGAGGGCACGCGTTCGCGGGATGGCCGCCTGGCACCCTTCCTGCGCGGCGGCTTGCTGCTGGCCTTGAAGGAGGGCCTGCCGGTGGTGCCGGTGGGCATCCGGGGCGCCTACCAAGTACAGCCCCGCCATCGTTGGAGCCCGCAACCCGGGCCGATCGAGGTCACCTGGGGGACGCCGATCGACGTCAAGGCCTACGGCGTGCGCCGCCGCGCCGAGATCACCGCCCTGGTGCGACGCCAGATCCTCGGCGCCGTGGGCTGTGAGGATGCGGCTCCCGAGCAGACCGCGGGGCAGGGCAGGGTGGTGGAGTAGGATCCGCCCATGGCCAGTCAGCTCGAAGAGCGCATCTGGGAAGTGCTCCGCTCGATCAAGTTCCCCGGCATGAGCCGAGACGTCGTTTCCTTCGGCTTCGTCCGCCGCGTAGAAGAGGAGGACGGTCGGGTCGCCGTCGACCTCCACATCACCACCGGCAACCGTGACGCGGCGGCGGCTGTGCGCGAGGCGACCGAGAAGGCCCTCGCGGCCCTGCCGGGCGTCAACTCGGTGGCGGTCGGCCTCTCCCTCGAGATGCCCGCACGGCCCGAAGAGACCGCCCAGCGCGCCGTGCGCGAGAACGCCGCGCAGCTGATCCCGGGCGTCGAGCACGTGGTGGCGGTGGCGAGCGGCAAGGGAGGAGTGGGCAAGTCCACGGTGGCCGCCAACCTGGCGGTCTCCCTCGCCGCCCTGGGCCATCGCGTCGGCCTGCTCGACGCCGACATCTACGGCCCTTCCGTACCGATCATGTTCGGCATCAGCGCCAAGCCGGTGATCGATGCCGGCAGGAACCGCATCCGTCCCTTCGAGAAGTTCGGCTTGAAGGTGATGTCCCTGGGCTTCGTGCTCGACACCGACACCCCGGTGATCTGGCGTGGTCCGATGGTGATGAAGGCGATCGAGCAGATGCTGGGTGACGTCGAATGGGGCGATCTCGATTACCTGGTCGTCGATCTGCCGCCCGGCACGGGCGACGCCCAGCTCACCCTGACCCAGAAAGTGCCGCTGTCCGGCGCCCTGGTGGTGACCACGCCGCAGGACGTGGCCCTGATCGATGCGCGCAAGGGTCTGGCGATGTTCCGCAAGGTCAACGTGCCGGTGCTCGGCATCGTCGAGAACATGTCGGGCTTCGCCTGCCCGCATTGCGGAGAGGTCACCGACGTGTTCAAGCGTGGGGGTGGCGAGCGCACGGCGACCCTGCTCGAGGCGCCCTTCCTCGGTGCCGTGCCTCTCGACCCGGCGATTATGGAAGGGGGCGACCGGGGCGTGCCGATCGTGGTGGCGGCGCCCTCCGGCCCCCATGCGGCCTCCTTCCGGGCCATCGCCCAGGCGGTGATCGCCGAGGTGGCGGCCCACGCCGCCGAGAGGCCGAAGCTGGTGATCCACTAAGCTCCGCGCAATGTCCGTCGCCGTCATCGCCGACGCGCACCTTTCCGGCCCGGGTGGCAAGCCGGGCCCCCTGATCGATCAGCTCGAGGCCCTGCCGGAGCAGGGCTGCCATCACCTCATCCTGCTCGGCGATCTGTTCCAGGCCTGGATCGGCTTCTCCCGCTTCGAGACCGCGGATATCCGCGCCGTGGTGGCCGCGCTGCGGCGGCTGCGGCAGGGCGGCCTCACCATCGACTACGTCGAGGGCAACCGCGACTTCTTCCTGGCCGAGGGGCCCTACCGCGACGCCTTCGACTCGGTGGTCTCCGAGGTGGCTTTCGAGCACAGCGGCATGCGCTTCCTCGCCGTCCACGGTGACGGCATCGACGCCGCCGACGTGGCCTACCGCTTCTGGCGCCGGCTGTCGAAGAGCCCGCCGTCGCGCTTCTTCTGCCGGCGCCTGCCGCGCCGCCTGGCCCGCCGGTTCGTCCACAGCACCGAGCGCCAGCTCTCCCGCACCAACTTCAAGCACAAGGTGCGCATCCCGGAGGAGGCGATCCGCGCCTACAGCACCGCACGCCTGGCGGAGGGCTACGACGCCCTGCTCTTCGGCCACTTCCACGAGCAGCGCCGCTTCGTGTTGCCCGGGGGGAGCGCGCTCCTGCTGCCGGCGTGGTTCAAGAGCCGGGCGGTCGAGTGGGCGCCGTTCGGGCTGGGGGGGCCGGCGCGGTGACCCGGCCGGTGCCGAGCGGACGCGTGGCCCGCGGCAGCGTGATGCCACCGCCCTCGAAGAGCGTCACCCACCGGGTGGCCAACCTGGCCCTGCTGGCGAACCGGCCGCTCGCGATCGAACGACCGCTGGCGGCGGAGGACACCGAGCTCTTCTTCGGCGTGCTCGAGGCGCTCGGCTCGACCGTGTCGCGCCAGGGCGATCGGGTCGGGATCACGCCCGGCGTGCCCGTCCGCCAAGCCCGGCTCTACTGCGGCAACGCCGGCACCCTCTACCGCTTCCTGGTCGCCTCCCTGACCACCCGGCCGGGGCGCTTTCAGATCGACGGCAGCCCGCGGCTGCGCGAGCGCCCGATCGGCCGGCTGGTCGATGCTCTGGCAGCCCTGGGGGCGGAGATCCGCTTCCTCGACCGGCCCGGCTTCGCGCCCTTGGAGGTTGCCGGTGGCACTCTCGCCGGGGGCCGGGTGCGGGTCGATGCCGGTGAGTCGAGCCAGTACCTCTCGGCTCTCCTGATGGCCGGTCTCGCCGCCCGAGGGCCGGTCGAGATCGAGGTGGGGGCCTTGACGTCGGCGCCGTACGTCGAGCTCACCCTGGAGGCCATCCGCACCTTCGGCGGTCGGGTCGAGGGGCCGGCGCCGGGGCTGTACCGGGTCTGGCCGGGGCTCGCGCCGCCGGCGACGGTCAGGGTCGAGGGGGACTACTCCGCGGCGGCCTACCCGGCGGCCGCGGCGGTCTTGACCGGCGGCGAGGTGATCCTCACCGGCCTCGATCCCGCCTCGGCCCAGGGTGACCGGGCCTTCCTCGAGCTGCTGGCGCGGATGGGCGCCGAGGTCGAGGGGCGGCCGGACGGCTTCCGGGTGGCGGGACGGGGGGCGCTCGAGGCGATCGAGGCCGACCTCTCGGCCATGCCCGACCAGGTGCCGACCGTGGCCGCCCTGGCCGTCTTCGCCCGCGGCACCACCCGCATTGGCAACGTGCCCCACCTGCGCCTCAAGGAGAGCGACCGGCTGGCGGCCCTGGCGACCGAGCTGGCCCGAGTGGGTGCGACGGTGCGCGAGGAGCCGGACGGCCTGGTGATCGAGGGTGTCTGGGCGGACGTGCCGCCGCCCTCCGACCCGGTGGTGGTGGATCCCTGGAACGACCACCGCATCGCCATGAGTCTGGCCCTGGTGGGCCTGCGCCGGCCGGGGATCTCGATCGCCCACGCCGAAACCGTGGGCAAGTCCTACCCCGGCTTCTGGGCCGACCTCGACCGCCTGCTCGGGGAGGCTCCCGAGCGGTGAGTGACGCCGGGGCGCAGGGCCGGACGCTGCCGCTGGCCCACCGGGCCTTCGAGCCGCGCCCGGCCGTGTCCCTCGCGCATGCCTCGCTGACCGACCGCGCCCGCCTGGCCCTGCTCCTCCAGGGCGCGGCCCTGCTTTCCCACCTCGACCGCGTCGGCTGGTGCCTGCCCGGCGGCTGGGCCGAGGCGGCCGTCGCCGCGGACGGCACCCTCTGCCTGCCTTCCCCGGCGCCGGGTCGCTCGCCCTGGTTCGCCCAGCAGCAACTGCGCAACCTGGTGGCCGAGCTCTTCGGCAGCGAGGAGATCGCCGGCCGGGGCGAGGCGCGGCGGGCTCTGCGTCACCTGGTGGGGCTGTGGCGCTCCTCCCTGGTACCCGTGCCGGCGGACCGGGCCGTGGCCGATCTGCTCGAGCAGGCGGAGTTCCTCTGGGAGCCGGCCTTCGCCGCCAGTCGTCTGGCCCTGGTAGCCGAGCTCCACCTCCAGGGAGCGAGGCGGCCTTGGGTGGCCGGGCCGGGCGCGGCGCGGCGGCGCCTGCTGGGGGCCGCCGCCGACCGTGCGGGCCTCGAGCGGCTGCTGGCGGGGGATGGCGCCCGCGAGCTGTGGCGGGCCGCCCCGGCGATCGACCCCCGCCGCCTGGCGGCTCGCGGCCATCCTGGCCAGGCCGTGGCGTTGTGGCGGGGCCGCAAGGGCGCGGGGCCGGAGGAACGCCTGGCCTTGGCCGAGGCCCTGTTCGCCGACGGTCGCTTCGAGCAGGCCGCGGCCCTGGCCGGCCGGCTCGAGGGGGAGGAGGCGCGCCTGCTGCGCTCCGCCTGCCTCGCCCGCCTGGGCCGTTGGGCAGCGTCGCTGGCCGAGGTCAAGAAGGCCGTGAGCGGCAAGGTCCCCCCCGAGCATCTCCTGGCCGGGGCCGAGATCGCGGTGCGCTGCCTGGCGAACCTCGGCCAGCAGGGCGACGTCGGTGAGTGGGTGGACCGCGCTCGAAGGGCGGCGCGGGGCCCGCTCGCCGCCGATGCTGCCCTGCTCGCGGCTTTCGCTGCCTGGGACCTCGGCCAGCTGGAAGAGATGCCGGCCCATCTCGCCGCCGCCGAGGCGGTCTGTGCCGATCTCGCCCGGGCCTGGCGCTGGTGCTACGGCGCGAGCGTCGCGGCGCGCCACGAGGGCCGCATCGAGGACGCGCGGCATCACCTCACCCGAGCGCTGGGAGGCAGCCGGCGGCACCTGCGCCGCTTCGAGGCGGGCGAGCTGTGGAACGAGCTGGGCATCGTGCGAGCCGTGGCCGGAGACCTCGCCGGCGCCGAGCGCGCTTTCCTCCACACCGTGCGCCTGCTCACTCCCTGCGAGGGGCCCCGGCGTACCACCCTCGCCCTGGCGAACCTCGCGGAAGTCCGCCTGCGGCGGGGCCGGTTCGAGGGCGTGCGGGAGATCGTCGAGCAGGTTACGGTGGAGAACCGGCTCGCCGCCAACGCCCGGGGTGCCATCCAGGACGCTGAGCTGGCCGCGCGCCTGGAGCTGGCCCTCGGGCGTCCCCAGGCCGCCCTCACCCTCTGCCGCCAGGCCCTGGCCGAAGCGGAGCGCCGGAAGCTCTCGTGGCGGCGAGACGTGCTCTACGTCCTCGCCGCCCGGGCCCAGGGCTGGTTGGGGGAGCGAGAGCAGGCCGCCCTCTGTCTGGCCGAGGCCGGCCCGGGCGCCGAGGCCGAGCTGGAGCCGGAGGAGAGGCCGGCCCTCTTCGCCCTGGGGGGAGACCGTGCCGGCGCCCTCGCCCTGGCGGCGGGCCCGAGCGCCCCCCTCTGGCAAGCCGTCCTCGAAGGGCGGGAGCCGGCGCTCGACGCCTGGGCTGCCCTGGCCGCGCTCGAGCCGTATCGAGCGAGCCGACTGGTGTTCGACCTCGTCCTGCTCGACCCAGAGGGGGTGGCTCCCGACCGCGTCGGGACGGCGGTGGCCGCCCTGCGCCGGTCGGGAGCTCGGTTCCTGGCCGACCGGCTGGAGGAGGCGACCGGGGGGCCGGTGGCCCCCTCTCGCGGGGCACCCGAGGCGCCGCCGGTCCAGGCATCGCCGGCCCGCCTTGTGGGTTCGGCTGCCCCGCGCCGCTCGGGCATCATCGGGGAGAGCCCCCTCCTGGCGGCGGCGATCGATCGGCTGGAGCGCCTGGCGGCGGGCGCCATGCCTCTGCTGATCCTGGGCGAGAGCGGCACCGGCAAGGAGCTCGCCGCTCGGCTGGCGCACCGGGCGAGCCCGCGAGCGAGCCTGCCCTTCCTGCCGATCAACTGCGCTGCGGTGTCCGAGAACCTGCTGCTTTCCGACCTTTTCGGTCACGCTCGTGGCGCCTTCACCGGCGCCGATCGCGATCGCGCAGGTCTGTTCGAAGCGGCCCAGGGCGGTACGGTCTTCCTCGACGAGATCGGTGATTTGCCGCTCGCTGCTCAGGGCATGCTGCTGCGCGTGCTGCAAGAGAGCGAGATCCGGCGTCTCGGCGAGAGCGTGCCGCGCAAGGTGAAAGTGCGGGTGATCGCGGCCACCCATCGTGACCTCGCGGCGATGGTGACGTCCGGCGGATTCCGTCAGGACCTCTACTATCGCCTGCGGGTCGCCGCCGTGCGCCTGCCTTCGCTCGCTGAGCGGCGGGAGGACATCCCCGTGCTCGCCGCGCACTTCCTCGACAAAGTCGGGGCCGCAGGCGTCGAGCTGTCCGCCGCCGCGAGCAAGGCATTGTTCTCTCACGCGTGGCCGGGCAACATCCGCGAGCTGGAGAACGTGATCACCGTCGCCGCGGCCCTCGCCGCGGGAGACGGCGCGAGTATCGAGCCGCATCATCTCGACCTTCCCGAGGCGGCAGCCCCGAGCACGGCCCCTGATTTCCATCGCGAGGTGGATGCGCTACGCCGCAAGCTGGTGATCGCGGCCCTGGCCGAGAGCGGCGGCAACCGCGCCGAAGCGGCGCGCCGCCTGGGCCTCACACGCCAGGCGATGAACTACCTGGTCAAGGGCTTCCGTCTGGCATGACGGCCTTTTTCCTGCGCCGCGTCGCGCAAGCGATCCCCCTGCTCTTCCTGGTGGCGACGCTGATCTTCTCGTTGATTCACTGGGTGCCGGGAGATCCCGCGGAAACCATGCTCGGCGAAGGCGCGCGCCCCGCGGACTTGGCGGAGCTGCGCTCTCGCCTCGGCCTCGACCGGCCCCTTGGCGAGCAGTACCTGTCCTTTCTCTCCGGCCTCCTTCGTTTCGATCTCGGCCGTTCGCTCGCCTATGAGAAGCCGGTCACCGAGCTGCTCGCCGAGCGGCTTCCCCGCACTTTCGAGCTGGCCCTGGCAGCGCTCGCCGTGGCGTTGATCGTGTCATTGCCGCTCGGCTGCTTGGCCGCGATCGAGCGTGGCAAGGCCTTCGACGTCCTGGCCCGTGGCTTCGCTTACGCCGGCACCTCGATTCCCAGCTTCTGGCTCGGACCGGTACTGATTCTCGTCTTCGCCATCGAGCTCGATGCCCTGCCGGTTTCGGGCCGCCAGGGCGTGGCGAGCCTGATCTTGCCGGCGCTGACGCTCGGTCTGCAGGGTGCCGCAATGCTCACCCGTATGGTGCGCACGGCGCTCGCCGACGAGCTGGGCAGGCCCTATCTGCGCACCGCGCGCGCCAAGGGCCTGCCGGCTTCGCGCGCGGTGGTCGGGCACGGCCTGCGCAATGCGCTGATTCCGGTGGTGACGGTGGTGGGCCTGCAATTCGGTTCGCTGCTCACCGGATCGATCGTCACCGAGACAATCTTCTCCTGGCCCGGCGTCGGCAGCTTGTTGATCCAGGCCATCCGCCTGCGCGACTATCCGCTGGTCGTCGGCTCGGTGCTGTTGATCGCAGTCACCTACGTGCTGGTCAATCTCGCCACCGATCTGCTCTACGGTTGGCTCGATCCGAGAGTGAGGGCGAGAAGTTGAAGGCGGCCCTGTTCGGCTCGATCCTTCTCGCGTCGGTGCTCCTCGTTGCGATCGCCGCGCCCTGGATCGCACCTTGGGACGCCAACCTGCAATTCCTCGAGAAGCGTCTGGAAGGCCCTTCGGCACAGCACTGGCTCGGTCTCGACGAGCTGGGTCGCGACGTTCTCTCGCGCCTGCTCTGGGGTGCGCGGATCTCTCTGGCGGTGGGTTGCGCGGTGGTCTCGCTCGCCACCATCGTCGGCACTCTGGCGGGATCGATCGCCGGTTTCGCCGGCGGTCGGGTCGACGCCCTGGTGATGCGCACGACGGAAGTCTTCCAGGCTTTTCCCGGGATTCTGCTCGCGATCGCACTGGTGGCGGTGCTCGGGCCGGCCCTCGAGCACCTGATCTTCGCGCTGGTGGTCGTCGGTTGGGTGGGTACGGCGCGGCTGGTTCGCGCTCAGGTGATGGCGATCACCGCGCGCGAGTTCGTGGCCGCCGCACGGGCCTCCGGGCTGGCTCGCTGGCGGGTGTTGTTCCATCACGTGCTGCCGCACGTTTGGCCGATCCTGCTGGTGCAGGCGACACTCGGCATGGCCGGCGCGATCGTCGCCGAGGCGGCACTTTCCTTCCTCGGTTTGGGAGTGCCGCCGCCGACCGCATCGTGGGGCTCGATGATCAACGCCGGTCGCTCGCATCTCCTCGATGCACCGCACGTGGCCCTGTTTCCCGGCCTGGCGATTTTCCTGCTGGTTCTTGCACTCAACCTCTGCGGCGACGCACTATCCGAGCGCTGGACCGGTGGGGGCGAGAAACTACGTTGAGCTGGAGACGAACCAGGTTGACAAGAGCGTGACGCTTTCCGATAATCGAGCGCATGAATTGGGAACCATCCCTTTGACATCGGAAAGGAGAGCACCAAAATGGCCGAGCAGCCGGCGGAGGGTAGCCAACAGGCCGCGGCGAAGTTGTTGACCCTGACGGAAGTCTCGAAGAAGACCGGCATTTCGATGCCGACCCTGCAGCGTTACAAGAAGCAATTCCAGGGTCGACTGCCGTCCGTGGGCAGGGGCCGCAGCCAGCGTTTCCCCGAAAGCGCTCTGGCGGTGTTCGAAGAGATCAAGCAGGAGAACGTCGGTCGTCGTGGTCGTCCCCGCAAGGGCGCTGCCGCGGCAGCGAAGCGCACTCCTGCCGCAAAGAAGGCGGCCGCGGCGAAGCAGGCACCGCCGAAGAAGCGCGGCGTGGCGAAGAAGGCCGCCGCAGCGCCGGCAGCCAAGACCCGGCGCAGCGCTGCCAAGCCCGCGGCTCGCGGCAAGAGCCTGGCGGCCCGCGCCTCTGCTGCGGTCGCGAGCGGTCTCCTCACCTTGACCGAGATCAGCAAGAAGACCGGAATCTCCTATCCCACCCTCGTTCGCTACGTGAAGGCACACGCTAGGAAGCTGCCTTCCGTCGGTGCCGGCCGCAAGCGCCGGTTCCATCCGGAAGCGATCGACGTGTTCAAGCGGTTGCGCAGTGAGAGCCCGCGTGGCGGCCGCAAGGCCGGCGCCAAGAAGCCTGCGGCTCGTGCGGCGCGCGCTGCAGCGGGCGGGATCGATCTCACGAAGCGGTTGGCCGCGCTCGAGAAAGCTTACAAAGGCGTCGAGAAGACCCTCCAGGGTTGGGAGAAGAAGCTCGCCGGCCTCGTCGGTCGGGCCACCAAGACCGCCGGGCGAGTTGCGAAGACGGCGACCCGAGCCGCCAGGAGCGCCGCCGGGTTGCGCGAGGCCAAGACCACTGCCAAGCGTGCTGCGAAGCGTCCCGGCCGGCCGCCGGGCCGTCCCGCCAAGCGCGCGGCCGGCCGCCGGGCCAAGAAGTAGCCTGAGGCGTTGAAGTCTGGCCTCTGGGACGAGTCCCTTCGGGGCGGGGAGAGCGCTCCTCTCTTCGTCCTGAAGGGACGTTCGAGCGTCAGATTTTTTTTCGAGTCTCTCGCGATCCCATCTCCGTTCAGGAGCTGTTCATCTCGTGGCTCTAGTTTCCAGGCTGTGGGTGCGCCGCCAAGAGATATCTGCAATGAATTCAGTAAGTCCAATTAATCGCGGGGCGTGGCAGAGGCACTCCCTCCCCCTGCTCGCGCTCCTCTTCGCCTTCGCCTTGGCTTTCCAGGGAGCGCGGGGACTCTTCGATCCCGACGAAGGCCGCTACGCCATCGTCGCCCTGCGCATGCTGCGCACGGGGGATTGGCTCACCCCCACGCTCAACCACGAGGTGATCCACCCCACCAAGCCCCCCCTCTTCTATTGGTCGCTGGCGAGCTCGATGGCGATCTTCGGCCGCAACGAGTGGGCGCTGCGCCTGCCCAACGCACTGGCCTTCGTGGCTGCGGCCTGGCTGGTGCGGCGGATGGCTCGCCACCTGGCACCGGGCCGGGAGGATCTGGCCACCGTGATCCAGGCGACCTCGCTCCTGCCCTTCGTGGCCGCCAACGTGGTGACCACGGATACCGTGCTCGCGGCCTTCGAGACCCTCGGGGTCGCCGCCTTCGTCGAGCATTGGTGGGGGCGGCGCCAAGACCACGCCGCGGCCTGGTTGATGTGGCTGGCCTTCGGCGCCGCCTTTCTGACCAAGGGGCCACCGGCGCTGTTGCCGCTGCTGGCGATCTTCGCCTTCACCGGCTGGCGGGGAGGTCGCTCCTCGGTGGGCTCGCTCTTGCGCCCCGGGCCGGTGGTGGGCTTCACGGCCGTCGCTTTCGGCTGGTTCGCGATCGAGATGAGCCGCTTGCCGGGCCTGGTGGACTACCTGGTCGGCAAGGAGGTGGTCGGCCGCATGGCTTCGCCGGAGTTCAACCGCAACGCCGGCCTGCTCCACGCCCTCAAGACCTACCTGCCGGTACTGCTCCTGGGCGCCTTCCCGGGGGTGCTCACGCTTTTCCGGCGCGGGAAAAAGCCGGCCGAAGGGGCGAGGGCCCTGGAGGATGATCGCCTGGTCTTCCTCCTGCTGTGGCTGCTCCTGCCCCTCATGGTGTTCTTCGCCGCTCGCTCGCGGCTACCTCTCTATCTCTTGCCGTTGGCGCCGGCAGCCTCGCTTCTGCTCGCGCGGCGTCTGCCGGCCGACCTCGCGGCACGACCGCGGCTGCGTTGGGCGCTAGGTGCCTGGGCCCTCGGCCTGGTCGCCCTCAAAGCCGTCTCCCCGCTGGTCGAGACCGAGCGGGACGGCCGCCTTCTCGCCCGAGAGATCCGCGCCGTGGCGCCCGCACCGCCCCAGGAGGTGCTGTGGGTGGCGGAACGGCCGCGGTACACCATCGGCGTCTATCTCGACGCTGAGATCGAGTGGCTGCATCTCGGGCGGGTACCCCCCGCCTATTTCCTCGAGCCCGCCTACCAGCCCCGCTTCGAGAGCCTGGCCCAGGAGCTCGAGGATCCCGAGCACAAGCCCGATGGACCGGACCAGCTCTACCTGGTGCGGCCGGCAGACGCGGAGGCCTTCCTCGCCGAGGCCCGTGGCCACGGCGTCGAGCCCCGTAGGGTTGGCAGGGTGAGGAAGTGGGAGGCTTATTGGCTGTGACGGTCCAGGTGGTCCCAGCCCGCTGCCGGCAGCTCGTTGCGCTGCCCCCCCTCGACGATCTCGACCTTGCGGGCCCTGGTGATCGACCCGATGCGCACTGCGCCGAAGCGAGGCGGCGGTGCCTGGAGCGCCGGTAAGGTGAACAGCAGCACGTAGTCCTCGCCGCCGGTGAGAGCCAGGCGGCGGGCATCCTCTCCCAGCCAGGCGGCGAGCTCCGCCAGCCGGGGCGAGAAGGGCAGGCTCTCGGCTTCGATCCGGGCGCCGACGGCGCCTTCTCCGCACAGCCGGTCGAGGTCGAGGGCGAGCCCGTCCGAGACGTCGATCGCGCCGACTCTTTCCTGCTCGGCCAGCCAGGCCGACAGCTCGAGCTGGGGTGTGGGCCGCAGATGGCGGCTCACGGCGCGGCGGGCGGCGGCGGCCAGGGTGCCCCGCTCGGGCAGGTCCGCCGGCAGCACCACGGAGCGGCCCGAGAGCCGGGCACCTCGAGCCAGGAGGCGCTGCCCCGCCGCGGATTCGCCGAGGGTGCCGCCGACGAAGAGCCCGTCTCCGGGCCGGGCCAAGCGCCGCTCGAGCCAGCGGCCGCCGGGCCGCTTTACCCCGATCAGGGTCAGGGTCAGGGCGACGAGGGGAGCCCGGGCGAGGTCGCCCCCCGCGAGCTTCACGCCCCAACGGCGACAGGCTCCCACCAGGGTCCGGAAGAAGCGGCGATGGCGGAACCCGGCCGGCGCTGCCACGGTGAGCACGGCCCACTGCGGCAGCGCCCCTTGGGCGGCGAGGTCGGAGAGATTGACCGCCAGCAAGCGCGGCCCGAGCAGCGCCTCGTCGGTGCCGGGCAGGAAATGCGTGCCCTCGATCTGGGTGTCGACGGTCACCGCCAGGGGGCCGGCCGCGGGGAGGCAGGCGCAGTCGTCGCCTAGCAGCTCACCGCCGGCGGAGCGGGCCTCCTGCCGCAACCAGGCGAGGAGGGCGCGCTCACTCTCGCTCATGAGGGTTCGGCCGGGGCCTGGAGGGCCGTGGCCAGGGCGTCGTCGAGGGTCTCGGCGAAGACCAGCCGGAGCCTCTCGCTGACCTCCTTGGGCACCTCGGCGAGGTCACGGCGGTTGAGCCGAGGAAGGATCACCGTCTCGACCCCCGCCAGATGGGCGGCCATCAGCTTCTCGCGCACGCCGCCGATGGGCAGGATGTCGCCGCGCAGGGTGATCTCGCCGGTCATCGCCACGCGGCGGTGGATCGGCCGGGAGAGGGCCGTCGAGAGGATCGCCGTGGCGATGGTGACGCCGGCCGAAGGACCGTCCTTGGGCACCGAGCCGGCGGGCACGTGGACGTGCAAGTCGTGCTCGGCGAACCAGGAAGCGGGAACGCCGTCGCGCTCGGCGAAGGCCCGCGAGCAGGAGAGGGCGGCCTGTGCCGACTCGCGCATCACCTCGCCCAGGTGGCCGGTGAGCCGCAGCTCCCCCTTGCCGGGCAGGGCCGCGACCTCGATCAGCAGGATGTCGCCCCCCGCCGCCGTCCAGGCCAGGCCGGTGGCGATGCCCACGCGGTCCTGGCCCAGCAGCTCCTCGTTCCAGTGCCGGGGGGGGCCCAGGAGCTTCTCGATCACCGGCGGCGACAGCGGTCGGCCGCCCCGCTTGCCGCTCGCCACGCGCACTGCGGCCTTGCGGCAGAGGGCGGCGATCTCCCTCTCGAGGTTGCGCAGTCCGGCCTCCCGCGTGTAGGAGGAGACCAGGAAGGCGAGCCCGCGCTCGGTCAGCCGCAGGTCCTGGGGCCCGAGGCCGTGGGCAGCGAGCTGCCGGGGCAGCAGATGGCGGCGGGCGATGGCCAGCTTCTCCGGCTCGGTGTAGCCGGTCAAGGGGATCACCTCCAGGCGATCGAGAAAGGCCGGCTGGACGGGGTCGAGCAGGTTCGCCGTGGTGATGAACATCACCTTCGAGAGGTCGAAGGGTACGCCCAGGTAATGGTCGACGAAGCCCGAGTTCTGCTCCGGGTCGAGCACCTCGAGCAGGGCCGAGGAGGGGTCGCCGCGAAAGTCGGTGCCGAGCTTGTCGATCTCGTCGAGCATGAACACCGGATTGGCGCTCTTCGCCTGCGACAGGCCCTGGAGGATGCGGCCCGGCAGGGCGCCGACGTAGGTGCGCCGGTGGCCGCGGATCTCCGCTTCGTCGCGCACGCCACCCAGAGAGACGCGCACGAACTGCCGGCCCAGGGCGCGGGCGATCGACCGGCCGAGGGAGGTCTTGCCCACCCCGGGAGGGCCGACGAAGCACAGCAGAGGGCCGCGGGTGTCGCCCCCTTTCAGCCGGCAGACGGCCAGATGCTCGAGGATGCGCTCCTTGACCTTGACGAGGCCGTAGTGGTCCTCGTCGAGGACGTGCCGGGCGTGCTCGAGGTCGAGGTTGTCGGGGGTGGCGGTGCTCCAGGGAAGGCCCGTGAGCCAGTCGAGGTAAGTGCGCACGATGGCCGTCTCGGCGCTCTCCGGGTGGCTACGCTCGAGGCGGCGGACTTGCCGCTCCAGCTCCTCCCTCGCCTCGCCGGTGATGGCCTTCTCGTCCGCCGTCTTGCGGTAGGCGGCGATCTCCTGGGCGAGCTCGTCACTTTCCCCCAGCTCGTCACGGATGGTCTTGAGCTGCTGGCGCAAGAAGTACTCGCGCTGGCTCTTGTCCATCTCCCCCCGCGCGTGGGAGGAGATCTCCTGCTGCATGGTCAGCACCGCGACCTCGCGCGAGAGCAGGTCGTTGATCCTCGCCAGACGCGCCAGTGGGTTGCGGATCTCGAGCAGCTCCCGGGCCTCGGCTGCCGGCAGCTCGAGGTTGCTGGCCGTCAGGTCGGCGAGGCGTCCGGGGTGCTGGAGGTTCGAGGCGATCACCAGCACTTCGGAGGAAATCCCCTTGCCCAGGCTGGCGGCGCGATCGAGGAGATCCTTGACCGAGCGCAGCAGGGCCTCGAGAGCCAGCGGCGAGCCGTGCTCGACGGGAGCCTCGTCCTCGAGCACCTCGATGCGCGCCTGGACGAAGGGCTCCACCTGGCCGATGTGGGTCAGGCGCACCCGCGCCAGGCCCTGGACCAGGATGCGGATGCGCCCGTCCGGCAACTTGAGCATGCGGGTGACGCTCGCCGCCGTGCCCACGGGGAAGAAGCCGTCCGCCCCCGGATCCTCCTCGGCCGGGTCGCGCTGGGTGGCGACCACCAGCAGGCGGTGGCTGGCGAGGGCCCGGTCCACGGCCTCGACGCTGGCGTCGCGAGAGACCGACAGGGGCAGGATGATGTAGGGGAAGAGCACCGCGTCCTTCAACGGCAGGACGGGGAGCACGTCGGGAATGGCCGGCTGATCGCTTTCCGGCTCGGTCGTCTTGGTCCTGGGCATGGTCAGGGCCCACCGCGGCGTTCGCCGACCAGGGCCTGGACCTCTTCCATGAAGGCGCCGATGTCCTCGAAGCGGCGGTAGACCGAGGCGAAGCGCACGAAGGCGACGGGATCGAGTTCTTTGAGCTTGCTCATCACGAACTCGCCGATCTCGCGGGTGGAGATCTCGCGGTCCTCGCTCTTGTGCACCAGGGCCTCGGTAGCGTCGACGATGGCGTCGAGCTGCTTGGCGGACACCGGCCGCTTCTCGCACGCCTTGAACAGCCCGAGCAGGAGCTTCTTGCGGGAGAACTCCTGGCGGCTGCCGTCGCTCTTGATCACCATGTAGGCGATGTCTTCGATCTGCTCATAGGAAGTGAAGCGACGACCGCAGGAGATGCACTCGCGGCGGCGGCGGATGGTGTCCCCGGCCCGGCTCTCCCGGGAGTCGACGACTCGATCGTCGTTCTTGCCGCAGAAGGGACAGCGCATGGCGCGCCCTCAGTCTTTCGAGTGCAGGGCGATGTTCAGCTTGAGCAGCACCTTGTCGAGGGCCCGCGGGTCGTCGATGTCCACCTCCAGACCGCGCACCGCGTCGACCACGGTGTGGCTCTCGTCCTCGACCAGCAGGGTGAGCGAGAAGCGGCGCGCCCGTTCGAAGTCGGCCCGCTTCAAGGTCAGGTGGATGTCGCGGAAGAGCTGGTCGGAGCCGTTGCGGGCCTCGGGGCCGGGCGTCGCCGCGGCCCGGGCCGGTGCGTTCGGGCCGCGCAAAGTCTCGCGCCGGATCTTCTCGAGCTCGCTGATGGCGTCGACCGCCCGCGCTTTCCTGGCCGCCGGTGCCGGAGGGGGAGCCGGCCTGGCCGGGGCCGGCTCCGCTGCCCGGGGCGGTGCCGCCGGTGGGGGCGCGGGCGGGGCAGGCTCGCGGGCCTCGGCCTTGGCCTGCGGGGGGCGGGCGGCCGGAGCCTTGGGCTTGGCGGGGGCATCAGCCACCACCACCATCGGCCGCTCGCTCGCCCCCGGACTGCCCTTCTGGAGCCGTTGGCGCAACGAGACCAGGGTCAGCTTGGAGACGCCCTTGAGGGTCTCGAACACGCCCTTGCCCTGGACCGCCGAGCTTTCGAACCACGGCCAGCCGTCACGGTTGATGGCGCGGTTGAGCTCCTCGACCGAGAGGATGTCGGCCAGATCCCGCTTGTTGTATTGCAGCACCAGGGGAATGGTATTCGTCGTCAGGCCCATGTCGGCCAGGTTCTCCTCGAGATTGCGAAAAGAATCGAGGTTGGCTTGGAGCATCGGGCGCTGCGAATCGGCGACGAACACCACGCCGTCCACACCCTTCAGAACCAGCTTGCGGGTGGTGTTGTAGAAGACCTGTCCGGGAACGGTGTAGAGCTGGAGACGAGTTTCGAAACCCGCGATGTTGCCGACGTCGATCGGCAGGAGATCGAAGAAGAGGGTACGGTCCGTCTCGGTCTCGAGAGAGACCATCTCGCCGCGTGACTCGTTGGTGGTGTGGTTGTAGATCCAGTGGAGGTTGGTCGTCTTGCCGCACAAGCCGGGACCGTAATAAACGATCTTCGCGGCCATCTGCATGCGGCTGTAGTTGAAGAAGACCATGGAGGAGACCCTCGTCCTCGGCCCGTATAGCGGAGGGTCGATGAACTTAGCACCAACCCCAGGGGCGGTCAAGGTAGCGGCAGTCTAGAAGGCGGATATTACGAAGCGTCTTTCGGAAAGGAGGGGATAACCCGCCGGGGTCCGGGGTAGGGTATCGCATGCGTCGCCCCTACGATCGCACGAGTCTCCCGGCTCGGGCGGGGTGAGGGGCGGCCACGGGGGCCGCCCCTACGGGGACTACGGGGTGATCGCGACGGGGTTGCCGTCGAAGTCGGTGAAGTAGTAAGCGCCGCCTTCGTTGAAGGTCGCGAGGTGGTCCTTGAGCAGGCCGATGGCGACCGCCTCACCCAACCGCAGCGACGCCGTGGCGTCGGTACGCCAGTGGACCCCGGCGACGTTTCGGCCGGTGGCGACGTTCGACGCCAGCTTGTTGAGCTCGCCGCCCACGGTCAGCGGGTCGCCGGTGTAGGCCACCAGGCCGGTGCCGGTGTTGTTGGGCACCACCGGGTTGGGGACGATGAACTTCTCGTCGAAGAGGGCCTTCAAGATCGTCACGCAGGCCCCGGCGACGGTGGCGTGGCCGGCACCATAGGCGGGGTGGGTGGGCGAGCCTTCCGGGAAGACCATCGGCAGCAGGTAGGAGCCGAACTTGTTCTTCACCCGGGCCAGGGCTTCGGAGTCGAGCACGTCCGACTGGATCGGGAAGGAGGCGGCGCCCGTCTTGTGGACGTGCACCCGACCGCCGAACGCCTCCGGCCGCAGGCGCCGGTGGACGAACCACTTCTGATGCCACACCGCCTTGAGGCAGCGGCTGGCCACTTCGCAGAGCAACGCCTTGATGCCCGGAGGACCCCAGGTGCCGAAGGGGTCCTGGGTGCCCGAGCCGAGGTACGGGTTGCCCGGGTTGAGCGGGGCGCCGATGCCACCGAAGGACGGCCCATCGAAGGTGTTCGGCGGCGTGCCCAAGATCAGACAAGCGTTGAAATAGGCCTGGAAGAGCACGTCGATGTGCACCCACTGGCTGAGGTCGCGGCCATTGCGCACGTAGCGGCGAGTGGCGTCGAAGTTCTCCACCCCGGGGACGTTGCCGTTCTGTACGGCGAGCCAGTCCGAGAAGGTGGTCATCTTGTCGGTGCCGGGCAGCAGCGTGCGCATGCGCCGCTCGACGTACTCGGCCCCGAACGGCGTGCCCTTGAGCAGAAACTGGGAGATGTAGGGGCCGTCGAGGGCGCCCGGCAGGTCGTCGCGGAAGAGGGTCTGTGCGGTCACCTTGCCGTCGATCTTCGGGCCGCGGAAGTCGGTGAGGTCGGACAGCTCCTTGGCCGCCGCGGCGGCCAAGGCGTTGGTGCCGTAGGCAGTGAAGCGGGTGTCGCGCAGCAGGGCCATCCAGTACAGCTCGACCATCTCGCCGGCCTCTTCGGCGCTGTCGAACTTGGGCGCCGGCGGGATGGCGAACTGATGGGGGTCACAGCCCTCGGTGTCGAAGGCGAGGCCGGCCTGGGGGTTGGTCTGCTTGCGGGCCCCGAAGTTCGGCAGGGTCTCGAAGTCGGCCGGATCGCCGGAGGCGAGGATGGCCACGAACGCGGCGTAGGAGGAGGGCTCCACCAGGCCGGTCACGGGGTCGTGCTCGAAGCCCTTCGAGTAGTTGCCGATGGCCACGGGGAAGTCGTCCTCGTCGCCGTTGCAGGTCTGGGCCGGGATGCCTTTGGCGGCCAGGCGGTCGGCGAGCTCGATCCGCAGATCGTAGGCGGCCTTGAGGCGATCGGCGCCGATCAGCGGGCCGATCTGAGCCGCCTCGGCCTCGCTGCCGCCGAGCAGGGGCTCGAGGGCGAGCCCGCCCAAGGCGCCGGCGGCGGCGACGCCGCCCAGGGAGCCCAGGAAGCCACGGCGCGACACTCCCCGATCCAATGGGGCCTCGGCATCCGTAATCCCCTTTGCAGCTTGCGGTGAAGGTTTCTCCATCATGTCCTCCTCTGTGGGTTGAGATTCGTTCTCGAGCCCGCAGTCCGACCCGAAGGGAACCACCTCGCAGGAACGCCCACCCGGAGCTGCCCCATCCTCGCGGCGGTTTGCTGCGTCTCTACACACCAAGGTGCAGAAGAGTTCGAAATAGTGACAAGTGTTTTCATCCGTAATAGTTAAGGTTATGAATATGTCTTCATGGCGTTGAGCCTGACCGCGGGACTTTCACCGAGAGGAGGGGTTGAGGAGAGACGCGGTGAGCGCGCCCTACGGCGTGACCAGGCGCGCCACTGCTTCCTGCCCGATCGACAGGGTCCCGCGGCGCCGAAGCTGACGGATCGACTCCTGGACCAAAGCTCGGGCGAAGGGCAGGGCCTCGGGGTCGTGGGCGGCGAGGGCGGCGAGGGCTGCCTCGACGGTCGCGACGTCGCCGCGGGCCACCGGGCCGGTGAGCGCAGCGATGGGCTCGCCCGCCCGGCCCACCTCCTCCAGGGCACCGCGAGCCAGCTCGGTGTAGCCGGCGAGCACTCCGCCGCTCACGCCGGCGCGGGTGGCCAACGAGAACGCGGCGGCGACGAGCGTCACCACGCCGCCGGCAGCGAAGGTCGCGGCGAAGTGATAGAGGCGCCGCGCCTCGGCCGGCACCGCCACGGTCTCGGCCTCGAGAGCCTGAGCGAGCCGCCGGGCCAGGGCGAGGGCCGCGTCGTCGCCGTCGATGCCGAAGACCACGCCGCGGGCGGAGAGCGGCTCGAGCAGGGGGCGCGGGAAGGCCTTGAGGGGGTGGAACGAGCCGACCGCCGCGCCCTGCTGGCGCAAGGGGGCGAGCACCGCGGCGTCACGGCTGCCCGAGGTGTGGAGGGCGACGGTCGGGGCCGTGCCCGTCGCCGCGAGCTGGGTGGCGACCGCCGCCAGGGCCGGGTCCGGCACCGCCACGAGGAGCAGGTCGAGGTGGGATAGGGACGGTAGCCGTGTGGCGTCATCCCTTCCCACCACGACCTCGAGCTTCGCCCCCGCGGCCGTGAGCCAGGAAGCCAGGCTCCGGCCCACCTTGCCCGGCCCGGCGAGGGCGAAGCGCAGTCCTTCGAGGGCCCCCGACATGGCTGCTAGAATACCTGGCCGCAAGTCCATTGTTTCTAGGATGTTTGCGACGGCACCCGAGATGACCCAGAGATCCGACCCCCGGCGTATCGGCGAGCGCGACCGTGAAGTCCTGCGGGACGTGGTTTTGACCTACATCGTGAGCGCCGAGCCGGTGAGCTCGCGCACCATCGCCCGCCACGGCCAGCTCTCGCTCTCCTCGGCCTCGATCCGCAACACCATGGCTGACCTGGAAGAGGCCGGCCTGCTCTACCAGCCCCACACCTCGGCGGGCCGGGTGCCCACCGCGGCCGGTTATCACCTCTTCATCGATTCCCTGATGGAGAGCCGCTCCCTGACCCCGAAGGAGCGGCGCCACATCGACGACGTCCTGGCCAGAACCCCGCCCGAGACCAAGCAACTGCTCGAGGCAGTGGTCTTTCTGCTCAAGGACCTCTCGCACCAGGTCTCGATCGTGCTCGCGCCGGCCATGGCGGAGACCGTGCTGCGCTCGATCGAGCTGGTGCCGGTGGCCGACCGCCAGGTGCTGTGCGTGATGGTCTCCGCGGCCGGAGTGGTGGACAACAAGATCATCGAGCTCGACGAGCCGCTCACCCGCGAGGAGCTCACCCGCATCTCGAACTACCTGACCGAGAGCTTCGGCGGCCAGACGCTCGACGCCATCCGGGAGCGCCTGCTCGGCATGATGGCCGAGGAGAGGGCGCGGCTCGACCGCATGCTGGCGATCTCCCTCGAGCTGGCCCGCCGGGGTCTCGCCGGCCGGGAGGAACGCCAGGTCTTGGTCGAGGGCACCAGCGAGCTGCTGGCCCAGCCGGAGCTGGCGGACATCGGCCGGGTGCGCCAGGTGTTCGAGACCTTCTCGCGCCGGGCCCAGCTGGTGTCGATGCTCAACCAGCTGCTGGGTCGCGAGGGCGTGAGGGTTCTGATCGGTTCGGACAGCGAGCTGACCTCTCCGCTGGACTTCAGTCTGGTGGCCACCACCTACGGCATCGGCAGCCACCCGCTGGGCGGTATCGCCATCTTCGGCCCGTCGCGGATGGAGTATCCTCGGCTGATTCCTTTGGTCCGTTATCTGGGCGATGCGCTGTCGCGGATCCTCGCCGCGCGCCACGCCGGTTCCGCGGAGGAGAACCGAGAACGATGAGTGACGAAGTGAAGACGCCCTTCGGGGTCGAGCCCGCCGGCGGCGGCTCCGGCGACGACCTCGCCGAAGGCCAGATCGAGGTGGTGTGGGTCGAGGGAGAAGATCCCGTGGAGGAGCCGCCCGCGGCCGAGCCAGAGCCCCCTCCGGACGCCGCCAAGCTCAGCCGTGAGCTGGCCGAGGTCAAGGACCTCTGGCTGCGCACGGTCGCTGACCTCGACAATTATCGCAAACGCAGCGAGCGTGAGATCCGCGAAGCCAAGCGCTTCGCCCTCTTCGATCCGATGCGAGACCTGCTCGCGGTGGTCGACAACCTGGAGCGAGCCCTGAGCGCCGGCGGCACGGTCGACGACCTGAAGCGTGGCGTGGAGATGATCCTCCAGCAGGTGCGCGACTACCTGCGCGGCTACGGCGTCAAGGAGATCGAGGCGGCGGGCGCCGACTTCGACCCCGCCCTCCACGATGCCGTCGCCCGTTTCGAGGATCCCGGCGTCACTCACCCCAAGGTCGCCGACCAACTGCAACGCGGCTACTTCCTCCACGACCGCCTGCTGCGCCCGGCGCTGGTGCGGGTGGCAGTGCCGGCCGCCCCCGCCGAGACCACCGGCCCGCTCAGGGGCGTCGGCCCGGATCGGCTCCACTGAACGCCATGGCGAGGGGAACCCCCACTTGAGCAAGATCCTCGGTATCGACCTCGGCACGACCAATAGCTGCTCGGCCCTGGTGGAGGCTCTGGCCCCGCGGGTGCTAGCCAACCGAGAAGGCAGCCGCACCACCCCTTCGATCGTCGCCTTCACCGACGACGACGATCGTCTGGTCGGCCAGATCGCCAAGCGCCAGGCGATCACCAATCCGCAAAACACGATCTTCGCCGTCAAGCGTCTGATCGGTCGCAAGTTCGACGATCCCCAGGTCCAGCGCGCCCGCCACGTGCTGCCCTATCCGCTGGTGCAGGCGGCCAACGGCGACGTGCGCGTGCTGGTCGGCGACCGACAGTACAGCCCGCAGGAGATCTCCGCCTTCATCCTGACCGAGATCAAGACCTTCGCCGAGGAATCCCTGGGCGAGACGATCGAGAAGGCGGTGGTGACGGTGCCCGCCTACTTCGACGACGCCCAGCGTCAGGCCACCCGCGACGCGGTGAAGATCGCCGGCCTCGAGGCCGTGCGCATCATCAACGAGCCCACCGCAGCGGCCCTGGCCTACGGCCTCGACAAGCAAAGCGGCGAGCGCACCATCGCCGTCTACGACCTCGGGGGCGGCACCTTCGACATCTCGGTGCTGCGGCTGTCGAGCGGCATCTTCGAGGTGCTGTCCACCTCGGGCGACACCTTCCTGGGCGGCGAGGACTTCGATCAGGTGATCATGGACTGGCTGATCTCGGAGTTCCATGCCGAGACCGGCATCGACCTGCGCCTGGACCGCATGGCGTTGCAGCGGCTGAAGGAGGCCGCCGAGCGTGCCAAATGCGATCTCTCGACCGCTCACGAGACCTCGATCAACCTGCCCTTCATCTCGGCCGACGACCGGGGCCCGCGCCACCTGGCTCGCAAGCTCTCGCGCAGGCAGTTCGAGGCGATGGTGATCCATCTGGTCGATCGCACCGAGGCGCCGTGCCGCGACGCGATCGAACAAGCCGGCTTGCGTGCGGACCAGATCGACGAGGTGCTCTTGGTGGGTGGCCAGACCCGCACGCCGCTGGTCGCCCAGCGGGTCGAGCGGATCTTCGCGCAGTCGCCCAACCGCGAGATCAACCCCGACGAGGTGGTGGCCATCGGCGCCGCCATCCAGGGCAGCATCCTGCGCGGCGACATCAAGGACCTGGTGCTGCTCGACGTGACGCCGCTGTCGCTCGGCATCGAGACCCACGGTGGCCTGTGCACGCGCTTGATCGAGCGCAACGCCACGATCCCGACCAAGAACACCCAGATCTTCACCACCGTGGTCGACAACCAGGACACGGTGGAGGTCCACGTCCTCCAGGGCGAGCGCGACATCGCCAGCGAGAACCGCTCGCTCGGCTGCTTCGACCTGGTGGGCATCCCGCCCGCTCCGCGCGGCGTGCCGCAGATCGAGGTCACCTTCGCGATCGATTCGAACGGCATCGTCAACGTCTCGGCGCGTGACTACGCCACCAACCTCTCGCAGTCGATCGAGATCAACCCGGCCGGCGGCCTGTCACCGGAAGAGATCAGCCGTCTGGTGCAGGAGGCGGAGGAGTTCCGCCAGGCGGATCAGCAGAAGAAGGAGATCCGTCGTCTCAAAAACCGGCTCGAAGGGTTGATCTACAACAACGAACGGGTCTACGGACAGTTCCAGGACGTCCTCGCCGACGACGACAGGAAGCGCGTCTCCGACGTGCTCCTGCGCTCGCGGCTGGCGCTCGCCGAGGACAGCCGCGCCGAGCTCGAGGCGTCGATGTATGACTTGAACGCGGTCTCGAAGCTCCTTTCAGAGGCGATGCTGCGGCAGACCGGTGGTTGATCCAAGATGAAGCGTGATTATTACGAAGTGCTCGGCGTCGCCAAGAACGCGGACGCCCAGCAGATCAAGTCTTCCTATCGCAAGCTCGCCCTCCAGTGGCACCCCGACAAGAACCCGGGCGACAAGGAGGCCGAGGAGAAGTTCAAGGAGGCGGCCGAGGCCTACGCCGTGCTCTCGGACCCCGAGAAGCGGGCGAGCTACGACCGCTTCGGTCACCAGGGGGCCCAGGGCTTCGGCGGCTTCGACCCCAGCGTCTTCGGTGACTTCTCGGACATCCTCGGCAGCTTCTTCGGCTTTAACGTCGGGAGGCAGGGAGGCCGCCGGGCCAGCCGCGGCGCCGACCTGCGCTACGACCTGGCGATCTCCTTCGAGGACGCCGCCTTCGGCACCGAGGTGAAGCTCAAGATCCCCCGCCTCGAGCGCTGCGAGACCTGCCGCGGCTCGGGCAGCGCCGGCGGCACGGCTCCCACTGCTTGCTCGGCCTGCCGGGGCCAGGGCCAGGTGCGCTACAGCCAGGGCTTCTTCACCGTCGCCCGCACCTGCCCGCAGTGCGGTGGCGAGGGCATGGTGATCTCAGACCCCTGCCGCGACTGCCGCGGCGAGGGGCTGGTCGAAAAGGTGCGGGAGATCGACGTGCGCATCCCGGCCGGGGTGGATGCCGGCTCTCGTCTGCGCCTCACCGGCGAGGGGGAGCACGGCCGCCTGGGGGGCCCGTCCGGCGACCTCTACGTGGTGCTGTCGATCGAAAGGCACGAGCGCTGGCGCCGCGAGGACGCGGACGTGTTGGCCGAGCTCGAGATCAGCTACACCCAGGCGGTGCTCGGCGGCGACGTCGAGGTGCCCACCCTCCATGGGGCGGAACGACTGGAGATCCCCGCCGGCACACCCCACGGCCACCAGTTCCGCCTGCGCGGCAAGGGCATTCCCCGCCTGGACGGTCGCGGCAAGGGGGACCACGTGGTGCGCACCAAGATCCGCGTGCCCAAGCCCAAGGAGCTGCCCGAGGAGCAGCTCGACCTGCTGCGCAACCTGGCGTCTCTCGAAGGGGCCGCAGTCAAGGAGGACGGAGGGTTGCTGTCGAAGGTGAAGGACCTGTTCGGGTGAGGGTCTACCTCGTCCTCGTCTTCCGCGTCCCCGCCGACCTCGACGATCTCTTCGCCGCCGCCCTGTGGGAGGCCGGCACCTTGGGCTGTGAGCAGCGTGAGGACGGCACCCTGGCCGCCTGGTTCGACCAGGAGCCCCCCGGCCTGGTCGCCGCCTGGGGGGAGCGGGGCGTCGCCATCCTCGGCCGCGAGACCGTCGTCGAGCAGGACTGGCTTGCCGCCTACCGTGCCGCGGTGGTGCCCTTCGAGCTGGGCGCCGGCTTCTTCGTCGACCCCCGCGAGCCGGACCTGCCCGCCTTCGAGCCGCCGCCCGGCCGCCGGCTGCTGCGCCTGCCGGCCCGCACCGCCTTCGGCATCGGCAGCCACGAGTCCACCCGCCTGGCCTTCGAGCTGCTCGAAGGAGCGGACCTCGAAGCCAAGAGCGTGCTCGACGTCGGCACCGGCACCGGCATCTTGGTCTTCGCCGCCCTCGCCCTGGGCGCGGCGCGGGCGGTGGCCTTCGACCTCGACGTCGAGGCCGCCTGCGCCGCGCGGCAGAACCTCGATCTGAACGCCGGCCTCCTCGCCGGCCGCCGGCCGATGCTCTTCGCCGGGGCGATCGACGCCCTCGCCCCGGAAGCCCGTTTCGACCTGGTGGTGGCCAACGTGCTGCCCGGGGAGATCGCCGAGTCCCTCGCCACCCTGGCGGCGCACCTGGCGCCGGACGGGGAGTGGATCCTCTCCGGGCTGCTGATCGAGCAGGAAGGGGCCCTTCTCGCCGCCCTGGCCGGCCTGGGCTTCGCGCCCCACCGTCGCGCCGAGGCCGCGGAGTGGGCCGGTCTCACCTTCCGGCGCACCGGAGCGACCCCGCCATGACCGCGCTCCTGGTCTCTCCCGGCGAGCTGGGGGCGGCCGAGGTCGCCGTCGAGGGGGAGCCCTACCGCCACCTCTTCCGCGCCGCCCGCCTGGCCGTGGGCGATCCCCTCCGGGTGGTCGACGGCGCCGGCCGGGCCCGCGAGGGGCGGGTGATCGACGTGGACCGCAAGCGGGGCCGGGTGGCCCTCGGCGAGGAGCTGCCGAGTCTCGAGCCGACCCTGGCCCTCGAGCTGCTGGTAGCGAGCCCGCGGCCCCAGCGGGCCTCCTGGCTGGTGGAGAAGGCGACCGAGCTGGGGGTGGTGGCGGTGCGTTTTCTCACTACCGAGCGCTCGGTGCGCGAGCTCGGCGCCGGCCAGCGTGGCCATCTCGAGAAGGTGGCGCGCTCGGCCGTGGAGCAGTGCGGCCGGGCCCGCTGCCCCGAAATCTCCGGGCCCCACGCCTGGGCCGAGCTGCCCCGCCTGCTCGGGGGCTTCGAGTCGAGGCTCCACCTGGACTTCGGCCACCCGCCTCCCATCCCCGGCCCGGGCCCTCGTCTCGCGCTGCTGGTCGGCCCCGAAGGCGGCTGGACCGAAGCCGAGCGCCGGGCGCTCCTCGAGCTGGGCAACCGTCCCGCGGGGCTCGGGGAACGGGCATTGCGGGTGGAAACGGCGGCCCTGGCGGCGGCTTCGATTTGTTTGTTGAGGCGGTAGGAGCGCCGCTGGCCTCGCCCTCAGGGCCGGGGTCGGTCGCCACCGGAGCGCAGCGCCGCCAGCTCCGCCTCCAGCTCCTCGACCCGCCGTTCTAGCCCTTCGACGACCGGAGCGAGCTGCCGTTGCGAGAAGCGTCTGTGAATGTGTTGGTGGCAATTGACGTCCCACGCCTCGATGGTGAAGAGGATGGCCCTCTCGACCCTGCCCGGGTATCCCGGATCACGCAGCCGCTCGAGGAGGCCGGCGTCGCCCGCCACGGCTCTGGCGGTACCCCAGAGCTTGACCCTCCGGCTTTGGGCGTAGTCCATCAGGAACAGAAACGCCCTGGGATTCTCCGAGAGGTTGCCCAGAGTGATGTACTGACGATTGCCGCCGAAGTCGGCGAAGGCGAGGGTCGCTGCGTCGAGCACCTTGAGGAAGCCTGGAGGGCCTCCTCGATACTGCACGTAGGGTTGGCCCTCGGCGTTGGCCGTGCCGAGGTAGAACATGTCCAGCTCGGCCAGGAACGCTTCGAGGTCGGGGGTCACACGGGTCTGCCAGCCGCGGCCCTGCTCCAGCTTGGCGTAGCTGGCTCGTGAGCCGTGGATCGCCTGGATCTGCTTGACCGCGGGTGTGAAGGCAACGTCGCTCGGGGTTCTGCGCATGGTTTTCGGCCTCGGTGGAGCTTCGGGGAAGACCCGACCGGCCCCGTCGGGAGCCGGCCGGGATGGAGCAACGGCTCAGGCGGCGTGGACGGCGAGCGACTCGGCCTCGGGGACGTCGAGGGTGGTGTCGGCCACGTTGTTCAGGAAGTTGGTGAAGCAGCCCGCGACCACGCTGGCGACGATCTCCACGATCTCGGTCGCACCGAATCCGGCCTGTTGGACGGCGCGCAGGTCGTCGTCGCTCACCCTGCCCCGGGTTTCCAGCACGCTCTTGGCGAAGCGCAAGGCGGCGTCGGTGCGATGGTCCTCCGCTCGGGCCGAGCGCCCTGCCACGAGATCGGCGGTGGTGAGCCCGACGCTCGGGCCGATGGCACAGAGGATCGAGGTGCAGTAGGTGCAGGAGTTCGCCTCGCTCGCCGCCAGTTTGATCTGGGTGTGCAGCCGGTCGCCGATCCTCGTCCCGCTCATCGCCGTGGTGATGGCGAGAAAGGTGTCGAGGACGGCGGGGGAGTGGGCCATCACCCTGGTGGTGTTGGGGATCATGCCGAAGGTCCGCTCGACGGTCGCCAGCAGGTCCTTGGTGCGGCCTTCCGCCTGATCGGGATGGAGCGATTGAAGTCGTTGCATGGTCGATCTCCGGGATTCTTACGATACAGACAGGTCTGTATAGTTAATGACAAGAAAAGTAGGGACTACGCGTCCTTCGCTTGTTCCGCCAACTTGAGGGCTGCATCGCGGGCGACCCCGGCCGCCTCCGAGGTCCCGCGGATCATGGCGGTCACGATGGCCCCCTCGACGAGCAGGGAGATGGCCGACGCCAGGGCCACCGCTCGCCCACCGACCGCCTCCTCGACGAAGCCGCGCAGCATCTCGGCGAAGCGTCGCTTGTGGTCACGGACGAAGTGCCTCCCCGGGTGGGAGGGGTCGGCCAGCTCCACGGCGGCGTTCTGGAACGCACAGCCCCGGAAGCCCGGTGACTCGAACCACTCTTCGAGGGCGCCGAAGAAGGCCAGGAGGCCATTGCCGGTGCGCTCAACATGCCGCTCCATGGCAGCCTGGAAGAACCCGAGAACTCGCTCTTCACGGTATCGGAGGACGGCCACGATCAAGTCGTCCTTCGAAGGGAAGTGGCTGTAGAGGGTCATTTTGGCGGCACCAGCCTCGGCGATGATGCGGTCGATCCCTACCGCCCGGATACCGTCCTGGTAGAACAGCCGGTCGGCGGTCTCGAGGATGCGCTGCCTGGCTTCGGAGGTGGCCGTCCGTTTCGCTGCCATGGAAAGATGGTACAGACAGGTCTGTCTTCTGTCAAGCCCATCCGA
This sequence comes from Thermoanaerobaculia bacterium, assembly GCA_036274895.1. Lineage (GTDB taxonomy): Bacteria > Acidobacteriota > Thermoanaerobaculia > Multivoradales > SZUA-115 > CALMKX01. The sequence goes on along the minus strand of DASUEU010000085.1, from coordinate 44,635 downwards.
TCGCCTTCCCACCGCCCAGACCTCCCGCCTTGCGGCCGAACCCGCGGCCCGGAGGTCTCCGGCCCGCATCTCCGGGGCGAGCCGCCCCGGCTCCTGGTCGGCCTCGACGAGCCCGCCCGGGCGGCGGTCTCGGTTTGTCTGCTGGGGCGGTGAGGTCGCGTCAGTCGATCCCGAAGAGCTTCGTGATGTCGCCGACCCAGGCGTCGAACCCGGAGAGGGGGCCGGCCGAGCTGAGAGTCTTGGCCGCCCGGGCGTAGACCGCGAAGGCTTCCGGATCGAAGTCCTGGCCGCTGCTCGCGACCATGGCGATCGCCTCCGAATAGGCATTCGTGAGCTGTGACCAGATCACCCGATCGGCGGTCTCGTCGGTTTCCCTCGCCAGCATCGGCAGTATTCCGAGCAGCTTCTGCAAAGCTCCCTGTGTCATCAGGGCTGTTTCCAAGAGGCCGTCGATCTTGTTGTACTTGGCGTCCAAGAGCACGGTGTGGGCGTGAAGGCCGATCAAGAGCTTACGAATGCTGGTGGGGGCCGTTTCGAGGTTCCACAGGTAGCGGAGCCCTCGGGCGTCCTGGATGTAGACGGTGCGCAGGAGGACGTGGGCCGCCTCCTTGCCCTTGCCGCCACCCTGGGATTGCCAGGGCGCCGTCTCGATCGGTTCCTTGAAGGCCTGATGCCTCGGTGTCGCATCGGCAGGAGCATGGCCGGCACGGTACAGCCGCACCACGAGCTGCAGGACCCGAAAGGTGACCGTCACTCGACCCACCGCATGGAGGTAGGGTTGGTCTGCAGTCGCAACGGGCTTGATCTTGAGGATTCCCGGGTGTGTGCGGTGGGGACCTGGTCCTCCTGGTGTTGCCGTCAAGGGGTCCCACTTCGCCTTCTTGGCTCCGGAGCTGGCCTTGGGGCCCGCTTGCGCTCGCTGGACCTGGGGGCCGAAGGGTCGGAAGGTCGGGGCCGCCGAAGGCCGGACCGGAGTGACGGCTCCTGGCGCCGGGGGACGGGCGAGGGCAGGTTGGGCGTGGGGAGCCGGCCGTGCAGCCGGCCGCCCCCTGCTGGCCTCGAGCGCCCGCGCCACGTGGGGCGCCATGATTCGCTGGTCCGGTCTCGCCATGTGGCCCTCTCCGAAGGAAGCTCGTGCCCGGCCGGCGCCGCGCTCGCTGCAGAAATGTACCAGGCAGCCTATCTCTTTCGGCAGGCCACGGCTCTTGGCGTCGCTTCGTTGACCCCACCATACACCGGTGCTGGGCTCGCGCAACTCACAGAGGTCAAAGGAGATGTTGCAGGATCGTGCGCTCTCGCCTGGAGACCGCACCTGCGGTGAGCTGGTCGACAGTATCGCGGAGCTGCTGGATCAGGCGCGCCGGGCTTCGCGGTCAGGAGCGAGCACGCTCGCCACTTCTACGAGACGGAAGCCCTGCGCGGGGGCTGGGCCGTGCGGCAGCTGGACTGGCAGATCCAGTCGCAGTTCTACGAGCGCACGGCGCTGTCGAGGAACGACGCGGCGATGCTCAAGACGGGGACCGGCGCCCTTGCTGTTTCTATCTCCTCCTGACCGAAGGAGAGGCGATCCGATGAACGCCGTGACACCGAAGCGAGCCCAGGAAGATCTGGAGGCCGTCGTCGACCGCGTGGTGGATGACGCAGACGCCACGATTCGCGGTTCCGACCAGGGCAAGCAGGTGGTGATGGTGCCGCTGGAGGAGTACGAGTCCTGGCAGGAGACCCAGTTCCTGCTCCGAGATCCCGCGAATCGAGAGCATCTCCGCCGGTCGCTGGAAGAAGCCAAGGCCGGTCAGGCGAAGGAGTGGGAGCTGATCGAGCCATGAGGCTTTGCGCTACGCCCTCGGCGGGTCTATCTGGTGAGCAGTGAGGAGCTGACTGTGATCGCCTTCCGGTCTCACTACTCGCGGTAGGCACCCCCGCCCTGTGCTAGCCTCCGCACCAACTCTGTAGCAGCCAACCCAGGCCCGGCTTGCCCTTCTGATCGCGGCCGTGGCCGTTCCTGCGAGATAGGAGGCTTCTCATGGTGCCGATCCTCGGGCTTTGGATGCCGATCGTGGTGGCCGCGGTCTTGGTCTTCCTGGTCAGCTCGATCATCCACATGGCGCTCACCTACCATCGCGCGGACTACAAGCGAATCCCGGACGAAGAGGGCACCCTCGAAGGTCTGCGCAAGGCCAACCTCTCTCCCGGTCTCTACTTCTTCCCCTACTGCACCAGCCCCAAGGACATGGGCGCGCCCGAGATGCAGGAGCGCTACAAGAGGGGGCCGGTGGGCATGTACATCGCCATGCCCAGCGGGCCGCCGACCATGACCAAGAGCCTCGTCCTCTGGTTCGTCTACTGCCTCATCGTCGGCGTCTTCACCGCCTACTTGGCGGGCCTGGTCCTCGGCCCGGGCACCGACTACCTGCGGGTGTTCCGGATCACCGGCACGGCGGCCTTCATGGCCTACGGCGTCGGCGCTTTCGTGGACAGCATCTGGAAGGGCTACCCCTGGGGCAACACCTGCCGGGCCATGATCGACGGCCTGATCTTTGCCCTGATCACAGCGGGCACCTTCGGTTGGCTGTGGCCCAAGGGCTAGGGAGCGAGGGAGACCTCGCCGAGCGCGAGACCGAGCGCCTGGCCGCCGTCGTCCTGGGCGACCGGGCCCGGCTCGCGGACTTCTACGACGACGCCTTCGTCGACCTCTCAGCGACCGGCGAGCGGCTGAGCAAGGACCAGCTGATCGAGATCCTGCTCCGCCTGCCCCCGGGCCGGCGGTACGACCAGGAGGACCGCCACTTCGAGCGCTGGGGGGAGTCCGCCGTGGTCACCGGCCTCCTGGTGGTCCGGGAAGCTGAGGCCGTCGTCGGGCGCTTCCGCTTCCTCCACGTCTGGCGCCGGCAGGAGGCCGGCTGGCTCCTGGTGGCGGGAATGTCCGCGCCGCTGGCCGCTCCGGGCTCGCGTTGACAGGGGAGGGGGCGGGGTCTAGCATCGACCCGAACTTCAGCGGCTGGAGGAAGATCGTGGCGAGCCCCTTCGACAGTGTGCGCTGGATCTGGGTCAACGGCGAGATGGTGCCGTTCGCGGACGCCAAGGTCCACCTCTTGACCCACGCCCTGCACTACGGATCGGCCTGGTTCGAGGGGATCCGCTGCTACGAGACGGTCTCCGGCTCGGCGGTCTTCCGCCTCAGGGACCACATGGTTCGGCTGGAAACCTCCTGCAAGCTCTACCGCGCGGACCTGCCCTACACCGTGGACGAGCTCTGCCGGGCCACGGTCGAGACCATCCAGGCCAACGAGCTGCCCGCCTGCTACATCCGCCCGATCATCTGGCGCGGGTTCGGCTCGGTGGGGGTCAACCCCCTGCCTTGCCCGGTCGAGGCGGCGATCGCCGTCTGGCCCTGGGGGAGCTACCTGGGGGAAGGCGCGGCCGACGCCGGGGTGGACGTCTGCGTCTCCTCCTGGCGGCGCACCAACTCCGAGAGCCTGCCGTCGATCGCCAAGGCCGCCGGTGGTTACTTGAACTGCCAGCTGGTGAAGATGGAAGCGTTGCTCGCCGGCTTCGCCGAGGGCATCGCCCTCGACAGCGACGGCTATGTCTCTGAGGGCTCGAGCGAGAACCTCTTCCTGGTCCAGGACGGCGTGCTGTGGACGCCGCCTCTCTGCTGCTCGATCCTGCCCGGCATCACCCGCGACACCGTCTTGAAGATCGCCCAGGAGGACGGCATCCCGGTGCGCGAGGAGCACATCTCCCGCGGCGCCCTCTACGCCTGCGACGAGCTCTTCTTGACCGGCACGGCGGCGGAGATCACTCCGGTGCGCTCCGTAGACCGCATCCCCGTGCGCGCCCATGGCCCCGGCCCGGTGACGCGCCAGCTCCAGGCCCGCTTCAACGCCGTCATCCGGGGCGAGACGCTGGACCGTCACGGCTGGCTCACGCCGGTCCCGGCGCTGGTGCCGGTGGGAGCAGGCGGCTAACGCCCGCCGAGGAGGCTTCCGATGAACATCAACGACCTGCTCAAGATCGCCGTCGAGCGCAAGGCCTCCGACCTCCACCTGAAGGTCGGTAGCCACCCGGTGATCCGCGTGGACGGCGACCTCTTGCAGCTGGGCGAGCTCAAGCGCCTGCTCCAGGAAGACACCATCGCCATGGCGTTCTCGATCATGAACGCGCGGCAGAAGCAGCGCTTCAAGGAAGAGCTCGAGCTCGACATCGCCTACTCCGTGCCTGGCCTCGGCCGCTTCCGCTGCAACATCTTCCAGCAGCGGGGCACGGTCGGCCTGGTGCTGCGCGTCATCCCGGCGCGGATCAAGACCAGCCGCGAGCTGATGCTCCCCGGCGTTCTCGATGAGATCTGCGAGGAGCGCCGGGGCCTGGTGCTGTGCACGGGCACCACCGGCTCGGGCAAGTCGACCTCCCTGGCGGCCATGCTCGACTACATCAACGGCAGCCGCAGCGAGCACATCATCACCATCGAGGATCCCATCGAGTTCCTCCACCGCGACAAGAAGTCCCTGGTCAACCAGCGCGAGATCGACGTCGACACCCGCTCTTTCTCCCACGCCCTGCGCTCGGCCATGCGCCAGGATCCCGACGTCATCCTGGTCGGTGAGATGCGTGACTACGAGACGATCGAGACCGCCCTGCTGGCCGCGGAGACCGGCCACCTGGTGTTCTCAACCCTCCACACCCTGGACGCCACCGAGACCATCAACCGCATCGTCTCGGTCTTCCCTCCCCACCACCAGAAGCAGATCCGCATCCAGCTCGGCCAGGTCCTGCGGGCGGTGATTTCGATGCGCCTGCTGCCGAGAGCGGACGGCATCGGCCGTGTGCCGGCGGTGGAGGTGATGCGGGTGACGCCCTACATCCGGGACTGCATCGAGAACAAGGAGAAGACCAAGTACATCCGCGACCAGATCGCCGTGGGCACCAGCCAGTACGGCATGCAGACCTTCGACCAGTCGCTCTTCCAGCTGTACAAGAACGGCTTGATCACCCTCGAAGAGGCGATGCGTCGCGCCTCCAACCCGGACGAGTTCAAGCTCAAGGTCGAGGGCGTGCAGTTCACGGCGGACATCTCCCGCGAGCAGATGGAAGAGTCGATCAAAATGCCGAACGAGGGCGATCTCTTGCTCGAGGGCTCCCAGTTCGAGGTGCGGTAGCTTGGGCGGCCGGCCGCGGCCTTCCTGCCTCGAGAAGGCGACCCAGCTCCTCGCCCAACGCTCCCACTTCCGCCGCGAGCTCGAGACCAAGCTCGCGGCGCGAAGCTATCCCCGCGCCGAGATCGACGCCGCCCTCGCCCGGCTGACCGACCTGGGCTACCTCGACGACGCGAAGACCGCTCAGGAGCTGGTCTCCCTGCGTCTGTCGCGTGCCGGCGGTGAAGGCAAGCGCCGGTTGGCCGCGGAGCTGGCCCGCCGGGGGGTGGCCCGCGAGGTGGGAGAGGCCGCCCTGGCCGACCTCGACCCCGAGCGAGAGCTCGCCTTCGCCCGCGAGCACGCCACCGACTTCGCCCGCCGGGGTGGCACCGACCCCCTCGCCCTGGCCCGGCGCCTGGAGCGCAAGGGCTTCTCGGCCCGCGCCATCCGCCAGGTGATGGACGAGGTGGGGAGCGAGGTGGAGATCGAGGAGGCGGAGGAGGAGGCGTAGGGGCGGAGGGCCGGGGAGTGAACTCCCCGGCTACGGTCGAACCGTCGCTGCGCGACGGGGGGAGATCCCTCCGCTGCGCCTGCTGCGCAGGCTCCGGTCGGCATGACAGGGGGGGCGATGTCGAAGGCCGTCCCGTTGTCATCCCGAGCGCAGGGCCGCAGGCCCGAAGCCGAGGGATCTCCCCGGGCGGGGCGGGGGCGCGTGGCGCAGCCACGCGGCGAGGATAGCCGGGGGGTTCAGCCCCCGGCGGAAGGCCCCTTCGCCGCCGGCAGTACCACCCGGAACGTCGAGCCCACGCCTTCGCGGCTCTCCACCTCGACCCGCCCGCCGTGGGCGGAGACGATGTGCTTGACGATGGCCAGGCCGAGGCCGGTGCCGCCCTCGTCGCGGGAGCGCCCCTTGTCCACCCGGTAGAAGCGCTCGAAGAGCCGGGGCAGGGCGTCGGTGGGAATGCCGATGCCGGTGTCCTCGACCTCGATCTTCGCTCCCTCGAGGTCTCGGCCCAGGCGCAGGCGCACCGTCCCTCCCGGCTGGTTGTACTTGACCCCGTTGTCGAGCAGGTTGACCAGCAGCCGTTCCAGGCTCTCCGCGTGGCCGAGCACCGGCGGCGGGTCCGCGGCCTCGACCACGAAGCGGACGTCTTTCTCCCGCGCCAGCTCGGAGACCAGGTCGAGGGCCCGGCCGGCCACCGCCTCGAGATCGACCCGCGCCATGGCGAGGGGGGTCTCGACGCTCTCGAGGCGGGAGAGAGTCAGCAGGTCGTCGAGCAGGGCCTGGAGGCGCCGGCACTGGGCGAGCACTCGGCTAAGGAAGCGTTCGGCGGTCGGCCGGTCGTCGAGGGCGCCGTCCCGCAGCGTCTCGACGTAGCCGCGGATGGCGGCGAGCGGGGTCTTCAGCTCGTGGGAGACGTTGGCGACGAACTCCCGGCGCATGCGCGCCAGGCGGGTGAAGGCCGTGGTGTCGCGTACCACCACCAGGGCGCCCTCGTCGCGGCCGAGCGCGGCGCCGGCGAGCACCAGGGTGCGGCGATCCGCCAGCTCCACCTCGACCTCGAAGCTCTCCTCCCCGGAGCCGCCCAGGGCCCGCTCCACCACTCGGGCCAACTCGGGCAGCCGCACCAGCTCCAAAGGGGCCCGGCCCAGGGGTTCGCCGCGGACCTGGAAGAGACGGCGGAAAGCGCCGTTGACCAGCGCGGCCCGGCCGTCGGTACCGACCACCAGCACCCCTTCCGACATCCTCTCGAGCAGACGCCGGAGGTGGTCGCGCTCGGCCTCCAGGGTATCGAGCTGCTCTTCGCAACGGCCGGCCAGCCGCTGGACCCCGCGGGCGAGGGGGACCAGGTCATCGGTCGCGGGCCGTTCGAGCTGGCTCAAGCCCGTGCCCTCTTCGACGCGCCGGCAAAGGGCGTCGAGCGGGTCCAGGAAGCGGCGTTCGGCCCGGCGCGCGATCAGCAGGCCGGCAGCGGCGCTGGAAAAGCCGAGGAGGACGGCGATGGTCGAGGGGCGAAGCTCGAGCGCGACGCCGGCGCCGTAGGCGGCGAGGGCGGCCCCGGCCGGCAGCAGCAGGGCCCGCCTCAGGCGGCGCGCGACGGCAGCCATGGCCCTCAGGGCTTGAAGCGGTAGCCCACCCCGATCACGGTCTCGATGCGATCCGCCTCGGGGCCGAGCTTCCTGCGCAGCCGTCGGATGTGGGTATCGACCGTCCGGCTGTCGACGTCCTCGGCGTAGCCCCAGACATCGGTGAGCAAACGCGAGCGGGTCTGCACCCGGCCGCTGCGCTCGAGCAGGACCTTCAAGAGGCGGAACTCGGTCGCGGTCAGGGGCACCTCGCGGCCGCTGATCTCGAGGCGGTGAGCGGCGAGGTCGAGGCGAACCCGGCCGACCGAGAGCAGGTCCCCGTCGGTGGGTGGAGCCTGGCGGGCCCGGCGCAGCACCGCCTTGATCCGCAGCACCACCTCGCGGGGGGAGAAGGGCTTGGGGATGTAGTCGTCGGCACCCAGCTCGAGGCCGACGATGCGGTCGACCTCGTCGCTCTTGGCGGTGAGCATCACCAGGGGGATCTTGGCAGTGGCGGTGTCGCGTTTGAGGGTGCGGGTGAGGTCGAGGCCGTCCATGCCCGGTAGCATGAGGTCGAGCAGGATCAGCTGCGGGGGCTGGCGGCGGATCGACTCCAAGGCGGAGTCCCCGCGCCCCAGCGTCTCCACCTCGAAGCCTTCCTTCTCGAGGTTGTAGCGCAGGACCTCGGCGATGTCGGCCTCGTCCTCGACGAGAGCAATTCGTGGTCTTGCCATCGCGAAAAGGCTAGCACGGAACTTTCCGCAAGCCGTGCGGAAAACCCTGCGGAAAAACCCCTGTCACAGGCCCCAAACCCCCCATGGCTCGTGGCTTTCCCCGTTTTGAACAGAGAATTGTGCAATCGCGGCAAGTGGTTTCTTTTCAGTTGGTTACGATTGCGGAAAACGAGCGGTCGAGGTGGCTGCGACCGCTCGAGAGGACAGTTTTCCACAGGTGGCGGGGACGATTCCGTGACGACCCTGGTAAATCTCTGTGACAGAGGGGGTTAGGGGGTTCTAGGGGGGTGCGGGGAGGGCAGGCACGGGGGCCTGCCCCGACGGGAATCTCGGCTTTGAGGTGTAGGGGCGGCCCCCCGTGGCCGCCCTCCGGGGAGGACCTAGCCCTCCCCGCCGTCCCCCTCACCCGGGCCGCCGCGGCGGTCGCGCAGGGCGTGGAGCGCGGCGAGGAAGGCGTCGAGGCGGGCTTGCTGCTCGGTGGTCAGCAGGGCGCGGAAGTCGGCCGTGGCGTCCTCACGTAGGGCGCGCAGCTGCTCGCGGGTGGCGTCGGCCGCGATCACGGCCTGGCCCACCGCCGCGGCGTCGGGGTTCGCCTGGTCGAGGAGGTCACGCAGCTGCTGGCGCGAGGTGCGCAGCTGCTCGATCAGGGGCTGGGCGGCGGTGCGCGCGTCCTCGAAGATCTGGCGGGCGGCCGTGGTCTGCTCGTCGGTGAGTTGGAGATAGTGGGCGGCCAGGCGCAGGAGGTGGCCACCGTGGGGGCCGCGGGCTTCGGCGGCGGCAGGACCCTGGCCCTGACCTTGCCCCGGGCCCTGGACGGGACGGGGCGGGGCGGCGACGGCGGTGAGCGTGGCCCCGGCGATCAGCAGGGCGGTCAAGGCGGCGTGACGGGTTCGAGGCTTCATCAGTTTCTCCTTTCGCGGGGTGAAACCCACGCCGCCGGGCTTTCCTGCGGTGCTGGCAGTCGTGATAGCTTGCTCGTCCGCCGCAAGCCTTCATTCCCAGCGACCAAGGAGCACCGCGTGAAGAGGACACCCTTGTTCGAGTGCCATCAGGAGGCCGGTGCCCGGCTCGTCGAGTTCGCGGGTTGGGAGATGCCCGTCCAGTATGCCGGTCTGATGGAGGAGCATCGTGCCGTGCGCACCGCCGCCGGCCTCTTCGACGTCTCGCACATGGGCGAGGTGTCGGTGCGGGGGCCCGCCGCGGAAGCCTTCCTTCAGTACCTCACTCCCAACGACGTCGCCAAGCTCGCCCCCGGCCGCGCCCACTACAGCGCGATCTTGAACGAGGGCGGCACCTACCTGGACGACCTGCTGATCTACCGCCTCGGCGCGGCCGACTTCCTGGTGGTGGTCAACGCCGGCAACGCCGACGCCGACTACGCCTGGATCGAGAGCCAGTCGAGCTCCTTCGATGTCACCGTCGAGAATCTCTCCGACCGCTACGCCCTGCTCGCCCTCCAGGGCCCGCGGGCGATCGCCATCCTCACCCCCCACGCCAACGTCGACCTCGAGGCGATCCGCTACTACCGCTTCGGCCACGGCGAGGTCTTCGGCGTGCCGGTGCTGTTCTCGCGCACCGGGTACACCGGCGAGGACGGCTTCGAGCTCTACCTGGCTCCCGACGACGCCCCGAGGGTCTGGCGCCGGCTGCTCGAGGTCGGCCGCGAGCACGGCCTGATGCCGGCCGGCCTGGGCGCCCGCGACACCCTGCGCCTGGAGGCCGCCATGGCCCTCTACGGCCACGAGATCGACACCACCACGACGCCCTGGGAAGCCTGCCTCGACTGGACCATCAAGCTCGACAAGGGCGACTTCATCGGCCGTGCGGCCCTGGTGGCGCAGCGAGAGCGGGGAGTCACCCGGCGGCTGGTGGGCTTCGAGGTCACCGGCCGCGGCATCGCCCGCCAGGGCCACGGTGTGGTCCAGGGGGGCCAGCTGGTGGGAGCGGTCACCAGCGGCACCTTCTCGCCGACCTTCGAGAAGGCGCTCGGCATGGCTTACGTGCCCCTCGCGTTGGCCGGCCTGGGCACCGAGCTCACCCTCGACGTGCGGGGCAAGGAAGTTCCGGCCCGGGTGGTCGAGACGCCGTTCTACCGTCGCGCCCGATGAAATAAGCTTGACCTTGCCCCCGGCTCGGCCGGTCCTTTGCACCAAGGAGGAGATCGAGAGTCATGTCTACCTATCCCAATCAGTACCTCTACACCGAGGAGCACGAGTGGATCCGAGTCGAGGACGACCTCTGCGTCCTCGGGATCACGGAGTTCGCCCAGCATGAGCTGGGCGAGGTCGTCTTCGTCGAGCTCCCCGAGGTCGGCGAAGTCTTCAACGCCGGGGACGAGATCGGCACCATCGAGTCGGTCAAGGCAGTTGCCGAGGTCTACACGCCCGTGGCCGGAGAGGTCATCGAGGTCAACGAGTCCGCCGTCGACGACCCGGAAGTCCTGAACGAGGATCCGCACGGCGAGGGCTGGCTGGTCAAGATCCGCTTCTCCTCGGCGGGTGACCTCAAGAAGCTGATGAACGCCGAAGCCTACGAAGCCTTCATCGAAGCCGAAGCCAACGCCTGAGGGAGGGAGCCCCGCCGGTGCACAAGGCCCATCGCTACATCCCGTTGGGCGACACGGACCGTCAGGAGATGCTCGACGCGATCGGCGTCTCCTCGACCGACCAGCTGTTCGCCAGCCTGCCCGAAGAGATCCTGCTCGACCACCCCCTGGCGATCGCCGGCCCCCTCTCCGACCAGGAGCTGCGCCAGCACTTCCATCAGCTCCAAGCGGCCAACCGCGTGGCGGGCCGGGACGTGGCGAGCTTCCTCGGCGCCGGCGCCTATCGCCACGACGTGCCCGCGGCAGTGGATCACCTCATCCAGCGGGGGGAGTTCCTCACCGTCTACACCCCCTATCAGCCCGAGATGAGCCAGGGGACCCTGCAGGCGATCTTCGAGTTCCAGAGCCTGATCGCCCAGCTCACCGGCCTGCCGGTGGCCAACGCCTCGATGTACGAAGGGGCGAGCGCCTTCGCCGAGGCCGTGCTGATGGCCGCGCGCCTGGTCAAGAAGCGTCACAAGGTGGTGGTGTCGCGGGCGATCCACCCGCACTACCGGCAGACCCTGGCTACCCACATCGCGAACCTCGACCTCGAGATCGTCGAGGTCGGCTTCGATGCTTTCGGGGCCACGGATGCCGCGGCCCTGGCCGCCGCGGTCGATGGCGACACGGTCTGCGTGGCGGTTCAATCGCCCAACTACTTCGGCGTCATCGAGCCCTGGACCGCCGCGGCCGACGCGGCCCGTGCCCACGGCGCGATCTCGATCGGCGTGGTCACCGAGGCGCTCTCCCTCGCCCTGCTTCGAAGCCCCGGCGAGGCGGGGATCGACATCGCCTGCGGCGACGCGCGCTCCTTCGGCCTGCCCTTGGGCTACGGCGGCCCCTACCTCGGCTTCTTCGCCGCCCGTGACGAAGCCAAGCGGGCCATGCCCGGCCGCCTGGTCGGGGAAACCGTCGACGTCGATGGCAAGAGGGCCTGGGTGCTCACCCTCTCGACCCGCGAACAGCACATCCGCCGCGAGAAGGCGACCTCGAACATCTGTACCAACGTCGCCCTCTGCGCCCTGGCGGCCACCATCTACCTCGCCCTGCACGGCCGGCGGGGCCTGGTCCGGCTGGCCGAGATCAACCTCCAGCGCTGCGCCTCCCTGGCCGGGCGGCTGGCCTCGGCCGGCCTCTCCCGGCGCTTCGCCTCGCCCTTCTTCAACGAGGTCGCCCTACGCTCGAGCAAGTCCGTGGCCGGCCTCCTCGAGAGCTTCGAGGGAGCGGGAATTCTCGCCGGAGTGCCCCTGGGCCCCGACTATCCCGAGCTCGCAGACAGCTTCCTGGTCGCCGTGACCGAGTCCAACCCCCCGGAGGAGCTCGATGCCTTCCTCCGCGCCGCTTCTTCCCTCGCCTAGGAGGCTTCGAGTGTCCGACACCACGATCGCCCATCCCGAGCGTCACTGGAAGAACGAAGGGCTCCTCTTCGACCTCTCCCGGCCAGGCCGCATCGGCGTCCAGCTGCCGGCGGCCGGTGTCGAGGAGGCACCGGTCACCGAGTTGCTGCCCCCGGGGTTGCTGCGGGGCGACCTTGAGGACTTGCCCGAGCTATCCGAGGTGGACGTCGTGCGCCACTTCTCGCGGCTGTCGCGGAAGAACTACTCCCTCGACCTCGGCCTCTATCCCCTCGGCAGCTGCACCATGAAGTACAACCCGCGGATCAACGAGGAGACGGCCCGCTACGCCGGCTTCGCCGATGCCCATCCGCTGCAACCTGACCGCACCGTCCAGGGCAACCTGGCCCTGCTTTGGCAGATCGAGCAGGCGCTGATCGAGGCCACCGGCCTGCCGCGGGTCTCGCTGCACCCCTCCGCCGGAGCGCAGGGCGAGTACGTCGGCATCCTGATGATCAAGGCCGCCCTCGACGCCCGTGGCGAGAAGCGGCGCTACGTGCTGATCCCGGATTCGGCGCACGGCACCAATCCGGCCTCGGCGAGCCTCGCCGGCTTCGAGGTCAAGGAACTGGTGTCGAACGCCCAGGGCACCCTCGACCTGGCCGAGGTCGAGCGGGCGATGACCGAGGACGTGGCGGGGCTGATGCTCACCCAACCCAACACCTTGGGCGTTTTCGAGAACCACATCCTCGACATCGCTCGCATCGTCCACGGCAAAGGCGGTTTCGTCTATTGCGACGGCGCCAACTTCAACGCCTTCGTGGGCAAGGCCAAGCCGGGCAGGATGGGCATCGACGTGATGCACATCAACCTGCACAAGACTTTCACCCAGCCTCACGGCGGTGGTGGCCCGGGCGCAGGCCCGGTGGCGGTGGCCGAGAGCCTGGTGCCGCACCTGCCGGTGCCGACGGTGGAGCGCACGGCGGACGGCCGCTACACCCTGTCGACCGACCGTCCCCTCTCGATCGGTAGGGTGCGCTCGTTCGGCACCAGCTTCGGGGTGATGGTGCGCTCGCTGACCTACATTCTGGCGATGGGGGGCGAGGGTCTGGCCAAGGTGGCCGAGGTCTCGGTGCTCAACGCCAACTACCTGCGGAAGCGTCTCGAAGGGGCCTACCACCTCGCCTACCAGAGCCCCAGCCTCCACGAGGTGGTGCTTTCGGACAAGAACCAGTCGGCCCACGGCGTGTCGACCCTCGACATCGCCAAGCGGCTGATGGACTACGGGTTCCACCCGCCGACGATCTACTTCCCCCTGATCGTCTCCGGGGCGCTGATGATCGAGCCCACCGAGACGGCGGCCAAGGAAGAGCTGGACCGCTTCGTCGACGCCATGCTGGCGATCGCCCGTGAGGCCGAGGAGAACCCGGACCTGCTCCACGGCGCGCCCTTCGACACCCCGGTGCGCCGCCTCGACGAGGCCGGCGCGGCCCGCAAGCCGGTGCTGACCTGGATGGCGCGGGAGAAGTAGGGGCGCAGCATGCTGCGCCCCTACGAACCTCGCCGGACCAGCATCGCGTCGCCGTAGGAATAGAAGCGATAGCCGGCCGCGATCGCCTCGCGATAGGCGGCCAGCACTCGCTCCCGGCCGGCGAACGCCGAGACCAGCATGAGCAGGGTGGAGCGGGGCAGGTGGAAGTTGGTCAGCAGCGCGTCGACCACCTGGAAGGGGAAGCCCGGGGTGATGAACAGCCGGGTGGAACCGGAACCGGCGAGGTAGGGGCAGGCCCCCGTGCCTGCCCTCCCCGGTTCCGCCGCCAACGCTGCCGACTCCAGCGTCCGCACCACCGTCGTCCCCACCGCCACCACCCGCCCTCCCCGCTCGCGGCAGGCGGCGATGGCCGTGGCCGTGGCCTCGGGGATCTCCCAACGCTCGGCCTCCATGCGGTGGTCGGCCACCTCCTCGGCGGTCACCGGCAGGAAGGTGCCCAGGCCGACGTGGAGGGTCACTGCTGCGCGGGCGATCCCGGCCGACTCGAGCTCGCCGAGCAGCTCGGGCGTGAAGTGCAGGCCGGCGGTGGGGGCGGCGATCGAGCCCGGCTGGCGGGCGTAGACGGTCTGGTAGCGCTCCCGGTCGGCGGCGGTGTCGGCGCGCTGGATGTAGGGCGGCAGTGGTACGTGGCCCAGGATCTCGAGCCAGGGCTCGATCGGCTCCGAGAAGCGGACCTCGAAGCGCCCCTCCTCCCCTCGTCCCACCACCTCGACCGAGAGGTCGCTCCCGCCCGTGGGTCCTTCGAGGCGGAACACCCGGCCGGTCCGGGCACGGCGGCCGGGCCGCGCCAGGCAGAGCCACTCGCGGGGGCCCCGCCGCTCGACCAGGAGCAGCTCGAGGAGGCCGCCGGTGTCCGGCCGGCGAGCGAAGAGGCGGGCCGGGATCACCCGGGTGTCGTTGACCACCAGCAGGTCGCCGGGTGCCAGCAGCGACGGCAGGTCGCGGATCGTGCGATGGCGGGCCTCGCCGGGGGCGTCGAGGACGAAGAGACGACTCTCTCCCCGGGCCGCGGCTTGCTGGGCGATCGCCGCGGCCGGCAGCTCGAAGTCGAAGTCAGCGGTGCGCATCGCCCATGTTCCGCCGCCCGTCACCACCCCGGGGGTCCAGCAGCTCGCGCAGGGCCTCGCCGATCAGGTTCCAGCCGATGACGGCGAGGGCGATGGCCAGGCCGGGAAAGGCGGCGATCCACCAGGCCTGGACCAGCACCTCTTGGCCGTCGTTGATGATCGTCCCCCAGCTGGCGTCGGGCGGTTGGATGCCCAGGCCCAGGAAGGAGAGGGCCGACTCGGCGAGGATGACGTTGGCCACCCACAGGGGGGCGAGAGCGAACACCGGCGTCAAGGAGTTGGGCAGCAGGTGCCGGGTGAGGATGCGCCAGCGCGAGAGCCCGCTGGCTCGAGCCGCGGTGATCAGCTCGCGGGCGGCCACGCCTTTGACCTGGGCGCGCACCAACCGGCTGACCTCCATCCAGCCCGTGCCACCCAGAACCAGGGCCAGGAGCGCCGAGCTGGGACGGAAGAGAGCCGCCAGGGTCAGCATCAGGAGCAGGGGAGGGAAGGCCAGCAGGGCATCGACCAGCCGCATCATCAAGTTGTCCAGCCAAGGCTTCGAAGTGGCGGCAATGGCCCCGTAGAGGACGCCCAGGGTCATGGCGAGGGCCACCGCCAAGAGCGCCAGGGCGAGGGAGACCCGCGCCCCGTGCAGCAAGCGGGAGAGCAGGTCCCGGCCGACGCCGTCGGTGCCCAGGGGGAAGAGGAAACGATGCGGCCCGCCGCCCGGGGCAAGCTCGGCCGTGGTGATCGTGCGCAGCTCACCGAGCCGCCGCAACCGGTAGCCCTCGGCGGTGCGCTCCAGTTGGTCGCCCAGCACCCAGCGCCCGTCCGCCAGCTCGAGCCCGGTCAGTGAGGTGCCGGGAGGGCGGTGGCCTGCTGCCGCGGCGTCGTACTGGGCGTCCGGCGGATGGGGAGCAAGCCAGGGGGCGAGCAGGCCGGCGAGGCCGAGCAGAGCGACCAGGACGACGCCGAGCCAGAGAGATGCCCGGCGCTCAGGCATCGCGCACCCGGGGATCGACCCAGGCGTGGGCCAGGTCGGCGAGGAAGGAGCCGAGAACGACCAGCACTCCCGACAGGGCGGTGCCGGCGAGCACCAGGGGGTAGTCGGACGATTGGATCGCCTCGAAAAGGAGGCGCCCGACGCCGGGCCAGGAGAAGATCACCTCGATCACCAGCGAGCCGTTGAGCAGGGCCGGCAAGGCCATTCCCACCACCTGGGCGAGACCAGGGAGGGCGTTTCTCAGGGCATGGACGGTGAGCACCCGGCGCTGGCTCACGCCCTTGGCCCGGGCAGCCCGCACGTAGTCCTGGTCGAGGGCGTCGATCAGGCTGGCCCGTACCAGCCGCAGGGTGCCGCCGCAGGAAGCGCCACCCAGCACCAGCGACGGCAGGATCAAGTGCCAGGCCACGTCCGCCAGGCCCGAGAGGCCGCCGCCGCTCGCCCCCGGGGAGCGCAGATGGCCGGTGGGGAAGAGTGGCCACCAGGAGGCGAAGACCAGGATGGCCATCAAGCCGAGCCAGAACACCGGCAAGGAGAAGCCGAGGAGCGAAACCGTCTGGACGCCGCGATCGAGCCAAGAGCCCTTGCGCCGAGCGGCGAGCAAGGCGCCACCGACGCTCGCCAGGAGATGGAAGAGCAGCGCCGAGAGCGAGAGCAAGGCGGTGGCCGGGAACGCCTCGACCAGCAGCTCCAGGACCGGCCGCCGGTGCGTGAAGGACACCCCCCAATTGCCGTCGAGGACGATCGCACCCAGCCAACGCAGGTACTGCTCGGGCAAGGAGCGGTCGAGGCCGTAGGCGCGCTCGATGCCAGCTCGCTGCTCGGGAGACAGGCCGGAGGTCGCGAGCAGGGCCGAGGGTTTGCCCGGCGCGGCGTGGAGGAGGAAGAAGACGACGGTCAGCAGCAGCCAGACCAGGACCAGGGACGACACCGCCCGGCGCAGGAGGGAGCCCGCGCGCATCCCTCACCAGCCCCCGCGAGCCGAGGCGGGCGAGCTCGCCATGGCCTGACTCAAGGCTCGGCGAGCCACCACTCCCAGGCGTGCCACAGGCGCCGCAGGGAGTTCGGCGCGGCCCCCTGGAGCCGCGTCGAGATGGCTGCCAGATCCTTCGACTCGTAGAGGTAGGTGGCCGGCTGATCCTGATGGATGATGCGCTGGACCTCGGCGAGACCGCGGGCGAAGCCCTCGGTGGTGGTCGCCTCGCGGGTCTCGGCGAGCAGACGGTCGAGGTCCGGCCGGGAGTAGCCGAAGACGTTCGAGCCACTGCCGATCGACTCGGTGGCGAAGGCGAAGGAGAGATCCATGTCCGTGGGCATGGACCAGCGCATCAGGATGGCGTCGAAGTCTCCGCGATCGGCCTGCTCCATCAGGGGATTGAAGGCGACGAAGCGCGGCCGGGCGTCGACGCCCACCCGCCGCAGCTGCTCCTGGATCATCACCAGGGAACTCGCGCGCTGCGGGTTGCCGGCGTTGGTGGAGAGGTCGAAGGAGAGCTTCTTGCCCCCTCGCTCCAGGATGCCGTCGCCGTCGGCGTCACGGAAGCCCTCGGCGGCGAGCAGGCGGCGGGCCTCCTCGGGGTCGTAGGGCAAAGGCTGGATCGAGCGATCACTGGCCCAGACGTCCGAGACCACCGGCGTGGCCGCAATGCGACCGTAGGCGCCGTAGAGGGTCTCGGTGATGCCCTGGCGGTCGATCGCCATGGTCAGGGCCCGCCGTACGTTCACCGAACGGAACAACGGGCGCCGGTGGTTCCAGGCCACGAAGTTCTGGCCTCGCCCCCACCAGGACACGACCCGGCCGTGTCCGCTGCCCTCGACCCGCCCGATGTCGCTCATCGACAGGCCGAAGACGGCGTCGGTGCCCCCGGCGAGGAAAGCCGCCACCATGCTCGAGACGTCCGGGATGATGCGCACTACCAGCCGGTCCAGGTAGGGCTTGCCTGGTTCCAGGTAGCGCTCGTTGCGCACCAGCACCAGCTCTTGCTGAGGCACCCGCCGCTGGAGCAGGAACGGTCCCGAGCCGACCATGCGCTGGCCGAACCAGCCGTCGTCGTCGCGCCACTGGGCGAAAGGCCGCTCGCCCCAGACGTGCTTGGGGATGATCGGTCCCTCGTTGACCTGCAGGATGCGCAGCGGCGAGGGCCCGGTGAAGTGGAAGCGCACCGTGTGGGGATCGACGACCTCGACGTCGGTGATGTCGTCCTTGTAGTGCGCCGAATCCCAGGCCACGTCGGGGTTGGTCTGGGCCTGCCAGGTGAAGCGCACGTCCTCGGCCGTCACCGGCACGCCGTCGCTCCACAAAGCCTTCGGGTTCAAGTGGAAGGTGAGGGTCTTGCCGTCCGGAGCGCTTTCCCAGGACTCGGCCAGACAGGGCCGGAAGGTCGGCGGATGGTCGGTGTAGTCGGCCTGCTCCTCGACCAGGTGCAGGAACAGCAGAGTCGACATCTCGACCACCGTCGAGGTGGTGACGCTGATGTAGGGATTGTAGGAAGGCAGGTCGGCGCCGATGGCCACCACCGCCGTGCCACCCCGTCGAGGCGTGCCGGCGGCGTCCCCCGCAGCGGCCTCGGGCCCTCCGCGACCGCACGCTCCGACGACAGAGGCCAGCACCGGGATCACCGCCAGGAGCGTGATCGGGGTCGGACGGAACCTGGTCGCCATTGACGAAAAATCTATCACGCGGGGCGCGCTGGGATCGGCGGGGGAAGACCCGGGCGCGTTGTATCCTTGCCGGGATGCGGCCTCGCGGCTCGTCCCGCTCGTTGATCGTCGCCTTGGTCGCCCTCGGCGTCTTCGTCCTCGCCCAGATCCTGCTGCTGTCGTGGCTGATCTTCCAGAGCCTGTCCCAGCGCGAGGTGGAGCGGGCCCTGCTCGAGACCCGCGTCGAGGCCAAGGACCTCGCCGAGCGCATCGCGCGACGGGCAGGCATCGAGGACGCCGAGAACCGGGACCTGTTGCTGATCCTCGCCCATGAGCGCGAGATCCAGCAGTTCATCGATGGCGACCTGGCGCGCCGCGACCTGGTCGAGAACGTCGAGATCTTCGACGTCGACGGCAGCCTGATCTACCGCTCCCCCGACAAGACCGAGAGCGCGGCGGAGGCCCCGGACCGGCCCAGGGAGCTGCCAGCCGAGGCCCTGGCGCAGCCGATCGGCGCCGCCACCGAGCCGGGCTTCGTGGTCTCCGAGGCGATCGGCAAGCTCGGGACCCTGCGCATCGGGCTGTCTCCCACCAAGGTCCGCCAGCGCGCCGAGGTGCTGCGCCAGGATCTGGTGCGCCAGGCGTCGCGGATCGCCGTGGTGAGCCTGCTGGTGCTGGTCTCCGCCTACTTTGTCATCGGCATCCTGGCCCGGCGGGCACGCCGGCTCGAGGAGCGGGCCCGCCAGGCCGACCGCATGGCCTACGTCGGCACTCTCGCCGCCGGCCTGGCGCACGAGATCCGCAGCCCCCTCAACTCCTTGAACCTCAACATGCAGATGCTCGAGGAGGATCTCGGCAGCTCGAGTGGCGGTACCACCAACCGCCGGCTGTTCCAGATCACCCACCAGGAGATCCGCCGCCTCGAGCGCCTGGTCACCGACTTCCTGCTCTTCGCCAAGCCGCGCCCCCTGGACCGAGTGGAGATGAGCCCCGCCGCCCTTCTCGAGCGCGTCCGCGACGTGCTGTCGGGAGAGATCCGTGCCCGCGGCGCCCTGGTCTCGATCGTCGACCAGGCGGCCGGCGTCAAGGTGAAGGTCGACGTCGAGCAGATCACCCAGCTGTTGTTGAACCTGGTGCAGAACGCCCTGGCCGCCACCGAAGGCACCCAGCGCTCCTCGGCGATCACCCTGCGCGCGGCCGTGAGGGGCGATCGGGCCCTGCTCGAGGTCGAGGACAACGGCGTGGGCATCGCCGAGGAAGAGCAGCGGCGGATCTTCGACGCCTTCTACTCGACGCGCAAGGGCGGCACCGGGCTGGGTCTGGCGGTGGTCGAGCGCATCGCGCAGGCCCACGGGGCGGAGCTTTCCCTGGACAGCCGACCCGGCGAAGGGACCAAGGTCACGGTGTCGCTGCCGGTCGAGACCATGCCGGCGAGGAAGGCGAGCCCCACCCGCGAGATGACGATCACCCGGGCATAGGGGGGGCCGGCACGTCGGTCGGCCCTACGACAAGATCACCGCCGCGTAGTTGCCGCCGAAGCCGTAGAGCAGCACCAGAGTGGCGCCGGGCGGCAGCTCGCCAGGTGCCGCCAGCAGGCGCACCGGCGCCGGCCAGGAGGCCAGGGAGCCGCCGGCGTAGGGGGGCAGGCGGTGGCGGGCGCGGCAGAGGGCCGCCACCGCCACGCCGAGCGCGCCGCTGGTGGAGCGTTCCCCCACGGCGCCTTTGATCCCGGTGGCGGCGAGAGGGCCGGCGCCGAAGACCGCGGCCAGCGCTTCGGCCTCCGCGCGCTCCATCGCCTCGACTCCGTTGGCGGCGAGGAAGACCGACCCCACGGCCTCGGCAGGCATCCCGGCCTCGGCGAGGGCGCCGCGGATGGCTTGGGCCAGAGCGCCCGCGTCCGGCAGCCAGCGGTAGGGCTCTCCGGCCGCCGAGGCGACCCCGACGCCGAGGATGCGCGCCAGGACCCTGGCGCCCCGGGCCTCGGCCGCATCGGCGGGCTCGATCACCAGCTCCGTGGCCCCCTCCGAGAGCAGGGAACCGCCCCCGCCTTCGACCTGGCCGCGCAGCGCGCCGATCTGCTCGTAGCCCAGCTGGTAGTAGGGGTTCCACTCGTCGACCGCGCCGACTAGCGCGGCCGTCACCCGACCGTCCTCGATCATCTGGCGGCCGAGCACCAGGGCCATCCCCGTCACCGCTTCGCTGTGCGCCAGGGTGGTGTTGGGGCCCTCGAGCTTGAGCTCAATCGAGACGTGGCTGGCCGGGGCGTTGGCCACCGTGTTGGGGAACTCGAAAGGGGGAGCGGCCTCGGGCGATTGCCGGTAGAGGGCTTCGAGGAAGACCGTCAGGGGCCCCGAGCCGGCGCTCGAGGTGCCCATCACCACTCCCAAGCCGCGGCGCAGCCTCTCCTCGCCTAGGAGCCCGGCCGCCGAAAGGGCCCGATGGGCCGCGACCACCGCGAACTGGCTCGCCCGGTCGAGGCGACGAGCGCGCATCGGCGGGATCACCGGACCGGGGTCGAAGTCCACCACCCGGCCGGCCCAGCCGGAGCCGGCCAGGGGAGCGTCACGGACCGCGACGAGGCCCTTCTGGCCCTGGTCCAGAGCGGCGAGCACGGCACAGGGCTCGCTCCCCAGGGGGGAGACGATGCCGACGCCGGTGACGGCGAGCGGTCTCATTCCGCGCTGAGCACCAGACAGGCGCTGTTGCCGCCGAAGGCGAAGGAGCTCGACAGGGCGACCCGCACTTCCTGCTCGCGGGCCACGTTCGGCACCACGTCGAGGGGGCACTCGGGATCGGGGCTCTCCCAGCGCAGGGTCGGGGGCAGCACTCCCCGCTGGACGGTCAGGCAGGTGGCCACTGCCTCCACGGCTCCGGCCGAGCAGAGGCAATGTCCGATCATCGACTTGATCGAGCTGGTCGGCAGGCGGGCGGCGCGAGCCCCGAAGACGTGGTGCAAAGCGGCGGCCTCGGCGCGATCGTTGTGGGGCGTGGCGGTGCCGTGGGCGTTGACGTAGTCGACCGCGGAGGCGTCGATCCCGGCGCTCTCGAGGGCCGAGGTCAAGGCCCGTGCGCCGGCCGCGCCGCTCGGCTCCGGCGCGGTCATGTGGTAGGCGTCCGAGGTGCTGCCGTAGCCGGCGACCCGGCAGTACCAGCGGGCGCCGCGGCGGCGGGCGTCGACCTCGCGCTCGAGCACCAGGATGCCCGCCCCCTCACCGACCGACAGGCCCTTGCGCTCGCGGTCGAAGGGCCGGCACGGATCGGGGTCCACGGCGCGCAGGGAGTTGAAGCCGCCGTAGGTCAGGCGCGCCAGGCTGTCGCTGCCGCCGGTGACCACCACGTCGGCGAGACCGGCGCGCAGCAGGTCGGCGGCCTGGCCGACGGAGAGGGTCGAGCTCGAGCAGGCGGTGACCACCGTCGAGCGGATGCCGCGGGCGCCCAGCCAGGAGGCGACCCGATTGGTCACCAGGTCGGGACCGTGGGCGAGGATCTCGCGGACCTGGCCCAGCCGGCCCGACAGGGCGACCTTGCCGAACCACTCCTCGGCCTCGATCAGGCCGCCGGCCCCCGAGCCGAGCACCACCGCCAGACGCTCCGGCGGCAGGCTGCCGAGCTCGAGGCCGGCGTCGGCGATCGCCTCGCGGGTGGCGGCCAGGGCGAAACGGTCGGCGCGCGAGGTGCGCTGGCGGTCGCGGGGGCCGAGGAAGGAGAGGTCGAGCGCGGCCTCGTCGATCCAGGCCGCGGTCTGGGTGCGGTAGGCAGCAGGATCGAAGAGCTCGAGCGGGCGGATGCCGCTCTTGCCCTCGATCAGGCCCTGCCAGAAAGCCTCGCGACCGGCGCCGATGGCGGTCACGGCGCCGAGGCCGGTGACGACGATGGGACAATCAGAGAACGAAGGCACAACCCCTCCCGAAGGGGAGCGAGAGTCTATAACGGCAGTGGCCCGACCTCAGGGCGGGCCGAGGCGAAGCTCGCCCGGGATCAGGCTCCCCGGCTGGCGCTCGAGCAGGTCCATCACCGGGGCTCCCGAGGGACGCCGCTCGGCGCCGGTCGAAGGAGGCCGTGGGCCGGGCGCCACCGGAGCGATCACGAAGGGACTCGGGAAGCTGTAGATGAAGGTCAGCACGCTGTTGTCGATCTGGATCAGCGGCGCCGCTTCCCGTTCCCGCTCTCTCTCTCGGTGGGCCAGGTCCAGCTCCCGGTCGCGCCGCTGCTGGTCGAGGGCCCACAATTCACGCCGGCGCTCCCGCGCGGCGGCGGCCTCCTGCTCGCGTGCCAGGGCCAACTGGTGCTCCCGCCTTTCGACCTCTTCCCGGGGGACCCATCGTCCCCCGTAGCGGGTCAGGCCGCGCCGGGCCATGAGGTCCGCCTCGGGGATCCAGCCTCCGCCTTCCGGGTCGCGCACGTACCCCAAGGTCCCGAGCACGGGCGCCAGGTCCGGCAACGTGGGCTCGAGACGGGCGGCGACCAGGGCCGCCTCACGGCCCTCGGCCACGAGCTCGGCGTCGAGGGCGAAGCGAGCCAGGTCGAGCCAGGCGGCCGCGTCCCCGGCTCGGTAGGGAGAGAGCCGTTGCTTCTCGATCTCGTAGCGCTGGAAAGGGGTTTCGGACTTGGTGACCTTGACGACCTGAGAGCGGGGGATGCGCAGCTCACCGATGGCGAGACGGATCCTCAGCTGATGGCCGATCTCCTCGGCCACCACGTCCTCGAAGACCTGGCCGTTGGCCAGCTCCACCCGGTCGGCGGCGGCGGGCGGGCCGCTGGCGACCAGGAACACGAGAACGGCAGACCCGAGGTATCGGGATGAGGCGGGGCGTCGGCTCATGGCTGCTCCCAGATGCTAGTGCCCAGAGGAGAGGGCCTCGAACTCGTCCGGCGTTACGAACTGGCTCGGTTCATCGTTGGCGCATGTCTGACAGAACGCTTCGGTAACCTCACCTTCTTCCCATTCGAAGGTGTAGCAGGGCGTCTCGCACTCGAGACAGATCATGTACTCGGGAGCGGCCATGGCGCGGAGAATAACGCTGTTTGCCCTCCCTTGCTGGATTCGACGCGTGGGGCGGGAGGACCCGCCCCGGCGGGTGGGGAGCAGTTCGGCGACCCTCGCTACACTTTCCTCGTGCTCGACCTCGAGACCACCGCGCTCGCGGAAGCCCGCATCCCCTTTCGGCGGGAGCTGATCGCCAAATACGATCGCCCTGGCCCGCGTTACACCTCCTACCCCACAGCACCCCAATTCCATACCGGCTTCGACGCCGTCGACTACGCCACACTGCTCGACGAAAGTCGCGCGAAGCCCCTGCCCCTGTCCCTGTACGTCCACATTCCCTTCTGCGAGCAGCGGTGTTTCTTCTGCGGCTGCAACGTGGCCGTGACCCGCAACCGCGAGCGGGTCGAGCAGTACCTCGAGCGCCTCCGACAGGAGATCGAGGAGGTCTCGCTCCTCGCCGGCGGCGCCGAGCGTCAGACTATCCAGGTTCATTGGGGAGGCGGCACACCGACCTACCTCGACCCGGGCCAGATCTTGGACCTGATGTCCTGGCTCCGGTTCACCTTCCCCTTCGCCGAGAATTGTGAGATCAGCGTCGAGGTCGACCCTCGCCACGCCTCCGAAGAGCAGTTGGATGCCCTGGCCGAGGCCGGGGTCAACCGCCTGAGCATGGGGATCCAGGACCTGGATCCGGAGGTCCAGACGGCCGTCAACCGCCGGCAGCCGGCGGAGCTCGCCTGGCAGGTGATGACAGGGGCGCGCCGCCGCGGCATCGGGAGCATCAACGTCGACCTCATCTATGGCCTGCCCTACCAGACGCCGGCGAGCTTCCGGGCCACCCTCGAGGAGGTCGTGCGCCTTTCTCCAGACCGGCTGGCGGTGTTCAATTTCGCCTACCTGCCCAGCCTCTTCAAGCACCAAAGAGCGATCCCGGCCGAGGCCCTGCCCTCACCGGAGACCAAGCTCGCGCTGCTCGAGGAGACCATGGACGTCCTCGGCGGGGCGGGCTATCTGCTGATCGGCATGGACCACTTCGCCAAGCCGGGCGATCCGCTCGCCCGTGCCCTCGTGGAAGGGACCCTGACGCGCAACTTCCAGGGCTACGCGACCGGCGGCGAGACGGACCTGCTCGCCTTCGGTGCTTCCTCCATCAGCAAGGTGGCCGATGGCTACGCCCAGAACGAGAAGGACCTCTCGGCCTGGGACGCCCGGCTCGAGATCGGCGAGCTCGCCACCTGCCGAGGCATGGTGCTCTCCGCGGAGGATCTGCTCCGGCGGGAGGTGATCCTCGGCATCCTCTGCCACTTCGGCCTCGAGAAGCAGGCCCTGGCCGAGCGCTGGAACCTCGATTTCGATCGCCACTTTGAGCGCGAGCTCGCCGCCCTCGAGCCTCTCGAAGCCGATGGGCTGATCGAGAGCACACCCCATGGCTTCGCGGTGACCCCGGCCGGGCGCCCCCTGGTGCGCAACGTGGCGATGTGCTTCGACGCCTACCTCGGCCGCTCCGCGTCGGGCACCGCGCCGCAGTACTCCCGAACCGTTTAGCATCCCCCTGATGATCACGTCCCCCGGGGGCAAGCCGCTCGACGCCGTGGTGATCGGCGCCGGGATCTCCGGCCTCACCACCGCCTTCTATCTCGAGCGGGGCGGCCTCGACGTGGCCTTGCTCGAGGCTGCCGGCCGGGTCGGCGGCTCCATCCGCACCCTCCACGATGGACCCTGGCTCTTCGAGCTGGGCCCCTCGACGGTGCTCGACGGCAATCCGGCCGTGGGCCGGCTGCTCGAGGACGCGGGCTTGGCCGGGGCGCGGCGGCAAGCCGCTACGGCCGGCGGCAAGCGCTACGTCTGGAAGGCAGGGCGGCTGGTCCCCCTGCCCGGTGGGCCGCTTGGCTTCCTCTCTACCCCTCTGTTCCGGGCCGCTGCCAAGTGGCGGCTCCTCAAGGAGCCCTGGGTTGGCCGCAGCGCCGACCTCGAAGGCGAGTCGATCGCCTCCTTCGTGCGGCGGCGCCTCGGGGCCGACTTCCTGGACTACGCCGTGGGGCCCTTCGTCTCCGGGGTCTATGCCGGGGACCCCGAGCGGCTGTCGGTGGCCTGGGCGGTGCCCAAGATCGCCGCCCTCGAGCGCGAGCACGGCAGTCTGATCCGGGGCGCGATCGCCAAGCGCAAGGGCGCCGCCCCCCGCGGGGCGATGATCTCGCTGCCCGAGGGCCTGCTCCAGCTGCCGCTCGAGCTCGGCCAGCAGCTCCATCGGCTCCACCTCGACACCGCAGCCGCCTCGGTTCATCCAGACGGAGACGCCCTCCTGGTGGCGACCAACCGAGGGCCCTTCCGCGCCCGGCGGGTGGTGCTCGCAGTCCCGTCGGAGGTCGCGGCGCGGCTGCTCGCGACAGCAACCGGCGGCCAGAGCCAGGCCCTGGCCGAGGTCCCCTACTCGCCGGTGGTGGTCTTCGCCTACGGCTTCCGGCGGGAGCAGGTGGCCCATCCCCTGGACGGCTTCGGCTTCCTGGCGCCGCGGGTGGAAGGGCTGCGCCTGCTGGGATGTCTGTTCTCCTCGACCCTCTTCCCCGGTCGGGTGGCGACCGGCTGCGTGGGCCTGACGGCCTTCGCCGGTGGGCGTACCGACCCCGAGCTGGTGGGCCTGGGCGATGACGAGCTCCACCACTTGGCCCTGGGCGACCTCGGCCGCACCCTCGGCGTCTCCGGGCCGCCGGTCTATCGCCACCTGGCTCGCTGGCCGCGGGCCATCCCCCAATACGAGCTTGGGCACGGCCGCTTCGCCGAGCTGGCCGACCGCCTCGAGGCCCGGCTCCCTGGCCTCTACCTGCGGGGCAACTTCCTGGGCGGCATCTCCCTACCCGACTGCATCGCCAACGCCGCCACGCTGGCGCGGAAGATCCTGGCTCTCGAAGGACCGTGCCGAGTTTGACGCCCCCTGCCCCTCGTGGTATCTTGCGCGTTCCTCGTCGCGGCCGCCGGCAGGTCGGTTCTCCGTCGCCGCTGTCTCCGCGATGACCCGTCGAAGTCTTCAATTCGGAGTCGAAACCATGTACGCAGTGATCGAGACCGGGGGCAAGCAGTACCGCGTCGAGCCCGGTGAAGTGCTGGAGGTCGAGCTGCTTTCGGCCGTCGCTGACAACGGTGGGGTGGAGTTCGAGCGCGTGCTGATGATCGCCGACAACGGCGCGGTCAAGATCGGCAGCCCCACGGTCGACGGCGCGCGAGTTCGGGCCCAGGTGCTCGGCACCGTGCGCGGCGAGAAGATCCGGG
Source organism: Thermoanaerobaculia bacterium (assembly GCA_036274895.1). GTDB lineage: Bacteria > Acidobacteriota > Thermoanaerobaculia > Multivoradales > SZUA-115 > CALMKX01. Next base: position 18,283 of record DASUEU010000085.1, on the reverse strand, counting down.
TCTTCAAGATGAAGAAGCGCAAGCAGTACCGGCGCACCCGTGGTCACCGCCAGAACCTCCATCGCATCCGCATCGAAGAGATCGCCGGCTGAGGCGGAGCCGCCCCACCGAGCGCAGCAGGAGATTCCCCCATGGCACACAAGAAAGGTCAAGGCTCCACCCGCAACGGCCGCGACTCCAACGCCCAGCACCTCGGCGTCAAGCGTTTCGGCGGCGAGCAGGTCCCCGGCGGCGCGATCCTGGTCCGTCAGCGTGGCACCAAGTTCTTTCCCGGCGACAACGTCGGTCGCGGCAGTGACGACACCCTCTTCGCCAAGGTCTCTGGCGTCGTCCGCTTCCAGGATCGCGGCCGGCTCGGCAAGTACGTCCACGTGCTGCCCGCCGAGTAAGCCGGCCCATCGGCCCATCCCAATCCCTTGAGCTTCATTGACGAAGCCGTTCTCGACGTCCAGGGCGGACGCGGCGGGAACGGCTGTGTCGCCTTTCGGCGCGAGAAGTACGTCCCCCGCGGCGGCCCCTCCGGGGGTGACGGCGGCCACGGGGGCTCGGTCTATCTGCTCGGCGATTCCCAGCTCAACACCCTCTTCCACCTCCGTTTCGCCAGTATCTACGCCGCCGAGCGCGGCCGGCACGGCGAGGGCTCCAACCGCACCGGAGCCAGCGGCAACGATTTGGAGGTTGCCGTGCCCCTGGGCACCGTGGCCTTCGATTCCGCGACCGGGGAGAGCCTCGGCGAGCTACTTCGTCACGGCGAACGCCTGCTGGTAGCGGCCGGCGGGCACGGTGGGCGCGGCAACGCCCGCTTCGCCACGTCGACCAACCGGGCGCCACGGCGCGCGGATCCGGGCCGGGAAGGGGAGGCGCGGCGCCTGCGCCTGGAGCTCAAGCTCCTGGCCGACGTCGGCGTGGTGGGGCTGCCCAATGCCGGCAAGTCCACCCTCATCAGCACCATCTCGGCGGCTCGGCCGAAGATTGCCGACTACCCCTTCACCACTCTCATTCCCCAGCTGGGAGTGGTGGCCCGGGGGCCGATGAGCTCCCCCTTCGTGATCGCGGACCTGCCCGGGCTGATCGAAGGGGCGGCCCAGGGGGCCGGCCTGGGTATTCGCTTCTTGAAGCACGTGGAACGCTGCCGCATCCTCCTCCACCTGGTGGACCTCTCCTCGGGCGAGCACGATGCCGCGGCCGACCTCGCCACCGTCGAGGCCGAGCTCGGCGCCTTCAACCCCGAGCTGCTGGAGCGCCCCCGCATCCTCGTCGGCTCCAAGCTCGACGCGGCCGATCCCGAGCGCCGCCGAGAGTTGGCCGCCGCCGCAGCCGAACGGGGCCTGCCTTACCGCGAGATCAGCGCGGCAACCCACGAGGGGCTCGAAGGGCTGACCGCGGAGCTCGAAGCGAAGCTCGCCGGCCTCGCCCGGGAGGCCGCGGAACCATGAGGGCCCTCGCGCCATGAGGATCGGCCTCTTCGGCGGCAGCTTCGACCCGCCGCACGAAGGGCATCTCCAGCCGGTCGAAGCCGCCCGCTCGGCGCTCGGCCTCGACCGCGTGCTCTTCCTGCCCACGGCCGTGCCGCCCCACAAGGACGGCCCCCGCCACGCGCCGGCCTTGGCTCGCTACGCCATGGTCGAGCTGGCCCTGCTCGAGCGTGAGGGCCTGTTCGCCTCGACCTTCGAGCTGGTCCCCGAGCGCCCGGCCTACACCATCGACACCGTCGATCACTTCCTCGCCACCGAACCCGAGGCGGACTTCGTGCTGCTGATCGGGGGGGATTCCTTCGCTTCCTTCCACACTTGGCGTCGCTGGCGGGAGATCGCCGGCAGGGTCCCCCTGGCAGTGCTCGCCCGACCCGGCTGGGAGGAGCAGAGGATGCTCGAAGCCGCGGAGCCCGAGGTCCGGGCCCTGGCGGAGAACGGCCGCGCCACCCTGGTGCGCGGTCCCCACCTGCCGTACTCGTCCACTGAGATCCGGACAGCCCTCGCCGCCGGCCACGAGCCGCCCGAGGGTGCGTTGCCGGAGCTGGTGATAGGCTACATCCGCAAATACTCGCTATACCGATGATCGAACCCGCGACTCCCTCCCTCGACATCCCCGCGCGCGTGCAGGCTGCCGTTGACGCCGCCCTCGACCTCAAGGGTGCGAACTTGAAGGTGCTGCACCTCGAGCCGGTGACCGACTTCACCGACTACTTCCTGGTGGTCAGCGGCAGCAGCAACCGCCAGGTCGAAGCCATCGCCGACGCCATCGACGAGCGCTTGCGGGTGGGCCAGGTGCGTCCCCTCCACGTGGAAGGACAGGGCAAGGGAGCCTGGGTTCTGCTCGACTACGGGGACTTCGTCGTCCACGTCTTCGACGAGGACCGCCGCAGCTTCTACGCCCTCGAGCGTCTGTGGAGGGACGCTCCCGATGTCACGGGGCAGTTCGTCCGCTGACGCGGCCGACCCTGCCCTGCCACCCCTCCTCGAGCCCGTCGAGGTTTCTCGCCTCGCTCGCGCGGCCGCCAGCCCGGCGCCCATCCTGGTGGTGGGGGAGCCGGGCACCGGCCGATCGACCCTCGCCCACTGGCTCCACCAGGCCAGCCCCCGCCGTGGCAGCCCCTTCGTCGAAGTCGACCCGGGAGCCCTCCCGGCCGACCTCTTCGAGGCCGAGCTCTTCGGTTGGCGGGCCGGTGCCTTCACCGGCGCCGAGCGGTCGACCGAGGGTCGGGTGGACCTCGCCCGCGGTGGCACCCTGGTGCTCGACCGCGTCGAGTCCCTGCCTCTGGCCGTCCAGCCCAAGCTGCTGCGCTTGTTGGAGGAGGGTCGCTTCGCACCGTTGGGCGGGCGGGAGAGGGAAGCGGACGTGCGCTTCGTGGCGATCGCCTCGGAGGATCTACCCCTGCGGGTCGAGCGGGGCGCCTTCCGGGCGGACCTCTTCTACCGGCTGGAGGTTCTGTCCTTTCGCCTGCCCCCCTTGCGAGAGCGGCCGCATCGCCTGCCAGCGGTGGTCGAGGCCGTGCTCGCGGACCTGGCGACCCGGCTCGGCCGTCCGGCCGCGGCCCTGGAGCCGGAGGCCCGCCAGTGGATGCAGGAGCATGCCTGGCCGGGCAACCTCCGGCAGCTGCGCAACCTGCTCGAACGGGCTCTGATCCTGGAGCCGGAGGGGCTCTTGGCTCCCCCTCCGCCGTCCGTTCTCGAGGCGCGGCCTCGCCCCCTCGCCGAGGTGGAGGCCGAGGAGATCCGCCGCGCCCTCGCGTTCTGCCGAGGCCACCAGGGCGAGGCGGCAGCCGTGCTGGGGATCAGCCGCAAGACGTTGTGGGAGAAGCGCCGGCGCTACGGCATCCCGTAGGGGCGCCCTGCTCGTTGGCTACGGCATCGCGACCAGCCCAGCGGCGACGGTGGCCTGGCGAGTACGCACCAAGAGGGCGCTGCGGGCGAGGATCTGGATCTCTTCCTCGGAGGTCTGCACCGAGGCCAGTTCGAAGCGGGGTACCGAGGCCTCGGCCTTGAGCCTGGCGAGGTGGCTCTCGGGGATGGTCAGGAAGGCGTCCACCACGTCCGGGTCGAGCTGGCTCCCCGCCACCCGCGATAGCTCGGACACCGCGGTGCGGTGGGTGCAAGCCCGGCGATAGGGCCGATCCGAGGTCAGCGAGTCGTAAGTGTCGACCACCGCGAAGATGCGCGCGGCCAGGGGGATAGCCTGGCCGGAGTGGCCGCCGGGATAGCCACGACCATCCCAGCGCTCCTGGTGGTGGGCCACGACCTCGAGCGCCGGCTTGAGGAACTCCACGTGGGCCAGGATCTCGGCACCCCACGCGGGGTGCTGGCGCATGATGTGCCACTCCTCCTCGGTCAGCGGTCCGGCCTTCCACAGCACGGCGTCCGGCACCGCGAGCTTGCCGATGTCGTGGAGCAGGGCGCCCCACTCGAGGATCTCGAGCTCCCGCCGCGGCAGGCCCAGCACGCGGCCGAGAGCCACGGCGTAACGGGCGACGCGGAAGGAATGGCCGGTGGTGTCGTTGTCGCGGGCATCGATGGCGAGCACCACGGCCTCGATGGCCTGGGTATAGGAGCGTCGCAGGCTGCGTTGGCTGTCGGCGACGGTGGCGGCGATCTCTCGCTCGAGGGGTGAGGCGAGGAGCTTGGCCGCCAGCCAGGCGAGCACCAGCGAGAGGATGGCGGCCAGAGCCGCGGCCAGGCCGATCAGCCCGGCGAGACCCTGGGCCGACACGACATAGCCGGCCGGGAAGGCCCAGGCGAACAGCGCCAGGACCACCAGAGTGGTCGCCGTGGCCACGCCGGCGGCGAGGCCGATCATCTTTCCTTGAAGACGCATCTCACTCTCGGCGAGGACATCGCGGAAGATTCTCTGACACCGTTCAAGCAACCGCCGTGAACCGAGCTCCTGATAACAGTTGGTGCTCGCCGGCGGCCGGGTGTGGACGACGATCGTGAGACGAGTCTCGATTCCCGGCGTCAGCGGCCCGTCCAGGACGGGGTGCGCTTCTCGAGGAAGGCCGCGACTCCCTCCTTCTTGTCCTCGCTGGCGAAACAGAGACAGAAGAGGTCCCGCTCGTAGGCGATGCCTTCCTCGACCGCCATGCGCTGGCTGGCACGCAGGGCTTCCTTGGCCACCTTCAAGGTGAGCGGGCTCTTGGCGGCAATCTCGGCGGCCAGCTCGAGGGTCCGCGCGCGCAGCTCCTCGTGCGGCACCACCATCTCGACCAGCCCGATGCGACCGGCCTCTTCGGCGCCGATCATGGCGCCCGAGAGGATCAGCCGCATGGCGTGGCCGAGGCCGACCTGGCGGGGCAGCCGCTGGGTGCCGCTGCCACCCGGGATCAGGCCGAGCTTGATCTCCGGCTGGCCGAAGCGTGCCTTGTCCGAGGCGATGCGGATGTCGCAGGAGAGGGCGAGCTCGCAGCCGCCGCCCAGGCAGAAGCCATTGATCATGGCGATCACCGGCTTGGGGAAGCTCGCCATCACGTCGAAGACCCGGGGGCTGCGCATGGCCCAGCGCTGGTCGAAGGGCGTCCGGCCCTCGAACTCGGCGATGTCGGCACCGGCGATGAAGGACTTTTCACCCGCTCCGGTGATCACCACCACGCCGAGCGAGTCGTCGGCTTCGACGGTGGCGAGATGGCCGAGCATTTCGTTGCGGACCTGCTCGGAGAGGGCGTTCAACTTGTCGGGACGATTGATGGTCAGGATGGCCACGCGGCCTTCCCGCTCGAAGAGCACGGTCTCGGACATCCGGGATCCCTCCAGAGGTAGCACGAACCGGAGTTCGGGGTCAGCGATGCCGCCACGTGGGGCGGCGCTTCTCGAGAAAGGCGGCGAGGCCCTCCCCCATGTCTTGCGTGGCGGCCAGCTCCTGCAGATAGAGCCGCTCGCACTCGGTGAGGGCTTCGGCGAAGGGGCGGCGGTCGCCGGCCTCGACCGCCCGCTTGGCCAGGCGCACCACCGGCGCCGAGAGTCCCTCGACGCGGGCGACGATCTCGGCCCTGCGGCCTTCGAGGTCGGCCTCCGGCACGCTCCAGGTGGCGAGGCCCCACTCGGCGGCTTCGCGGCCGGAGAGCAGGCGGCCCAGGGTCAGCAGCTCCAGGGTGCGCGCGCGGCCGATGCGGCCAGGGTAGAGAGCAGCGGCGTACGGCGGGAAGCAGCCCAGCTCGATCTCCGGCTGACCGAAGGTGGCGGTCTCGGCGGCGAGCACCCAATCGCAGGCGAGAGCGAGCTCCATGCCCCCGCCCAGGCACCGGCCGCGCACCACGGCGAGGCTGGGCGCCGGCAGGGCGGCCAGCCCGGCCAGGGCCCGGTGGAAGAGGTCGAGCATGTCGGCGACCTTGTCGGCGGTGTGGTCCTGAACGGAGACCCCCGCCGAGAAGGCCCTGGCGCCGGCAGCCTGGACGATCACCAGGGCCAGGTCCGCCTGGCCGGCCAGGGTCTCGACGGCCTCTCCCAGCTCGGCGAGCATGCCGAGGTCGAGCACGTTCAACGGTGGGTGGTCGACGGTCAGCGTCGCCGTTCGGCCACTGCGTTCGAGGCGGAGGCGGTCGCTCATCGGCTGCCTCAGAGGAGCTCCACCAGGGCCGCCAGCCCCATCCCTCCCGACACGCAGAGGGTGGCGAGGCCGCGGCGGCGGCCGCGGGCGGCGAGGCCGTGGAGGAGGGTGACCAGGATGCGGCAGCCGGTGGCGCCGATCGGGTGGCCGAGGGCGATGGCGCCACCGTCCGGGTTGACGATCTCGGGGTCGAAGTCGAGGCCCGCGAGGCAGGCGAGCACCTGGCTGGCGAAGGCTTCGTTGAGCTCGACCTCGTCGATGGCCGCAGCGCTCAAGCCCTGCCGCGAGAGCAGGCGGCGCACGGCCGGCACCGGGCCGATGCCCATGATCCGCGGCTCGACGCCTACCACCTCCCAGCCCACCAGGCGGGCCACCGGCGCGAGGCCGAGCTCCGCGGCGGCGCCCTCCGAGGCCACCAGGAGGGCCGCGGCGCCGTCGGTGATGCCCGAGGCGTTGCCCGCCGTCACGGTGCCGCTGGGGCGGAAGACCGGCGCCAGCTTCTCGAGCTCAGGGAGGGTGACGCCGTCGCGGGGGTGCTCGTCGGTGGCGACCACCGTCGGTCCCTTCTTGCCCGGCACGGAGACGGGGGTGATCTCGGCCTGGAAGCGGCCGCCGGCACGGGCCCGCGCGCAGCGGTCCTGGCTGGCCAGGGCCCAGGCGTCCGCAGCGGCACGATCGATCCCGGTCTCCTCTGCCAGCTCTTCGGCGGTCTCGCCCATCACCAAGCCCGAGAGGGGGTCGTTGAAGCCGTCCTTGTACATGCCGTCGACGATCTCGGCATGGCCCATCCGGTAGCCCCAGCGGGCGCGTGGCAGGAGGAAGGGGGTGTTCGACATGCTCTCGGTACCACCGGCGAGGACCACCCGCGCCTCACCGTTCTGGATCGTGCGCGCGGCCGAGAGCACGGCCTGCAAGCCGGAGCCACAGGCCTGGTTGATGGTGAAAGCGGGGCGGTCGACCGGCACGCTGGCCCGGAAGGCGACCTGGCGGGCGGTGTTGGGGCCACCGCCGGCCTGCCGGGCATGGCCGAGGATCACCTGGTCGATGGCCTCGGCCGAGCAGCCCGCCCGCTCGAGGCAAGCGCGGGCGGCCTCTGTACCGAGGTCCGCCGCCGACAGCGACGCGAGCGCACCGCCGAACTTGCCGATCGGGGTGCGGACGGGGGCGACGAGGACGATCGGTTCGGAGGCCATGGCGCCCTACTTGGCGGAGAACTGCGGCGTGCGCTTCTCGACGTAGGCGGCGAGGCCCTCCTTGGCGTCGTCGCTCTGGAAGAGCTGCTGCTGCAGCTCCCGCTCGAGGGTTAGGGCGGACTCGAAGGGGATCTCGGCGCCGGACTGGACGCTGCGCTTGATCCGGCCGACGGCACGTGCGGCCTTGGCCGGCGGGCAGAACTGCCGGGCGTACTGCTGGACCTGGGCGAGGAAGTCGTCACCCTCGAAGACCAGGTCCACGACGCCGAGGGCCTGGGCCTCCTCCAACCCGAAGAGGCGGCCGGTCACCATCAGCTCGATGGCCCGGCTCTTGCCGACGATGCGCACCAGCCTCTGAGTGCCGCCGGTGCCGGGCAGCACGCCGAGGGAGACTTCCGGCAGCCCGAACTTGGCGCCGCCCTTCTTGGCGATGCGCAGGTCGGCGGCCATGGCGATCTCGAGGCCGCCGCCGACGGTGTTGCCGTTGAGGGCGGCGATCACCAGCTTCGGGGTCTGCTCGAGTCGGGAGAGGGTCTCGTTGGCGTGGAGGCAGAAGTAGTACTTGAAGGTCGGGTCCGACGTCTTGAGCATGTTGATGTTGGCGCCGGCGCAGAACATCTTCTCGCCGGAGCCGGTGAGCACCAGGACGTGCACGTTGACGTCGAAGCGGGCCGCGAGGATCGCCTCGTCGAGCTGGCGCATCATCTCGTGGGTGTAGGTGTTGGCCGGTGGGTCGTCCAGGGTGAGCCAGGCAACCCCGTCCCGGACTTCGTAGTGCACCAGCGTGCGCGTGGCGGCGGCTTCATCGGGCATGATGGATCTCCTCTTCGGCGGCGAGCTGGCTTTCAGACCGATCCGGCAGCTCGCGCCGGTCGGGAAAGCGGTCGATCGTTGGGGATGTGAGTTGGCGGACCGGAAAGGGGGTCGGCCCGCGGCTCGAACGTTCGCGCGGATTGTGTCACAGTTACCCCCAGACTGCCCACACTAGCGAAGGGCATCGGGCCGTAGACGATGGGCGTCTCCGTGCAACCGCTGGCTGTCCTAGAATATCCGGCTGATTCCGTAGAGGATCCTCCCCAGGTGCGCGAATGATCGCCGGCTACAACACCGACGTCCGGCACGGTGAGGTCGTCTTCCACGTCCAGACCGAGGACAAGGGCGTCGACAACCCCTATGTCGAGAGCCTGGTCTACGTGGGGGGCCGGGTGCTGGCGGCCAAGAGGTCGAGCTACGCCGCCCTTCTGGCCGAAGGCAAGGGGCCGGATGCGATCTCCGCCCTGATGGACCACCAGCACCGGGCGGTCATCGCGGCGATCCGCCAGGGCCGCTTCGATGCCAAGGTCGAGACCATGCTCGGCCGGCCGGTGGCGCCCACGACCTCCTCTGTCGCCATCCCCACCGCGCCGCCGGAGATGACCGAGCTCGAGGATTTCCTGGCCTCGACCCGCGTGACCGAGAACGAGCGCACCCTCGACCAGGTGATCCTCGAGTACCTGCTCTCCGAGGCCGAGCAAGAACACCTCCAGCTCTCGGTCGAGAGCGACCAGGACCTCACCCTCGGCCGGCTGGCGGATCTGCGCCTCATGGCCAGCTCCTCGAAGAGCGGCGCCGGGGTGCGGGACGTCAACGTCGAGGTGCGGTTCATCTCGACCGTGGCCGAGGCCCAGACCCTGGCGAGCGGCCGGACCGACCTCGAAGGCCGCCTGCGCCTCGCCTTCCCGATTCCCGAGATCCGCGGTGGCGCCGCGGCCCTGATCATCAACGCCGAGAGCGCCCTGGGCTCGGCCGAGCTGAAGCACCTGCTGGCGTGATCGAGATCGTGGTCAACGGCGAGGGGCGGTCAGTGCCGGCCGGGGCCAGCGTGCTCGACCTGGTGACGGCCGCGGGCCGGGACCCGCGCACCGTTGCCGTCGAGCACAACGGCGAGATCCTGCCCCGCGACCGCTACGCAGCCACGCTGCTCGCCACGGGTGACCGCCTCGAGGTCGTGCACTTCGTCCAGGGGGGATGAGGCCGCGGGCCTATCCGCTGCCACGAAATCTCCGCCTGGCGCACCCTGGGAGTGCCGATTCAGGGAATGAGCCCTCGGTAAAATCTGGAGGAAGCCACAATGTCAAGTGGAGGTCAGCGCACGTCTTCTCATCTCGGTTTCTTGATCGCAGCCGTGACCCTGATGGCCTCGTTGGTCGCTACCAGCGCCTCGGCCTTCCCCTTCTGCAACCCCAGGTTCTGTACCGGATCCTGCAGCGCCAAGTGCGAGCTGCTGGACGGCACCAAGACCACCTGCGGTGCCCAGTATCCCGACCTCTGCGTGTCGGCTTCGTCTTCGGTCGAGCTGACCCTCGAGGACCAGGTCGCTGCCGGCCCCGAGCAGAGCTCTGGCGCGCCCGCCCTGGGGGTCTTGGCGATGGCCGAGGCTGCGACGCTCACCTGCGGCAATTGACCTCGGCTCGGTCCTGTGCCGGGCAGCATGGTCCCTTGCTATCACCGCGTTGCCCACGAGCTGACCAGCTGCGCCGGCATCGATCCCGCCACCTGCGAGTCCCGCCGTATGGCCGTAGCACCACCTCCTTCGGCGACCGAGCCTCGGCCGCCGGAGGAAGTGACTCGGGCTTGTCATCCTGGGATGTCCTCGCTATACTCCCCCGCCGCTGTTCTTTGTGGGCCGCTAGCTCAACTGGCAGAGCAGCAGACTCTTAATCTGCGGGTTCTAGGTTCGATTCCTAGGCGGCTCACCATCCCTGGTTGTTCCCGCCTCTTCCCGATCCGGGGGGAGGCTTCCACGAAAGATCCCGGGCGAAAGTGGCGGAATTGGTAGACGCGCTAGACTTAGGATCTAGTCCCGAGTCCTCGGGTTGGGGGTTCGAGTCCCCCCTTTCGCACCACCGGTAGACCCCCGACTCAACCTTCCACTCCCAGCGGGGCCTTTCCAGCATGAGTGTCGTCCTGTCCAATGCCGAGGTGGGGCCGTGCCGTCGTGAGCTCCGGATCGAGGTTCCGGCGCCGGCGGTCGACGCGGAGCACCAGCGCGTCGTCGAAGACTTCCGCCGCAAGGCCAAGATCCCCGGCTTCCGTCCGGGCAAGGCGCCGGCGGGGGTGGTGGCCCAGCGCTTTCACGAAAACATCCACCAGGAGGTGGTCGACCGGCTCCTGCCCCGTTACTGGAAGCAGGCCCAGGCCGAGACCGGCCTCGATCCACTGCTGCCGCCGAGCGTCAACCAGGTCCACCTCCACCATGGCGAGCCCCTGGTCTTCGTCGCCACGGTCGATGTCCGGCCCGAGATCGAGCTGCGCAACTACCACGACTTCGAGCTGCCGCCCATCGTCGACGAGGTCGGCACCGCCGAGGTGGAGCAGTTCCTCGACGGCCTGCGGCGCTCTCGCGGCCGCTGGAACGGCGTCGAGAGGCCGGCGCAGCGCGGCGACCTGGTCGAAGGCAAGGTGATCCAGCTGGGGGCTGGCGACGAGCCGGACGGCGAGCCCAGCCCGGTGCGTTTCGAGGTCGGGGCGGAGAACGTGTGGGAGGAGATCTCCCTGGCTGCGACCGGGCTGCCGGTGGGCCGCAGCACCGACTTCACCCGCGTCGAGGAGGCAGGGGAGGAGCCGCCCACCTCGCGGCGCTTCCGGCTCGCCGTCGACGCGGTCAAGGAGCTCGAGCTGCCGGCCGCCGACGACGAGTTCGCCAAGGGCTTCGGGGCAGAGGGCCTCGAGGCTTTGAAGACCGAGATCGCCGCCCGTCTACGCCATGAGAAGCGAAGCGCCGCCCGCGGCAAGCAAGAGACCCTGCTGCTCGATCAGCTCTGCGAGCGGCACGTCTTCCCCCTGCCGGAGGCGGTGATCGAAGGGGAAGTGCGAGACATGGTCACGGAGTACGCGCGTCACCTGGTGCAGCAGGGGGTGGACATCGAGAGAGCGACGATCGACTGGGACCGGATGGCGACCGACGCCCGGCCCACGGCGGAGAAGCGGGTGCGCGCCCGACTGCTGCTCGACGCGATCGCCGGCAAGGAGGGCATCACCGTCTCGGAGCAGGACTTCGAGGCCACCATCGCGGCTCTCGCCCGCGCCGAGGGGCGGCCGACGCCGGCCCTGCGGAAGGAGCTGGACGAGGCTGGTAAGCTGGGCTCGTTGCGCGCTCGTCTCCGGCGGGATCGCACCCTGCGCCGCCTGCTGGGGGAAGACGAGGCATCCGGGACCCCGGCTCCCTGAGCCGGGGCGTCCCGAAAACGGCGTCACGAGCGTCGTATCTGGAGAAGGAGACTTCACGGTAATGCTGGTACCCATCGTCGTCGAGCAATCCAATCGAGGGGAGCGGGCCTTCGACATCTACTCCCGCCTCCTCAAGGACAACATCATCTTCCTGGGCCGGCAGATCGACGAGGACGTGGCGAGCCTGATCATCGCCCAGATGCTCTTCCTGGAGTCCGAGAACCCCGAGAAGGACATCGCCCTCTACATCAACTCCCCGGGCGGCTCCATCACGGCCGGCCTGGCGATCTACGACACCATGCAGCACATCAAGCCGGACGTGGCGACCTTCTGCGTCGGCCAGGCCGCCTCGATGGCGGCGGTCCTGCTGGCTGCCGGAGCCCATGGCAAGCGCCACCTGCTGCCCAACAGCCGGGTGCTGATCCACCAGCCCCTGATGTACGGCCTCCAGGGCCAGCAGACCGACATCCAAATCCATGCCGAGGAGCTGCTGAAGCTCCGGGACCGGCTGGAGGACATCCTCTGTGCCCACACCGGGCGGTCCAAGGAGGAAGTCCACGACGACACCGAACGCGATAAGATCTTCGGAGCGGACGAGGCCGTAGCGTACGGCCTCGCCGACCGGGTGATGCTGAGGAAGAAGGGCCCGTCCTAGACGAGCCCCTGGGCCGGCGAGCCCCCTAGGACGGGGGAGGCCGGAATAGCTGAAGGACGGTGGTCTGTTTCTAGTGGGCGAACGACGGAAGGCGGCCCCGATTCCGGAGGAGTGATGCCGAAGAAAGACAGCGGCGACGAGGTTCTGCGTTGCTCGTTCTGCAACAAGAGCCAGCGCGAGGTCAAGAAGCTGATCGCTGGTCCCACCGTTTTCATTTGTGACGAGTGCGTCGACATCTGCCTCGACATCATCGCCGAGGATCGGATGCTCGAGCAGCAAACCGACACCACCCTGCCCAAACCCCGCGAGATCAAGGCCCTGCTCGACGAGTACGTGGTCGGACAGGAGCAGGCGAAGAAGAAGCTGGCCGTCGCGGTCTACAACCACTACAAGCGCATCGACTTCGCGGAGAAGGCTCACGGCGAGGTCGAGATCCAGAAGTCCAACATCCTGCTCATCGGTCCGACCGGCACGGGCAAGACCCTGCTCGCGCAGACGCTGGCGCGGCTGCTGTCGGTGCCCTTCACGATCGCCGATGCCACCACCCTGACCGAGGCCGGCTACGTCGGTGAGGACGTCGAGAACATCATCCTCAAGCTCTACCAGGCATCCGGCAACGACAAGGAGAAGACCCAGCGCGGCATCGTCTACATCGACGAGGTGGACAAGATCTGCCGCAAGGGGGACAATCCCTCGATCACCCGCGACGTCTCGGGCGAGGGAGTCCAGCAGGCCCTGCTCAAGATCCTCGAAGGCACCCAGTGCAACGTGCCTCCCCAGGGAGGGCGCAAGCACCCGCACCAGGAGTTTCTCCAGATCGACACCACCAACATCCTGTTCATCTGCGGCGGCGCCTTCGTCGGCCTCGACGAGGTGATCGGCCGGCGCGTCAACGAAAAGCAGCTCGGCTTCGGCGCCGAGGTCCGTTCGCGCAAAGAAAAGAAGAACGCCCGCCTGCTCGAGCAGGTGTTGCCGGAGGACCTGATCAAGTTTGGCCTGATCCCCGAGTTCGTTGGCCGGCTGCCGGTGGTGGCCACCCTCGAAGAGCTCGACGAGGCCGCCCTGATCCGTATCTTGAAGGAACCCAAGAACAGTCTGGTTCGCCAGTATCAGAAGATCTTCGAGTTCGAGGGCGTGGAGCTGTCGTTCACCGACGGCGCCCTCGATGCCATCGCTCGCGAGGCTCTCAAGAGGAACGTCGGCGCTCGCGGCCTGCGCATCATCCTCGAGGAGCTGATGCTCGAGCTCATGTACAACGTGCCTTCCCAGCGCGATATCAGCAAATGTGTCATCACCGAGGAGGTGGTGACTCACCGTATGACCCCGATCACCGTTTTCAAGGAAGCCGTCTAGGGCGGTGCCCAGAGCGAGCAGCGAGATGAATCCGACCTTCGTCAAGACACGTCGCGAGACCCTACCCTTGGTCCCCCTCCGGGACATGGTGGTCTTCCCGCACATGATGGCACCGTTCATCGTGGGCCGGGAAAGCTCGGTCAAGGCGCTCGAGCAGACCCTCCAGACGTCCCAGAAGCGGATCTTCCTGGTCGCCCAGAAGGACCCCAAGGTCGACGAGCCGCTGCGCACCGACATCTTCGACATCGGGGTCATCGCCACCGTGATCCAGAACCTGCGCTTGCCCAACGGCAACGTGAAGGTGATGGTCGAGGGAGTGCAGCGAGGCCGGGTGATCGAGGTCCACGAGGAAGACGGCGCCCTCTCCGTCGACGTCGAGACCTTCGAGGTCAACTATCCGCTCAACGAGAAGCTCCAGGCCTACATGAACCGCGTGCTCTCGGTCTTCGAGCAGTACGCCAAGGTCTCGCACCACCTCGCTTTCGAAGGCTTGATGTCCACCATCAAGGTGGATGACCCGGATCGTTTCGCCGACATTCTTTCCGCCCACCTGATGGTGGCGACGACCGAAAAGCAGTCCCTGCTCGACCTGATCAATCCCTATGAGCGTCTCCAGCGCCTGCACGACCTGATCGACATCGAGGTCGAGAAGGTCAACATTGACAAGCGGGTCAATGTCAAGGTCAAGAAGCAGATGGAGAAGGCCCAGAAGGAGTACTACTTAAACGAGAAGATCAAGGCCATCCACCAGGAGCTCGGGCGCAGCGACGATCGCAGCGAAGAGGTGGCGGAGCTGAAGAAGCGGATCGAGGCCGCCGGCCTGCCCAAGGAAGTCAAGGAGAAGGCTGAGCAGGAGCTCAAGCGGCTGGAGGCAATGCCGCCGGTGTCCGCCGAGGCCACGGTGTCCCGCAACTACATCGACTGGATCGTCTCGGTGCCCTGGCAGCGGGCGACCAAGGAGCGAAAAGACCTGCCGCGGGCGGAGAAGATCCTCAACGAGGACCACTACGGCCTCGAGAAGATCAAGGAGCGCATCCTCGAGTTCCTGGCCGTGCGCCAACTGGTCAGTAACAGCCAGCGCAGCAAGAGCTCGATCATCTGCTTCGTGGGGCCCCCTGGGGTTGGCAAGTCCTCGCTCGCCAAGTCGATCGCCCGCGCCACCAACCGCAAGTTCGTCCGCCTCTCGCTCGGCGGCGTCCGGGACGAGGCGGAGATCCGCGGTCACCGGCGGACCTACATCGGCGCCTTCCCCGGGCAGATCATCCAGCTGATGAAGAAAGCGGGAGCGGTCAACCCGGTGTTCCTGCTCGACGAGGTCGACAAGATGGCGATGGACTTCCGCGGCGATCCGGCCGCTGCCCTGCTCGAGGTCCTCGACCCGGAGCAGAACAACGCCTTCGTCGACCACTACCTCGACGTCGAGTACGACCTCTCGAAGGTGATGTTCATCGCCACGGCCAACGTCATCCACCCGGTGCCGCCGGCCCTGCGCGATCGCATGGAGGTCATCGAGCTCTCCGGCTACACGCCGACCGAGAAGCTCGCCATCGCCCGGCAGTACCTGCTCAAGAAGCAGATGGAGCTCAACGGCCTGTCGACCAAGACGATCGAGTTCGAGGACGCTGCGCTGACCAAGCTGATCGAGGACTACACCCGCGAGGCCGGGGTCAGGAACCTCGAGCGGGAGATCGGGTCGGTCTGCCGCAAGATCGCCCGCCGGGTGGTGAGCCGGGGGAAGGACTACTCGATCGGGGTCAGCGCCGGGACGGTGGCGGAGCTGCTCGGCAAGGCGAAGTTCCGCTCCCAGAAGAAGAACGAGAAGTCCGAGGTGGGAGTGGCCACCGGCATGGCCTGGACCCAGGTGGGCGGCGAGCTGCTCGAGACCGAGGTCGGCCAGATGAAGGGCAAGGGCAAGCTCACCTTGACCGGCAAGCTCGGCGAGGTCATGCAGGAGTCGGCCCGCGCCGCGGTGTCCTACCTGCGCAGCCGGGCCGACCTGCTGGGCATCGAGCCGGACTTCTCCGAGCACGTGGACCTGCACATCCACGTACCCGAGGGGGCCATCCCCAAGGACGGCCCCTCGGCCGGTATCACCATGGCCACGGCCCTGGTCTCCTCCCTGACCGGGATCCCGGTTCGCAAGGATGTCTCGATGACCGGCGAGATCACCTTGCGCGGCAAGGTCTTGCCAGTGGGCGGGATTAAGGATAAGGTTCTCGCCGCCTTCCGCGCTGGGATCACGGAGGTCATCCTCCCCAAAGAGAACGAGAAGGATCTCGAGGACATCCCCGCCGAGGTCTCGGAGCACATCGAAGTCCACCTCGTCGAATCGATGGACGAGGTTCTTGGCGTCGCGCTCGACGGGCCGTTGAGCCCACTCACGAAGGTTAAGCCTGAGTTTGACAAAGCCGCTCCCGAGCCCCCGGTAGGCTCGGACTCCCTGGCCCACTGACGTCACAACCCCCGGGGCTCTCTCTCGAGCCCCGGGCGGCCTCGAATCCCAGGTCCAGCAGGGCAATCCGCGACGGGTAGGTTCTGTGTAGGCAGGGAGGCGGAGAAATTGGAATCGTAATTTGAGGGTCGACTCCGCGGAGCTCGCGTGCTCGGCACACCGGCAGGAGGATTTCCGGCGGGACGACCTGCCGCAGATCGCGTTCATCGGGCGCTCGAACGTCGGCAAGTCGAGCCTGCTGAACGCGCTTCTGGGCCGCAAGGGGCTGGCGCGGACCAGCTCCACTCCCGGCCGCACCAGGATGGTCAACTTCTTCCTGGTCAACCGCCGCTGCTACTTCGTCGATCTGCCGGGCTACGGCTACGCCAAGGCCGGTAAACAGGAGCGGCAGCAGTGGGGCGAGCTGGTCGACCGCTACTTCCGGCACGAGGCTCAGCCGGAGCGCCGGGAGCGAGCCCGAGTCATCCAGCTCATTGACGCGAAAGTGGGGGCCACCCCTCTCGACCGCGACGCGGGCGAGTACCTGGCGAGCTTCGAGCTCTCCCGGTTGGTGGTGGCCACCAAGATCGACCGCATCGGGCGCGGACAGCGCGTGCGAGCGCTCGATGGGATCCGGGAAGCCCTCGGGCTGCCGGAAGACGAGATGCCGGTGGCGGTTTCTGCCGAGACCGGCGAAGGATTGAAGGAAGTGTGGCGGGCGGTCGAAGAAGCTCTCATCGCAAGCCCCCGCGCCCGATAGCAGCCGCGAGGAACGTTATGGCAAAGCCAAGGAATCAACCCCCCGAGAATCAGGACACCCTCGACATTCGGACGCTCAAGGACCTCTCCTCGAGCGACCTGATGAAGATCGCCAACGACCTCGGGGTCGAGGGCGCGTCCAACCTGCGCAAACAGGAGCTGATCTTCAAGATCCTCCAGGCCCAAACTGAGAAGAGCGGGCTGATCTTCGCCGAGGGAGTCCTCGAGTGCCTGCCGGACGGCTTCGGCTTCCTGCGCGCTCCCGAGTACAACTATCTGCCGGGTCCGGACGACATCTACGTCAGCCCGAGCCAGATCCGGCGCTTCGACCTGCGCACCGGCGACACCGTCTCCGGCCAGGTCCGCCAGCCCAAGGACGGGGAGCGCTACTTCGCCCTGATCAAGGTCGAGGCGGTCAACTTCGAGCACCCCGAGGTCTCCCGCAACAAGATCTTCTTCGACAATCTGACCCCCCTCTACCCCGAGGAGCGGCTCAAGCTCGAGGTGGGAGGCGACATGTCGTCGCGGGTGATGGATCTCGTCACCCCGATGGGCAAGGGCCAGCGCGCCCTGATCGTGGCGCCGCCGCGCACCGGCAAGACCATGCTGCTGCAGTCGATCGCCCACTCGGTCGAGAAGAACCACCCCGAGGTGGTGCTGATCGTGCTGCTGATCGACGAGCGGCCCGAAGAGGTCACCGACATGCAGCGCTCGGTGCAGGGCGAAGTTGTCTCCTCGACCTTCGACGAGCCCGCCACCCGCCACGTGCAGGTGGCCGAGATGGTGATCGAGAAGGCCAAGCGCCTGGTCGAGCACAAGAAGGACGTGGTGATCCTGCTCGACTCGATCACCCGCCTCGCCCGCGCCTACAACACCGTCCAGCCGCCCTCGGGCAAGGTGCTCTCAGGCGGTATCGACGCCAACGCCCTGCACCGGCCGAAGCGCTTCTTCGGTGCGGCGAGAAACGTCGAGGAAGGTGGCTCGCTGACCATCATCGCCACCGCCCTGGTCGACACCGGCAGCCGGATGGACGACGTGATCTTCGAGGAGTTCAAGGGCACCGGCAACTGCGAGATCCACCTCGACCGCAAGCTGGTGGACAAGCGCGTCTTCCCGGCGATCGACATCAACAAGTCCGGCACCCGCAAGGAAGAGCTGCTGATGCCCGAGGGCGAGCTACACCGCGTCTGGGTGCTGCGCAAGGTGCTCAATCCGCTGTCGACGGTCGAGAGCATGGAGCTGCTGCACGACAAGCTCTCGAAGGCGAAGACCAATCAGGACTTCCTGAACGCGATGTCCAAGTAAGGGGTGCCCTTGCCCAAGCTTCGCGTCGGCATCGTCAACTTCCTGAACAGCAAGCCGCTTGCCTGGGGCTTTCTCAAGGGGCATCACGCGGACCTTTTCGCGCCGACCTACCATCCGCCGGCGATGGTGGCCCGGCTGCTGGGGCAGGGGGCCCTCGACATCGGTTTGATCCCGTCCGTCGAGGTCCAGCGCATCCCCGGCCTGAAGGTCCTGCCCGACCTCTGTGTCGCCTCGCGGCACGAGGTCCGGAGCGTGCTCCTGATCTCGCGGTGTCCCATCGAAGAGGTGAAACGGGTCGCGCTGGACCAGACCAGCCGCACGTCGGTGGCCCTGGTCCGCATC
>DASUEU010000084.1:0-1118 GCA_036274895.1 Thermoanaerobaculia bacterium | reverse complement strand
GGCACCCAGCTTCTTCCAGCTGAAGTGCTCGCTCCCGCGCAGGATCCGCCGCCAGTACACCGCGTCGCAAGCCTCTTGCACCCGCCCACCCCGGCACCCATGCACCACGGCCGCGTAGAGCGGCAGCATCTCCGGCAACGTGTCCGGATACTCCGGCGCGGTCTTTTGATAGTGCTCGTAGAGCCGCAGGTTCCCCTCCCGCCAGGCCTCCGGCGCCTCCTCCTTCAGCCGCGCCCCGAAGTGCTCCCGCACCAGGGGATGGGCGTCGAGGCCCGCAGGGTCCTTGGGGTCCTCGGGGGCCAGGAGGCTGTTCTCCCGGAGGGTCGTGACGCTCCACCGCCAGTCCTCCTCGGCCAGGCCCACCAGCTCCTCCGTCAGCCCAGGGATGGCCGGGGGCGCGCGCAGGGCTTGGACCGCCGCCCCCGGCGCGGCGCGGTCGAAGAGCCCCACCAGCCGCAGGGCCGCCAGCTCCCGGGGCGGCAGCCACTTCTCGTAGGCTGCCATCACCCGGAAGGCGTGACCGCCCTGGCGCTCGTCCGCCTTGCCCAGCTCCACCTCGAAGGCCGCGTGGACGTTGCCTCCCCGCGCCCGGCGCAGGTAGTGGCCCAGAAGCGTCAGAGCCAGGGCGTGGCCGCCGAATTCCTCGGCCACCCGGCGCAGGTCCTTCTCGACACCCTGCACCCCCAGCTCGCGCAGCAGCCGCACGGCCGTGGTGGGGGAGAGGGCCTCCAGCTCCAGCCGCGGGGCGGCGCCGTTCGCCAGGTCGGCCAGATCCGCCACCTTCTCGCGGGTGGTGAGCAGGCACAGGCCGGAGTGGGCCACGGTCAGCCCCCGCACCAGGGCGGCCAGGGCCGGGTCCCGCAGGCGCCCTTCCTGAGGGGAGCCGGGCGGGTGCTGCAAGGGCTCCAGGCCGTCGAGCACCAGCAGGGTGCGCCGCGTGCGCAGCAGCTCGGCCAGCTTCACGCCGCGGTCCCGGGGGGCCAGAGGCATCGCCTCGCCCAGGAAACGGTAGATCTCCCCGAAGAACCCTTCGCTCGAAGCCTGGCGATCCTCCCCCGTGCCCTGGCTGTAGAACGTCCAGGCGAACACCCGCTCCGCCCCCCGCCAACCCTCCCGCT
>DASUEU010000083.1:0-7625 GCA_036274895.1 Thermoanaerobaculia bacterium | reverse complement strand
AGCGGGAGGGTTGGCGGGGGGCGGAGCGGGTGTTCGCCTGGACGTTCTACAGCCAGGGCACGGGGGAGGATCGCCAGGCTTCGAGCGAAGGGTTCTTCGGGGAGATCTACCGTTTCCTGGGCGAGGCGATGCCTCTGGCCCTGCGGGACCGGGGGGTGAAGCTGGCCGAGCTGCTGCGTACGCGGCGCACCCTGCTGGTGCTGGACGGCCTGGAGCCCTTGCAGCACCCGCCCGGCTCCCCCCAGGAAGGCCGCCTGCGGGACCCGGCCCTGGCCGCCCTGGTGCGGGGGCTGGCCGTGGCCCACTCCGGCCTGTGCCTGCTCACCACCCGCGAGAAGGTGGCGGACCTGGCCGACCTGGCGCACGGCTCCGCCCCGCGGCTGGAGCTGGAAGCTCTCTCCCCCACCACGGCCGTGCAGCTGCTGCGCGAGCTGGGGGTGCAGGGTGTCGAGAAGGATCTGCGCCGGGTGGCCGAGGAGTTCGGCGGCCACGCCTTGGCCCTGACCCTGCTGGGCCACTACCTGCGCCGGGCGCGGGGAGGCAACGTCCACGCGGCCTTCGAGGTGGAGCTGGGCAAGGCGGACGAGCGCCAGGGCGGCCACGCCTTCCGGGTGATGGCGGCCTACGAGCAGTGGCTGCCGCCCCGGGAGCTGGCGGCCTTGCGGCTGGTGGGGCTCTTCGACCGCGCCGCGCCGGGGGCGGCAGTGCAAGCCCTGCGCGCCCCCCCGGCCATCCCGGGGCTGACGGAGGAGCTGATGGGCCTGGCCGAGGAGGACTGGCGGTGGAGCGTCACGAGTCTGCGGGAGAACAGCCTCCTCGCCCCCGAGGATCCCCAGGACCCCAACGGTCTCGACGCCCATCCCCTGGTGCGGGAGCACTTCGGGGCGCGGTTGAAGGTGGAGGCGCCGGAGGCGTGGCGGGAAGGGAATCTGCGGCTCTACGAGCACTACCAGAAGGCTGCTCCGGACTTGCCGGGGACGCTGGAGGAGATGTTGCCGCTGTACGCGGCCGTGGTGCACGGGTGCCGGGGCGGGCGGGTGGCGGAGGCTTTCGAGAAGGTCTACCACAGAAGGATCCACCGCCACGGGGAGTTCTTTAGCCAGAGAAAGCTGGGCGCGTTCGGCGCCGACATGTCTATGTTGCCCGCCTTCTTCGACCACCCCTGGGACCGGCCCTCTCGGGACCTGAGCCCGGCGGACCAGGCGTGGATCCTCAACGAGGCCGGCTTCGTCCTGCGCGCCCTGGGGCGGCTGGGGGAGGCGGTGGGGCCGATGCGAGCTGTTCTGGACGACGACAAGAAGATGGAGAGGTGGAGGGAAGCAGCAGTCTCCGCCTCCAACCTCAGCGAGCTGCTCCTCACCCTCGGCCAGGTGGCCGAGGCCGTGGCGGCAGGGGAGGAGGGCGTGGCGCTGGCGGACCGCAGCGAGGATGCCTTCATGCGGACGGTCAACCGCACCACCCTGGCCGATGCCCTGCACGGGGCGGGGCGCTGGGAGGAGAGCGTGGCCCTGTTCCGCGAGGCGGAAGGGATGCAGGCGGATTGGCAGAAGGAGTACCCGCGGCTGTACTCGCTCCGGGGCTATCAATACTGCGATTTGCTGCTGAGCCAGGCGGAGCCAGGGGATGGGGCGGGGTTGGCGGAGATTCAGGGCCCCGCCGATGCCTCCGGGGTAGGGGCGCACGGCCGTGCGCCCCTACGACGGACCGGAAAGCGCGGCGGCGATCGCGCCCGCTACCGCGCGGCGTGCGAGGAGGTGCGGGGGCGGGCGGAGCAGTTCTTCGCTTGGCGTCTGGCAAGTGACCCCCTCCTGGACATCGCCCTCGACCACCTCTCCCTCGGCCGAGCCCACCTCGGCCTGGCGCTGACGGCACCCGCGGCCCCGGACTTCGGCCCGGCCGCCGAGCACCTGGACCGGGCCGTCGAGGGACTGCGGCAGGCGGGCACTGAGCACAGCCTACCGTGGGGCCTCCTCGCCCGCGCCGCCTTCCACCGCCTCGCCGGCAACCTGGCCGCCGCCGCCGTGGACCTGGGGGAGGCCCTGGAGATCGCCGAGCGGGGCGGTATGCGCCTGCACGAGGCGGACGCCCACCTCGAGTGGACCCGCCTCCACCTCCAGCAGGACGACCCCGCCACCGCCCGCACCCACCTCGCCCGCGCCCGCGAGCTGGTGACCGCTTGCGGCTACGGCCGCCGCGAGCGGGAGGTGCGGTGGTTGGCGGGGCGGGTCGGGTAAGACCCCTCACCCCTGCGCCTCAGACCTTGCCCTGATCTCGCCGAAGGGAGCCCGCCCACTCCGGCCACACGGGAGAGGGGTCCGAAGGGGATGGATTCCCGCTTCCGAGCTGGTTCCCACGCTCTGCGTGGGAACCCCGGTCTGGCCGCTCTGCGGCCTCTTCGCCTCGGCGACATCTCCGGAGGGCGCGGAGCGCCCGGATTTGCGTTCCCACGCAGAGCGTGGGAACGAGAGGAATCCACCCCCTCCGCACCGCCGCATGGGAGACCCCTCGGCTTCGCTCGGGGTGACAACGGGGCCGTTACCTCCCCTCCGGCCTCCCCCTCTCCCGGGCGTGGAGGTCGGGCGGGCCGGGAGAAGGGGACCGAGGGGGTGAGGACCCGCGGGTCGGGAGAGGGGGACCGAGGGGCCGCCCCTACGCGCGCTTCGGGGCCTCCCTTCGATGCGCCGGGTCCCGCACGCACACCTGGTACACCTCTCTCACGCCAGATAGCTTCGGCTGCTCGTTGGCGGCGAGGTGGAACGGGCAGGAGAATGCCTTGCCCCAGCGCGTGAAGAAGGGGCACTCGGGGGGCTCCAGCTTGCCCGGGGGGGCCTCTCGGCGCAGCTCGGGCAGCCTCTTGTGATCGAGCAGCGCCTGGATGCTGTGATCCACCACGGTGGGCTTCCACTCCTCGTCCCGGAACGAGGGTTTCTGACCCAGGGCAATGGTGGCGTGCTCCTGGGCGTCAGCCAGGGCCCGGAAGGTCTGGAAACAGCCGTCCGCGATGGCCAGCTGGACCCGCTCGCGGGAGAGGCCGGTCGAGGCGCAGAAAGCGAAGGTGGGGTTCAGGTGATCGGGATCGGAGGGGATGATCTTGAGCACGCCACCGTGCACGATCTTGTCGACGAAGGCCGAGTCTGCCCCGGTCGAGCGCGGCCCCGGCTGTTTGTGGAACCCCCTCAGCTGCTGCCCCACCAGCTCGAAGACCCTCTCGTACCAGCGGATCTTGAGGTTCTTCTTCAGCTGCCCAGCCCGGTGATGGATGGCGAGCAGGTGTGAGCAATCGCCTTCCGTGCCCGTGGGCCGGGTGGCGTCCAGGGCGGCAGCGATGAAGAGCACGGGTTGCCGGTAACGCTGCTCCAGAAACTCGAGCGGAGGCTCGCAGGCCGGGCTCTTGCGGTAGGACGCCTGCACGTCCTCCAGCACTTCGATGGCCGGATAGAACGGCAGGTTGTCGAACATGCCGCCGTCCGAGAACAGAACGTCGGTCCGTCCCCGACCTGGGAACACCGCCGACTCTCGCCGTGGCGAGAAGACCGCGGGGAAGGCGGCCGAGCTGAGCACGGCTTCGAGGAAGTCGTAGTGGGTGCATCCGGGCGGGAAGTCCCGGCCCAGGAGGAAGGACTGCCGCGTGTCGAGCCGTGAGGCTGTGCAGAAGAAGGAGACCCGGCAGGAGTCGAGGTGGAAGGGTTGAGCCGCGCCGAGGTCGATGCCCTCCTCGCCACCCAAGAGCTTGCGGGCAGCCTGGGCCAGGAGTGAGGTCCCCATCACCTCGTACTGGATCTCGAGCCGCCGCAGGGTCTCCTTCTGAAGCTCGGAGAAGAAGAGCCGGGCCGCCTCCGTGGCGTGGCCGGCGATGAACTCGGCGGCGATGTTGCGGGTCTGCCTCGAGGGCAGCAGGGTCAGCTCGGAGATGGCGTCGATCAGCGCCGGCGGCGCCCCTGCCGCGGCGTAGCCGACGTCCGCGCGGGTGCCGCGGCGGATCATGCGGCTGAACTGGGCCGGAGAGAGGCGGATCCGCTGCCCTCTCACGCCGAGCTGCCGTGCGGCGTTCTTGAGGGTGCGCGTCAGGGAGACCTTCTCGTCGACGGCGAGGAAGGTCCCGACCAGCTCGGCCAGTTGCCGGTGGGCGGCCGGGCCCTCGAGCACCGAGATCGCTCCCAGCGCGCCGCCGATCAGGGCGCCCACCGAGGCGCCCACGATCAGATCGGGGCGGATGTCCGCCGAGCACAGCGCCGCCAGCACGCCGATGTGGGTGGCACCCCGGAAGACCCCGCCGCTGGCGAGGAAGACAATGCGCGGTGCGGCGCCCGTGAGGTGGGGAAAGTCATCCACCAGCCGGCCGCCCTCCACTGGCTCGGCGCCGGAACTTCGCCGAGGATCCACCAGGCCGTAGGAAGGAGTGTGCTCCGCGCTCTCGGGAGGCGAGGCGCGCAGCCTGCGGGTGCAGTGCCGGCAGACCTCGGCGAGGCCCGGCGATTCCTTCTCGATCCAACCCAGCCGCCGGGGAGCGAGCCTGGAGAGCAGGTGATGACAGGGCGCTCCGCGCAGGAGCCGCTGGCCGGAAGCTCCGGCCCGGGCCATGGCCTCGAGGTGGCCCTCGACCTGCGCGCGGTACAGCGACTCGAGGGTCCGCCGGCAGCCGGCGGCGGCGATGGTGAGGATCTCCTCCCGGCTCGGCGCCAGCACATTGCCGAAGCCTAGGTCCTCCGCCGGCGCGATCTCGTCGACGAACAGACGCAGCAACCCGTCCCGGGAACCCGCCTCCCGCGCTCCGAAGAGATCGTGCTCCACCTGGCTCAAGAAGTTGGCTTCGGTGCACTCCATCTGGCTGTCGCGGCGGTGGGCGAGCTCGAGGCTGAGCCGCATGACCTCGACGATGTCGAGGCTCTCCGAGCGCTGGGGTCTTGCTGCCGGCTCAATCGGCACGCTGTAGATCAGGTGCACCCGAGGTTCGCCCGGCACGCTCTCGAGCTGGCAGCCGATCGGATGGTGCTTGTCGAGCGCCAGGTAGCTGCACAGGGCCGGAAGCGGGTTGCTTCTCACGGCGGAACCATCCACCAGGTCGAGCCGGGCCGGCTTGGGCGAGCCGTGGGCGACGTTGACCCACTCGTCGATCTCCTTTCCCTCGAGGTGGATCGGCGGGAAGACGCCGGGAACGGCCAGGGCGGCCCGCAGGGCATCGATCAGCCGGGCTCCCCGCCCGGCCCACAGCTGCTGGCCAACCAGGGGCTCGCCCGGACTCTGACCGACCGGCTGGAGGGGAGCGGCGACGATCAGCAAACGGGTCGGCTCGGCTTCGATCGCCGGCTCGTCCACGCCTCCCTCGACGGCGAAGAGCTCGTGCAGGCGCCGGTGCAGGTGGTAGTCCGAGAGCAGGCCGCGCTCGATCTCGAGGTAGCGGAAGAGGCTGCCCTTGCGGCTGACGAACCAGCCCAGTGCCAGCAGACTGCCGACCAGGAGCCCTCCGCCAACGCCCAGGGTCCACCAGGGCAGGGCTCCCCGAAGGGCGGTGCGAAATGCCAGCTCGGCGGCGGGCAGGCCCTCGAGCGGGGCGAGGCGCATCAGGAGCAGCAACCCGGCCAGAGCCAGGGCTCCAGTGCCCAGCCCCAGGGCCACGCTCGCCAGCCACGGCCCCCAGCCGAAGAGGGGATGGATCCAGCGGCTCACCAGCCGGAGGGTGGCGACCTGCTCGTGCCGGAAGGGCCGTTCGCGCACCCACTGAGGGGACCGGGCCAGGTGCCAGACCATGCCGAAGGCCACCTTGCCCGCGGCCCACACCAAGCCCACACCACGGCTGAGGGCGCTGCCGCCGAAGCGCTCCTTCTGGCGCACGCGGGACACCGCCAACCGGGCCAGGGACGACACGCTGACCGGCAGACCGGCCAGCCAGCGGCCCAGCTTGATCAGCAGGAAGTACTTCCGCCGCGCGCGAGCCTCGTCGCCGCGCAACGGCGGTGGACAGGACAGATCCTGGACCGGTGGGCGGTCGGCGAAGAGGTCGATGGGGTCCGGCAGCGCCCGCCACAAGACATCGAAGGGTGTGTCCGTCAGGGCGTCGAGGTAGCGCCGGTACCAGGACCAGCGCCTCACCTCGCGGTCGGCACCCGACTTTCTCTCAGCGGTACCAAGCTGATCCTCCTCCTCCCTTCCCGCGAGCTCGATGTAGCAGCGCTGGAGGGCCGCGGCCGACAGGGCTCCCATGGAGATCCCAGCTGCCACCCGGGGAGCGGGCCGATCGGCAGCCAGGTAGGCGTGGATCACGCCGGCGGCGAAGGGAGCACCCTTCAAGCCGGCGGTGAAGCAGACGGCGTCGGGCGCGGGGGGTTCTGGTGGAGGACTGGAGGCTGGAGTTCCGGTGAAGGGGGTCGCCGTGCTCATTGTCATGGCATTTTCGTCCTTTGATTCGGCACAATACGACTGCATTCTTCACCGCTGGAGCAAAAGCACAACCTCCCGATGAGTGGTCCGGCCGGACCCGACGGGATGGGCCGGCGCCACCCTCTCGGACTGGCGCGGTGGACGGTGCCTCTCTGGGGGAACGCAGACGAGGCGGCCGGCGTGTCCGCCCTCCTCCTTCACCGGCGCCGGAAAAGCGGCGACGCGTCGCCGCACTCCAAAGGGCCAGTTCGTAGGCTGGGTTAGGCGCCAGCCGTAACCCAGCTCCCCCCCACACCTTCGCCCCTTCCGGCCCCCTCTCCCCCGCCAGGGGGAGAGGGACGGGGTGAGGGGGTCGGCTCACGCACTTTCGCCCCTTCGGAATCGTCCCAGCGAGAGAAGGCGGTAGACTCGCGGCCGGAGATCACACCGCATGTCGAAGGTGCCGACGGTCTTCGTCAGCTATGCCCACGAGCCGGGCAACCCGGCTCATGGCGACCGCGTTCTCGCTCTCGCCGACCGGCTCCGCAACGATGGCGTCCCCACCCAGCTCGACCAGTACGTAGGCGTGCCGCCCAAGGGCTGGCAGCTGTGGATGGAGGATGAGATCGAGGCCGCCGACGTCGTGCTGGTCGTGGCCACCGAGACCTACGAACGGAGGCGGCGCGGGCGCGAAGTGCCTGGGAAAGGGCTCGGGGTGCGCTGGGAAGGCGCCATCATCAGCCAGGAGCTGTACGACAACGCCCTCCACAACACGAAGTTCTTCGCGGTGATCTTCGAGCCGTCCGACTCCGCCCACGTCCCCTTCTTCCTCAAGACCTTCGGTTGGTTCGAGGTGGCCAGCGAGGAGGGCTATGTCCGGCTCCATCGCCACCTGACGGGCCAGCCCGAGGTGACGGCGCCGCCGGTTGGGGATCTCGTTCCGCGACCTTCAAAGAACCAACCAGCAGCGACCCCTACTTCCCAACTCATCTCCCTCAACCTCCCGCAAACCGGAGAGCACTTCTTCGGCCGCGAGGCCGACCTCGCCCAACTCGACGCCGCCTGGGAGAACCCGGCCGTTCACGTGCTCTCGGTGGTGGCCTGGGGGGGCGTGGGGAAGACGGCTTTGGTGAAGCATTGGCTGGCGAACCTGGAGCGGGAGGGTTGGCGGGGGGCGGAGCGGGTGTTCGCCTGGACGTTCTACAGCCAGGGCACGGGGGAGGATCGCCAGGCTTCGAGCGAAGGGTTCTTCGGGGAGATCTACCGTT
>DASUEU010000082.1:0-89464 GCA_036274895.1 Thermoanaerobaculia bacterium | reverse complement strand
GCGGTACAACTACGTGGACCTGGCGACCCTGATCGGGCAGGAGGACTGGCACGAGTACCAGGTGGTGGAGACCTACACCTACGCCGGCCTGGGAGGGCGCCCCAGCGCTCACTGGCTGGACCTGTTCATCGACGACGTGGCCCAGACCCGCTTCGTGGCGAGCCAGAGCTGGAACACCCTGGGCGAGGTCGTCGAGTCCTTCCATCCTCGCTGCGTTGGCTGCGACACGCGACCGGGCATGACCACCACCCGCGAGGTGGACCTGACCTACTCCTACGGCCTGCTCACCGGTCTCGACACGATCGCCTTCGCCTACAGCGAGGCCTCTCCAGACAGCGACGCCTGGACCTTCTCGTACCATCCCACCGGCCAGCTTTCGCAGATCGCCTTCCCGTCTGGTCTCTTGGAGACCTGGAGCCTCGACCCCACCGGTCCCTCTCGACCCGGCAAGATCGAGGTCAAGGACGGCATCGGTGCCACCCTCTGGACCTCCGGGGACTACCGCTACGACGGTGCCGGCAACATCACCGAGATGGGTGGCTCCTGGTTCCACTACGACGGCGTCTCTCGCCTGGTTGAGGCCCACGTGACGACCGACCCGTGGAGCAGCGGCGGCCTCTTGGCCCAGACCTACAGCTTCGACGCCTTCGGCAACCTCCAGGGCATCTCCGGCGCCTCCGGCCACGCCACTCCGACCTCCAAGACCAACAACCGCCTCACCAGCGCCGGCTACGACAACCGCGGCAACCTCACCACCTGGCTCTCCACGACCTACCGTTACGATGCCCTGGGCTCGATGTGGCGCACCACCGCCGGCACTGAGGATTGGGTCTACGTCTACGACGCCGACGGTGAGCGGGTGCTCGAGAAGAAGCTCGGCGGCGAGCTCTACAACCGCTGGACCCTGCGCGGCGCCGGCAGCCAGGTGCAGCGCATCTACACCGAGACCGGTGCCGGCCACCTCTGGCAGGTCGAGAAGGACTACCTCTATCGCGGCGACAAGCCCCTCTGGTCCGCCGGCTCCGGCACCAGCCGAGCCCTCCACACCGACCACCTCGGCACCCCCCGCCTGCTCACCGACCACAACGGCGCCACCACCGAGTTCCACACCTACTTCCCCTTCGGTGAAGAGGCTACCTCGCCGTTCCAGGACAGCGAGAGGATGAAGTTCACCGGGCACGAGCGGGACCTCGGTGACCCCAACAGCACGGGCGATGACCTGGACTACATGCATGCGCGGTTCTGTAGCCCGGTCTTGGGGCGGTTTCTGTCCCCCGATGAGTATCGGTTCTTGGACCTCCAGTTTGGGGACGAAGACGACCGAGACCGATTCCTCAACTACCTCAAGCAGCCCCAATCGTGGAACTGGTTCTCGTACGTCCGCAACAATCCGGTCGGTTTCATCGACCCCAATGGGCAGGAAGCTGCATCGGCCACCCTCGGCAGAACGATCGTGACCGCAGGAAGTAGGCGAGCTGCGACCGCAGGTCTGGCCAGCCTGGGACCAGGAGCGGCAGTGGTCGGCGCAGGTGCCGCGGGTTATGAAATCGGTACTCTAGTCAGGAAGATCCCGGGCGTCGATGATACCGTCAGGGGCGGCTTTGAGGCGCTGCTGGGCTTCATCGCGACTCAGAACACCAAGCACAACCTCAACGTCATCAACGGCTTGATCAACCGTGCAACGCTGGAATTCGGAAAGATCCAGGCAGCCGGTGGGCCAGAGAACGACCCAGACGGTGAACATCATAAGACGGAGATCAAGGCTGTGCTTGAAAGAGCTGCTCGACTGACTAAGCGGCTTCCCGGGAAGCTGCGTGACGCAACACTAAAGCTCATCGATGAACTGGCTGAGCAAGCGGGAGTGGTCTTAGAGCTATGAGACTTGAGCGACTGCGTACCTGCGGTGATCTGGGTGAGTTAGCCTACCACCTCGAGGGGATCGTCGAGGCGGCAGAAGAAGTTCAGCGCCTCGCCATGGAGCTAGACGCTGCTTTCGGAGTAGATGCCGAGCGCGTGACGCAGCTCCTGGCCGAACTAGAGATTGGCGCTTTCTTCCACATCGATTTCCACCAGAAGGAGCTGCGAAAGCCTCTTCGGCACCTCGTTCGCTCAGCCTACCGCAACCTCGAACGTGAGAGTCCTGCCACAAAGGAGCGAACGACTCACCGCGGGTCTCGGAAGGGACTTCAGACAGCAGCAAAGGATGAATCTGGCACGTGAGGCCCGGGCAGCGCGAGGCAGATTCTGGCGATTCGGTTTTCTCCGGTGCGCAACTTCACCACTCCAAGGAGCCACGGCCGAGCTGGAGTTCGTCTACGATGACGCCGAACGTCTCATCGAGGTCAACGAGGTGACCGGCGCCACCACCAGCCGCCCGCTCAAGGTGCTCACCTACGGTGCCGCCAACCAGGGCACCAACAAGCGCCTGGGCAAGCTCGAGACGGCTACGCGGTACAACTACGTGGACCTGGCAATCCTGATCGGCCAGGAGGACCGGCACCCACATCCGCAACGGTACGATGGTCAGCGTGACGTTCAGGTTCGCCAACGGAAACCTCATCAAGGAGAAGGATGGGGGCAAGCCATGAGAATGCTCCTCAAGGCGTGTCCAATCATCGTTCGAGCTACTCTCGCGCTGACCCTCTCCTTGGGTTGCTCGCCAAGCGAACAAGAAGGATCAGGGGCGAGATTCTCGCCAGCGCAGGGCCAGAGTCAGCAGGCGCCGGAGGACCGCGCTCTTGAAGAGTGGGCGCGAGGGTTGGACGTTTTGGAGCGCAGCCTTACCGGCCGCTACGAGGAACGCGAGTTCGGCGATGCCTGCCAGTTCTTCCAGGCGCTAACTGGCATCGAGGTCCATGGCGAAGGTGAGACTCTCGGGTGGTTCCCGACGGCTGAGACGTCTCGAGACCTGGACCGGCTCAATACCTGGTACGCAGCCAACGGGCACCGCCTCTACTGGGATGAAACAACAAGCACTGTTCAGGTTCGTGTGCTGGACCGTCTCCCACAGCCTTCCAGTCCGAACGGCCATCCGTCTGAGAGATGAGCAACCTGCCGGGGAGGTGGCCGTGGCGATCGGCGAGCGCCCTCAGCTCGCTCGCCAACTGTTCCGGCAGTATCGTGGAGATGGGCGGCTCCTGGTTCCGCCACGACGGCGTTTCCCGCTTCATCGAGGCTCGCGTCACCACCGACCCCCGGGAGCCGCACGGGTCTGCTCGCCCGGACCCACGCCTTTGACGCCTTCGGCAACCTCCAGGGCGCCTCCGGCCAGGTCCCGCGCGACGACCTCGAGACCGCAGCAACCCGGTCTCCCGACCGTCGCCGCCTGGCTACGGGCGCGGTAGCCTATCGGGCCGCCAGCGCGGTTGACCGCCCAGGCCCCGTTGCCCTAGTCTCCCCGCCGGAGCACCCCATCCCCAACGTTCTGCCGCCGCCCTGTGCGGCGAGAAAAGGACCGCCCGGTGAGCGACCTGAGCGACGCCGTTTCCGAAGCCGTGGACAACTCCGAGGACTCCGGATCCTCTCTCAACTCGGTGATCGCGCTGTTGGTGGCGCTGATCGCCACCTTCATGGCGCTCTGCAACATCAAGGATGGGAACATCGTCCAGAGCATGTCCCAGCAGCAATCGAAGGCCGTGGACTCCTGGGCCTATTACCAGGCGAAGAGCATGAAGCAGAACCTCGCCGAGAGCGTGCTCGATCAGCTGACCATCCAGAGCCAGGTCACCGGCGGGGCCGGGTCCCCCGAGGCGGCGGCGCTGCTCACCCAGCAGATCGCGGTCTACACGGAGAAGGCCAAGAGGTACGAGTCCGAGAAGGATGAGATCCGGCAGCAGGCGGAGGCCGCGGAGGCGGAGTACGACCGCCTGGGCATCCATGACGATCAGTTCGACATCGCCGAGGCCGGCCTGAGCATCGCCATCGCCCTCCTGGGCGTCAGCGCCCTCACCCGCAAGAAGTGGCTCGTCGGGCTCGCCCTGGTGTTCGCGATTGGCGGCGTGTTCCTCGGCCTCGCCGGTTTCCTGGGTTGGGACTTCCATCCCACGGCCGTGGCCAAGATCTTGACCTGAGCGGCGCGGGCGGAGGGAGCTGCATCTAGCCCGGCCAGGCGGCCCGCAAGGCCCTGGCTTCCTTAAGCAGGGCCGCAGCGGCTTGGTGGGCTGCTTCGGTCGCCGTGCTTTTCGCCCCGACGGGCTCGGGGGCCAGGTGCGCCTGGTCCGGATCCCCCAGCCCTGCATCCTTGTGCTTGCGCAGGTGGGTGAGGATGGCGTCGCGGATCTCCTCGGCGTTGTCGATGCCGCGGAAGTAGCCGAGGTGGAGGTCTTCGCCCAGCTCGTGCTTGTGGCCGTGGGCCTCGGAGCTGGCGCCGCCACCACCGGCGGTGCGGACTTCGAGGTCGCTGATGCCGAAGAGGCGCTGGAGGGGACCCTGGCGGATGGCCAGGTTCTGGATGTTGGCGAAGCTCATGGTCTTTTCGCTCACCCGCATCATCCCCTCACGGATGCGCACCGAGCGGTCGGTCACCACGTACCAGCGCATCTCCCAGTCGAAGGTCACGAGCAGGAAGCTCGCCGGGATCTGCGCCACGAAGCCGGCGATGGCGATCGCCTCGAAGACGTCCACGATCCACGGCAGCTCCAGCACGGCGAGGAAGCCGACGCCGAAGCCGAGGCCGAACAGGCCGCCCACCTGGCCGAGCAACCACACCACCAGCCGGTAGTGGTAGTAGCGCCGGGCGGCGCGGAACACCCGCGGCGTGCCTTCGTTCTCCGGCGGGTGAGGGGCCGGCGGCACCTTGAGCACCCGGATCAGCCACTGCTTCAGCCGCTCCTTCACGCCCGGCCTCCTTCCCCCTGCCGCTCGATCGCCGCGCGCAGGGCCTTGAGCTCCGCCGCCACCTCGTAGAGGGCCGCGGCCAGGTCGCCGTCCGCTTCGCCGGCCTCGGCGGCCGGCGCCGCGCTCTCCAGGGCTGGCCGGGGGCGCTCCACGGTGCCTTCCTTCACCCCGCGCATCTTGGAGTAGAGGAAGTCCCGCACCAGCTCGTACTCCTTCAAGCCCTCGATGGTCATCTCGGCCTTGGCGCTGCCGCTGGCGGTCTGGATCTGGATCTTCGCCAGGCCCAGCCAGCGCTCGACCAGGTTGCTGGTCAGGTGGATGTCCTGAATGCGAGCGTAGGTGAGGTTGATCTCCCGGCGGAACAGGATCCCCCAGCGCATGGCGATGCCCTGCTCGTCGAAGCGGAAGCGCAGGGTGTGGTACCGGAAGTAGAGAGGGATGGCCGCGAAGAACACCAGCGGGCCGAACAGCAGGGAACGCAGGAGGTAGTAGGTCCACAGGCTCGAGTGCGGGCGCTCGAGGGCGAAGACCTGCTGCGAAGGCGAATTGTTCACGAGAGGCCTCCCGGTGGGCGGAGGAGAACGGGGGAGCGCGGGTTGATCGGTGGAGGCTATCACCGGGCGGTATACGCGCACCGGGGCAGGGTGCTTCCCCCGGCCTCGGCCCTCGGCCCAGCCCCTCTCCCAGCCCGCCCCCTCCAGCCTTCCGGGACAGGGGTTCAGAGGGGATCCTCTCCGGCCTCCCCCTCTCCCGGGAGGGAGTGGTGGGTGGGTCGGGAGAGGGGGACTGAGGGGGTGAGGGCCTACCGCACCTCCACCCGCCCGCCATCGGCCACCCGATCTCTCGGGTGGACGATGACCTCTTCGCCCTCGCGTAAGCCTGCCAGCAACTCGGCTTCGTCGGGGTTGCGGTGGCCGAGGGTGACGGCCCTCTGCCGGGCGCGGCCGTTCTCGATGGTGAACACGGCCCAGCCTTCCCCGGCGCGGAACAGGGCTCCGGCCGGCACCTTGAGCACGTCCTCGGCCTGCCAGAGCACGATCTTGGCCTCGATGCGGTAGCGGTCCCCCAGTCCGGCCGGCGGATCCACGAAGTCCCCGATCACGTTCACCCGCTGTTCTTCTACCCCCAGGGGCGAGACCTTGGTGAAGCCCGAGGGCTCCACCCGCCGCACCCGCCCGGCCAGGGGCGTGGCGCCCAGGCCGCCGGAGGAGAGCTGCATGGGCGCTCCCAGGGGGATGCTCACGGCGTCGCTCGAGAGCACGTCCACCACCACCTCCAGCTCGGCGGGATCGCCCACCTCGACCAGGGAGGCCCCCGCCGCCACCACCCGTTCGCACTCCTCGCAGACCTCGAGAACCCGGCCGGCGACCGGCGAGCGCAGGGGGATCACCCCGCCGGCCGCCGCCTCGAGCAGGGCGGCGCGGGCCGACTCCACGTCGTAGCGCGCGGCCTCGGCCCGAAAGCGGGCGGCCTCGAGCTCGCTCGCCCCCTGGCGGGCGGCGGTCTCGGCGCGGTCCAGGTCGTCCTTGGCGGCGACGCCCTCGGCGGCCAGGCGGCCGAGCCGCTCGAGGGTGCGGGCCGCCTCGTCGTGGGCGGCCTTCGCCGTCGCGATGCCCGCCTCGGCCTCGCGGCGGGCGGCGCGGGCCGCGGCCAGGCGAGCCTCTGCCTCGCGCCGGCTGCGGGCGTCGAGAGGCAGGGGGTCGAGCTCGGCCACCACCTGGCCGGCGGCCACCTCGTCCCCCTCGTGGAGGGCGATGCGCTTCAAGGTGCCGGCGACCGGTGCCGAGATCACGTAGCGGTGGTGGATGCGGGTCTCCCCCTCCTCGTCTACGGACACCGCGAGGGGGCCCCGGCGGACCGGGGCGGTCTCGACCCTCACCGGCTCGGGGCGCAGGGCGAGGACGACCATCACCACCAGGGCGGCTGGCAGGCCGAGGAAGAGCAGGCGACGGGGCAGCGGCTTCATCGGATCACTCCCGGGTCTTGAGCACGGCAACCAGGTCCAGGTGGTCGAGGCGATGGCGCACGGCCGCGGCCGAGAGCAGGGCCGCCAGGCCGACCACCACCAGGGCGAAAGCGTAGGTGAAGGTGCTGATCACCAGGGGGATGCGGAACATCTCGGACTCGAAGCGCAGCACGATGAGGGCCGCGAGCCCCCAGCCGAGCAGGAGTCCGAGGGGCAGGGCGAGGGCGGTGAGCACGGCCTGCTCGCCGAGCAGGATGACGGCGACCTCGCCGCGGGAGAAGCCCAGGATGCGCAAGCTGGCGAGCTCGCGGCCCCGCTCGGAGAGCGAGATCCGCGCGCTGTTGTAGACCATGCCGAAGGCGATCACCGAGCCGAAGACGATCAGCATCACGATCGACAGCCGGAAGCTCTCCGCCACGGTCTTGCGGAAGCCCTCGCGGGCGGCCTGGCGCACCGCCACCGAGGTCACCGCCGGCAAACCCTTCAGGCTCTGGTAGAGGTCGTGGGCGTGGCGGGAGTCCACCGCCAGGTAGGCTCCGGAGACCGCCCGGCCCTCGCGCATCACCCGGTTGAGGTCGGCGAGCTCCAGGTAGGCGGCGACGCCGATCAGCTCGTCGACTAGGCCTGAGACCCTGAGCTCCCGGTGGGGCCGGGCTCCTTCCAGCACCTCGACGGTGAGGGTCTCCCCCGGGCGCACGTCGAGCATCTCGGCCATCTTCTTCGACAAGAGCAGGCCGCCCGGCGGCGGGCGATGGACGGCGAAGCGGCGGTCCACGATGCGGTGCAGCTGGCTCTCCAGCTCGAGGCCGAGCAGGGCGGCGCGCTCCTCGCGGGGGCCGACCACCAGCCGGGCGGGCACCACCCGGTAGGGCTCGACGCGCAGCACCCCCGGCAGGCGGGCGAGGTGATGGACCACCGCCCGGGGCCGCAGGGTGGCGAAGACCACGTTGACGTCCTCCCGCTCGATGACCTCGAACTGCAGCTCCTCCATGAACTCCACGGCGTCGAAGGTGAAGCGGCCGGAGACCAGGATGGCCACGGCAAGGGCGAGGCCGAAGGCGGAGAGGAAGGCCTTGACCGGGTGCCGCTCGAGGTTGCGCAGCACCATGCGCCCGGCCGGGGGTAGCCGGCGCATCAAGCCCAGGCGCTCGGCGAGGCCGGCGCGAAAGCGGGCCGGGGCCTCCGGCCGCATGGCCTCGGCGGGCGGTAGGCGCAGGGCCCGCCGCACCGCCGCCAGGGCCCCCACCAGGGCCGAGCCGCCGCCGATGGCGAGGGCCCAGAACAGGACCCAGGGATCGGGCTCGTAGCGCAGGATGGGGAACTGGTAGAAGCGGGCATAGATGCCGGCCAGGCCCACGGCGAACCACAAGCCCAGGCCGCAGCCCACGGCCGAGCCGGCCACCACCGGCACCAGGGCCATCTTGAGGTAGTGCCCGCCGACCGCCCCGTCGGTGTAGCCGAACGCCTTGAGCACGGCGATCTGGTCGCGCTGGGTGGCCACCAGCCGCAGCAGCACGATGTGCAGCAGGAAAGCCGTGACGCCGAGGAAGATCCCGGGGATCAGCACGCTGGTGACCCGGGTCTCGGCGATCTCGTCGCTGACGAAGCGGTGGGAGACGTGGTCCTCCCGGCCGTAGGCCCCCAGGCCGCCCCACGGGGCGAGCAGGCGATCGAGACCCTCGATCACCGAGAGCGGACGGGCTCCCGGAGCGAGGGCGAGGGCGAGGTCGTTGCAGCTGCCTTCGAGGTCGAAGGCGGCGGCCAGGGCCTCACGGCCCATCCAGAGCACGCCGAAGCGGCGGTTGTCCGGGAAGAGGTCGCCGGCACCGCGGATCTCGTAGACGTACTCGGGCGACAGGGCGACGCCCACCACCCGCAGCGTCTGCCAGCGGCCGTGGATCACGGCGCCGAAGGTGGAGCCCGGCTCGAGGCGGTTGGCGCGCGAGAAAGCCTCGCTGATCAGCACCTCGTCGCGGCCGCCGGGGGCGATCCAGCGGCCCCGGCGCAGGTGCAGGGCGTTGACCGCCGGCTGGCCCCGCTCGGGGATCGAGACCAGCCGTCCGGTGGCGGGCTCGGCCAGGCCGGGCAGGTCGAGCAGCACCTCCTGGACGATACGGGCCTCGACCGCCGCCACACCCGGCAAGGCTGAGGCGCGCTGGGCGATGCCGAGGGGCGCCTGCCGGAACGAGGCGAAGAGGTCGGCGAAGCGGTACTCCTGGTAGTAGCGCTGCTGGGTGGTGGCGAGGTAGCCGTGCATGCTGCGCAGGGCTACGAAGAGGGCGATGCCGCAGGCCACCACCAGGGCCACGGCGGCCATCTGGCTCTTCAGGTGGACCAGGTCGCGCAGCAGCTTGCGGTCGAGGGGGGGCATCTGGGCTCACCACTCCAGCTCGGCCGGGGCTGCGCGGGTGGCGTTCTCGGTGACCTCGGTGATGCGGCCGCTCCTCATGCGGATCACCCGGTCGGCCATGCCGGCGATGCTGACGTTGTGGGTGATCACCGCCGTGGTGGTGCCCAGCTCGCGGTTGACGCGGTCCAGCACCTCGAGCACCAGCTTGCCGGTCTCGAAGTCGAGGGCGCCGGTGGGCTCGTCGCAGAGCAGCACGTCGGGGCGTTTGGCCACGGCGCGGGCGATCGCCACCCGCTGCTGCTCGCCGCCCGAGAGCTGAGCGGGGAAGTGGTCGAGGCGCTCGGCGAGACCGACCAGGGAGAGGGCCTCGACCGGGTCCATGGGCGAGGCGGCGATGGTGGTGACCAGCTCGACGTTCTCGCGGGCGGTGAGGGAGGGGATCAGGTTGTAGAACTGGAAGACGAAGCCGACGTGCTCCCGGCGATAGAGGGTGAGCTCGTCGGCGTCCGCCCCCACCAGCTCGTGGTCGAGGAAGAAGACGGTTCCGGAGGTGGGGGCGTCGAGGCCGCCGAGGATGTTCAAGAGGGTGGATTTGCCGCTGCCCGAGGGGCCCAGCAGGACCACCAGCTCGCCGCGGTAGAGGTCGAGGTCGACCTCGAGCAGGGCCGGCACCTCGACCTCGCCCATGCGGTAGACCTTGGTCAGGCCGCGGGCGCGGAAGACGGCGGTGGACTCGCCGGCATCTCCGTTCACCGAATCCCCCCTCTCTGGTCGTAGGGGCGGACCCGTGGGTCCGCCCTCCGCCGGACTCCGCTCCGCGCCGTGCGGTTCGATCCTAACCCCCGCCCCGCCGCGCGCCGCGCAGGCTGGGGGTGCCGGGCGGGGCGATCGTTCCAGCTACCGCATCGCCGATCGCCTCGACGGCTTCCCGCACCTTCTTCGCGGCCTCGCGGGTGGCCTTCTCTCTCGCCGCCTTGGCCTGGGCCTCGGTGACGTCCACCGGCTCGCCGGTCACCGGCGTCCGGCCCGCGGACTGGGTTCCGTTGCTCATGGCTACCTCCTTCTCGCTCTTCACCGCCCCACTTTCTCCCCGAGGTAGGCGATGGCGCTCTCGAGGGTGGCGAGGCGGGGGTAATCGGCTTCGGGGATCTCCACGCCCAGCCGGCCGTGCACGGCGACGGCGAAGCGCAGGAAGTCCATCGAGTCGAGGTCGAGCTGCTCGCGCAGGCTGCGGCCGGGGTCGATCTCCGAGGCTTCGGCCTCGGGGGCGATCTGGCCCAAGCAGGCGAACAAGGCGTCACGGATGGCATCGGGGCTCATAGCTTCTCTGGCTCCTGGAGCACTGCGGCCAGGGTGGTCAAGAAGATCGCCCCCCGGTGGCCGTCGCTCGCCCGGTGGTCGGCGGCCAGGGTGGCGGTGACGGTCGGCCGCGCGCTCACCCGGCCGTCCTCGGCCCAGGGGCGCTCGCGGATGCGGCCGAAGCCGACCAGGGCGACCTGCGGCGGGTAGATCACGCCGTAGACCGCCTCGACCCCTTGGTCACCCAGGTTGGTGACGGTGATCGTGGGGTCCGACATCTCGGAGCTGCGCAGGGACCCGGCCCGGGCCCGCTGCACCAGGTCGGTGAGCCCGGCCATCAGCTCGGAGAGGCTCTTGGTGTCGGCGTCGTGGAGGGCGGGGGCGATCAGGCCGCCGCCGCGGATCGAGATCGCCACGCCGAGGTGCACGCCGGCTCCCGGCCGGAAGGCGTCGTTCTCCCAGAAGCCGTTGAGCTCCGGCACTTTTGCTACGGCCAGGGACGTGGCCTTGAGCAGCAGCACGGCAGGCAATAGGCGCTGCTCGATGGGGCGGCGGGCGTTCTCGGCGGTGAGCCAGCCGAGAGCCCGGGAGAGGTCGACCTCGGCCGCCAGGTAGTAGTGGGGGATCTCCCGCTTGGAGCGGGCCATGGCGGCGCCGATCGCCCGCCGCATGCTCGCCGCCCGGTCGCGCGGGGAAGGCTCGGGGAGCGCTGGGCTGAGGAGTGCTGGCGGGGGAGCCGACGGGGCGGCGGTGGGGGCTCCTGCCGCGGCTCGCTCCACGTCCGAGAGCAGCACCGCGCCCCCCGGACCGCTGCCGCTGAGGGTGGTGAGATCCACCCCCAGCTCGGCGGCCCGCGCGCGGGCAGCGGGGGAGGAGGCCGGCGTCGGACCGGCAGGCGTCGCCCGGGCGGGCGGCGCGGCGGTGCTCGGTGGTGCCGTGGGTGGGGCAGGTTGGGGAGGAGTTTTCGGGGCAGCCGGTTCCGCAGCCTGCGGGGCCGGCGCCGGGGAAGCTTGAGGGGGTGGTGCAGGTGGTGGCGCCGCAGCCGGTGTCAACGGCCGCAGGGTAGCCAGCAGGGTGCCCACCGGCACCCTCTCACCCGGCCCCACCAACAGGTTCTCGATCACCCCGCCCTCCCAGATCTCGACGTCGATGTCGCTCTTCTCGGTCTCGACCACGGCCACGATGTCGCCGCGTTCGACGCGGTCCCCGGGCTTGACCAGCCAGCGGGTGAGGGTGCCGGCCTCCATGTCGGCCCCGAGGGAAGGCATGCGGAACTCGAGCATGGCTCCTCAACCTCCCCCGGAGAGCAGGGCGCGGGCGGCGTCGACGATGCCCGGCACCTGGGGCAGGGCGGCCTGCTCGAGGTGCCGGGGGTAGGGAATGGGCACCTCGGCACTGGTGAGGCGGGCGACCGGGGCGTCCAGCTGGTAGAAGGCGCCTTCCTGGATGCGCGCCGCCACCTCGGCGGCCAGGCCGACGCTGCGCCAGCCTTCGTCCACCACCAGGGCGCGGCGGGTGCGGCGCACCGAGTCGAGCACCGTGGCGGTGTCCAGGGGCCGCAGGGTGCGCAGGTCGATCACCTCGGCCTCGACGCCCCCCTCGGCCAGGCGGGTCGCCGCCTCGAGCACTTTGGGCAGGCAGCCGCCGTAGGTCACCAGGGTCAAATCCCGCCCGGCCCGGCGCACGGCGGCCCGGTCGAGGTCCACGGCGCCGGCCCCGGCCGGCAGCTCGCCTTCGAGGTTGTAGAGCATCACGTGCTCGAAGATCACCACCGGGTCCGGCTTGGTCAGGGCGGTGCCAAGCATGCCGCGGGCGTCTTCAAGGGTGGCGGGAGCCACCACCCGCAGGCCCGGGATGTGGGCGTAGAAGCCCTCCAGGCTGTGCGAGTGCTGGGCCGCCAGCTGGCGGCCGGCGCCGGTCGCCATGCGGATCACCAGCGGCACGTTCAGCTGCCCCCCCGACATGTGGAGCAGGGTGGCGGCGTTGTTCAGGATCTGGTCGAGGGCGAGCAGGCTGAAGTTGACCGTCATCACTTCGACGATCGGCCGCATGCCGCCCAGGGCCGCGCCGATGCCGGCGCCCACGAAGGCGGACTCGGAGAGCGGCGTGTCGCGGATGCGCTCCGGCCCGAACTCCTCGAGCAAGCCGCGTGAGACCGCGTAGCAGCCACCGTAATGGCCGACGTCCTCGCCCATCAGGAAGACTCGGGGATTGGCCGTCAGGGCCTCGCGCAGGGCCTCGCGCACGGCGTCCCGGTAGGTGCTCATCGCAGCCCCTCCTCGCGGTAGACGAAGCGGCCGAGCTCTTCGAGGGGCTCCCAGGTGCCGGCCTCGGCGAAGGCGACCGCCGCCGCCACCTCTTGGGCCACCGCCGCCTCGATGGCGGCGAGGTCTTCGGCGGCCAGCAGCCCGGCCCCCTCGAGCCGGTGCTGGAGGGTGACGATCGGCCCCTTCTGCTTCCAGGCCTCGACCTCGGCCTTGTCCCGGTAGAGCTGCGGATCGAACATCGAGTGGGCACGGAAGCGGTAGGTGGCGAGCTCCAGGAAATGAGGCCCACCGCCGGCGCGGATCGCCTCCGCGGCCCGGCGGGCGGCTTTCTCCACCGCCAGTACGTCCATGCCGTCGACCGTCCAGGCCGGCATCTGGTAGCTCGCGGCCTTCAAGGCCAGGTCGGTTTGCGACTCGGAGAGGGCCAGGGCCGTGCCCATGGCGTAGCGGTTGTTCTCGCAGCAGAAGAGCACCGGCAGGTTCCACAGGGCGGCCAGGTTCATCGACTCGTGGAACTCCCCCTCGGCCACGGCTCCCTCGCCGAAGAAGCAGGCGGTGACCTGCTCGCGGCCGAGCATCTTGTCCGCCAGGGCCAGGCCCACGGCGAGCGGCAGGCCGCCGCCGACGATGGCGTTGCCGCCGTAGAAGCGACTGGCGAGGTCGAAGAGGTGCATGGAGCCGCCCCGGCCCCGGCTGCAGCCCTCCTGCTTGCCGTACATCTCGGCCATCACGGCGCTCATCGCCACGCCGCGGGCGAGGGCGTGGCCGTGCTCCCGGTAGGTGGCGACCACGGCGTCCTCGGGCCCGAGGGCCTGCATCACCCCCACCGCCACCGCCTCCTCGCCGATGTAGAGGTGGAGGAAGCCGCGGATCTTCTCGGCGGTGTAGAGCTCGGCGCACTTCTCCTCGAAGTGGCGGATGCGCAGCATCTGGCCGAGCAGGTGGCGGGCGTGCTCGCGATCGGGTAGCTCGCCATGGGGATTCGGATGCCCTTCGCTCATGCCGGTACCTCCAGGGTGGAGAGGTCGCCCTCGGGCAGCCCCAGCTCGCGGGCTTTGAGCAGGCGGCGCAGGATCTTGCCGCTCCGGGTGCGGGGCAGGGCGGGGACGATCTCGATCTCCTTGGGCGCCAGGGCGGCTCCCAGCCGCTTGCGAGCGTGGCCGAGCAGGGAGAGGCGCAGCTCCTCGCCGGGGGAGAAGCCCCCTTTCAACGAGACGAAGGCTTTGATCAGCTCGCCGGCCATCGGGTCCGGCTTGCCGATGACGCCGGCCTCGGCCACCGCCGGGTGCTCCATCAGCACGCTCTCGACCTCGAAGGGGCCGATCAGGTGGCCGGAGGTCTTGATCACGTCGTCGGCCCGGCCGACGAACCAGAAGTAGCCCTCTTCGTCACGCCGGGCGAGGTCTCCCGTGAGGTACCAGCCGCCGGCGAAGCACTTGCGGTAGCGCTCCTCCTCACCCAGGTAGGCCCGGAACATCGACGGCCAGCCCGGGCGCAGGGCCAACTCCCCCAGGGCCTCGGGCTGGGCTAGCTCGAGGACCGAGCCGTCCTCCTGCCGCGCGACGATGCCGGCCTCCACGCCCGGCACCGGCCGGCCCATGGAGCCGGGCTTGATGTCCAGGCAAGGGAGGTTGGCGATCATGATCGCCCCGGTCTCGGTCTGCCACCAATTGTCGTGGATCGGCAGGCCCAGGGCGTCTTGGCCCCAGATCACCGCCTCGGGGTTGAGGGGCTCACCGACGCTCGCGACGTGGCGCAGCCCGGAGAGGTCGAAGCGCCGGGGCAGCTCGGCGCCGACCTTCATCAGCACCCGGATCGCCGTCGGCGCGGTGTACCACACCGTCACCCGCTGGCTCTCGAGGATGCCGTACCAGCGCTCGGCGTCGAAGTCTCCGGCGTCGATGACGCTGGTGACGCCGTGGGTCAGGGGGGCCACGATGCCGTAGGAGGTGCCGGTGACCCAACCCGGGTCCGCCGTGCACCAGAACACGTCCTCGGGATGGAGGTCGAGCACCGCGGCGGCGGTGGCGTGGTGGGCGACCACGGCCCCGTGTACGTGCAGGGCCCCCTTGGGCCGGCCGGTGGTGCCGCTGGTGAAGTGGAGGATGGCGGGATCCTCCGCCTCGGTGGCGGGGATCTCGAAGTGCTCCGGGGCCGCGGCCAGCCGGCCGTCGAGCTCGGGGCCGGTCAGCAGCACGTGCTCGAGCTGGGGCAGCCCGGTGCGCAAGTCGGCGACCTTCTTGCGGTAGAGCTCGGGGGTGGTCACCAGCACCCGCGCCCCGCCCAGGGCCAGACGCTGGCGGATGGGCTCCGGGCCGAAGGCCGGGAAGAGGGGGCAGAAGATCGCCCTCGTCTTCCAGGTGCCGAGGGCCGCGAAGTACAGCTCCGGCACCCGGGCGAGGAGGGTGAAGACCCGCTCGCCCGGCCGCAGGCCCAGGCCCGCGAGCACGTGGGCGAAGCGGTTGCTGGCCACCTCCAACTCACCGTAGGAGAGGTTGGCTACCTCCCCACCACGCCCCACCACGGCTAGGGCGACGTGGTCCCGGCGAGCGCCCCGGGCGTGGCGGGTGACCGCCTCGTGGGCGATGTTGAGGCCGCCCCCGGGCAGACCTTCGAGGGCCCGCCGGGCCCGCGCCCAGGAGAAGTCGGCCCGGCCGCGCCGGTAGTCCGGCAGGTTGGGGCGGACGGCGTGCTGCGCGCGGTCCTTGATGATCCGTCGTAGCTCCATGGCCATCTCCCTCCCGCAGGCCCATGGTGAGGCCGCAGGGCTGGTCGGGCAACCTCTCCGAAGGTGGTCCCCCGGCCCACCCTCCCAGGCGGGGGCCGCC
Organism: Thermoanaerobaculia bacterium; assembly: GCA_036274895.1. Classification (GTDB taxonomy): domain Bacteria; phylum Acidobacteriota; class Thermoanaerobaculia; order Multivoradales; family SZUA-115; genus CALMKX01. The sequence continues at coordinate 73,918 of DASUEU010000082.1, read as the reverse complement.
GGGGGTCACCGGGGTAAAAAGGTTGTCGAGGGTTTCCACGATGAGCGCACGCCGCACCATCACCGTCGACGGCAACGAGGCGGTGGCCTCGGTGGCCCACCGGGCCAACGAGGTCATCGCCGTCTACCCGATCACCCCGGCCTCGGCCATGGGTGAGCTGGCTGACGCCTGGTCGGCCGAGGGCCGCACCAACCTCTGGGGCATCGTGCCCGAGGTGGTCGAGATGCAAAGCGAGGCGGGCGCCGCCGGCACCGTCCACGGCGCCCTCCAGACCGGGGCCTTGACCACCACCTTCACGGCCTCGCAGGGCCTGCTGCTGATGATCCCCAACCTCTACAAGATCGCCGGCGAGCTCAACCCCTTCGTGCTGCACGTGGCGGCCCGCACCCTGGCCACCCACGCGCTGTCGATCTTCGGCGACCACTCGGACGTGATGGCCGTGCGCCAGACCGGCTTCGCCCTGCTCGCTTCAGGCTCGGTGCAGGAGGCCCACGACTTCGCCGCCCTGGCCCACGCCGCCACCCTGGTCTCGCGGGTGCCCTTCCTGCACTTCTTCGACGGCTTCCGCACCTCCCACGAGGTGGCGAAGATCGAGGAGCTGTCCGACCAGGATCTGCTCTCCCTGCTCCCCGACGAGCTGATCCGCGCTCACCGCGAGCGGGCCCTGTCCCCCGACCGGCCGGTGCTGCGCGGCGCGGCCCAGAACCCGGATACCTTCTTCCAGGCCCGCGAGGCTGCCAACCGCTTCTACCTCGAGTGCCCGCGCATCCTCGAGCGGGCCATGGCCCACTTCGCCGCCACCACCGGCCGTTTCTACCGCCTCTTCGACTACGTGGGACATCCCCAGGCGGAGCGGGTGATCGTGATGATGGGCTCGGGGGCCGAGACCGCCCACGAGACCGTCGAATGGCTGGAGCAGCAGGGTGAGAGGGTCGGGCTGGTGAAGGTGCGGCTCTACCGGCCCTTCGACGGCAACGCCCTGCTCGCGGCCCTGCCGCGAACCGTCAGATCGATCGCCGTGCTGGACCGCACCAAGGAGCCCGGGGCCCCCGGCGACCCCCTTTTCCTCGACGTGGTCGCCGCTTTGGCCGAAGCCCAGCAGGAAGGCCAGTCCCCCTTCGCTCACCCGCCGCGGGTGGTCGCCGGCCGCTACGGGCTGTCCTCGAAAGAATTCACTCCCGGCATGGTGCGCTCGGTCTTCCGCGAGCTCGGGGCGGCGAGGCCCCGGCGCCACTTCACCTTGGGCATCATCGACGACGTGACCCACTCCTCTCTGCCCTGGGAGGAGGACTTCGACCTCGAGGCTCCGGAGGTGGTGCGCTCGGTCTTCTTCGGCCTCGGCTCGGATGGCACCGTGGGCGCCAACAAGAACACCATCAAGATCATCGGTGAGGAGACCGACCTCTTCGCCCAGGGCTACTTCGTCTACGACTCGAAGAAGGCCGGGGCGGTCACCGTCTCCCATCTACGGTTCGGGCCGCGGCCGATCCGCTCCAGCCACCTGATCCGGCGGGCCGACTTCGTGGCCTGCCACCAGCCGGAGTTCCTCGACCGCTTCGAGATGGTCGAGCTGGCGGTCCCGGGTGGCACTTTCCTGCTCAACACGCCGGCGGGCCCCGAGGAGGTCTGGGACCGGCTGCCGCGAGAAGTGCAGGGTGAGATCGTCGGCAAGGGGCTGCGCCTCTTCGTCATCGACGCCGAGCGGGTGGCGCGCCAGGTCGGCCTCGGCGGGCGCATCAACGCGATCATGCAGACCTGCTTCTTCGCCCTTTCCGGGGTGCTGCCCCGGGAGGAGGCGATCGGTCACATCAAGAAGGCGATCGAGAAGACCTACGCCAAACGGGGTCGGGTGGTGATCGAGCAGAACTTCGCGGCGGTGGAGCAGACCCTGGCCCACCTGCACGAGGTGGTGGTGCCGGCGGCGGCCCTCGCCACCCGCGTCCGCCCGCCCATCGTGCCGGCGACGGCCCCCGACTTCGTGCAGCGGGTGACCGCCCTGATGATGGCCGGCAAGGGGGATCTGCTGCCGGTCTCGGCTTTTCCGGTGGACGGCACCTGGCCGACGGCGACGGCGAAGTGGGAGAAGCGGGCCATCGCCCACGAAATCCCCCTGTGGGACCCCGAGGTGTGCATCCAGTGCAACCAGTGCGCTCTGGTCTGCCCTCATGCAGCGATCCGCCCCAAGGTCTACCCCGCGGAGTACGGCGCCGGGGCGCCGGAGGGCTTTGTCGGCGTTGCCACCCGCGGCAGCGACCACGGGGGGATGCTCTACACCCTCCAGGTGGCCCCCGAGGACTGCACCGGCTGCCACCTCTGCGTCACCATCTGCCCGGCCAAGAACCGCACCCACCCGCGCCTCAAAGCGATCAACATGGCGGCCCTCGACGAGCACCGCGAGGCCGAGCGGGAGAAGTATCAGTTCTTCCTCGGCCTGCCGGAGCTCGACCGCGACCGCGTCGGCCGCCTCGATGCCAAGGGCTCGCAACTGCTCGAGCCCCTGTTCGAGTATTCCGGCGCCTGCGCCGGCTGTGGCGAGACGCCTTACGTCAAGCTGCTCACCCAGCTCTTCGGGGACCGGCTGTTGATCGCCAACGCCACCGGCTGCTCGTCGATCTACGGCGGCAACTTGCCAACCACGCCCTACACTGTCAATGCCGAGGGCCGGGGTCCGGCGTGGTCGAACTCCCTCTTCGAGGACAACGCCGAGTTCGGCTTCGGCTACCGCCTGGCTCTGGACCACCACCGCCGCCTCGCCGAGCACCTCGTGATGGAGCTCGGGGGTGAGCTGCCGGAGACCCTGGTCACCGGCCTGCTGGCGGCCGAGCAGGCGAGCGAGGGCGGCATCGCCGCGCAGCGGGAGAGGGTGGCCGAGCTGCGGGGCCACCTCGCCCGCCTCGCCTCGCCGGCGGCGGGACGCCTGGAGGCCGTGGCCGAGGCCCTGGTCAAGAAGAGCATCTGGCTGGTGGGCGGCGACGGCTGGGCCTACGACATCGGCTTCGGCGGCCTCGACCACGTGCTCTCCCAGCATCGCGACGTCAACGTGCTGGTGCTCGACACCGAGGTCTACTCCAACACCGGCGGCCAGCAGTCCAAGGCCACTCCCCTGGGGGCTGCCGCCAAGTTCGCCACCGCCGGCAAGGAGGTGGGCAAGAAGGACCTCGGCCTGCTGGCGATGAGCTACGGCCACGTCTACGTGGCGCGCATCGCCTTCGGCGCGCGGATCAACCAGACCGTCGAGGCCCTGCTCGAGGCGGAGTCCTACCCCGGGCCGTCGCTGGTGATCGCCTACAGCCACTGCATCGCCCACGGCTATGACCTGGAGTTCGGCTGCAACCAGCAGAAGCTGGCGGTCGACGCCGGCCTCTGGCCCCTGTTCCGCTTCGACCCGCGGCGGGTGGCGGCGGGGGAGCCGCCCCTGCGCCTCGACGCTGCCGGGGGACGGGCGCCGGTGGCGAGCTACACCCAGAACGAGGCCCGCTTCCGCATGGTCGAGAAGCGGGACCCGGAGCGCTTCCGCCGGCTCGCGGCCCTGGCCCAGCAGGAGGCCACGCGCCGGGTCGCCCTCTACGAGCAGCTCTCCCATCTGACCCTCCCGAGGCCGGGGGGCACGCCGCCGGCCGCCGGGTCCTGATCCCGGGGTGGACCCCGAGGAGGCGCCTGCCATGGATCTTTCGACCCGCTATCTCGGTCTCGAGCTCGCCCACCCCCTGCTCGCCGGGGCCTCGCCGCTCGCCGACAGCCTGGACTCGGCCCGCCGCCTGGAGGATGCCGGGGCAGCCGCCATCGTGCTGCGCTCCCTGTTCGAGGAGCAGATCGAGCAGGAGCAGCTCGCCACCTCCCACGCCTTCGACCAGCCGGCCTACTCCTCGCCGGAGGCGTCGTCCTACCTGCCGCTGCCCAGTGGCATGGCGCTCGGGCCCGACGAGCATCTGGAGCACCTCCAGCGGGTGAAGGCGGCGGTGTCGGTGCCCCTGATCGCCTCGCTCAACGGCACCTCGCTGGGCGGCTGGCTGGCCTACGCGCGGATGATGGAGGAGGCCGGGGCGGACGCCCTGGAGCTCAACGTCTATCAGCTCGCGACGGGTCGCGAGGACAACGCCGAGCGCATCGAGGGCAGCGCCCTGGCGATGGTCTCGGCGCTGACCGAGGCGCTGATGATCCCGGTGGCGGTGAAGCTCTCCCCCTTCTACACCGCTCTGGCCCACTTCGCCGGCGAGCTCGACGAAGCCGGTGCCGACGGGCTGGTGCTGTTCAATCGCTTCTACCAGGCCGACATCGACGTCGAGGCCCTGGAGGTGACCACCAGCCTCCGGCTCTCCGATCGTTCGGAGCTGCTGCTGCGCCTGCGCTGGCTGGCGATCCTCTCGGGCCGTCAGCGGGCCAGCCTGGCCTGCTCGGGCGGAGTCCACACCGCCGAGGACGTGGTCAAGGCCCTGCTCTGCGGCGCCCATGCCGTGCAGCTGGTCTCGGCCCTGCTCCAGCACGGCCCGGGCCACCTCGGCCGGCTGCGCGACGAGGTCGCCCGCTGGCTCGAGGAGCATGGCTACGAGTCGGTGGAGGAGATGCGCGGGGCGATGAGCCTCGAGCGCTGCCCGGACCCCCGGCACTTCGAGCGGGTGCACTACATGCGGGTGCTCCAGAGCTGGCGACCCCAGGGTTCATGAGGGGGACTGGAACAGGATGGCGGATGCTGCGTAGGTAGGGATGTGCCGGCCACTGGTGGCCGGCGGGAGGACGCCATGGACGCCACGATGCTCGAGCAGGAGAAGCGCCAGTGGGCGATGTTCCTGCATCTCTCCACCCTGGCTGGCTACGTCGTGCCGATCGTCGGCCTGGTCGCCCCGATCCTGATCTGGCAGCTGAAGAAGGACCAGCTCCCCGGTCTCGACGCCCACGGCAAGGTGGTCGCCAACTGGGTGATCTCGTCCCTGATCTACCTGCTGTTCTTCGGCGTCCTTTCGATCGTCCTGATCGGTTTGCCGTTCCTGTTCCTGCTCCTCGCCCTGGGCCTGATCTACCCGATCATCGGCGCGGTCAAGGCCAACGACGGCGAGGTGTGGAGCTACCCTCTGTCGCTGACCATCTTCCGCTGATCGATCGACCGACCGCTGCCGGTGGCGGGTTTCGCCGGGCGTGACGTATCCCTCGTTGCAGGACATTGCTCACGAGCCCTTCAACGAGGAGATCGATCATGCCTTCGCTTCACCGGACCAAAGCACTCTTCTTGGCGGCCGGCCTGGCCGCCTACCTGTTTCTCGGACCCGCCGCGTCTGCGCAGAGCTGCGCCGGCGGCGTCAGCAACGTCGGCGTCGGCCTGATGACCGCCGTCTCCGACCCCGAGGCGCGCCGCGAGACCATGCACATCTCGTCCTCGCTCGCCCAGCAGCTCGGCATCCGCCCTTCCGATCCCGGTGGCTTCCTCCAGTTCACTCAAGGCGGAGAGATCAATCCGCAGCTGCGCGTTGTGATCGAGTCCCCCACGATCGATGCCCGCCAGAGCACGGCCATCTTCACTGTGTCGGGCATCTTCACCGACTCCGCCGATCGCATCCGCGTCTACCGCAGCACCAGCTCGAGTGACAAGAACAGCGGTCAGTTCAAACTGTTCAAGGACATCACGGCGCCGGTCGAGGTCGATGTCACCAAGATCAACACCGCGGGAGACATCACGGGCGTCAGCGCCCGGGTCTATTGGACGCCGGTGTCGATCAGCACGCTGACCGCGAACGGCAGCACCGTGGCCAACCAGATCTTCTGCGAGCCGACCGTCAACGGCGGCAACACTTTCGTCGAGAACGCCATCGTCGCTCCCGCGGGCGAGGACGACTTCGCCCTGCTGGTGCCGCACGGCGGTGCCATCGAGGTGAAGACGAGCGATCAGATTCCCACCGTGCTCGACACGCTGGCGAACGACTGGTCGGTCGAGGGCAGCCTGTGGGAGGCCCGCGGCGCCTGGAGTCGCAGTCAGACCCGCGAGCGCTGGCACATCACGGCCACGGCCCTCTACGAGAACTCCTTCCCCGGTCTCGAGGCGTTGTTCGACCGAGCGGATTTCGCCCCTGGTGTGCCGTTCCGCTACGTGCTCGCCCTGCACGGCTACGACGATTCGTCGAACCTGGGCGTGATCCTGGGCGGGCAGGCCAATGTCGAGGACCGTTGCCTGGTGGCCCTGCGCATCCAGGACGCCGCCGAGGCGGCGCGGGGCAGCCGCACGGAGATCGGTTTCCGGATCCATCGCGACACGGGCGGCGACATCACGGTGGCGAACAGTGCCGCCTACACGCCGCCGGACGATCACGAGGGCGACTCGCCCAACAACGTCGTCAACCGGCTGTCGCCCAATCCCGGCGGTGACGAGGATTGGGGTGGCATCCAGATCGAGCAGTCGACCGCCGTGCGCACCGACGAGACCAACGGTCAGGGCCAGAGTGGTGCGACCGTAGAGGATGCCTGGCTGCGCCACGTGGTGGCCCGCGGCGCCGCCAACGCCATCGGCGAGCTGATCGGGAGCGGCACACCCACCAACGCCTGCGCCACCCTCACCGGTACCCCGTAAGTTCCCTCCCGTCCGACCAACACCCAGGCCCGCGCGGCGACCCCACGCGGGCCGGTTTCATTCAGATCAGAAAAGGGTTCTCGATCACGAGGTCGCCGTAACGGCGACCGTGCTGGAAGTCTTCCGACGCGAGCCGTTGGCAGCGGGCGGCCAGAGCGGCTTCGAGGATGAGGGCATCCCAGAACGCGAGCTGTTCCGCCTGGTGGCGCCGGATGGCCAAAAGGACCGTTGCAGGCGTGATCTGCTTCACCTGCAAAGAGGCGAAGCGCTCGACAGCAGCGAGAGCCACAGGCCCCGGGACTGGTCTCTTGAGCTTCCGAGTGACGTTGACGTAGAACTCTTGGAGGACCTGGGTGCTCAAGACGAGCTTGTGCTCCGTGCCATGTGAACTGATCAGGCGCTGAGCCAGGTGCTGCTTGGCGGGTTCCGACTCGTCGAAGGCGTAGACGAGGACGTTCGAGTCAACGAAGAGCCGCGCGATCATGCAGCTCCTCCCGGCTGGGGCGAGTGCCGCCGCTCGCGCCGGCGAACTTCCTCGCCAGCTCCAGGATCTCGGTGATGGCCGTGCGCTCACGCTCGGGCGTCGCTGCGTAGCGAGTCAGGTAGTCCCGAACCAGGTCGTTGAGCGAGGTGCCTTCGTGCTCGGCGCGGGTCTTGGCCTTGTCGAGCACATCCTCCTCGATGGCGACGGTGAGCTGGGTCATGGCAGGCTCCTCGACGTGGTGAGGATTGAGTCTAGCATTGGCCCGGCAACCTTCCTGGGCACCCTTGCCCACCCCTTGAGGTGGCTGGCGGGGCGGAAGCGCTGCGTGTAGGATCCGCGCACCGTCGAGAACCCATTTTCCTCATGAGGTGCGTGGATGTCCTCTGGTGCGAAGACCGCCTTTCCCTCTGACCTCGAGATCTCCCGCAGCGCCACCCCCCGCCCGATCACCGAGATCGCCGCCCAGCTGGGCCTGGGGCCCGAGCATCTGGTGCCCTTCGGCGACGTCAAGACCAAGGTCAAGCTCTCCGTGCTCCAGGACCCGGCTTTCGCCGGGCGGTCCCAGGGCAAATACATCGACGTGACGGCGATCACCCCCACGCCTCTCGGCGAGGGCAAGACCACGACCTCGATCGGCCTCACCCAGGGCCTGGGCAAGCTGGGCGAGAACGTCGTGGTCTGCCTGCGCCAGCCCTCGATGGGACCGACCTTCGGCATCAAGGGCGGGGCGGCGGGAGGTGGCTACTCGCAGGTGATCCCGATGGAGGAGTTCAACCTCCACCTGACCGGCGACATCCACGCCATCTCGATCGCTCACAACCTCGCCTCGGCAGCCATCGACACCCGGCTCTACCATGAAAGCCGCTCGAGCGACGAGGAGCTGGAGAAGATCGGCCTGCCGCGGCTCAGTATCGATCCCTATTCGATCACCTGGCCGCGGGTGATGGACGTCAACGACCGTGCCCTGCGCAAGGTGATCATCGGCCTGGGTGGCAGCCTCGACGGCGTGCCCCGGGAGTCCGGCTTCGACATCAGCGTCGCCTCCGAGCTGATGGCCATCCTGGCTCTCGCCACCAGCCTCCAGGATCTGCGCGCGCGGGTCGGGCGGGTGGTCTTCGGCTCCGATCGCAAGGGCAAGCCCCTGACCCTCGAGGACCTGAAGGTCGCCGGGGCGGTGACCGTGCTGCTCAAGGACGCCCTGCAGCCGAACCTGATGCAGACCCTGGAGGGCCAGCCGGCCTTCATCCACGCCGGACCCTTCGCCAACATCGCCCACGGCAACTCCTCGATCCTCGCCGACCAGATCGCCCTGAAGCTCGCCGACTACGTGGTCACCGAGTCCGGCTTCGCCTCGGACATGGGGATGGAGAAGTTCTTCGACATCAAGTGCCGGGCGAGCGGCCTGATCCCCAACGCCGTGGTGCTGGTGGCGACCATCCGGGCCTTGAAGGCCCACGGCGACGGCCCGCCGGTGGTGGCCGGCCGGCCCCTGCCCGAGGCCTATACCACGGAGAACCTCGCCCTGCTCGAGAGCGGCTTGCCCAACCTGGTGCGCCACATCGAGATCGCCCGCCGCTTCGGCGTGCCGGTGGTGGTGGCGGTCAACCGCTTCGGCACCGACAGCCCGGCCGAGATGGAGCGGGTGCGCCAGGCGGCGCTCGCGGCCGGCGCCGAGGACGCCGTGCTCTCCGACCACTTCGCACGCGGTGGGGAAGGGGCTCTGGACTTGGCGCGTGCCGTCAAGGCCGCCTGCGAGAAGCCCTCCAACTTCCAGTTCCTTTACCCCCTCGACCTGCCGATCACCGAGAAGATCGAGATTCTCGCCCGCGAGGTCTACGGCGCCTCGGCGGTGGAGTTCGAGGCCAAGGCCAAGAAACAGATCGCCCAATACGAGAAGCGGGGCTTCGGCGGCCTACCCATCTGCATGGCCAAGACTCACCTCTCGATCTCTCACGATCCGACCAGGAAGGGCGTGCCGCGGGACTACATCTTCCCCGTCCGCGAGGCGAGGGTGGCCGCCGGGGCCGGCTTCATCTATCCCATTGCCGGCGAGATGCGGACGATGCCCGGTCTGGGGACGAAACCGGCCTACATGCAGGTGGATCTCGACGAGCACGGTGAGGTCGTCGGCCTCTTCTAGCTCGCAGCGGGCGTCGCGTCTGCTACACTGCTGCCCAACGAGTCTGCCCGCGACAGCTTATTCGTTGATGTACTCGTTTCGTTGGGTTGGTTGGTTGGCGAGGAGACGCGATGCCCGAGTCGGTAGAAGTCCGTCGAGACCAGGGTCTGATCGAGATCCGTTCCTGGGGCGTGGTCACCCGTGAAGACCTGGAGGCGACCCTCCAGAGCTTGCTCAAGGCCCTGCGGGAGAGCGGTTTCTCCCACGTGCTGATCGACGGCCGGGAACAGCTCTCCCTACCTGACACCGTGGACACCTTCGAGTACGGCGAGCGCGCCGCGGTCGTCCTGGCCGGCCGGGGCCTGCGGATCGCCGCGGTACCCTCGGACGCGGCCCGGGAGAAGGCGAGCTTTCTCGAGAACGTGGCCTTCAACCGTGGTCTCGCCCTGCGGCTCTTTCCCACCCTCGAGGCCGCGCTCAGCTGGTTGCTCGTCTCTCAGCGCCGGGCCGAGGACCCGGGCTCTCCGAGGACCAACTCAGGAGCTTCCGGCGGCTAGTAGGCTCCGGCGAGTGAACCCTCCCTTCCGACGTGTTTGCGTCTTCGCCGGCTCGAGCCCGGGCGCCCGGCCCGAGTACGCCGGTGGAGCCCGCCGGCTGGGAGCCGCGCTGGTCGAACGGGGCCTGGAGCTGGTCTACGGCGGCGGTGGCGTGGGCCTGATGAGGGCCGTCGCGGACGGCGTCCTCGAGCGGGGCGGCCACGTGATCGGGGTGATCCCGGAGGGGCTTCTCCGCCGAGAGGTCGCCCATCGTGGGCTGCCGGACCTGCGGGTCGTCACCTCGATGCACGAGCGCAAGGCCCTGATGGCCGACCTCTCGGACGCCTTCATCGCCTTGCCGGGGGGCCTCGGCACTCTCGAAGAGCTCTTCGAGGTCCTCACCTGGGCTCAGCTCGGCATCCACGCCAAGCCCTGCGGCCTGCTCGACGTCGGCGGCTACTACCAGGGGCTGGTGACCTTCCTCGAGCACGCTGTCGAGCATCGCTTCGTGCGCGCCGAGCACCGGGCCGCCCTGCTCGTCGAGCAGGAACCCGAAGTCTTGCTCGACCGGTTCGTCGGCTACCGGCCGGTGCCGGTCGAGAAGTGGCTCGACCGCGATGAGGTGTGAAGCGGGCTTACCTCTGTTAGGCTTTTCGCGGTGTTCCGAGCTTCGAGGCGAGGGGAAGAGTGAGCGGCGACCGAGACCTGGTGACGGTCTACGTCGACCTGCCCAATCACTGGGCGGCGAGCGGGGAGGCGTTGTGGGCTCAACCCCTGGGCGATAACCTCTATGAGCTACTCAACGTCCCCTTCTTCGCCTACGACTTGAACTTCCTCGACATCGTCGAAGCGACCTCCAGCTGGCCCGACCTCAAGATCCAGGTCAAGCGGGTGGTGCGGCGCAGCGGGCATCGCACCGTGCGGGTGTTCTTCCAGGCCGTCCTGGCCGAGGCCGACCGAGAGCCCACCCTCGAGCAGCTCATCCTCCTGGGCGCCACCTACGAGACCGCCACCGAGGCCTATTACGCCCTGGACATCGCCCCGGACGCCGACTACGACGCCGTCTGTGAGCAGCTCACCGACTGGGAGCGCCAGGGCCTGCTCGACTTCGAGACCTGTGAGGCGAGAGAGCCCGGCAGCTTCGACGAGGTGGCCTCTCTGCCCTCCCTGGGTCCGCCCCCTTCGTCGTCGGCGAACTGAACGCTGCCGGCGCCCCCCTACCGGAGTCGCCATGCGCCGAACCGGCCTCGCCCTCCTCGCCCTCCTCGCCTTGGCCGGTCCCGTGCGGGCGGAGCTGACCCTCGATGCCCTGCTCACGGCGCCCTTTCCGGTGAGCCTCACCCCGGCACCCGGCGGCGGCGGCGTCGCGTGGGTGGAAGTCGAGAAGGGGGCACGCAGTCTCTGGGTCGCGCTCGCGCCGGCCTACTCGCCCCGGCGGGTGGTGAGGTATGGCGAAGACGACGGCATCGACCTCCACGGCCTGGCCTTCTCCCCGGACAAGAGCCACCTGGCCTTCGTCCGTGGTGGGGCGGAGGGCTCGCCCGGCGGCGAGGGCACCAACCCCGCCTCTCTGCCGGACGGCTTCCGCGAGGGGGTCTGGGTGGTGGCGGCGGACGGCGAGACGGCTCCGCGGCGGGTGGACGACGGCAGCGGCCCGGTCTTCGCCCCCAAGGGAGATCGGCTGGCCTACCTTAAAGGTGGCCAGCTGTGGCACGCCGCCCTCGACCCCAAGGTCGAGCCGGCTCAGCTCGCCCAGGTCAGTGGCCGCGTCCGCGCCCCGCGCTTCTCGCCGGACGGCACCCGGCTCGCCTTCGAGAACCCCCGCGGCACCCACGGCTTGGTCGGCGTGCTCGACCTCGAAGCCAGGCGGATCGTCTGGCTCGATCCCGGGGTGGACCGGGACAGCGAGCCGGTGTGGTCCCCGGACGGCCGCCACGTCGCCGTGCTGCGCATCGCCACCTCGAACGAGCCGGACGCCTTTCTGCCCAACCGTGAGGACCCACCGTGGTCGATCCGGGTGGCCGATCCGGCGAGCGGCCGGGGCCGGGAGATCTTCCGGGCTGAGCCGGGCCCGGGGAGCGCTTTCCGGGGTTTCGCCGGCAGCCCCCAGCTACTGTGGGGGGACGGGGATCGTTTGGTGTTCGCCTGGGAGCGCACCGGCTGGTCGCATCTCTGGGCGGTGCCGGTGGCGGGAGGGCCTGCCGTAGACCTGACACCGGGTGCCTTCGAGGTCGAGCATGCCTCGCTGTCGGCGGACCGCCGACGGGTGCTCTACAGCGCCAACGCCCGCGATCTGGACCGCCGCGAGCTCTGGGAGGTGGCAGTTGCCGGGGGCGCCCCGAAACGGCTGGCACCTCGGGAAGACGGCCAGCTGCAGGCCCGGCCCTTGGACCTCGGGGGCGGCGCCGGCGTGGTCTACGCCGGATCGGACGCCCGCCGGCCCCTCCAGCTGTGGCGGGTGGGGGAGGGGGGCGGGGCTCTCCCGTTGCGGCCCGAGGCCATCCCCGCGAGTTTCCCGTTGGCCGAGCTGGTGGAGCCCCAGCTGGTACGCCTGCGCGCCACCGACGGCAAGGAGGTGCCGGCGCAGCTCTTTCTGCCCCGTGCCGCTCCAGGCCGCCGGCCGGCGGTGATCTTTGTCCACGGTGGTCCGCAGCGGCAGATGCTTCCGGGCTGGCATCCCCTGGGCTACTACCACCGGGCCTATGCCTTGAACCAGCTGCTCGTCTCCCGCGGGTTCGTGGTGCTGTCGATCAACTTCCGCAGCGGCATCGGCTACGGCCTCGACTTCCGCGAGGCCGAGGGCATCGGCGAGGCCGGGGCCTCGGAGTTTCGGGACGTGCTCGGCGCCGCCCTCTGGCTCGGCGCCCGCCCTGACGTGGACAGCAGCCGCCTCGGCATCTGGGGCGGCTCCTACGGCGGCTACCTCACGGCGCTGGCCCTGGCGCGGGCCTCGGATCTCTTCCGGTGCGGGGTGGACTTTCACGGTGTCCACGACTGGAACCTCGAGTGGCCGGCGCCCGAGTTCAACCGCGAGTACCTGGCCACGGCCGCCCGGCTCGAGAAGGCCTGGCTGGCCTCACCCATGGCCGACCTCGGCTCCTGGCGTTCGCCGGTGTTGCTGATCACGGGCGACGCCGACCGCAACGTCCCCTTCATCGAGACGGTCAGGCTGGTCGAGGAGCTGAGGAAGCGCAACGTCTCCCACGAGGTAGTGGTCTACCCGGACGAGGTGCACTCCTTCCTGCGCCACGCCAACTGGGTGGATGCCTACACCCGGACGGTGGAGTACCTGGAGCGGCATCTCGGGATGGGTGAGTGATGGGAGCCGGCGCGGCCTTCGCCTTCCTCCTGGCCCTCGCGGCACCGGTCGAGCCTCCTGGCTCGGCCTACGACCTGGCCTTCGGTGTGGCGATTCCCATGCGGGACGGCGTGCACTTGAACGCCACCCTCTACCTACCACGAGAGCGCTCCGGAGGGCGACCGGTGCTGTTCCGGATGACCCCCTACGGCTCGGACTGGTTCCATCCCGAGGCTTCCTACTTCGCGCGGCGCGGCTTCGCCTTCGCAGCCGTGGACGTTCGGGGGCGCGGCGGCTCCGGGGGGCGCTTCGAGCCCTGGGTCAATGACGGCCGGGACGGCCACGACCTGGTGGAGTGGCTGGCTCGCCAGAGCTGGTCGAACGGCAAGGTGGGGATGCTGGGGGAGTCCTACTCGGGCCGGGCGGTGTGGAGCACCTTGAAGGAGAATCCGCCCCACCTGGCGGCGGCGGTGCCGATCTCGGCTTCCTACCCGATGTGGGGCTGGAAGAACATCGAGGGGCCGGACGCGATGCAGTGGATCCTGCTCACCGCCGGTAAGACCCACAACACCCGCCTCGCCGCGGACTCGGACTTCTGGCTCGAAAAGTACCGGGACCTCTGGATCTCGGGTCGGCCCCTCGCCGACTTCGACCGCATCGTCGGCACGCCGTCCGAGGTGTTCCAGCGCTTCCTCGACCACCCCACCCTCGACTCGTTCTGGACGGGACCGACACCGACGCCAGCCGACTTCGCCCGCATCTCGATCCCGCTCCTGACCATCACGGCCAGCAACGAGGCCAACGCCGGCCCCCTCTGGTACTACCACGAGCACCTGCGGGCGGCCGGCGCGGTGGCGCGGCACCGGCTGCTGATTGGCCCCTGGGACCACCACGGCACCCTGCGCCCGCGCTCCGAGGTCGGGGGCTTGACCTTCGCTCCAGCGGCCGTGATCGACATGAAGGCCCTGCTCGCCGACTGGTTCGAGCACGCCCTGTCCGGTGGGCCCCTACCGGCCTTCCTGGAGCCGCCGGTGCGCTACTACGTCGCCGGGGCGGAGGAGTGGCGGGGGGCGGCCACCCTGGCCGAGGTCGCCGGTGCCCGCACCCGGCTCTACCTTGCCTCCGAGGGCGTGGCCGGCTCGCTCAGCCGGCCGGGGCGGCTGGACCCGGAGCCCGGCCGGGGCGCGCCCGCCGACGGCTGGGTCCACGACCCGCGGGACCTGCGGCCGGGCCTGGCCGAGACGGAGGAGATCGCCGAGTGGCTGACCCGCTTCGAGTCGCCGGACGACCTGTGGGGCAAGGGTGCGGCCTACCTGTCGGCGCCCCTGCCGGCGGCAGAGCTACTGGGCGATGCCCAGGCCTCGATCTGGCTGGCGTTGGACGTGCCGGACGCCGACTTCTCCGCGCGCCTGGATCTGCTCACGCCGGAAGGTCAGACGATCCTGATCGACGAGGACTGGGGCCGGGCTCGCTACCGCCGTTCTCTCGAGAGGCCCGAGCTGATATCGCCCGGAGTGCCCTTCGAGCTTAGCTTCACCTTCGGCTGGGAGGCCCGCGCTCTCGCCCCCGGCAGCCGCCTGCGGCTGATCCTGCGCTCGCCGAGCTCGGTGTTCATGGGCCGCAACTTTCAGGGCGGGGGAGAGGTGGCGAGGGAGTCCGTCCACGACGCCCGCACGGCCCGCGTGCGGGTGCTCCACGACCGCGAGCACCCCAGCTATCTCGAGGTCGGCTTGTCGCTCCCAGCGGCTCCTTCACCCCAGTAACGAAACCTCGACCGGTCGGCCCGAATCCAAGAGCTGCCCGGAACGACCCCCCGGCTGCCCCCTTCACGTCTCTCGACTGAACCCATTCGCCCCGCAATGGGGCCGCAGGAGAAACCATGCGCTTCGACCTTTCGACTTCCGGACTGTCCAGGCAGGCCTGGGCCTCCGTCCTGGCCCTCACCCTCGGTCTGATCGGCCTCGCAGCCCCGGCTGGAGCCGACGCCTTCGGTGCGATCGAGACCTTCGCTCCCGTCCCGGCCGTGCCGGGCTTCCCAGAGGGCGTGGCGGTGCACGGCAACCGCGTCTTCGTCTCGGGCCCGGCTCGTTTCGGCACCGCGGGCACCGGCCCCTCGGCCATTCAGGTCTACGATCGCAAGACCGCGGAACTGATCACGACCATCGAGATCACGGGTGAAGCCCTGGCCTTCGAGCATGCCCTTTCGAACCTGGCGGTGGACGCGGAGGGGCGGATCTACGCCCTTTCCACCCAGCTCGGCCTGCTGCGCTTCACCAAGCACGGTGACCTCTACGAGCAGAGCTTCTACGGCGCGCCGCTGCCCGACCTGCCGGCCTGCTCGGCGGTGCCGGCGGGCACTCCCTGCTCGCCGACGGTGCTCGACCTGCCGCCGATTCCCAACGACGTGGTCTTCGACGGCGACGGCTACGCCTACGTGTCGGACTCGCTCCAGGCGACGATCTTCCGTTACGCGCCGGGCGGTGGGGCGCCGGAGCTCTGGTTCCAGAGCCCCCTGTTCGAGGGTGGCGGTTTCATCCCCTTCGGCACCAATGGCTTGCGAGTCGACCCTGGTCACGAGCACCTCTACGTGGCGGTCTCCACTTCCTTCTTCAACCCGGCCCTGGGCACGATCTACCGCCTCCCCCTGGTGCCGGCCCCGACCGCCGGCGACCTCGGCGTCTTCTTCCAGTACACGGCCTCCGAGATCCCGGACCAGCTCGCCTTCGGCGCCCGGGGCAAGCTCTACGTCACCCTGGCGCTGAGCAACCAGATCTCGGTGCTCTCCGAGGGTGGGGTGGAGCTGGCGCGCATCTCGAGCGCGCCGGGCGACGACATCGCCCTCGACGCGCCGGCCGCCCTGGCCTTCGACAGCCGGAGCAAGTCCCTGCTGGTGGCGAACCACGCCTTGCTGAGCGGGAATCCCGCGAACTTCGCCGTGCTCAGAGTCTTCGTGGACGACCCCGGCGACGATCTCGAGAGGCCCGACCTGCCCTGAGTTGGGCCGCGGCCTTGACAGCCGCCAGGGTGGCCCTTACCCTGGCGGCTCACTCCGGGAGACCCCTGTCATGGCCGATGAGCAGAACCCGAACGACCCCGAGCTGGCGCTCGAGACCCTCGCCCTCCACGCCGGGACCTTCCCCGATCCCACCACCGGCGCCATCCTGACCCCGATCTACCAGTCCACCACCTACGTCCAGGCCGCCGTGGGGCAGGACAAGGGCTACACCTACAGCCGCACCGCCAACCCCACGGTCACCGCCCTCGAAGGGCGGCTGGCCGCGCTCGAGGGGGCCGCCCACTGCCGCTGTTTCGGCACCGGCCTCTCGGCCACCACGGCCCTGGCCCTGGGCCTGCTCTCGGGGGGCGAGCGGGCGGTGCTTTCGGACGTGCTCTACGGCGGCACGGTGCGCCTGTTCCGCGACGTGCTCTCCCGTTTCGGCGTCGAGAGCGAGTTCGTCGACACCGCCGATCTCGCGGCCCTCGAGCGGGCTCTTTCTCGGCCGACCAAGCTGCTGTTCATCGAGACCCCGGCCAACCCCACTTTGAAGCTCACCGACATCGCCGCCGGCGCTCGCCTGGGCCACGCCGCAGGCGCTCTGGTGGTGGTGGACAACACCCTGCTCTCGCCGGTGCTCCAGCGGCCCCTCGAGCTGGGGGCGGACGTGGTGCTGCACTCGACCACCAAGTTCATCGACGGCCACAACGCCACCGTGGGTGGTGCTCTGATCACCAACGACGCCGAGCTCGATGAGACCTTCCGCTGGCACAGGAACGCCACCGGCACCATCCAGTCCGCTTTTCACGCCTGGCTCACCCTCCAGGGCGCCAAGACCCTGCCCCTGCGCATGGACCGGCACTGTGCCAACGCCCTGGCCGTGGCTCGCTTCCTCGAGAGCCATCCGCGGGTCACCCGGCTGGCTTACCCCGGCCTGCCTTCCTTCCCCCAGTACGAGATCGCCCGGCGCCAGCAGAAGAGCGGCGGGGCCTTGCTGTGCTTCGAGGTCGAAGGAGGGGCGCAGGCGGGGGTGCGAGTGATGAACAGCGTCCAGGTGTGCTCGCTGGCCGAGAACCTCGGCGCCGCCGAGACCCTGATCACCCACCCGTGGTCGATGACCCACGCCGCCGTGCCCGAGGAGCAGCGCCTGGCCACCGGCATCACCGAGGGCCTGGTGCGGCTCTCCGTGGGCCTCGAGAGCCCCGACGACCTGATCGCCGACCTGGATCGGGCGCTCTCGGCGTAGCTCCTGGTCCCCGCTCGCCGGGGGTAACAGCTGCCCTTGATCACCCGTGCCAGCAGACAGGTTGAGCTCGGCCGGGTAGCGGCAGCATGCTCGAAACCGTAGTATTCCTTCTATCGACGCTGTGCTTTGATCAGCTCTCCACCGAGCCAGCCTCGCGGAGGAAGGATGGTCACCCGCAAGCGGCAGCCTGAATCGCAAGGAAGAAGGCTCGCTCGAGCCTTCTTCTGGCTCCTGTTTCCTGCCTTCGAAGCCCTGGCCGCGGGGAGATCAGCCCCCGTGCGGCAGCCGGAGTTGGTTCGCATTCCGGTGAACCCATCGGCGCCGGCCACGCTCGGTGAGATCCGTCAATTGACACCCGTGGCGGCGGGGCTGATCTTCGTCGCCCAGCGCGACCCGATTCACTCGGATGTCCTCTGCCTCGAGGCTGGAGCAACCCAACCTCGCCTGCTGACCGAGCACGGGCCGTCCTCCTACCCGACTCCCGGCAGCGCGGCAGTGATCCAGCATGGCGGACTTGCCTTCTGGCAGCCTGGCTCGGCTTTGGGTGGTCGAGGACTGCTCTGGCGCTCCGATGGGACGGACTCCGGCACCTTTCTCCTGCGCTTCCCCGGCGAGGGGAGTTTGATCGTCGGTCCTTCGGTGAAAGGTGGGCTTTTGGTCGCCGCCGGATCTGGCCAGGCCCTCGGTCTCTATCGGACGGATGGCACTCCGGAAGGCACGCGGCTGTTGCGTCGTTTCCCTCCCACCCGGCACCCGCCGCACCTTCAGGACCCCTCTTCGGTGCACTTTTTCGGCTCTGGCCACCGTTCCTACGTGACGGTGCGCGACAGGGGCGGGCGGTACGCCCTGATGTTGTCGGACGGGACTCCCGCGGGCACCGGAGTGCTCATGGAGTTCGGGGAGCTCCCGCTGCCGACCAGCGTGGCGGTTGGACCGAGAGGGTTCGTCCTCGCAGTGGACCGTGGTAGCGAGATCGAGCTCTGGAGCACCGGTCCGGGTCACGTGGCCCCGCGTCCGATCACCACCATTCCAGGCCGGTGGAACCTGGGCGGGTTGGTGCAAGGAGAGTCGAAGACCTGCTGGCGAATGAGCGCACCTCGGGGAAGGCTCGAGGTCTGGTGCTCGGACGGGTCGAAGCAGGGCACCACCCGGATCGCGGCCTTGCAGGACTCGGATCCGGGGATTCTCCTGCCGCTCGGCGATCGTTGGTTTTTCTCCGCAAGCTCGCCTGAGTTCGGTAGCGAGCTCTGGACGGCCAGCTCCGACCCCATGCGTCCCGTTCGCCTGACCGACCTCTGTCCGGGACCGTGCGATGGGCTCGACTCGCGAAGCCAGGCCTTCGTCCTCGGGCGGCAGGTGCTGGTTCATGGCGGCGCGGCGGAGACGCGGCATCGGTGGTGGCAGACGGATGGCAGTCAGGCCGGGCCTCGTCGTTTGCTCGGCGGTGACCTCGATGGGCTGGAGGGGATCGCCGTTGCCCGGTCGGTGGGGGATGGACTGGCCTTCGTCGCCGAGGACGAGGAGCACAGATCCCAACTCTGGTGGACGAATGGGACCAGCGAGGGGACTCGACCGCTGACCCGCTTCGCTCACCATGGGGCCCTGCGGACGGATCGGGAGCTGGAGCTGTTGGTGGCCGGGGGTGGCTGGTTCTTCGTGGCCGGCCATCCCAACGGCGGTGGGCATCTGTGGTCCGCTCGACCGCCGGACCCGGCGATGCGCTGTCTCACCTGCGGGGCCGCGAGCGCTCCCGGTTTGCGCGTCGCCTCCTTCCCGGGCCGAGAAGACTCACCGCTGATCGCCTTCCGAGGAGGCGTGCTGTTCAGCGAATCGCAGCCTGCCGGCAGCGATCGGACGTGGTTCGTGAGCTCCAGTGGTTCCGTCCGCGCCGCCGAAGTCCCCCCGTTCGGGTTGGCGAGCTTCGCCCACGTCGAGGCCGCGTGGCCGGGGCTCCTCTTCTTCATGACTCCCGGCTCGACCGGCCAATCCGTCCTCTGGCAGACCGACGGCACGAAGGCCGGGACCAGGCGCCGTGCAGAGCTACCCTTGCCCTCTGGCCAGCTCAAGCCTCCGCTCCTGGTTCGAGACGACCGAATCGCCGGGATCGGCAGAGCGGGTGGAGAGGCGACCATCTGGTCGACCGGACCGAGCGGTGGCTCGGCCTCCGAGGCGGCACCGTCCGTCCGTCTGGGCTTGGCTCTGACGAGTGCAGAAACGGTGATTGGTGAGCTGCTCTTCTTCAGTCGTCTCGGCCCACCAACCGGCGGCGAGCTGGCCTACTCCGTGGTCCGGACAGACGGCACTCTCCCCGGAACCCTGATCCTCGTGGACGGTTCGCTCCAGCCCGAGCAGATCGTCAGCTGGCAGGGCCGGGCAGTCTTCGCCACGACCCTGAAGGGTGGACCCGTCCAGCTCTGGTCGAGCGACGGCACAGCAGCGGGGACGAGAGCCCTAGGCCCACCAGGCCTCGGTCCAGAGGTGGGCTGGCCGGTCCAACTTGCCGCCGCGGGTGACTCCCTGTTCCTCTTCGCTACTACCCGAGACGGTCTGGGGCCGGGACGAGTCTCGTTGTTCCGCTTCGAGCCGGGAGGCGCAGCGCAGCGGGTAGCCGACCGGCGGTTCTGGTTAGCTCAGATGACGATGCAGGCTGCCCCCAAGACAGCGGCGCTCGATAGCCAGCTCTTCTTCTCGGCTCAGGGAGGCACCGAGGGGTTGGAACCCTGGGTCAGCGATGGCACTCCGGAGGGTACCCGTTTGTTGGCGGATGTGGCACCGGGTCCCACTTCGTCCGCTCCGCTGGAGATGGTCCCGGTGGGGGGGCGGGTGTTCTTCAGCGCCGATGACGGCACCCATGGGGCGGAGCTGTGGGTGACCGACGGCACGCCGGGAGGCACCCGCAGGGTAACCGACATCGCTCCCGGCGTCCGCTCGTCCCGGCCGCGTTACCTGACCGCTTCGGGCGACACCTTGTTCTTCCTGGCGGACGACGGCCGGCACGGGCTCCAGCTCTACCGCCTTCGTCCCTAGAGGAAGCGCAGTGCCGGCTTCCGCCTCACTCCCCCGTCCGCCGCAGCCAGGCTTCGAGAGTCTTGGTCTCGGCGCCGCGCTGCACTGTGATCACCACCCGGTCCCCCCAGCGCTTGGCCGCCATCAGGCGGTTGAAGGTCTCCTTGTCCGGGAGGGGCAGGCCGTCGAAGGTGAGCAGCTGGTCGCCTTCCTCAAAGCCGGCCGCCGCGGCCGGGGAGTCCTTCTCGATGAAGACGACGCGCCGCCCCTTGCCCTCCCCGGCGGCCACCGTCGAGAGACCGAGGGCGGGGTAGAGGGGCTCGCCCTCGGGCGGCACTCCCCACAGGAAGTCGGCGTAGGAGGCCCGGACGGTCGGCACCGTCTCTCCTTCGCCGGTGCGGATGGGCACCGGGATCAGCGAGGCCATCCGACCCTCCGCGGGCGCCCACCACTGCCGTGCCTGGCGTTCGATGCCGAGGCCGTAGGCGACGTGGCCGGAGCCGATCAGCACCACCAGGATCGCCCCTTCCTGCGGCCGTGCGCGCAAGGCCTTGACCGCCTGGAAACCCATGGTCGCGTCCCAGGTGCACTGGGCGGCGAACATCCCCTCCCACTGCTCCTCGCTCATCGAGGAGTGGAGGTCGTCGTCGCCCTCGAAGAAGGCTCGGAACAGCGTGCGGTGGTCCGGGCTCGAGGTAACGACCGAGGTCGGGATGTGGGCGGCCTCCTCGGGGGTCAGGTCCTTGAACCCCTTCTTGCGCACGCTCGCCACCACCTCCCGCGGGGCATTGAGGCCGTAGACCGGCAGCGCGCGGTCGCGGGCGAGCAGGAGGATCTCGCGGTAATAGGCCCAGGGGTAGCCCCAGTTCTCGTACCAGCGGGAGAGGGAGAGGAAACCCTCTTCCGTGAGCTGGCCTGCGCTCCAGGCGTCCAGCCACTGCTGCTCGGTGTAGGGGTACATCTCGAGGCCGATGCGCACCGGCCGCCCGGCGCGCACCAGCTCCTCGATCACCCGCAGCTGGACGGCGTGGAAGTCGGCGTTGGTGTGGCTCTCGCCGACGAAGAGGATCGAGACCCCGGCGAGGCGGGGCGCCAGGTCGCCGGGGCCGATCAGCTCGCCGGTGGCGGTGTCGCTGAGGGCGTCGAGCACCACCGGGGCCTGGCGGGCCCGGCGGGCGGCGTCACCGACCTCGAGCTGGAAGAGCCTCGCCTCTCTCGAGGGTCCTTCGGCGGCGGCGAGCGGTGGCGTGAGCAGGAGGGTCGAAACGAGAACGGCGAGAAATCGGAGCATCTCGAGGAGTATGTCGCGGTGGCCGGGGTGGCGCAAACCGATAAAACGCTTGACACGTTTCTTCCGACATGCGCACTCTTCTTTGCGGGAGCGGATCTGTGCCGCGGTGACCAGCGAGTCGTGCACCGGGGATCGAGACGCCCGGCCGGCCCCTCCCTTTCTTCGCCCATTCGCCCCCCACCAGCCGGAGGACTCCTGCATGTGCCCCTTCCCCTCTGCCCGTTCCTTGCGGGCTCCGCTCCTTGCCCTGTTCGCTTGCCTCTCGCTCTCGGCCGTCCCGGCCGGGGCCCAGACGCCGCTCGGCGCCACTCTGGTCTCGGGCGGCGTGCAGTTCGCCGTCTTCACTCAGAACGCCACCCGCATCGAGGTCTGGCTGTTCTCGAGCCCCACGGCCTCGACGCCGACGGCCCGACACACCATGACCAAGACCGACACGGTCAACCACGTCTGGACGGTCACCGTCTCCGCCGCGGGAGCCGGTACCCTCTACGGCCTGCGCGCCTGGGGTCCCAACTGGCCCTACAGCGCCAGCTGGACGGCGGGCAGCAACGTCGGCTTCGTGTCGCACGTGGACGGCAGCGGCAACCGCTTCAACCCCAACAAGTTGCTGATGGACCCCTACGCCAAGGCGGTGACCGGCGAGCCTCTGCGGGTGGTGGGCGGCGACGGCCAGGCTCATTACTCGACGGCCATTCTCGGCGGCACCAACACCTACGCCTTCGTCGACTCGGCGGGAGCCATGCCGAAGTCGATCGTGATCGATGACGCGGCATTCGCCTGGGGCGCCGACAGCAAGCCCCAGACCCCGATGAAGGACTCGATCGCCTACGAGGTCCACCTGCGCGGCTTCACCAGGAACGACTCCAGCCTGTCGGCCGTCCTGCGCGGCACCTACGACGGCTTCGGCGCCCGGGCCTCCTTCTTCACGGGCCTGGGAGTCACGGCCGTCGAGTTGCTGCCGGTGCACGAGTACCTGCAGTTTGACGATCCGGTGGGCGGCGCTGCCGCCGACCGCACCAACTACTGGGGCTACATGACCACCCAGTTCTTCGCCCCAAACCGCGAGTACCTGTGCACGGACGTTGCGAACTGCACCCTCACCGCCGGCCAGCAGGTCAACGAGTTCAAGGAGATGGTCAAGGCGGCGCACGCCCAGGGCATCGAGGTGTGGCTGGACGTGGTGTTCAACCACACCGCCGAGGGTGGCGCCTGCGCCGGCAACGCCGTGCGCTACTTGAGCTTCCGCGGCCTCGACAACGCCAGCTACTACACCCTGGGTGACGACAAGAGCTGCTATTGGGAGACCACCGGCACCGGCAACAACCTCAACGCCAGCCGGCCGGCAGTGCGGCGGCTGATCCTCGACAGCCTGACCTACTGGGCCGACGTGATGCGGGTGGACGGCTTCCGCTTCGACCTCGCCTACACCCTCGGCCGCGAGGGCGCGGACGGCCGGGTGTTCAACGCCAACGCCCAGACCCTGCTCGACGTCGCCCAACTCGCCCAGACCAAGGCGTTCAAGGTGGTGGCTGAGGCCTGGGACACCGCCGGCTACGGCGTCGGCCAATTCCCCGCGGGCTGGAGCGAGTGGAACGGCTTCTACCGCGACAACGTGCGCCGCTTCGGCAAGGGGGACGCGGCCCAGGTGGGCGGCCTGGGAGCCTCGATCACCGGCACCTGGAGCGGCTTCGCCGAGCCGGAGGAGAGCGTCAACTTCGTCACCGCTCACGACGGCTTCACCCTCGCCGACCTGGTGGCCTACAACACCAAGCAGAACGGCGTCGGCCCCTGCAATCCCACGGGCGCCGACCCGAGCTCGGGCAGCGATGCGAACGACAGCTGGGATTCCGGTGGTGACGAGGTGCTGCGCCGGCGCCAGATCCGCAACTTCGCCACGCAGCTGCTGATCGATCACGGCGTGCCCATGCTCTTGGGCGGCGACGAGCTACGCCGCACCCAGTCCGGCAACAACAACGGCTACATGGCGGACAACGCCTGCGGCTGGTACGACTGGAGCTTGCTCAACACCAACTCCAAGCAGTATCAGTTCTTCCGCAAGCTGGCGGCGCTGCGCAAGGCCCACCCGGGGCTGCGGCGCTCCTCGCCGGTGTCCGGCTCGGACCACGACGGCGACGGCCTGGCCGACCTACGCTGGCACGGCACGAGCGTGGGCGCGCCGGATTGGAGCTCCTCCTCGCGTTCGATCGCCTTCCAGATCGACGGTGGAAGCGCCGAGACCGGTGGCAGCCCGGACGCCCCGGACCTCTACGTGGCCTACAACGCCTACTGGGGCAACCTGACCTTCAACCTGCCCTCGCTCGCCGGCGGGCAGTGCTGGTGGCTGGTGGCGGACACCGCCGACTGGGCCGAGGGCACCGGCAACGTTTACTTCGACCCGGCGGTCTCGGCCTGGAACAGCCAGCTGCTGCCCAAGGTCGCCGGCACCAGCTGGGGCGTGCAGGCCCGCTCGAGCCTGGTGCTCGCGGCGCGGCCGTGTACGGCGGGGGAGGCGGTGCGGGTGGACTTCACGGTCAACGGCTTCGTCACCCAGCCCGGGCAGGACCTCTACGTGGTGGGCAACAAGCCCGAGCTGGGGAACTGGGACGTGACCAAGGCGGTGAGGCTCAACTGGGTGGACACGGACACCTGGAGCGGACCGGTCTTCTTCACCGGCAGCAAGGGCCAGACGATCGAGTACAAGTACATCATGCGCCAGGGCGGCTCGACGACCTGGGAGACCGGCGCCAACCGCACTTACACCGTTCCCGCGAGCGGCTCCGGCTCGCGCAACGAGAATTGGCGGTTCTGAACGGAGCCCCTCAGTCGACCCACGCCCGGCCCGCCGCCAAGTCGAGCACCACGACGTAGCGCTCGAGGAAGGCGGCGTTGAGGACGCCGTCGTGGATCAGCTCCGCCTGGCGCGCCCGCACGGCGACCGGGCCGAGGCCGCGGATCGGCAGCTGGATCTCGACCGTGGCTCCGGCCTGAAGGGCGGACCGCTCGTCCGTCGTGAGCGGCAGCTCGCCCAAGAGCCGCGAGGAGATCAGCACTTCGTCGAGGTTGCCCGAGTCGAGCTCGAACCACAGAGCCCCGGAACGCCCGTCGATTTGGAGAAACACATCGAGGCCGGCGCTGCCGAAGCTGTGGCTCACCCGAAGCCCGAGAGGCCGGAGGCGCCGCTCGAGGGCCGGGCTCGGGGGCGACCCGACGGTGATCTGGCTGCGAGCCAGGTCGATGGTGAGGGTGAGGCCGGCGAAGGTCTGGAGGGAAGCGAGCCCATCGACCTTGGGCAGGCCCGCCGGCAACAGGGTGGCGAGGTCGAAGACCCCGGCCTCCGCTGCGACGCGCAAGTTCCCGAAGCCCAGGCCGACGGGGCCGCAGGTGGCGACGTCGAAGCGCTCCCCGCTCATGCGCAAGCCGGTGCGCCGGGTGTACGGCGCACATCCCGCCCGGGCCGCCAGGTCCGGGCTCAGCAAGGTCAGGCCACCGCCGGTGTCGAAGAGCAGCCGGCCGCCGGGAGGCGAGGTCAGCTCCAGGCTGCGCAGCTTGCCGACGTAGGGGGAGAGGGGGAGAACCGTTACCGAGCCGGACCGAACGCCGGTGGAGGCACAGCCCGCCGCCAAGAGCAGAGCAGACAGCAGGCAACGGTATGCGCGCATCCTCGAGATCTGTTGCCCCAGGCCCGCCTTACCGCGCCGCCTCTTCGGCGTAGTCGGCGAGGGAGGCCTCGATGACCGCCCAGGCATGCTCCTTGGGATAGACGGTCTGGATGGTCACCGAGGGGGGCGCGCCAGGTAAGAGCTTGTAGGTCTCGAAGTAGTGGCGCAGGCGATCGAGGTAGGCGGCGGGTAGGTTCTCGATGCTCTCGACTGCGGCCCACACCGGGTCGTTGTCGAGCACGGCGACGATCTTGTCGTCGGCCTCGCCGTGGTCCACCATCTGGAGGCCGCCGATCACCCGCGCCGCCACCAGCACCTCGGAGCGGGTGATCGGCCGCTCGGAGATCACGCAGATGTCCAGGGGATCGCCGTCGCCCACCTCGGCGCCCGGGCACAGCCGCGCCACCCGCTCGCCGCAATAGGTGCGGGGGACGAAGCCGTAGAGGGTGGGGGGCAGCGACGACGTGCGCTGGGGGCGGTCGACCTTGAGGTAGCCGCTGACCTTGTCCACCTCGTACTTGATCAGGTCGAAGGGCGTGATCTCGATCCAGGCGTGGACCCGCCGGGGCGGGTCCGGACCAGGCTCGAGCCCGTGCCAGGGGTGAGGCCGGGAGCTCGAGAAGGGGCGAGGGAAGCTCATCGGAGGTGGGTTCCCCGGGCAGTTGCGAGTAGGATGAGGCAGATCACGAGCCCAGATCTTACTCCGGCCGGGACGCACGGAAGGAGCACGGATGGAATCCCTGCGCCGCATGCTCTGGCGGCGGAACAACCTCAAGCTCCTGCTGGTCTTCCTGATCTACCTGGCGGTGGCCGCTGCCTTCGCCCTCGGCTATCGGCTGGTCTGGGGGCGGCATCCGGAGTGGTTCCTGGTCAACCCGGCGATCCTCGAGGCCCAGCGGCGGCTCTACGTGGAGCAGCAGTGGTCGAGCTACGAGGCCGGACGCCGGTCGGCGGAAGAAGGGGTGCACACTTTCGCCCGCCTCTGCTCGGAGCTGAAGGACCGCAAGACCCTGGTGGAACGAGTGCAGGCGGCCCTGGAACGAGGTGAGCCGCGGCTGCTCTCCCAGGCGCCGCGGGAGGCTCTGGGCGTCCTGCCCTGGGGCAAGAAGGTCGTCGCGACCGAGCTGGGCGAGGGGGAGGCGCGGGTGATCTTCGCGGTGCGCCGGGCCGAGCTCAAGCCCGCACGCTCGACGCCGCCGGTGCAGCGGGTGGTGCTGGTCGGGCGGCAGGACGGCCGAGAAATCGAGGAGGTGGTGGCGCGCAACGTCACCGAGCTCCCGGTGGTGGGCCGGGAGTACCTGCCGTGGCTGCGTTCCACGGCCAGCGCCCTGGGCTATCAGCTGGAGGTCTACGGGCGCGAGCTCGAGAAGCAGCAGGAGGCGCTCAAGGGCAAGCTCCGGGACGCCGAGAAGATCGCCCGCCTCGAGCGAGAGATTGCGGACCTGGAGGCCCGGGAGAGCGAGCGGCTCGAGGTGGAGAGCCTGGAGATCTTCCGTGAGCCGATCTGGACCTTCGCCGACTTCTACTACTTCAGCCTGCTCACCCTCGCCGGCGCGAGCTTCGGCGAAATTCAGCCGCTGAGCCCGGTGGTGCGCTGGCTGGTGATGGCCGAGGTGCTGATCGGTCTGGTGCTGCTGATCGTTTTCATCAACTTCACCGTCGCCCCTCCCCATCGCCGGCTGCTCCGGGGGGAGGAGCGATCGTCACGTCGCGCTCGGTGACCGGGCCGTAGCTCTCGAGGGGGCGGTCGAGGCCCTGGGTGGGTCCCACCACGAGGATCACCAGGTCTTTGGGCCGCAGGTACTTCTTCGCGGCCGCGAGGACTTGCTCCGGGGTCACCGCCTCGATGCCGGCCTGGTAACGCTCCAGCCAGTCGGTCGGGTAGCCGTAGTAGGCGAAGGCGAGCTGCTGGTTGAGCACCTTGGTGCGGGTGTCCGAGTTGAAGATGAAGGAGTTGAGGATCGAGGCCTTGGCCTTCTGGACCTCCTCTTCCCCTGGCGGCGAGGTCACCATGCCCTCGATCTCGGCGCGCAGGGCGTCGAGCCCGGCCGCCGTGGTCGCCGCCTTGGTCGACATCCAGAACCTGGTCAACCCGGGGTAGGAGAACTCGCCGCCGACCTCGCCGCGGACGCTGTAGGCCAGCCCCTTCTTGGTTCGCACGTTGGAGAAGAGGCGGGAGGCGAAGGTGCCGGAGAGCACCTGGTTCATCAGCTCAACGGCGTAATAGTCCGGGTCGTCGCGGCGAATCCCCAGGTAGCCCATGGCGAGGAAGGATTGGTTGACCTGGTCCTGTGCGACGCGGTGGAGGCCGGGGGGCGGCGCGGGGAGGGTGTCCACCCGGTGCCGGTCCCAGCTCGGTCCCTGTGGCCAGTCGCCGAAGACCTGGTCGAGCCGGGCGAGCAACGCGGCGCGGTCGAAGTCCCCGACGAAGCCGAGGACGATCCGGTTGGGGTGGAAGGTCGCGGCATGCCAGCCCACCAGATCGGCCCGGGTGACTGCGGCCAGGGAGGCGAAGCCGGGCTGCCGGGCGTAAGGGGAGGCGTCGCCGTAGACCAGCTCACCGAGCTCGCGGAAGAGGATCTGCTGGGGCGAGTCGTTCTGCCGCGCCACTTCGGCGGCCTGGCTGTTCTTCGCCACTTCGAGCAACTCCTGGTCGAAGCGGGGCCGGCGCAGCACGTCCGCGAACACCCCGAGCATCTCGGGTAGATCGGCGGAGAGGCAGTCGAGGCGCACGGTCAGGGCGTCTTCGAGTGCCGCCGCCTCGATGGTCGTGGCCCGGGTGTCGAGCAGGTCGTCCAGCTCCTCGGCGGAGCGGGCTCCGGCGCCGCCCGAGCGCAGCAGATCGGCGCCGATCGCCACCAGGCCCACTTTGCCAGGCGGGTCGTCGACCGTGCCGGTCGCCACGTAGGCGGTGGCTCGAGCCAGGGGCAGCTCGGAGTCCGCGAGCAGCAGCACGGTGAGCCCGTTGGCGAGAGTGAGGCGCTCGGGGGCCGGGATCTCGAACTTGGGCAGGGGCGGGTACCGCAGGTCCTCGACCCGCTCGACCTGGGCGAGTATTGGGGCGGCCAGCGGGAGAAAGGCGAGCAGGCCGGAAGCGAGGGCTCTCGAAGCACGGGGCATGGTGGTCTCGGCTCTGCCGCTCAGCGGCCGGTGACGGGGCTGGAGGGTTGGGTTTCGAGCATGGCGACGGTGCGGTTGCTCTCCTTGATCGTCTCGTTGGCGACCCGGCGGACGTCGGCGGCGTTGACCGCCTCCAGGCGGCCGAGGGCCCGGAACAGCTCCCGCCAGTCGCCGAAGAGGCGCTGGTAGTCGACCAGCCGACGGGCCAGACCGAGGTTGCTGCCGAGCCCTCGCAGCAGGTCGGCCCGCGCCCTGGTCTTGAAGCGGGCGAGCTCGGCGGCGGTGACGTCCTCCGTGCGCAGCCGGTCGAGCTCGGCGCGCAGGGACGCCTGCACCTGGGCATTGGTGGCCCCCGGAGCGGCCACCGCGTAGATCGCCCAGAGGTTGGGGTACTTCTCACCCGGCCAGCCGGAGAAGGAGCCGGAGTCGACGGCGATCTGCTCGTCACGGACCAGGCGGCGGTAGAGCCGGGAGGTGCGGCCGTTCGAGAGGATGTCGTCGATCGCCTGATAGATCGCGTTGTCGGCATGGGTCGCGGCCGGCCGGTGGTAGCTCTCGATGTAGATCGGCTGGGCGCGGTCGCGCAGCACGATGCTCTTCTCGGCCTGCTGGGGTGGCTCCACGGTGCGCAGTGGCGGGGGCGGCGCTCCGGCCGGCAGGCGGCCGAAGTAGCGCTCGAGCATCGGGATCAGAGTCTTGGGGTCGATGTCGCCGACGACCGCCGTGTAGAAGCTCGAGGGCACGTACCAGGTGCGGTAGAAGCGCTCGGCGTCGGCCACGGTGAAGGACTGCAGATCGCTCATGTGCCCCACGGTCGGCTGGCCGTAGGGGTGGGCGACGAAGGCGGTGGCGATCAGCTGGTTGACCAGGCGGCCGGTGGGGTTGTTCTCGACCCCCATGCGCCGCTCCTCCTGCACCACGTCCCGCTCGCGGTAGAACTCGCGCAAGACCGGCCGCAGGAAGCGCTCGGACTCGAGGTGGCAGAACAGTTCGATCTTGTTGGCCGGCAGGGAGTAGAAGTAGCGGGTGGCGTCGGCGCCGGTGGACGCGTTGAGCTGGGCGCCACCTTCCCGCTCGATGAGGTTGGGGAAGTCGTTCTTGATCACGAAGCTCGCGGCCTCAGCCTGGGCGGCCCGGAACTCCTTCTCGAGGCGGGCGAGCTTTTCGGCGTCCTTCTGCGGGGACAGGCGCTCGGCCTGCCACGCCTCGTAGGCCGCCGCCTCCCTGGCCAGGGCCACCTTCTCTTTCTCCCAGTCCATGGTGCCGATGCGCGTGGTGCCCTTGAAGGCCATGTGCTCGAACATGTGAGCCAGGCCGGTGATGCCGGGCACCTCCTGGGCCGAGCCGACGTCGACCAGGGTGGCGAAGGAGAACACCGGCGCCGTGTGCCGCTCGACCAGGATGAAGGTCCAGCCGTTGGCCAGGCGGTGCACCGTGGTGCGCTTCTCGAAGTCGGCGAGGTTCTGAGCGGAGAGGGTGGCAGAAAGGAGGCTGAGGAGCAGGGCGAAAGCGATGGCAGCGCGTCTCATGGCGGCCGAGTCTAGCAAGACCGGCGCCGGGGGCCGGGGCGGTGAGGAGTGGTGCGCGGAATGATCGTTCTCTCGTTGCGTATTGTCAGCGGGATCCAGCCCAGAGAAAGGGGATGACGATGGCTTCACGGTGCTACCGCCTCCTCGCCGCCCTCACTGTGGTCGTCTCGCTCGTCCCTGCGCTCTCGGCCGTAGAGATCGAGGAAGTTACACCTCCTCCAACCGGCAGCTGGGTGGTCGATCAGGTGAACCTCCTGGACCCGGCGCAGCTCGGGGCTCTCGACGAGCTGGGGGATCGCCTCAAGGTGGAACGAGGCGCGGAGCTGGCCGTCGTGGTGGTCGGCACGGTCGGCGCGAGGGAGCCCCGGGACTTCGCCGTTTCCCTGTTCAATCGGTGGGGGGTGGGAGATGGCCGCTGGGACAACGGGCTGTTGATCTTCGTGGCGCTCGAGGACCGCGCCGCCGAGATCGTGCTGGGCGACGGGGTCGCCGGTGGCGTCGAGCAGCGGCGCTCCGAAGAGGTGATGCGGCACGTCATGCTGCCGCACTTCCGGGCTGGAAAGCCGGGGCGGGCGATCGTAGAGGGGGCTCGGGCCTGCGCCGAAAGGATCCTGGGGCTGGGCAGCGCCTCTCCACTTCCCGAGGCGCAGCCGACGCCGGTCCCGATACCGGCGGCTGTGGCCCAACCTCTTGCGCCGACACGCCGAGGGCTATCGTCCACGGCCGTGCTCACTTTGTCCGCCCTGTGGCTTGCGTTCGTTCTGGGCGGCCTGGCGCTTCTGATCATCCGTCCCAAGCGGCCCCCGAAGTGCCCAGTCTGCAAGCTCGAGATGCAGCTACTCGACGAAGGCGTCGACGACAAGCACCTGACGGCAGCGGAGCAGGCGGAAGAGGCAGTGGGAAGCACCAATCATCTCGTCTTCTTCTGCGAGCCCTGTGGTCTGAGCGTCAAGAGGCAGAGGCGAAAGTTGTTCTCTCCCTATCTGGTCTGCGCGAAGTGTGGCGCCCGGACCTTCGGGCGTGAGGAGACCACGGTGACGGCGGCCACCTACCAGCAAGGCGGGCGGGTCCGTGTGGTCGAGCACTGCGCCTTCTGCCACGACGAGCGGACCTTCGAGTACGAGACCCGGCCCCTCGAGAGAGAGGACCGTCACCGTTCCTGGGCAGACGATTCCTCTCGGTCTTCGAGCTACTCCGGGTCTGGAAGCAGCTCCTCGAGCTCCTCCAGCTCCAGCGGTGGCAGCTCCTCCAGCTCCAGCGGTGGCAGCTCCTCGAGCTACGGCGGCGGCCGCTCCTCGGGTGGTGGAGCGAGCGGCCGGTGGTGAGTCGCTACACCCGTTTTCTGGCCAGCACCCCGAGCAGCTGCGCCAGCGGCAACGTGTTGAGCACGTGCTTCGGCTCCAGCCAGGCCCGGCGGGCTTGCTCGATGCCGTAGGGCATGAGGGCGAGGTCGGTCGTGGAATGGGCGTCGGTCGAGATCACTACCCGCACGCCCTTCTTCCTCGCCAGCATCAGCTGCGTGTCCTTCAAGTCCAGGCGCACCGGGTGGGCGTTGAGCTCCACGGCCACGTCGTGCTCCAGGCAGGCGTCGAGCACGGCGTCGAGGTCGAAGTCGTAGGGCTTGCGCTGATTGATCAGTCGCCCGGTGGGATGGGCGAAGATGTGCACCCGCGGGTGGGCGATGGCCTTCAGGATCCGCTCGGTCTGCTCCGCGGCGGGCAGCTCGAAACGGGAATGGATCGACACCAGCACCCAGTCGAGCTGATCGATCATCTCGTCCTCGAGATCGAGCCGCCCGTCGGCCAGGATGTCGATCTCCTGGCTCTTCAGGATGCGGATCTCGGGATGGGCCGCCTGGACCTCCTCGATCTCCC
Source organism: Thermoanaerobaculia bacterium (assembly GCA_036274895.1). GTDB lineage: Bacteria > Acidobacteriota > Thermoanaerobaculia > Multivoradales > SZUA-115 > CALMKX01. Next base: position 42,205 of record DASUEU010000082.1, on the reverse strand, counting down.
GCCACTGTTCCCGCAGGCGCTTGGCATCGAGTCCCCGGGTCATGGCCAGGGACTTCGAGTGGTCCGTGAGCGCCAGGTACTCGTAGCCCCGGGCCGCGCAGGTCGAGACCATGGCGTCGATCGAGGCCTTGCCGTCCGACCACGTGGAGTGCATCTGCAGGTCGCCCCGCAGGTCTTCGAGAGTGATCAGCTCGGGTAGCTCGCGGGCCTCGGCGGCGGCGATCTCCCCGCGGTCCTCCCGCAGCTCGGGGGGGATCCATGGCAGCCCCACGCTGGCGTAGACGTCCGCTTCCTCCTCGCCGGCCACCCTCTCGCCGTCGCGCGGGTCCTCCGTGTCTTCCCCCGGGGGGATGCGGAAGACGCCGTACTCGTTGATCCGCAGGCCCCGGTCCACGGCCCGGCCGCGCAGCTTGACGTTGTGCTCCTTCGAGCCGGTGAAGTAGACCATCGCCGCGCCGTAGCTCTCGCGGGGCACCACCCGCAGGTCGACGTGCAGCCCCGAGCCGAGCACCACCGAGCCGCGGGTGGAGCCGGCGCCTTCGATGCGCTCGACGCCGTCATAGCCGGTGAAGGCCGCCATCACCGGCCCGGGATCGGAGGCGATGGCCAGCAGGTCGAGATCCCCGATGGTCTCCTTGCGCCGGCGCCAGCTGCCGGCCACCTCCAGCCGTTCCACCTCCTCGAGCCTGGCGAGGTGCTCGAGCAGGGGCTGGACCACGCGGTCGGCCTGGTCGATGCGCATCCGCTCGGAGTGCTGGCGCGCCTCGGCGATGCCGGCGAGGATCTTCGCCTGGCTCTTCTCCCCGAAGCCCTCGAGCTCGGCTACGCGGCCGGCCCGGGCAGCGGCCTCGAGGCCGTCCACGTCGGTCACCCCGAGCTCCTGCCACAGCCGCTTGGCCTTCTTGGGACCGACCCCCTGGATGCGCATCAGGTCCAGCAGCGAGAGAGGGATCTCACGCGCCAACTGCTCGAGCACCAGGAGGCGGCCGGTGCCGACCATCTCGCGGATGTGGGAGGCCATGTCCTTGCCGATGCCGGGGAGCTGGGTGAGGTCGAAGCCTTCGGCCACGCGGCGGCGCAGGGGGATGGTCTCCGCCTCGACCGTGTGCACCGCGTTGCGATAGGCCCGGATCCGGAAGGGGTTCTCTCCCTGGATCTCCAGGAGGTCTGCGGCGTCCGAGAGGTGGCGGGCGATCTCGGCGTTGTCCATGGAGGCTCCGTCGACCCGCTAGCCGGGCCAGTTCCGCTGGAGGCTGCGGGTGGCCTCGAGGTGGGCCTTCACCTCGGCCAGCGAGTCGCCTCCGACCTTCTCGAGCAGGGCGTCGGCCAGCACCAGGGCGAGCACGGCCTCGGCGATCACGCCCGCCGCGGGTAGGGCGGTGATGTCCGAGCGCTCGTACTGCGAGAGCACCGCGTCGCCGGTGTCCAGGTCGACGCTGGGCAGGCCCTTGATCAGCGTGGCGATCGGCTTCTTGTAGAGGGTCACGACCACGTCCTCGCCGTTGGTGATGCCCCCTTCGAGGCCCCCGGCGCGGTTGGTGGGGCGCCGCCAGTTGCCGTCCTCATCGCGCTCGATGGCGTCGTGGGCCTCGCTGCCGAAACCCTGGCTGGCGGCGATGCCGGCGCCGATCTCGACCGCCTTGACGGCCGGCACGGACATCATCGCCTGGGCCAGCCGGCCGTCGAGCTTGTCGGCCCAGTGGACGTGGGAGCCCAGGCCGGTGGGCACCCCGTGGGCGACCACCGTCACCGCGCCGCCCAGGGTCTCTCCGGCCTTCTTGGCCTGCTCGACCAGGGCGACCATCTCCCCTTCGAGGTGGCGGTCGATCGCCCGCAGCGGAGAAGTGTCATCGACCATCGAGAGCTCTTCCCAAGTCGGTGTCGGCCGCTCGGCGCCGATCGGCCCCAGGAAGCGCACGCCGCTTCGGATCTCGACCCCCAGCTCGGCGAGCAGCATCTTGGCGAAGGCCCCGGCGGCCACTTTGGCGGCGGTCTCGCGCGCGGAGGCGCGCTCGAGGACGTCGCGGGGGTCCCGGCGCAGGTACTTGAGGGCCCCGGCGAGGTCGGCGTGGCCGGGGCGAGGGGTCTTGACGCGGCGCTGCTCGGCCCGGCGGGGGTCCACCTCGGCCGGACTCATGATGGGCTCCCAGGCGGGGTAGTCCCGGTTCTCGATCCACAGCACCACGGGGGAGCCCAGGGTCTCGCCGCCCCGCACGCCGCCGCGGATCTCGGCCCGATCCTGCTCGATCTTCATCCGTGCCCCCCGGCCGAAGCCGTGCTGGCGGCGAGCCAGCTCGCGGTCGAGCAGGGCGCGATCGACGGCGAGACCGGCGGGCAGGCCGGTGAGGACGGCGGTGAGCCCCGGGCCATGGCTCTCGCCGCCGGTGGTCAGTCGCAGGCGGGCGAACACGCCCGCGAGGATATCAGGCCGTCTCGGACCCGAAGGAGGCGAAGGTCAGCTCGCGGCTGCTGGGAACCGGCAGGGTGCGGATGCCGGTCTCCCGTTCGAGGCGATCGAGCAGGGCGCGATCGATGACCAGCTCGCGGCCGAGAGGCCAGTCCGTCCGCTCGCCTTGCGCTTCGAAGAGCGCATAGCCGACTTCGGCGCCGGGGTCGTGGCGCAGGAAGTAGCGCACGCCCTCCGCACCCACGGCGCGCAAGGCTCCAGCCCAGGCTCGTGGCAGCTCGTAGGGCACCAGGGTGTGGATCTCGTGGGTGAGGCCCCACCCGGCGGTCCGGCGCGAGATCAGGTCGGCGAGAGAGCGGGCCGCCGGCAGCCGGAGCTCGTGGAGCACGCGGGTGGCGAACAAGGCATCGGCCACCGCTCCGCCCAACCGGTCCGGTCCGAGGATCTCGAGCAGGGCGGCGAGGGGATCGGCGGCCAGATAGCAGGTGCCTTCGGGAGCGGGCAGGTCGAAGCGGCCCGCCCCCGTGTTGCCGAACCACCAGGGACCATAACCCCGCCGGGCCACGCGATAGAGGGTCGCCTCCGGCCCGAGGGTGACGCGCGGAAACCCGGACAGGGCCCCCGGCCCCGACGGTGGGGCCGGGAGGGAAGGGGAGGTGCGGCTCGGGCTCACTGGGCGAAGCGCCGGCCGGCGTCGCGCGCCACGGCCACGAGGCGGGTGGGGTCCTCACCCCGGCGCAGCCATTCGACCGGCGTGCGGCGGTCGAGGGAACTGAGGGGAGAGCAAAGCCAGCCGGCGAGGGTCCAGTCGTCGACACCCGAGGCTGCGAGGGTCTGCAGCACCTCGGCGAGCCCTGGCAGGACCCGGTGGTGCTCGTCGAACTGGAAGGTGGGATAGACCAGGACGCCGTCAGCGGTGCGCAGAGCGAGGAGGGTGCGACGAGCACGCCGCTCGGCCACGGCCTGGCGCGAGATACCGCCGAGCACCCGGCCGATCTGCTGGGCGGAGTAAAACGGACCAATCTGATCGTTCCACGGCGAAGGGGAGGGGAGGGTGTCGACCATCCGGGCCGCCAGCTCCTCGGGGGAGCCGAGCTCGGAGAGCGACCTGCCGCCCGCCGAATAGCGGCGCGCGAGATCGGTGACCTTGGCGAGCACCGCCTCGACCAACCGCCATTCGAAGGCCGAGCCGGGCTCGCGGGAGGTTGCCGGCGAGCCGTACACGGCAACCTCCTCGCCGATCGTGGGGGGAGCCTTCGAGGGGCCGACTTCGTAGGGCAGATTCCGCTCCTCGGCCACAGGCTGAATCCGAGCTGAGCGAGCTTTCTTCATGATGCAGGCAAGCTACTGGAAAGACGCCGTGTCGTCAAGGTCGTCAGGGGAGCGCATCCTCTCGAAGCCCGCGCGGAGATTCTCGGGGGCCCGGCAGGGGCGCCCGGTCGCCGCTTCCACCCAGACGTGGTCGGTCCGGCCGGTGGTCAGCAGCTCGCGACCACGCCGCACCTCGTAACCGAAGGAGAGGCTGCGGCTGGCCAACTTCTCGAGCCGGCAGAGCACCCGCACGGTGTCGCCGTAGCGGGCGCCACGCCGATAGGACAGCTGAGCGCCGGTGACCACCAGCAGATAGCCGCTGGCCTCGACCTCGGCGTAGGGAATACCCGTGCCGGCGCACAGGCGAGTGCGCGCCACCTCGAACCACACGAGGTAGTTGGAATGGTGCACCAGGCCCATCTGGTCGGTCTCGGCGTAGCGCACCTCGAGCTCGACTTCGACGGTGCCCAGAGGATGGTCTGCCAGGCCAGCGCTCATGCTTTACCTCCGCTGTAGCGCAGAACGGTCCACAGGATCTTGTAGCCGGCGCGCAGGGTGCCGGCCACCGTGCCGGTGATCTTCGAGACTCCCACCCGCCGCCGGTAGGAGACCGGAGCTTCTTCGACGGACAGGCCGCAGCGCAGGGCCTTGACCTGCATCTCCGCTGTCCAACCGAAGTCGGGATCGTGCATGCCGAGCCTCTCGAGCGCCGTCCAGCGGATGGCCCGGAAGGGGCCGAGGTCGGTGTAGCGATGGCGGTAGAGCAGGCGGATCAACCAGCAGGCCACCAGGTTCCCGGCCCGGGCCTGGGGCAGCAGGGCACCGCGCTCCCGCCGCCCGAGGATGCGCGAGCCGATCACCAGGTCGGAGCGGCCGGCGAGGATCGGCGCCACCAGGATCGGCAGCTCCTCCGGGTGGTCGGAGTAGTCGGCGTCGACGAATACCACCACCCCGGGCGGTCCGGTCGCCCGCAGGTGGGCCAGGCCCGCCAGGCAGGCGCTGCCGTAGCCGGGCCGGGGGGCCGGCACCACCTCGGCGCCGCCCTCCCGCGCCACCTCGGCGGTTCGGTCGTGAGAGCCGTTGTCGGCCACCACGATCCGGCGCAAGCAGGCACGAGGCAGGTCGGCGAGCACGAGAGGTAGTGATGCCTCCTCGTTCAAGGCCGGGATGACGACGTCGATGGTGGCGGCCGGGTCGCTCATGGTGAGGAGGAGGCCGGAGCATATCCCCTCCCCCGTGCTAGATTTCCCCCCCTCCAGAGCCCCTCCGGCTCAGCCATTCGAACCATGCCCCTCTACCCCTACCTCGGCCAGGTACCGAAGCTGGGAGCCCGGGTCTTCCTGGCCCCCAGTGCCGAGCTGTCAGGGGACATCGAGCTGGGAGCCGACGTTTCCTTCTGGTTCAACACCGCCGCCCGGGGCGACGTCAACACCATCCGCATCGGTGACGGCTGCAACATCCAGGACGGCACCATCCTCCACGTCACCCACGAGCTCTATCCCCTGGTGCTCGGCAAGGGGGTGGTGGTCGGTCACAGCGCCATGCTCCACGGCTGTACCATCGAGGACGGTGCTCTGATCGGCATCGGCGCCCGGGTGCTCGACGGCGCGGTGGTGGAGACCGAGGCGCAGGTGGGAGCCGGCGCACTGGTGCCGCCGGGCAAGAGGGTGCCCGCCGGGCACCTGGTGATGGGCGTGCCGGCCAAGGTGGTCCGGCCGCTGACGGACGAAGAGCGGCGCAACATCGCCGAGATCCGAGACCGCTACATCGCGCTCAAGGAGCGCTATCGCGAGGTCCTGGGTGACGGCACGGAGATCGTGACCCGATGAGCATCGAAGAGCAGGGCCTCGTACGGCGAGGCGTGGGTAGCTTGGGAGAGGCCGACCTCGGCCAACGGGTGCTGCTCCAGGCCTGGGTGAACCGCCGTCGAGACCTGGGCGGCGTGATGTTTCTCGAGCTGCGGGACCGGAGCGGCGTGGCCCAGGTCATCGTCCACCCCGACGAGCGTCCCCAGATCGCTGCCATCCTCGGCGAGGTGAGGGTGGAGTGGGTGGTCGAGGTGGAGGGCACGGTCGCGGCCCGCGCGCCGGAGAACGTCAACCCGCGGATGGCGACCGGGCGGATCGAGGTCATCCCCGACCGCGCCGCAGTGCTCACCCGGGCCGAGCCCCCTCCCTTCACCCCCGACGCGGCGGCCGACTCCACCGAGGAGACCCGCCTGCGCTATCGCTTCCTGGACTTGCGCCGGCCCGAGCTGCTGGCCAACTTCGTGCTCCGGGACCGGGTCACCCACGAGGTTCGCAACTACTTCCACGAGAACCACTTCCTCGACGTCGAGACGCCCATCCTGACGCGCTCGACCCCCGAGGGAGCCCGCGACTACCTGGTGCCCAGCCGGGTTTACCGCGGCACCTTCTATGCCCTGCCGCAGTCGCCCCAGCTGTTCAAGCAGATCCTGATGGTGGCGGGCTTCGAGCGCTACGTGCAGATCGCCCGCTGCTTCCGCGACGAGGACCTTCGCCTCGACCGCCAGCCGGAGTTCACCCAGATCGACCTCGAGATGTCGTTCATCGACGAGAACGACGTCATCCAGCTGATCGAGGGCCTCTGCGAGCGGATCTTCCCCCTGGTGGGCATCTCGCCGCCGACTCCCTTCCCCCGCCTCTCCTACGCCGAAGCCATGGCCCGCTACGGCTCCGACCGTCCCGACCTGCGCTTCGAGCTGGCGATCGCCGATTTGACCGAGCGGCTGGGCGGCAGCGGCTTCCGCGGTTTCCAGCAGGCCGCGGCCGAGGGCGGGGTGATCCGCGGCTTCACCGTGCCGGGAGCGGCCGAGGCCTCGCGGCGCCAGGTCGACGAGTGGTCCGAGCTGGCCCGCCGCTTCGGGGCGGCCGGTGTGCTCACCCTGCGCCGCAAGGGCGGTGAGCTCGCTTTCCAGGTCAAGGGCGCCCTGAGCGAAGCCGAGGCGGAGGGCGCTGCCCAGGCCCTGGGTCTCGCGGAGGGCGGACTGGCCGTGCTGATCGCCGGCCCCACCAAAGTGGTCGAGCCGGCCCTGGGGGCCCTGCGGCTCGAGCTGGCCAAGAGCCACGGGCTGATCCCGGAGGGCCGCCACGCCTTCCTCTGGGTGACCGAGTTCCCTCTCTTCGAGCACGACGCCGAGGCCGGCCGCTGGGCCTCCCTGCATCATCCGTTCACCTGCCCGGACCCGCGGGATCTCGAGCTGCTGGCGAGCGACCCGGGACGGGTCCGCTCCCGGGCCTACGACGTGGTGTGGAACGGCATCGAGATCGGCGGCGGCTCGATCCGCATCCACCGGCCGGAGCTCCAGCGCCAGGTCTTCGAGCTGCTGGGCATCGGCCCGGAGGAGGCCGAGGCCCGCTTCGGCTTCCTGCTCGAGGCCCTGCGCTACGGCGCGCCGCCCCACGGTGGCATCGCCCTCGGCCTCGATCGCATCGTCATGCTGATGGCCGGGGCGGGGTCGATCCGCGACGTGATCGCCTTCCCCAAGACCACCAAGGCCGCTTGCTTGATGACCGAGGCGCCGTCGCCGGTCGATGCCGCTCAGCTCGCCGAGCTGGGTATCGCCCTGGCCGACCGCTCAGGCGGCGGGCGGTGAGGGGAGGCGGCGGCCCTTGAGCCGCGTGGAACGGCTCACCCTCGCCCATCCCGGCGGCGAGACCAGCCTCTGGGCCGGGTTCGGTGCCCTGCAGGCAGCGGCTCCGGCCTTGACCGCCTGGCTCGAGGGCCGCCTCGTCTTCGTCGTCACCACGCCCCGGGTCTGGGGCCTCCACGGTTCCCGGCTCGAGGCCGCGCTGGCCGGGGCCCGGCGCGCCGAGGTCCTCGAAATCGCCGAGGGGGAGGCGGCAAAGACCCTGGCCACGGCCGGTGAGCTGTGGCAGAGGATGGCCCTGGCCGGCGGCAAGCGCGACAGCCGGCTGATCGCCTTCGGTGGCGGCAGTGCCTGCGACGTCGGGGGCTTCGTCGCCGCCTGCTTCACCCGCGGCATCGAAGTGGCGCAGGTGCCGACCACCCTGTTGGCCCAGGTGGACGCCGCCATCGGCGGCAAGACCGGCGTCGATCTGCCGGCGGCGAAGAACCTGGTGGGCGCCTTCCACCACCCTCGCTACGTGGTGGCGGACACGAGCGTCCTGGCGACCCTGCCGCCGGAGGAGGTCCGCTCCGGTCTGGCCGAGGTGGTCAAGATGGGCTTCCTCCTCGATCCGGCACTGTTCGCGGCGGTCGAAGAGCACCTGTCGTCGCTCCTGGCCCGTGACCCGGAGCAGCTCGGGCCGGTGGTGGCGGCAGCGGCTCGGGCCAAGATCGCGGTGGTCGAGCTCGACCCCACGGAGCAGGACCAGCGCCGGCTGCTCAACTTCGGCCACACCTTGGGCCACGCTCTCGAGACCGCGGCCGGCTACCTCGGGCTGCGGCATGGCGAGGCCGTGGCCTGGGGCATGCTGTTCGCCCTGCGACTCTCGCTCGCTCGCGGGCTCGACCAGGGGGCGGCTCGGCGGCTCGCTGCGCTGATCGCCCGCCTCGGCCTGCCGCCCCTGCCGGCCTTCGAGGTTGACGAGCTGCTCACCCTGATGGCGCGGGACAAGAAGGCCAAGGAGTCGGGCCTGACCTGGGTCCTGGCCGAACGACTGGGCCAGGGACGGATGGTCGAGGGCATTGCGGAGGAGGAAATCCGCGCTGAGCTCGCGGCCTTTCTGGCCTCGCCGGGGAAGCTTTTCGGTTTGCCTCTATAATCGCGACCAGGAGGCATGAGCAGACCTTGATCCCTGGGGAAGCGACCCCCTCACGCGAGGCACGGTCCGGAGCGACGAACGGCCAGAATGGTGGGGCTCCGGCAGCTTCGCCGCGGCGGCATCGGTGGCTGCGCCTGGGCAATCTGCTCTTTCTCTGCCTCCTGCTCTCCGGGATCATCCCCCTCGTCCTCTCCAGCCTGCTCTCGGTGCGCAAGGGCCGGGAGCTGCTCATGGAGAGCGAGAAGGAGCATCTGCTGAGCTGGTCGGATGCCCTCTCGCGCCAACTCGACAGCGCGGTCGCGGCGCGGCGAGACCAGCTGCGCCAGCTCGGGGAGTCGGTGGTGGCTCGCGGTGGGGAGCTGCCCGCCGACCAAGTGGTGGCGCAACTCTGGGTCCACGAGCAGATCGCGGCTTTCCAGCGCGCCTACCCGCAGCTCGAAACCCTCTGGGTCCTCGAGCCGGGAGGCAACGGCCCCCGGGCCCGCCGCGGGCCGCTGTCTCCCGCTGTCGACCAGGCCGTGGGGATCGCCTTCGAGCAGGCTCGCAGCCATTCCGAGCCGGTCTACCGGGTCGCGTCGCAGCCCCGTGCAACCTTGCCCATCCTGGTGGCGGCGGTACCCGTGGGCGAGGCGGAGAGGCAGCTGGTGCTGATCTCCAGCGGTATGGTCGACATCGGTGAGCTGGTCGCCTCCGACGGCCGCAGCGACGACGTCTCGGTGCTCCTCCTGGGCGCCTCTAACCAGGTGCTCTGGGCCGACGCCTCGGGGCATCGCCTGCTGCCCTCGCTGGAGGCCCGCGGCGTCCTCGACGGCTTGGCCCAGCCGGTCCAGATGACCCGTTCGGTCGAGGTCGAAGTGGACGGCAGCCGGCGCAAGTTCCAGCTGACTTCCGGACCGATCTCGACCCCGGGCTGGCAGGTCGTGGTGCTCAAGGACTCGAACTCGGTCTTCGCCGCGGTCAACCGCATGATCTACGGCGCCGGCCTCGCTTCCCTCTTCCTGCTCCTGCTCGCCTTGCTCTTCGCGGCCTTCGTGGCCCGCAACCTGGGCAAGCCTCTCTCCCGCCTGGCCGAGAACACCCGGCAGATCGCCGCCGGCAACTTCTCCCACCGGATCGAGACCCGAGACCTGACCTTCGAGATGGCCGAGCTGGCGGAGAACTTCAACGTCATGGGCGGCCACGTCGAGCGCTACGTCGAGGAGCTCAAGCGCGCGGCGAGCGCCAATCGCGATCTCTTCCTCGGTTCCATCCGCGCCTTCGCGGCGGCGATCGACGCCAAGGATCCCTACACCCGGGGCCATTCCGAGCGGGTGGCGGCGGTCTCGCGGGCGGTCGCCCGCCACCTCGGCTTCGACGAGGAGTTCCAGCAACGGGTGTGGCTCGCCGCCCTCCTCCACGACGTCGGCAAGATCGGCGTCGACGACCGGGTCTTGAAAAAGGGCGGGCTGCTCTCGCCCGAAGAATACGAGCAGATGAAAATGCACACCGTGGTCGGCGCCGAGATCATGGGCCGGATCGAGCAGCTCAAGGAGATCGTCCCGGCGGTGCGCTGGCACCACGAGTCGTGGAACGGCCGTGGCTACCCCGATGGTCTCAAAGGGGAGCAGATCCCCTTGATCGCCCGCATCGTCGCAGTGGCCGACACCTTCGACGCGGTGACCACCAACCGCCCCTACCAGCAGGCTTACACCCCGGAGTTCGCCGTCAACACCATCACCAAGCTGGCCGGCACCCGCTTTGACGCCAAGGTGGTCACCGCCTTCCTCTCCGCCTTCAACGCCGGCCAGATCGACTCCGCCGTGCAGCGTCATGCGACGGCTCCGGCGCTGGCGAGTCGCGTCGCGAGCTGACCCTACCCGCCCCGACGGGAGCGATGTCGATGCCCTTCCAGTACATCCTGGCCAACCTGATCGCGAAGGCCGAGCATGCCGTGGGGTCTCTCTTCCTCGACCCGACGGGAGAGACGATCGACCTCGCCTGCTCGGAGCTCTCCCCGTTCCAGATGAAGGTTCTCGGCGCTTACCTCGGCATCCACCTGCGCCAGATGGAGCGGGTGCTCGACGCCGAGGGCCTCGGTGCTCCGCGTTGCCTGACCTTGCACCACCAGCGCTTGATCCTCCACGTCGTGCCCCTCGCCGACGGCTACGCCCTGGCCCTGGTCCAGCGCCCTCCGGCGAACCTGGGCCGGGCCCAGCGGCTGCTCGAGAACGCCGCCGACGTGATGGAGCGTGAAGTGCTGCCCCGCCGTGCGCTCTGAGCTCGCGCCTCGTTCCCGACCATGAGCGACCGTCTCGAGATCGCCCCGGAGCCGACCCGTCCCGCCGGGGAGCGCGAGCGCGGCTTCTGGAGCAAGCTCAAGCGCGGGCTGACAATGACTCACACCGAGATCGTCGACCGGCTGAGCGCCGCCGTCGCCGGACGCACCGTGCTCGACGGGGAGACCGCCGATTTTCTGGAGGAGACCCTGATCGCCGCCGACCTCGGGGTCGAGACCTCGGTCGAGATGGTCGAGATTCTGAGGAAGGATGCCGGCCGCCGGGGTGCGCTCGAGGTCGACGCCCTGCGGGCGCGCCTGGCGGAGGAGATCGGCCGGCTGCTCGAGCAAGTGCCGCGGCGCCCCGAGCCGGCAGGGGAGGGGCGAATCACCCTGGTGGTGGGGGTCAACGGTGCCGGCAAGACGACCTCGATCGCCAAGCTCGCGCGGCGCGCTCAGCTCGAGGGCAAGAAGGTGCTGCTGGCGGCTGGAGACACCTTCCGCGCCGCCGCCGTCGATCAGCTCGAGCTGTGGGGCCGGCGGCTGGGAGTCGAGGTGGTCCGCCAGGGCCACGGCGCCGACCCGGCCGCGGTGGTCTTCGACGCCCTCTCCGCCGCCAAGGCACGGGGCGTCGACGAGGTGCTGATCGACACCGCCGGCCGTCTCCACAACAAGGAGAACCTGATGGCCGAGCTGGCCAAGGTGAAGCGGGTGGTGGATCGCGAGGGGGCCTCCTTCGCCCGCCGCACCCTGCTGGTGCTCGACGCCACCACCGGCCAGAACGCCCTCGCCCAGGCTCGCCGCTTCACCGAAGTGGCCGAGGTCGACGGTGTGCTCCTCGCCAAGGTCGATGGCACGGCCAAAGGGGGGATCGTGGTGGCGATCGCCCGTGAGCTGCGCCTGCCCGTCCTCTACCTCGGGGTCGGCGAGAGCGCGGAGGATCTGGTTGACTTCCGGCCCAAAGAATTCGCGGCGGCGCTCGTCGGCTGACCTCCTCCTGCGTCGGGCTCTCATCCTGGCCGCCGGTGGGCGCTGGGGGGCTTCGCCGAACCCGATGGTCGGGGCGGTGGTGGTGCAAGCGGGGGAGGTGGTGGGGGAGGGCTGGCACGTCCGGCCAGGGGAGCCCCATGCCGAGACCATCGCCCTCGCCGCCGCCGGGGAGGCTGCCCGAGGGGCCACCCTCTTCGTCAACCTCGAGCCCTGCGCGCATCACGGCAGGACTCCGCCCTGCACCGATGCGGTGATCGCCGCCGGCGTGGCGCGGGTGGTCGCTTGCCACGTCGATCCCGACCCACGAGTGCGCGGCCAGGGTTTCGCCCGGCTCGCCGCGGCCGGCATCGAGGTCGAAGTGGGGCGCCAGCTGGAGACCGCTGTGAAGCTGAATTGGCAGTACCTGGTGCGGCAGGTTCTCGGCCGGCCGGCGGTGACCGTGAAGTGGGCCATGAGCCTCGACGGTCGCATCGCCCTCGCCACGGGAGAGAGCCAGTGGCTGACCGCCGCGCCGGCGCGGCGCCACGCCCTCATGCTGCGCGAGGAGCACGACGCCATCCTGGTCGGCAGCGGCACGGTCCTGGCCGACGATCCTCGCCTCACCCGGCGTCTGGGGCTGGTGTCCCGTTCCCACCATCGGGTCGTGCTCGATCGGCGGCTGCGCCTGCCCGCCACGGCTCGGCTGTTCACCGAGACCGGCCCGGTGCTGGTCTATACCGAGACCGACGAGAGGGAGCGCCGCGCCGCCATTGAAGCAGCCGGAGGCGAGGTGGTGTGCCTCCCGGAAGTCACCCCGGCGGCAGTGCTCGCCGACCTCGCGGCTCGCGGCGTCGCCTCGGTGCTGGTCGAAGGCGGGTCCGAGGTGGCTGCGGCCTTCGTGGCGGCAGGCTGCTACGATCGCGTGGAAGCTCTCATCGCCCCGCTGCTCCTGGGTGGGAGAGAAGCCCCCGGCCCCCTCGGTGGGTCGGGCTCGGGCTCCCTGGCCGGGGCTCCGCGGCTCGAGGCCACCTCGATTCTCAAGCTCGGCCCCGACCTGCTCTTCAGGGGATTTCGACCCGGATGTTTACCGGACTTGTCCGCGAGCTTGGCCGGCTGATCGCCGACCCGGTGCCTTCGGGGCAGGGTGGGGTGCGCCTGCGCCTCGCTCACAGCCCGGAGCTCGGGGCCCGGCTCTCGATCGGCGCCAGCCTCGCCGTCTCGGGAGTCTGCCTCACGGTCATCGCCCAGGAGCCTGGAGCCTGCGAAGTGGAACTGTCGCCGGAGACCCTCGCGCGCACCCACCTCGGCGCCTTGCGCATGGGCTCGGAGGTCAACCTGGAGCCGGCGCTTCTGGCCGGCGAGGCACTCGGCGGGCACTGGGTGCAGGGGCACGTCGACGGCACGCTGCGGGTGGTCGAGCGGCGCGAGCTGGGCGAGCACCGGGTGCTCGGCTTCGAGCTTCCCGCGGAGCAGCGCGCGCTGGTGATGGAGAAGGGCTCGGTGACCCTCGACGGGGTGAGCCTGACGGTCGCCGCTCTCGGGGAGGACCACTTCGAGGTCGCCCTGATCCCCCACACCCTCGAGGTCACCACCCTCTCGCAACTCGTCCCCGGGGACCGCGTCAACTTCGAGCCGGACGTGCTCGCCAAGTACGTGCAGCGGGCCCTCACCGTGTGGGGGCCGACGGCGCCCCGATGAGCCGCCTCGCCGCTTCGCACCCGGACCCGGGACGGTTCTGGATCCGCTACGCCCCTCGCACGTGGAGCGGGCCACCCGACCAGCCGTGGATCGACCTGGCCCGCGCCCGGCTGGCCTTCGGGGAGGCGGGGCCGCTGCCGGAGCTCGCCGAGCCCCTCGACGACCTGCTCTACCTGCCGCCGGTGGCCGCCTCGCAGCGTGCCGAGCGGGATCGCCTGGCGGCGGAGCACATCGCGCGGGGCACGCCCGTGCTGGTGCAGCTCCTGCCCGGAGAGCTGTGCTCCGTCGAGGGGGTGACGGCGGTCTACGACCCGACTGCCGCCCTTGTGGCCGGCGACGAGACCGTCTTCGCCGGGCTGCCGCCGGGAGCGTGTGTGGCCTGGCCTCTGGTGGCGGGGATCTCGGACGCTCCGGACCTCTGGCAGCGAGCTCTGACAGCGATGGCCGCCGCCGGGGTCGCCGTGGTCCAGCCGCTGGTGCCGTCCGTGTCTCCCGCCGAGCGCAGGCGCCTGGCCGAGATCGCCGACGAGAGCGCCTTCTTCGCCCTCTTCCACCGGCCCACTCCTCCCGAACGCACCTTCGCCGTGGCGGCCGGCCGGCACGGGCTCGGCGTGGTGCTGAGACGCCCGCTGCCCGGGCCGCCCTTGACGGGGCAGAGCAACCGCCGCCTGGCCGGGGACCTGCTGCTGGCCTCGGAGCTGTGGCTGGCGGTGGGCCGGCCGGTGGGCAGAGCGCTCGGCCTGGCGCGGGCGGCCCGTTGGATCGACGCCTCGCCCTACGAGATCTCCGGCCTGGCCCGGGATGGCCACCTCGGCCTGGTGGCGGAGGTCGACCCGCCGACCCGGGAGCTGATCTCGCGCTGGGTCAAAGAAGGCGCCACACCGCTGGTCGACGAGCTGCTGGCCGAGTACCTCAGGCCGGTGGAGGCCGAGAGCCCAGGAACGTCATCCCCGCTTTCGCGAGAAGGATGACTACGGTGCGACCGGCTTCCTGGCGATCAGGTCGATCTCGACCAGAGCCCCCTTGGGCAGGGCCGCCACCTGGACGGTCGAGCGAGCCGGGCGGTGGTCGCCCAGGGCCTCGCCGTAGAGGGCGTTCAGGGTGCCGAAGTGGGCCAGGTCGGTGACGAAGATGGTGGCCTTGACCACGTCCTGGAAGGTGCAGCCGGCGGCGGCGAGGACGGCCTCGAGGTTGGCCAGGACCCGGCGGGCCTGGGCCTCGAAGCCGCCCGGCACCAGCTCCCCGGTGGCGGGATCGAGGCCGACCTGGCCGGAGGTGAAGACCCAGCCCATGAGAGAGACCGCCTGGGAGTAGGGGCCAATGGCGGCCGGGGCGTGATCGGTGGTGTGCAGGTCCATGCGCGCAGGCTCCGTGTCGGATGAGGCGAGTCAGTCCTCTGAGGCGTCGAGGACGCCGATGTAGGGGAGGTTGCGGTGCTGCTCGGCGAAGTCGAGGCCGTAGCCGACGACGAAATGATCCTCGATGCGGAAGCCCCGGTAGTCGATCGGTACCTCGATCTCACGCCGGGAGGCCTTGTCGAGCAGGGCGCAGAGCTTGACCGTGCGGGCGCCGCGAAAGCGCAGCAGGTCGAGCACGGTGCGCAGGGTATAGCCGGTGTCGACGATGTCCTCGACCAGCAGCACGTCCGAGCCGCGCACCGGCAGATCGACGTCCTTCAAGATCCGCACCTCTCCCGGCGTGGTCGAGCTGCCGTAGCTCGAGGTCTGGAGGAAGTCGACCTTTAGCGGTAGGGTGACTCGCTTGAGCAGGTCGGTCAGGAAGAAGACCGAGCCCTTGAGCACGCCGATGACGATCAAGCGGTCGCTCGCGGCATAGTCGCGGGTGATCTCGGCGGCCATCTCCTCGACCCGCCGGGCGAGATCCTCCTGGGAGATCAGCACGGTGGGGGCGTTGGTTCCGTTTAACTCGGGCATTGCTTAGAATCACTCCTCCGCGAAAGACATCAGAACTTTGGGAACCCAAGTGATGACGGTCCAGGAGCTCAGCAGCCAGCATCGTCGCTACGTCGAGCTCTCGGACCGCTTCCGGGCCGCCTGGGCTTTCCACCAGTTCATCGGCAGCCTCAACAAGGTGCTGCTCGATGGGCCCGAGCCGCGCTACCCGGTCGACTTCCAGAGCGTCTACTCCGCCCTGCGCGAGCTTTCCGGCCAGCTCACCGCCGCCCATTCGGCGCAGGTCCGCGAGCGGCTGAACCAACTCGAGCCCCAGCTCGAGCTGCTGGTCAAGACCTTGGTGCTGGAGGATAGCAAAGTCAGCCCGGCCTCCCTCCGGCAGTTCTTCTCGCGGGTGAAGAACACCAACGTCAAGGTGCTCTCCCAGCTCGCCAAGTTCTACGTCTACGCCTTCGACGACGAGAGCTGGACGGCGGATCGCGCCGACAAGGTGGATTTCCTGCTGACCCGCATCTCCCTCGATGCCGACGGCGGCGAGCAGGTGGACATCGGCTCGGACGCCCAGATCGTGCGCAACCTGGTCAGCGGCCTGTGGACCCTGGTCGGACGCAACCTCGAGGCGCGGGAGGTGCAGCGGGTGCGCGGCGAGATCGCCGGCATCCAACGTGAGATCGCCGCCCTCGAGAGCCTCGACGAGCTCAACGAGAACCACGTGGTGACCCGTTACCGGGAGCTCAAGCACGGCCTGGGCCGGAGCTTCTTCCATCCCGAGGTGGTCACCACCTTGCTCGAGACCAACCGGCGCCTGCGCGAGTCGATCCGCCGCCTCTACCACATCGAGGAGCAGCGCATCCTCTCCGAGTTCCAGCGCGTGCTCGACCTCGAGCGCCAGGGGCCGGCAGATTTCGAGCTGGGGCTCGAGATCGCCGAGTTCCGCGGCGAGATCGACCGCTTCGAGGCCCAACTGCAGCGTGACGAGCTGTCGCTGATCGATCTCAAGCGCCTGCGCGAGCGGACCCGCTCCCTGCTCGCCCGCCTGGACGGCCGGACGCGGGGCGTTGGCGAGCCGGCGCCGGAGCTGCTGGCGGTCACCGCGCCGGTGGCGGTCCCCGAGCCCGAGACCTTGATCGCCGAGCCCTACCGCCAGCTCTTCGAGGCGCTCGAGGCGACCGGCGAGGACGAGCGGCCGGAGGCCATCGTGCTGCGTCCGGACCTCTTCAGCTTTCGGCTGGAGGTGCGCGAGGTGGAGGCCTTCCGGCGTCTCGCCGGGGCGACCCCGGACCCTGGCCGGGAGCGCTTCTTGCTCGAGGCGGCGGCGTTGCGGGTGCGGCTCGCCGATCAGGTCACCGAGATCCGCAGCCTGCTCGACGAGTCCGCGGTCACCGGGGTGGCCCCGGTCTACACCGCCGGCCGCCGCCTCTCCCGTCTGGCCGACCGCTTCGTCCGCCTCTTCGACCACCACGTCGAGCAGGCGATCGAGGCGGGCGACGCCACCGAGGCGAGGGAGCTGTACTGGCTC
Organism: Thermoanaerobaculia bacterium; assembly: GCA_036274895.1. Taxonomy (GTDB): domain Bacteria; phylum Acidobacteriota; class Thermoanaerobaculia; order Multivoradales; family SZUA-115; genus CALMKX01. The sequence continues at coordinate 25,386 of DASUEU010000082.1, read as the reverse complement.
AAGATGCGGCTGATGCGCGACCACGCCGGCCACTGGCTGTTGGTCCACAAGCCGGCCAGGCATCTGGCGGGGTAGCTCTCACACCGGCTCCGGATCCGCCAGCACCGCCTTGAGCAGCTCTGCCACCGTGCCCGCCGCGGCGCGGCCGGCCTCGAGCACCTCCTCGTGGTCGAGAGCCCCGGGCACCAGGCCGCAGGCGAGGTTGGTGACCAGCGAAAGGGCCGCGCAGCGCACCCCCATGTGGCGGGCGGCGATCACCTCGAGCACCGTCGACATACCGGTCAGATCGGCGCCCAACCGGCCGAGCATGCGCACCTCGGCGGGAGTCTCGTAGGTCGGGCCCGAGAGCCCGACGTAGACCCCCTCGCCGAGCGCCACGCCCAGGCCCTCGGCGGCGCGGTGGAAGCGTCGCCGCAGGGCAGCGTCGTAGGCTTCGGACATGTCCGGGAAGCGCGGGCCCCACTCGGCCGGCAGCTCGCCGCGCAGGGGGTTGACGCCGGTCAGGTTGAGGTGGTCCGAGATCAGCCGCAGGTCTCCCGGCTTCATCGCCGGGTCGAGACCGCCGGCGGCGTTGGTCAGCAGCAGCACCCGTGCGCCCAACCGGGCCGCGAGCCGGACCGGCAGCACGGTCTGATTGGGGTCGTAGCCCTGGTAGTAGTGGAGGCGGCCCCGGAAGTAGAGCACGTGGCGGCCCGGGAGGGGCTCGAGTAGCTCGACGCGATGGGCGTGGCCGACCACGGCGTGGGCCTCGAAGGGCAGCAGATGGGCGAGGGGGATGGGCTCGGCCACCGGCTCGCCGAGGTCGACACCCAGCCCCGAGCCGGTGACCACCGCGGCCTGGGGCGCGGGCCAGCCGAGGCCCTGGTAGGCGGTCAGGGCGGCCGCCAGGTCCGCTACGGGATCGCTCATGGGCGCGGAGCATAGCGCTGTTCAGCCCTGCGGCGTTTGGGGTATCTTCGCCGGATGTCCGAGCTCGACGAACAGATCGCCAACCGCAAGCGCAAGCTCGGAGAGCTCGTCGACGCCGGGGTCGATCCCTATCCGAACCGCTTCTCCCACGACGCCGAGCCCACCGACGTCCAGACCCGCTGGGCCGCCGCCACGGCCGAGGAGCTCGAGGCCGCGGGCATCCAGCTCGCGGTGCCCGGTCGGGTCTCGGCCATCCGTGGCCACGGCAAGACCACTTTCATCGACCTCTGGGACGGCAAGAGCAAGCTCCAGCTCCTGGTGCGGCCGGCCGATCAGCCCGACGCCGGGCGGCAGTTGCTCGAGAACCTGGACCTCGGCGACTACCTGGGCGCCGGCGGCCGGCTGATTCGCACCCGTACCGGCGAGCTCTCCCTCGCCGTTTCCTCGCTCACCCTGCTCGCCAAGGCCCTGCGACCGTTGCCCGAGAAGTGGCACGGCCTGGCCGACGTCGAGCTGAAATACCGCCAGCGCTACCTCGACCTGGCCAGCAACCCCGAATCCCGGGCGGTCTTCGAGACCCGCAGCCGGCTGGTGCGGGGCATGCGGGCCTTCCTCGATGGCCACGGCTTCCTCGAGGTCGAGACGCCGATGATGCAGATCCTGCCCGGCGGGGCGGCGGCGCGGCCCTTCAAGACGCACCACAACGCCCTCGACCTCGAGCTTTACCTGCGCATCGCCCCGGAGCTGTACCTGAAGCGTCTCCTGGTGGGGGGGATGCACCGGGTCTACGAGATCAACCGCAACTTCAGGAACGAGGGCATCTCGACCCAGCACAACCCCGAGTTCACCATGATGGAGCTGTACTGGGCCTATGCCGACTATGACGACGTGATGCGCCTGGTCGAGGAGATGTTCGCCCAGCTGGCCACCGAGCTGCTCGGCGAGCCGGTCCTCGCCTTCAAGGGGGAGCGGCTGGACCTCGCGCCGCCCTGGCCGCGGCTGCCGATCCGCGAGGCGGTGATCCGCTACGGTGGGCTCACTCCCGACCAGGCCGACGACGCCGGGGCTCTCGAGGCGGAGCTGGTCCGGCTGGGGGTGGCCCTGCCGCCGGTCGCGAGCTACGGCCACCTGCTGATGGCCCTCTTCGAGGAGGTGGCGGAGAGCCACCTGGTGCAGCCGACCTTCGTGATCGACCACCCGGTCGAGATCTCGCCGCTGGCCAAGCAGCGCCGGGACGATCCCCGCTTCACCGAGCGCTTCGAGCTCTACATCGCCGGCATGGAGATGGCCAACGCCTTCTCCGAGCTCAACGACCCGGCCCTGCAGGCCCAGCGCTTCCGGGAGCAGGCCGCGGCCAGCGCCAAGGGAGACGACGAGGCCCATCGCTACGACGCCGACTACGTCCTGGCCCTGGAGCACGGCATGCCGCCGGCGGGGGGGCTGGGGGTGGGCATCGACCGGTTGACCATGCTGTTCACGGACCGGCCGTCGATCCGCGACGTCATCCTCTTCCCCTTGATGCGCCCCCTCGCCGAGTGAGGGGGCCATCGCTCTTGGCCCCTCCTCGCCCGCACCGCCTCCCCCTCCTCGCCCGGCCCTGGGCCCTGCCCGTCCTGCTCGCCCTGCGCTACGGCGCCACGGCGCGCAAGCAAGCCTTCACGCGGCTGCTGTCCTGGCTGGCGATGGTCGGCATCGCCCTGGGGGTGGCGGCGTTGATCCTGGTCCAGGCGGCCCTCGCGGGGTTCCAGGCCCTGCTCAAGGGGCAGGTCCTGGCCCGCACGCCTCAGGTGGAGGTGACGGTGCCGGCCGATGCCGACCTCGAGGCGGCGGAGGCCTCCCTCGCGGCCGTGCCCGGGGTGAGCTCACAGTGGCGGGTGATCTCCGGCCGCGCCTGGCTGGTCACTCTCGGCCGGGTGGTGCCGGTCGAGGTGATCGGCTATTCCGGCAGCGTGCCGCCGACCTTCCCCGGCGCCGCGGGCGCCGAGCCCGGCCTCTATCTCTCGGCCCGCCTGGCCCGCCTGCACGGCCTCGAGCGCGGGAGCCCGGTCGAGGTTATCTCACCCCGACCGACCCTGACCCCCTTGGGACCCCAGCCGCGTTCGATCCGGCTGCCCCTCGCCGGCACCTTCGAGGGGGCGGCGAGCGACGAGGGCGAGCGCGTGGCCCTGCCCCTGGCCGCGGCCGAGCGGCTCTTCGCGCCGGCCCGGCCCCGCTTCGAGGTGGACGCCGGCGGCCTCGACGAGGCCGTCGCCCTCGCCCCGCTCATCGCCGGCGCCCTGCCCGGCGCCGAGGTGCGCACCTGGCGGGAGATCAACCGCGGCCTGCTCTTCGCCCTGGCTCTCGAGAAACGGATCACCTTCGTCGCCGTGCTGCTGGTGGTGATCGTCGCCAGCCTGTCGCTGGTGGCCGCCCTTTCGTTGCTGATCGCCAGCAAGAAGGTCGAGCTGGGCATCCTCGGCACCATGGGCGCCGAGCCCCGGCTGCTGCTAGCGACCTTCCTCGCCCTGGGCGCCCTGCTGGCGGGCCTCGGCACGAGCGCCGGGGCGCTCCTGGGCGTCGGCCTGGCCTGGCTCTTCGACGCCACCCGGCTGATCACCGTGCCGGGGGACGTCTTCTTCGTCCGCCACGTGCCCTTCCGTCTCGAGCCCATGGACCTCGCCGCCACCGTCGGCCTCTCCCTGGCCCTGGCCCTGGGCGCTGCCCTCTACGCGGCGCGCCGCGTGCTGCTGCTCGACCCCATCGAGGCGATCCGGCGATGAGCGTGGCGATCTCGGCTCGCGGCCTGGTCAAGGGCTACCACGACGGCCTGCGCTGGCTGGAGGTGCTGCGCGGGGTGGACCTCGAGATCGAGGCCGGGGAGCTGGTGGCCATCGTCGGACCTTCGGGCTCGGGCAAGTCCACGCTCCTGCACCTGCTGGGCGCGCTCGACCGGCCGACCGGCGGCCGGCTCGAGATCGGCGGCGTCGATCCCGCCACCCTCTCGCGCGGCCAGGCGGCCGCCTTCCGCAACCGCACCCTGGGCTTCGTCTTCCAGTTCCACCAGCTGCTGCCGGACTTCACCGCCCTCGAGAACGTCATGATGCCCGGGCGCATCGCCCGGCGGGACCCCAGCGAGACCCTGAAGCGGGCCCGCGCCCTGCTCGAGGAGGTCGGCCTCGGAGATCGTCTGGACCACACCCCGGGCCAGCTTTCCGGGGGAGAGTGCCAGCGGGTGGCCCTTTGTCGTGCCCTCGCCCTCGAGCCCCCCCTGCTGCTCGCGGACGAGCCGACCGGCAACCTCGATCCGGACAACGGCCGAGCGGTCTTCGATCTGCTCCTCGACCTGGTCCAACGCCGGGGCTCGACCGCGGTGGTGGTCACTCACAACCCGGAGCTCGCGGGTCGCTGTGCTAGACTTTTCGCACTCGATCACGGGGTGCTCCGAGGGGCCTCGAAGGCCTGAAATGTTCGAGAAATACAACGAAAAAGCCCGCCGAGCCCTGTTCTTCGCCCGTTACGAGGCGAGCAAGCTGGGCAGTCGGGTGATCGAGTCCGAGCACATCCTGCTGGGCATCCTGCGCGAGGGCGAGGAGGTCATCGCCGAGATTCTCCGCCGCTTCCAGGTCCGTCCGGAGGAGATCCGGCGCGAGATCGAGGGCGAGCGGATCTTCGTCGAGCGCATCTCCTCGACCGCTGAGCTGCCCCTCTCCGAAGAGTCCAAGAAGATCCTCGCCTACGCCTCGCATGAAGCCGAAAGCATGCTCCACCAGGCCGTGGGCTCCGAGCACCTGCTGATCGGCATCCTGCGCGTCGACGCCTGTCTGGCCATGCGCATCCTCTCCCACCACGGCCTGGACGTCTTCGCCGTGCGGGAGGAGGTGGCCGCGATCAACCGGGAGCGGGAGGCGTCGCAGCAGAAGAAGGAGCTACCGTTCCTTTCCGAGTACGGCCGCGACTTGACCACCATCGCCTCCCAGGGCGGCTTCGACCCCCTGATCGGCCGTGACGACGAGGTCGATCGCATCGTCCAGATCCTTTCGCGCCGCAGCAAGAACAACCCAATCCTGCTCGGCGAGCCGGGGGTCGGCAAGACGGCGATCGTCGAGGGCCTGGCCCAGCGCATCGTCTCCGGCAAGGTGCCGATCTTCCTCGCCCACAAGCGCATCGTCGCCCTCGACCTGTCGCTGATCGTCGCCGGCACCAAGTACCGCGGCCAGTTCGAGGAGCGCCTGAAGGGGATCCTCAAGGAGCTCAAGGACTCGCCGGACCTGATCGTCTTCATCGACGAGATCCACTCCCTGATCGGCGCCGGCTCGGCGGAAGGCTCGCTCGACGCCGCCAACATCTTGAAGCCGGCCCTGTCCCGGGGCGAGGTCTCCTGCGTCGGCGCCACCACCCTCAAGGAGTACCGCAAGTACATCGAGAAGGACCGCTCCTTGTTGCGCCGTTTCCAGGCCATCCAGGTGGAGCCGCCGACCTACGAGCAGACCCTGTCGATCCTCGACGGCATCAAGGACCGCTACGAGGCCTTCCACAAGGTGGTCTACCGCGACGACGCCCTGCGCCACGCCATCTACCAGTCGACCCGCTACATCCCGGACCGCTTCCTGCCCGACAAGGCCATCGACGTGATCGACGAGGCCGGCGCCCGGGTCAAGCTGCGCCGGGTGCGCGACACCCAGAACCTGCGCCGCCTCGAGCAGGAGATCCGCCAGGTGGTGGCCGAGATGAAGGTGGCGATCTCGGACAAGGACTTCGAGCGGGCGGTCTACCTGCGGGAGCGGGAGATCGAGCTGCGCGAGGACCAGGAGCGGATGTCCCGGGCGGCTGACGAGGAGTCCCAGCTCGAGGTCACCCGCAAGGACGTCGAGGAGGTCATCTCCTCCTGGACCGGCATCCCGGTGGCCAGCCTCGAGAGCGCCGAGGCGGAGAAGCTGATGGCCATGGAGACCACCTTGAAGAAGCGGGTGGTGGGACAGGACCGGGCGATCTCGGCGATCTCGCGGGCGATCCGCCGCTCCCGGCTGGGGGTCGCCAACCCCCAGCGGCCGGTGGGCTCGTTCGTCTTCCTGGGGCCTTCCGGGGTGGGCAAGACCGAGGTGGCCCGGCGCCTGGCCGAGTTCCTGTTCGGCAGCGAGCGGGCCCTGGTGCGCTTCGACATGAGCGAGTACATGGAGAAGCACGCCGTCTCGAAGCTGATCGGCTCGCCCCCGGGCTACGTCGGCCACGAGGAGGGAGGGCAGCTCACCGAGCGCATCCGTCGCCAGCCCTACTCGGTGATCCTCTTCGACGAGATCGAGAAGGCCCACCCGGACATCGCCAACCTGCTGCTCCAGATCCTCGACGACGGCACCCTGACCGATGCCTACGGCAACCAGGTGGACTTCAAGAACACCCTGGTGCTGATGACCTCGAACATCGGCAGCAAGCACGTCCTACGCGGCGGCCGGATGGGCTTTGGCGCGGTCGGTGGCGAGATCGACTTCCGCCACCTGGAAGAGGAGATCTTGGCCGAGCTGCGCCGGACCTTCAGCCCCGAGCTGATCAACCGCATCGACGAGGTGATCGTCTTCAATCCCCTGGGCGAGACCGAGCTGGCGGCGATCGTCGACATCCTGCTCGCGGACGTCAACGCCACCCTGGCCAGCCGCAACCTGCGGGTGGACGTTTCGACCTCGGCCAAGAGCTGGCTGCTCACCGAAGCCGGCATCGAGCCGGCCACCGGTGCCCGGCCCCTGCGGCGCACCATCCAACGCTACGTCCAGGATGCCGTGTCCGAGATCCTGATCGCCCATCGTGGCGAGCCGATCGAGGTCATCGAGGTCGACCTCCTCGACGGTCGCCTCCACTTCGAGCCCCTGATGCGCGCCCTGGTGGACCAGGCGCACTAGCCCCAACCCCCTTCACCCTCTCGAGGCCCAACGGCTCGGATCTTGCAGCCCCAAGGGGCCGTCTTTGCAGTATCCTTCCCCGGTTTCGAGCCGAGCGGACGAGGAGCGGAATGAGAAAGAGCGTTGCTGCCGGTTGCGCCTCCCGCGGTCTGGCCTGTGTCCTTCTGCTCGCAGCCTGCTGGCTCGCGACGGGCACGGCCCAGGCAGCGGGCCCCTGGGATGGCAAGACCATCCAGTCGATCGAGGTCGAAGGCCTGGTGCTGCTCTCCCAGGAGACCCTCCTGTACTACCTGGACCTCGCCGTGGGCAAGCCCCTCGACGCGGCTGCTCTCGATGCCAAGGTCCACGATCTCTGGAAGCGCCAGCTGGTCGACGACGTGAACGTCGACGCCACGGCCGAGGGCGCCGGCGTACGCCTGTCCATCCGAGTCAAAGAGCGACCCGTGCTGCGCTCGGTCTCCTACAAGGGCCTCAAGAGGCTGGCCAAGACCGACATCGACGATCGCTTCGCCAAGGAACAGGTCGACCTGCGGGAGGGCCGGCCCCTGCCCCGCGGTGAGCTGGCGCGGGTCGAGTCGATCATCGAGGACATGTACCGGGAGAAGGGCTACCGCTTCGCCCAGGTCACCGCGGTGCTCGATGAGGTGGAGAAGGGCACGGTCACCGCCACGATCACCGTCGATGAAGGCGACCGGGTGCGCATCGGCGACATCGACTTCGAAGGCAACGAGGTCTTCGGCGATCTGCGCCTGCGCTGGGTGATGAAGAACACCAAGGAGAGCGGCCTGGTCACCCGCTTCTTGAAGAAAGACATCTACAACCCGGCCAAGCTCGAAGAGGACCTGGTCAAGGTCCGCGACCTCTATCGCGGTGCCGGCTACAAGAACGTGTTGGTCGGAGATGCCCGCACCGAGGTGCGGGAAAAGGGCGGCAAGCGCCGGCTGGTGCTGGTGATCCCCATCGACGAGGGCGAGCGCTGGCGCTTCGGCAAGGTCACCGTCGCCGGCAACGAGCGCTTCACCTCGGACACCGTGCTGTCGCTGATCACCTTGAAGGAAGGCGGCTGGCTGCGCTCGGACGTCATCGACGACGCCGTCGAGAAGATCAAACAGTCGTATGACAACAGTGGCTACATCTTCTCCCGCGTCGACCCCGTGCTGGTCGAGCGCGACGGCTACGTCGCCGACCTCGAGCTGCGCATCACCGAGAGCGACCAGTTCAAGGTCGGACGGATCGAGTTCGAGGGCAACACCTCCACCCGCGACAAGGTGCTGCGCCGGGAGCTGCGGGTGCAGGAGGGCCTCTTCGTCAACCTGGGCGGGATCAAGAACAGCGTCTACAAGGTCAACCAGCTCGGCTTCTTCAAGCTCGAGGAGGGGGAGCCGGTCAAGTTCGACGCCGACAACGAGAAGAAGCTGGTCAACCTGACCTTCGCCGGCAAGGAGGACAACCGCACCGAGCTGCAGTTCGGCGCCGGCTACAGCGATTCCCTGGGCTTCTTCGGGCAGCTGTCCTTCCGCACCTTCAACTTCATGGGCCGCGGCGAGACGATGGGCGTCTCCTTCGAATCGGGCAGCCGGCGCGACATCTACGATGTCTCGTACTTCGTGCCCTGGTTCCTCGACAAGCCGCAGTCCGTCGGCGCCCAGCTCTCCCAAACCCGGCTCGAGTTCTTTCTCGCCGAGGATCGCTTCATTCGCGAGAGCTTGGGCGGCACGCTGTCGTTCAGCCGCTCCTTCGGCCTGTTCCAGAGCCTCGGGGTCTCCTACAGCCGCCAGCGCTACACCGGGGAGATCTTCGATCGCGCGGCGGACGGCAGCACGACGGTCATCGACGAGGGCACCATCGACTCCTCGGCGATCCAGCCGGTGTGGAGCTACAACAGCATCGACAACCGCTTCGAGCCGACCCGTGGCCAGCGCATCCGCGGCTCCTTCCAGTACGCCGGTGGCGTCCTCGGCGGCAACAACTGGCTGACCCGCAGCGAGCTCTCCTACACCCTGTTCCGGCCGATCAGCGGTTACCCGGTGCGCACCGTCTTCGGCTTCAACGTCGAGGCGGGCCGGGTGGATGCCTTCGGCAGCGAGCGCAATGCCCAGGGCCAGCAGGTGGATCGCACCTTGAACCGCCTCGAGCGCTACTTCCTGGGCGGCGAGAACTCCATCCGCGGCCACCGCTTCCGCTCGATCTTCGTGCGCAACGAGGACGGCGACCTGGTGCCGGACCCGCTGATCCCCACCATCGGTTACGGCGGCGACGAGTATCTCCAGGTCAACGTCGAGTACCATTTCCTGCTCGGTGGCCCGTTCCGTCTGATCGTCTTCGCCGACGGCGGCAACGTCTTCGGCGACTTCGTGGAGACCGAAACGGTGAACGGCCAACAGCAGAGCCGGCTCGTCAAGCAGTCGATCGACTTCAACAACCTCCGTTGGACGGCGGGAGCCGAGCTCAGGCTTCTGGTGCCGGTCTTCGGCGCACCGCTACGCTTCATCTACTCCACTCAGCTGGACGATGAGCTGCCGGGAGACGACTTCGAGACCTTCCGCTTCTCCATCGGAGCCTCGTTCTAATCAGGGAGACCCAAGAATGTCGCTCAGCAGGATTCCCCGCACCGCCTCCGCCCTGGCGGTCGCCGTGCTCGCCCTGGCCACCCTGCCGGTCCAGGCGCAGAGCAACCTCAAGATCGGCGTCATCGACGTCGAGAGGATCGTCACCGAGTCGGCCACCGGCAAGGCCACGCTGGCCAAGCTCGAGGAGTACGGCAAGGAACAGCAGGCCAAGCTCCAGGCCAAGAAGGACACCCTCGACCAGCTGCGCAGCCGCATCGCCGAGGGCTCCTTGTCGCTTGCCGAGGACAAGCTCAACGAGCTCAAGAAGGAGCTGGAGTCGCGCACGATCGAGCTGCGCCGGGCCGGCGACGACGCCCAGCGCGAGTTCAACCAGCGCCAGCAGGAGGCCCTGGGGGAGATCGAGCGCAAGGTGATGCCGGTGATCAAGAAGATCGGCGAGGAAGGCGGCTACACCATGATCTTCCGCAAATTCGACAGCGGGCTGGTCTACGCCACCGAGGACGTGGATCTGACCCCGTTGGTGATCCAGCGCCTGGACGCCGCCCAGGGCGCGGAGGCCAAGCCTGCCGGCTCGCGATGAGAGGCAGCCGAGGATGAGGGCCCGCCCGGCTCGCCTGGGCGATCTGGCCGCGGCGGTGGGGGGCACGGTCCGGGGTAACCCGGACCGCGTCGTTTCCGGCCTCCTGGGCCTGGAGGAGGCCGGACCGGACGAGCTGTCCTTCCTGATTGCGAGCCGTTACCGGGGCAAGGCCGCGGCCAGCGGGGCGGGTGCCCTGCTGGTCCCCGCGAGCGAGGCCGACCGGCCCGAGCTGGCAGGACGCGACCTGCTCGTGGCGGATCCGGTCGAAGGCGCCCGGGTGGTCCTCCTGGCCACCCTCTATCCACCCCTCGAACGTCCGGCCGGGATCCATCCCACGGCCTCGATCGAAGCCGGGGCCGAGGTCGATCCGAGCGCCACGGTGGGGGCCTACGTGGTGGTGGGAGAGGGCTCGGTGGTCGGCCCGCGTTCGGTGCTCCACCCGCACGTGGTGGTGGGGCGCTGCTGCCGGCTGGGGGCGGAGGTGGTGCTGCATCCTCACGTGGTGCTCTACGACGACACCGAGTTGGGCGAGCGGGTGGTGATCCACGCCGGCACGGTGGTGGGGGCCGACGGCTTCGGCTACTGGACCGAGCGGGGGGTGCACCGCAAGGTGCCGCAGGTGGGCAGGGTGGTGGTCGAGGCGGACGTCGAGATCGGCGCTCTCTCGGCGATCGATCGCGCGACGGTGGGGGAGACCTCGATCGGGGCCGGCACCAAGATCGACAACCTGGTGCAAGTGGGACACAATGTCAAAGTCGGTAAAGGCGCCATTCTGTGTGGCCAGGCCGGTATCGCCGGCAGCACCCGGCTCGGGGACTACGTGGTCCTCGGCGGACAGACCGGTGTGCTCGGTCACATCGAAGTCGCGGCCGGCACCCAGGTGGCGTCGAAGAGCGCCGTCCTGGGGCCGGTCGAGGAGAGATCCGTGCTCGCCGGCGTGCCGGCGGTGCCGATCGGCAGCTGGCGGCGGCAGGTCGCCGGCCTGGCGCGGCTGGCCGAGGTGCTGCGCCGGCTGCGCCTCGTGGAGCGCAAGCTGGGCCTGGGACGGGTGACGGAGGAGGAGTGAGGTGAGCGAGAACGCCGAGACGACGGTGCGTGACATCCGCTGGATCATGTCGATCCTGCCGCACCGCTACCCCTTGCTGCTGGTCGACCGCGTGGTGGAGCTGATCCCCGAGAAGCGGCTGGTGGCGATCAAGAACTTCACCATCAACGAGGAGTTCTTCGTCGGCCACTTTCCGGGCCATCCGGTGGTGCCCGGCGTGCTGCTGATCGAGGGCATGGCCCAGGCGGGCGGACTGCTGGCCCTGGCCGAACGTGAGGACCGCGACAAGAAGCTGATCTACTTCGCCGGCATCGAGCGGGCTCGCTTCCGCCGGCCGGTGGTTCCCGGCGACCAGGTGCGCTACGAGATCGACATGATCCGCCTGCGCAGCAACGCCTGCCGCCTCTCCGCCGTCGCCACCGTCGAGGGCAAGGTGGCGGCCGAGGCGGTGCTCTCCTCGGCGATGGTCGACCGGTAGGACGCGGCGCCATGGCACGACAGATCCACGCCACGGCCGTGGTGCACCCGGGCGCCGAGCTCGCCGAGCACGTGGTGATCGGCCCCCACGCGGTGATCGGGTCGGACGTGGTGATCGGCGAGGGGACCGAGATCGGAGCCTCGGCCCAGGTGCAAGGCCCCACGATCCTCGGCCGCGAGAACCGCGTCTTTCCCCTGGCGGCGATCGGCTTCGATCCCCAGGACCTGAAGTTCCACGGCGAGCTGGTGCGTCTCGAGATCGGCGACCGCAACCACTTCCGCGAGTTCTCGACCGTCCACCGGGGCACCGGCAAGGGTGGGGGCCTGACCACCATCGGCCACGACAATCTGTTCATGACCGGCAGCCACGTGGCCCATGACTGCCACGTCGGCAGCCGCACGGTCTTCGTCAACAACGCCACCCTGGCCGGCCACGTCGACGTCGAGGACGACGCCACCATCGGCGCCTTCTCCTCGGTGCACCAGTTCTGCCGCGTCGGCCGCCACGCCTACGTCGGCGGCTACACGGTGCTGACCATGGACGCCCTGCCCTACGTCAAGACCACCGGCCAGAAGCCGGCCTGCTATGGCCTCAACTCGATCGGCCTGTCGCGCAAGGGCTTCGACGAGGAGTCGATCCGCCGTCTGTCCGCCGCCTTGCGGGTGGTGCTGCGCTCGGGTCTCCCCCTGCCGGAGGCCCTCGCCAAGGTCAACGAGGCGCTCGGCGGCTTCCCGGAGGTCGCCCACCTGGTGCACTTCGTCGAATCCTCGAAGCGGGGAGTGGTCAAGGCCCTGCCCGGGCGTAAGAAGAGTGGTCGCGGCGCGACCGGCGCCGAGGGCGGAGGCGAAGAATGAAGGTCGGGGTGATCGGCGCCGGTGGCATGGGCCGGCACCACATCCGAATCTTGAAGGAGCTGCCCGGCGCCACCCTGGCCGGCATCCTGGACAAGAACCGCGCCACAGCCGAGGGGGTCTCCGCCGAGCGGGGCGGTGTGAGGATCTTCGACACCCTCGAGGCGATGCTGCCCGAGGTCGAAGCCGTGGTGCTCGCCGTGCCGACGATCGACCACGCGGAGCTGGGCTGCCGGCTGCTCGCGGCGGGCAAGCACGTCCTGGTGGAGAAGCCCCTGGCGGCGAGCCTCGCCGAGGCGGACCGGCTGATCGCCGCCGCCGGCGACCGGGTGCTGGCCGTGGGCCACGTGGAGTTTTTCAACCCGGCGGTGGGGGCCCTGCTCGACGCCGGGGCCGCGCCCCGCTTCCTCGAGATCGAGCGCCTGTCGAGCTTCTCGCCCCGCAGCCTCGACGTGGACGTGGTGCTCGACCTGATGATCCACGACCTCCAGATCCTGCACGCCCTCGACCCGAGCCCAGTGGCCGAGATCCGCGCCACCGGCATCCCGGTGCTCTCGGCGCGGATCGACATCGCGAGCGTGCGCATCGAGCTCGCCTCCGGCTGCGTGGCCAACCTGACGGCCTCGCGGGTGTCGGCCGAGAAGGTGAGGAAGCTGCGGGCCTTCCTGCCCAGCCGCTACTACTCCCTCGACTACATGGCCCAGGAGGTCAAGGGCTACCAGCTGGTGGAAGGCCCGGAAGGCCGGCGCATCCTGCCCGCTGACCTCTCGGTGGAGAAGGCGGAGCCCCTGCGCCGGGAGCTCGAGACCTTCCTCGCCGCCTGCCGCGGCGAGAGCGCCCGCATCGTCCCCGGCACTGAAGGCCGCCGCGCCCTCGAGACGGCCCTCGGGGTGGTGGCGGCGATGGGGGGGTGAGGGCTGGCCGGGCCCCCCGGCCGCAGCCCGCTCCCCGCCCGCCCCTGTGCTAACCTCGCGCCTCGCTGAAATAGCCAGTTCCGGCCAGGAGGGCCTGCCGTGTCGGACGTGAAGATCGGTGTGATCGGAGGCAGCGGCCTCTATGCCATGGACGGCCTCGAGGTGCTCGAGGAGAGGCGGATCTCCACCCCCTTCGGCGAGCCCTCGGACGCTTACGTGATCGGCCTGCTGGCCGGCCAGAAGGTCGCCTTCCTGCCGCGCCACGGCCGCGGCCATCGCCTCATGCCCTCCGAGCTGCCCTTCCAGGCCAACGTCTTTGGCTTCAAGGTTCTGGGTGTCGAGCGGCTGCTTTCCGTCAGCGCCGTGGGCTCGATGAAGCTCGACTACCGGCCCACGGACGTGGTCGTCCCCGACCAGTTCTTCGACCGCACCCGCCATCGCCCGGACACCTTCTTCGGCGACGGTCTGGTTGCCCACGTCTCCCTGGCCCGACCGATCTGCCCGCACCTCCTGGACCTGGCGGTCGACTGTGGCCGTGAGTCCGGCGGCACGGTGCACCGCGGCGGCACCTACCTGTGCATGGAAGGGCCGCAGTTCTCGACCCGCGCGGAAAGCGAGATCTACCGCCAGTGGGGCGTGGACGTGATCGGCATGACCAACCTCCAGGAGGCCAAGCTCGCCCGCGAGGCCGAGATCTGCTACGTCAGCTTGTCGATGGTCACCGACTACGACTGCTGGCACGAGGAAGAGGAGGCGGTGACGGTCGAGATGGTCATCGCCGTGCTCCAGCAGAACGCCCGCCTGGCGCAGGCGATTGTCCGCGGCATGGTGGAGAAGCTGGCCGCAGCGCCGCCCCGCACCTGCCCCTGCGAGAGCGCCCTGGCCACGGCCGTGCTCACCGACCGCGCGGCGATTCCCGCCGCCACCTTGCGCAAGCTCGCCCCGATCGTCGGCAGGTACCTGCCATGACCCGCATTCTGGTGACCAACGACGACGGCATCTTCTCGCAGGGCATCAAGGCCCTGGCAGAGGAGCTGTCGGCCATCGCGGAAGTGATCGTGGTCGCTCCCGACCGCGAGCAGAGCGCCTCCTCCCATGCCCTGACCCTCGATCGGCCGCTGCGCATGCGGCGGATCGAGGAGAACTGGTATGCGGTGGACGGCACGCCCACGGACTGCGTGGCCCTGGCCGTGCAGTCCCTGCTCAAGGACAACCCGCCGGACCTGGTGGCCTCGGGCATCAACTTCGGGCTGAACCTGGGCGATGACGTGACCTACTCCGGCACGGTCTCGGCGACTTTCGAGGGAGTGCTGCTCGGCGTGCCCTCGATCGCCTTCTCCCAAGAAGTGGCGGAGGGCTTCTCCTTCCCCCGCGCGGCCCGTTGCGCGCGCGGGCTGGTCGAGGCCTTCCTGGCCCTGCCGCGCGAGCCCAATCGCCTGTGGAGCGTCAACTTCCCGGCCTCGCCGTTCCAGGGGGTGCGCTGGACCCGGCTGGGCAAGCGGGAGTACCAGCAGGCGGTGGTGGAGAAGACCGACCCCCGGGGGCGGCAGTATTTCTGGATCGCCGGCACGCCGATGTGGGAGAAGGCCGAGGGCACCGACCACCAGGCCGTGGCCGAGAGCTGCGTGTCCCTCACCCCCCTGCACCTCGACCTCACCGACTACCCGAGCCTGCGCGAGCTGACGCAGATCGAGGAACGCCTGTCGGAGCTGGCGCGCTCGGTGGAGGAGGGATGAAGGACTACTCGGTTCGCCGGGAGTCCATGATCCGCGACCAGATCGCGGCCCGAGGGATCCGGGACCCGAAGGTGCTCGACGCCCTGCGACGCGTGCCGCGCCACCAGTTCGTGCCGCCGGCGATCATCCAGCAGGCCTACGGCGACCACGCCCTGCCCATCGGGCAGGGCCAGACCATCTCGCAGCCCTACGTGGTGGCGCGGATGACCGAGCTGCTGGACGTTCGCCCGGAGCACAAGGTGCTCGAGATCGGCACCGGCTCGGGCTACCAGACGGCCGTGCTGGCGCTGCTCGCCCGCTGGGTGTTCAGCCTCGAGCGGGTGCCCGAGCTGGCCAAGCAGGCGATCGAGAGAATGCGCGAGCTGGGCCTCCAGAACGTCAAGATCCAGGTCTTCGACGGCACCGTGGGCTGGAGCGACATGAGCCCCTTCGACCGCATCCTGGTGACCGCCGGTGCCCCGAAGGTGCCCCCGCCCCTGCTCGACCAGCTGGCGGTGGGCGGCCGGCTGCTGATCCCCGAGGGGGACCGCACGTCGCAGCGGCTGGTGATCTACGACAAGACGGCGGAAGGCGTCGAGCGTCGTGAGACCGACCCGGTGGCCTTCGTGCCCCTGGTGGGTCGCCACGGCTGGGAGGAGCGGTGAGTCCCCCGCCCGGCCGCCGTGCCGTCGAGGTGCGGGTCAGCGGCCGGGTGCAGGGCGTGGGCTTCCGCGCCTTCGTGCGGCGGTTGGGCCGAGAGCTGGGCCTTTCCGGCACGGTGCGCAACCTGCCCGACGGCTCGGTGGGGGTGCGGGCGGGAGGAGCCGAGGAGGCGGTCGAGGCCCTGCTGGTGGCCTTGCACGAGGGGCCGCCGGCCTCACGGGTGGACCGGGTTGAGGTGGTGCCCCTCGCCGCCGAGCCGCTGGAGCAACCCTTTCAGGTGACTCTCTAGGAGCGTTGGGATGGACGACTTGAAGCGCTACATCCGTGAGGTCCCGGACTTCCCCAAGCCGGGGATCCTGTTCTACGACATCACCACCCTGCTGGCGGATCCGCTCGCTCTGCGCATGACGATCGACCGCTTCACGTGGCAGTTTGCCCACCTGCAGATCGACCGGGTGGTGGGCATCGAGTCGCGCGGCTTCTTCTTCGCCCCGTCCCTCGCCTACAGCCTGAACGCCGGCTTCGTCCCGGTGAGGAAGCCCGGCAAGCTGCCGGCGGCCACGCTGGCGGCGGGCTACGAGCTCGAGTACGGCAAGGACCAGATCGAGATGCACCAGGACGCGGTGGGCGAGGGGCACCGGGTGCTGATCGTCGACGACGTGATCGCCACCGGCGGCACCGCCCGCGCCGCGGCAAACCTGGTCGAGCAGGCAGGCGGAACGGTGGTGGGCTTCGGCTTCGTGGTCGAGCTGAGCTTCCTGGCCGGCCGGGACAAGCTGGGGCCTTACGAGGTGACTTCGCTGATCCGGTACTGACGGGGCCCAGCCATGCCTCCCCGAGCCGCCAACCCCTGCGCCAGCCGCTGGGAGCGCTTCTATGCCGTGGTCCGGCAGATCCCGGCTGGGCAGGTGGCGACGTATGGGCAGGTGGCGGCGCTGGCGGGCTTTGCCCGGCATGCGCGCCAGGTCGGCTATGCGCTCCATGCCCTGCCGGAAGGCTCGGATGTGCCCTGGCAGCGGGTGATCAACGCCCGCGGGGAGGTCAGCCCGCGCTCCGAAGCTCCCGGTTACGAGGGGTACCAGCGCCACCTGCTCGAAGAGGAGGGCGTGGCCTTCGAGCTAGGGGGGCGGGTGGACTTGAGACGTTACGGATGGGAGCCCGAGACCGCTCCCGGCCGGCGGCGCAAGGCCCTCTGATACCATCGCCGAAGTCGAATCCCTTCCCCGAGGAGGCCCTCATGCGTCGTGTTGTACTCGCTCTGCGTTTGCTCGTTTTGCTCGCGGCCCTGCCCGTCGCGGCCCAGCAGGACTTCTCCAAGGTCGCGATCACCGTCACTCCCTTGACCGGCGGCCTCGCCATGCTCCAGGGCTCGGGCGGCAACCTGGCGGTCGCTCACGGGGAGGACGGAGTCTTCCTGGTCGACGACCAGTACGCCCCCTTGACCGACAAGATCCGCGCTGCCGTCGCCACCCTTTCGGCCAAGCCCATCCGCTTCGTGCTCAACACCCACTGGCACGGCGACCACACCGGCGGCAACGAGAACCTGGGCAGGGCCGGCACCCTGATCGTGGCCCACGACAACGTGCGGGTGCAGATGGCCGTCGAGCACTTCTCCCAAGTCTTCAACATTGCCATTCCCGCTTCGCCGGCCGTGGCCCTGCCGGTGGTGACCTTCAACGACACCGTCACCTTCCACTTGAACGGCGAGACCATCCACGCCTACCACGTGCCTCCGGCCCACACCGACGGCGACTCGGTGGTGTGGTTCAAGAAGGCCGACGTGGTGCACCTGGGGGACCTCTTCTTCAACGGCCTCTACCCCTTCATCGACGGCGAGAGCGGCGGCTCGATCGACGGTGTGATCGCGGCAGCCAACCGCGTGCTCGGCGAGCTGGGGCCGGCCACCCGCATCATCCCGGGCCACGGGCCGCTGGCCGGCAAGGCCGAGCTCGCGGCCTATCGCGACATGCTGGTGGGCGTACGCGCAAACGTCGCGGCCCTGGTTGCCGCCGGCAAGAGCCTCGACGAGACCCTCGCGGCCAAGCCCACCGCGGCCTGGGACGAGGCGTGGGGCAAGGGCTTCTTGAGCCCGGACACCTTCACCCGCCACGTCTACGCCATGCTCGCCAAGAAGAGCTGATCCCGTCTCCACCGTGAAGACCCTCTCCCGACGCCTCGGGGCCGGCTTGCCGCGTACGGTGCTGGCCCTGGGGCTGGTCAGCCTGCTGGCTGACGTCAGCAGCGAGATGGTCTACCCCCTGCTGCCGGTCCTGCTCACGGCCGGGCTGGGGGCGAGCGCCCTGGCCCTCGGCCTGGTCGAGGGAGTGGCGGAGACCACCGCGGCTGTCGTCAAGCTGCTCTCCGGCCGGTGGTCCGACCGGCTGCGCCGCCGCAAGCCCCTGGTGGTGGCGGGGTACGGTCTCGCCGCCGCGGCCCGGCCCCTGATCGCCTTTGTCGCTTCCTGGCCGGGAGTGCTGGTGCTGCGCTTCGTCGATCGCGTCGGCAAGGGCCTGCGCGGAGCGCCCCGTGACGCCTTGATCGCCGACGCCACCCCCCTGCCGCGGCGGGCCACGGCCTTCGGGCTGCACCGGGCCATGGATCACGCCGGGGCGATGATCGGTCCGCTGCTCGGGGCGGCCCTGGTGGGTTGGCTGGGGCTCTCGCTGCCGCAAGTCTTCCTGCTGACGCTGGTGCCGGGAGCGGCCACCGTGGTGGTGTTGCTGCTGGCCGTGCGGGAAGAGCCCCGGGAGGTCACTCCGAGCCACGGCCCTCTGGCCGTGACCGGGCTCGCGGAGCTACCGGGCTCCCTGCGCCGGCTGCTCCTCGCCATTCTGGTCTTCACCCTCGGCAACTCGACCGACGCCTTCCTGCTGCTGCGCCTGACCGAGACGGGAGCCGGGGTTGCCGGAGCGGCCCTGCTGTGGAGCGCTCATCACGCCGTGAAGATGGCCGGCGCCGCCTGGGGCGGGCGGCTCGGCGACCGGTTCAGCCGGCGAACGGTGGTGCTCCTCGGCTGGGGGATCTACGCCCTCTGCTACGGGGCCTTCGCTCTCTCGGCTGAGGCGGCCGTGCTGGCCCCGGTCTTCCTGCTCTACGGTCTGGCCCTGGGCCTCGCCGAGCCGGCGGAGAAGGCCTGGATCGCCGACCTCGCCCCGCAGCAGGGTCGCGGTGGCGCTTTCGGGGCCTACCACGCGACCGTCGGCGTCGCGGCCTTGCCGGCGAGCCTCGCCGGGGGCGCCTTGTGGCTGAGCGTGGGCCCGGCAGCGACGTTCGCCGCCGGGGCCCTGCTGGCGGCCCTCGGGGCGGCGATGGTCCTCGGCGTGCCCGCCGGACCCCTCAGGAGCACACCGGCAGGGCGGTAGTGTCGGTGGTGGTCGGGGCGGTGACGTTGAGCGGGTTGACGTATTGCTTGCTCTGGCCAGTCTGAGAGTCCGTGACGGTGAGCGTGAACTCTACGTTGGTCAGCGCGGCGAAGAAGACCCAGAAGCGGTCGTTCAAGGCGCAGGCGTCGAGCACCTTGATCAGCAGCTCCCAGTTGTCCGCGGCGAAGAACCAGAACAGCCCGGAGTCGTTCGAAGCCCCCGGCACCACCCGGCCCTGGCCGGTCTGGCCCTGGCCGGTGCGCCAGTCCACGCGCACCTGGAAGCGGCCGCCGGACAGGCAGAGGGTGCGTTCGTCCGCCACGCAGGTGAAGCCGCCCCCGCCCGTGCCGGCGGCGAGGTCGGCCCGCAGGCCGAGGGCGTCGAGGTTCGGGTAGAGCTCACCCAGGTCCGCCCAGCTCACGCCCAGGTCGGCGGAGTAGAAAGTCTGGCGGGGGTGGGTGCCGTTCTCGTCGCCGCAGAGGTAGGCCTGGGCCTGGGCGGTGGGATCCCACGAGGCGCCCAGGAAGACCTTGCCGGCCGGTAGAGTCACGCCCAGGGGAGCGACGTTGAAGCTGTAGAAGGCGGTGGCGGGGTAGAGGGGGACGTTCGGGGCGGTGAGGCCGCCGAGGCCGCCGATCAGGTCGCCCGGGCCGCCGCCCGCGCCGTTGGCGCGGTAGTAGACCAGGTCGAAGGAGACGTTGGGGCTGCCGCCCCGGCGCGTCCAGCAAACGCAGAGCTGGTCGAGCTTGGGCGTGGCGGCGGGGATCTCCACCGCCATCACTGCGTCGAGGGTCGAGAGGCCCGCCACCGACACCGTGCCCTCGAAGCTGCCGTCGTCATAGCGCAGGCCGCCACCGCAGCTGGGAGTGGCGCGGGGAGCGGGCTCCTGGGCGAAGGCGGAAGTGGCGAGGAGAGCGGCGGCGAGGGCGAGGAGGCGGGCAGGGCGATGCAGCATGGGGTGGCATTCTATGCCAGCCTCAGCCCTCCTCCATCGCCGCCAGGGCTTCCACGTCCGGCACCAGGAAGCCTTCCTTCTCGGTCAGCACCCGCCCTTCCTTGGCCCAGCGGCTCATGATGCGGATCGCCGTCTCGATGGTGGTACCGGTCAAGTCGGCGAGGTCCTGGCGGGAGAGCGAGATGGGGATGAAGACGCCCGTCTCGCGGGGCTCCCCCATGCGCTCGGCGAGCTTGGCGAAGAGGCGGGCGAAGCGCACCTCCACGCGGCTGCCCGAGACCTCGGCGATGCGTTGGGTGAGCTGGATCAGCCGGAACGAGAGGCCGACCAGCAGGCCCCGCACCAGCGACGGACAGGTCTCGATCAGGTGGAAGAAGGCGGCGCTGCGGATCAGGATGCAGCTCGCCGGCTCGATGGCTACGGCGGTGGCCGGGTAGGGCCGGGACTGCAAGGCGGCGATCGCACCCACCGGGTCTCCTGGCCCCAGGATCTCGAGGATCACCTCGCGGCCGATGGGCAGCACCTTCACCAGCTTCACCCGCCCGTCGACGATGGTGTGGAGGAGCTCGGAGGGATCGCCCTCGGCGAAGAGGGTCTCGCCACGGGCGAAGGAGCGCAGCTGAGCCGCCTCGGCCAAGCGCTTGCGGTCCTTCTCGGACAGACTCCGGTAGAGCGGGTTGACCCGCAGCACCGCTTCGATGGGGAAGGACACGGGGGAATGATAGCGCCGCTACCCCCGATACGCCTGCACCCGATAGATCGTAGGCTGGGTTAGCCGCTCGCGGCGTAACCCAGCTTTCGCGGGCGCCCGGGAGCTGGGTTACGGCCCTTGCGGGCCTAACCCAGCCTACGTTCTGGACAGGCTAAGCTACCGCCGATACGCCTGCACGCGATAGACCAGCTCGTCGCGTCCTTCCGGGGGCAGCAGCCGATCGAGGGTGGGGAAGATCAGCTGCTCCTCCTTGCCGTGGTGCAGGCCGAGCAGGTGGCGCAGCTCCCGCCGCAGCGGCTCGAACGTCTCGGCCGATGCGCCGGCGCTCCGCTCGAGCTTCCCCAGCAGCCCCTCGATCCGGCGGTGCTCGAGGCGCAGGATCGCCGTCGGGCCGTCGTCGGGTTGGAGGCCACAGAGGCGATCGAACTCGGGGAAGAGGATCGCCCCCTCGCAGTCCTGGTGGCGGCGCAGGCCCGCCGTGAAGCGGTGGAAGAGCTCGGCGGCGCGCTCCGGCTGCCCGGCATCGCGGGCGGCCTGGGCCGCCTCCTCGAGCAGGTCGAGGCGGTCGTGGTCCCAGGAGAGGGCTTCGCTCACCTCCCGCAAGGCCAGGGCGGCGGGGCGGCGGACGATTTCGGTGCGCCACAGTGGTGGCCCCTCCTCGAACGGACACCACTCGAAGAGCCCGGGCCGCTCCTGCCGCAGCAGGGCGAGCAGGGGCGCCTGGGAGTGGTCGCTCGCCAGGTGGAAGCTCTCGTAGGCGGCCAGGCGGTCGAAGGCGGCGAGCACGGCGGGATTGCGCTCGGCGGGCGGCAGGGAGTGGCAGACCAGGGTTGTCGGCGGCGGCTCGCTCATGGCCCCTCCTCGTGCGACGCCGTCCAGTGTGGGACCAACTTTCTTCCCCAGCTATGACCGCCGTCATACCGAGCGGTCGCGATCGGCGGGAAGCTGGCCTCACCATGAGCATCACCACCCGCCTCCCCGACCTCGTCCATTGGCAGGCGCAGGTGAAGTGCCAGACCGGTTGCCCGGTCGCGACCGACGCCGGCCGCTACGTCCAGCTGATCGCCGAGGGCCAGGAAGAGGAGGCCTACCGGGTCGCCCGCGCCCCCAACCCTTTCGCTTCGGTGTGCGGCCGGGTCTGCGCTGCTCCCTGTGAGGACGCCTGCCGGCGAGGAGCGATCGACGCTCCGGTGGCCATCCGCGCCCTGAAACGCTACGTCTGCGAGAGCTACGGCGTCGAGTCGATCCGCCCGGGCACCCAGGACTCGCTCCTCACCTCGCCTCTCGCCGAGGGTAACCGCTACCGCAGCCACCTGCCGATTCTGCCCCTGGGCGACCCGGGCCCTGCCGCCCTGCCAGGCCGCGCCCGCAAGGTAGCGGTGGTGGGGGCTGGCCCCGCCGGCATGGCGGCGGCCCACGATCTCGCCCGCCAGGGCTACGCCGTCACCGTGCTCGACGCCGCAGCCGAGCCGGGCGGCATGATGCGCTTCGGCATTCCGGAGTACCGTCTGCCCCGCAGCCTGATCCAATCCGAGATCGAGCGCATCCTGGCCCTGGGCGTCGAGCTACGGCAGGGCGTCGGCCTCGCTCCCGGCTATGGCCTGGCCGAGCTCAGAGCGGAGGGCTTCGAGGCGGTCTTCCTCGCCGTGGGCGTGGGCAAGGGCCGCGACCTCAACGTTCCCGGTGCCGAGCTCGACGGGGTGGTCAAGGCGGTCGACTTCCTGCTCAACGTCAACCGCGGCTACCGTCTCGACCTCGGCAAGCGGGTGGTGGTGATCGGCGGCGGCTTCGTGGCCTTCGACGCCGCCCGGACCGCCCTGCGCCTCGGACGCGAGGAGGCCCAGGGGCTGGGGGAGCTGGGCGAGGAGGCCGACGCTCGCCTGAAGGAGGCCCTCGACTCGGCCCGCGCCGCCCTGCGGGGAGGCGCCACCGAAGTCACCATCGCCTCCCTCGAGACCTTCGATGAGATGCCGGTGCTGGCCACCACCCAGGGCCACGAGGAGTTCGAGGAGGCCCAGAAGGAGGGAGTTCGCTTCCTGACCCGCCTGGGGCCCGCCCGCTTCGAGGGCAACGGCCACCTCCGGCAGGTGGTGCTGCGCAAGGTGATCGGGGTCTTCGACCAGGCCGGCCGCTTCGCGCCGAGCTACGACGACGCCGAGCTGACCCGGATCGAGGCCGACAGCTGCATCCTGGCCATCGGCCAGCGCCCGGACCTCTCATTCTTGAGGCCCGAGGACGGCGTCGAGCTGACCCCCGGCGGCATCGTGCGGGTCGATCCGGAGACTCTCGCCACCTCGGCGCCCGGGATCTACGCCGGCGGCGACGTCGCCTTCGGCCCCCGCAACCTGATCGAGGCGATCGCCAACGGAAAGCGCGCCGCCCGCTCGATCCACGAGCACCTGTCGCGACGCCGGGCGGCCTTCGCCTTCGACCTCGAGGTTGAGAAGCTACCCACCGCCACCTACCGCATGGTCGCCGGCTTCGAGGTGCTCGACCGCCAGGCGCCGCCCACCCTCGACCTCGGCCGCCGTACCGGCATCGCCGAGGTCGAGAGCGGCTACGACCGCGAGGCCGCCCTCGCCCAGGCCGCCCGCTGCCTGATCTGCCACGTCCAGACCATCTACGACCCCGACGCCTGCGTGCTGTGCAACCGCTGCGTCGACATCTGCCCGGAGCATTGCCTGGCCCTGGTCCCGTTCGAGGACCTGGACCTGGCCGAAGAGGAGAGGCGGGCCCTCGCGGCCAGCGCCGAGGCCGGCAGCCTGCCGCTCGCGGCCATGCTCAAGGACGACGAGCGCTGCATCCGCTGCGGCCTGTGCGCCATCCGCTGCCCGACGGACGCGATGACCATGGAGCGATTCACCATCGTCGAGAACTGGAGGAACGATGAAGCAAGGGACTGATCGTCGCGAGCTGCTGCTCAAGCTGGGCACCGGCGCCGGCATCGTGGCGCTCGCCGGGCAGACCGTCGCCTCGCTGCGCTCGCTGGTGCCGAACGTCTCCTACGACGCCCCGACCACGGTCAAGCTGGGCCTGGTCGCGGAGTTCCCGGACGGCATCAAGTACCTGCCGGACGAGCGCCTCTTCGTGTTCCGGGAGGGCAACACCTTCCACGCCATCTCGGCGGTGTGCACCCACCTGGGCTGCACCGTCCGGGCCGAGGCCCTGCCGCGTCCAGAGTCCCGCGAGGTGGGGGGCGCCGAGCTGCGCCTCACCCACCGCTTCCTCTGCCCCTGTCACGGCTCGGAGTACTCCGGGGACGGCTCGAACGTCTCCGGCCCCGCCCCCCAGCCCCTCGCCTGGTACCGCCTCACCGTTGCGCCCGACGACGGCCAGTTGGTGGTCGATCTGGCGGATCAGGTCGAGCGTGACTTCCGCCTGACGGTGGCGTGATGAGGACCCTCGGCCCCAGAAACCGCAGGGGCAACCCCCCGTGGTTGCCCCCGGGCGGCAAGCGCACCCCAGGGCAGGCACGGGGGCCTGCCCCTACGAGAAGAGGAGCGGCGTGCCATGGCCCTTCCGGAAACTAGACCCGAACCCGCTACGCCGCCTAGCGCCCCCGGGGTGCGCCCCCAGCGCTTCTGGACCTTCCGGCCCCGCTCGGACCGCGAGTCCGGGGACGCGGTGGTCTCGAACTTCCTCCTCCACTGGTTCCCGGCGAAGAGCTATCGGGCCTCGCTCGCGTGGAGCTACTCGTTCTGGCTCGGAACGGTGTCGGCCGCGCTCCTGCTGCTCCTCGTCGTCTCCGGCATTCCTCTTCTCTTCCTCTACATCCCCTCCGTCGAGCGGGCGTACGCCTCCGTCAAGGACATCGAGTTCGTCGTCACCTTCGGCTCGTGGATCCGCGCCGTCCACCGGCTCTCGGCTCACGGAATGGTGATCGCGGTGGCGCTCCACCTCGTACGGGTCTTCCTGACCGGCGCCTACAAGAACGCGCTCGGGGGCGGGCAGAGGAGGCAGTGGAACTGGGTGCTCGGGATCGCGATGCTGCTCTCGACGCTCTTTCTCTCCTTCACCGGCTACCTCCTTCCGTGGGACCAGCTCGCCTTCTGGGCGGTGACCGTCGGGACGAACATCGCGTCCTCGGTCCCGGCGATCGGACCGGCGATCCGCGAGCTCCTGATCGGCGGACGGGCGATCGAGCAGCCGACGCTGATCCGCTTCTACGTCCTCCACGTTCTCTTCCTGCCGGGGCTGCTCGGAGTTTTCTTCGCGTACCACATGTGGCGCATCCGCAAGGACGGCGGGTTGGCTTCCGCCGACCGCGTTGCGCGCGAGGCCCGGCGGGTCGAGCCTCCGCCCTCGAAGACGAAGACCTACACCCTTCTGGGCGTGGCCCGCGGCACCGCTCCCACCGTCCGCGCCGCGAGCCTCGAGGCGCGCGACCTCACCGTCAACTCGGTGCCCGACCTCGTCCGCCGCGCGGCCGTCGCGGTGCTCGGCACGTTCGCGGTGATCAGCGTCCTCGCCTCCTTCATCCGCTCGCCCCTCGAGGAAGCGGCCAACGCGCTCGTCACCCCCAACCCGGCCAAGGCACCCTGGTACTTCCTGTGGCTCCAGGAGATCGTCACCGACACCACGTTCACGGTCGGCGGATTCACGGTGAACGGGGCCTTCCTCGGTGGCGTGATCCTGCCGGGCCTGATCCTGGCCGTGCTCACCGCGTGGCCGTGGCTCGACCGCAGCCCGGCGGGCACCGCCGGGGCCTGGCTGCCGCGGAGCCGCCGCACCCAGAACCTGGTCTTCCTCGCCATCGCCGCCT
>DASUEU010000081.1:0-17481 GCA_036274895.1 Thermoanaerobaculia bacterium | reverse complement strand
GGCACCCAGCTTCTTCCAGCTGAAGTGCTCGCTCCCGCGCAGGATCCGCCGCCAGTACACCGCGTCGCAAGCCTCTTGCACCCGCCCACCCCGGCACCCATGCACCACGGCCGCGTAGAGCGGCAGCATCTCCGGCAACGTCTCCGGCAGATCCGGCGCGGCCTTCTGGTAGTGCTCGTACAGCCGCAGATTCCCCTCCCGCCACGCCTCCGGCGCGCCCTCCTTCAACCGCGCCCCGAAGTGCTCCCGCACCAGGGGGTGGGCGTCGAGGGAGTGGCTCTCCCCGTCCGCCTCCGACACCAGCCGGGCCTGCCGTAGGCGGGCGAGGGCGAGCTTCCAGGCTTTCTCGTTGTTGGTGGCGATCCCTTCCGTCAGCCCCGGGATCTCGGGCGCCGCGCGCAGGGCCGCCACGGCCGCCTTCTCGGCCGGGCGGTCGAAGAGGCCGAACAGGGCGAGCGCGCTGCGCTCCGGCCCCGGGCCGAACATCGCTTCGTAGGCGGCCATCACCCGGCGGGCGTGCTCGGCCCCGTCGATCCCTTCCTCCAGCAGGACGGCCTCCCGCCGCCGGCGCACGTCCCCCTCGAGCACGTCCCGCAGGTAGGTGCCCAGCAGGGTCAGGGCCAGCCCGTGGCCGCCCAGTTCTTGTGAGGCAGCCCGCAGCTCCTTCTCGCTTCCCTTCACCCCCAGCCGGCGCAGCAGCTCGGCCCCGGCCTCGGGGGGCAGCTGGTCCAGGTCCTCGGACGCGACGCCGGCCCTCCCGGCCACGTCCGCCACGGCCAGGCGGGTGGTGATCACGCAGAGCCCGGGGTTCTTGGCGGCCAGCTCCTTCACCAAGGCGGCCACCGCCCGATCCTTGATCCTCCCGGTCTGGGCTCCCGGCGGGTGCTGCAGGGGCTCGAGGCCGTCCAGCACCAGCAGGGTGCGCCGCTCCCGCACCCGCTCCGCCAGCACCTCCCCCTTCTTCCACGGCGAGGTGATCACCTCCCCGGTGTAGCCCAGCCAGGGCAGGGCGAACTCGGTGAACGCCTCGCTGGAGGCGCCGGTGGAATCCGTGCCCTGGCTGTAGAACGACCAGCCCAGCACCCGCTCCGCCCCCCGCCAGCCGTCCGCCTTCATCCGATCCAGCCAGCGGTTCACCAGGGCCGACTTGCCGGCCCCGCCCATGGCCACGAAGCTGATCACGTTGGTCTGCGGATCCGCCCAGGCGGCATCCAGCCGTGCCAGCTCGTCTTCCCGGGCCACGAAGGTCTCGCCGGTGACGGGGAGCTTCCCGAGGGAGATGAGGGGCTCAGGAAGAGGCGGGGGAGGTGCCAGCCTCTTCTCCCCGGTAATGCCCCAGATCAGGCGCTCCCAGGGATTCGAGTCCTTCTCGCGGAAATCCACCCAGGTCATGCCGGACAGGAAGACCGGCAGATCGGGCGGGTGTTCGAGGCCGTCGAGGATCACCGGGATCACTGGGCACCTGCGCTTCACGAACTCGCGCAGGAACGCTTCGAGCTCCATCTGTTGCCACGGACCGAAGCCATCCGGTCCTACGAAGACCGCAGCCGACCGGATGAAAGGGATCTGTGCTTCGAGCTCCCGCATCCAGGGCAGGCCGGGAGGCAGCTCCCACTCATCCAGCCAGGGCGCCAGTCCCTCCTCTTTGAGCCGCTCACCAATGGCCTTGACCGCCGGCTTGTCCTGACTGTTGTGACAGAGGAAAACGTCGAACTTTGCCGCCAACGTGCCCTCCACTCGCGAAACAGAACTCGGAAAGTTCGCCCCGAGTCTACCTTCCTTCTCGTGCTCGGATGATTCCGAAGGGGCGAAAGTGCGTGGGGGAGCTGGGTTACCGCTGGCGCCTGACCCTGCCTACTTATAGCGCACGCCCCGCTTGATCACGATGTCCACGTCGGAGAGCAGCTCCGGCGTGCGCAGCACGTCGCCGCGCACGGCGATCACGTCCGCCTGCTTGCCGGCGGCGAGGGTGCCGACCTTGGCGTCTACCTTCTGGGCCACGGCCGGCCAGTAGGTGGCGGCCCGCAGGGCTTCCATGGGCTCGACGCCCAGCACCCGCACCCAGGTGACGATCTCTCGCCAGGTCGAGTCCGAGTGGAAGAGCATCGGGATGCCGCTGTCGGTGCCGACCAGCAGGCGCACGCCGGAGTCCCACAGCTCGCGGAACTTACGCGCCACGGTCGGCCGGCGCGAGGGGGCGTAGCGGTAGTAGGTGATCTGGTCGGGCCGCGCGAACGAGGCGCGGATGTCGGCGATCACGTTGGCCGGCAGGCCCACCTGCCAGCGCGGGTCGTCCAGCCGCTCGGGGTTGTCGCGGGTCTCTTCGTAGAGCAGGAGGGGGGCCACGGTGGGCGTCCAATAGAGGGTGTAGCCGCGGTAGCGCAGCAGGGCCAGCACGTCCTCCGGGTAGCCCGGGGCGGTGCCCAGGCCGGTGTGCTCGAAGCCGTCCACCCCGGCGGCGATGCCGCGACGGATCTCCTCGGCCCGGTGGGCGTGGGCGGTGACCGAAAGGCCCCGCTTGTGGGCCTCGTCCACCAGGGCGCCGACCTCCTCCTGGGTCATCTGGTCCTGGTCGATCAGCTTGATCAGATTGACCCCCGCCTCGGCGAGCTTCTGCACTTTGGCGCGGGCGTCCTCCGGGCCGGCGATGCCCCAGCGGAAGGCCTCGGTGCCGGGATAGGGCTCGTGCTGGAGGAAAGGGCCGGTGACGTAGAGGGTGGGGCCCGCAATGTCGCCCCGGTTGATGCGGTCCCTCACTTCGATGCTCTCGGCCAGCGGCGCCCCCAGGTCGCGGGCGCTGGTCACACCGGCGAGCAGGAGCTGCCTGGCTGCCGCGGGCATGATGGTGGGGCCGAACTGGGCGGGGTAGGTCTTGTCCCAGTGGTCGTAGTCGGCGTGGCCGGCGATCATCAGGTGAACGTGCATGTCCCACAGGCCGGGCAGCACGCTCATGCCCTCGGTGGAGATGATCTCGGCTCCCCTGGGGATCGGCACCTCCCCCTGTCGCCCGACGGCCACGATCGTCTCGCCCTCGATCAGCACCACCCCGTCGTCGATCGGCCGCCCGCCAAAGCCGTCGATCACCCGACCGCCGACGAGGGCCTTGACGGCGGGGGGCTTGGCCTGGCCCTCTGCGCTCGGAGTGCCGACCAGGCCAGCCACCAGGGCCAGCACCAACAGCTGTTTCTTCATGCCGCGAAGTCTAGCAGCGCCTTTGGAGTGCGGCGATGCGTCGCCGCTTTCAAGCGCCTGCAAAGCGGCGACGCGTCGCCGCACTCCACGTGGACGACTTGCCCCGAGACGGCTGGCACCTCGGGGGGCAGCGGTTTGGAAGCGTCGCCGCTCAGCGAGCAACGCCGGGGGCTCTACTCGGGGCGTGGGACCGAGTGAGCCAGCCGGTCGAAGTGGCCGTCGCGATGGATCAGGAAGAGAGCGTGCTCGCGAGCACAGGCGGCGATGAGGATGTCGCTTGCCGGTACTGTGAGACCGGCATCGCGCGAGGCTCGAGCGAGCGCACCGGCCCTCTGCCAAACGGCGTCCGTGGTCGGGACCTTCGGCACCACCGCCTCCAACTCGCGGATCAGCTTCTTTTGGCGGTCACCCTGGGCGCCATTCCACAGTTCGAGCAGGACCAGGTCGCAAAGGTGCGCTCGCCCTTCTTCGAGGGCCAAGGTGACGGCATCTCGTATCTCGGGATCGCCCTGCCGCCGGAGCACCTCGATCCAAGCAGAAGTGTCGACCAGGACCCGAGCCGGCGGGCTCAAGGGATCTCCCGCATGCGCCCGAGGTCTTCTTGGGTCATGAAGTCCTCGAACGTGCCGAACTGGGCGACCAGGGCCTGCACCCGCTTGCGGCGCAGGAAGTCGCTGATCGCGATGACCACGGCCTCGCGTTTGGTCTTGGCTTGGGTGATCCGCATCACCTCTGCGAGGTCTTCGTGCGGGATGTCGATGGTGGTCTTCACGGAAGCAGTTTAGCTCGTGGTCGGAATCCAGTTCAAGGCGGCAGCGGATGCTAGGATCTCGCCGGCGAGACGCTCGAGCCATTTCGAGGTCGAGTTGCCACTTCTGAGCAGCCAGGAGAGAACATGTCCGAACCGAAGATCATCGCCGTCGTGGGAGCCACCGGCGCGCAGGGCGGTGGCCTGGTGCGTGCCATCCAAGCAGACCCCAACGGCGGCTTCGTCGCCCGTGCCATCACGCGGGACGTAAGCTCGCCCAAGGCCCAGGAGCTGGCGGCCCTGGGCGCCGAGGTGGTGGCCGCCGACGTGGACGACCCGGAGAGCCTGAAGCGGGCCTTCGAGGGCGCCCACGGGGCCTTCTGCGTCACCTTCTTCTGGGCCCACTTTTCGCCCGAGACCGAGATGGCCCAGGCCAAGGCCATGGCCGAGGCGGCGAAGCACGCGGGGCTGCAGCACGTGATCTGGTCCACCCTCGAGGACACCCGGCGCTGGGTGCCCTTGGACGACGACCGCATGCCCACCCTGATGGGCCGGTTCAAGGTGCCGCACTTCGACGCCAAGGGCGAGGCCGACCACTTCTTCACCGACCTCGGCGTACCGACCACCTTCCTGCTCACCTCGTTCTACTGGGACAACTTCATCCACTTCGGCATGGGCCCCCAAAAGGGCCCGGACGGCAAGCTGGCGATCACCCTGCCCATGGGTGACAAGAAGCTGCCCGGCATCGCCGCGGAGGACATCGGCCGCTGTGCTTACGGCATCTTCCGGAGGGGAAGCGAGCTGATCGGCCGGACCGTCGGCATCGCCGGCGGGCACCTGACCGGCAGCGAGATGGCCGCCGCCATGAGCGAGGCCCTGGGCCGGGAGATCGGCTACAACGCCGTGCCGCCGGAAGTGTTCCGCAGCTTCGGCTTCCCGGGCGCCGAGGATCTCGGCAACATGTTCCAGTTCAAGCGGGACTTCGAGGAATATTACTGCGGTGCCCGCAGTCTCGACTTCTCCCGTTCGTTGAACCCTGCGCTGCAGACCTTCGAAACCTGGTTGGCAGCGAACAAGGCTCGCATCTCGGTGCCGGAGTAGTGGGCCGCGACCGATGAGAGGGTTTATCGCGACCTTCGCTTTGTGCAGCGTGCTCGCCCCTGGGGCGGCCGCCGCACCACCGCTCGTGCCCGATCCACCGATCGTCTGCGAGTCTTGCGATGCCTGGAACGCCCCCCACGAGCCGTTCCGCGTGTTCGGCAACACCTACTACGTCGGTGTTGCCGGGCTCTCCGCAGTGTTGATCGCTACCGATCAGGGTTTGATCTTGATCGATGCCGGCCTGCCGCAGTCAGCGCCTTTGATCGATACCAACATCCGCAGGCTCGGCTTTCGCACCGAGGACTTGAAGCTGATCTTGAACGGCCACGCCCACTACGACCACGCCGGCGGCATCGCCGCCCTGCAACGGGCGAGCGGTGCCACGGTGGCGACCAGCGAGGCCGGGGCCCAGGCCCTGAGGCGGGGAGAGCCCACCGAGGATGATCCCCAGTTCGCCTTCGGCCCGAAGGAGAACGCCTTCCCCGCGGTGGCCGAAGTGCGCGCCGTCCGGGACGGCGAGACGTTGCGCCTGGGCAGCCTGGCGATCACCGCCCACCACACTCCCGGCCACACGCCCGGCAGCACCTCCTGGAGCTGGCGCTCCTGCGAGGGCGAGCGCTGCCTGGACGTGGTCTACGCCGACAGCCTGGCCCCGGTCTCGGCGCCGGGCTTCCGCTTCACCGGCGATGCCAGCCATCCGAGCCGGATCAAAACCTTCCGCTCCAGCATCGCCAAGATCGGCGCTCTACCCTGCGACATCCTGCTCTCGCCCCACCCGGGTTTCTCGGGCATGGACGAGAAGCTCGCCAAGCGCCAGCAGAGGGTGACTCCCGACCCGTTCATCGACCCGGAGTCCTGCCGGGCCTATGCCGCGAAGGCCACGGCGGGGCTGGAGAAGCGGATTACGGAGGAGCAGGCCGTCGAGTCCCGGTGATCCAGCGCCGCCCGTCACGCCGGGGCAGCATGGCTCCGGTGAGCAGAAGCTCCCGCGTAGCCCAAAGTGAGTGGCACCGTGCCGGTATGGGGAACCCTGGTCCCTGGGGACTTGGCCTTTATCCGTCAGTGGCGTAGAGTTGGCCCTGTGGTTCATCGAAACGCCAGTCTTCTCGAGCGACCTCCAGGAGCTGCTCCAAGACGACGACTATCGAGCCCTTCAGCTGGCTCTGGCCTTGAGACCCGAACAAGGCCCGCTCATCCCACGCAGCGGAGGGCTACGGAAGTTGCGCTGGGCTCTCCCGGGCAGGGGCAAGCGTGGGGGGCTGAGGGTGATCTACTTCTGGGAGCCGTCTGAGGACTTGATCTACCTCTTGTACCTCTACGCCAAGAACGACCAGGAAGATCTAACGGCGGCACAGCTCAAGGTGCTGCGCCAGATCATCGAGAAGGAGCTGAAGTGAAGGACCAAGAGTTCGAGCGACTCGTCACCAGCATCCAGCAGGCGGGGGCGATCCGCCGGGGCGAGATGGCTCCGGCACGGAGGTTCGAGGTGCGGGGCGAGGACATCAAGGGCATTCGAGCCCAGCTCGCCATGTCGCAGACCGAGTTCGCGCTCATGATCGGTGTGAGCGTTGCAACCCTCCAGAACTGGGAGCAGGGGAGGCGCCGGCCCGAGGGACCAGCGCGTGCTCTGCTTCGGGTGGCCTCGATCAACCCGACAGCGGTCGCCGCGGCTCTGGATCCACGCCAGGCTCCAGGAGCTGCTTCCAGCCATCCTAGACAGACTCGCTTCGCGGGCTGAGGCGCCCGCGGTGTTGCCGAGTCAATCCCCCCGCCCCCACAGCGCCAGGCCCGGGGCTGCCAGGGCTCTCGGTAGCAGGGGGTCGCTGGGGGAGAGGAGGCCGGGGCGGGAGATGCCGGGCAGCACCTGTACGTCGTAGATCTCCTCGCAGGTGGCCAGGTAGCGCAGCTCGGCCACGATGCGACCGGTCGCTCGGTGCAGGCAGACCAGGCCGCAGAAGGGCTCTCCGGTGTGGCTCGAGGCGAGGCCACCCAGGGTCTGGTGATCCGGCCGCGGCTTCGACAGCCCCACGAAGAGGTAGTCCCCATAGGCCGCCAGGCCGCGGACGAAGCCCGGCAGGGCCGCCACCACCTCCCAGGTCCCTCGCTGGGGATCCGCCCGCAGCACCTCACCGCGGGCCGAGGCCAGCAGGTAGAGCTCGCCGCCCGCCAGGCGGGGTGAGTGCGGCATGGCGAGCCCCGAGAGCACGATCTCGCCGCTCTCGACGTCGATCACGATGCCCCCCGTCAGACGCTGCGCCCGCCAGCCCTCCGGCTCGTCGCTCGGGGCGAAGGCGGTGACGTAGCGGGGCCGGCCTCCCTCCACGGCGAGGCCGTTCAAGTGGCAGCGGTCGTCCGGTGACAGCCGCGAGACGAAGGGCGGCCGCCACACCGGCGTGAAGCTGGCCCGGTCGTCGATCAGGGCCAGGCAGGAGCAGAGGGTGTTGACCGCGTAGAGACGGCCCCCGGCTCCCCAGGCCAGGTCGTGGAGGTCGAGAGGGCCGGTGAAGCACACCGAGCGGGGCAGGAAGAGGGCGTCGTAGACCCCGGGGCGGCGGGGGTGGCCGGGAGCCAACTCCGGGCAGTTGGCGAGCACCACCACCTCGGCGCGGGTGGCCACGGCCAGTCGGCCGTCCTCGGCAGCGAGGCCCATGGCTCGCTCGAAGGTGCGCGGCAGCTGGGTCAACCCTCCCGCCCGCGGGCTGAGCAAAATCACCTTGCCCGACTGGTAGGTGGTGAGGGCCAGGGAGCAGCCCAGGCGCAGCAGGAGCTCAGGCAGCTCCGGGGAGTAGGTGCAGGCGAAGGGAGGCAGCAGACCCGGGTCGGTGGCCGGGCGGCTGCCTTCCGGGCTTCCGCTCGGGGCGCTCATCCGCTGGCCGGCTCCGGTTCGATGATCACGTCCTCGAGCCTACCGCGGCTGTGCCCCTCCCAGGCTGCCTCGAGGCCGGCTTCGAAGCGGCGTACCCAAGAGGGCAGGTCGAAGAGGAGAGAGCTGCCCCGCGCCGCGCGGGCTTTTTCGGCGAGCCTCGCCGCTTGCGCGGGCTCGCCGGCGATGCGCACCGCCGCCTCCACGTAGGCCTCGCGGCTCGCCATTACCAGCTCGGGCAGGCCGGCGGCGGCGACCAGGCTCGCACCCATGCGCGACAGGGGGCTCTCGCCCGGCAGGGTGAGCACGGCCAGGCCCTGGCGCAGGGCGTCCACGGTGGTGGCGCCGCCGTTGTAGCCGAAGGAGTCGAGGAAGAGATCCGCCAGGGGGTAGCGGGTGAGGTGCTGGGGATAGGGCCGCTTGCCGGCGAAGACCAGCCGCCCGGCCGTCACCCCCCGGACCTCGGCCTCGCGGCACAGGTTGAGCGGCGCCGCCGCCTCGCCGCCGTCGAAGAGCCAGAGCACGGCCGCCGGGACGCGGTGCAGGATCTCCATCCAGGCATCGAAGGTCGGCGGGTCGAGCTTGTGCGGTGCGTTGAAGGAGCAGAGCACCGGGGCGCCCTCCGGCAGGCCGCAGTCCGCCCGGCGCAGGGGCGAGGCGGGGGGTCCCAGGGCGTCGAGGGGTGACACCGGCAGGAAGCAGCCGGGCAGGCGGATCACCTTCTCGGTCAGCCAGCGCCGCTGCTCCGGGCCGATCAGCCGGTCGTCCACCACGGTGGCGTCGATGAAGGGCGCCGCCAGGGTGTTGACGTAGCCCAGCAGTTGGAGCTGGAGCGGCGCCGGGCGTAGCGCCAGGATCGCCGTGCGCGAGTAGGTGGTGTAGCCGGTCAGGTCCACCAGCAGGTCGATGCCGTCCTCGGCGATGCGCCGGGCCACGGCCTCGTCGGTCAAGCTCGCACAGGGGCGGTAGACGTCCACGCCGCGGCGCACGGCCAGGGTCACCTCGTCCTCGGCTGGAATCAGCGAGTAGGCGTAGACCGTGAAGCGCCGGCGGTTGTGGCGCTCGAAGAGGCGGTGCACCAGGTGGCCGACCGGATGGTGGCGGAAGTCGGCGGAGAGATAGCCCAGGCGCAGGGGCTCCGCCGGCCGCCGGGGCCGCCGCAGCGCCGCCACGGCCGCGGCATGGGGCGCCGCCTCGGCCACGAAGCGGCCGGCGTAGGCCGCTGCCACCCGCTGGTGGACGGCCGCCGGAACCGGGTAGAGGTTGAGCAGGAAGGGGGCGGGAGCCTGGGCGATCTCGGCCTCGCCGAGCCCGGCCAGGCGTTCACCCATCGCTACCCAGCCGCGCCAGTCGCAGCGGTCCCGCTCCAGCTTGGCCACGGCCAGGGCCGAGGCCAGGTCGCCGGGGGACAGCTCCAGCACCCGCCGCCAGCTGGCCTCGGCCTGGGCGAGGTCGCCCAGCTCGCTGGCGGCCTGGGCGAGGTCGAAGTGGGCGAGCGGGTTCTCCGGCGCCAGGGCCACGGCCCTCTCGAGCAGGGGCCGCGCGTCGCCGGGCTTGAGGGCGAGCTGGTAGAGGGCGCCGAGGTCGATCAAGGCGCCGATCTCGTCGGGTTGGCGGGCGAGCACCTCGCGGTAAGCCGCGATGGCCGCCTCCCTCGCTCCCGAGACGCGGTAGACCCGGGCCAGCTCCAACCGGGCACTGACCAGCCCGGGGTCCGCAGCCAGCGCCGCGAGCAGCTGTTCGCGGGCGCCGTCGAGGTCGCCGCTCTCGGCCAGCACCACCCCCAGGTTGGCGTGGGCCTTGGCGTAGCCCGGCTCGAGGGTGAGGGCGCGGCGATAGCTCTCGAGGGCCTGCGCGCGGTCGCCCACGGCCCGCCAGGCGTTGCCCAGGTTGTTGTGCCAGCGGTGCCTCTCGGGCTGGAGGCTGACGGCCCGGCCCAGCAGCCGCACGGCCTCTCGCGGCCGGCCGAGGTCGTTCTCGAGGGCGCCGGCGCCGGCCAGCACCCGCGGGTCGTCGGGGGCCAGCCGCCGGGCCTGGCCGTAGATCCGCTCCGCGGTCGCCAGATCGCCCCGGCGGTGGGCGTCGCGACCGGCGGCGAGCAGGCGAGAACGGGCGCCGTCCTCGTTTCGCGGTCGAGTCACGCCGCTAGGGTACCGTCAACGACCAGGCGCCCGTGTCGCCGCTCTCGAAGCCGTCGCGGAAGCGGGCGCAATCGGACCGGAAGTACCTCAGGCCGGCGCTGCCGTCTCCCACCACCAGGTCGAGGTCGCCGTCCTCGTCCAAGTCGGCGAAGGTGGGAGCGTAGGTGTTTGCAGCGGTTGCCAGGTAGGGGTTGGCGGAGCCGGTTAGCTCCAGGAAGGCCGGCGTCACCGGCGTGCCGGTGTTCTCGTAGAGCCTTGCGGTCGCACCGTCGCCCGAGAGCAGTTCGAGGTCGTCGTCGCCGTCGAGGTCGGCGAAGGAGAGGAAGAGGCCGAAGACTCCCGAGAGGGGGTTGGCCGTGCCGGTCACCGCCACGAAGGCGGGAGCCGTCGAGGTGCCGGTGTTGCGGTAGTAGCGGATGGGTCCAAACGCGCCCACCAGATCGAGGTCGCCGTCGGCGTCGAGGTCCACCAGGGTGGGCTCGAGGGACTCTCCCGACTGGCCGGGCAGGCCGAAGTAGGGGCTGGCGGAGCCGGTCAGCTTCACCCAGGCGGGGGACGCCGGCGTGCCGGTATTCTCATAGTAGAACGGCGTGCCGCCGTAGTAGCCGGCGGTCGAGAGGTCGAGGTCGCCGTCGCCGTCGAGGTCGGCCAGGTCGACGTCGGGGGCGAAGGGAGACAGCGGGAAGAAGGGGTTCTCCGAGCCCGTGCGCTCCACCCATGCCGGGGAGCCCGGAGAGCCGGTGTTCTCGACGTAGAGCAGCAGCGGCGAGCCGGCGGAGACCACGGCATCCGGGTCGCCGTCGTCGTCGAGGTCGGCGAAGGTCGCCCGGCTGTGGGAGGTGCCGGCCACGCCTTGGAGGGGGTCGGCCTCGCCGGTGGCGACCAGGAAGGCCGCGTTGGTCGCGTTGCCGGTGTTGGTCCAGAGCCGGATGCGGCCGGTGCCGGCACCCAGCAGGAGGTCGAGGTCGCCGTCGTCGTCCAGGTCGCCGAGCCCGGTGACGGCGCTCGAGGGAACCAGGACGCCGTTGAAGGGGCTGGCGGTGAAGGCCACCTCGACGTAGGCCGGGGCCGTCGAGGAGCCGGTGTTGCGCAGGTAGTGGAGACTGCCGCTCAGCGAGCGACCCACCGCCACGTCGAGGTCGAGGTCGCCGTCGAGGTCGGTCGCTGCGGGTCTGCTGTTGCTCGGGGCCATGAAGCCCTGGAAGGGGTTGCCCGTGCCCAGGACGTTCACGAAGGCAGGCGCGGTCGAGCTGCCGGTGTTGCGCAGGAAGTTCAGCTCCCCGGTGGACTCGCCGGTCACCACGTCGAGGTCGCCGTCGCCGTCCAGGTCGGCGAAGGCCGGGGTGCTGCTGGCACCGACGTCCAGGCCGTCGAACGGGTTGGCGGTGCCGGTGCGCTGGAGGAAGGCGGGGGTGGCCGAGGTGCCGGTGTTCTCGAAGTAGTGGAAGACGCCGTTCTGGTCGCCGGCCATGACATCGAGATCGCCGTCGCTGTCGAGGTCGCCGACGCTCACGTAGGTCCCAGCGGCAGTGGTGAAACCGTCCAAGGGGTTGGCCGTGCCGGTCCTGGGTTGAAAGGCGGGCGCAGCGGCACTGCCGGTGTTCTCGAGATAGGCGAAACTGCCGCTGGCCCCGCCGGAGACGATGTCGAGGTCGCCGTCGCCGTCAAGGTCGGCCGGCGCCGGTGTCGCGGCCGACCCGACGTTGAAGCCGGTCAATCCGCGCAGGATGTCCGGGTTGACCTCGCAGGCCGCCCCGGCGGCTCGGCCGCTGCCGAGGGCGAGGGTTGCCGCCAGGGCGAGCATCGCGGCGGGTAATCGCCGCCGTCGTTCAGCTTCGTGCCCCAGCTCTCGCCGGATCGCCGCTCGGATGGCATCGACTCTCACCTTGGGCTCCTCACTAGCTCAATTATGTCTTAATCGCTGCAGCATCTCTCGATGAGCGAGGTTGCAGCGCCCTCCCTGGGAGAGGCGCGGAAACGCCTCGATCCTGGTCAACCGCGAGGGGGCGCGCTCAGGGCGGTGCTGCGGAGGGACGGGAAGCCGTGTCGAGGGCGAGGGCGCCTGGCAGCCGGGACACAACCTGCTGGAGCTCCTGCTCGAGTGAGGTGAGCCGCCGGGAGAGCTCGTCGGTCGGGCTCCCTCTCTCCAGGTCCCCTTCGAGGTCCTGGCAAATCCGGGCAAGGCGCCTGGCCCCCAGGGTCGCGGCGCTGCCGCGTAGGGAGTGAACCTCGGCCCTGAAGCGCTCGCGGTCGCCCCGGGCGATGGCGAAGCGCATCCCCGCCAGCCGCTCCGGAGCCCGGCTGATGAAGGCGGTGACCACCCGGGCCAGCTCCAGGCCGCCATCGAGCTGGCCCAGCTGGCGCAGGGAGGCGATCTGGTCGGCATCGAAGCTGCTCTCGCCCCGGCCATCCGGCTCTCCCGGCAGCGGCCCGGGACCTGGAGAACCGAGTAGCCGGGCCAGCGCCTCGAGGGTCACGGGCTTGGCCAGGAAGTCGTCCATCCCCGCCGCCAGGCAACGTTGCCGGTCCTCGCGGGTCACCGCCGCCGTCACCGCTACCACGCGGGGGCGTGCCTCGGCCGGGATCTCGCGGCGGATCCAGCTGGCGGCCTCCGGGCCGTCCATCTCGGGCATCTGTACGTCCATCAGCACCAGGTCGTAGCGCCGTCGCTCGAGGGCGGCGACCACCTCGCGGCCGTCGGCGACCTCGTCGGCGGCGTGGCCCAGGCGCGCGAGCATGGCGGTGATCACCTTGCGGTTGACCGGCTGGTCGTCGGCCACGAGCACCCGCAGCCGGCGCCCGACCGTGCCTGGGGTCGGCTCGTTCCAGGAGCCTGCTGCGGCGTCCGGGGCCACCGGCTCGAGCTTCCGGTCGGCCGGCTCCGGCGAGTCGCCGGCCTCTCTCAGGCGGACCTCGATTGAGAACTGGGAGCCCTGGCCGGGCTCCGACTTGGCCCAGATCCGGCCGCCCATGCGCTCGATCAGCGACTTGCAGATTGCCAGGCCCAGGCCGGTGCCGCCGTAGAGCCGCGCGGTGGAGGTCTCGGCCTGGGAGAAGGGAAGGAAGAGGCGCTCCAGTTGCTGGCGAGGGATGCCGATCCCGGTGTCGGCGACGGTGAAGCCCAGGGCCAGCGATCCCGGGCCGGTGGGCCGGCTGGACACGGTGACCAGGATCTTCCCGGCGGCGGTGAACTTCACGGCGTTGGACAGCAGGTTGAGGAGCACTTGCCGCAGGCGGGCCGGATCGCCGAGCACCCGGCCCGGCCGCGGTCCCTCGATGCGGCAGCCCAGCTCCAGCCCCTTCTGGCTGGCGCGCAGCGCCACCAGCTCCACGGCGTCGTCGAGGCAGTCGATGGGGTCGAAGGCGACCTCCTCCAGCTCGAGACCACCGGCCTCGATGCGCGAGAAGTCCAGCACGTCGTCGACGATCGCCACCAGGGCTTCGCCGCCGGTGCGGATGATCTCGACCAGCTCTCGCTGCTCGGGCGGTAGGTTGGAGTCCTGGAGCAGGCCGGCGACGCCGATCACCGAGTTCAAGGGGGTGCGAATCTCGTGGCTCATGCTCGACAGGAAGCGGCTCTTGGCCGCGCTCGCCTCGTCTGCCCGCCGGCGGGCCTCCTCCAGCTCGATGGTACGGGCGCGCACCGCGGCGGCGAGCTGGGCCTCC
Organism: Thermoanaerobaculia bacterium; assembly: GCA_036274895.1. Taxonomy (GTDB): domain Bacteria; phylum Acidobacteriota; class Thermoanaerobaculia; order Multivoradales; family SZUA-115; genus CALMKX01. The sequence goes on along the minus strand of DASUEU010000081.1, from coordinate 3,770 downwards.
TTGCGCTGGGCTCCCCGCAGCAGCCACTTGACAGCGGCGAGGAAGAGGCCGGCCGCGGCGACCAACCCGAGCGCGAGAGCCCACCATCGCCGCCACCAGGGCGTGGCGACCGCCAGCTCGAAGCTGGCCGGTGCGGTGACCCTGCCGGCAGGCTCCCTCGCCCAGACGCGGAACGCGTAACGGCCTGCGGGCAGGCGGGTCAGCTCCCGGCGGCCGACGGTGGTCCAGTCCCCGGGCTTCGGCTCGAGGCCCACGAGCTGCGTGCGGTAGACCGTCTCACGGGCTCGCCGGGCCCCCACCAGGGCGTAGCTGAAGGTGATGCCCGCGCCATGCTCGAGCTCCAGGTTGCCGGCGGCATCGCCGCGGCTGGCGCCGGTGATCGATTCGACCACCAGTGACAGCTCCCGCAAGGGGCCCTCGCCCAGACGGGGATCGAGCACGGCGGCCCCACCCAAGGTGCCGGCCCAGATACGGCCTCGGCGGTCGACCATCGAGGCACGCCGGTTGAGCTCGTCGTGGGGCAGACCGTCCTCGCTGGTGAAGGTGCGCAGGGCATAGCTCGACCCAGCCGGCTCGAGGCGGGCGACGCCGCGGTTGGTGAACAGGTAGACCCGGCCGGCGGCATCGCGCTGGATCGAGGCGACCAGGTTGTCGGGCAGGGCGGGGCTGGTGTCGTGGGCGAAGCGGGACCACCGGCCGGTGGCGAGATCGAGCCGCGCCGCCCCGCCATGGCTGCCCACCCACAGCTCCTGCTGGCCCGCTGGGCCGCCCAGCAGGGAGACGATGCGGTCATTCGGCAGGGGGGAGGTCTTGGTGGTGAAGCTCGACCAGGTGCCCTGGTGGAGGCGCACCAGGCCGCCGCCGTCGGTGCCGATCCACAGTGAGACGATGCCATCGGCTGTCGTGGTGGTGGCCAAGCTCAGGATGGGCAGGTCCAGAAGGCCGGGTGGGGCAGTCACCGGCTTCTCCCAACGGCCGTCGCGATGGCTCACCAGGCCGCGGTCGGTGCCCACCCAGAGGAGCGGCCTGCCCGCGTCGTCCCGGGTGGCCACGAGGGCGTTGATGGCGTTGCTGGGTAGGGCCGAGGAGCCGGTGTCGAAGGTCTGCCACCGGCCGCCGGACAGCCGGGCCATCCCTCCTTTCTGGGTGCCAACCCAGAGCTCGGCCAGGCCCGCGGGCGACCGAGTCTCGGCGAGGGACCAGATGACGTCGTCGGGCAGGCTCGAGCTGGCCTTCTGGTAGACCTCCCAGGTCTCCCCGTCGTAGCGCGCCAGCCCTCCGCCCCACGTGCCGAGCCAGTAGACCGGCCGATCGCCGTCCTTGCTCTCCAGGAGGGCCATCACCACCCGCCATGGCAGGGCGCTGTTGGTGGGCGTCAGTCCGATCCACGGGCCTTCTTCGTGGCGCACCAGGCCCTCGTAGGTGCCGATCCAGACCGTCATCCGGCCGGGCCCGGTGTCGGTCACCAGGAGGCTGCGGACGATGTCGTCGGGAAGGCCCGCGGCCCTGGTGGCCAGCTGCGTCCATCGCCCCTGGTGGAAGCGCCAGACGCCCAGCCGGCCCGTGCCCACCCAGAGCCCGGGCCAGGGCAGATCCTCGTCGACCTCGAGCAGGGCCTGAATGTCCCAGCCGGAGAGCCCCACCATGCTCATCCGGCCGTGCTCATAGCGAGCCAGGCCGACACGCAGACCGATCCACAGGGCTTCCGCCCCGTCCGCGCTCCTGGCTGGCAGCAGGCGGCGGATCCGACGGTCGGGAAGCTCGCGCTCCTCCTCGGAGAAGGTCCGCCAACGGCCCCCTTCGAGCCGGGCCAGGCCACCATCCGTGCCGACCCAGAGAACTGCGGCCCCGCCGGTGCCGCGAGTCTGGGCCAGGGCGGTGATCGGTGTGGAGGGTCGCAGCGAGCTCGGGCCCGGGACGAGAGTGAACCGGCCGTCCTGGTAGCGGGCGAGACCCCGATCCGTGCCGACCCACAGTCCCTCCCCGTCGAGGTCGGCGAGCAGGGCCCTGACCAGGTTCCCGGGCAGGTCCGAGGTCTCGCGGGTGAAGGTCGTCCAGGCGCCGTCGGCGAGGCGGGAAAGGCCCCCTCCTTCGGTGGCGAACCACAGGGAGCCGTCGGCGAGCGCGACGATCTGCAGCACGTAGTCCGACATCGACCGGTTGGGCATGTGGACGGTGGCCCACTGGTGCCCGTCGAAGTGCGCGGCCCCCGACTGGGTCCCGACCCAGAGACGGCCTGCGCGGTCCCGGGCCATGCACTCGATGGTGCCCTGGGGCAGACCATCCTCCGTGCGATAGCTGTGGAAGTTGGGCCGGAAGCCGCGCAGGAGGTCGCGGTAGACGCCGTCGGCCCCATCGTCGGCAGCCCCGGCGAGGGGCCCCGGCAACAGGCCCCCCAGCAAGAGGAGACAACCCAACAATCGAGGCATGAATCCCAGGTCTCGGCGGGGTCTGAAGGCTAGCTGCGCTTCGCCTCAATGATCAGCATTTCGGCAGTCTATAGCACGGCTGTCCATAGACATTCGTGGGTGGAGCGAGGCCGGGACCCGCTCGCTTTCCCCCATCCACTAAGATCTTCGAGATGGTGGCGGCGATCAGTGATCTCGTCGAGGGCCTCCCGGGCTGCTGCTACCGAGCCACGCGCCTCGACGGCCTGCACTGGCGGGTGCTGGTGGCGATCGACGAGAGCGCCGTCGAGCCGCGTCTGGCCGAACGGCTGCGCAAGCTGATGCCCCAGGCGGTCGTGCCGGGCTTCCGGCCCGGCCGGGCCACCGTGGCGGCCCTGCGCCAGCACTGGGGCCGGCGGCTGCGCGAGGAGGTGGTGGGCCGGCTGGCCCGCGAGGGGTTGGTGGCAGCGCTGGCCCGTGAGGGTTTGCGGCCGATGCGGGCACCCCGCCTGGAGCCGGCCGCGGATGTGCTGCCCGCCGAGGCCGCCAGGGGGCTCGCCTTGGCGGCCACCTTCGAGGTCTTCCCCGAGCTGCCGTCCCTGGAGGTGTCCGGGCTCGAGATCGTCCGCCCGGTGGTGACTCTCGAGGAGGCTGACGTCGAGGTCATGATCGAGCGTTTGCGCCGCCAGCGGGCGGGGCCGGACGGCCAACCAGCGCCCCTCGATCGCGCCTTGCTGCGCAGCTTCGGAGTGGCCGACGGCAGCCTCGAGACCTTCCGGGCGCGGGTGCGTGCCTCTCTCGAGGCAGAGGTTGCGGCCGCCGTCGAGGAGGAGCTGGAGCGTCGGGTCGCCGTCGCCCTGCTCACCACCTGGCCGGCGGAGGTCGAGCTGCCGCCGGGGTTGGTCGAGGGGGGCGAGCGAGAGGGAGAGGCCGGGTCGGCCCTCGATGAGCTTCGCCTCACCTGCCTGTTCTTGGAGATCGCTCGCCAGAACGGCCTCGCTCCCCAGCCGGCGGAGGTCTTCCTCCACGTCGAGGAGGTGGCCGCCGGTTACCAGGACCCGGACGAGGCGATCCATCGCATTTACGCCGATCCCGACTGGCTGCGGGAGCTGGAGGAAGAGCTGCTCCGGCGGCGCATCGTCGAGTGGGTGATGGCGCGGGCGCGGGTGGGGGAGGAGGAGATGAGCTGGGAGTCGCTGGCGAGGGGATGAAGAGGGCGGCCACGGGGGGCCGCCCCTACGGGATGGCCCGATTCGGCGTAGGGGCAGGCCCCTGTTGTACAACCTCTCATGACATGGGTGACAGTTCGACCTCAGTAGATCCGTGACAGGGTTTGTGGGTCCGGGCGGGGCGCACCACCGCGGTGGTGCGCCCCGCCCGCAG
>DASUEU010000080.1:0-1656 GCA_036274895.1 Thermoanaerobaculia bacterium | reverse complement strand
GGCAAGCTGGACCGCCGGGCCTTGCCGGAGCCCGAGGAGGTCCGGGGCGGGGAGGGGGAGGCGCCGCGTCCGGGCCTGGAGGAATGGGTGGCGGGGGTGTTCCGGGACCTGTTGGGGGTCGCGGAGGTGGGCCGGGAGTCGAGCTTCTTCGCCCTGGGTGGCCACTCTCTGCTGGCGACGCAGCTGCAGTCGCGGCTGCGTGCCGAGCTGGGCCGGGAGCTGGCGCTGGCGACGGTCTTCGAGGAGCCGACGGTGGCCGGCCTGGCCTCGCGCCTGGTCGCGGCGGGTGCCTCGACGGCCCCGCCCTTGGTGCGGCGAGAAGGGCAGGGACCCTTGCCCCTGTCGTTCGCCCAGGAGCGCCTGTGGTTCCTGGCTCAGCTGGAGCCTTCGAGCAGCTGGTACCACGTGCCGCTGGTGGCGACGCTGCGGGGCCGTCTCGACGTGGCGGCCTGGCGCCGGGCCTTGACGGGCCTGGCCGAGCGTCACGAGGGCCTGCGCACGCGTTTCCCGGCCCGCGAAGGCCGGCCGGAGCAGGAGATCCTGCCGCCGGGGCCCGTGGCCTTGCCGGTGGTGGATCTGTCGGGCCTCGCCCGCGAGGCGGGGGAGGCGGAAGGGGAGCGGCAGCTCTCGGCGGCGATGCGCCGGCCCTTCGACCTGGCGGCGGCACCGCCCTGGCGGGCCCTGCTGCTGCGCCGGGACGCTCACGACCACGGGGTGTGCCTGACCCTGCACCACGTGGTCTCGGACGGCTGGTCGAACGGGGTGCTGATCGAGGAGCTGGCGGCCCTCTACCGCTCGGCGTCGACGGGCGAGGCGGCGACCCTGGCGCCGCTGCCGGTGCAGTACGCGGACTTCGCCCTCTGGCAGCGGCAGTGGCTGGCGGGTGAGGAGCTGGAGCGCCAGCTCGGCCATTGGCGCACGGAGCTGGCCGGCCTGCCCCCCCTGCTGGAGCTGGCCACGGACCGGCCGCGACCGGCGGTGCTGACGGCGGCCGGCGGCTTCGTGCCGCTGGTGGCCGAGCGCGAGCTGGCCTCGGGACTGGCGGCCCTGGCGCGGTCGCGGCGGGGCACGGCGTTCATGGCCTGGTGGTCGGCCTTCGCCCTGCTGCTGTGGCGCTGGAGCGGCCAGCGGGACGTGGCCGTGGGCACGCCGATCGCCAACCGCGGCCGGCGCGAGGTCGAGGGGCTGATCGGCTTCTTCGTCAACACCCTGGTGATGCGTCTGGCCCTGGACCCGCGGGCGGGCTTCGCCTCGCTGCTGGCCCAGGCCCGGGAGCGCTCGGTGGCGGCCTGGGGCCACCAGGACCTGCCGTTCGAGAAGCTGGTGGAGGCCCTGGCGCCGGAGCGCTCGCTGTCGGCCACGCCGCTGTTCCAGGTGATGCTGACCTGGCGCAACTTCCGGGCGGCGTCGCTGGAGCTGGCGGGCCTGGAGCTGGTGCCGCGGGAGGTCGAGCTGGGGCTGTCGAAGTTCGACCTGACGCTGACCCTGACCGAGTCGGGGGAGGGGGTGGAAGGGGGCCTGACCTTCCGCCAGGACCTCTGGGACCGCTCGACGGTGGAGCGCATGGCGGCTCACCTGCTGCGCCTGGCAGCGGGTGCGGCGGCCGAGCCGGAGCGGCCCCTGTCGAGCCTGCCGTGGCTGTCGCCGGCCGAGCAG
>DASUEU010000079.1:0-15903 GCA_036274895.1 Thermoanaerobaculia bacterium | reverse complement strand
ATCGGCGACATCGTGCGCATCGCCGAGCGCACCCGCCGCGCCTACCAGCCGGACCTGTGGGAGGACCGCGTCACGTACTACCTGCGCCGCGATCCCGAGAGCTCGGTGGTCGCGGAATGCGACGGCCGCGTCGTCGGCTTCATGCTCGGCGACGTGCGCGCCGGCGAGTTCGGCATCGAGGAGCCGTCGGGGTGGATCGAGGTCATCGGCGTCGATCCCGACATGGGCGGCCGCGGCGTAGGTCGCGCCCTCGGCGAGGCGATGCTCGCCCGCTTCCGCGAGCGGGGGGTGAAGCGCGTGCGGACGATGGTGGACGCGTCGATGCCGGAGGTCGAGAGCTACTTCGCCGCCCTCGGCTTCGCCGCCGACAGTCTGCGCTCGTTTGTGAAACGACTGGACGACTGAGGAAACGGAAACGAAGAGGACGATGGCCAACGTCACCACCACCGAGCTGCCGAAGAAGTACCACGACGCGGTCCTGCGCTGGAAGGAGCTCTTCCTCCCGGACTACGACTACCTGCTCGACAACTGGCAGCGTTTCTTCCCGCGCGATCCCAGGTTCCAGCTCTGCGCGTACCGCGAGCTCGGCATGCCGTGCACCGTCGAGGTCGGTCAGGACCAGGGAAAGCCGAAGGCCGAGCGCGCCTGCGAGATGCGCTCCGAGGCGGCGCAGCATCTCATCGGCGCCATCCGCGCCCAGGCGTCGACCGAGTTCGGCTCCATCCAGCAGCACCAGCTGACGTTGGCGCGCGCCCAGGACGAGGACGAGCAGGCCATGGTCCTGCGCATGATGGCCGAGGAGCTGCGCCACGGCTACCAGATGCTGCACCTGTTGATCGATGACGACTGGAGCTCGGTGTCCCAGCAGTCGAGCGCCGACATGGTGGAGGAGATCCTCTCCATGACCACCGGCTCCCACGTCCTGGGGGCCTTCAACATCGCCTTCGACAGCTTCGTCGACTCAATCGTCTTCTGCGCCATGATCGACCGCGTCGGCAAGTACCAGCTGCAGATGCAGCAGATCAGTGCCTACAAGCCGATGGCGGAGAGCATGCCGCCGATGCTGCGCGAGGAGGCCTTCCACCTCGCGGCCGGCGTGGTGCCGATGCGCCGCTGGGTTCAGCAGGCCGCCGCCGGCGAAGCCTTCATGACCATCCCGATGCTCCAGCACACCATCAACAAGTGGCTGCCTCGCGGCCTGGAGATGTTCGGTGACGAGCGGGGTGGTGCCTCGAACGTGCGCATGGGCTTGAAGCCGATGAAGAACGCCGAGGCCCAGGACGCCTACTACGCCGAGCTCGAGAAGCTCATCCGCGACTTGAACGTCCGCTACTTGCGAGCCCGGCTGCCCGAGCTTCAACGCAGCGAGGTCGAGGCCCTGCTCGAGCGCCTCCTGACTGAAGGGGTCTGTGAGCACGGTGTCCGTCCCGAGGACCTGCTTTACACCCCGCACAAGAGCTTCTTCCGCCGCCGCGGCATGCCCGCTTTCAGCATGGTCGGGAGCCGCGGCGAGATCTTCGATGACGTCGAGGCCTACCTGCGCCATCTCTGCGCCAGCCTGCCCGAGTCCTACGTGGCGGGCAAGGACTTCCGCGACTACGCCCGGGCCCTGCGCCGGGTGCGGGCGGGAGAGATCACCATCGAGGATGCCTCCCGTCACATGCCGGCCCTGAAGCGGGTGGGTGGCACGTGTCCGTGCTCGCGCTCGGTGCGTTGGGTGGTGGACGATCCGGCGCCGGGCCCCGAGGCCGGCGTCGCCGCGTAGCGGCCGACATGAGCCTGTTCAGCCGGCTGGTCGTCACCACCCTGCCGCTGGTCCCCAAGCCGATCGTCGGCAAGGTGGCGGCGCGGTACGTCGCGGGGGCCACCCGGGAGGAGGCTCTCGCGACGATCCGTTCCCTCAACCGGCAGGGGGCCATGGCCACCCTCGACCTGCTCGGCGAAGAGGTCAAGGACCGGGCGCTGGCCGAGAAGGCGGTCACCGAGTACCAGGAGGTGCTCGGCGACATCGCGGCCCAGGGGCTCGACTCCAACGTCTCGGTCAAGCCGACCCTGCTCGGCCTGTCGATCGACGAAGGCTACTGCCGCGACTCGATCGAGAAGCTGGTCGCCACCGCCGCACGGCTCGGCAGCTTCGTGCGCATCGACATGGAGGACGCCAGCACCACCGACGCCACCTTGCGCATCTACCACGAGCTCCACCGCCGCCACGGCCACGTCGGCGTGGTGCTCCAGGCCTACATGCGGCGTACCCTGGCCGACATCGAGGCTCTGCCCGCCGAGGGCGCCAATGTTCGGCTGTGCAAGGGCATCTACATCGAGCCCCGGCGCATTGCCTGGAAGGGCTACGACACCGTGCGTCTGGCCTTCCTGGCCGCCCTCGAGAAGCTGTTGCGCCAGGGCGTCTACGTCGGCATCGCCACCCACGACGAGTATTTGGTCGCCGGGGCGGTGGCCCTGGCCGAGCGCCTGCGGGTGCCGCGGGAGCGCTACGAGTTCCAGATGCTGCTCGGCGTGGAGGAGGAGCTGCGCTCGATCCTGCTCGAGGCCGGCCACCGGTTGCGGGTCTACGTGCCCTACGGCCGCGACTGGTACCCCTACTCGATGCGCCGCCTGCGCGAGAACCCCGAGGTGGCCATGCACGTGATGCGCGCGTTCTTGAGGCGCCGGAGCTTGCCGTGACCAGGCCCGGCAGGCAGCCCCGGGCGAGCGAGGAACGCTGAGCGATGGGCAAGCCTCGCTCGCAGGTGCGTCTCTTCCTCATCCAGGTCCGTGACCACGACGAGGTGGCCGGGCAGGAGCGGGCTTGCTTCCTGCGCCACTGCCGGCTCGAGGCCCACCAGATGCGCTGGCACAACGTGGTCGAGGATCCGGTCCTCACCTGGCGCCACGTCGAGGACGCCGACGTGCTGATGATCGGCGGTGCGGGAGCTCACTCGGTGACTCACGACGACGACTTCACGCCAGCCTTGATCGAGGTCTTCCTGCGCTGGTTGGAGGAGGGGCGGCCGTTCTTCGGCTCCTGCTGGGGACACCAGTTCATCGGCCGGGCCCTGGGCGGCACGGTGATCACCGACCCGGCCGGGAGCGAGGTGGGGACTTTCGACCTCGAGCTCACCGCCGAAGGGGAACGGGACCCGTTGCTCGCCGGCCTGCCTCGGCGCTTTGCCGTGCAACTCGGGCACAACGACCGGATCGACCAGCCTCCCCCCGGTCTGGTGGCCCTGGCCTCGTCCGAGCGCTGCCGCCTCCAGCTGGTGCGCCTGGCCGACCGCCCGGTCTACGGCAGCCAGTTCCACAGCGAGATGGGGGAGCAGGAGATGCGGCGGCGGGCCAAGGTCTACCAGGACCGCTATCTCGGCGACGACGACGCCTACGCCGCCTTCGTCGCCAAGTTGCGACCGAGCCCGGAGGCCGACGGGCTGCTGGACCGGTTCCTCTCTCTCTACGTCTGAAGCCGGAGAGGCAGCCGGATCGCCTCGACGCCACTTGTCTCCATCGTGATCTTGTGGCGCATCTATAGAGAGAAGGCCCGTTCGGGGCAGGTTCGGGATCGAAAGTCAGTACTTCAAACTATATGGAGAATGCTTTTTATGACCTCTAGAAACTCTACGCGAGTTATGTTCGTCGCTGTCATCGCCTTGCTCTGCTGTGCCGGCGTGGCTCAGGCCCAGGTTCCGGTGAACCCTGGTATCGACCTCTGGGAGACCCAGGCGGGCACCTACGCCAACTTCGCGGACAATCCGCTGCCGGCCGGCTTCTTCCCCGGCTGCGCCCTGCCCTTCGCCGGCCAGGTACCCCTCGTGGGTGATCCCATCGCTGCTGACAAGGCCATCGGCACGTCCGACACCATCGTCCAGCGCACGGGGACCATCAATTTCGGAACCACAGGTACCGGCACCACGGGCCTGGTGATGGCGGCCCTGTGCCTGAAGAACACCAGCTGGGTGGATCCCTGCGGCGGCGCGTGGGGCGTCAAGGTACGCCTCTCGACGCCTCAGGTAGTCGGCAGCCTGACCGCCACACTGTCGAGCGCTAGCGGCGGCTCCTTCTCGACCAACCTCACGGCCAAGGGCGACGTGATCTTCTCGAACGGCGGCACCAACCTCACGGCCACGGATACCATCAACCTCTCCGGCAGCGGGCTCTGGCAGTACACCCCACCTCCCGGAGCCGTGGTGGTCAGTGGCCCCGTCATGGTCGACTCCAACTGTGACGGGACCTTGGACAAGGTCCTTCCGGGTACGTCCAACTTCTTCCCCGGCTCGGTCACGCACACGGGACCGCATCCGGTGAAGCCGCCAAAGCCCTGCCAGGACACCGTGCCGACCAACGCTGTGGGCAGGGTCATCAAGTGCGCCGTGGTGGCCGATCCTGCCGCCGTCGACTAGCCGCTCTCGCCCCCCCGCCGGCGCCCCGACTGCCCCTCGGGGCGCCCTCCGGTCGCCAGTCTCTCCACTACCCTCTGCGGTCTCCCCGCCAGCCCTTATCTCCCCCCGCGGTCGTTCTCGCTTTCCTCCAGCAGGGACCGAGATCGTCGATGGTCCCTTCCGCGGACCAGCCCGCCGCCCTCTCGGGGCAGGAGAGACAGGCTGATCCAGAACTTCAAATCATATGGAGAAGGCTCATTATGACCTCGAGAAACGTTCTCTGCATTGGATTTCTCGTCGCCCTGGCGCTGGTGGCCGTTCCGGCCCTGGCCCAAACCACCATCCCTGCCGGCATCGACCTGCTGCACAGCCAGGCCGGAACCTACGTGGACTTCTCGGACAACCCCTTGCCGACCAACTTCTTCGGCTGCGGGGAGACCTTTGGCGGCCAGGTCCCGGTCAACGGCAAGCCGCTGGCCGCCAGCAAGGCCATCGGCAACGCTGACACCGTGATCCATCGGCCCAATCCGATCACCCTCGTCGGCGGCACCGGCACGGGCATCATCCGCATCGGCGCGCTGTCTCTGCACAGCAACGCCTGGACCGACCCCTGCGGCAACAGTTGGCAGGTGGACGTGTGCCTGGATCCGGCGAGCAGTCAGCCGAACGGCTCGATCACCATCACCCAGTCCTCGGCGACCGGTGGCACCTTCTCGTCGGCGATGACCGTGATCGGTCTGGTCACCTGGACCAACACTGCCGGCGACGTGCTGACGGCCGTCGATACCGTGAGCCTGAGCTCGGCCGGTGCCTGCTGGAACAACGTACCGGGCGCCGGCGGCGTGACGGTCACCAGTCCCGTCTCCATCGACACCAACTGCGATGGTGTGCCGGACACCAGCTTCCCGGGCACCAATGGCTTCTATCCGGGCTGGTGCGGTACCGTCTCCACCCCGATCCCGGAGAACGGCCCCCATCCGACCAACCCACCGAAGAAGTGCCGCAAGTACGCCCAGACCCAAGTTCAGCAGCAGCTGTCCACCCGGGCCGAGGCCACGGCCGCGGTGGCGCTGGCGATCGCCTGCGCCGATCCGATCGAGCCCGTCCCGGTGGAGTGACCCCCCGTCGGCGGGCGCCCTGACTGCCCCTCGGGGCGCCCGCTCCTCGACGACCGCTCCGATCCTTCGTTTGACCCTGCCGCCCCCGGGTGATAGCTTGCTGGCTCGTTCGATCGCCGAAGGAGCAACGGGCACTCTTCGTGGGCAGCAGGAGCTCATCGCGCATCTCCGGCCTGGTGGGCCGGCGAGACCCCGAGTCGCGCACCGAGAGTCTCGAGCTCGAAGCCCTCCGGGACGACCCAGCCACCCTCACCGACCTGACCGAAGGCCAGCTCGACGGAGCCGCTGCCGAGCCGGTCGAGGCCAACGTCATCTTGATCGCCCATCCGGATGGCCGGCGCCTGGGCGCTCGTTTCCGGCTGGGGCGGGGCTCGAAGCTGGTGATCGGCCGCGATCCCGACGCCGAAGTCAGCATCCCCGAGATCCTCTCCATCTCGCGCCGCCATGCCGAGCTGGAGTTCCGCGGCGGCTCGGTGCGGCTTTCCGACCTCGGCTCGACCAACGGCACCTACTTGAACGGCCAGCCGGTGCGCGGTGGCGTCGAGCTGCGCAGCGGGGATCGCTTCCAGGTCGCCTCGGTGCACTTCAAGTTCCTGCTCGAGCAGGACGTCGAGCACGCTTACTACCAGGCGATCTCCGACTTGGTGCACCGCGATGGTCTGACCGACGTCTTCAACCGGCGCAAGTTCGAGGAAGAGGCCGAGCGGGAATGGGCGCGCTCGGTGCGGCGTGACCACACCCTCGCCCTGATCGCCGTCGACATCGACGACTTCAAGAAGATCAACGACTTGAACGGCCACCTCTGCGGCGACTTCGTCTTGAAGCGGGTGGCCACGGTGATCCAGAGCTGCCTCGAGCCGGACCAGGTGATCGCCCGGGTCGGTGGCGACGAGTTCGTGATCCTCTGCCCGGAGACCAGCGCCGCCGAAGCTCTGGACGTGGCCGAGGCGATCTGCCGCGGCGTCCAGGATCTCGACTTCCGCTACTGCGACGTGCCGGTGCCGGTGGCCTGCTCGATCGGGGTTGCCGAGCGCAAGAGCGGCATGCGCCGCCACACCGAGCTCTACGAGGCCGCCGACCAGGCCCTCTACGCCTCGAAAAGGGCCGGGCGCAATCGGGTCAGCGTGGCGAGCTAGAGCTTCATCACCTTCCGCAAGAACTCCACGAACGCCACTTGCAGGTAGTCGGCGTTGCGCTTCTTGCGGAAGCCGTGGCCCTCGTCCTTGCCCACCACGTACCAGGTCTCGACGCCGCGCTTCTCGAGCGCGTCGACCATCTGGGTGGACTCGGAGAGGGGGACGCGGGGGTCGTTGGCGCCCTGGGCCACCAGTAGGGGGCCGCGGATGCGCTCCACCTGGTTGAGGGGCGAGATGCTCTCGAGGAAGCGGCGCATCTCCGGATCCCGCTCGTCGCCGTACTCGACCCGGCGCAGGTCCCGGCGATAGTCCTGGGTGTTGGTGAGGAACGTGACGAAGTTGCTGATCCCCACCGAGTCGTAGCCGCCGGCCAGGCGCTCGGGGTAGAAGACCAGGCAAGCGAGGACCATGTAGCCGCCGTACGAGCCGCCGCCGACCACCACGCGCTTGGCGTCGAGGTCGGGCTGGGTGGCGATCCAATCGAGCAGGGCGCCGATGTCCTTGACCGAGCCCTCGCGCAGGCGACCGTTGTCGAGGTTCAGGTAGCTGCGCCCGTAGCCGTTGGAGCCCCGGACGTTGGGCACGATGAGGGCCACGCCCAGCTCGTTGATCAGGTAGTTGTCGCCGCCCTGGAAGCCGGGCCGGGCCTGGGACTCCGGGCCGCCGTGGATGCTGACGAAAACCGGTCGGGGACCCGGGTGGACCTTGGGGTCCGGCCGGTAGACGAAGGCCGGGATGGTGCGCACCGGGCCGTTCTGGCGGGGGTCGGCGGCCGGCAGGCGATCGAAGGTGGGGAAGCGCACCAACTGGGGCTCGGCGAAACGCAGGGGATCGAGGCCGCCGGTCTCGCTCTCGGTCCAGCGCTCGAGCTGGCCGCGGGCCGGGTCGAAGCTGTAGACGTCGTTGGGCGAGCGGGGCCAGGAGAGGGCGAAGCCGACCTCGCTCGAGCCCGGGCGGAAGCGCAGGCCGGACAGGCGCCCGGCCGGCAGGGTGGCGGCCGGCCTCGGCTCACCGCTGCCGGTGTCCAGCAGGCGCAGGCGGCTGATGCCGTCCTCGTTGGCAGAAAAAGCGATCAGGGAGCCGTCGCTCGAGAGGTCGAAGCTCTCCACGTCCCACTCGAGGTCGCTGGTCAGGACCGTCCACAGGCCGTTCTCGAGGTCCAGGCGCACCAGGCGCTGGAGCTCGCTGCCGCGGTCGGTTGCGAGGTAGATCGAGGCGCCGTCCGGGGACCAGCGTGCCCGGCTGTAGGAGGCGGCAGGCTCCTCGCGGGGGGAGACGGCAGTGAGGCTGCCGGTGGCCAGCTCGACCCGCCAGACGTGGCTCTCGACCGCCGAGACGAAGTGGAGCAAAAGGAGCTGCTTGCCGTCGGGGCTCCAGTCGAGCACGCTCCAGCTGCCGGTCAGCTCGACCAGGCGCCGTTCCTCCCCGGTGTCGGGACGCCAGAGATAGAGGTCGGAGTCGCGGACGTTGCGGGCGTTGCCGGTGTAGGCGAGCACGGCGCCGTCCGGAGACCAGCTGGGGCTCTCGTGGCGGCTCGTGCCGTCGGTGGCGCGCCGGATGCGGCCGTCGCGGCGGTCGAAGAGGTAGACCTGGAACTGCTCGGTGCCGCCCTCGTCGCGCAGGAAGGCGAGCTGCTCGGGCTGACCAGGCCGGTAGAGCCCGCCACCCACCGGCTCGTCAAAGAAGGTCAACTGGTAGCGGGCGGCGCCGGGGCTCTTCACCTCGTGCAGCTGGGTGCTCTCGCCGAAGCGGGTGAGCACCAGCAGGCGCCGCTCGGTGGGGTGCCAGTCGGCCAGCCCTGCCGAGCGGAAGCTCGAGTAAGCGAGCAGCCGCTCGCGAGTCGCGATCGGCAAGGCCGGGACGTTGCGGGTCTCGATGCTCGGCGGCACCGGCACCGTGGCGTCGGCGGCGAGGACGGGCTCAGTCGAGAGGGCGAGGGTCATCAGACTGGCGACCAGGGCGGTCGGAAACGGGCGCATGGCCATGGCGTGGCCTCCGGCAGCGGATTCTAACCTTGGGGTACGATCCAGGGCCGCGATGAGCCGAGACAACGGCAACCGGAGGTCGGTTTGCTGCGCGAGCTGAGGGTCAAGAACCTCGCCGTGGTGGCGGATGCCGCGCTCGAGCTGGGCCCGGGCTTGAACGCCTTGACCGGGGAGACGGGCGCCGGCAAATCGCTGATCGTCGACTCGTTGGCCCTGCTCGCCGGCGGTCGCGCCTCCGTCGACGCCATCCGCGCCGGCGCCGATTCGCTGCAGGTCTCGGGTCTTTTCGAGCCGGCGCCGGGACCCTGGCGCACCATCCTCGAAGAGGCCGGCCTCGACGCCGAAGAAGGCGAGCTGCTGATCCGCCGTGAGGTCAGCCGGGGCGGTCGCAACCGGGTCTTCGTCAACGACCAGCCGGCCACCGCCCGCCTGCTCGCCGACCTCGCCCCCGAGCTGCTGCGCATCCACGGCCAGCGCGAGGAGTTGGGGCTCACCACCCCGGACCTCCAGCGGGCCTGGCTCGACGCCAGCGGCAAGGCCGAGGGGGCCGAGCGCCTGGCCGAGGTCGCCGCGGCCTGGCGGAGCTGGCGCGACAAGGCCGACCGTCTGGCCCGGCTCACGGGCGACGAGCGGGGCCGCCGCGAACGGCTCGAGCTCCTCCAGCACCAGGCGCGGGACATCGACGCCGCCGGGCTGGTGGAGGGCGAGGAGGTCGAGCTCGCCGCCGAGCGCGAGGTGCTGCGCCACGCCGAGGCGATCCGCCTGGGGCTCGGGGGCGCCCTCGCCCTGCTCGCCGAGGACGAGGACGCCGCCACCACCCGCATTGCGCGCGCCGCCGGCCACCTCGGGGGCCTCGCCGCCTGGGAGCCGCGGGCCTTGGAGTGGGGGGGCCAGCTGGCCGAGGCACGCATCCTCTTGACCGAGATCGCCCGCGAGGCGAGCGAGAGGCTGGCGCGGGTGGAGTCCGACCCCCGGCGGCTGGACCAGGTGGAGGACCGTCTGGCCCTGCTGGAGCGGCTCTTCCGTCGCTATGGATCGGGCAGCGCCGAGGTGTTGGCCCTGCGCCGGCAGATCACCGAGGAGCTGGCCGAGCTCGAGGGGGCGGGGGAGGACCAGGGCGACCTCGAGGCGGCCGTGGCCGAGGCCCTGGAGCGCTATCGCCGCGCGGCCCTCGAGCTGTCGTCGGCCCGCGCTCGCTGGGGCGAGGCCCTGGCTGGCCGCATCGAGGCCGAGCTGGGCGACCTCGGCCTGGCCAAGGCCCGCTTCGGCGTGCGCCTCGAGCGCCGAGCCCGGGCCGACAGCCCCCTCACTCTCGACGGCGTGCGGGTGGACTTCGGGGCCGAGGGGCTGGACCAGGTGGTCTTCGAGTTCGCCCCCAACCCCGGCGAGCCGATGGCCTCTCTGGCGCGCATCGCCTCGGGGGGCGAGCTCTCCCGCCTCTACCTGGCCCTGCAGCTCGCCGCCGGGGGTCGCGACGGCGGCGACGCGACGCTGATCTTCGACGAGGTGGACGTCGGCATCGGCGGCGCTCAGGCCGCGGCCCTGGGCGAGAAGCTCCAGCGTCTGGCCGGGGCCAGCCAGATCCTGGTGGTCACCCACCAACCCCAGGTGGCGGCCTGGGCCGACCTCCACCTGCGCCTGCGCAAGGACGAGCGGGACGGCCGCACCTATACCTCGGTCGAGCCCCTCGCGCACGAGGCGCGGGTGGAGGAGGTGGCGCGCATGCTCGCGGGCTCGAAGGTCACCGACCTCTCCCGCTCCCACGCCCGGGAGCTGCTGGCCGCCTCCGAGCGCCGGGGATGAGCCGGGAGGTGCGCTGGCGCTTCGGGCAGGACCCGGCGCCGCTCCGGGAGCGGCTCGAACGGGGTGGTATCCTTGCCTTTCCCACGGAGTCCAGCTACGGGCTGGGAGTGGACCCACAGAGCGCAACGGGAGTCGGCCTGATCTACGAGCTCAAACGGCGAGAACGAGACAAGCCCCTGCCGGTGGTGATCGCGAATCCCGCTCAGTTG
Organism: Thermoanaerobaculia bacterium; assembly: GCA_036274895.1. Taxonomy (GTDB): domain Bacteria; phylum Acidobacteriota; class Thermoanaerobaculia; order Multivoradales; family SZUA-115; genus CALMKX01. The sequence goes on along the minus strand of DASUEU010000079.1, from coordinate 5,282 downwards.
TCACTACTGGGCGTGGATCCCGCCCATCCGGCCGTCGCTGCGCTCGCCCGCGTCTGGCCGGCCCCCCTCACCTGCTCGCTGCCCACCGCCCTCGACCTGCCGGCCGCGGCCGGCACCGGCTCGCTCGCGGTGCGGGTGCCGGCGCACCGCGACCTGATCGGTCTGCTCGAGGTGGTCGGCCCCCTGACCGCCACCAGCGCCAACCCGAGCGGCGAAGAGCCCCTGCTCGACCCGGAAGCGGTGGCGGCCTGGCTGGCCGGGTGGGACGCCATCGTCATCGACGGCCCTCGCCTGCCGGGCGGGCCGCCCTCGACTCTGGTGCGGCCCGCCGGAGCCGCGTTCGAGGTTCTACGCCCCGGTCGTTTCCCGGTCTCCGACTTGCCCGCCATCGAGGTGCAACCATGAAGTGCCTGCTCGTCTCTCTGCTGATCGCTTGCTCCGCGCTGGCCGCCCAGGGGGCGGAAGTGCCCGTGCTGGACCCGCCCGCCCCCCAGGTCGGGGTGATCGGAGTCGACGAGGTCTTCCGCGGCCAGCGCGGCTACGGCCTCTCGGTTTTCGCCGGCACCGTGCCCGAGCGCTTCGAGGTCGAGGTGATCGGTGTCCTGCGCAACCTCTCCCCGGGCACCTCTCTGATCATGGCTAAGCTCTCGGGGCAGGGCCTCGAGCAATCCGGGGTGATCCGCGGCATGAGCGGCAGCCCGGTCTACCTCGACGGCCGACTGGCCGGCGCCGTGGCCTATGGCTGGGCGTTCTCGCGGGAGGCGATCGCTGGCATCACGCCCATCGGCGACATGCGCGAGATCGCCACCAGCCCACCGGCGGCCGGGCGCACCGGCTCCTCCGGCCGCAGCGGCCGGGCGCCGGCTCTCTCCTTCGAACAGCTGACCTCGCTTTCCTGGCCGGCGGACCTGCTCACCACCGAGCTCGCCCGGCTGGTCCAGCGACCGGCCCTGGGCCTGGGCTCTTCCCCTCTGCTCTTCGCCGGCAGCGGCTTCGGCGAGCGCTCGAGCGCCCTCTTGGCCGACGCCCTCGGTGGCGTCGGCGCTGCCGGCTCGGGCCTGGGCCCTGCCGGCTCCCCGCAAGGGGGCGGCGCCGGTCCCCAACCCGGCGGCGTGGTCGGCGCGGTGCTGGTCGGCGGCGACCTCCAGCTCGCGGCCATGGGCACGGTGACCGACTGCTACGGCGACACCGTGCTCGCCTTCGGCCATCCATTCGTCGGCTCCGGCAGCCTGAACCTGCCCATGGCCCTGGGCGAGGTGGTCACCGTGGTGCCGACCATGGACTCGAGCTTCAAGCTGACCAACCTGGGGCCGGTGGTGGGGGCCATCGAGCAGGATCGGCGGCCTGGCCTGGTGGGTCGTATGGGGGGTGAGGCCCCCACGGTGCCGGTGGTGATCCGGCTGAGGGGCGAGGCCCCGCGGGAGTTCCGCGTCTTCCTCGCCACGGACTTGACCGAATACCTGCCCTCGTTGTTGGCCACCTCGGTCTTCGGGGCGGTCGACGTGGTGGGCAAGCAGAGGGGCGACCAGCAGGTGGACTTGAGCGCGCGCTTTCTGGTCGCCGGCCATGGCGAGGTCCGCGTGGCCCAGAGCTTCGCCGGCGAGCGCTCGGCCCTGGACAGCGTCTCCTTCCTGCTCGGCGTCGCCGACCAGCTGCTGAACCATGGCCTGGCGGACGTGGCTCTCGAGGCGGTCGAGGTCGAGGTCGAGCTCGCCGAAGGAGCCCGCCTGGTGGCGGTCACCGGCGCCCACGCCGATCGTGCCCGCGCCCGGCCCGGAGACCGGCTGCGGCTGACCGTCGACCTGCGCTCCCCCGAGGGCGAGAGCCGGCGAGAGAGCGTCGAGCTGACCCTGCCCTCGGAGCTGCCCGAGGGCCGCTACACCTTGCTGGTCGGTGACGGCGCCAGCGTGCGCACGGCCCGGCTGGGCCTCGAGCCCCAACGGCCGCGCAGCGTCCCCGAGGTGCTCGAGCTGCTGCGCACCCTGCGCTCGCGGCGGGAGCTGCTGGTGCTCGGAGTGGTGCCGGGCCGCGGGTTGGCCTTCGACGGCCGGCCCATGCCTCAGCTGCCGGGCACGGCGCGCTCCCTGCTCGCCCCGGAGTCGACGCCGCTGCCGCGTAACGTCGGGCTGCGGTCGGCCGTGGCGCAGGAAGTGACGAAACCCCTGGACACACCGGTCTCGGGGCTGGCGCGAGTGGAGATCCTGATCGATCGGGAGGGAAAGGGGACACGATGAAGCGGCTGGTCGCTCACGCCGCGCTCGCCGGGTGCGGGCCGGTTTTCTTTGCGCTCTGGGCCGTTGCGGCCTCGGCGGCGCCGGTCAAGATCTTCGAGACCCGCACGCGGGAGGACTTCCTCGCCGGCAGGCTCGAAGGCGTCAGCGTCGACCAGCTCGGGCGGGTGGCTCTGGCCGACTCCTGGGCCCGGGTGGGCGCCATCGAGGAGCCCTTCCTGCTGTCGGCCGCCAGCCACCCGGACGGTTGGGTGGTGGGCACCGGCAACGACGGCCGGGTGCTCAAGGTCGATCGCAGTGGCAAGGTGGAGACCCTGTTCACGGCCTCCGAACCGGCGGTCTTCGCCCTCGCCGTGGCGGCGGACGGCACGGTCTATGCCGGCACCTCGCCCCAGGGCAAGGTCTACCGGCTCAAAGACGGCGCCAGTGAGGTTTTCTTCGATCCCGGCCAGACCTACGTCTGGGCTCTGGCCCTCGACGCGGACGGCAGGCTGCTGGTCGCCACCGGAGCCGCCTCTCGGCTGTTCCGAGTCAGGGCGGCGGGCAAGGCCGAGACCCTGCTCGAGCACGGCCAGGAGCACCTGCGCAGCCTGGTGGTGGCGCCCTCCGGCGAGATCTACCTGGGCACCGCCGAAGGGGGCCTGGTGCTGCGCCTGGGTGAGGACGGCGAGGTGGCCACCCTCTACGACGCCACCCAGCCCGAGATCGCTGCCCTCGCCCTCGGCCCGGACGGCTCGCTGTGGGCGGCGGCCGTGGGCTCGGAGGCGAGCCTCTTGGCCCATGAGACGCCCAAGGCCCCTGGCGAGACGGCGCCGCCGCCCGAAGGCGGGGCCGCCGGCGCGGGATCCGTGGCGGTGGTCGAGGAAAGCGAGGCGACCGCCGGCTCCGGCAGCCGCTCCGGCGGCAAGGGGCCGCGCAGCCAGATCCTGCGCCTCGATCCCGGGGGAGCGGTCGAGGCCGCGACCAGCCTGGAGTCAGAGACGGTCTACGCCCTCGCCTGGCAGGGGGGCAAGCTGTGGATTGCCACCGGCATGGATGGCGGGCTCTACAGCTTCGACGGCCGGCTCTTGAGCCTGGCGGCGCGGGTGGAGGACCGCCAGCTGGTGGCCCTGTTGAGCGCTCCGGAGGGCCTGGCCCTCGCCAGCACCAACGCCGCCGCCCTCTACCGCCCGGCCACCGGCGGTGAAAGGCGCGGCACCTACACCTCCACCGTGGCGGACGCCGGCCAGATCGCTCGCTTCGGGAGCCTGCACTGGGCGGGGGAGCTGCCGCCGGGAGCCAAGCTCGCCTTCGCCGTGCGCACCGGCCACGCCAGCGAGCCGGACGACACCTGGTCGGCCTGGACCGAGGCTGCGGCGGGAAACGAGGTCGCCCTCGCTGCCGTGCCGCCCGGGCGCTTTCTCCAGTGGCGGGCGGAGTTGGCCGGTACGCCGAAGGTCAGCCCGATGCTGGCCGCGGTGGAGGTTTCCTACCGGCAGCAGAACCTGCGGCCCCAGATCAAGTCCTTGACCGTGCTCGATCCCGGCCAGATCGTGGTGCCCGCGGGCTTCAACCCCGGCAGCCAGACCTTCGAGCCGGCGCACCCCAATCGCGACGGCATCTTCACCTCCCTGGTCCCGGCCGACGGCGCTGAGGAGGGGCGGCAGAAGACCCTGTGGAAGCACGGCTTCCGCACCCTGAAATGGGAAGCTTCGGACCCCAACGGCGACGTTCTCCGTTACCGGGTGGAGGTCCGCCCCGAGGCCAAGGCCGAGAGCTGGTTGCCGGTGGCCGAGGACCTCCAGGGCTCCTCCTTCAGCTTCGACGTGCAGTCCCTGCCCGATGGCGCCTACCGCTTCCGCTTGGTCGCCACCGAGCAGGCTGTCGAGGGCACCGAGCGGCTCGCCAACGAGCAGGTGACGGCGCCGGTCGTCATCGACCACAGCCCCCCGGCGCTGGCGTCCGTGGAGCGAAAGGGGGGCAAGGTCCGCCTGACCATCCGCGACGCCTCGAGCCCCCTGAAGGAGGTGGTCGTCTCGGACGGCGGCGGGCCCTGGCGTGCCGTCGAGGTCGTCGATGGTCTGCTCGACGGCCGTGCCGAGGTGGTCGAGCTGCCGGCCGCCCCGGCCGGGACTTTCCGGGTGCTGCGGGCCACCGACGCGGCCTGGAACGTGGTCACCTTCGACCTGTCGGGCGAGCTCTCGGGGGCGCCGCGATGAGCGCCCGGGTCGCCGTCTACGCCGGTAGCTTCGACCCGATCCACAACGGACACCTCGACATCATCGACCGCTGCCGGCCCTTGTTCGACAAAGTGATCGTGGCAGTGCTGCACAACGAGGCCAAGAGCGCCCTGTTCTCGAGCGAGGAGAGGGTGGCCATGATCGGCGAGTTGCTGGCCGACCGTCCCGGTTGCCGGGTGGTCAGCTTCTCGGGCCTGCTGGTCGACTTCATGGCCCGGATGCGCGCCCGCACGGTGATCCGCGGCCTGCGCGCCGTGTCGGACTTCGAGTACGAGTTCCAGATGGCGCTGATGAATCGCAACCTCGCGCCGAAGATCGAGACGGTGTTCCTCGTGCCGGCGTTCGATCTCACCTTCGTGAGCTCGAGCCTGGTGCGCGAAGTCGCCCGCTACGGCGGCGAGGTCGGCGAGCTGGTGCACCCGGCCGTCGCCGCAGCGCTGCGGCGCCACTACGCGCCGTGAGCCTGACCCGCCTGCTGCGGCGCGCCGGCGCCTCCGTGATCGTGCGCGGGTTGCGGGCGGTGAGCGATTTCGAGTACGAGTTTCAGATGGCGCTCATGAATCGCACGCTCGCGCCCCGGCTCGAGACGGTGTTCCTCGTGCCGGCGTTCGATCTCACCTATCTCAGCTCCAGCCTGGGGCGCGAAGTCGCCCGCTTCGGGGGCGACGTCTCCCAGCTGGTCCAGCCGGCGGTTCAGCAGGCGCTGCGCAGGAAATTCGGCCGGTGAGCTTTCGCGACCGCGTCTACGAGCGGGCGCGGCGAGCGAATCGGCGGATCGTGCTCCCCGAGGGGCATGACCCGCGTGTGCGGGCCGCCGGTGAGCGGATCGAGG
>DASUEU010000078.1:0-86034 GCA_036274895.1 Thermoanaerobaculia bacterium | reverse complement strand
GTCCTCGCCGGAGTCCGCCAGCACGTGGAATTCGTGGGAACCGGTGCCACCGATCGAGCCGGTATCGGCCGCGACCGCGCGGAATTTCAGCCCCAGCCGCGTGAAGATGCGCGAGTAGCAGTCGTACATTGCACGGTAGGTCGCATCGAGGCTCGCCGGGTCGGCGTGGAAGGAATAGGCGTCCTTCATCACGAACTCGCGCGCCCGCATCACGCCGAAGCGCGGCCGGATCTCGTCGCGGAACTTGGTCTGGATCTGGTAGAGGTTCAGGGGCAGCTGGCGGTAGGACTTGACGTCGCGCCGCAGCACGTCGGTGATCACCTCTTCGTGGGTGGGGCCGAAGCAGAACTCCCGCTCGTGACGGTCCTTGATGCGCAGCAGCTCCTTGCCGTAGCGCTGCCAGCGGCCGGACTCGATCCACAGCTCGGAGGGCTGGATGGCCGGCATGGCGAGCTCGATGGCGCCGCTCTTGTCGAGCTCACGGCGGACGATGGTCATCAGCTTCTGGAGGCTGCGCCAGCCGGTGGGCAGGTAGGTGTAGATGCCGGCCGCGACCTTCTTGATCATGCCGGCGCGCATCATCAGGCGGTGGCTGGGGACCTCGGCGTCCGCGGGCGCCTCACGGGCGGTGAAGAGGTAGTACTGGGTCCAACGCATAGGGGCTCCGACTCACTTGTTCTGCCGCCGGCGCACTTGTTCGAGCAGCCGGCCGCTGTCTTTCATCACGTCGATCATTCGTTCGGCGAGCAGCTGGCCACGGTCGGCGGCGCCGCTGGCACGGGAGAGCACGGTCTTGGCCTCTTCGTCCTCGCCCGAGGCCAGGAGGGCCATGCCGAGCTGGGAGAGGGTGGTGGAGGGAGCCCCCAGCTCGCTGGCGCGGGCCAGGTACTGCACCGCCAGGTCCAGCTCCCGCCGTTTGTAGTGCACCCAGCCAAGGGCGGCCATGGGGAAGGCCTTGAGCTCCTCGGGGGCGAGCTCGAGCGAGCTCTTGGCGTACTCCAGGGCCTGGTCGAGGTCTTCCTCCATCTCGGCCAGGTTGTAGGCCATCTCGTAGTAGGCGATGGTGCGCGCGAAGGCTCCCCGCCCCTCCTCGAGCAGCTGGCGGCCCAGGCGGTTGCCCTCGCGCAGTTGGCCCTGGCTACGCAGGGCCGCGATCCAGGTGGCGTAGGCGGTGGCGCGCAGCATCTCGTCCGGGTTGCCGGCGAGCACCTTCTGGGCCACCGCCTCGATCTCGGCCGCGCGGTCGAGGGCCAGGCAGACGGTGGCGTAGAAGATCAGCAGGGTGGGGTGCTCGGGAGCCTTCTCCAGGGCCTTCTCGAGGCTCGCCGCGGCCTGCCGGTGCTGCTGGCGGGCAGCGTACCCCTCGGCCTCTTCGAAGAAACGGGCGGCCTCCCCTTCGACCGGCGGCAGGGGCGTCGAGGCCTGGCCCGAGAGGTAGCGCACCAGGTCCTGGTAGCGCATGCGCCGGGGATTGAGCAGCTGGGCGGAGCGGAAGCAGTCCAGGGCCTTCTTGTGCCAGCGGCGGTCGAGGTAGACCAGGCCGAGCTGGTAGTGGGCCTCCTCGAAGGCGGGGTCGCGGCGCACCGCCTCGCGCAGGGTGCGGATCGCTTCCTTGGTTCGCCCCATCTCGTGGTAGGAGCGGCCCAGCAGGTAGAGGGCGTGGGGCACCGGGTCGGCGGCCACCGCCTCCTCGAGCAGCTGGACAGCCGGGGCGAGCTGGCCGCGGGCAGCCAGGGACGCACCCAGGCTGAAGGCCGGCAGGAAGCTGCCGGGATAGCGGGCCACGGCGCGCTTGAGCAGCCGCTCGGCCCGTTCGGTCTCACCGCGCTCGTTGGCGATCACCCCGGAGTAGACCAGGCCCTCGTAGTGGTCGGGCGAGGCGGCGAGCACGTGACCGAAGAAGGCCAGGGCGCGGTCCCGATCCCCTTCGTTGAAGTAGAACTCCCCCAAGTAGACCGCCAGCTCGTAGTTGGCGCGGTCGAGCTCGAACGCCTTCTCGAGCGAGGACACCGCCGCCGCCACGTCGAAGCCGTAGAGGGCGTACTCGGCGTCCTCGAGCAGCTCCAAGAAGTGACGGCGCTGGCCTCCGGCGTAGAGGGCCACGATGCGCTCCTTGCTGGTCAGGAAGCGCTCCCTCTTCTCGAGGGCGAGCAGCTGGTAGTCCATCTTCGACTCCCACAGCTTGCCCCACTCCTCGGGCTCGACCAGCTCTTTGGTCTCGAGCAGCTCGCGGGCGGTCAAGATGCCGGCGTGGTTGATCAGCAGAGTGCGTTCTTGCTTGCGCAGGGCGCCCAGCAGCTGGCGCACCGTCTCGGTGGTGCGTTTGACCGCCTCCTCGAGCACGGAGATGCGCTCGAGCAGGTGCTCGTCGAAGGAGAAGCTCTCCTCCCTGGACTCCTCGTAGAGCTCCTCTTCCGCGGCCTCGATCCCCGAGACGACCAGCAGCTTCTGGTGGCAGCGGCGGCAGTGCTCGGTCTCGTCGGGGTTGGCGGCGCCGCAGACCTGGCAGAGGAGGGACATCGGGACCTGCTCAGCCGCCGCTGTAGTCGTAGAAGCCCCTGCCGGACTTGCGGCCGAGGTAGCCGGCGTCCACCATCTTGACCAACAGCGGGCAGGGCCGGTACTTCGGGTCCCCGAAGCCGCCCTCGAGCACCCGCAGGATGTCCAGGCAGACGTCGAGGCCGATCAGGTCGGCCAAGGCGAGGGGGCCCATCGGGTGGTTCATGCCCAGCTTCATCACCTCGTCGATCGCCTCGGGCTTGCCCACTCCCTCGTAGAGGCAGAAGATCGCCTCGTTCACCATCGGCATCAGCACCCGGTTGGAGACGAAGCCCGGGGAGTCGTGCACCTCGACCGGCGTCTTGCCCATCGCCAGGGAGGCGGCGTGAACGGCGTCGTAGACCTCCTGGCCCGTGGCCAAGCCGCGGATGATCTCGACCAGCTTCATCACCGGCACGGGGTTCATGAAGTGCATACCGATGACCTGGCCGGGGCGTTTGGTGGCGGCGGCCAGGCGGGTGATCGAGATCGAGGAAGTGTTGGTGGCGAGGATGGTGTGGGCCGGACAGAGGCCGTCGAGCTGGGAGAGAACCTGGGCCTTGACCTCGAGCTTCTCGACCACCGCTTCGACCACCAGGTCGCAGCCGGCGAGGGCGGCGAGGTCGCCGGCTGGGGCGAGGCGGGCGAGGGCGGCGTCCTTCTCCTCGGCGCTCATCCGGCCCTTGTCGACCGAACGCGACAGGCCCTTCTCGATCGCCGCCGCGCCGCGCTCCAGGGCGGCCGGCACCACGTCGACCAGGGTCACCGCGAAACCGCTCTGGATGCCCACCTGGGCGATGCCGTGCCCCATCGTGCCGGCGCCCACCACTCCCAGCTTCTCAATCTCCATCAGCTCCTCCCGAGATAGAAGGTGAAGCGTAGGGGAAGGCGACGGGGGGGTCAAGGCGACGGGCGATGCAGCCGGTCCAGACCGGGCACCTAAGTAACAGGCCAGACCGTCGGCATCGGTAGCAGTCTGGTGGTCCTTGTTTGGGCACCGTCGGAGGTGCCCAATGCCATGGGGCGAGCGGACGTTGCTCGCCGAACAAGAGTTTTTGCTGGAGACGCTGGTTGGCTGCCTCTCCACTATGAGCGAGCTGAGGGCGTCGGATGGGATCAGCCGCAAGTCCGTTTACAAGTGGGCTCAGCTCTACGCCGAGGAGGGCCGGGCCGAACTTCGGGGCACTCGTGAACACTCCGGCATCCGCCCGACAGGGCGGATCTGCGCTGTGGGCAGATCCTGGCAAGGGCATGCCAGCAGCGCGGAGCTGGGTCCGCGAAAGCTGTTGCTAAGACGGCCCTTGGGGCATCCGGCGAGGCCCGGCAACACGCCCGGGCCGGGAACCCAGAGTGTTACCCATGTGACCAGTCTGCCAACATTACCCATGCCCCAGGTCTGTATCCTTTGCCGGCCCACACCCCGTTGCCTTCACTCCTGGCCGCAGACCGCACACCGCACCACCAAAAGAGGTGTAGAATGTGCGGCATCTCGACCAACCGCACGATACGCCATGCTGCCACCCCCATCTGTGGGACCAACCCACTTTCGTTCGCTGTCACCCCCACCAAGCCAGTCCCATGTTCATAACTTGACGACCAGTCCTCTGACGACTTCGTGCCCCCACACATGCCTACTACCCCTCAGGCGCATAATGCCTCCGCGATGACCTCAGCCACCAAGCAGCAAGCACAACTCACGGCAGCTCAAGCCTCCGTAAGGCCAGCCACTTGTGCAGCGTGTCCAACTCGACCTGCCTGACTTGAAGTACTAGAAATTTATGCCCAGGGGTGAACCCAATGAGAGCAAACGGACCCCAAGCCTCGTCCACAAAGTCTCCCGATGGTAACAGTCCTCGACGAGGCGAGCCAAGAAGCGGCGGGAGAGGTAAGGCCTCGGTGTGCTTCTTCAACAACAAGGGCGGCGTTGGCAAGACAACTCTTGTAGCGAACCTGGCAGCACAACTCGCACTGCACGAAGAGCAGAAAGTCCTGGTGATCGACGCCGATCCACAGTGCAATCTCACGCAGTATGTTCTGGCCGACGATGAATTCATCAACATCTACCAAGACAGCGAGGATCCCAATACAATTTATAGCGTGATTCACCCGCTGTCGATTGGAAAGGGCTACCAAGCGACGCTCCCGATCCGTCACAGTGAGAGCTTTGGCTTTGATGTCATCATCGGCGATCCTCGACTTGCATTGAAAGAGGATCTCCTCGCTCAAGACTGGCGAGACGCTAAAGCAGGTGGAACACGCGGTCTCCGCACCACTTTTGTCTTCTACGACCTCATTACAAAGGCGTCGGACTATGACTTCTTATTTTTTGACATGGGACCATCGCTCGGCGCCATCAACCGCTCTATCCTCTTGGCTGTCGACTACTTTGTCGTCCCGATGTCGATCGATATTTTCTCCACATGGGCCATCAAGAACATAGGTGAGGCCGTTAAGATCTGGCAGAAGGAACTAGAGTTCGGGCTTAGAAATGCGGAAGATCCCACCGAACTTCCTAGTAAGGGACCTGACACGCTCAAGTTCGTTGGCTACGTTACTCAGCAACACAAGGAGAGGACTGAAGGCAGTAGTAAGCGCATCGTCGAGGCGTACGAGCAGATTAGCAAGCGTCTACCGGCCGAGGTGAAGAGCAAGCTAGGGGAACTCTACGACTCGAGTCGAGTCGACCCACATCTGGGCGACATCAAGCACTTGGCAAGCTTGGCACCGAAGTCTCAGACTCTCCACGCGCCCATGATCACCGTAACCGCAAGAGGCAGCTACACCAGCAGCAGGAAGCAGGCGCGCGAGATCTACCAGAAGATAGCCGCCCGCTTTCTTGAGAATGTCCGCGCGGCGGAAAGCGCCGCCAACAATCGCTGAATTCATAACTTCTGACAGTGCAAGACTGCAACCCAGACCTTGTAGACGACTTGGCACGACGCCGTGCGGCCCTGTTTGTTGGCGCTGGCGTGACTGCCAGCGTCAGGACTAGAGCGGGCGGCCGCATACGACAGTGGCGCGACTACTTGAGTGACCAGACTCAGCAGATTCCTGAGGGAAGCACTCGCAAACACGCCGAGAGATTGCTACAGCAGGGTGACTTCCTCATGGCCGCAGAGTTAGTAAGGCAAGCGACTGGTAATGAGGCATGGAACCGGAGTATTCAAGATGAGTTCGGACAGAACGGTGACATCTCCGACCTGCATCGTTCGCTCATGGCCCTTCGGCAGCGCATCATCCTGACTACGAATTTCGACAAGTTCCTTGAGATAGCCTGGCGAGAATGTAATACCGAAGCCAGGCATCACGTCCAGGTAAGCATTGGAGTTACCTCAGACTCATTCAGGGCCTTGCGCGACGACAAGGAACACATCTTCCTTCTGCACGGGTCCGTCGACAAGCCTGACTCCATGATCTTCGCGAAGTCTGACTATAATAGCAAGGCATACGGCAGTTGGGAGTACCGCCGGTTCATTGAGACCCTACTGATGACCCACACGTTACTCTTCGTGGGATTCTCGATGAACGATCCCGCGATTACATTCCTCATCGAAATGTATGCCCACCATCTCCCCGCCTCGAGGCCACATTACATCTTCACAGCTGACGAGATCTCTCCTGAGTTCATCACGGCGGCAAAAACACTGCGACGCTTGTTTGTCGTGCCATACAACAACACCAACGACCACGCTGAACTAGTCGAGATCCTAAACCGATATGGCCAGCGCGCTATTGAGAGGAGGAGAGAGATCATATCTGACGATTGGCGAGAGATCGAGTCGCGGTACGAGGCTCCGCTGCATTCGAACCTACCTAGAGCAGAGACAGATTGAGCGCAAGCGCTTTCAGACGTCAGAGGGTAAGTGCGCCAGGACCGCACGGCACGTTGGCGGTGGCAAGCAGTAGAGAGAGCTTGGGCAGCGCATTCCGTCACACGTCGTTTGCTTCCGCGGAGAATTGTCTCTCGGCGTCTTGTCGTAGGATCTCCTGGATCTTCTAACCCAAGGAGCCCCACGGATGACCAGATCCAAGACTTCTATCGCCCTCGCCCTGTTGGCCTTCCTCGCCAGCGCCGTCGCCTACGCCCAACCGATCTCGATCGCCGACGCCCGCAGTGCCCCGGCGGGCACCGTGGTCACCGTCGAGGGTTCGGTCACCGTGCCCTCGGGACGTTACTCCTCCTCCACCTTCGACCAGGGCTTCGCCGTCGAGGACGGCACGGCCGGCATCTACGTCAGCACCGCCTTCAACTCCGGCCTGCGGCTGTGGAAGCGGGTGCGGGTCACCGGCGAGGTGGGGGACGACGGCTTCGGCCAGCTGGTCCTGCGGCCGGCGGCGACCACCGACGTGGTGGCGCTCCATGGGGCGCAGCCGGTGTTCGCCGAAGATGTCGCCACGGGCGACGTGGGAGAGGGGACCGAGGGCAGCCTGGTGGCGGTCGAAGGCACCATCACCCGGCCGATCGTCAACGACCTGCCTTACGGCTATCAGGTGTTCATCGACGACGGCAGCGGCGAGACCCAGGTCTTCATCGCCGCCTCGACCGGCATCAACCCCTTCTCCATCCCCTTCGTGAAGCCCGGCCGGCGCATCCGGGCCATCGGCCTGTCCGGCCAGTTCCTGGCCCAGAACGAGGTGCTACCCCGCTTCCGCTCCGACCTGCGGCCGGCACACTAGAGGACTGCTGAAGCAGGCTGAAGGGAACCCCGGGAGCGCCGAGCCCCAGCTCGGCGTTTCTCGGCGGTCGCAGGCACAGTACGCCGAGCTGGGGCTCGGCGCTCCCAGACCGGGATCCATCCGGGCCTTCTCCGCCGCTCACCGCGCCGGCACGGCGGCGGCTTCGAACCAGGGCTCTTCGCGGCCGAGCTTGGTGGTGAGGGCGGCGCCGACGCCGATGAACGTGGCCACGTGCCAGACCAGCAAGCCCGCCCAGGGCACCAGCTTCAAAATGCCCAGGGCGAGCAGGCCGATCACGGCCGTATTGAGCGGCGTCAGGCGCCAGCGCAGACGGCCGGTCAAAAAGGCTCCCGCGGCGTGGAAGACGGCCACCATCCCCCACAGCTTGAGGATCAGGGCCAGCACCACCACCAGCACCAAGAGGGGGATGCCCACCAGGGCCGCCGCGAAGAGGCTGAACAGCAGGGCGGTCAAGGTCATCGCCAGCACGCCGGTGAAGCCGACGCCGAAGCAGCGGAAGGGCTCTGCCGCCACCCGCTCCGAGGTGGCCAACAGCTGCCGCCCGGAGACCGCGAAGAGCACTAGGGTCAGCAGCAGCCAGGCCGCGAGCAGGGCGAGCTTGGCGCCGACGATCAGCGGCGAGGTGGGAGAAAGCCCCAGGGTGGGCGCCTCGAGCAGAGTGAGCCAGGCGGAGGAAGCGTCCGGGTAGGCCACCGAGCGGCCACCGATGTGCGAGCCGGGCGCCGCCTCGATGCGGCCGCCGAGCACGAAGACGTCCCCGGCCACGTGAGCCGAGGACGCCAGGCGGGCCGAGCCACCGAGGACGATCAAGTCGCCCGCGACCTCCCCGGACACGGTGACCGAGCCGTTCATGGCGGCCACGTCCGACAGGGCCCGGCCGGCCACCACCAGATCCCGCCCCACGGCCACCAACTGGTGCCGGGCGACGCTGCCGCTTTCGATCGAAAGGGCCGGCTCCTGCCCGGGCAGGTAATCGCCGGCGGCCAGCGACGGCGCCCCGACCAGAGCCAGCAGGAGGACGAGCCCGGCAGCCGGATGCTTCATCGAGAACGCTGAGGAGCCCGCCGCGCCCCGCGCCACAGCATCACGAAGAGCAGGTTGAGGCACAGCACCCCGAAGCCGAGGGCTGCCGCCGTGAGCCGGGAACCGTCCGCGACGTGACCGAGAGTGAGACCCAGGCCCTTCCAGGAGGCGGCGAGCAGACCCGCACCGGCCAGCGCGGCGGAGCGGAAGAGGTCGGTGAGCGCGGCCACGGCCGAGAACAGGGCACCCTCGCCGGAGAGACGGCCGGAGCCGAGGCCCACCAGGGCGGCTCCGGCGCCGGCCAGGACCAGGAAGAGGCTGGCGGCGAGCCACCAGGAGCGGGGATGCTGGGCCTCCCAGCCTGCCGGGGGCAGGGCGTTCACCACCTGCTGGCGGAAGCCCGCGCGCACCGGCAGAGGCTCGGAGACCAGCAGCCGCGAGAGGCGCGACAGCTCCTCGCGCTCACGGGCGAGGTCCGGGTCCTTGGCCAGCGCGGCCTTGAGCTCGGCCGCCTCGGCCGGCGCCAGGTCCCCCTCCTGCTCCCGGTACAGCCACTCCCTCAGCGTCTCTCGATCGGTCCTGCTCATGTCTCTTGCTCCTGGTGCTCGGCGCTACTTCAGTCCGTCAAGAAAGACTGCAGCCGCTCCTTCAAGATCTGGCGGCCACGAAACAGCTTGTTCTTCACCGTGCCGAGGGGCATCCGCTTCAGCTGCGCGATCTCCTCGTAAGACAGCTCGCCATAGTGGCGCAGCACGATCAGCTCCCGGTACTCCCACGGCAGGGCGTCCACGGCTTCTTGGATCGCCTCGCCCCGTTCGGTGTTGCGCAGGTGACCATAGGGACCGCGATCGTCGCTCGGTGGATCGAGATCCGGCAGGTCCCCCTCGCTATCGCCTCGCCGGCCCAGCGGCACCAGCTTCAGCCGGCGCTTGCGGATCTGGTCGATCGCCGCGTTCTGGGCCACGCGGAAGATCCACGTGGAGAAGCGGTAGGTCGGATCGTACCGATCCAGGGCCTGGTAGACCCGCAAGAACACCTCCTGCGCCAGGTCGTGCGCATCGTCGGCGTTGCGCAGGAGGCGGAACAGGTAGTTGACCAACCGGCTCTGGTAGCGATCGACGAGGTCGCCGAATCGATCCCGGTCTCCCGCGAGAACCGCTCGCACCAACTCTTCGTCCGAGGGCGGGGCGGCTTCCTGCGACATCGCTACGTACGGGGGTCGAAAGGCAAGGTTTCAGGGGCGAGGAGCAGGGCCGGGAGGGCCTCCGATGGACCGGAGGCCCTCCGCGACGTTCAGCGCTGGTCTCCGGGCGACTCCAGCTCCGGCCGGCTCTCGGAGATCACACCTTGCTTGGCGCCGGTCAGGAGGTCGAGCAGGTCCTTCTCGATGCCCTGGCGGGAGGTCTCGACGATGCGACCGACCTCCCGGCCACCGCGACGGACGACGAAGGTCGGAACGTACTCCACGTTGACCCCGGCGAGGCGATCTGCGGGCTCCAGCTTGTCGCGCGAGACGGCCACCCAGGACAGGCCGAAAGGAACCTCGCCGCCGACCTCGTCCAGGGCCCGCCACAGGCGTGCCACCTCGCGCTTGCTGTCCCCGCACCAGGTGCCGAAGATCACCTCCACCTCGGCTCCGGGCGGGACCGTGGTCAGGCTTTGGGCAGCTACCGGATCGATGATCGAGTGAGTCTGAACCTCCACCCAGGCCGGCACGGCCTCCTCGGTGGCTTCACGGGTGACCACGCCTACCAGCACGGGAACCTCCGGGGTCGCTGTGGCAGTAGATCTCGGGGCGGAGGATGAGCAACCGGCCAGCGCCACCGCGACGCTCGCCACGAGAAAGGAGCCAGCCCGTGCTCTCGACATGGCCCGGGAGTTTACCGCAGGGAGGGGTGGGAGGGCGGGTCGGTAGGGTCGCCCTTCACCGCGATCAGCTCCAGCACGATCGGCGTGGTCATCAGGGTCGCCGGGTCGCGCTCGGCGGCGGTGATCTCCTCGCGCACGGCCGCGGCGAGGTCGGCCGTGATGCGGCCCAGGTCGACCAGCCGGCCGAGGTTGACGTCGATGAAGGCTGCGGGCCACTGCCAGAGGAAGTCCCCGGGGCGGGTGACGAAGACCAGGGGCCGGGCTTCGCGCAGGGTGAAGCCGGCCTCGGCGAGCAGGCTGGGCAGCACCAGGGCGACGTCCGGCTCTCCGCCGCTGGCCCGCCAGCTCGCCATCACCTCGGCCACGAACTCCTCGAAGTGAGGCCGCGGCGGCGCCAGCCGCCACGAGGCGTAGTTGGCGTATTCGTGGAAGACCGCCACCCCGCCCGGCCGCAGCGAGCGTGCCATGGCCGAGACCAGGCGCTCCGGCGACGAGACGAACGAGGCCACCCAACGGCACCAGGCGAAATCGAAGCCGGAGAGCGGCAGCTCTTCGTCCTGCATCAGATCCGCCTGGACGATCTCCACGTGCTCGAAGCCGCGCCGCTCACAGGCGGCCCGGGCGGCGGCCACGAAGCTGCCGGAGCGCTCCACCCCGACCACCCGACCGCCAGGCCCGACGATCTCGGCCAGGTCCAGCGTGGCGTAGCCGGGGCCGGCCCCGAAGTCCACCACCTTGGAGCCCACCGAGATCCCCGCCCGCTCCCAGGCCGTGAGCACCCGGGGCCGCCACACCCGGTGCTGCAGCCCCAGACGGGCCAGCTCCGCTTCGTCCGTGCCGAGCACGTAGTCGTCCTTCGCCAGTTGCCCCATCGGGACCTCCCTCCTTCGTCCGAGCCCGAGGATCATGCCGCGACCCGACCCCGCGGCGCTATCCGGTTCTGGCTAAGGCATGGATCCTGCTCCCGATCTCGCCAACTCGAAAGGACGGTCGGCCATGAGCAACTCGCCTGGGGCCTCGCCCGGTGCTGGCGCCAATGTCTCAGCCGCCATCCTCGCCGGCGGCCTGATCGCGGGCGCGATGGACATCACCGCGGCCTTTGTTTCCAGTGGTTTGCGGGGCATTCCCCCGGTCCGGGTGCTGCAATCCGTGGCGAGCGGCCTACTGGGCCGGGAGTCCTACCAGGGCGGCGCAGCCACGGCGATCCTGGGCATCCTCCTCCACTTCGGGATCGCCTTCGCCTGGGCGACTCTGTTCGTCCTCTTGAGCCGCCGATTCAAGGTCTTGATCGAGAAGCCCTGGTTGACCGGTCCCCTCTACGGCGTGGTGGTCTACCTGGTGATGTACCGCATCGTCCTGCCCCTCTCCGCCTTCCCCCACGCCGGCTCAGGCGCGTGGCTCAAGAACGTGCTCATCCACGTCTTCTGCGTCGGCCTGCCGATCGCGCTGGCGGCACGGCGGTGGCGGGGCTGAGGCTCGCGAGGGGCTGACAGACCCACCCTACTGGAACAGATCCCTGACGGGACGGGGAGAGCGGGTGGGGAATTCGCTCCGGCCTCCCCCTCTCCCTGAGGTCGGTGTGGGCGGGCCGGGAGAGGGGGACTGTGGGGGTGAGGGCTGCACCAGAGGCTGGCTCAAGGTCGCCGGCTTCATTTCGTCGAGAAAGAAGACCCCGTCATAGAGCCGGGGCCAGACCAGCTCCTCCGGCTCGTGGAAGTAGAAGTGGCCCACCACCGGCTGGCGCAGGCGATGGGTCGAGGGCAAGCTGCGGAAGTCGACAAACAGATGGGGTTTGCCGAGGCCGTGGAGCAGGCCCTCGAGCGAGGTCGGGGGACGCTCGAGCAGCTTCTCCGGGGGCTCCCCCACGTAGCCGAAGGCCCCGTGGTGGGCCACGAAGGCCAGGGAGTACACGTCCAGGCCCATCGCGTCCTTCAGGAAGCGCCCCATCGGCCCGCCCCCGGCGGCCCGTACCTCGGGCGGCACCTCACCCCGGAAGTCCAACATGATGTGGTAGTTGTGCGCCCAGACCACGACCTTGCGCCCGGCCAGGGGGCCTTCGAGCAGCCAGAGCAGGTTCTCGGCCATGGCAGCGTCCCGGGTGTAGGGCTCCTCCTTGGGCTCGAGCGCCCGATCCATGGCGAGCAGGCTGACCAGGGCCTGGCGCGCCCAGGCGATCTCGGCCGGGCTGTAGGCGCGGGTGAAGTCTCCAGCACGAGCGTCGAGCGTGGCGATGAGACGGCGCACCAGCTCGCGGTTCCAGGGCCGGGAGCCGGGCTTCTCGAAGTAGTCCATCGGCACCAGGCCGATCGACATGGCGGTCAGGTCTTGCCGCTCGGCAGCCGAGATCAGCGCCGGGTCCACGCGGTCGAAGAAGTCGAAAACGAAGCGAGGGAAGCCGCGCTCCCGCCCTTCCTTCGTCGACACGCGGCAATCGAAACCGGCGAAAGCGAGGGGCCGCGTCGTGGCCTGGCTGGCGCGGACGTAGGCCAGCACCGGCTCCACCTCCCGAGCCCAACCCCAGAGGCGGTAAAGGCAGTGGTCTGCCGCATCCGCCAGCGGCTCGGTGCCCCGCAGGGCCGCGGCGGTGTCCCGGCAGTCGAAGAACCCCGACTCGAAGGTCAACGCGTCGAAACCCAGTCGCTGGTGCAGGTAGCGCAGCAGCCGCCCCTTGGCCAGGAAGGCTGGGCCGTCACCGTGGGTGGCCTCGCCGAGCATCACCACCCTCGCGTTGCCGATCGCTTGGCCGAAGGGCTCGAGATCGGAGAAGTCCTCATCCGCCGGGTCGATCGAGCGCACCGGCACGGCGGTGGCCACGGCCTCGGCCCCCACCTCCGAGGCCGTCGGTGCCGCTGGAGCCGCGGGCGGCTCCTCGCCGAGCAGCGGGGCGGTCAGCAGCAGGGCGAGGGCGCAGGGCCCGAGCTTCACGGCACCTCCCGAATCGACTCGATGCGGTCCCCCTGGACGATCCTGTCGAGCACCTCGAGCCCGGCGACCACCTCGCCGAAGGCGGTGTAGGCGCCGTCGAGGTGGGGCTGCGGGGACAGGGTGAAGAAGAACTGGCTGCCGGCGGTGTCCGGCCCGGCGTGGGCCATGCCGATCACGCCCCGGCGGTAGCGCAGGGGGTTGATCTCGTCGCGCAGGCTGTAGCCGGGGCCGCCGAAGCCGTCGCCCCGCGGGTCGCCGCCCTGGACCACGAAGTCCGGGATCACCCGGTGGAAGGCAAGGCCGTCGTAGAAGCCGCCGGCCGCCAGCTGGAGGAAGGACAGGCAGGTGAGGGGTGCCTCCGGGCAGGCCAGACGCACTCGCAGGGTGCCCCGGTTGGTGCGTAGCTCGACCGTGCGCGGCCGTGCCGTTTGCACCAGGATCTGGCGATAGACCTCGCCGCCGCGGCTGGCCTCGACCGGACCGACGTCCGGCCGCGGCCGATCCAGGGCGACCAGGGCGTCCGCTGCGGCCCGGCGCAGCAGGTGTTGGGGCGCCGTGGCCAGCTTTTCCAGGCTGGCGATGATCGCCCCGCGCTCCAGGGCCTCGACCTTGGCCCGCGCCACCAGGGCCGAGATCGCCCCCAGCTGGGCCTCGATCACGTCCTCGGGGGGCAGGGTGGTGAGGGAGGTCTCGATCGCCTCGAAGGGCAGCAGGGGCTTGCCTTCGAGCTCGCCGAAGGCCGTCGAACGCACGCCGATGTCGGGATCGGCGAGGGCCTCGGTCAACCACCTGACCGCCTCGTCGGCCCAGGCTGCCACGCGGGCGGAGAGGACCGCGGAGCGCACCAGGGGGGCCGGGTCGGCGGCGAGCCGGGCGAGGATCTCACGATCCCGCAACTTGCCCGCCGCCTCGGCGGCGCGGGCGCGCAGGGTGGCCTCCGGGGCCAGGGCTGCCTGGCGGGCCAGCTCCCCCGCCTCAGCCGCGCCACCCTCGGCGAGGGCGAGTAGGGCCAGCTCCCGCTCGCGCAGCACCTTGCCCGCGGCCAGGCGCTCGACGAGAGCCGCCGCCAGGGCCTCGTGGGGCAGGAAGCCGCCGGCCACCTCGAGAGCGGTCAAGGCCACGCCGGGGCGCCGGTCGGCCAGCAGCGGGAGGAGGGCCGCCGCGTAGTAGAGCCTCGCCTCCGCTCGGCCAGCGCTCAGACGCTTCGCGGAACGGAGGGCGTAGACCACCGGCGCCCCGTCGCCATCGGCCCAGACCCGAACCAACAGGGGTAGATCCTCGGGAGTGCCCACCAGGCCCAGGGCCCGGGCGGCCCAGGCGCGGATCCTCGGCTCCGGGTCGAGGGCGAGCGCGCGCAGGACCGGCAGCCCCTCGGCTTTGGGGTTGCGCGCCAGGGCATAAGCTGCCCAGCGGTGGAGGTCCCCCTCGGGACGCTCCAGCCCCTTCTGCGCCAGGGGCACCAGGGACGGCGAATCGAAGCGGTAGAGCGACGGCAACAAGCGGGCCCAGCGCTCGGCCTCGCCCAGGGGGGTCAGGGCCTCAAGAACGTCACCCAAGGGCACGCCGGCCTTGCCCAGGGCCTCCACGGCGAGGAGAGCTTCTTCCCGCGAGGCGCCCGCCGCCACCTCGAGCAACAGCGGCGCGGCCTCGGCCTCCTTGGCCACCCCCAGGGCGAAGAGGGCGGTGCGGCGGACGGCGGCGGCCTCGTCCCGGGCCAGCCCTTCGAGGATGCGGCGGCCGCGGGGGTCGGCAATGCGCCCGAGGGTGACCGCCACCTCCCGGCGCAGCTCGGGCGAGCCCACCAGGGCCCGCTGGAAGACCAGGGGCTCGTAGAGCTCGCGGTCGGCGAGCAGCAGCAGGAGGGAGCGCTCGGCGGCGTCGGGCCGCTCCGCCGGCAGTTCCGGGCCGGCCGAGGGAGAGGAGGCACAGGCCGCGGCCAGGGCCGGGGCTACCAGGCAGGAGAGGACTCTTCTTCCAGCTTTCACGGGGAGCAATCCTACCCTCGGGGGCAGCTTTGTGGCGGCGGGGCTTGGTAGGATCCCGGCGTGCCCGCAAGCGCCTCCTCTCTCCGCCTCGCCGGCCTGGCCGCGGTGGCCCTGGCGGGGCTCGCGGCTGCGGCCTGCGCACCCTCGTCGGGAGCGGCCGGCGCCGCCGAGCCCTCCCGGCTGGTGATGCTCGCCGACGGCGTCGAGGTGCCGGCGACGGTCCACGCCGCGGCCTTCGAGCGCAGCCTCCTCGGCTTCGGCATGCCGGGCTATCACCTGCTGGTGGCCGCGGGCGGCAAGGCTGCGGGCGCTTCCCTCTTCGTCACCCCGGTCTCCGACAGCGAGATCCTGGACACCTTCGAGACGCTCGGCGCCAAACCCGGCGACGCCCTGGGCATGGACACCTGGGAGGAGCGGGAGAGCCCCGCTTCCCCGGCCCCCGACCGGGTGATCGAAGGGCCGAGCGTCGAGGTCACCGTCTGGGTGCCGGGGCGGGCGGAGCCGCTCGCCCTCGGCGACTTCCTCACCGACCCGGGGGGCAAGGGCTTCGCCATGCGCCTGGGTGGTCACCGCGCCAACATCCCTTTGTGGGGCTCGGGCTGCGGCATCTGCCTCTACTCCTGCCCGGGCGCCAAGGTCGGCAACGCCCGCTACACGGTTCGCGAGTGGATGCAGGGGACGACGCGCTTCCGGGTGCGGCCGGGCACCCTGCCGGCGGACGGCTCGACGGTCACCCTGCGGCTCCGCCTGGTCCCGACCGCCGGAGAGGCCGAGGTCGGATGAGCGCTCACCTGCGGTTCACGGGGCTCTCCCGCCGCTTCGGCCGGCGCTGGGTGCTCCAGCGGGTGGGGGGGGAGGTGGCCACCGGCGGCGTGCTCTTGGTGCACGGCAGGAACGGCTCGGGCAAAAGCACCCTGCTGCGCTGTCTGGCCGGGCTCTCGGGTCTCGACGCCGGGGAGATCCACTACCAGGAGAACGGCTCGCCCCTGGACCCGGAAGCACGGCGGCGGGCGATCGGCTACGTGGCGCCGGACCTGACCTTCTACGAGCCCCTGACCATCGAGGAGAACCTCACCTTCTTCGCCCGCCTGCGCGGCCTGCCGGGGGACACGGCCCGCTCGGCGGTGGCGCGCATCGGCCTCGATCCGGGGGCATACTTCGGCGTGCTCTCCTCGGGCATGCGCCAGCGGGTGCGCTGGGCCTGGGCCCTGCTCGCCCGGCCGCGGCTGCTGCTGCTCGACGAGCCCTTCCAGAACCTCGACCCTCCCGGCGAAGCGCTCGCCCGCGAGCTCCTCGCCGAGCACCTCGAAGGGGGCCTCGCCGTGGTGGCGAGCCCGATCTCGGTGGAGCTACCCCGTGTCACCGGCGTCATCGAACTGGCTGGCTGAGGTCGGGGCGGTATTCGCCAAGGAGTGGCGGGCGGAGCTGCGCACGCGCTACGCATTGAACACCTTCGCCCTGTTCGGCCTGACCACCCTGTTCACGGCCAGCGCCTCGCTGGGCACCTTGTCGATCCCGCTCGCCGAGCGCGCGGCCGTGCTGCCGGTGATCCTCTGGCTGATTCTGCTCTTCGCTTTGACCGCCGGTCTGCCGCGCACCTTCGTCCACGAGGAGGAGACCCACACCGCCACCGCCCTGCGCCTGGCCGCCTCGCCGGTGGCCCTCTTCGTCGGCAAGCAGGCTTACAACCTGGTGCTCACCCTGGCCCTCGAAGCGCTGGTGGCGCCCCTCTTCCTGGTCCTCTTCGACCTCGAGGTGCAGAACGTGGGGGTGTTCCTGGCCACCCTGGTGGCCGGCGCCTTCGGCCTCGCCACCGGCTCGACCCTGGTGGCGGCGATGATCGCCGCGGCCCAGGGCAAGTCCACCCTCTTCGCCGTGCTCGCCCTGCCGGTGCTCCTGCCCCTGCTGCTGTTCACCGTCCAGCTGTCGCGCTCGGCGCTGACCGGCGAGGCCCCCGGCCAGGCTCTGCCGGCACTGCTTCTGTATGATGCCAGCGTGGCCGTGGCGGCCTTGCTGCTCTTCCCGGTGGTGTGGAACCCATGAGAAAGATCCTGCAGCTGGCTCTGCTGGTGCTCGGGTGGTTGGTCATCCTCGGCGGCTTCCTGTGGGCGCCGCTGGGCAAGGGCTTTCTCGGCCACTCGAGCCGTATCCTCTTCTTCCACGTGCCGATGGCCTGGGCCTCGTTCATCGCCTTCATCGCCGCCGGGGTCTGGAGCGTCCGTTACCTGATCGGCCGCGACGAGGAGCACGACCGCTCGGCCGCCGTCGCGGTGGAGCTGGGCCTGCTCTTCGGTGTGCTCGCCACAGTGACCGGCGCGATGTGGGCCCGCACCATGTGGGGCGCCTTCTGGAACTGGGATCCACGCCAGGTCTCGATCGCCTTCGCCCTGCTGTTCTATGCCGCCTATCTCGCCCTGCGCAGCAGCATCCCGGACGAAGAGGCGCGCCGCCGCTTGACCGCCTCCTACGCCGTCCTGGGGCTCGCCATCGCCCCGTTCCTGTTCTTCATCGCACCACGGATGGTGCCTACTTCCCTGCATCCCGAGCCGGTGATCAACGCCCAGGGCAAGCCGGCGATGGAGAGCCGCATGCTGATGGTCTTGATCGGTGGCTTCGTCTGGGCCACCGCCTTGTTCTTCTGGCTGCACGACCTCGGCCGGCGTTGTGCACGGGTGGTCGCGCGCCGGGAAGCTCCGCCCTTGCCGGTAGAATGACGAGGAGAAACGTCTACTATGGAAACCGGTACGCTGACCTGGGTTCTCGCAGTCAATCTGGTGATCTGGGCCGGGATCTTCCTGTTCCTGGTCCGCCTGGACCGCAAGGTCCGTGAGCTGGAGAAGAAGTCATGAGCAAGCGCACCACCTACATTCTCGGAGCCCTGCTGCTCTGCCTGTTCGCCGCCTTCGCCTACGCGTCCTTCCGGGCCACGGTCTATCAGTACGTGCCCTTCGAGAAGGCGGTGGCCTCCGGCCGCACCGTCCAGGTAGCCGGCGGCCTCGAGAAGGGCACCAGCAGCTACGACGACAAGGAGCAGGCCCTGCGCTTCGTGATCAAGGAGGAGAGCTCCGGCAAGACCATGACCGTGCGCTACCACGGGGTGAAGCCGGGCAACTTCGAGGACGCCGTCTCGATCGTGGCGGTGGGCCGCTACGAGCCGGCCAGGACCGAGTTCGCCGCCGAGAAGCTGCTGGTGAAGTGCCCCAGCAAGTACCAGGGCGCGGAAGTGGAAGAGAAGGTCTACGACTAGAGACGAAGATGGCTCTCTTCCCCGTCCCGTCAGGGACGTTCATGGGTAGCGAGGCGTTTCAACGCCTCGTGGGGCGCCGAGGTGGCGCCGGACGGGGCGCCGAGGTGGCGCCGGGCTCATCGCCTGAAGGGCGCCCGGCATCGCGAGGGATTGAAATCCCTCGCTACCCATGAACGTCCCTGACGGGACGGGGAATCCGAGGACACGACGAAGTGGATCCCCGCTGTCGCGGGGATGACGGCTTAGGAAGGCACACTGATGGACTTTCTCGCTGGTTTCTACCTTCCCGGGGCCGTGGCCCTGTGGGCGGCGCTGCTCTTCGCGTTGTGCTCCCTCTTCGGCTACACCCAGCTGGCGACCGGCAACGGCGCTTCGCTGTCGTTCGCGCGGCGGGCTTATTCCTTCTACGCCGGCGCGGTGGTGCTGGCCTCCCTGGTGCTGTCGATGGCGTTGCTGCGGCGGGACTTCCGCATCGACTACGTCTACAACTATTCGGGGGTCGACCTGCCCAACGCCTATCAGTTCGCGGCGTTCTGGGCCGGCCAGAAGGGGAGCTTCCTGATCTGGCTGCTGTGGGCGGCCCTGATCGGCGTCTTGCTCTACCGCACGGCCGGCAAGAACGAGGCGACGGTGATGGGTGTCTACCTGCTCACCACCATGAGCCTGCTGCTGCTGCTGGTGCGCGAGAACCCGTTCCACATGCTGGCCGAGTCCCCGGCCGACGGCAAGGGCCTGAACCCCCTGCTCCAGGATCCGTGGATGGTGATCCATCCCCCGATCATGTTCATCGGCTACGCGCTCTCGGCCGTGCCCTTCGCCTTCGCCATTTCCGCCCTGTGGCGCAAGGACTACAGCGATTGGGCGGCCCGCTCCTTCCCCTGGGCTCTGTTCGGCTGCGCCATCCTCGGCGTGGCGATCCTGCTCGGCGGCTATTGGGCTTACAAGACCCTCGGCTGGGGCGGTTTTTGGGGCTGGGACCCGGTCGAGAACGCCTCGCTGATCCCCTGGCTGATCGGCGTCGCCCTGGTCCACGGTCTCCATCTCGAGAAGACCCAGAGACGCTATCGACGGGCCAACCTGGTGCTGGCCGTACTGGTCTTCCTCGCCGTCCTCTACGGCACCTACCTGACCCGCTCGGGCGTGCTGGCGGACTTTTCCGTGCACAGCTTCGTGGACTTCGGCATCAAGGGCTGGCTGGTCGCCATCCTCGCGATCTTCGGCGGCGGCGGCCTGATGCTCCTGGTCACCCGCCTGGGCAGCGTCGAGACCCGCCCGAACGAGGACGAGCCCCTCTCTCGCGGCTTCTTCCTGGTGGCCGCGACCGTGGTGGTGATGGCCTGCGCCGTGGTGGTGACCATCGGCACCTCGGCGCCGATCTTGACCCGCTTCTTCGAGGACCCCGGGCAGGTGGGCCCGAGCTTCTACAACACCGTGAACCTGCCGGTGGCCATCGCCATCGCCCTGCTGCTCAGCTTCATCCCCTACTTGACCTGGCGAGGCAACGAGCCCCGCCAGGTGCTGAAGAAGCTCGCCCCCGCCTTCGCCGTGGCCCTGGTGGTGACGGTGGTGGCGGCCTTCCTGGGGGTGCACGAGCCCTTCGACGTGCTCTTCGTGCTGCTGGCGACACTCTGCCTGGTGACCAACCTGCACAAGGTGGTGAGCCTCGTGCGCACGGGGGGCTGGCGGGTAGCCGGCGGCTACCTGGCCCACGTCGGCGTTGGCACCATCCTCCTCGGTGTGCTGGCCTCGTCGGCCTACGACATCAGCACCAAGGCGACCTTGGTCGAGGGGCAGCCGCAGGTCGTGGGTGAGCACACCTTGACCTTCCTGCGCTTCCTGCCGGACGGCGGCGCCATCCCGGATTGCGCCGGGAAGAGCTGCATGGAGGTCGAGGTACGGGAGGGGGGAGGCGGAGCCACCTACCTCGCCTACCCCAAGCTCTTCATCAACAGCCGGACCCGGCAGCTGATGGCCAATCCCCACATCAAGAGCCACTTGACCGAGGATCTTTACATCTCGCCGATCGAGTACCACCCGGCTGACCCCACGGACGGCTCGCAGCAGGTCCGGCTGGTCGAGGGTGAGACCACCCAGCTGGGCGACCTCAGCCTGCGCTTCGTCGGCTTCGAGCTGGTGGATGGTGACGCCCACGCGCAGCTGGCCGCGGGAGGGGAGATCCGGGTGCGAACCCGGATCGAGGTCGCTCGCGGTGGCCGTTCCGAGACCGTGGCGCCGCTCTACCGGATCGTGCCGAACGTCACCGCCGACAGCACCACCGAGGTGCTGCCGGGTGGGGGCAGCATCGCCATCGAGTCGCTCTCCCCCACCGACCGCGCGGTGATCGCACGCCTGGTGGGAGTCGGCGGTGCCGTGCCCAGCAACCCGGCCACCGTGGCCCTGGACGTCACCCGGAAGCCGCTGATCCAGCTGGTGTGGTTTGGACTGATGCTGGTGCTCGCCGGCTTCACCATCGCCGGCACTCATCGGCTGTTGCAGGTGCTGCGCTCGGGGCCGAGCTCCCCGCCTCTGGAGGGAGCGGCTTAGATCCCCACCGCCAACCGGTCCGAGAGCACCCCGGGCAGCCCGGCCTCGACGATGCGACGCTGGGCGCCGGGGATCTCGTAGTCGATGCGGAACCAGTGGATGGTGCGGGTGCCGGCGTCCCAGATCATGAAGGCGGCCCGTGGATCCCGGTCTCGAGGCTGTCCGATCGAGCCGGGGTTGACCAGGTAGCGGGTCCCCTCTTCGAGCACCAGGCTGCCGTTGCCCCGCAGCACCCGCACTTCGATCCCCCGGCGGGAGAGGGCGAAGAGAGACGGCACGTGGGTGTGGCCGAAGAAGATCAGCTCGGCCGGGTGGGCTGAGAAGATCTCGAAGGCGTCGTAGTCAGAGAAGACGTAGGCATCCTCGTCGAGCGGCGAGCCATGGCAGATGTAGGTGCCTGGGGCGATCTCCTTGGGCCCGGGGGGCAGCTCCCGCACGTAATCCAGGTTCTCCGCGGTCAGGCGATGGGTGGTCCAGCGCGCGGCCTGGAGGGCGATCTGGTTGAAGTTCTCTCCCGGGTCGATACCGCAGATCACCTTGTCGTGGTTGCCGCGCACGAGCACCGGATCCGGCAAAGCGCGCACCGCCTCGACCACCTCGTTGGGAGAGGCACCGTAACCCACCAGGTCGCCGAGCACCAGGATGCGGTCGAAGGGCTCCTCGGCGGCGCGGCGGAGCACCTGGTCGAAGGCCTCCCAGTTGCCGTGCATGTCGGAGAGGATCAGGTAGCGCACGAGAGCTCCCGAAGGGCTTCGGCGATGCGCCGAGCGGTGTGGGCGGCCTCCTCACCAGGGAGGACCTGGATCTCGAGGTCGTTGTCGCGATAGACGGGCTGTCGCTGCTGGTAGAGCTGGCGAGCCGCTGCCAGGTCGGCCAGAAGGGGCCGGCCGGTACGCGCCGCAGGCGGCAGTCGTTCGAGGATCAGGTCGAAGTCCACGTTCAGCCACACCAACTTGCCAGTTTCCCGCATCCGAGCCCGATTCGCCGGATCGAGCGGAGCACCTCCCCCGGTCGCCACCACCGCGGGCCCCCTCAGGTCTTCGAGGGCGGCCGTCTCACGACTCCGGAAGCCGGCCTCACCTTCCTCCGCGAAGATGGACGGGATCGACTTGCCCGCTTGCCGCGCGATCTCCTCGTCCAGATCGACGAAGGGTAGGTCGAGCCGTGTCGCCAGGTTCCGTCCCACTTCGCTCTTGCCAGCGCCCATGAAGCCGATCAGGTAGATGCGCATACCGCCGCCGAGCCCCGTTGGCGGCTCTCAGCAGCCTTCAGCCTTTCTCGATTGGCGTCCGAACCCTAGCACGTTCGAGCCAGGCCGGGAGGGGGCTCAGGCCCCGAGGAGCGCGAGAAGACGCCGGCAGTTGGCGCCCACCTCACCCTGGCACACCGCGCTCACCAGAGCCACGGAGTCCGCTCCCGCCGCGAGCGCCGCCACGGCCCGCTCCGCGTCCAGGCCGCCGATCGCCACCAGCGGCTTGCTGGTGCGGGAGCGGGCCCGGACGAGGCCGGAGAGGCCCACCACGGGGTCGGGCCTCTCCTTGCTGGCGGTTTCGAAGATCGGGCCGAAGGCCAGGACGTCAACGTGCGGCTCCGCGTCCGCCGCGCCGAGCTGCTCGAGGTCGTGGGTCGAGAAGCCGATGGCGCAGCCAGGCCCGACGACCCGGCGCGCCGCCGAGGGCGGCAGGTCTCGCTGGCCGAGGTGGAGCCCACCAGCGTCGACCAGGACAGCGAGGTCGGCGCGATCGTCGATCCACAGGCGCACCGCCGCGCCTTCCAGGCGCCGCGCGGTCTGCTCGACCAAGGCCAGCCGCTCGCGGTCTTCGAGCGGAGTCTTGAGCCGGAGCTGGATCCATCGCACTCCCGCCTCGGCCATCTCGGCCACGGCCGCCGGGATGGATCTTCCGGCGAGGGCTGCGGCGTCGGCGATGGCGTAGAGGCGGGGGGGCGTTTCGATCACTGCGCTGCCTCGGCCGCCAGCTCCTCCATGAACCGGGTGGAGAGGTCGCCCGAGCG
Source organism: Thermoanaerobaculia bacterium (assembly GCA_036274895.1). Lineage (GTDB taxonomy): Bacteria > Acidobacteriota > Thermoanaerobaculia > Multivoradales > SZUA-115 > CALMKX01. The sequence continues at coordinate 63,192 of DASUEU010000078.1, read as the reverse complement.
AAACTTGGGGTGCGCGAGGATCCGCTGATGAAGGGGGATGCTGGTCTTGATGCCTTCGACGACGAAGAGGTCGAGGGCCCTCTGCATGCGGGTGATCGCCGCGTCGCGGTCGTGGTCGTGCACGATCAGCTTGGCCACCAGGGAGTCGTAGTGGGGCGGGATGACGTAGCCCTCGTAGGCGTGGGTGTCGAGCCGGGTGCCAGGACCGCCGGGGGGGTGGAAGGTGGAGAGCTTGCCCGGCGAGGGGGTGAAGCGCTCCGGGTCCTCGGCGTTGATGCGGCACTCGATGGCATGCCCCCGGGGCGAGAGGCCACCGGCGATGCCGAGCCTCTCCCCCGCCGCGACGCGGATCTGCTCCCGCACCAGGTCCACCGACATCACCATCTCGGTGACCGGGTGCTCGACCTGGATGCGAGTGTTCATCTCCATGAAGTAGAAGCTGCCGTCCTCGTCGAGCAGGAACTCGATGGTGCCGGCGTTCTCGTAGCCCACGGCCTCGCAGAGCCGTACCGCGGCGTCGCCGATTCGCGCCCGCAGCTCGGGAGTCAAGGCCGGCGAGGGGGACTCTTCGATCAGCTTCTGGTGGCGGCGCTGGATCGAGCATTCGCGCTCGCCGAGGTGGATGACGTTGCCGTGCCGGTCCCCGAAGACCTGGAACTCGATGTGGCGGGGCCGGACCAGGTACTTCTCGAGGTAGACCGAGCCGTCACCGAAGGCCTTCTCGGCCTCGTTGCGGGCGGTCTCGAACTGGGCGGCGATGGCATCGGAGCTGTGGACGATGCGCATGCCGCGCCCTCCGCCCCCCGCCGCGGCCTTCAAGATCACCGGGTAGCCGATCTCCCCGGCCACCCGCTCGGCGGTCTCCGCATCGGGCAGCGGATCCTTGCTGCCGGGCAGTACGGGGACGCCGCACTCGGCCGCCGTCTGCCGGGCCCTGGCCTTGTCCCCCATCAGCCGGATGGTCTCCGGTCGCGGACCGATCCAGGCCAGGTTGCACTCCTGGAGCACCTCGGCAAAATGGGCGTTCTCCGCCAGGAAACCGTAACCGGGGTGCACGGCGTCTGCGCCGGTGATCTCGGCCGCGGCGATCAAGCTCGAGATGTTGAGGTAGCTCTTCGGCGAGGGCGGCGGGCCGATGCAGACCTCCTCATCGGCGTAGACCACGTGCAGGCTCTCGCGGTCGGCCGTCGAGTAGACGGCCACCGTGTGGATGCCGAGCTCGCGGCAGGCCTGGATGATCCGCAGGGCGATCTCGCCGCGGTTGGCGATGAGGACTTTCTTGAACATCCGTCAGCCCGGCTGGATCACGAACAGGGGCTCACCGTACTCCACCGGCTGAGCGTTCTGCGGGTAGATCCGGGCGATGACGCCGTCCATGTCACTCTCGATCTCGTTCATCAGCTTCATCGCCTCGACGATACAGAGAACCTGGCCCTTGGTGACCCGGCTCCCGACGTCCACGAAGGCGGGCGAATCCGGCGCGGGCGAGCGGTAGAAGGTGCCGACGATCGGCGACTGCACGATATGTCCGGTCTCCTCAGGAGGTTCCGGGGTCCCGGTGGGTGCCGGGGCGGAGACGGCGACCGGATGGGCGGCAGCGTGGGCCGGGGCGACGGCGGGCGCTTCGGTGACGACCGCCACCGGCGCCTGGCCGTCGATCTTCAGACGGAAGCCCGACTGCTCGATCTCCAGGCCCTGCAGGCGCCGCTGGGCAACGAGCTCGACGAGCTCGGTGATCTGCTCGAAGGTCAACAAGGGTCTGTCTCCTCCCGGAGGACTGGATGATCCCTGGCTCAGAGGAGCTCGTCTTCGAGGAGCAGGCGAGCCCTGCGAAGCTCGAAACGCGCTCGGCCACGATTGGCGGTGGCGGTCAGGACCAGGAGCAGATAGTAGCCGGTAGTGACGCAGCTTACCATGAGGATCCGGTCCTCCGTGGTCACGGCGAGGTGGTCGAGCTGGCCCGGCTTCAGCTCCGCGAGACTGTGCTCCATGGCCTGGAGCTGGACGATGAGCTCGGCGGTGAGGCTCTCGAGGTCGAGGTCCGGCGACATCGACACCGACTCGACAGGGATGCCGTCCTTGTCCACCAAGGAGAGAGCCTGCATACCCGGAAGGCGCTGCTGGAGGCGTCCGAGTCGGTCAAGGAGCATGAGCGGCGCGTCGGGCTTGGAGGTTGTGGAGGTAACGGCGATAGAGCGCCACCTTGCGCTCGTGCAGCGAGGCGTCCGATCCCGCCGCCACGGTCGTGGCCTCGGGCACCGGTTGGGCGGTCGGTGGTGGTGCCAGTTGGTCCGCCACTTCCTTGAGGCCGGCCAGGGCCTGGGAGTTCGAGGGCTCCTTCTCCAGTACGCGCAGGTAGATCCGCCCGGCCTCCTCGAGATGGCCCTGGCGCAGGTAGAGGTCGGCGAGGGTGACCGTCGCCGGCTCTGGGCCAGGGGGCGCAGGCATGGGCTCGGGCGCCGGCAGCACGGCGGTGTCGTCCTCGAGCTCGGGCTCGGCCACTTCGACTGCCGGCGCCGCCGCTTCCGCAGCCGGCGCGGTTGGTTCCGTGACCAACGCGCTCCAGGCGTCCTCGGGCGGGAGCGCGGTCGGGGCCGGCTCGTCGAAGGACTCTGGGGCTACCGGAGGCGGAGGCGCAGTGAACAGCCCGTCGGTGCCGAGCCGGCTGCGATAGGTCGATCGGTCGAGGCCCGGGGGCCTCGCTGCGAAGGGCTCGGCCTCGTCCGTGGCCCGCCAGGTCTTGCGGGCGGGCGTGGGGGGCGGTTCGGGCGCGGCTTCGGGCGTGACGGCCACCGGGACCTCCTCGGCAGGGGCGAGCAGCTCGTTGTCGATGCGGGCGCGGAGGGTCTCGAGATCGGGATCGCTCGGCGAGAGCTGGGCATAGTGGTCGAGCTGCCGGCGGGCCAGGACCGGATCGTGGCGCTGGAGGTGGGCCTCCACCATGAGCTTGCTGGCGACCATGTGGGCGGGGTCGCGCTCGAGGACGGCCTTGAGTTGGGTCAGGGAGTCGGCGGGCCGGGCGAGCTCGAGGAGGATGCGACCGAGGGCGACTCGGGCCGAGAGGTAGCCCGGGCTCTTGTCCAGGCCGGTTTCGAGGACCTCGAGGGCCTCGGTGGTTCTGCCTACCCGGCGGTACTCCTCGGCGAGCTGGAGGAAGATCGGCGAGCCGGGCTCGTCCTCCCACCGCCGCCTCAGCTCCATCAGCCTCAAGGATATGGCTCCGGTATCCGGCATCGCACGCCCTCTCGTGAGCCCGGAAGTGACAGAAGGAAGTCGGTCTCCGGTGGCGCGGATTATAGCAGTCGGGTGCTCGGGGCTCGATTGAACGAGCCCCGAGGGGGCCAGGAAGCTGACGGGATCAGTTGGCCGTGACGGTGATCTGCCGGGTCGTCTCGCCGCTGCCGGTGGCGTTGGTGGCCCTGAAGAAGACGACGTAAGTACCCGGCGCGGAGTAGGTGAAGGTGGGGTTCTGGAGCCTGCTGGTTGAGACGTTGGGTACCCCTGCGAAGTCGAAGTCCCAGAACCACTCCGTCGGTCGGCCTCCTGTGGAGGTGTCAGTGAAGGTCACGATCAGCCGGTTCTGCTGCACGGTGAAGCTGGCGATGGGTCGGCGCGCGATGGTGATCGTGGCGTCGTCGGACGCAACGTTGCCGCCGGATGCGCTGACCTGCACCCGGACCGTGAAGGTCTCGCCCGACAGCACGTTGACGTCTTCGGTGCTGACCCTGAGCGTGTCTTTGGCTTCACCCCGGTTGTCGGTTGTGCGGAAGGCACCCCCCGAGTTGAGCTGGCCCACGTCCGTGAGGAAGTTGACCGAGACGTTGGGGAGGGGCTGGCCCTGGCCGTCGCGCACCACGGCGAGCAGGTTGACGGTGGCGTCCTCGGTCTCCGGGATCGTGGTCGGCGAGGTCTGGAGGGTGACGTTGGAGGCCAGGCGGCCGATCTGTACCATCACGGCCGTGGACTCCACTGCCCCCGAGCGAGCGACCACGGAAGCTTCGCCGATGCGGCCGTCCCCGCGCAGGGTCGTGGTGGCGAAGCCCCGCTCATCCGTGAACAGGACCGTCGCGTCGAGTCGCCCTAGCGTGGTCGAGAGGGTGATCTCCGACCCCTGGTTGACCGGCTGACCGTTCTCTCTGCGGGCCTCGACGGTCACCGTGGCCGAGCCGTTCAAGGCGATCTCGACCGGGGTGATGGAGAGCTTGAGCATTGCCCCGGTGGGGGCTACGGGGGTGGCGCTATCGCAGGCGGTGAGCCCGAGGGCGACCAAGGCGGCAGTCAGGGCGAGGATGCGTGATCTCATGGCGAGCCAGTATACGAAGGGGGGCGATCGCCCGTCTAGGCGATCGCCCCCCGGTCGAGGCGGCTGGAGGGCAGCGAGGCCGGTGGCCTAGCTGGCTTCCGTGTTATCGAGCGCGTTGGTGCACTGCGGATCCATCGGGAAGTCCACGAACGTATCGCCGTCGTTGTCCACCCCGTCACTGCACTCCGGCATCACCGGACCCTGGTCTCCGCGGCAGGTCGTATCCGTGGGGTTGAAGGTGAAGCCGCCGGCAAGCGTGGCCTCGCAGGTGGTCTGGAGGTTCACCACCCGTACCGTCACCGACGTGGGCACGAACCGGGAACCGATGGTGCCGTCCGCGTTGTCGTCGCAAGCCACCTCGTTGAAGGCGGAGAAGGAAGTCGGCGTCCTGACGCTGATCTGCGTGCCGGCGGAGTTCACGCTGTTGACCGAGCCGGCAACGTCACCGAAGAACACCTGGAGGGGCTCGTCGAAACCGGAGCCGGTCACCGTGACCAGAGTGTTGCCGGTGGCGGCGTTCGGGCTCACGCCCGTGATCAGGGGTACCGGCACCTGGAAGATGATGCCGGGCACACCCTGCGTCGTCGTGGCTCCCGAGGCCAGGTTGGTCACCGTGACCTCGCCCATGAGGTTGGCGCAGCTGTTGATCTGCGGGATCGGGGCCCGGGCGGTGATCTGGGTGCCGGAGACCGTCAGGGTCTGCGACAGGATGCCGCCGATCAACACCTGCACCGGGGCCTCGAAGCCCTGGCCGAAGATGGTGATCACCGGTGCCGAGTCGTAGATGAACTGCTGCGGCTGGTAGCCGGTGATGATGATGCCGCTGCCGTAGCGGAAGGCCCCGTTGGCCACCGCCGAGAAGCCGGTGTTCAGGTTGCGGACGGTGATGTTGACCTGCTGGTTCTGGTTGCCCTGGCCGAAGCCCGTAGCGGCCGGGGTGCGCACCACGATCTGCGTCCGCGACACGTTCTCCACCGTCGCCTCGACGTTGGTGTTGCCCGCGCCGAAGAGCACCTGGACGGGAGACTCGAAGCCGTCACCGACGATCGTCACCCGGGTGCCGCCCTCGTTGACGCCCGAAGCCGGGCTGACCGAGAAGATCTGCGGCTGGAGCACCGGGGTACCACCGGGGACGTAGGTGAAGCCGCTGTCGAGCTGGTCGGTGGCCTCATCGGTCTCGTTGAGGTTGATCGTCACGTTGACGTTCACCGGCCTCGTGGTGCCGGTGGGCACGGCCGTCTGGGACGGGGGCGTGATGATCCGGATCCGATCGGCGGCGACCGACACCACCTGCGCCACCACTCCCCCGACGGTCACTCGCACCGGCTCCTGGATGCCGCCGCCCACGATGTCGACACGATCTCCACCCAGCGGCGAGCCGGTGGCCGGAGTGACGAACGAGAGGAAGAAGGTCGCGGCCTGGCCGATGTTGATGGCCGCCTGGCCGAAGGAGTTCTCGAGCCGCGCCTGGACGATCGCGCCGCCCGCGACGTTTCCCGGGAACAGGAGAACCTGCGCGTTGCCGTTGATCAACTCGACGACGCCGCTCTGGATGCCGCTGCCCTGGGCGCTGAACTCGCCCAGGCTAGTGCTGACGACGGCGGTGGTGCCGTTGGCCGGGGGGGCGCCGTTGTCGCGCCGCCGGACCTGGATGGTGATCACGCTCGCCTGGTCGCCGCCCGCCTGGAGGTCGGTGGGGTTGGCCGACACCGAGATCAGGAAGGTGCTACCCGACGGCGGGGGGGCCGGGGGTGGTTCCTGCCGGGGCTCCGAGGGCGAGTCGCTCGAGCAACCCAGCACCATCAAGCCGGCGACCAGCAGGCCGCAGGCCCTGCCGGAGAGTTTTGCCCAGTGCTTGCTCTTCATGGTGGCTTTCTCCTCGTCTCAAGCGCCGGGCTACGGCACGAACTCGATACCGAAAGTTGCAGTGTTCGAGGCGATCGTGTCGCCTGCGAGAGTGCGTCCGAAGAAGCGCAGGCTGACGTTCAGCTGGATGGACTGGTCACCCGTTTCCTTGTCGAAGCCACCGTTCTCAAACAGGAGATCGGAGAGAGGGGCGGCTCGCAGCTGATCGATGCCGAGAACGTCGAGGTTGTTGATCGTGTCGTCACCGCCGACGGGAACATTGCCGAAGAAGCCGCGAACGCGCGCCGGGGGTTTGCGGGTTCCCCTGTCGGCGCGAGTGTAGGTCACCTCGAAGGACCTGAGCTCGATGTCCATCAAGCTGGATACCGTCCCGTTGGGATCCTTCGGGATGTTGCTCAGGTTGATCTCCTCGACCTGGACGAGGTCCGTGGCGTTGACCGAAACGCGCACGGGCAGACCGTCGAAGCTCTCGATGGTGAGGATGACGTTGCCCTTGTCCTTGTCGGTGCGCTGGTTACATCCCAGGAGCGCAACCAGCAGGAACAGGAATGCGGCGCGGCGAAAGTGGTTCTTCATAAGCCTTGCCCCTACAGATTGATCACCCGGGGGGTGATGAAGATCAGGAGTTCTTCGTTCTCGTCGCTGCGCCGCTTGTTCTTGAACAGGTGGCCGATGATCGGCACGTTGGCGAGACCCGGCACGCGATCCGTGCCCTGGTCGCTGGTCACCTTGTAGATGCCGCCGATCACGGTGGTGCCGCCGTCGCGCACGATGACGCGGGTCTTGGCCTCCTTGGTCGAGATCGGAGCGTTGGCGGCGCCCTGGACGGCGAAGGCCAGCTGCGGCTCGCGCTTGCGGATCTCGAGGTCCATCAGCACCGTACCTTCGGCCGTGACATGGGGAGTGACGTCGAGCGAGAGCGTGGCGTTGACGAACTGCACGGTCACGGTGTTGTTGGCGATGGTCTGGATCGGGATCTGCAGTCCGCTCTGGATGTTGGCCTGCTGGTTGTTGAGCACTGCGACCTTCGGCGCCGAGAGGATCTTGATCAGGCCTTCAACCTCCGCAGCACGCAGGGCGACGTCCAAGTTGAAGCTGTTGAGGACGTTGCCGAGAGTCAGCCCGACGAAGCCGTTGGCGGCACCGGTGAGCAGGTTGACGCCGCCGTTGGCCGTGCCGTTATTGGGGAAGACCAGACCCGTGGTGTTGCCGAAGCGGGCGCTCGACTCGCCGTCGAAAGCCCAGGCGACTCCCAACGTGCGGCTGAAGCGCTTGGTGGTCTCGACGATCCGCGCCTCGATCATGACCTGCGGCTCGGGGGTGTCGATCTCGTCGATCACCGCGATCACCGTGTCCATGTAGGCCGGCAGCTCCTTCAAGATCAGCGTGTTGGTGCGCCGGTCCAGGATCACGCTGCCGCGCTGAGAGAGCAGGCCGCCGCGGCCCCGCAGCAGCTGCGAGACCTCCGAGGCGGTGGCATAGGAGAGCCGCCGGAGCACGGTCTTGAGCGGCACCTGCGAGGCCTTGGCGGCCTCCAGGGCCTGCTGCTCCTCCGCTTCCTGCTTGAGCAGGGAGACCGGCGCGATGCGCATTACCGTCCCCTCGAGCTCGTAGCCCAGCTTGTTCACCCGCAGGATCTGCTCGAGAGCCTGGTCCCAGGGGATGTTCTCGAGCTCGACCGTCACCGTACCCTTCACCTCGGGCTGGACCACGATCGACAGTCCGGAGATCGCCGCGAAGCTGCGCAGGGTCTCGACCAGGTCGCCGTCGCGCATCGACATGGTGATCGGGTCGCCGTAGTAGGTGCGCTCGGTGGTGCTGATGGTACGGGTACCGAACACTTTGGTAGCCACCGTCTTGGTGCCACCGCCCGGGATCGTCTCGGAGGGGATCGGCGTCGCGGGCGTGGGGGCCAGGCGGCTGGCCCCGCCATACAGCTCGACGTCGCTGGTGGCCTGCCGATCCCCCGCCACCTGCGACACCGCGGGCAGGCTGCGTTGGACTGCCACAGGCTCCGCCTGGGATTCCCGGGTCGCAGGCCGGCCGGCATCGGGGGTCGGCGTGGCGACTCGCTCCGGCGGCGGCTCCTGAACAGCCGGCGCGCTCGTTGTACGGACCGGCGCCGGAGCCGGCTCATAAGCCGGCGCGGGACGCTCCTCTCTCGCAGGCTGCGCCGCGAGACGCTCCCCGGCTCCGCCGAAGCGCACGAGGAGACCTTCCGTCGTTGCCTCCAGCTGCGGCCAGGAGGTACCGTCGAGGTCGAAGACCACGCGCGCCACCGGCTCCGGGGCAGCGCGGAACTGCGCGATACGAACCCGCCGCACGCCGTGAGCCCCCACCGAGAGGGTGCTGCGGTCGGCGTTGTTGGTCACGCCCTCGAGATCGATCACCAGGCGGTCCGGATCCTCGAGCCGGAACGACGAGTAGGTGAAGGGACCGTTACCGGCGAGGAAGAAGACTCCCCCCGTCTCATCGCGCACCGCCTCGAGGTAGGTGGCTGCTGCAGAGGGTGGGGCCTCGCCCCGCACCGGCTGGTCGGGGGTGCCGTAGGTCCGTGGCTCCGTCGAGGCCAAGACCGCCGGCGCGGGCTCGGCCTCGGCAACGACGGGCTCCTCCTCGTTCGGCAGGGGCTCATAGGCAAGCTCGGTCTCCTCGGCGGCCGGGCTTGCGGCCCCCTCCTGAGCGCTCACCGTTTCACTGGCGATGGGTGGCGTCACCGCCGCCACGGCCACCGGTGCCAGCTCCAGCCGCAAAGTGTTGCCCTCGGCCGAAAGCGCCGGCTCCACCTCCGAAGTGGTCTTGACGGTCAGGCGGGTGAGGGGGCGCGGGCCGTCCCGATCCTCCTCGACCTCGACGCTCGCCACCAGACCCTGGCCCGGCAGCGTCCGCACGAGCTGGGAGCCGGGGACGCTGTTGGGCAGCTCCACTACCAGGTCGCCCGCGTCGTTGCGATAGCTCGTCCAGACCAGGGGTCCATTCGCGGCCAGGTCCAGGCGCATCCCCGGGGCGCCTTCCGCGAGATCCAGCGACTCCACCACCACCGGCGGAGGTGCCGCGGGAACGACCTGACGCGACTCTTGGGCCGCGCCCGTGGATTCCGTCGCCGGCTTCGCCTCCTGCCGATTCGACGAAGAGCAGGCAACCGCCAGGAGCAGCGACAACGCAACCGCAGTCGACCTTCGCATTTCGAATCTCCGTTCGGTCTTAGCCTCAGCTCCCATACACGGCCTCCCTCGCCGATCCCTGCTCATGGATTGAGGGATTTGACCACCTCGCGGAACGGTCGAAGGGCGGTCGGATCCTGGATGTTCTGCTTGAAGACGACCTCTTTGGCCGTGATCGAGATCACGTCTCCGTCAAAGAGCTGATCGCCCACCTTGAGCAGGAAGCTCTTCTGCCGATCGGCCGCCTGGACCTGGGCGATATATCCATTCTTGGTCTTGAAGATGCCGGAGAGGAGGATCTCGTCGATCATCAGCCCGGGCACGCCTTCGGGGCGCTTGCCCCGGAACTTGATCTTGTCGGGCGTCACCATGAGCGACTTGAAGGGGTCGCGGCGGTTGCCCGCGTCGTAGCCACCCTGTCCGCCGGTGAGGAGGTCTTCCTCTCCCTCGAGGATCTGGTCGATGTCCTCGAAATCCGGCAGTGGCGCGAGGACGCCCTCCTCTTCTTCGCCAAACTCGTCGCTCTCGAGACCTTCATCCGCCGGCACTCCTGTCGCCTCGTCCTCCTGGGCCCAGAGGGGCGGCGAGAAAGACGGCGAGCCGGTGACCAGCAGCAGGGCCAGCAAGGCCGGGAGGATGCGCAAAGGCAGGCTCATCACAAGTCCTCCGGCCCCGCCTTTTTCTTGGCGGGAGCCTTGCCACGGGGCGCGGGCTTCTGGCTTTGGGCCGGCGCTGCCTCCCCTTCGGGCTGCTCTGGCTCTTTGTAAACGAAGGTCTTGGCGACGAAGCTGGCGTCGATGGTACGAGCGTCGGACTGGCGGCGGCGCCCCTGGATCCGCAGCTCCTCGATGTTGAGCACCCGCGGGAAGCGGCTGATGCGATCGAAGAAGAGGGCGAGGTTGTGGTAGTTGCCCGCCAAGCGGACGTTGATCGGCCACTCGGAGTAGAAGTCCTTCTGCACTTCGGTGCCCGGGTCGAAGACCTGGAGGTCGAAGTCGCCCTGCTCGGCCAGCGCTCGCACTCGCCGGATCAGGTCCGGGGTGCGGCGGCGTGCCGGCAGGATGCGCAGGAGCTTCTCGAGCTCCAGCTCGAGCCGTCGCACCTCGTCGCGGAACTGCGGCAGCTTCTGCTCGGCCGCGCGTCCTTCCTGGATCTTGCGGTTGAGCTCCTGGAGCTTCGTCCGCTGCCGGGCGATCTCCTTCTGGCGCGGCTCGACCCACTGCCAGTTGGCCAGCAGGAAGAGGGCGCCGCCAACCGCCAAGCCGAAGGCCAGGCCAACCAGAGGGTTCTTGCCCTTGAGCTCTATCCCGAAGACAGCCACGGCTTTGAGCCTCCCTCAGCCGCCGCCGGCCGGGGCGATCGCCCCGTCACCCGTGGCGGCGGGCGTCGCTTCACCAGTCCCGGCCGGCTCAGGCGCCGGCGCGGTCGTTCCCAACGAGGGCTTGTAGCCAACCTGCATCGAGAAGACGTAGACCTCCTTGCTGCGCTTGGTGTCGAGCAGCTCCGGCTCTCGAAGCTCTGGCACTCGCTCGAGGTTCTCGATGAAGTTGGCGATGGCATTGATGTTGAACGACTCGCCGGTCACCTTGATCAGGCTGCCCTTCATCTCGAGCTTGGTCAGCCACAACAGCTCGGGGAGGGCACGAGAGATCTCGTCCATCACCCGGACCGGCCCGCGCTGATTGGCCTTGAGGTCGGTGATCACCGCGATCTTGCGCTCGAGCTCGGCCTTCTTCTGCTTGTAGTCCTCGACTTCCTTGATGATCGGCGCGAGCTTCTGGACCTCGCTCTCGGCCGACTTGATGTCCGCCGCGAGCTGCCTCTGGGTGTTCCAGACGCTCCAGCCCCACCCGGCGATTCCCAGGAGCGAACCCAGGAAGCAAAGCCCGAACAGCAGCGGAGCCAGGCTGTCGCGACTGAGCTTGCCGCCGGACGGCGCCTTGGCGCGGCGCACCGCGGTCGGGCGCTTGCCCTCGGAAAGTAGGTTGATCTTGATCATCGAGGGCTAGTCCCCCACCCTGCGGATCGCCAGCCCCACGGCCACGGCCAGGGTTGGTGCGATCGATTGCAGGTACTCGCTCGCGAAGTCGCTGTCTCGGTAGCGGATCCGACGCAATGGGTTCATCAGCTCGGTGGGCACGTTGAACCGCCCCTCGAGCACCTGCTTGAGATTGGGCGTCAGCGAGCAGCCTCCGGACAGGACGATCTCCTCGACCGGCCCCTCGGAGGAGGTGGCGGAGAAGAAGTCGAAAGTCTTGCGGATCTCCTCGGCCATCTCGGCCGAGACCGCGTCGAGAACCGGGCGGGCGTCGGTGGGCGTGAAGCGATCGACGTTCTCGCCCTTCTTCAGTTGCTCGGCCTGCTCGAAGGAGAGGTTGAACTCACGCTGCAGGGCCTCGGTGAACTGGTTGCCACCGAAGGTGATGTCGCGCCAGAACACGGTGGTGCCGCGAGAGAGGATGTTGATGCTGGTCACCGCCGCCCCCATGTTGACCAGAGCGATGGTCTTCATCGGATCGAGGTCGTAGTTGGCCTCGTAGGCGTTCTGCACGGCGAAGGAGTCTACGTCGACCAGCACCGGCGTCTTGCCCGCTTGACTGATCACCGAGACGTAGTCGTTGACCTTGTCGCGCTTGACCGCGACCAGCAGGACTTCCATGCTGTCCCGGCCCGGCTCCCCCTCGGAGAGCACCACGTAGTCGAGGCGCACGTCGTTGATGTCGAAGGGGATGTACTGCTCGGCCTCCCACTGGATGGACTCCGCGAGAGCCTCCGGAGCCATGGCGGGGAGCTGGATCTTCTTGATGATGACCGAGTGCCCGGAGAGGGAGGTGGCGAAGTTCCCGGCCTTCACCTTGGTCTCGTCCACCAGCTTGTGGATGGTGTCCACCACCAGCGACGAGTCCATGATCGAGCCGTCGACGATCGCCTCGGGAGAGAGCGACTCGACGCCCAATCGGACCAGATGGAACTCGCCCGCCTTGCGTTCCTTGAGCTCGACCAGCTTGATGGCGGAGCTGCCGAGGTCCAACCCGACCAACCCCTTAGAGCGTGAGAACAACACTAGGCTGAGGCCCTCCAGACGCTGATTTCAAGGCAGTTTAGACCCGCAGACTTGAAGCTTTGGCTGAGGCTAGCACCGGGAAATATCGATGTCAAGGGCCGAATACAGCTATGGCAATATTCCCCGGCGCCCTCTGGAACCCGCCACCTCTTGCTCTCAGCGACCGCTCCGGCTAAGATCAGCGGCTCCGTGCGCCGGCCGAGGATCCCGTCCGCCGGCAGGCGCCAAGTCGAGCTACCGACTCACCGCTAGAACCCGAGGGCTTTTTCCATGGCCAAGCAGTGTCAGATCTGCAACAAGGGTACGGTCGCGGGCCGGCGCGTCAGCCACGCGCACAACGTGACCAACCGGACCTTCGAGCCGAACCTGAAGCGGGTCCGGTCCTTCTTCGACGGCGTCTCCCGTCGCATCTGGGTGTGCACGCGCTGCCTGCGCAGCGGCCTGGTGACCAAGCCCCCGGCCCGAACTCACACGCCCGAGACAACCTCCCCCCAGACCTAAGCCACTCCCGGCACCATCCAACTGCAGCCGTAGGCTGGGTTGAGCGCACGCGAAACCCAGCTCTTGCGGGCGTCAATGCTGGGTTACGGCTCGCGGACGAGCCTAACCCAGCCTACCCGCCGTCATCCCCGCGCAAGCGGGGATCCATCTTCATCTCGTCTCTCACAGGGGCTCGCGGGTGGCCGGCCCGCCGCTCATCCGCCGGTCGATCTTCAGCACTCCCGGGATTGACCGCAGCCCCTTCTTGAGCTTCTCCAGGTGCTGGTGGTCGCGCAGCTCGACCACCACCGAGATCTCGCCGCGCCCGTTACCGAAGGTGTCGGCCTCGATCTGGGCGATGTTGGTGCCCAGCTTGGCGATGGTCTCGGTCAGCCGTGCCAGCATCCCCGGGCGGTTCTCGGTTTCGACCACCAACCCCACGCGGTAGAGCTCCTGGGCCTGCCGTGCCCAGCCCACCTCGATCTCTCGCTCGGGATGGAAGAACAGGTTGCGCACGTTCGGGCAGTCCGCCGAATGCACCGACACCCCCTGGCCGCGGGTGATATAGCCGACGATCTCTTCTCCGGGCAGGGGATTGCAGCACTTGGCCAGGTAGGCGAGCAGATCGCTGTGCCCCCGCACCTCGATCGCCCCCTGCCTGCCCGGCAGGATGCGCCGCATGACCTTCTTGAATCCGCCCTCGGCCACCACCGGCGGCTCGGCCAGCTGTTCGGCCGGCACCACCCGCCCCAGTACCTGTCGCGCTGCGGTGCGCCCGAAGCCGATGGCCGCGAGCAGCTCCTCGAGCTTGCCGTAGCCCTCGTTGGTGAGCAGGAGGGCCAGCTCCGGCGACTCCAGCACCTTCTTCGGGCTCAGCTTGTAGCGCCGGGCCTCCTTTTCGAAGAGCCGGCGTCCGAGCTCCATGGCTTGCACCTTCTGCTCGGTGTTGAGCCACTGGCGGATCTTGTTCTTGGCTCTCGAGGTGGTGACGAAGCCGAGCCAGTCCCGGCTCGGTGAGCGGCTCGGATTGGTGATCACCTCCACCATGTCGCCGTTGCCGAGAGCCGTGCGCAGCGGCACCAGCCGGCCGTTGACCCGCGCGCCGATGCAGTGGTGGCCGAGCTCGGTGTGGACGCGGTAGGCGAAGTCCAAGGTAGTGGCTCCCCGGGGGAAGGAGTACACGTCCCCCTTGGGGGTGAAGGCATAAACCTCCTCCGGGTAGAGGTCGACCTTGAGCGTGGCCAGGAAGGTGCGCGGATCCTGGACGTCCTTCTGCCACTCCAGCAGCTGGCGCAGCCACAAGATATTCGAGTCCGACTCCACCGCGCCGCTTTTACCTTCCTTGTAGCGCCAGTGCGCCGCGATCCCCTCCTCGGCCACCAGATCCATCTCCCGGGTGCGGATCTGCACCTCGAAAGGCTGGCCGTTCTCCCCCACCACCGTCGTGTGCAGCGACTGGTAGAGGTTGGGCTTGGGCATCGCGATGTAGTCCTTGAACCGGCCCGGCACCGGCCGCCAGGTCTGGTGGACGATGCCGAGGGCGGCATAGGTCTCGCGCAGCTCGTGCGTGACGACGCGGAAGGCGAGGTAGTCGTAGAGCTGGGAGACGTCGATCCCCTGGCGTTGGAGCTTGCGGTAGATCGAGTAGTAGCGCTTGACGCGGTGACTGATGTCGGCCTCGATGCCGGCCTGGGCGAGGCTGTCGCGCAGCCTTTCGTCGATGCGCTGGACCGCCGCCTTGCCCACCTTCATCTTCTCGACGATCCGGCGGTAGAGCTCGGCGTACTGCTCCGGCTCGAGGTAGAAGAAGGCCAGGTCCTCGAGGTCCCCTTGCACCCGCGCCATGCCCAGGCGGTGGGCCAGAGGCGCGTAGATCTCGAGGGTCTCGCGGGAGATCCGGCGCTGCTTCTCGGGTGGCAGGGACTCGAGGGTCAGCATGTTGTGGAGCCGGTCGGCGAGCTTGACCACGATGACCCGGAAGTCGTTGGCCGAGGCCAGGATCATCTTGCGGAAGGTCTCGGCCTGGGCTTCGTCCCGCCGCACGTAGGAGTGGCGGCCGATCTTGGTGACGCCGTCGACCAACCCGGCGATCTCGGGACCGAAGCGCTCCTCGAGGGCCTCGCGAGTGGTGAGGGTGTCCTCGAGCACGTCGTGGAGCAGCCCGACGACCACCGAGTCCTGGTCGAAGCGCAGATCCGCCAGCAGGTAGGCGACGGCGGTTGGATGAGTCAGGAAAGGCTCGCCGGATTGGCGCACCTGGTTGCGGTGCATTTCTTCGGAGAAGGAGTAGACGTCGCGGAGGAAGGCCTCGTCATACGGACGCCCCGCCGCCGACAGCCGCTCGAGGATGTCCTCGAAGTGGACGCGTTTCCGGAACTCGACCGGCGGGCGGGGTGAGCGGGTGCGGAGCATGATGTCTGCCCCCGGTCCTTGGACCAGGGGCAGACATTATAGAGACTCGTCGGGGCGCAGCATGCTGCGCCTTAACGTGCCTTGGCCGCCGGTACGGTCGCCGAGCGCTCAGCCCTGGCGCCGCCGAAGCGCTCCTCCCAGAGCAGGGCGAACGGGCTCGCGATGTAGATCGACGAGTAGGTGCCCACGACCACGCCCACGAAGAGGATGAAGGCGAAGCCACGCAGTACCTCGCCGCCCAAGAACATCAGCGCGAGACAGGCGGTCAGAGTGGTGCCGCCGGTGAGGATGGTGCGCGAAAGGGTCTGGTTGAGAGAGAGGTTCATGACCTCGATCAGCGGCCTGTTCGGCGTCTTCCTCATGTTCTCGCGGACGCGATCGAAGACCACCACGGTGTCGTTCACCGAATAGCCGACGAGGGTGAGGAAGGCCGCGATCGTGGTCAGGTTGAACTCGAGCCCGCTGAAGGCGTAGAGGCCGAGGGTCACCAGCACGTCGTGCACCACCGCCATCAGGGCGCCAACCCCGAAGCGCAGCTCGAAGCGCACCCAGATGTAGACCAGCATGCCGATCATCGAGAAGACCACCGCCAGGATGCCCTTGCGACGCAGCTCGGAGCCCACCTGCGGGCCGACGTTCTCGGTCGACCGCACCTCGAAGTCCTGATAGCGGCTGCGCAGGGCAGAGGTCACGGTCCCTGCCGTGCCCTCCTCCGAGCCTTCCTTGACCGGGGTGCGGATGAGCACCTCGTTCTCTTCCGCGGTGCCGATGCGCTGGATCGTGGCATCTCCCAGGCCCTGTGCCGCCAGGACCGAGCGGATCTCGTCCGCCTGCGGCGCCGACGGGAACTTGACGACCAGCTGCGTGCCGCCGGTGAAGTCGATGCCGAAGTTGAGGCCCGAGAGGAAGAAGATACCGACCAGCCCGAGCAGGATCACGGCCGCGGAGATTCCCACCCACAGCTTGCGGGTCTTCATGAAGTCGAAGCTGGTCGGCGGGAAGGTCAGGCCCCAGATGGAGAGCTTGTCCGTGCGGGCCTTGCGCTCGCCGATGGCATCGAAGAGCCAGCGGGAGAAGATCACGCCGGCGATCATCGTGGCGATGATGCCGACCGTGAGCGTCACGGCGAAACCCTTGACCGGGCCGGTGCCGAACTGGAACAGGAAGAGGGCCGCCACCAGGGTGGTGATGTTGGAGTCGACGATCGCGGCCAGGGCCTTGCCGAAGCCGGCCTCGATCGAGGAACGAACGGTCTTGCCCGCCTTGAGCTCCTCACGGATGCGCTCGAAGACCAGCACGTTGGCGTCGAAGGCCATGCCGATGGTCAGCACGATGCCGGCGATGCCGGGCAGGGTCAGCACCGCACCGAAGCCGGCCAGGCCGCCGAACAGGAGCACGACGTTGAGCACCAGGGCTGCCACGGCGTTGAAGCCGGTCAGACGGTAGACCAGGAACATGGTGATGACGGTCAGGATGGTCGCCACGACGCCGGCGGAGAGGCCCTTCTTGATCGAGTCGGCGCCGAGGGAGGCACCGACGGTGCGCTCCTCGAGGCTCTCGATACCCGCCGGCAGGGCGCCGGAGCGCAGGGCCGTGGACAGGTCGGTGACCTCCTGCTGGGTGAAGCTGCCGGAGATCTGGCCGGAGTCGCTGATGCGGTCGCGGATCACCGGCGCCGACTGCACCTTGCCGTCGAGCACGATGGCGAGCAGCCGGCCGATGTTCTCACCCGTGGCCTTGCCGAACTGGCGGGCGCCCTCGGGGGTCAGGCTGAAGGAGACGATCGGCTGGCCGAAGTCGTCCTGGGTGCCGACGGCGGTGCGCAGGTCGCGCCCGGTGATGAGCCGGGTCCTCTCGACGGCCCAGAAGCTCTGGCCGGTGAGGCGACCCTCGGCGTCGCGCTGGTCCTGAGGCAGGATCTCGACGTCCTCGGGGATCCGACCGCCGTAGCTCGCTTCCAGCTGCTCGCGGCTGCCCGCCGACGAGCTGGCCCGCTCGTCGACCAGGCGTAGCTCGAGGAAGGCGGTGTTCTTGATCAGCTTGCGCACCCGCTCGGGGTCATCGACGCCGGGCAGCTGGATCAGGATGCGATCCGTGCCGCGCTGGCGCTGGATCACCGGCTCCGCCACACCGAAGGTGTCGATGCGGTTGCGGATGGTGGTCAGGGCCTGCGAGATGGCTTGCTCGCGGATGGTGACCCGGTTGCCGTCGGTCATCGAGAAGGAGTAGCGCCCACCGTCGCGGGACCAGGTCCATCGCTCGTTGCCGAAGCGGTCCTCGATGATCTTGGCGAGCGCGTCCTCCTTGCCGGAGGCAACGCCGGTGAGCTCGAAGGTGGAGGTGCCGCTCTGGCGGGTCGTCAAGCCGGGAATGCCCTCCTCGGCGGCGAAGCGCCGGAGGGCTTCCATGTCCCGGTCGGTCTCGGCCTTGAGCGCGTCATCGGTCTGCACCCGCAGCACCAGGTGCATGCCGCCGCGCAGGTCCAGGCCGAGCTTGACCTTGTCCTCGGGGGGGATGAAGGCGAAGGCCGCGAATGCGGCCAGGGCGAGCAAGAAGATGCCCCGCCAGAGAACGCTCCGGCTCATGGCGTGCCCTCTTTCTCACCCGCCTGCTCGAGGCCGGTGATCGCCGCCTTGGCCACCTTGACCTTGACGTTCTCGGCGATGCGCAAGATGGCGTTGCTGCCCTCGATCGCCACCACCTCGCCGAAGATCCCGCCGGAGGTGACCACCCGGTCACCGCGTTTCAGGTTCTCCAGCATCAGTTGAACGGCCTTCTGCCTCTGCCGCGCCGGGCGGATGAGCAGGAAGTAGAAGATGACGAAGATCAACAGCAGAGGAACGAACTGCATCAGCATGTCGGCGGTGGACGCCGGCGCCTGCGCGATGACCAGGTACATTGCCAAGTCCATACTTCGAGATTCCTCCGTCGGCTAGCGGACGGGAGCGGTCAAGAGCCGGCGGCTCCCGGACCAGGCTCTCCTGTGGCGGTCTTTCCCGGTAGAGGTTCGCCGGGGCGGCGGACAAATGAGGCAAACTCCGACTCGCTCAGCGTACCAGACCGGATAGCCTGCCTCAGGGACGACATGAAGTCAAGGTAAAAGCGGACGTTGTGGAGGGTAGCCAGCACCGCTCCCGTGAGCTCTCCAGCGCGGATCAGGTGGTGCAGGAAGGCCCGCGGGACACGCCGGCAGGCCGGGCAGGCGCAAGCCGGGTCGAGGGGCCGCGGATCCTGCCGGTAGGCGGCGTTCTTGATCCGGATCGTGCCCTCGCGGGTGAACAGCAAGCCGTGGCGGGCATTCCTCGACGGCAGCACGCAGTCGAACAGGTCCACGCCGTGGCGGACGGCGTGGAAGATGTCCTCGGGCAGGCCGACCCCCATCAGGTAGCGGGGGTGGTCCGCCGGTAGCGCCGGGGCGGTCCACTCGACCGCCCCACGGCGCAGCTCCAGGGTCTCGCCGACGCTCACGCCGCCGATGGCATAGCCGTCGAAGTCGAGCCCGGCGAGCCGCTCGGCGGCACTCTCCCGCAGCCGCCGGTAGACGCTGCCCTGGACGATGCCGAAGAGGCCCCCCGGCCCCCCCGGCCAGGCGGCGCGGGCGCGCTCGGCCCAGCCGAGCGTACGCTCGAGCGAGGCTGCCGCCTCCCCTTCCTCGATCGGCCAGGCCGGGCACTCGTCGAGCACCATCGCGACGTCCACGCCGAGCCGCACCTGCGCCCCCACCACGCTCTCCGGCGTGAAGCGCACCGGGGAGCCGTCGAGGTGGCTCTTGAAGGTGACCCCGTCGGCGTCGACCCGCCGCAGGGACGACAGGCTCCAGACCTGGAAGCCACCGCTGTCGGTCAGGATCGGCCGGCGCCAGCCGGCGAAGGTGTGCAGGCCGCCCAACTGCTCGATCACTTCGATCCCCGGCCGCAGCACGAGGTGGTAGAGGTTGGCCAGCATGACGCTGGCGCCGGCCTCCTCGAGGGCATCCGGCGCGATGCCCTTGACCGCGCCGAGCGTGCCCACGGGCATGAAGGCGGGCGTCTCGATCACCCCATGGGGGGTGGTGAGACGACCGGCGCGGGCGGCGCCACAACGAGCCTCGACCGAGAAGCTAAGGGGCATGACAGGGAGCCGGCGGAGCGGATGCCCCGGCGGGAGCTGGCTACTGGGCCTTCTCGAGCTCGATCACCCGCACCTGGACGTTCTGGGGCAGGTCGAGCCGGAAACGGCTCTCGGGCAGCACGGGGTTGATCTTGAGCAGGTCGAAGGAGTACTCCGTGACCCCGCCGCCGGGAGTCTCGTAGCGCAGCCTGGTGGGCACGAAGCGGGCGGCGTCGATCCAGATGGTCAGGGCGGTCAGCCGCTTGGCGATGCGCTCGAAGCGGGGTGAGAGGTCCAGTCGGTAGGGCGCCGTCACGTCGTTGGGGAAGGCGACCTGAACCTCGAAGTACTCGAGCAGGGCCTCCAGCGAGCCGCTGGCCCCCAGGTACTTGAGCACCTTCTCCGAATAGCGGCCGATCGTCATCTCCTCCACCCGGGCGAGGTCGTGATACCAGGTGCTCATGCTCTTGCCATCGATCAGGAGAGTGATCGGCTTCGGGGTCTGGTACTCCCAGCGGACCAGGTTGGGCGCCCGGTAGGAGAAGACGCCCTTCGACTCCTCGGGGGCCAGAAGCAGCTCGTTCTCCTGGCGCTGAGTGAAGCTGGCTTCGAGGGTCTGGACCTTGGCTTGCTCGATCTTGACCCGCTCGATCAAGGTGGTGAGCCGGTCCTTGGCCGCCAGGTTGGGGTCGCGAGGATTGGGGAGGGACTCGGCGCCCGCAACGGTCGAGAGAAGCAAGAGGCCGAGGGCCAACGGGATCAGTCTGTGCACGGGAAGCTCCATGATGCCCGAGGCAACCAGCACGGAGCGTGCCAGGGACGACACGAACTCCGGTGGCAGGGCGAGGCTGCATGGTACTGCCCTGCCACCACGGGGGGCAAGGGTCGGGGCTCGACGCCCCTCCGCCCAGCTCAGAGACCGGCAGCCAGCCGCTCGGTCTCGGTGGCCAGGACGCGCATGAGGTCGGGCGGATGGTGGAGGAGGAAAAAGTGGTCGCCGGCGAACATGCGCAGGTCGAAGCCGGCGCTGGTGTGAACTCGCCAGGCTTCCAGCTCCTCGCGCGGCACCTCGGGATCGGCGAGGCCCCCCCACGCGGAGAGCGAGCTCGCCAGAGGGGGCTCCGCGCAGTAGCGGTAGGTCTCGTTGACCTCGAAGTCCGCACGCAGCACCGGCAGCATCATCTGCATCAGCTCGGGATGCTTGAGGACCTCTTCCGGGGTGCCGTTGAACTCTCGCAATCGAGCCAGGAGGTCGTCGTCGGGGAGAGCGTGAAGGTCTTTGTGCTCCGCGATGTCCGGCGCCTGACGGCCGGAAGCGAAGATCTGGAGCGGTGCCGGGAGGCCCTGCCGCCGCAGCCAGCGTGCCAGCTCGAAGACCAGCAGTGCCCCCATCGAGTGGCCGAAGAGGGCGAAGGGCCGGTCGAAGAGGGGGGCGAGCCCGGCACCCGCCGCAGCCACTACCTGGTCGGCCTGGCGCATCAGCGGCTCCCGGAAGCGACTGGCGCGGCCGGGCAGCTCAATGGGAACCACCTCGACGCGCTCGGGCAGGTGGCGATGCCACTCGCGGTAGACCAGGGCGCTGCCGCCGGCGAAGGGGAAGCAGAACAGGCGCAGCCGGGCGTGGGGAGACGGTCGGTGGAAGGCGGCCCAGGGGGCGCCGGCTCGAGGTGAGTGCATGGCAGCGCGTTTGTAGCCCAAAGAGCGCCCGAGGTAAAGCTCCGCCCCCCGAGCTCTGGGATAGGATCAGCCGCGGAAGCGCTCGGGGGCTGGTGCCTCCTGCGGTCTTCAAAACCGTTGTTCCGTGCCGGGTACGGTATGGAGGGTGGGTTCGATTCCCATGCGCTTCCGCCACTCTTCTGCCACCTCTCGAGAAAAGGATCGGCCCCGCCGCGACTGCACAGCGGGGCCGGTGTATGGCGCCGGCGAGGCCGCGCTCAGTTGAGCGGGCAGCCCCGGTTGTTGTCGGCGTCCAGCGCTGCCGCCAGCGTCAGCATGGCGTCGCGGCTGTTGCTGGCCAAGGCCGTGTTGGTGTCGTCGATCACGTCTTCGGCCAGGCGCGGATAGGCCACGTCGGGATGAGCGGCGTTGAGCAGGCCCGCCACCGCCGCCCGCAGCAAGATCTCCGCAGCCCCCGCGAGGCCCGGACCACCGCCGAAACCCAGAGCCTGGTGCAGCGTGGCCGCGGACTGCGCCGGATACCGCCACGACTCGGCGAAGACACTCAATACGCTCTGCTCGGGCGAGTAGCCGGTCGGCGGCCAGGAACCCGTGTGGTTCTTCCAGTAGCCGGGAGTGCAACCCTGGTTGCCCACCGCCACACCCTGGTAGTGAGCTGGATCGCTGGCCATGACCGGTTCACCGGTCGGCGGCGTGGCGCTCACCGTGCCAATGTTGACGTATGCGCCGGCGACGGCCGTGCCCGACGCTGTGCAGGCCATCGAAACGCCGACCGCGAGCGAGGTGGCCGGGCAAGACACCGCCACACCGTGATCGTCGCTCACCGTGATGTCATCCAGATCGACGTCGCCGGTGTTGGTCACGACGTAGGTCCAGACCACCGCGCTGCCCACCGGCAGGCTGGGCCCGGGCGGCGTGTCCGCGTCGAGACCGTTGACCAGCTTCTCGATGGTGACGCCGGGAGCGATACCGAAGTAGTGGCTGGGGTCGCTGGCCAACACCGGAGCACCGACCGGCGGAGTACCCAGCACCGAGCCGACGTTGCGATACTGGCCGCTCAGGGCCACGCCGGCACCGGTGCAGGTCATTGACGCCGCCGGATCGAGCACCGTCGCCGGGCAGGTGACGACAACGCCACGGTCGTCCGTGACGCTGACCTCGCCGAGCATCACGTTGCCCGTGTTGGTCACCAAGTAGGTCCAACTGACCGAGCTACCGGCCAGCAGGGTCGGACCGGGGGG
Source organism: Thermoanaerobaculia bacterium (assembly GCA_036274895.1). Classification (GTDB taxonomy): domain Bacteria; phylum Acidobacteriota; class Thermoanaerobaculia; order Multivoradales; family SZUA-115; genus CALMKX01. The sequence continues at coordinate 40,896 of DASUEU010000078.1, read as the reverse complement.
AACGTCGGCGTCCTCGCCGTTGACCCGTTTCTCGATGGCGATCCCCGCCGCGCTGCCGAAGTAGTGAGCCGGATCGCTGGCCGAGACGGTTGGCCCCGCCAGCGGCGACGCCGTCACGGTCCCAACGTTGCGATGGTGGCCGGCCACGGCCACTCCGGAGCCGAGACAGATCATGGTCTCGGCGACCTCGAGGGTGGCCTTCGGGCACAGCACAATCACGCCTTGGTCATCGCTCACCGAGACGTTGGTGAGGCGCGCCTGTCCCGTGTTGGTCACGAAGTAGCTCCACTGGACGACGCTTCCCGCCATCAAGGTCGGACCGGGCGGTTGGTCCGCATCCTCCCCGTTCACTTTCTTCTCGATCTCGATCGCCGCCGCAAAGACGCGGTAGTGACAGGGGTCGAACGCCTCGACCAGCGCCGCCTCGGCGCCGAGGGCCGTCACCCGGCCCAGGTTGCGATACTCACCCGGCGCCCCAGCGACGCTGGTCGCCGTGCACACCATCGAGGCTCCGAGGTCGAGCTGGTCGGCCGGGCAGTCGATGGCGAGCCCCTGGTCGTCCGTAACCTCGATCGACTCGAGAGGATCGTCCCCGACGTTGATGACCAGGAAGGCCCAGTCGAGCTGCGTGCCCGGAGTGAAGGAGGGTCCGGGCGGGCTGTCCGCATCCTCACCGTTCACGCTCTTCTCGAGGTCGATCGCCGGCCCCCTCTGGGGCGGAGAGGCGTCGAGGTCGGTGGCACAGAAGGAAGGGTAGGCCGCGCCGAGGAGCCCCGGTACCTGGTGCTCGATGACGAAGTAGGTGTAGTGCCCGGGGGTCGAGCAGTGGGCCCAGCCGGCTTCCTCCGCGAGGAGCAAGTCCGCCACCAGCAGGTCCTGGGTGGCGCGCAGATCGAGGAAGCGGTCGTCGAAGCGACGGCCCCGTTCGTCGAAGAACTCACAGCGCGAGCGCATCAGGCCGATCGCCGGCTCGCTGGTCGCCGAGGGCACGCCCCGCAGGCCCGTCCAGACGCTGATGTGGGTGGCGATATCGGACTCACCGCCCTCCAGGAAGCGGATCAGATGGGCTTCGCACAGCTCGTTGTCGGGGCCTCCGATGCGCACCAGTGACTCCATCTTGGCGAAGGCCCGCGAGCTGTCGACGAGGGCGTAGTCGCCCCACAGATCCTGCATGCGGACGCCGCAGTACGGCTCTTCGATCGTCACGTAGCCGGTCGCCAAGCGGCTTTCCACCCAGCTCGAGTAGAACAGCCCATCGCGGGGTGACTGCTCCCCCGACAGGGCCGCCTGGAGGTGGAAAAGCTCTTCGTCGGTGAGCTGGCGGTCCGGCAGCACGCCGAAGACCAGCCAGTCCCGCAGATTCACCGTCCGCATCGCCCCGGCCTCGAGGTCGACGCCGAAGTCGAGCACTGGGATCCCCCAATTGGTCCAGACGGTGACGACCACCGCGGCCGTGTGCTCGGAGTAATTGCTCACCGCAAAGAGGGTGGAGACGCCGGCGAACGGGTTGTCGCCGGGCTCCGGCAGGGTTGCCTCGAAATAGGGCAACAACAGCTTGCCACAGGGAAAGCGCTGCGCTGCCGCCCCAGGTACCAACGCCAAGGCGACCAGCAGCGAGAGGCTCGTCGAGATCAGGATCCTGCCTCTCATGGTCATCCTCCTTTCCAGAGATTTGGCCCTAGAACAGAGCCCGAGCATCGGACCTTCGGTAGCTCGGCGATCTTGGGCTCCCCGGATGCGGCGGTCGGAGAGGCGAGGACCCGTGGCTTTGCGTCGCCTGCTTTCGCAGGTTCTGCCCTTCTCGGGGCCGGCTCGAAACGGCACGGGAGGCACACTTGCCCTCGGTGCCAAGAGCTCGAGCTCAGCCTAGAGCTGCTGCGAAGGGCGGAGAACACCCGTCAGGAGAGGAGGCTCCTCGGGAGGGGATCCCCTCCCGAGGGATAGCTACCCTAGTTTAGAATTAACAACAGATCCGTATGTCACGATCCGGCAATCGCCTGCTCCCCCCGCCAATCGGCCAGAGGCAACACCTCACAGGGTTCCCCTTCCTGGCGGGGAGGGGAACCCGCCCTCACCCGCAAGAGGGCCGTGCCGTGAGCGTAGGCAGCCAGGTCGTGGGAGCCTCGGGGTGAGACCGGCAGGGCGCGGATCCCGCCGGCGGTGAAGCTCACTCGTGCCGGCAGGAAGCGATCGCGCCCCGTTGCCCCGGGCAGCGGCCCCGCCAGCTCGGCGGCCAGGGCCCCGTGCCAGAAGCCGTCCACACCCCCCGCGAGCCGCCGCAGGGCCGGCCGCACGAAGAGCCAGAAGCCCACCATCACCGACGCCGGATTGCCGGGCAGGCCAAAGACCAGCCCCCGGTCATGGACGGCTGCGACCAGGGGCTTGCCCGGCTGGACGGCCACGGCGTCGAAGAGGAGGCGGCAGCCGAGGGAGCCGAGGACACCCTCGACCAGGTCGTACTCCCCCATCGAGACGCCGCCACAGAGCAGGAGGACGTCGCTCTCGAGGCCACGGGCGACCAGGGCCGAGAGCTCCTCGAGCCGGTCGGGAGCGATGCCGAGAGAGTGGAAAGCCAGGCCGAGGCCGGCCCCGGCGGCGAGCAGAAAGTCGGTGTGCGAGTCGCGCAGCTGGCCGGGACGGGGCTCCCGGTCCGGGGGCACCACTTCGTCGCCGGTGGCGAGCACGGCTACCCGGGGGGCTCGCACCACCTGCACCTCGCCGAAGCCGTGGGTGGCGATCAGGGCCAGGGCGCCCGGCGTCAGCAGCGCACCGGGGTCGAGCAGGCGGTCTCCCCGGCGCAGGATCTCGCCGCGGCGCCGGATGTGGTCCGAGCTCTCGGCAGGGCGATGAAACGTAACCTCGCTGCGACCGTCGTCGCTCGCCTCGACCATCATCACCAGCCGCGCCGCCGCCGGAACGGGCGCGCCGGTCATGATCCGCGCCGCCGTACCGGCCGGCAGCTCGAAGCCCGGCGCATCCCCAGCGGCGATGGTCCCCACCACGGGCAGGGGGCGGCCGACCTCGGGCGCCTCGGTCAAGGCGTAGCCGTCCACCGCCGAGACGTCCTCACCCGGGACGTCGAGGGCGGCGGCCAGCGCCTCAGCCAGCACCCGCCCGGCCGCGCCGCGGCGACCCACGGTCTCGGACCCCAGGGGGGCAAGGTGTGGCTCCAGCAGATCCCAGGCATCCTCGGGGCGGATCATCGCGGCATCCCTCGTAACGGGTCGGTGGGCCGCCAATGCTACAATCAGCCGTTCGAGGGCGTTGACCAGCCCAGATCACCCCGACCCCGACACTCGTGAGCAAAGCCTTCCAGTACCGCGGAGATCTCTCCGAGACCACCCTTCCCGAGATCCTCTACACCATCCAGCGCTTTCAGGTCCCCGGGATCATCGAAGCCCACCGCGAGGGTGTGGTCAAGCGGGTCCTGATCAAGAACGGCTGCGTCGTCCACGCCGGTTCCACCGACATCGAGGACACTCTGGGCAGCTTCCTGCTGCGCAACGGCAGCCTCACGCAATCCCAGTACGAGCTCTCGATGCAGCTGCGGGGCAAGAGCGACCGCCGTCTCGGAGCCCTGCTGGTGGAGCTGGATTTCCTCGCTCCGGTCGAGGTCTACCGCGCCGTGCGAGACCAGATCGAGGCCATCGTCTGGAGCCTGTTCTACTGGCAGGACGGGCAGGTCACCTTCCAGGTCGGCGACTTCCAGGAGAACGGGCTGGTGCAGCTGATGCTGCCAATGCGCCAGGTCATCCTCGCCGGCATCAAGCGGGCGCCCAACGCCAAGAGCCTGCTCAGCCGCCTGGGCAGCCGCGACACCGTCTTCGAGGCGTGCTCGCAGCCCGAAGACCTGATCGAGGCCGGGCTCGACGCCAACGACTACGCCCTGCTGCGGCTGGTCGACGGCCAGCGCTCCCTCTACGAAGCGTGCAGCGCCGGCCCCCTGCCTCCCGCCGAGAACGCCAAGCTGATGTACGCCTTCCAGGTTCTGCAGCTGATCCGCAAGATCGAGGGAGCCGAGGGGCGAAAGTCGACCGACAGCGGCACGGGCAAAGTCGTGATCCGGATGCGCACGGCCGGCGACTCGCAGACCAACGAGGGCTAACCCCTCAAGGAGAGTTTTCGTGCCCCTCTACGAATACCAATGCGAGGCCTGCGGCAAGCGCACCGAGGAGCTGCAGCGCCTTTCGGACCCTCCCCTCACCGTCTGCCCGGCCTGTGGCGGGGTGTACAAGAAGCTGCTTTCGGCGCCCGCGTTCCAGTTCAAGGGCAGCGGCTGGTACGTCACCGACTATGCCAAGAAGGGCGGCGGTGATGCCGGCGCCCCGGACGGCGCCAAGACGGAGGCCAAGACGGAAGCCAAGCAGGACAGCGCCGGCGGTGCGTCGGCGACCGAGGCCAAACCCCCCGCCGCGCCCGCGGCGAGCGGCTCTTGAGCCTGCGCACCGGCACGCTATCGGCCACCCTCAACCCACCGAGACCCATCATGACCCGCAAGCTCTCCCGCTTCCTCCCGTTGCTGCTCGCCACCGGCTTCGTGTGCCTGCCTCGCGCGGCCGACGCCACCACCTTCCAGATGGTCTCGGACGCCAACCTGGTGCGCCAGGCAGCCGTGATCGCCGAAGTGACCGTGCTCGCCTCCCGACCGGCCCGGGCCTCGAGCTACCCTGCCACCGAGTACGACGTGCAGGTCGAGCGCTCGCTCAAGGGCGAGGCCGCGGCCAACTCCTCGCTGACCCTCAAAGTCGTGGGCGGCATCGGGCCCGACGGCATCGGGCTCAAGATCTGGGGAGCCCCGGCCTTCCGCGACGGCGAGCGTGCCCTGCTCTTCCTCGAGCGTCACGCCGACGGTGCCTGGCGCATCCTCCACCTGATGCTCGGTGCCTTCCACCTGGTCGATGCTGGCGGCGGGCGGCGGGTGGCCATCCGTGACCTCGACGGTGCCACCGAGTTGCAGTTCGATGGCCAGGGCAAGGTGAGCCTGGAGGAGAGTCCGGTCGACCGACCCCGCGACGGCGACGCCTTCGCAGCCTGGATCGCCGACACCGCCGGCGGCTTCGAGCGCCCGGCGGACTACCTCCTCGCCTTGGACGATGCCGCCGCGACGCTGGCCACTCGGTACGCCCTGCTCGAAGGGCCGGGCGGCCTCGCGATCCGCTGGTTCGAGTTCGACGAGGGACGCTCCATTCCCTGGCGGGCCCACAGCGCCGGTCAGCCTGGTCTCGCCGGCGGAGGCTTCGCCGAGTTCCAAGTTGCGCTCGCGGTCTGGAACAACGATGCCGGCTCGAACATCCGCTACAACTACCTGGGCACCACGCCGAACAATCAGACCGGCTGCGTAGCGCCCTTCCCCGAGGGCAAGATCGTCTTCAACGACCCGTTCGACGAAGTGTCGGGGGTCTTCTCCTGCGGCGAAGGCGGCGTGCTCGCCCATGGCGGACCCTGTTTCGACGACGCGTTGATCGAGACCTACCAGGGACAGGACTACTACCCTGCCCTCGATGCTCTGGTCACCACCAACAACGGGACCGATTGCTTCTTCCAGGGCGGCCTCGGCAACCGCGCGCGGGCCGCGGAGGAGCTCTTCGCCCACGAGCTCGGCCACACTCTCGGGCTCGGCCACACGCTGACCCGCAACGCCATCATGTTCCGCAGCATCCACGACGACGAGCGGGGGGCTTCACTCCATCCCGACGACCGCGCGGCCATCGCCGCCGTCTACGGTGGCTCGGGCGGCAGCACCGTCGGCGCCCCCTCGGGCCTGACCGCCACGGTGCTGTCGAGCACCGCGATCCGCCTCGGTTGGAGCGACAACTCCACGAACGAGACCAGCTTCCGGATCGAGCGCAAGATGGGGAGCGGCAGCTTCTCCGAGGTCGGCAACGTCGGGGCCAACGTCGTCACCTTCGACTCGACCGGGCTTTCCCCCGCCACCGCCTACACCTTCCGGGTGCGGGCGCGCGCCGGCTCGGCGAGCTCGAGCTACTCCAACCAGGTGACGGCCACCACCTCGGCAGCGGGGCCCGGCACGCCGTCGAACCTGCGCGCCACCAACCGGACGGCCTCGGCGATCACCCTGGCCTGGAACGACAACGCCAGTGACGAGACCAGTTTCTCCATCGAGAGGCGGGACTTCGGCGACTTCAGCCTGGTGGGCACGGTCGGCGCCAACGTCACCACCTTCACCGACGTCGGCCTCGCCGCCACCACCCGCTACGAGTACCGGGTGCGCGCCACCAACGCCAGCGGCGACTCGCCGTACACCGCGATCCTCGACACCAACACCAACGGCCTCGCCGGACCCTGCGTGGCCGGGACGGGGCAGCTCTGCCTGCTCGGGGGCGAGGTCGAGGTGGAGGTCACCTTCCGCAACCAAGGCAACCTCGCGAGTGGCACCGCGGTGCCTCTCACCAACGAGACCGGCACGTTCTGGTTCTTCAGCGCCGCCAACACCGAGCTGGTGGTCAAGGCCCTCGATGCCACCGCTCTCAATGGCCACTATTGGTTCTTCTTCGGCGCCCTCTCCGACGTCGAGTACTGGGTGGCCGTGACGCGCACCGACACCGGCGAAGCCCAGGTCTACTACAACCCGCAGGGTGAGATCTGCGGCCTGGCGGACGTCGAGGCCCTGACCTCGGCCGCCACCACGGGTGGCGCCTCCGTAGCGCCACGGGGAGGGCTGATCGGCCTCGACGCCACGGCCCCGCGAGGTGAGGCCGGACTCGTGACTCGCGGTTCCTGCGTCGCCGATGCCCAGACCCTCTGCCTGCTCGGCAGCCGCTTCGCCGTCACGGTGGCCTTCACCACCCCGTCGAGCGGCTCCGGCACCGGCACGGCGGTAACCTCGACGGACCTCACCGGCTTCTTCTGGTTCTTCAACTCGACCAACATCGAGCTGGTGGTCAAGGCCATCGACGCCACCGCCTTGAACGGCAAGTACTGGTTCTTCTACGGCGCCTTGTCGGACGTGGAGTACACGATCACGGTGACGGATACGATGACCGGCGCGATGAAGACCTACTCGAACCCGGCCGGCAACTTCTGCGGCGTGGGCGACACCTCGGCGTTCTAGACAACGACCGGGAAGGGCCGACACATGGGTCGGCCCCTACGAAAGACCCTCCAATCCCCTTAGGGGCGGACCAACGTGTCCGCCCTCCGGGTTCCCACCATCCAACCGCCCCAGCAGCACCCCCGCCCCCACCACCACGGCGGGGAAGAGGTGGAAGGCGAGGCGGGCGCCGTTCGAGCGCACCAGGTACTCGGCCTGTTCGGCGGTGTCGAGGGGGAAGCTCAGATAGACGTAGGCGTAGAACAACGCCTGGAGCGTCACCACGGCGGCGATCGGCCGCGTCACCCGCGGGAGCCACAAAAGCGGCAGGGCCAGGAAGATCCAGCTCGCCCGATGCCACTCCGGGAAGGTGAGGGTGGTCAGGAAGGTCTTGGCCAGGGTGGCGGCGTGGGTGAAGGAGACCGTGCCACCCCGCTGCTCGACGAAGAGCCCCCAGGACAACGCTCCCCACAGCCAGCAGGCCACCACCGCGGCGGTCGGCAGCAGCAAGGCGGGCAGGGCGCGCCAGCGCTCGCGGCCACGACCGAGGAAGTAGAGACCCACCAGGAATGCCCCGAGCGGCATGCCCTCGATCTTCGAAGCCGCGGCCAGCGCGGCGATCCAGCCCACGGCCCGGTCCGAGGCTGGCGACCGCGTGCCCAGGAAGGCCGGCCAGGCCGCGACCGGGGCCAGCGCGATCAGCCAGTCGGGGCCGCCCAAGGTGAAGTAGCCGATGCCGAAGGCCGCCCCGGCCAGGGCGAGCCCGCCGAGGGTGGCGCGGGCGGCGAAGGAGGAGCTCGTCCGCAGCAGGGTCTCCCGGGCGGCCACCAGCAGCCCGCCAAAGGCGAGGGCGGACCACAGCAGCATGCCCCGCTCGCCGAAGCGGCCGGCCAGGACCCCCGTGGCGCCGAAGAGCCCCGGCAGCAGGTTCGGATAGTCCGGGTGCCGCACTTTGCTCCAGGGCAGGGCCAGGAAGTCGAAGTCGAAGGCCCGGGCGAGGAAGAAGCGCTTGCCCTTGATGCCCCAGTGGTAGATGAAGTCCGGGTTGAGCCCCCAGGTGGCCAGGCAGGCGAGGCCCACCGCCGCCAACGCCACCAGGGCCACAAGCGTTCCCCAGCCGGTCCGGCGCCGAGGCGGGCGGGCCACCACGGGCTCCTTCACCAGGGAGCGCAGGCCCAGATGGACCAGTAGGGTACCCAGCACGAGCGAGAGTCGAGACCACGGCACGCCCACCAGGTCGAGCACGGCGAGCAGCAGGAAGAAGGTCACCGTACCGGCGACGAGGGCGGCGAGCGCTCGCCAGGCACGACCGTCCTCGGCGCGAGCCAGGGTGGGGGCCCAGCCGTGCCCGAGCAGGCCGCACAGGGTGAGCACGCCGAGGAAGCCGAGGACGGTCAAGGCGCTGCCGCCCGGTTCGTCAGCCGGTAGAGGGCGCCCAGCTTGTCGTCCCAGACCAGCTCGAGGCGGGGATCCCCCTCGAGCTTGCGGCCGAAGACCAGGACGTGACTGCAGATCTCCAGGGCCTGGGGATGAGAGCTGGGCACTACGGTCCGGTCCGCCAAGTGATAGGAGGCCCAGAGGTAGCCGAAAAAGTCGGTGTCCGGCTGGTCCGCCGGGCCGAGGAAGAGGATCCGCTCCCCAGGCGGCACGTGCCGCCCGGCGGCGAGGGTGAAGTCCCGGAACAGCTCGGTCTGGCGCTGCCCGAAGCGCCACACCGTGGCCGGCATCCGCCACAGCCGCGTCTTGCGCTCAACCGCCTCGGCCCGGACCAGCTCCACCCCCAGCCCCCAGCCGAGCCAGCCCAGGGCCGCGACGGCAGCGAAGCGGGAAAGGAGCCGAAGGGCCGGTCGTGGGGACGGGAAGCTCATGGGCGGAACCGGGGGGATTCTAGAGCTGAACGCAGGGCGCTCGGCGGCCCCGCGCAGAAACGCCGGCCAAGGATGGGATAATCCCCGCCAAGGAGACTCCCTTGACCCCGAGACGCCTTGCCTTACCCGCTTTCGTCCTCTGCCTGGCTGGTGCCCTGACGGCCGCCGCTGCCGGGGCCGAGTGGTCCAAGGCCGCTCTCTTCGGCGCCGACGTTCGCTCCCTCGCCGTGGCCCCCGACCGGCCCGATACCGTCTTCGCCGGTACCTCGGGGGGCCAGGTCTACCTCTCCCACGACGGCGGCCGGACCTGGACTGAGCCCGCCCCTGAGCCGCTCTTCCCCGGCTGGGTGGTCGCCGCCCTGCGCTTCGATCCCAACCAGCCCCGGCGGCTGTGGGCCGGGATGTGGGGCGTCTGGGGCGGCGGCATGGTCGCCTTCTCGGACGATGACGGCGCCCGCTGGACCTGGCGGCAGGACGGCCTGGCCGGCCAGGTCTACTCGCTCGCCCTGGTGCCCGGGGAGCCGGGCAAGGTGCTGATCGGCACGCGGCGCGGCGTCTGGACCAGCACCGACGAGGGCCAGACCTGGCGCCACCTGACCGCTGCCCTCCCCGAGATGCAGAAGGTCACCAGCCTGCTGGTCGACGCGACCTCCTCCCACACCCTCTTCGCCGGCACCTGGCGCCGGGCCTACCGCTCCGACGACGGCGGCGCCACCTGGCGGGGGGTGTTCACCGGCATGGACCTCGATCGCGAGGTCTTCTCCCTGACGCCGGTGCCAGAAAGGCCGGGCGAGCTGTGGGCCTCGACTTGTGGCTGGGTCTATCGCAGCCCCGATCGCGGCGGGCAGTGGACGATGCACCGCCAGGGACTGACCGCCAACCGCACGCCGAGCTTCGGCATCCTGCCCGGAGGCCGGCTCCTGGCCGGCACCGTCGGCGGGCTCTTCACCTCGGACGACGACGGCAAGAGCTGGCTGCGCGCCAGCGCGGAGAACCTCACCGTGCTCGCCATCGCCGTTCACCCGGCGCGCCCCCGGCGGGTGCTCCTGGGCACCGAGGGCTCCGGGGTCTGGCGCTCGGAGGATGGTGGCGCCACCTTCGAACGGGCCGCCGAGGGCATGACCAACGTGCGGGTGGCGGCCCTCCAGGCGGTGGGCGCAGAGCTGGTCGCGGCGGTCAACCACGCCGGCCCGGCCTCCGGTCTCTACAGCTCGATCGACGGCGGCCGCACCTTCCAGCTGCAGAAAGGCGGACTGCCCACCGTGCTCGCTCTCGCCGCCAGCGGGGAGCTGGTCTGGGCGGCGACCGAGAAGGGCCTGTGGCAGCGCGGGATCGACTTTCTCTGGCAGCGGGTGGCAGAGGTGCCGGAGGTGCGCGTCGAGCGGGTCGAGGTCAGCGCGGGCCAAATCGTCGCCCGCACCCAGAGGGCTCTGTACGAGCGCAAGGAAGGTCGGTTCGCGGCGCAGCAGCCCTCGCCCCTCGCCGCCGCAGAGCAGCGCTCCGGCGACGCCTCGTGGCAGGGTGCCTCCGGAGCGTCCGGCCGGGTGGTGGCCACCGGCGACCGGCGCTTCTCCCACCTGCTCCTCGACGACCACGGGGACGGGGCGCGGCTGTGGGACGAGGTCGGCCGCCAGGCCCACCCGCTGCCCCTACCGGTACCCGCTCGCGACGTGACCTCCGCGGTGCTGGTGCGCGAGCGGCTGATCCTGGGCACCGCCAACGACGGCGTGGTGGTCACCGACCGTAGCGCCGTGCCGGCCTTGACCGCGCGTTAGCGGCCCTTCTTCTTGCCCTGCCCGGCGGGCACCGGCACCCGCGCTCCGAGCTGCTGGGCGAGCTGTGCCCGCAGGGTCTTGGTGGCGTGATCTCGGGCCAGGTTCTCGAGCTCATTGGGATCCTGCTGGTAGTCGTAGAGCTCGATCCCGCGGTCGCCGCCGAACCACTCGGTGTAGCGATAGCGCTCGGTGCGGACGGTGCGGCCGACGATCTCACCGCCCCAGGCCGCGACCGACACCGCGCCCCGCTCCCGCGAGGCGCTCGGATCCCGCAACAGGGGCACCAGGCTCAGGCCATCCTCACCCCCGGGTAGCGCCGCACCCGCCAGCTCGGCCAGCGTCGAATAGAGGTCGACCAGCTCAACGGTACGCGGGCTCGCGGCCCCGCGGGCGTAGGGCCCGGGCGCGACGATCAGCAGGGGGACCTTCACCGCCGGCTCATAGAGCGACGAGTCCTTCGACCACTTACCCTTCTGCCCCAGGTGGTAGCCGTTGTCGCCCAGGAAGACGATCACCGTACGCTCGGCGAGGCCCTCGGCCTCGAGGGCGTCGAGCAGCCGGCCGACCTGGGCGTCGACGAAAGAGACGCAGGCGTAGTAGGCGGCGATCGCCTGGCGCGCCTCCCGGGGCTTCGAGGGCCGGTCGATGAAGAGGTCGCCGTTGCGCCGCAGCAAGGCCACCGCGGGGGCCCCCGGCAAGGGCTTGGGCCGGCGGGCGAAGTCGACGGGCAGCGGCATCTGCCGTGGCGGGTAGAGATCGAAGTACTTCTTGGGGGCAAAGAGAGGCGCGTGGGGCCGCAGGAAACCGACGGCGAGGAAGAAGGGGCGGTCGTCGGTCTTGGCCCGGCCCAGCATCTCGATCGCCGTGGTGGCGGCGACCTGGTCGGCGAGCCCCTCCTCCTTGGCCAGGGCCTTCCACTGGTCGCTGGTGCGCCGGCGCTGCTCCTTCTGAACCGTCGTCGGGGCCTTGGTGGCCACCGGCTGCACCACCTCGCCGCCCTCGTCCCAGGAAGCGGGATCGTCGAGGCCGCCGTGGAAGACCTTGCCGACCCGGCGGGTGACGTAGCCAGCCTGGTGCAAGAGCTGCGGCAGGGTGACCGCGTCCGGCATGCGATCGCGCAGGGCGTCGAGGTTGCCCAGCACTCCCGTGCGGTGGGGATAGCGACCGGTGAGGAAGGAGGCTCGCGAGGGGTTGCAGAGGGGGAACTGGCAGTAGGCGCGGTCGAAGCGCACGCCGCGCTCCGCCAGGCGGTCGACGTTCGGAGTCTTGGCGATCGGATCCCCGTTGATCGACAGGCGCGCCGCGAGGTCGTCCGAGACGATGAAGAGGATGTTCGGCCGGTCCCGGGGGGCAGGCGCCACGCGCGGCGGGGCCAGCGGCGGCGCGGTCGCCACGGCCGGCCGGGCGGGCTCCCCTTCCTTGGAGCAGGCCGCCGTCGCGAGCAACGCGACCGTCACCAGAAGAGGTCGAAACCAGCGCGCGGTGGGGGCAGGATCCAGCATCGCCGCGCAGGTTAGCACGCACTTTCGAGGCTGGCGTGGGGCTTGCTGGAACCGTGGGTCACGTTCGGGCGTAGCGCGACAAGAAGCCCTGACCCGGTTATGCTATAAGCACATGAAAACCACGCCAGTCACCGAGCTGCTCCATGATTGGGCCGCGGGCGACGCCCGCGCCGCCGATCGCCTCCTCCCCCTGGTCTACGAGGAGCTGCGCCGGATCGCCGCACGGCAGCTCGTCCATGAGCGCGCCGACCACACCCTCCAGGCCACGGCTGTCGTTCATGAGGCGTTCCTGCGCCTCTGCCGAGCCCACGAGGTGTCGTGGGAGAACCGCCGCCACTTCTTCGCCTTCGCCGCCCGACTGATGCGCCGGGTCCTGGTGGACCACGCGCGCCGTCGCCGGGCCGAGAAGCGAGGCGGCAGCGGCCTGCGGGTCAGCCTGGCCGAGGGAGTGGCGATGACCACCGGCCCGACCCCCGACCTGCTGGCCCTCGACCAGGCGCTGACCCGCCTCGCCGATCTCGATCCGCGCAAGGCCACGGTGGTGGAGCTGCGGGTCTTCGCCGGGCTCACCGTCGAGGAAACAGCCGACCAGCTCCACCTCTCCCCCGAGACCATCCACCGCGAGTGGCGCCGGGCCAAAGCCTGGCTGTTCAACGAGCTGGCGCCCCAGCGCCCCATCGCCGCCCTCGCCTCCTGAGCCGCCGGCGCGGCGCGCGACGCGGCGCGCTAGACTCAGGCTCGTGGACCCCGGCTCGGAAGCGGCACGCATCACTTCGGCCCTCGACGAGGAGCTCGATCGCCGCGGCTTGCGCGAGCCTGTGGGAGGGCCGGGGCTCACGGTTCGCGATCTCTTCCGGACCCTCTCCCGGCTCGGCGTCTCCCCCGGCTACTTCTTCGGCCGGCTCTACCCGCTGCCGGGCTGGAGCCCCCCTTCCCTGACCGATTGGCAGCGCCCGGCCTTCCCGGCCCTCGCGGGTGAACCGTCCGACCCGGACACGCCGACCGCCGGCGAGCTCTTCGAGCAGGCCCGGCGGCTGGAGGAGACGCGGCCCGCCGACCCGGACGACCTCGCCGATCGCTTCGGCCTCCTGCTCGGGCGGCGGCTCGCGGAGGCGGCGCCTCATCCCCTCAAGCCGGGTGGCGAAGGGGGTGCTCCGACGGTCAGCGCCGACCTCTTGGCGGATCTTCCCCTCGCCGACGCCTCGAGCCTCATCGACCGCTCCGGGGTAGCGCCCGAGGACTTCTGGACCGACCTCTTCCAGGTGCCGGGGGCTTCCCGCTCCTGGGCTCTGGACAGTCCACGCTGGTCGGAGGTGATGGGGTTGGTGCGGCGGCTCTCGGGATCCGGGGGTCAGGACGGGCGCTGAGCGCGGCTCGCGGGCGCCACGCCCAGGCCCGCCCGCACCGCCCCGATCAGCTCGGGGGTGAGCCTCCCGGCCTCGGCGGCTTGCAGGAAGAGAGAGACCGCTTCGCGGGCCTCGCGCTCGATCTCGAGAGCGGCGAAGACCGGCAGCATCTCCCCGACCAGCCGGCGCACCTCGCCCTGAAGTCCCTGCTGGAGGCAGAGCCGGGCCAGGTCGAGGGTGACCAGGGCGGCGTCGTAGGAGCGCTTCTCAGCCAGGAAGGCTCGGCGCACCTGGTCGAGGATGCCCCGTCCCTGCTCGGCGGCACCCAGCGAAGCCAGCAGCCAGCCCTCCAGCCAGTGCTCGCGGAGCCGGTCCGTGCGGGCCAGCTGGACGTCGCGGACCCGGCCCAGCTGGGCGTGGATCAACAGCGCATGGCCCGGCTGGCCGAGTTGCTCGTAGAGCACCACCAGGTTGTGGAGCACCTTGTACCGTAGACCCGGCTCCCGCTCGAAGTCGAGGAGGTCGGCGGCTTCGAGGTGGCAGGCGAGGGCCCGGGAGAGCTGTCCCACCTGGCGCCAGGTGGTGGCGGCCAGCAGCAGCACCCGGCCGGCCTGATGGAGGTCTCCGGCCCGGCGGAATCGCCGCTCGGCGATCTCGAGCAGGCGGAGGGCCTCGTCGAAGTGGCGCTGGTCTCGCTTCAGGGCCGCGAGCTGAGCCGCCAGCTCGGCGGCGAGCAGCGGGTCTCCCGAGCCGAGGCGCACCGCCCGCGAGGCCTCCCCGAAGGCTCGCTCGGCCCGTTGCAGCTGGTCCTGGAGTCGGTGGAGGTTGCCGGAGACGATCAGGGACTGGGCTTCGAGGTCCCAGACCAGGTAGGGAGCCGTGCCCCGCTCGCGCAGGACGGCCGCGACCTGCCGCGACCGCTCGGCCGCGAGCTGGGCGCGCTCGACGTCACTGGAACGGCAGGTCTCGGCCTGACGAAGGAGGGCCCTCACCAGGGCCGGGCTGGGCAACGACGGCTTGTTGCGCAGCAGCAGCCGAGCCTGGTGAGCGTTGACGGCGAGCAGCTGCGCGACACTCTTACGCAGCCGATCCGGAGTCGGCTGGCGGCCTGCCTCCGCCAGGGCCCTGCGCACGGCTGAGGAGAAAGCCGCACCGTATCCGTCATCGGACTCGACCATTCGCGAAATCGTATCTGAGGTGACCCGCGGAGAGAAGGGCGCTCGGGGACTTTTCTGAGACACGGCTCCCCTCCGGAAGTCGTCGAGGACTGCCGCGCGACCGAGCAGCGCAGAGCCGAGCCGGCCCTGGGCTAGTTGTCGGTGTTGATCGCCGTCTCGGAGCCCCCCGGGGCGAAGGCGGACGCCAGCCCGTAGGGGTCCATGTCCATCCCTCGCTTGCCCGCGGCGACGGCGAGGACGGTCAAGGTCAGGAAGAAAGCGAAGAACGCAGGCCGCGAAAAGAGAGCGAGCATGGAGCCTCCTCGACAGCTGTCGGCTGGTGTCCCCGCGTCGGGCGGGGACGTCGTTTTGACCAAAGTCTCACACTATGCAATCCCGACCCGGATGGCGACGTGAACGGGTCCGCGGGTCGGGGGTTTGGTATAACGGCGCCCGTGAAGAGACGCTCCGCATCGTTCCGCCTGTTCCTCCGGGGCCTGATCGCCCTCCTCCTCGTGTTCGTCCTCGCCGGCTGGCTGGCCGTCGGTGCCAGCCCCCGCATCGAGGTCCAACCCTCCGGCGCCGCCATCGGCCGCAAGACCCTGGTCACCGTGACCGTGGCGGAGCCCCGACGCGGCCTTTCCCGCATCACCGTCGACCTCGAGCAGAACGGAGCTCGCCACCGGCTGGCCGAGAAGACCTACGAGCCGCGGCCGTTCTGGGCTCCCTGGGCCGACGCCGTCGAGCACGACGAGCTGCGCCTCGAGGTCGGCAAAGCGTCCGTGCCGGCGCTCGCGGAAGGGACCGCCACCCTCCACGTCGAGGCGGCGCGCGCCGGAACCTGGCTGCGCGACCCGGCCCCGGCGAGCCTCGAGATCGCCCTGCCGGTGGTGTTGACTCCTCCTAACCTCTCGGTGCTCTCAACCCAGCACAACGTGGCGCAGGGCGGTAGCGGAGCAGTGGTTTACCGTCTGTCCGGGAATGCCACCCGGGACGGCGTCCGCGCCGGGGAGTGGTTCTTCCCCGGCTCGGCCCTGCCCGGGGGCGCTCCTGGGACGCGTTTCGCCCTCTTCGGCATCCCTTGGGATCTGGCCGACCCCGGGGCGGTGCGGCTGCTCGCCGAGGACGCCGCCGGCAACGCCAGCGAGCGCTCGTTCCTCGACCGCTTCGCCGCTCGGCCGCCCCGGCCGGCCACCCTCTCGGTGGACGACGCCTTCCTCGCCCGGGTGGTGCCGGAGATCTTGGGCAGCACCACCGAGGTGCGCGAGCAGGCCGACCTGCTCGCCTCCTACCTGGCGATCAACGGCGAGCTACGGCGCAAGAACAACCAGCGGCTGCGCACCCTTGCGGCCGCGACCGAGCCGGGCTTCTTGTGGCGACGGCCCTTCCGGCAGCTGCCGGGCTCGGCGGTGATGGCCTCCTTCGCCGACCGCCGCACCTACCTCTATCAGGGCAGGAAAGTCGACCAGCAGGACCACCTGGGCTTCGACCTCGCGACCTTCGAGAAGGCGCCGGTGGCCGCGGCCAACCGCGGCAAGGTGGTGCTGGCTGAATACTTCGGCATCTATGGCAACACCGTGGTCCTCGACCACGGCTACGGCCTCGGCAGCCTCTACTCGCACCTGTCGTCGATCGACGTCGAGCCCGGCCAAATGGTCGAGCCCGGGCAGCGGCTGGGAGCCACCGGCAAGACCGGGCTCGCCGGCGGCGACCACCTCCACTTCTCGATGCTGCTGCACGGTTTGCCGGTCAACCCGGTCGAGTGGTGGGATCCCCGCTGGCTCGAGACCCACCTCTCGGCCAAACTGGGGACAGCGCTACCCCTCGACCCACGCTGAGGCGCCATGGCGACCTGGCAGCTCGCGCTGGGCCTGCTCGCCCTCTCCGGCCTGGCCCAGCTGGGGCTCTGGCTGCTCGCGCGGGCCCTGGGTGCCCGGCTGCCGCGACGCGTGGCCCTCGCCGGCTCGCTCCTGCCCTGGTTGCTCTTTGCGCCGTGGCTCTCGCCCGAACGCCTGCTGGTGCCCACGGCCTCCCTGGGCGCGCTGATCCCAGGGACCCCACCGGCTCCGCCCACGGATGCCTTCCTGCAACTCAACGACGCGGTCAACCAGTTCCTGCCTTGGGAGCTGGAGGTGCGCCGTCTGTGGAGGGACGGCGGTTTCCCTTTCTGGTCCGAGCTCTCGGGTGGCGGCAGCTCGCCCTGGGCCAACCCCCAGGCCGGAGCCCTCTCGCCCCTCGGCTGGGCCACCCGGGCCTTCCCCATCCAGTACTTCTTCTTAGTCGCCCTCTGGCTCAAAGTGATGGTGGCCTTCGAGGGCGCCTGGCTGCTCAGCCGCAAGTCCGGCGCCAGCCGCTGGGCCAGCTGGGTGGCGGCGACTTGCTTCGGCCTCGGCGGGGGGATCTTCGGTTGGGCCTTCTTTCCCCACTCCACGACGGCCGCATTCCTGCCCTGGCTGGTGCTGGGCGCCGTGACCGTGGCCCGCCGGCCGCGGGCTCGAACGGTGGCGGCGACCGGGCTGGTCACCGCCCTGGTGCTGCTCTCCGGCCACCCCGAGACGGCCGCGGGCGGTGGCCTGCTCGCCGCCGTCGCCGCTCTGGCCCTGGGACGCCGGCGGCGGCGTGCCGTCCTCTCGGGCATCGGCGCGGCCGCCCTGGCCGCCACGTTGGGCTTCGCCCTGGCCGCCCCCCAGCTCCTGCCCTTCGCGGCGCACGCCCGGGACAGCCAGCGCGCGACCGACACCCTGGCCCTCGAAGGCGGCGCTCTCCAGCCGTCAGGGGCGAAGCCTTGGCGCTGGTCGTACGAGTGGCGGGGACGGCTGATCCTCTCCCCGACCAACCCCCAGGCCTACGGCATGCCCTACGGTGACACCTTCCGCGGGGTGATCTCCTGGCCGGACTGCCTCTCCGGCTACGCCGGCCTGGTGGGCCTGGGCGGCGCCCTGGCCGCCCTCGCCGCCGGACGGCGACGGGCCCGCCCCTGGCTGCTGGTGGCCGGGGCCTACCTCGTGCTCGCCGCCCACCCGGTCCTACTCCACGAGCAGCTCTACCGCCTGCCTCCCTTGCGTCTCTTCGCCTACTCCCGGCTGCTGCTGCCGATGACCCTCGCCGTGGCGATCGCCGCCGCCCACGGCCTCGACGCCCTCCACCGCCGGCGGCCGGGCTGGCGGCCCTGGCTCGGCTGGGCGGCGGCGGCCGGGGTGAGCCTCGCCGTGGCCCCGGCGGCCGGGCCGGCCGGGCTCTGGCTGGTGCTCACGGCAGCCCTGGTCCTGGCCGTGATCGCGCCGCGGCTCCTGCCGGCCGGCTCGCGCACGCCCGGGCCCTGGCCCGCCCGGCTGGCCACCCTGCTGCTGGCCGCCGGGGTTCTCGGTGACCTGCTGCCCTGGGCCCGGCGCACCCTGCCCGAGGGCCGGCCGGATCTGTTCTACCCGGCCAACCCCCTGATCGAAGCGATCCGCCGCGAGACCGAGGCGGCGGGCGGACCCTTCCGCGCCGTGGGCCAGGACCGCCTGATCTACCCGGACCTGTTGCCGGCCTACGGCATCGCCGAGGTCCGTCCCCACAATCCCCTCGCGCCCCAGCAGCAGCTCGACGTGCTGGGCGCGGCGTTCGGCTTCGCCCCAACCATGCAGGTCTACTACGCGCCCTTCAACCGCCCGGACCAGCCCTTCCTGGACTTCTTGAACGTCCGGGCGGTGGTGTCGGTCGATCCCCTGCCCCAGCCGGCCGGCCTCGAGCTGGTGCCGGAGGCCCGCCTCGACGTCTACACCCTCTGGCGCAACCCCGACGCCCTGCCCCGCTGGTTCCTGGCATCGGGGGTCGATCTCCTTCCAGACCGGCCGGCCCTCGGGAGCTGGCTGGCCGGGCTCAAGGATGCTCGCCGGGTGGCCGTGGTGGGCCCGCTCGACGACGGCGCCCCCGTGGGTGCGCTGCCCGGAGAGGAAGCCGCGGGCCGGATCGCCCGGCGCACCAGGGTCGAGGTGCAGATCGCCGGTCCGGGTCCGCGACAGGGGGATCGGCTGCTCGCCACCTCGCTGCCCGACCCCGAAAGCTGGCGAGCCGTGCGCCGGGATGGCCGGCCCCTGGAGAAGGTGGTGGTCAACGGCGCCTTCCTGGGAGCCCGGATCCCCCCCGGGGTGGACCGCCTCGTCCTGCTCTGCCGCCCGGCAGGCGTGGCGCCGGGCTTCGCGCTCGCGGCCCTCGCGGCCCTGCTGATGGTGGCGCTGGGGCTGGCACCGCCGGGGCGGTGGCGGGGTGCCTGAATCGAGGGCAAGCCTCAAGGCCCGGTGGGACCGGCCGCCTTGGTCGCTGCCAGAATCTGATCCAGGGTGAGACCTTCGAAGAGAACGTCTCTTTCTGCCGTGTAGTCGCCATAGCCGGCGGAGAACTGGTTCAAGAAACGGATGGTTGCCACGATGCCCAGCTCCTTGGTCATCAGCTGAATGGCCTCGTGGGTGATTTCGCTCAGGGGCTTGGCAGCAACGTTCATTTCATCACCTCTGTGATCAGTTCCAGGGGCGACACTACATTCGTCGAACCCAACGGCAGTGCCCTTGCTCGTTTCAGCAGCCGATCGTCACAAGTGCAGAAGAAGTCTGCCAGGGCCGCTTCCGCTGAAGCCAGGTGGAGAGCATCCAGCGGCTTGATGCCGATGCGTTCGAGAAATCTGGCTTTCATCTCGATCTCTGGTTCGGGTCCAACCATCACCCGCGCCTGCGCTAGGACTCCGAGGGCGAACTCCCTGCGGGCCGGGTGAGGATTGCGTCCTGCCTCGAAGAAGAGCGCTGGCGATGCGACCAGCTCGAGCTCCCCCTGTTCGCACATTGCCAGCAAGCTCACGACCGCTTCGGCCTCCATCGCAATCCGCACCTGGGACTTCGTATCGAGGGGGCGCTGGATGCTACACATGTCGAGGTAGAGCCGCACTTCGGGGAGTCTAATGCCCCGTCGGGAAGGAGGCAACGAAGGGCGGCGCGGCCAAGGTCGGCGACCGGCTGCCCCTCGAGCCTCCCCCACCTGCTAATCTCCCGCCGTCTCCTTCCCTGTGGAGGTCCCCATGCGCCCCTTCGTGCGCGGTGACGTCGACGGCTTCTTCGGCCTGGCCCTCGACAACCTGGTGCAGCTGCTGTTGATCGACGCCCTGTGCCGGACGGTGCTGGGGTTTCCGTCCGAGTTGGTGTACTCCCGCATCCTGCCCGGGGCGGCCCTGTCCCTGGTGGTGGGCAACCTCTTCTACAGTTGGCAGGCCCTGCGCCTGGCTCGGGATACCGGGCGCACGGACATCTGCGCCCTGCCCTACGGCATCAACACCGTCTCCCTCTTCGCCTACGTCTTCCTGGTCATGTTGCCGGCCAAGCTCGCGGCCCAGGCCGCGGGGGATCCGGACCCCGCCCGAGTGGCCTGGCAGGCCGGGCTCGCCGCCTGCCTCGGCTCGGGGCTCATCGAGCTGGGGGGCGCCTTCGTAGCCGAGCGCCTGCGCCGTTCGACCCCGCGGGCCGCCTTGCTCGCCACCTTGGCCGGCATCGCCTTGACCTTCATCTCGATCGGCTTCCTCTTCCGCACCTACGCCCGGCCGGTGGTCGGCTTCACCACCCTCGCCATCGTGCTGCTGGTCTATTTCGGCCGGGTGCGCTTCAAGGGCGGGTTGCCGGGGGGGCTGGTGGCCGTGGGCGTGGGCACCCTGCTCGCCTGGGCCACGGGGCTCGCCCCCGTGGGCCCCCTGCCGGTGGGCGGCGCTGGCTTCTTCCCGCCCGTGCCGGTGGTGGGAGAGGTCTTCGCCGCCATCGGCCGGGGTGACCTCTTGGCCTACTTCTCGGTGATCCTGCCCATGGGCCTGTTCAACGTGGTGGGCTCGCTGCAGAACCTCGAGTCCGCCGAGGCCGCGGGGGACTCCTACCCCACCCGCCCCTCGCTGGCGGCCAACGGCCTCGGCACTCTCGCCGGTGCCCTGTTCGGCTCCTGCTTCCCCACCACCATCTACATCGGCCACCCCGGCTGGAAGGCCATGGGCGCCCGCGCCGGCTACTCGGTGGCCAACGCCGTCTTCTTCACCTTAGTCGGCCTGACCGGCACCCTGGCCTACATCGCCTGGGCCGTGCCGATCGACGCCGGCATGGCGATCGTGCTGTGGATCGGCCTGGTGATCACCGCCCAGGCCTTCTCCGCCACGCCCCGGGAGCACGCGCCGGCGGTGGTGGTGGGCCTGCTGCCCGGGGTGGCAGCCTGGGGTGCCCTGATGGCCAAGAACGGCCTGCGGGCTGGGGGGATGGGCATGCCCGGCGGGCCGGATTTCGGCCCCCAGCTGATCCCGGCCTTCCTGGCCTCGGACACCTGGATCCACGGCGTCTTCGCCCTGGAGCAGGGCTTCATCTTCTCGGCCATGATCTTGGCCGCCGTCACCGTGGCCCTGATCGAGCGCCAGCTCTTCGTCGCCGCCGCCTGGTGCGGCGCCGCGGCCCTGCTCTCGGCCGCCGGGCTGATGCACTCCTACCGCTTCACCCCGGCGGACACCGTGGTCTCCCTCACCCCCGCCTGGCCCTGGGTCGCCGGCTACGCCCTGATGGCCGCCGTCTTCCTCGCCGCCCGCTGGCTCACCGTGGCGGACGAGGGGGCCGGGCACTGAGGACCTCGGCGGCGCTGGTCTGCGCGGTAGGTTTGATGGTCCAGGAGTTGTCACTCCCGAGGATGGCGGTCATCGAGTAGACGTTGGTCGCGTAGACCACCTGCTGCGAGCCCGGCAGGGCGGTGCTGCCCAGCACCTGGCCCTGGCCGTAGGTGCCGAAGGCGATCCAGTACTGGGGATTCGGTGTGAACGGAAGGTTCCAGTTCGGCTGGGCCTGGGCCACGAAGGTGCCGGTACCGGACATGCCGATGCCGGTCGAAGCCTCCTTGGCCGGGATGGTGTCGTCCGTATGAATGTACAGGACTCCCGGCTGGGCGCCTTTGGTCTGGTTGGTGAAGGTGTAGGCGCCGCCCTGCTTGGTCAAGGTGACCTGGTTGTTGGTCGAGCCGTCGGTGGGCCAGACCTGGGAGGCCAGGAACACCGTGCCGGGCGCCAGCTGGCCGGACTGGAACCAGACGAAGTCGTAGGCCAGGTTCCACTGGAAGACCACGTTGGTGGTGGGGTGGTTGTAATTGGTCTGCCAGGCCAGCGAGAGGGCACCCGGTACGCCGATCGAGGGATCGAGCTGATAGACGCACACCGTGCCGCTGTTGCTCGAGTTGTTCTGGAACACCAGCGAGTACTGGTAGGCGGCCATCAGCTCGTCGACACCGTCGGTCCTACGGGCAGACCAGGCCGAAGTTCTCGGCCATGTACTCGCAGTTGTCGGCGTTCGCCACGGCCTGCACCGGGTCGCTGCTCGCCAGGCTCTGACAGTTCCTGCAGCCGTAGGCGTTGTCACGGGTGCCGTACCAATGCGAGAGCTCGTGGACGATGGTGCCGGCCTGCGAGTTGTAGCCGGTGGCCGGCGCGGCGAAAAAGCCGCTGCACAGCCAGATGGTCTGGCTCGCGCCGCCGGCACAGGTGAAGGCGAAGTCCCCGGGGTCACAGGTCACCGGCTGCCCTCCACACTGCCCGGCGCCGGTGCAGTTGAGCGTCAGGTTGCCGGCCGCGGCGGCGGCGATCTGGCCGTACCGGCCGCTCACCGTGCCGTAGCGGGTGGCGTCGTAGGTGCCGAACCAGGTGCGGTAGCGAGTGTCGTTGGGCCGACTCGGCACCGGCACGTTGTCCAGGTAGGACTGGGCGGCGGTGGCGAGGCCGCCGCCGGCAGGCACGGCCGTAGCCAGGGCGGCCTGCTGGCCGACGCTGCAGCCGGTGTAGGTCAGGCCGAGCAGCTTCTTGGAGCCGCCGCTGCCCTGGGCGGGAAGAGTAACCGGGTTGACCCTCAAGGTCACCGGGCTGCCGCTCATCCGGCCCGCCCGCAGCACGGTCTCGCCAGAGACCACGTCGAGGATCACTCCGTCGTAGCTGACGACGCAATCACCGGCAGGGAGGTCGTAGACCGAGGCGAGGTCGAGGGTAGCGCTCAGGGCCTGGCCGCCGCCGATCTCCAGGTAGTCGTTCGGCCCGGGCTCGCCGCGTTTGACGGTCGGACCGTGGTACGCAGCCGCGCGGCCACTGCAGGTGACCTCGAAGACCTGCGAGCGGAAGCCTTCCAGAGGAGTCCCCCACTTGAGGAACCGCACGCGGCTCCGGCCCTCGTTCTCGAGGGTGAAGCGGACCTGCGCCTGGCTGTGGTCCGCCTCGACGTTGGCCACCTCGAGCCGAGCGGAGAGCGCCGGGGCCTGTGCCGGTACCGGAGAGGAGCAGGCAGCGCCGAGCAAGACGGCGAATACCGCGGAAAGCGCCGCCCGTGGACGAAGTCGAGACAGTACGAGCATGTTTTGAGCCTCCTCGAGAGGATGAGAAAGGTTTTTGGAGAAGCGTGCCGCCGCCCCATCGGCGAGCGGCGGCACGGGGTGCGGGCGGAAGGCTCAGGCTTCGACTCGGCCCCAGAGGGCTTTGCGATCCTTCTTCCTGGCCTCCAGGAAGGCCATGTTCACCGACTGCGTGGGCTGGATGGTCCAGGTGTTGTTGAGGTTGAGCATGGCGGTCATCGAGTAGATGCCGGGGGGAAACTGGATCGAGCCCGGGTTGGTGATCGAGCCGATGTCGAGCACCTGGCCCTGCATGTAGTTGCCGAAGGTGATCCAGTACTGGGGGTGGGGGGTGAAGGTGAGGTTCAAGTTCGGCTGGGCCTGGACCACGAAGGAGCCGGCGCCGGACATGCCGATGCCCACGGAAGCCTGGTTCAGCGGCACCGTGTTGTCCTCGGAGATGTAGAGCGTGCCCTGCTGCGGGCCGGCACCCTGGTTCTGGAAGGTGTAGGCGCCGCCCTGCGGCGAGTTCTGATAGGTCAGGGTCACGGCGTTCTTGGACGACAGGTCCGCCGCCCAGTTCTGCGAGGCGAGGAAGACCACGCCCGGCTTGAGCGTGCCGGTCTGCGACCACACGAAGCTGTAGTCGATCGACCACTGGAAGACGACGTTGGTGGTGGGCGCGGTGTACTTCGAGAACCAGGCCAGGGACATGACGTTCGGCACGCCGATGTTGGGGTCGGTCTGGTACACCGCGGCCGAGCCGGCGTTGGCCGAGTTGTTCTGGAAGACCAGCGAATACGTGACGGAACCTGCCATGGGTTGCTCTCCTCCCCCCTGCGGGGTGTTGGGTTGACGATGTCGAGCGCGTTCGCAGCCAAGACGGCGAGGGCCTGTGAGCTGTGAATTTCTCGGCGGGGATCGCTCGACTTCATTCGTCGGTCGCCGCAGCGAGCAGGGGCTCGCGGAGAAAACCTTTCGATTCGGCCGCGGCCCGTTCCCGCTCATGCGGGCGCAGGGCCTCGGCCGCGCCGAGGGCGAGGGCATGCCAGTGGCCGGCGCCGGCGGTGTCGCCACCAACCAGAGCCAGCCGGCAGAGGTCGAGGGCCAGCGGGGCCGCGAGGTCCCAGCCGTCATCCGCCGGCAGCAGGTCCCAGGCGGTCTCGAAGGCTGCCGCGGCCTCCCGCCAGAGCTCGCCGTGGGCCAGGAGGCGCCCGTGCTCGATCCAGGCGGCGGGCAGACGGGGCTGCTGGTGGAGCGCCCGCCGGGAAAGCTCCAGCGCCCGGCCGCCCGGCCCGCTCAGCAAGGCGAGGCTCCAGGCGGCCGTCGAGAGCACGTCCCAGGCTTCGCCGTGCTCGGCCAGCAGTTCGTCGAGGAAGCGGGTCACCGCTTCCGCTGCCCGGGCCCGGGCGCCCAAGCGGCAGCCGGAGAGCTCCAGCTCCCGGCTCGGTGGGCCGGCCTCCCTGGCTCGTTTCAGGAAGCTCCAGGCCTCGGCCAGCCGGCCCTGGCGCTCGAGCAGGCGGGCGAAAGCGGCCCAGCCGCGGGGATCCTCCGGCCTCTCGACCACCAGGGCCGAGAGCAGGCGGCCGGCGGTGACCGGATCTCCCGCCGCCAGGTGGACCGCGGCGAGACCGCGGCGGGCTGCCGAGGAGGACTCGGCCAGCTCCGCCAGCCGGCGCCGGCGGCCTGCCGCCAGGCCGGCGACGGCCGAGGCCCCGGCGGGCGCTCGACCCTGCGCGCAGAGCCAGCGCACCAGGGCCACGGGGTTCGCCTCGTCCCCCTCCAAGGCCCTGTCGTCCCGCCGCTGCCCCTCGAAGCGGCGGCCGGCGAGCCTCAGGCTGCGATGACCGGCGGTGAGCGCGGCCTGGTCAGCGGCATCGAGCGCCAGGGCCAGGTCCAGGCTTTCGACGGCCTCGCTGGGCCGCCCCGCCTTCTCGTGAAGCTCGGCGAGCGCGATCCACGGCGCTGCCGTGGCCGGAGCGACCCCGGCGGCGAGGCGCCAGGCTTCCTCGGCTGCCACCGCCCGCCCGGCGAAGCGGGCCTCGAGGCCCCGCAGATAGAGCCGCGGACCCTCGCCCGAGACGGCTGCCTGAGCCCGGGAGCAGACCGCCACGGCCGCTTCGCCACCGGCGAGGAGCCCGCGTGCCTCGGCGAGCTCCAGCCAGGGCTCGAGGCGCCGAGGCTGGCGGGCCACCACGGCCTCGAGGTCGGCCGCGGCTTCTTCGAGGCACCCCGCACGCAGTCGCTCCCGGGCGAGGTCGAGCCGGCGTGCCCAGCCGGTGGGGTGCTCGCGGACGTAGCGCTCGAGGGCCTTGCGGCTGCCACCCCCCCGCTCGCTCGGGCGATAGCGCAACGCCAGCAGGGGCTCGCTGGGACCCCGGCCGGCGGCTTGGTGATCGAACCAGCGCAGGGCCTCGACCCTGCCCAGCCACGGCGGTGCCTGGGCGGACCGGCCCTCCGGCTCACCCAGAGCGGGAAGCCGGGCCCGGCCGGCTCGGTAGCTGGCGAGGCGCTCGCGCAGCCGGTCGCGAGCCAGTTGCAGGCGCTTCCTCAGGTTGACCTCGCTGATCGCCAGGTGGTCGGCCGTACGCCGGGAGTCGGCCAGGTCCAGGTGGCTGCGCACGGTCTCGCGCAGCCGCACGGGCAGCTCCTCGATCGAGCCGTGGAGGAAAGCTCGCAGCTCCTTGCCGAGCAGCTGACGCTCGGGATCGCAAGGCCCGAGCCCGGCGTGGCTCAGAACCGTCGGCCCAACCTCCTGCTCGTCCTCGAGCAGCTCCTCGCGGCGCCGCTTGCTCTCCCGGAAGACGTCCACGCAGGTGTTGCGGGCAATGCGCAGCATCCAGGCCCGGGGATCGCGCAGCCGGTCGCGATGGCTCTGGTACTTGACGAAGATCTGCAGGCTCGCGCGGCTGAAGGCCTCCTCCGCCTCGGCCCGGCGCCCCCCCGTCCAGATCAGGCAGTGCTGGAACAAGTCGGCCGCGTGGCCCTGCCAGAGCTCGACGAAGGCCGTTTCGCCGGACAGACTCTCGACACGATCCCTCTCCTGCTGCTCGGAGCCGGTGCTCCGAGCCTCCTCAAGGCGACCACACAACCCCTCACCTCCTGTTCGGTGCGAGCCGAGCGGAGGACGCCGTGAAGCGGGGGGCGTGAATTTACATTTCTATGTAATATTCAACGAAGGATCGTGCAGGGTCCATACCACGGCAGCCGGCAAGGCCGGAGCCTTCAGGGGCGCCGGCCGACCACCCGCACCCGATAACGCTCGAGGGGGAGGGCAGAGCCGTCCGGCGTGATGCCGTCGAGGGCGAGCAGATGGTCCCCGGGGCCGAGGGAGGCCCCCGGCACGGCGAGCAGCAGCGTCTCGAGGGGGTTGGGCAGGAGATCGCCGAGGGTGACCAGGACCCGGCCGGCCGGGTCGGTCAAGGTGAGGCGGTAGCGGTGGATCCGCGGGTCGAGGTCGATGGGCACGGCGAGGGTGATGGGCTCGGCGGTCTGGGCGAGGTCGACGATCGCCGCCGGCGCGTCCTCTTCGCCGCGCACCACCGCCATCAGGTAGACCGAGGAAAGCACCTGCGGCCTGGCGAGGCCGGTGGCAGCCCGGCCGGTCGCGGCTGCAGTCTCGAGCGTGGCGATCCGCTCGGCCAGCTCGGCGCGCTCCCGCTCGGATCGCTCGCGGCCTTCGGCCAGCTCCTGGGCCAGCTTGCGACGGGCCAGCTCCCGCTCGTCGAGCTCGCTCTTGAGCTCGCCGGCGAGGCTCGCCAGCTGGCGGTTGCGCGCCGTCGAGAGGTAGAGGGCGGCGCTCAGGCCGACCAGGGCCACCAGCGCTGCGACGCCGAACAGGAGCCGGGAGCGCCGGGCGAAGAAGGCGGCGAGCCCCGCCCCCACGGCCGCCCTGGCCACCTCCTGGGCCGCCATGGCCTGGAGGCCCCGCTGGAAGCTGCGAGCGAGGTCGAGGTCCTGTTGGCACTGCGGGCAGCCCAGGAAGTGCTCCTCGAAGCGCACCTCCGCCTCCGGCGCCAGCTGACCCCGGCGATAGAGCTCGATCCAGCCCTGCTCGACGATCTCTCGGTGGTCCATGGCGGCGGCTCGGTTGCCTCTCTCCCTACCGGGATAGTGGGACGAGACCCAGGAACATCGCAACTAGCGCGCCCAGGGCGGCCCGGCCCCGGCCGGCCCCGGCCGCGACTCGGGCGAGGTAAAGCTCCTTGTAGCGCTGGCGGGCACGGTGGAGCACACGGTTGAACTGGAGACTGCTCAGGCCGTGGTCGGCGGCGATGGTGTCCTTGTCGTCCTCGGCGAGGTAGAAGCGCAGCAGGATCTCGCGGTCCCGGGCGGTCCCCAGCTCGCGCACCACCTGCCGCGCCAGAGCAGCGTTCTCGCTCGCCAGCAGCTCGGTCAAGGGGCTCGCGGCCGAGGCGGGAACGAAGGCCAGGGCCTCGCTGTCCGGCTCGGTCTTGCGGCGGGCGGCCTTGCGGTAATGCTCGATGGCGAGGCTGCGCGCCACCTGGGCGAGGAAGGCGGGGAGCTTCTCGCTCTCGCGCAGCTCGCCGCGGCGCAGCTTCTCGATCACCAGGCGGAAGGTGTCCTGGAAGAGGTCTTCGGCATCGCCCCCGCGGCAGTGGCGATCGAGCAGCAGGGCGATGCCCTTGCCGAAGCGCTCGACCAGGGAACCCTCGGCCTCGCGATCCCCGGCCCGGATCCGCGCCACCAGGGCGGGGATCGGCTCGGGGCCGTGATCGGTCGCGGGCGGGTCGGGGCTCAGCGGGGCCTCCCTCGTCAGGGTGTGGCAGAGAGGCGGATGCTAGCAGTCAGGAGCCGGGTTACGGCCCTGCCGGGCCTAACCCAGCCTACGAGTTACTGGGTGACGGCCCTTCCGGCCCCCTCTCCTCCTGCCAAGGGGGGAGAGGGTCGGGGTGAGGGGGTTCCAGGACGTAGGCTGGGTTGCCGTCTGCGACGCGACCCAGCTCTTGGCGGCCGCCTCAGCCCCCCGGCGGGCGCGGCACCGGCTCGGCGCCCCAGACTCCGACCTGGTCGGGGTCCCCCCACACCGTGGTGCCGTAGAGGAAGCGGTAGGTGGAGTTGCTGGTCAGCTCGACCCGGGCCAGGGAGATGAAGACCCAGGTCGGCTGCTGCTCCCACCAGATCAGGCCCCGCAGCACGCCGCTGGCGTAGAGCAGATCACCGGGCTGGTTGCCGGTCGAGGAGTCCGTCGAGTAGATCACGTCGAGGGTCTCCCCTTCCGGCTTGGCGATCGCGCAGCCGAGGCAGGTCTGGTACTCACCGTTCAACCAGGGGGGCGTGTCGCCCAGGGTGCCCGTGCCGAGGAGCAGGAGCCAGCCCGGAGCCCAGATTCCGGCCTCACCTTGGGTCCACTTGATCTGCCAGCTGCCGACGAAATCCGCCACGGTGTTCTGCGTCATCGGGTTCTCCTCATTCTCAGGTGCTGCTGGTTCGGTTAGTGGGATCGGTCGGTCGAGAGTCGCATCCTCACCACCCTCCCTGGAGGGTGAAGCCGGCCCAGAAGTACGGATCCTGCCAGCGGCGCTCGGCCCGGACCGCCCGCTGCGCCTCGGCGAGGGCCGCGGCCGGGGCCAGGCCCCGCTGCCAGAGGCCGCGGTAGAGCTCGGTCATCAGCCGAGCGGTGGCCCGGTCCTCGACCGGCCACAGGCTCGCCACCACCCGCGGCACCCCGGCGTGGAGAAAGCCCCGGGCGAGCCCGGAGAGCCCCTCCCCCCGGATCTCCCGGCCGAGGGCCGTGCGGCAGGCCGAGAGCACCACCAGGTCGGCGTCGAGGTCGAGGCTGTAGAGGTCCGCCAGGCCCAGGAAGCCGGGCCCCGGCGCTCCCCCGCCGCCGGAGCCCGCGAGCAGCAGCCCGGACAACGCCGGCCGGGCGCTGTCGAGCAGGCCGTGAGTGGCGAAGTGCAGCACCCGATAGCTGCGCGCCTCCGGCCCGAGCAGCACCTCTCGCCGGGCGGCCGCACCGGTGAGCACCGTAACCTCCCCGGCCGGAGCCAGGGCCGCGATCGCCTCGGCCTCGCGCCCGGCGCCGGGCAAGCGCGGCAGGGCCACGTCGGCCGGATCGGCGAGCAGCAGGGCGCGACGCGGTGCCGGCGAGCGATCCGCCACCAAGCGCTGCACGGCCTCGAGCACGCTCGCCGACGGCAGCGAGAGCAGCTCCCGCCCCGCCACCATCAACCCCGCCGGCCCCGGCTCCGCGCCGGGCACCGGCAGGGCGCTGAAGGGCAGGTAGGCCAGGGCGCCGTCCGCCACGATCGCCACCCGCCGGGCCCCGAGACGGCCGGAGACGGGCGCCAGTAGCAGCCGGGAGAGCTTCTCGGCCAGGGCTGCCTGCTCCGCGCGGTCGGCGGGATCGAAGCGGGCCGCCAGCTCGTGGAAGCGGCGCACGGCGTCCTCGATCTCCCCGGCCGGTGGCAGGGAAACGGCCTCGAGCTCCTGCTCGGTCAAGGCCCAGAGGTGGCTCTCCTGCTCACCCAGGCGATAGACCAGCAGCAGCGTCGAGGGCTCCAGCCGCGCCTGGATCTCCGCCGCGCCGAGGGGGCGGGGGCGGGTCAGCTCGCCGTAGGCCGGAGCCGTCTCTCGCAACCGGGCCTCGGTGAGGTCGAGCTCCCTCGAGAGCCGAGCTTCCTCCGCCAGCACGGCCTCCCGATCCGCCACCGCGCGGGCGCCGAGGGCGGCCAGCTGGCGCTCGAGGGAGCGCTTGCGGGCGAAGAGCTGCGGGTCGGCATCGGCCCCCAGATCCACCTTCGCGGCCGTGAGCACGTCGAGCAGGGCCCGCGCCCGGGCGCGCTCGGCGGTGGCCAGGGCCTCGCGCTCCCAGCCGGCCCCGGGCTCGGCCCGGTGGGCCGCCATCTGCAGGTCGATCGCCAGCTCATAGGCCCGCTGCTGGACGGCCCCGTAGGAGGCGGCGAGGTCGCCCCTGCCGGCCGAGGGGCGAAGTCCCTCGATGCCGTCGAGGGCCGCCACGACCTCGGCCAGGGCCTCGCGACCTCGGCCCAGCCTCCTCTCGAGCTCTGCGAGAGCCACGCCCGAGCGCACCCCGAGCGGCCGATCGGCGCCCTCCCGGGCCAGGGCCTGGGCCGCCACCACCCGCGCCCGGGCGACGAGGGGGTCACCAAGAGCCTCATCGACCCGCGCCGCCACCAGCAGGGCTTCGGCACGGCCGGCCTGGTCTCCGGCAGCCGCGAGCAGCTCGAGGGCCTCCTCGATCGCCACGCGGCCGGCGAGGGGCCGGCCGGCAACGAGCTGTGCCCGTGCCAGCTGCGTGAGGGAAAGGCCCAGGCCGCGGCGGTCGCCGAGGCCGCGGCGCAGCTCCACGGCCTGGCCGTGGAGGGCGAGGGCCTCCTCGTCCTTGCCCTCGCGGCTGGCGAGCAGGCCCAGCGTC
The DNA here is from genome assembly GCA_036274895.1 of Thermoanaerobaculia bacterium. Lineage (GTDB taxonomy): Bacteria > Acidobacteriota > Thermoanaerobaculia > Multivoradales > SZUA-115 > CALMKX01. The sequence continues at coordinate 10,440 of DASUEU010000078.1, read as the reverse complement.
ATCAGGGTCGAGGCTTGCCCGGCCGGCTCGCCCAGGGCCTGCCAGAGGCCGAGGGCCTCGCGGCCGGCGGCCCGCGCTGCCTCGAGCTCGTCGAGCCCGGCATAGAGCAGGCCGAGGTTGCCCAGGGTCCAGGCCTGCCAGCGCCGGTCCCCCAGCTCGCGGAAAGCCGCCAGGGCCTCGCCGTAGCGGGCCAGGGCCCCGTCGAGGTCGCCCATCTGCTGGGCGAGGATGCCGAGGTTGTTGGCGACCCGCGCCTCCCCCTCCCGGTTGCCCGCTCGCTTGAGCCGCTCGAGGGCGCGGTCGTAGGCGGCGCTCGCCTCTTCGGGACGGCCCAGGGTGTCGCGGGCCCGGCCGACGTTGGTCCAGGCCGCCCCTTCGAGAGCCACGGCCTGCACCTCGGCGAGCCGGGGCAGAGCCTCCTCGTAGCAGGTGAGACCGGCTTCGAGCTCGCCGCGAGACAGGTAGAGCAGGCAGAGGTTGGCCCGGGCCACCGCCTCGCCGTAGGGGAAGCCCGCGCCCGCGGCCAAGTCACGGGCACGCTCGAAGCGCTCCCGGGCGGCGGCGGGATCCCCCAGCAACCAGATGGCGAGGCCGAGCTCGTTCTCGGCGCTGGCCTCGAAGGCGGCGTCACCCTGCTGCCGCCACTGCTCGACGGCCTGCCCGGCGAGGTCGCGGGCCTGGGCGTTCTCGCCGGCCAGGCGCGCCACCACCGCCGCGGCGTAGAGGGAGCGGGCCTCGGCCGCGGCATCCCCGCGGTCTGCGAAGGCACACCGGGCGCGCAGGTACTCGGCGAGGGCCTCCCGCCGCTGTCCCTGGTCGTAGCGCTCGCCGGCACGCGAGTAGGCCCGCTCGGCATCGAGGGCCGCGGGCGCCAAGGTCTCGAGCCGCAGCTCGTACACCCCGGCCGGAGCGCCCGCCTCCCCGGCCCGCACCACCACCTCCATCCCGGCCGTGGGCCCTTCGACCACCAAGGACTCCCAACCCAGCCGGTCGAAGGGGCCGTCCACCGCGCGCCGCTCCTCGCCCGGCCCCACCAGCTCGAGCTCCACGTCCACCCCCCGCTGCGCGACACCGAGCCGCCACGGCCCCTCTCCCGTCGCCTCGAGCCGCCAGCGATGCTCCTGGCCGGGAGCCAACGAGGCCACGAGCGGCTGGCCGGGCCGGAGGTTCCTCGGCTCCCCGGCGGCCCTGAGGGCGAGAGCGAGGAAGAGGAAGGCGAGTGCGGTGCGGAGCCAGCGTGTCGCTGCGAAGAGCATCTGAGCGTCCAAGCGAAGATACCGCAGCGCCCCTTGGCTCGCTGTCACAACCACGCCCGATGCCCCAGCCTACTCGGCCTTGACACCGCAACTTCGAACGCAGCAGAATCGCGCAATCCTACAATTGCAGCGCAAGCCAGGCGCGTGAGAGGCACCAATGCCTATCCTCCCGAAGTGGCTGGTCGACACCATCCGCTCTTTCCCGGATTGCAGGGACCCCGGTATGGTAGTCAGCAATCTCCAAACAGAGAAGCTCGTAGAACCAACGACTTGGAGTCGGTTCCTAAGGAGCTGCACCGCCCGCCTTGCTGCCAAATCCGGCCTGGCAGCGAAGGAGCGATTCGACACAGTCTGCGGGTGGAAGCGGTTCTTCCTCGCTGGCCCGCGAGCTTGCCTCCCCAGCGACTTGGCGACGCTCCATCGAGTGGTCACAGAGAGCCACTTCGATCTCCTCCGGGCGCCCGCAGGCGTCTCAACGGCCCCGCACGCAAGGACCTACACTCGCGGGCGCACGACAACTGAGTTAACATGTCTCTCCACGCGAGGCAGGGTGTGGTCCTACTTCGTCGAGGTTGCGGGAGGTGGCGTTGGCTCTGATCCGGTCGATCACCCTTCAGTCGGGGACAGTGCACAGCGTCTCCGCACCGTCCTGGGCCTCACTTGCCACATCCCGGCGGATGTCCCTCTTGTGGATCTTGAGTTTTCGCGCGGCCTCATTGCCGTGGCTCACGTCCCGACAGCGCTTTCGGCGGCCTCCAATCCCTGCTTTCGCGCCAACCGAAACCCACGCCCACCTTATGGCTTCACGCATAACACCGCGACCAACAAACCCGGCTTCCCCGAGGTGGTCCACCTAAACCCCAAGAAGAGACCATTCCATGTCCAATGGCGACGCGTCAGCTAGTGCTGAGGTCCTCTTGAAGAGAGGGGATGACGGGTGGACGCAGATCCTCACCGAGCTCGAAGACCTGAGTGAAGGGGCGCTACACGAGCGACTCGTTGCATCACTGACCGCTTCTCCTGCCGGCGCTTCACCGGCTGCACCTTGGGAGTGGGTCCGGTGGGCGTATGAGAGGTCGAAGTCCGAGGAGTTCCAGCGGCGAATCGAACGCTGCGTTCAACATGTACTCTGCGGGCTACTCGCCCTTGATCAAGCCTCGATTCCTCCAGGCGTTGCCCTAAGCCTCGGTATCGTGATCTCACACCTAAGGCTCAGGCAACTCACGAGTCGTCTTCGAGATCTGATCGACCGAGTTGAGCCAACTGTGCGCGCCTATCACGGCATCCTTGTGCGCCAACAGTTGCTCTATCACCTCGACTCACTTGACTATCAGGATCACACTTACTGGCTTACGTTTCTTCCAGATCCTGACCTAGCACCTCCAGCCTACCTAGCCCTCGCTCGAAGTAGTCCCGACAGTGCTATCGATCTCGTGCCATACTTGCTCGCCGCTCGCATCTCCGACGAAGCACTCGATAGTGTCCTCCTCCAAGCGAGCCAGGAACCACTCCTTCGTGGTTCCGGGTACCTGGACAGGCTACGGACGCTTTTCCAAGGGAAACCAACCCAAGCAATCAAGGATGCCCTCGCGGCTCTCCAACCGCAGACCGACCAAGTCGGCCGCGGCGAGCACTGGGAACAGCTGAGGAAGAGGGGAATTGCATCGCTTCAGCGCCTGGGCATCACGACCCAGGCGGCCTCCGTCTCGCGACCTTCTCTCCCCAGCCATCCGACTTGGACTCAGCAAAGAAACGGGATGTTCATGCCCAGCCCTTCGCAGGGTGACTCGACGCCTGGTGGGAGCTTTCCATCGCCATGAAAGGCAGCGGCCTCGCCCCCTCGAATCCGGCCCGTAACGCCCTCCACGCCATCCTGCGGGGTAGCCCACTCCTCGACGGATTCACGCTTCAGACTGGCCTCGCTCTACTCCTCCTGGGATCTCCGGGCGCCGGGAAGACCACTCTAGGCCTCCACCTTCTCCACCAGTTCTATCTCGAGCTCTCCAGTCGTCGGGACTCGACTGCTGAGCCCATAACGACCCTCCTACTGTCTCTCGTCGAGAAACCCGAGCAGATCAACCACATTTGCGATCTTTACGGTTTCACGTTCACGCCCGGTGAGGAGGCAGCCGCCTACCTGGTCCCGGCCCGCTTCCGCATCGGTAAGTCAGAGGGCCCACAGGAGATCGCCGCTCAGTATGGGCTCACTTTACGCGAGGGCGACTTGCTTTTCGTCGACGGCCTGAGTGTGCTCGGGCCTGATCCTGAATCCAGAAAGAGCTTGTTCGCGTTCCTCGAGCAGATCAAAGCGTTGCGCCTTGTTGCCATCTTGGTCGCAGAGGAGCATCGTCAGACGGAGGATATTTCCCTCAAGTACGCCGTGGACGGCATCATCCGCGTGAAGCTGGACCCGCTGGCGCGCTCCCGGAGCTTCGAGATCGAGAAGCTCCGTTGGCACGACTACTACCTCGGGAACCACGCCTTCCGACTACAGGCTGTCGATCCTCCAGAGGGCCGAGCAGAACTCCGGATCTTTCCCTCGATAGCTTGCCTCATCGGCCAGCGCCCGAGTTCGACCCGCCTAGCAAGCCCTGGCGGCGAGCAGGGGTCAACCTCCCAACCAAGATCGGTCCCTTCCGGAGTCGAAGGATTCGACGAGCTCTTCGATACCAAGCAAGGCCCCTTTGGGGCCGGTGAGCAGGTGCTCCTCCTCGGCCCCAGCGGATCCGGGAAATTCCTCTTTGGCACCCAGTTCCTCTCAGCTGCGACGGAAGGGGAACGGAGTGTTTACGTTTCGTTCGGTCGCAAGCCAGAGGACGTTCAGAGCCGGAGAGAACGACTGGGCAGAGCAGCGCAGTCCTGGGACTGCCTACACTTCGGCCTCACAGATCTGATTCCAGAGGAGGCGCTCGGTACTCTCGTAACGGTCTTGGAGCGGGACGAGTCCAAGCTCACGAGAGTCTTCATCGATGGCTGGGCGGCCTTGCATCACACTTTCGGCCACGGCGACAAGCACTCCCAGTTCCTCACGTCGTTCCTGGAGCTGTTGGCCAAGTTCACTAACGCCATAGCGTTGATCTCCTACACAACTCCGCGAGTCTTCTCCTCCTATTCTGAGCTTGACCTGCCCGCCAGCGAAGCTTTCTCCACAATCGTCGGCTTCAACTTCCAGGAGCAATACAACCATCTCGTGCCCGGCATCGTAGTACTGAAGTCCCGCGGCCGGAACTTTGATACCGGGCTAAAGGTCCCGACCCAGCGCGATGGCCGCTACGCGATCGATCTCAAAGCAGGTTGGCCACGAGTCGGTTTGCTGGGAGGCGAGCGCGAGCAGGTCCGCGAGGAGCTGCCGTTCGTCAAGCTTTTCTTTGAGAACCGCTCAGAGCACGAGGTGCTCGAAGGACCGTTCGAGGACTTCAGAGGGAGATACCCGAACAACTTTGTGTTTCGCATGGTGCCCAAGGAGAATCCGCAGCCAAGTCACTGGAGCTTCCAAGGCTATGCAGGAACAGGTCACTCAAACCTCAAGCTGGTCGAGCTCCGGCACTATGTCATGGAGGAATTGCGCGATCGGGGTGTGTTCCTCGAAGTGCCTGTGGACATCATCGAGCGAAGCGGCGATCGCTTCGACTCTGGCTTCTTGTGGACAGATCGTGCTCAGCACAAGCCGCACAGTTCCAACGAGCCCAAGTACCTTGTGCCTTTCTACGCTGATGTCGGCGTCCTGGTGCACCAGCCAGGCGGCGAGCAGGGCAAGGTGGGTGCAAGCCTAGCCGGTACCAGCCCTCCCAGGACCTGGGCTGATCTGCTCGAGTTGATCCCGCAGTTCGAGCCCTCAGGTGAAATTCGCCACCTGTTTGTAATCCCGAACACGGTGACCGATGCAAAGCAGTTCGTTAGCTTCTTCTTCGAACTCTGCTGGACCTTCGGCTGGGCCCCTGCCGTGGACTGGCTCAAGCTGTCGCAGGAGGAGACACACAAGGCACTATGCGATTGGCTCCGCGATCCAGCATTCCGCGCCGCAGCCGACTTGCTGTGCCAGATGGTTCACCTAAGCGGAGCCCATGCTAAGGCCGCAGATAAGGCTGCCGTTCCCAATCCCAATCGAGGCGGCCTCTACCACGAGTCAGTCTTCGCTCGGCGTTGGTTTAGCAAGGTGCAACTGCTCCCGAGTGGGATTCAGCGGAGGCATGAGGCGAAGAGGCATCCCCTTGGGTTTCATATTACACAACTACCAGGTACCGACGTAGAGTGCCCCGGGATCTCAAACGTCGATCTCTACTCCCTCGGGATCGTTCGTGCAGCGCTCGTCCCTGAGACCGGCTGGATGCTCGTATCGAGCCTGCTGTCCTCGGAGGTGGATGTTAGGCGAGCCCGCCAGAAGCGGGGCCTGCCGGTCTCGCGACGGTTGTTCCGGACCAATCAGATCCAGTCGGAGTTGGACCTTGCGCCCGTCGAACCCGAGAAGGCCCGTGGCTTCTATGACGCTGAGAGCGAAGTCTTCAGTGACTACTCCAAGACCCTTAACGCGATCCTTGACCCCAAGGAAGGAAGCGAGCCGAAGTTCCGTCGAGCCGCAGACATCCTTCGCTTCTTCGACCTCGAGAGGCTGCTGGCTAGGACCCTTCCACGGCTCTTCGACGCCCCCCCCGCACCGCTTGAGTCGATCCAGGAGACCATTCTAGCCGGCTTGACCTCTATCTACCTCCCGGCTGGAGAAGGCGAGCGCTGACGGTGAGCGTGCCAGAGAGCCTCGGGGCCGTGTGACAGGGACTGGGCCTTCACGCTAGGCTGACCCGCCATGGCCCGAGCCTCGCTCAAGGTCCTGCCGGCGGATCCGCCACCCGCGAAGATGAAGACCTCGCGCTCGTCGAAGTGGCGGGCGGCGGTGCTGGTGGTGGTGCACCTGGCCATTGCCGCCCACCTTGCCCACTGGTTGACCGCCGGTACCACGCTGACCCCCGTCGAGCCCTCCGAGGCGATGGCCTTCGCCCGCTCCGGCGTGATCAACGCCGGGCTGATCTTCTTCGCGGCGATGATCCTCTCGACTGCGATCTTCGGTCGCTTCTTCTGCGGCTGGGCCTGCCACCTGGTGGCCCTCCAAGACCTCTGTCGCCACCTGCTGGTCAAGGCCGGCATCCGCCCCAAGCCCCTACGCTCCCGGGTGCTCGTCCTGGTGCCCGGCCTGGCCTTCTGCTACATGTTCCTCTGGCCGGCCGCCTACCGCCTGTGGATCGGCGACTCCTTCGGCCACCTCGATTGGGAGCTGACCACCTCGCAGTTCTGGGCCACCTTTCCGGGCTGGGTGATCGGCGTGCTGACCTTCCTGATCTGCGGCTTCGTGGTCATCTACTTCCTGGGCGCCAAGGGCTTCTGTGCCTACGCCTGCCCCTACGGGGCGATCTTCGGCGTGGCCGAGAAGCTCTCTCCCCTGCGCATCCGGGTCACCGATGCCTGCCAGGGCTGCGGCCATTGCACCGCCTCCTGCACCTCGAACGTGCGGGTCCACGAGGAGGTGCGGGATTGGGGGATGGTGGTCTCGAGCGGCTGCATGAAGTGTCTGGACTGCGTGTCGGTCTGCCCGAACGGTGCCCTCTACTACGGCGCCGGTCCCCTGCCCCTGTTCGCCAAGCCACGGGTGGCCCAGCCCACCAAGCCCAAGCGACCCCTCTCCTGGGCCGAGGAGGCCGTGCTCGGCGTGGCGTTCCTGGCCGCGTTCTTGGCCTTCCGCGGCCTCTACGGCACCGTGCCCTTCCTGATGTCCCTGGGCGTCGCCGGGCTGCTGGCCTACGCCGCCCTGATCGGCTGGCGGCTGCTGACCAAGGGGGACGTGTTCTTCTACCGCCAGGTGCTCAAGGCCGGCGGCCGGGTCACCTCCACCGGCCGCTGGACCCTCGCCGGGCTCGGTCTCCTCGCCCTGTTCTGGGCCCACAGCGGCTGGCACCGCGTCGAGACCTTCCGCGCCGAGCGCGCCACCCGCCCCCTGGGCGGCCTGCGGCTCGCCTCCGTGGATCTCGCCGCCCTGCCGCTCACCCTCACCGGGCAGCAACGCGAGCAGGTCGCCGAAGCCCGCCGGCGGCTCGAGCGGGTCCAGAGACTGGGCCTCTTCGCCACTCTCGGCAACGCCTCGCAGCTGGCCTGGGTGCACCTGCTCGAAGGCTCTTCCGCCGAAGCCGCCGCCTGGGCCCGGCGCGCCCTGGCCCGGGACGAGGATCCGGCCTCGATGCACCAGATCCTCGGCCGCTTGAGCTTCGAGGCGGGCCAACTGGCCGACGCCGTCGCCCACTACGAGCGGGTGATCGCCCTGGCGCCCGACCGCCCGGAGCCCTACGCCAACCTCTCGCTGGTCCTCGCCCAGGCCGGCAACCTGGAGGGCGCCAAGGAAGTGCTGGGTCGCGGTCTGGCCCGAGTGCAAGACAATCCCGATTTGCTCTACAATGGAGCGCTGATTCACGCCCTGCAAGGTCAGACCACCGAGGCCATCGTCCTGTTCGAAAGAGTGCTCGCGCTCGATCCTGCGCACCTGGAAGCGCGTGAGAACCTCGCCGGCCTGCTCGCCAGCGTGGGCCGCTACGAGGAGAGCATCGGGCACTTCCGGCGGGCTCTCGAGCAAGCCTCGGACGATGCCGCCACGTACTACTTGCTGGCGAGGGCGCTTTTCGAAGCAGGCCGCCGGGCTGAAGCCCTGGTCGAGCTCAGGAAGAGCCTGCAGCTCGACCCAACCCTGGCCGAAGCCCGGGGTCTGATGGAGCAATTGGCGGGGGCGGGCGGAGTTTCACCCTAGGTTGAAGGAATGTTCACGGCCCCGAGGGGCCTTTCTTGGACCGAGCTAGGGAGCAAAGCACATGACCCGATCTGATGCTGGTAAGGGACGGCGCCTCTTGATCGCCGCCCTGGTGGTCCTGGCCGCGGCCGGTACCGCCCTGTTCACCTCCGGCGCCGGCGCCGGTACCATCGGCCCGGACGTCACCGTCCATTTCTTGAGCGGCACGTCCAACTACGGCAACGTCGGGGGGATCCGCGCTTACTCGGTGGGCACCACTTCCTGCAACACCGGCGATACCCCCCTCAACTGGTGCGACCAGGCCTCGGGCTGTGCTCCAGGGGTGACCTCGGCAGAGCACCCGGTCATCGCCCAGAACATCTATCGCCTGAAGGACAACCGCTTCCAACAGATCGGCATGGGCTGGCTGAAGCATGGTTTCACGGCACTGGCCAACTCCGATGCTCAGTGCGGAGACGGCAGCTGTGCCCCGCCGCCCTTTGGCGGCAACCAGCTGGGCGTGGGCTGTACCGACCCCTACGGCTCGAGCTTGAACGGCTCCCAGCCTCTCGGCTTGAAGTCGGAGGTCAATGCTTCTACCGGCATCTTCGTGTGGCCGAGGACCAACGTTGGTTTCTCGACCGCAATCGACCAGCGGATCCAGGTCTTGCAGACCGACCTCGAGCCGACGCCCACGACCACCCGCTACTTCATCGAGGGGCACTACATCGCGCGCGACGACGCCCAGTTCGGCAACGCCCTGAACAACGCTTCCTGGCGCGAGGTTACGGTCAACTCCGGGACCTTCAACCTCAGCCTCTCGGGCAGCACGATGCGCCTGCAGCCGGCCATCATGGCCTGGCCGACGATCGACCCCACGGTCGAGGTGATGGCGGTGGACGTTCCCGCGAGCCCGGTCGAGCGCTTCTACCTGGCGCGCAAGGTGATCGACTTGGGCGGCGGCGTCTGGCACTACGAGTACGCCCTACACAACCTGAACTCGGACCGTTCGGCGCGCAGCTTCACGGTCGAGTTCCCCAGCGGCGCCACCATCACCAACGCCGGCACGGCCCAGATCAACCACCACTCGGGCGAACCGTTCGCCACCACCGCCTGGACGATCGACACCGCCACACCGGGGCAGGTGAGCTGGTTCACCGACACCCACGCCACCAACGCCAACGCCAACGCGCTGCGCTGGGCCTCGATGTTCAACTTCTGGTTCGACGCCACCAGCCCCCCGGGTGGCACCACGGTGCACACCATCGGGCTGTTCAAGCCGGGCACGCCGACCGAGCTGACCGCCCAGTTCTGGACGCCGGTCTTCCTCGACGGCTTCGAGAGCGGCAACACCAGCGCCTGGTCGTTGACGGTGCCGTGAGGCGGCCAAGAGGGGCAGGCACAGGGGCCTGCCCCTACGCCCGCGTGGCAACGCTTTCGTAGGGGCGGCCCCCCGTGGCCGCCCTCCTCATTTCCCCCTCAATACCCCGCCGCCTGGCCGTCCTTCCTCGACTCGGACGCTCCGACGTACACCTCGTTGGCCGCGTCGTAGAGGATGGCCTGGTAACCGCCGTAGTCGCCCAGGCTCCAGGCCACGTCGTGGCCTCGGCCTTTCAAGGCACGGATCGTCTCCCACCCGAAGCCCGACTCGAGCAGCACCCGGCCGCCGCCCTCCATCCGCTCGCCGGTGGGCTCCGAGGAGCCCTCGTGGAGAATGCGGGGCGCGTCCCCGGCTTCCTGCAGGTTCATCCCGAAGTCGATCAGGTTCAAGAGGATCTGCGCCTGGCCCTGGGGCTGGGTGGCGCCGCCCATCACCCCGAAGGACAGCCAGGGCTTGCCGCCGCGGGTAACGAAGCCCGGGATGATGGTGTGGAAGGGGCGTTTGCCGGGCGCGTAGACGTTGGGGTGCCCTTCCTCGAAGGTGAACAGCTCGCCGCGGTCCTGGAGAATGAAGCCCCAGCCCTCCACCACCACCCCCGAGCCCATGCCGCGGTAGTTGCTCTGGATCAGCGACACCATCATGCCGTCGCTGTCGGCGGTGGTGAGATAGATCGTGTCGCCCTCGTCGAGCTGCTTCGGCGTGCCGGGCTGCGCCTCGCGCAACGCGCGCTCCATCGTGATCAGCGCACCGCGCTCGCGCGCGTAGTCCTTCGATACCAGTTTCGCCACCGGCGCCGGATGGAAGCCGGGATCCGCATACCAGCGCGCGCGATCGGCGAACGCGAGTTTCTTGGCCTCCACCACCAGGTGCAGATGCTCGGCGCTGCCGAAGCCGTACGACTTCAGGTCATAGGGCTCGAGCAGGTTCAACATCTGCAGCGCGGCGATGCCCTGCCCGTTCGGCGGCAGTTCCCATACGTCGTAGCCGCGGTAGTTCGTCGACACCGGTTCAACCCACTCGCCGCGGTGGGCCGCGAGGTC
>DASUEU010000077.1:0-32739 GCA_036274895.1 Thermoanaerobaculia bacterium | reverse complement strand
GGTTTCCACATTGGCCCTGGCCTTCGGCGGAGCCACCCGTGTCGTGTCGCAATTCCCCGAAGGGACCGGCGCCGGTTTCCACCGGGTGGGAAAAGGACCCGGCAACGGGCCTGCAATTGTCGCAATTCCCCGAAGGGACCGGCGCCGGTTTCCACGGCCTGGGGGATCTCATGCTCCAGGTCGACAAGATCAATGTCGCAATTCCCCGAAGGGACCGGCGCCGGTTTCCACTCACCGACCGGAAGTACGACCGGTCCGGACCCAAGATGTCGCAATTCCCCGAAGGGACCGGCGCCGGTTTCCACCTCTCGCCTTGGTGGTCATCGCTGCGGTCATTATGTTGTCGCAATTCCCCGAAGGGACCGGCGCCGGTTTCCACCTGGACGACGATCTGCCTGCGCCAGCCAACTCGCTTGTCGCAATTCCCCGAAGGGACCGGCGCCGGTTTCCACACGCCGATGTGGCCGAGCAGGTCACCTTGGCTAACGAGATGTCGCAATTCCCCGAAGGGACCGGCGCCGGTTTCCACTGGGGATCATGCCGAGCCTCGGCGGCCCGGTCTTCAGTGTCGCAATTCCCCGAAGGGACCGGCGCCGGTTTCCACCCGTGGTCGGCACGATCGGCACCCACACTTCCGGCCGTGTCGCAATTCCCCGAAGGGACCGGCGCCGGTTTCCACGCGAGGATTTCGGGGGCAACGGCGTAGTGAGGATTCCGTGTCGCAATTCCCCGAAGGGACCGGCGCCGGTTTCCACGGGTTAAATCCCCACAAGACTTCCGGCTGGGGTGGATGTGTCGCAATTCCCCGAAGGGACCGGCGCCGGTTTCCACCTGCTAGAGGACCTCTTGAGAAGCCCCTCCGGAAAATGGTGTCGCAATTCCCCGAAGGGACCGGCGCCGGTTTCCACCTGCGCCAGAGCGGCGGCCAACATGGCCGCTGAGCTCATGTCGCAATTCCCCGAAGGGACCGGCGCCGGTTTCCACTTGATCCTGATCGGGGTACTCGGTGTCGGTGTAGTAGGGTGTCGCAATTCCCCGAAGGGACCGGCGCCGGTTTCCACCACATGGCGCAAGCCCTGGAGGTTGCTTGCGCGGCTGAAGTCGCAATTCCCCGAAGGGACCGGCGCCGGTTTCCACCCACGGAGGCCACAATGGCCAAGATCAAGGACGAGTTCGTGTCGCAATTCCCCGAAGGGACCGGCGCCGGTTTCCACAGGACGCCATGAACGTGCTCAATCGTCTGACCCGACGGTCGCAATTCCCCGAAGGGACCGGCGCCGGTTTCCACGCTACGACGGCCCTACCGCCTTGGCGACCGACATCCTGTGTCGCAATTCCCCGAAGGGACCGGCGCCGGTTTCCACGGCGGCGTCGTGTCCTCCCCCCCATCGTTTCACAACAGTGTCGCAATTCCCCGAAGGGACCGGCGCCGGTTTCCACCCTGGAAAACCTCGGGTGTACTCACTGCTCGAGGAGGTGTCGCAATTCCCCGAAGGGACCGGCGCCGGTTTCCACAGGAACTCTTCTCCGAGTGGTCGAGGTGGGCGAAGGTGTCGCAATTCCCCGAAGGGACCGGCGCCGGTTTCCACAGACTTCCCATGACCAGCACCGCCCCCGCCCCTGTCGTGTCGCAATTCCCCGAAGGGACCGGCGCCGGTTTCCACGCCCCTCGAGGCCACCGTCTTCAAGGACGTCGGCGAGTGTCGCAATTCCCCGAAGGGACCGGCGCCGGTTTCCACCGAGCCGCGTTTCAACAAGACCGGTCTGACCGTGAAGGGTGTCGCAATTCCCCGAAGGGACCGGCGCCGGTTTCCACCCGGGTACACCGGAACAGCCGCAGAATCCAGTGACGGTGTCGCAATTCCCCGAAGGGACCGGCGCCGGTTTCCACAACAGCCGCAGAATCCAGTGACGGAATCCGTCTCACGTGTCGCAATTCCCCGAAGGGACCGGCGCCGGTTTCCACGTTATGCGCACCGACGAGCTGGTGAAGGCGTACGAGGTGTCGCAATTCCCCGAAGGGACCGGCGCCGGTTTCCACGGGGGTTGGCTGCCCTAGGAGCTGGCCTCTCTATCGTTGTCGCAATTCCCCGAAGGGACCGGCGCCGGTTTCCACTCTCCCGGCGATCACCAACTTCCGGGAGTTCAAGATCATGTCGCAATTCCCCGAAGGGACCGGCGCCGGTTTCCACCCGGTACTCCGTCCACCTGCTGAAAGATGGCGGGGAGTGTCGCAATTCCCCGAAGGGACCGGCGCCGGTTTCCACGAATCTTGCTCGAGTTCGACCTCGAGCGTCACAAGCGTGTCGCAATTCCCCGAAGGGACCGGCGCCGGTTTCCACGAGCGGATCCAGGCGGTCAGGGCGGCCAAGCGGAGCAACATGTCGCAATTCCCCGAAGGGACCGGCGCCGGTTTCCACACATCGGTTACATCGAACGCTCGTTCGCCGCCATCAGTGTCGCAATTCCCCGAAGGGACCGGCGCCGGTTTCCACGAGAAAAAATGAAAAGTATTGGCGGGGAAAAGGTGATGTCGCAATTCCCCGAAGGGACCGGCGCCGGTTTCCACCCTCGCGGATCATACTTCGCGAGGCCGGCCTAGCCGAGTGTCGCAATTCCCCGAAGGGACCGGCGCCGGTTTCCACGAGGAGAACGACAATGAAATGGATCGTGAGTGCGAATGTCGCAATTCCCCGAAGGGACCGGCGCCGGTTTCCACGCCGCGCGTGAAGCCCGACCTGCCACCGCTCCTCATCATGTCGCAATTCCCCGAAGGGACCGGCGCCGGTTTCCACGAAGGAGAACGCGATGACCACGTTTCTGTGGGTGTGCGTGTCGCAATTCCCCGAAGGGACCGGCGCCGGTTTCCACGGGAGGAAAGCTATGACCCAGCTGACGGCAGTCAAAGTGTCGCAATTCCCCGAAGGGACCGGCGCCGGTTTCCACCGTGGCGCCCGTAAGTCGCGCTTTTTCAGCGCCTTGCACTGCCGTTACGCCAAACCTCCTCGGGCCGTCCCGCGAATCTTGCATCGGGGGCCCGAGGCCGACGCTCTCACTGCAATCTAACGCCATCATTCTAAGAGACTTGGCCTCCATTTGCCACCACCGCCAAACCTCCCCCCCTTTTCGGGGTCCCGGGAGGTTTGGCGGGCCCTCGCCGGCTCAGCCGTCCCAAACCCACAGCGCCTCCACCTGGTCGTTCATCACCATCGTGCGCAGCCCTTCCACCTGGCCCTTCAACCGCTCTCGCCACGAGGCAGTCCCCGCCCCCTCACTCGGCGAACGCAGGTGCTTCTCGTACTCGTCGAGGTAGCGCTTCAGGGCCTCCGGCACCAGGCGCAGCCCCTTCTCACCGCCCTCGAAGTCCTTGGCCGTGAACTGCTTGAGATTGAGCAGGCGCAGCGTCAGGCGGTCGATCACCGGCTGGCGGTAGGGTTCCACGAGGTCGAGGGCGAGGGACTGGCGGCCGTAGCGCAGGCCGTGGAGGAAGCCCACGGCCGGGTCGAGCCCCAGCGCCTCGAGTAGGCTCGCAATCTCGTTGCCCAGCATCACGTAGCCCAGGCTCAGCAGGGCGTTGGCCGGGTCGGTCGACGGCCGCTGCTTGCGGCCCGGAAACTCGCAGGCCGTGAGCATGTGGCGGAACTGCTGGAAGTACACCGCGGCGGCGATGCCTTCGATTCCCTGGCAGCTCTCCGGCGTTCCGGCTTCTCCCACCTGCTTCAGGAGCTGCACGAGCTCCGTTCTCGCCCCTTCTTCGACCCCCTCCCGCTGGCTGCGAGCGTGCCGGGCGAGCACCCTCAGCTGCGCCGTGATCTTCGCCGTCACCACCGCCCGGCAAAAAGCCAGCCGGAAGCTGCCATGGCGGAAGCGCTCGTACTGCGCCAGGCGCAGGTAGACGTTCTTCGACTCCGCCGCCAGCAGGGAGCCCCGGTACTTGCCGTAGCCGGAGAGGAAGGACACGTCGATCCCCTTGTCCAGCAGCAGTGCGAACGCCTGCGGCGTGAACGGCACTGCCCCGAAGACCACGATCCGCTCGAGCTCGTGCAGCGGGACGTTCGCCTGCTTCTTCTCCCCCTCCCAGACCTCCAGGTGCTCGTCCTTGCGGCGCACCTGGGCGTGGGGGTCGGTCAAGTAGAGCAGGCGCATCGTCACACCTCGATCAGAAAGTCCCAGCCCTCGCCCTCGGCGCGGGCCACCCGCTTCAACACTCCCAGGGCGAGCGCCAGGCGATCCGTCCCGGCGCGCTCGAACAGCTGCCCCAGCTCCTGCTCGGTGCGGAGGATGGCCGCTTCCAGGCTGCGGCGCTGGCGCTTCAGCTCGGCGATGCGCTGGACTTGGCCCTCGGCCTCGGAAGCCGGGCTCGGCACGCTCTCCGCTGGCTTGGCGGAAGGAGAGACCGGGGCCGGAGTCTCCTTGGCGCGGGGCTGGAAGGCCGGGATCTGGGAGGGCTTGAGGGCCAGCAGCAAGGGTGTCGGGTAGCCCTTGCCGCGGATGCGGAAGTCGCACGAGCAGGTCCCGAGGGCCGCCGCCTGGGGGTGGATCTCCTTGAGCTTGGGGCAGGACATGGGAAAGGCCGGCAGCCTCTCGATGTGGCGCTGGGTCACGTCCCGCCGGTAGTTGTAGGTGTGGCGGATGATCGAGTGGAGGGCTGCCGCCCCCTCCTCGCCCAGATGGCCGAGGGTGCACAGCAGGGAGCTGCGCTCGCGGTGATTGAGGTAGGAGGTCTCCCGTGCCCGCCGGGCGAGGTAGCCGAGCACGTGGCAGCCCTCGATCATCTTGCGAGCCCGCGGCCCGAGCTCGGGGTCGACCGCCGGGGGCGGAGCCTCCGGGGTCTCTACGGCACCTGCTCCCTCGGCGAGCAGGGCTTCGGGGGCCGCCCGCCTCAAGCTGCGGATCGCTTCGAGAGGCTCGACCAACGGCTTGCCCTGGCCGTCGAGCAACTCGCAGCGCCGGCCGGTCTTGCCGTGAACGCCCAGGGGCAGCTTGACGCAAGGCCGCCACTCCTCCGGCCGCAACCGATCGCGGTTGGGAAACTCCTCCACCCGCACCCCCTCGGGCAGCGGCCCGGCCGCCGCCACCACCGCGAGCAGGAACCGCCGCAGCCGTGCGGCGGGCAGCGGCTCCTGGAGCCGGATCCACAGGTGGTGGCCCTTGGCGCCGGACAGCTCCAGCAGGCACTCCACCCCGCGGCGCCCCAGCTCGGCGCGCAGCCGCAACGCCGCGGCCAGGGCGCGGCCGAGCAGCTCCTCGGCCTGGCCCGGGGTCTCGAGTAGGGCCTTGCGTTCGAGGTCCACGTCGAGCACGCCCAGCAGGCAGGTGTTGCCGGCACGAATCAGGGGCAGGGCGAGGGTCTTCTCTCCGGCCAGGTGGGCTCGCCAATCCTCCGGCAGCAAGGCGCGCTGGACGGGCACGAAGGTGCGGTGTCCCCCGCGGGCCACCGACTCCACCGCGTGCACCCCCTCGCGGCCCTGGAAGAAGCCGAGCAGCAGGTCGAGGTCCCCCTCGTCCGGGTCGAGCCACGCCGGCCCGCTGCGCTCCCGTGCCGCCTCGGCCTCCCGGGCCGCGAGGGCCAGCCCGGAGAGCTTCGCCGCCGCGTCGAAGCGGCCCAGCTCGGCCGCCACCTCGGCGAGGGCCCCGCGCCGCTCGGCCCGCGGGCCGCTGAGGCGAGGCAAGGCGCCGCGGAGCCCCTCTTCGGGCACCCTCAAGGTCTCCGCCCAACGCTGCACCAGCTCGGCCGGCGGCTCGGGCAAGTCAGCGAGCTCCAGCCAGGCCTGCTCCTCGTGTCCGGCGCCCTGCCAGGCCTGGGCGAGCGCCAGGGCCAGGGGGCCGGGAGCGGGACTCAGTCGCCGGCGGGCGTCGAGCAGGTCGGCGATCCAGCTCTCCCGCCCGGCGGGCGGGTGCCCGGCGCGCAGCAGGGCCAGGATGCCGAGCGCGGAGCCGCTCCACACCTCCGGGTGGTCCCCGAAGTAGTTGGTCCAGCCGCGGTGGAGAGCGTCCAGCTCGGCAGGATCGAGGTTCCCGGAGCCCTCCATCTCCCCCAGGCGGAAGTGCAGGGCCTCGATCGCCTTGACCGCCGGGCCCCGGCCGGTGGGGCCGAAGTGGTAGCCCAGGAACACGAAGCCGTCCTCGGCCCGGCACAGGCGGCTCTTGGCCTCGTTCAGCGTCAGGCCCAGGGGGCCCAGCAGTTCTTCCAGGCGGGTGAGCGCGGCCTCCAGCCGGGCCTTCTCGGCCTCGAGCAAGATCAGGTCGTCGCAGTAGCGCAGGTAGCGGGGATGCTCGGCCGCGAGCTCGCGGTCGAGGTCGGCCAGGTAGAGGTTGGCGAGCAGCGGCGAGAGCGGCGAGCCCTGGGGGATGCCCACCACCATCTCGGCCACTTGGTCGTGGTCAAAGACCCGGCAGCGCACGATACGCCCGAGGAAGCGCAGGCCCGCTTCATCGACCAAGGGGGCCAGCTTGGCGAGCAGGATCTCGGGCTGGATGTGGTCGAAGAAGCCCTTGACGTCCGCTCTCAGCACCCAAGGGGTGTCCGTCTGCACCCACCGGCCCACCTCCTCGGCCGTGGCCATGGCCGAGGCCCCCTTGCGAAAGGCCCGGCAGGCCGGCGAGAGCAGGGGCTCCACGTGGGGCGAAAGCAGGTCAGCAATGGCCCGCTGCACCACACGGTCGCGCACGGCCGGCACCACCAGGGCACGATCCGAAGTGGCGAGAAACGCCGGGCGAAGGCGCTTGACCGGCAGGGCCCGGTACTTGCCCTGGGTGATCTCCTGGCAGAGCTTGGCGAGGTTCGCTTCGAGGTCACGCCGGAAGTCGTCGATCGACACGCGGTCGATGCCCGGCACGCCGCGCTTGGCGGCCACGCTGTCCCAGGCGCGCCGCAGGGTGGCGGGGGCGGCCAGCTCTTCGAGGAAGCTCATGGCCTGCTCACAGGATGGTGACCTCGTCGGTGCGGATCTTGACGCCCGCGCCGTAGACGTCCACCCGCGGCGCGCAGGTGCCGCACAGGCGGTAGACGCGGATGCTGTCCGTCTCGACGTCGAGCAAGGGCAGCGCCTTCTTCACCACCCGCGCCAGCACGGCGGGCTCGAGGTCGCCCTCGAACACCGAGAGCTGGACGCGGGTCAAGAAGTTCTGCAGCATCTCGGCGACCTTGGTGCGCTTCTTGTCGTCGGAGATGTCGTAGGCGACGACGAACCTCATCGGTTGTGCAGCTCGTCCTTGGCCTTTTTGATCCGCTTGTTGAGCTCGTCGGCGTCGGGCAGCCTCTTGAGAGTGGGGAGCTTCTTGCCGACTTCTATCGGCTGGAGGCACTGAGGATCGAGCAAGCCGGCCTTCTCACGATATTTGCGGTCGGTGCGAGCGAGGGTCTCGTTGGCCACGAACCACTGAAAGTGCTCGCTGTCTCCCTGCTGCACCGCGACCAGCGGATAGCTGACCTCGGCCCGGACCTGCCGGGGATCCCCGATCACTTCGAGCGTGCCAGCGACCGAGGGCGCCCTCTCTCTGACCCAGCGACGGCCCTCCTGCAGCAGCTCGGCGATCTTCGAGAAGCGGTCGTCCTCTTCCAGCCCTGCAGGATCGATCCTCTCGTGGCGGTAGCGAGCTTCCAGAAAGGGCTCGAGGGTGTCATCGCACCACATGCCGTCGAGCGCGGCGTACTTCGGCCCGAATAGGCCAATGGCGGAATAGCGGCTGGTGGGATCGACCAACCCCAGCACAGCAGGCTCGATCTCCACCGTTCCCAGCCCCAGCGGCTTGCCCAGGCCGAGCTTGTGGCGGAACGCCTCGGAGGGCCGCAGGGCGAAGCAGAGGAGGGCCAGCTCGGGTCGGGTCAGGTTCTGGAAGTCGATGTGGAAGAGGAAGCTCACCCCGGGGCGGACTGGGTTGGCCTTCAAGTGCAAGTGGCGCTTCGCCTCCTCCGGCTGGTCACAGTAGGCCGGTGGTTCCTTGGGGTCTCGGTGATGGAGGTAGACCTTCCGGCCCGCGGGGAAGTGCTTCTCTAGACTCAGGTCCATCTTCGAGACGTGGCCGTGCTGGCCGAAGTAAAGCGATGGACTCGGCGGCTTGGGAGAAGCCAGGATTCTGAGTGTGCGAGGAGCGTCGAACAGGCACCATCCATGTGCCCGCGTGTCCGAATTCGAGCAGGCCAAGCCGTGCGAGAAGCGCACTCGACCGGCCAGTGCACGGGCGCCTTCCTCTCCTGTCTCCTTGCGCTGCTCCACGAACCCGAAGACCTGCTCGGCGAGGGTGACCTGTTGGCGGCCCTCGTCGAACGGTACGAGCTCGGCATCGACCTTCTTGACGGCACCGTGAAGTGAGCCTTCGACGCTCCGTCGCCAGATCGACGAGAATGATAAGTGAGCAATACTCCTACCCGTCCCGTCCCGTTTGAAGTACAAGACATCTCCTTCCTCGGGCCGCCAGCCGTGCTCCTCATCGAGGGGCTTCCTGCCAGCGGGCACGTAGGGGAAGTCCTCGTCCTCACCGCCTCTTGGCAAAGCCGCGGCACTCCGGGCGATCCTCTCGAAATCCTCGAGAACTGCGGAAGGGATCGGGAAGAACCCACTGGTCGCTGCTTCCTGCGTTGCAGAGTACGGGATGAAGTACTCATGCTTCTTTTCCGGGGGCAGATTCTTGGCTTTGCTGCCGTTCAGACCGAAGATGAACAGCAAACCGCGGGTGTAGAGACTCCGCTCCGGCTCGGGCTTGGCCGTCCACACGTCATGCGGGATCGGGGCTTCTCCAGACGGCAGGTCAAGACCGATGCAGGCCAGCAGCCTTCCCAGGCCGTCTCGGCTTCGAGTCCGCTTCTCGTGAGGTGTCACCCTATCTAGGCGCACGTACCAGAAGTCCTGTTGGTTCGAGGCCGACGCGCTACGCGGCGCGGCTGCCCCGAGGAAGGCGCTCGCGGTCGTCTGCTTGGCGCCCTTTGGGTGTTCGTAGCCGTTCAAGACGATGCGCGCTCGGTGCGGGTTGATGCTCTTGCCGCTGGCACAGAGCCTGGTCATCTCATCGGTCGAGATCGTCAGGGGCTGGAGCATTAGCGCGCTGTTGTGGCGGCGCACGATACCGATCTCCGAAAGGAAGTCCTTCTGGAAGTCCGCTCTCCGCGTGAACTCTCGCTCCGGCAGCACCCGCATCGCCGAGCCGGTCGCGGCCTCGAAGAGGTTCGAGATCAGGCCGCGCAGCGTGCTGGCGGGGATGGCCGGGCGCCGCTCGCCTGGCTTCTCCGGGTCGGGCAGCGTGAACGGCTGCACCTCCGTCTCGCGCTTCTCGCCTTCGGGCGACTTCTCCTGCCGCCCCCCGATCACCATCGGCCCCTCGGTCGTCACCTGGCAGACCAGACGGCCGGTGAAGCGGTCGGCGCAGAACCGATCGTGAAAGGTGTTTGTTTCGAGCAGAGCGGCCACCGGCTGTAGGGTCCCCACAGGCGGCGGCGCGAGAGGCAGGAAGTGGTAGGGGTTGTGGAATTCGTCGTCGCTGGCCGCCGGTGCCGGTCCAAGCGTCCGCACCACACGCTCGGGCGGCTTCACCTCCACGACAACTGGACCCTTGGCTCCCGGGCCGCCCCGGAACTCGATCGTCTTGCCCTGGCCCAGCTCCGCCTCGGCGTAACCGGCTGCGAGGGCTTTCTCGACCTCCAGATAGTGCATCTTCTCGAACGGCTGGTTCGGCTCGGTCTTCACCTTGCGGTGGTGTGCGTGCTTTGCCGGGTCTCCCTTGAACTCTTCGATCGTGCCCTTCATCCAGCTCATCGCTCACTCCCTTCGACGGTGAGAAACCGCACGTGCTCCACCACTCCCCCCCGCACGTACTCCCGCAGCACCACGAACGGGTTGCGGTGCTCGGGGTCGGCCGGCAGGCCCTGGTAGACGATCGGGTCCGGGATCCGCTGCTCGTACCAAGAGCCCTTGCCTTCGAGGTGCTCCCCCCACAGCCGGCACCAGCGCTCGCGGGTGTACCAGTCGGGGCCCGGGCCGGCGACGCGCTCACCTCCCGCACCGCCGTCCGAGAGCACCACCCCCTGGCCACCGAGCCAGCGGAAGTCCACCTCTGGGGAGAACAGCCTTGCTTCCAGCAGGTGCAGGGTCGGCAGCAGGGCCTGCCACTCCGCGGCCGGTTTCCTGGCCAAGCGAGCCTGGGCCGGGGTGGCCGTGAAGCCCCAGAGAGCGGCGGTGGCCGGCAGGATCGCCAGGCCCTCGGCCAGGGTGGAGACGGGCCGGGCAGCGAGTGACAAGGCGAGCGGCTTCAGACCGAAGTCGGGGCGGTCGGGATCTCGGCTCATGGGGCAGCCTCCTGGGCTTGGGTCGTGTTGGTGGTCCGGCCGAGGTGATCGTGGAGCGCCGTCACCCAGCCCTGGGCCTCGGTTTCGAAGAGGCGCTGCGCTGCGGCGATCACCGTCTCCGGGTCGCCCGCAGTCCCTTCCAGGTGCCAGCGGTGGGTTCCGGGTTCTGCCGGCAGGCACCCGAGAGCCAGAGCGGACGTGGCCGCCGCACGGAAGATCGCCACCTCTCGCACGCTCACTTCCACCTCGTTCAAGCCCTTGGCGGTGCCGAAGCCGAGGGGGATCTCGCCCCGCAGCAGGTCGCGCAGGGTCAGGGCCAGGAGGCCCAGGCCCCAGGGTTCCAGGCGCTCGGTGCGCAGGTCGAGGCGGATCTCCCCTTCGAGGCAAGCCCCTTCGGCGGCCTCGGCGTCGAACTTGAAGCCCTCGGCGGCGCCGCCGGTGAAGCGGTCGATCGCCACCAACTCGTGGTGCAACTCCTGCCCCCCGTGGCCCGGCACGGCCTGGAAGTCCGTCACCTTGATGGAGGAGACCAGCCGGCCGCAGCCGAAGGATCGGCAGGCCGGGCAGAGCAGCTTCAGCTCGTCGTCGAACGTCAGGGCCTTGTCCTTCGCCCGGTCTTCGTTCACCTTCAGCACCCGCTCATGGCACGCCTTGCCCTTGCGGTGCAGGTCGCAGGCACCGCCATCCCCGGCGAGCGTGCGCAGGATGCGCTCGGCGTGGCTGCGCAGGGCTCCGCGCAGCGAGCTGCCGGGCAGCAGGGGAGTGCCGTCCGGCCGGCGCGTGAAGCTGTGGTCCTTGCCCCGGATGGCCGACTCTCCCGGGTCGTTGACCAGGAAGCCCCAGGGGAAGTGGAGCCGCAGGCGGATCGCCACCTGCGCCCAGCCGCCTTCACCCGCTCCGGCCGCGTGAGGAAGGTGCGACCCGGGCTCCGCCCACGCACCCTCCGGCCCGAGCAGACTTTCCAGGCCTCCAGCCGGTGGTGGCTCGTCGAGCAAGTAGGCGATCAGGGTCCCCCGGTCGGCCAGGTCCAGGCGTTCGCGGGTCAGCTCCTGCAACCGAGCCCGACCCAGGCCCGAGGAGGTCTTGCCGCCCAGGGACCACCAACCTTCCGCCAGCCGACGCAGGGATGCTTCGAGCAGGGCCAGCTCGTCCTCCGCGGGGTCGTCGATGCGCAGCTCGAGGGGAAAGACCACGCCCCCCTCGACGGTCTCGAGGTCGTACTTGCGCTCGTCGGCCGCCGTGCGGGTGCGGCGATCGATGCCCACCCGGTCGCGGACGTTGACCATGGGACGCTCACAGGCTCGCCCGGCCGAGACGTAGAGGCGGGAGGCGGCGAGCGGCGTCTCATCGCCCCGCCGGTCGGTCTCCGCCCTCGGCCCCATCAGCCGGCAGACCGGGCAGCTGCACTTCGGGCGTTCCTTGCACCTCGGTCCGCCGAGGGCTTCATGCAGCAGGTTCAAGTCGTTCCTCAGCACCCCCGCCAACGAGCTGCCGGCGAGCGAGACACCCCCGTCCGAGTCGCGGAAGAGGGGTTGGTCCACGGCCTCGAGCCGCCGGCCGTCACCGGTGTGGAAACCCTCGGGGAAGGCGAGCCGGCCACGATAGATCACCCGTTTCATCACCGATCTCCTTTCGGCGCCGCTCGGTCCCGGCGGTCGTCGTCCAGCCATTGCCGCGCCTTGGCCCGCAGCCGGAGCCGCAGGCGCTCGGCGAAGAAGCTGCCCCCGAGCCGTGGCTCGCTGCGGCCGCAGAGGGCCACCAGCTCCTTGCGCAGCGCGCTCTTGGGATCGAGGTCGATACCCTCCCAGGCGACCTCGCAGAAGAGTCCGAGCGGCTCCTCGGCCAGCTTCAACTGGCGCTCGACCTCCGCGAGCAAGGGCTTCCAGAACTCGCTGACCAGGCGCCGGGCGCTGTCCTTGCCCTCCTTGCCGCCCAGCTCTTCGAGGCGGGCCACGACGGCCGATACCTCTTCCTGGATTTCCGCCAGGCTCGCCTTCTCGGCGAGGCGCTGGAGGGCCAGGGCGAGGGGCCGCTGCTCCGCCCTCCCGGTCGCCAACTTCTCGAAAGGCGGCGGTAGCTCGGCGTGGGAGAGAGCCCGGAGCAGCCGTGCCACGGCGATGCGGTCGGCTTTCATGTGTGTTCCTCCTTCGTGACCAGGCGAACCGCGAACTGGCCGAAGCCTTCCTCGCGGCGGAGTCCGATGCCCTTCTCAGCCCACTCCTTGAGCGTCGCGAGCTCCGCTTCGGTGGCACCGTCGAGGCGGAAGGTCGAGCCCGCTGCCACGGCCACCTGGTCGCTCTTGGGCAGGCGGTGGGCACTGTTCCAGCCGGTCAGCACCTCGCCGTCGCAGAAGGAGGCCGAGAAGCCTTCCCGTTCGAGGCCGAAGTCCTGCGGCGTGAGGAAGGTCTTGAAGCGCAGCCAAGGGTCCAGCACGATGGCCGGGGTCAGCAGGTCGATGCGCACGGCGCCGGTCTCACCCGCCCGCTTCGGCACCTCTTCCAGGTCGGGGAAGAGGCCGATACCTCCGTCCTTGTGGACTTGCGAGAGGGTGCACACCAGGGCGCCGAGGCTGCCCTTGCGCCGCCCGACCCGCAGCTCGAAGGGCCGGCCCAGCTCGACGCCCAGGCCGGCGAGCAGCTCTTCGAGGGCGGCGTGGCTCTCGCCGCGGAGGTAGCCCATCAGCAACCGGCCTTGGGGCAGGGCCTCGTAGGCGAAGAGCCCGCCGGGGCGGACGGTCTGGGCCCCCGGGTCGATGGCGTTGTGGGGGCTCAGGGCGAGGTCGATCCCCACCGGCTTGCCCCCCGCGGTGAAGGGCTTGACGCGCGGCACCAGACGGGCGCCGCAACCCTCGATCGGGCAGTCCTCGGACTCTCGCCCCGGAAGGAGGTCGTAGAGGCGGTGGCCATCCTCCTCCTCGGGCCCCGGGTGGAGCTTGCAGGTCGCCATGGAACGGGGCGTGGGCAGCGCCGAGCCTTCCTTCGGCCGGGGATAGAGGAAGCCGAACTGCACGGCACCGGAGAGGAAGGCGCGGCCGAACGTCTCACCCTCGTAGCCCCCTCGCCAGCGGGCGGCGAGGGCCCCGCGCAGCGTGCTCCCCGGCACGTAGGCCAGGCCGGGGACCAGGTTGCCGGCCTCCGGCGTGCCCCCGACCGACACCTCCCCGAGCACGGTGGCCTCGAGCTGCAACAGGGCGGGGAGCTCGGGGTTCAGGGAGGGGGAGCGCGCCGCCGGGGGGGCTGCCGGTCTCCCGGCCACCCGTCGGTCGAACGCGTCGAGGTTCTCGAGCCCCCGGATCGCTTCCCGCCAGTCCGCGAAGGCCGGCTCGAGATCCGCCTTCTCGATCTCGAACCGGCAACGGCCAAGACCCCGGCGCCGGCTGCTGCCCACCTCCCGCACGAAGCGGAGGGCGGCGAGCACGAGGGAGACTCCCTGGGGCGTCAGCTCCTCGCCCAGGTCGACTCGCCCCTGGAATCGCCAGTCGGGCAGCACCTCTTCCAGGGCGAACAGGTGTTGATCCTCCGCCCGGCCACTCCGGCGGTCGATGGCCGTGCGCGGGCGGCCCCGGAACAGCAGTTCACCGGTCCTCGCCACCACCTGCGCTTGCTCGGCGGATGGCTCTTTCCCTCCGCCATTCCCGTCGTCCAGGACCAGCCGCGCCGGCCACCACAGCACCGGCCCCGGGCGGTAGTTCGAGCCGAACAGGGCGCAGGTGGGGCAGGTGCCCGCGCGGGTCACGCCGCAGAGCGAGCCGGGCGGCCCCTCCTTGCCGTCCTGGATCGGGCGCGCGGCGGAGCGCTGGCAGGTCTCGAGGCCCAGGGCCTTCAGCACCTTGCCCAGGGCGTCGGCGGCCAAGCCGCGGACGGTGGAGCCCGGCACGAAGGGCAGGCCCAGGCCGTCGCGGCGCACCAGGCCGTCCAGCCAGGCGCCGGCCGCTTCGCCACTGCCCACTCGCCAGGGCTCTTCGAACTCGAGGGTGTAGTGGATCTCCATGCTCAGCCCTCCCTCTGCTCGGCCAGGCGCAGCGCATCGGCGAGCACCCAGCGATGGACGTTGCGATTCCCTTTCGGGCCTCTCTCCTTGCTCTCCACGAGCAGGCCGGGGTCGGCGTCGCGGCCGAAGAGGAGTTGGTCCTTCCCCAGCCCCTTCTGGCCCGCCTGGCCCGCCTGGCGGCTGCGCCAGTAGCGCAGCTCCTCGATCACCCGTCGGGGCACCTGCCAGTCCGGGTCGAGGTCGGGCGCGACGACCGAGTCGTCCCGCGGCGAGAGGATCTCCCGCAGGCGCCCCAGCTGGCTCTTGGGCAGCTGGCGCAGCAGACAGACCAGCTTCGAGAGCTGCTCCATGCCCGCTTCGTCGTAGGGGCCGGCGGCGCCGTAGGCCCAGCTGTCGCGCACGCCGTCGTCGTCCGCGGGGAAGAGGGCCTTGCGCTCGGCCGCCAGGTCTTGGACGTTGGTGCCCAGGACGCGGTGGAAGTCCAGGGCCGCCAACCGGTTCTGCTTGTCCTGCCGGCACCACGCCTTGGCGCCCCGCAGCAGCTCCTCGGCGAGGTCGTGGGCCGTGCGGAAGGGGAAGCTCGGCTTGACGAACACTACCCCCGCTGACATCCCGGCCTGCCTGCCTTCGTGCTCCACACGGAAGGCGCCGATGAGCTGCCGGGCAAAGCAGAGCGCCTTGCTGGCAGGCAGGGCCACCACTAGGTCGTCCCCGCCGCAGATCAGCACCTGCGCCTTCCAGTGCTCTTGGTTCTCCCCGAAGACCTCGGCCAACGCCTTCCTCAGGGCTTCCTTCAGAGCGCGATCCACCTTCTTGGACAGCTCGTCGTAGCGATCACGGCCCAGGTCCTGGAACATCTCCCCCAGGCCGTTGCCGTCCGCCACCACTAGGCCGAGGTCGTCGTCCTTCGCCAGGTCCTGGAAGGTCCTGGGCAGCTCGCCCTGCCGAAGGTCTTCGAGGGGCAAGGGCACCGGAACCGTCTGATCCAGGCCCAAGACCTCCACCCCCTCGCACCTGCCTTCCTTGTTGAGCTTCTGGAGCCGGCCGTGCATCTGCCGTTTGCCCCAGCAACTCGGACCGATCCAGAGCTTTCGGTCATCTCCTTTGAAGCCGTGGAAGGTGTCCGCCTCCTCCCGGGCGCAGCTCTCACAGCGCTTCAGGAAGGGGAAGCTCGCCAGCGCGCGCAGGGCCTTGGGCTCGCGCTTGCGCACCTGGATCTGCCGATCGAGCTGCTTTCGGGCCTCCGGAAAGCCCTTCTCCCCCTCGGCCTCGACCTCGACCACGATCTCGTGGCCCCCGGTCAGCTCGAAGAAGGCCGCCTTCACGTCCCGGATGAACGGCCCGGCGACCTCCTCGGCCGGCGCCCCGTTCGACGCCGGCAGCTCGACGAGGAAGTTGCCACCGCCGGCGAAGACCTTGGTCCCCTTGTGCTTCGCCGCCAATCTGCCGACCACCTCGCGGTCGAAGAGGTCGAGCAGGGTGCTCGCCCCGCGCATCTCCAGCAGGCGCGGGGAGGCGAAGATGAAGTCCTGGATGCCGCGGACGTCCCCTCCCACGTAGACGTTCATGCCAGTCCCTTTCCGTCTTCCGACGTTTCGAGCTCGAGACCCGCGAGCGCCGCCACCTCGGCGAAGGGGCGGGGCCGTAGCTCCTGCGCCACTTCCCCCCGGATCGCCCGGTCGAGGTAGCCGGCCCAGCCCTGGAACCTCCTCAGCTCCTCCGGGCGGTCCGCCAGGTTTCGCTCTACCCCTTCCGAGACGAGAGGCAGCAGAAAGTTCGCCGCCTTGGCGAAAAGACCAAGAAACTCCTGCGCCGTGGGCACCGACACCGGCACACACCAGTGGACGGCCTTGTTTCGCAGTGTGCGGAAGTGGTTGAGCCCGCTCTTCTTGTCCATCAGGGCGTCCCACTGCTCGGGCGCGAGCGGCGGTGGGTTGCAGGTCAGCGCCACCGACGATGCCAGCCTTCGCACGTCGACGAAGCGAGATCCCAGCCGGTCCTTGAGCCTGTCGAGTCGGATCCGCACCGGGCGCATCCGCGCCGCCAGGACCGCGAGAGCCATCGTGGAGCTGTCCCGGCACTGGTCCACGAGGTCGGCGAGCAGGAAGCCGGGCCAATCGATCGGCCGGCCATCCTCGTCTTCCGCGAAGCGGTCGAGGAGCTCCCGCCAGGCTCGAGGATCCTCTGGCACCAGCTCCAGAGCCTCCCTCCTCCCCTCCGCGAGAGCGTGGAAGGCCCAGAAGAACAGCGACTCGATGGCTCCATAGAGCCGGAGAAAGCCATCACGCGGGCTCCTTGCGATCTGCTCCCGGCCCCAGCGGACCAAGAGGTCGACGAAGTAGGCCATCGGCACGACCGGGCTCTCGAGCACCCTGTCCGGACCCAGGGCCTTGACGATGCTGCCCGGCCGTCGTTGTTCTTCGGAATCGTCCGCCCGCCAGCTCGGCCAGACCTCCGCGAGTGCCTCCACCTGCGGCGGCATGGGAAGGCCGGGGATGTCGCGGATCCCTTCCGCCGCGTCGCGATAAAAGCCGTCCGCCCACAGCTGGTAGGCCCCTGCGATTCGGGCCAGGCGGGTGAAGCCGTGGGCCTGGCGTTCGGCCTCCTCCTCCCCCAGCACCTGCGTCACCGTCGCGGATCCGGCAGCTTCCGCCAGGCGCTCGGCCCGCCGCCGCACCTCCTCGTATCGACCGGCCTCGAACAGGCTCGCCAGCTCCCGCCTCTCCCCGAGGCGGAACAGCTCCGCCGGGTGGGGCAACAGACCCGGCCGGGGCGAGCCCGGCAGCGGGCGGCGCAGGACGCTGTCGTAGTGGTCGAAGTCGACGTAGCTGGTCTCGATCCCCAGGTGCCCTGCGGCCAGGAAGGCCCCGGCCACCATGGTCTTCTTGGCACCGGTGATGTCGAGCACGATGCGCGCGGCCCCGCCGCGGCGCGCCTGGCCCACCACCTTCGCGACCGTGCGGAACAGGTCCTCCGGGCTGTCCCTCACCCCTCGCCCGTCCCGCAGCAACTGTTCGCCGGGCGGCAAGTCCGGCAGCCGCGGACCGACGAAGCGATCCCATCGCTCGGCGAGCTTCACCAGGTAATCTCGATCCAGGTCGAGGCTCTTGAGGAGGACCACCTCCCGGGGCTCGTGATACACCGCCGCCAGCAGCAACGGCTCCGGCGAGTAGCCCACGATCAGCAGCAGCAGGTCCGGCCCCGGCCCGCCGGCACGGTCCTCGCGCCCCTTGTGTGTGGCCAGATCCATCTCTTTGTCGGTCAGGCTACGGCCCGAGGCGTCCCGTTCGTTGTCGAGGTGCTCTTCGATCGTCTCGAGGATCTCGCGGACTCTCTCCACGCCCACGGCGCGCACGATGCGCTTGTAGTCCTCCCGCAAGCGAGTGGGGTCGGGGATGCTCGTGGTCAGAGGTTCCCTCGATTGCTCACCCATCGTTCGAGCTCCTTGGTCATCTGGTTGAGCTGCCAGTAGTCGATCGCCGCGGGTTCGTGGGCCAGGGCCTGGCCCAGGGCTACGCCCAGCGCAACCGGTCCGGCGATCAGCAGGTCCACGTGTTTCGAACCCCGCACGGCAGCGCGCACCAGCCGCACCGCCTCCGGTAAGCCGGCCGCCGAGAGCTCGCCGGGCAGGGTGATCACCTCCCATTCCCCGGAATCTCCGGGCGGCAGGTAGCGGTCTCCACAGCGGACGAAGATCTTTTTCTCCAGTGACATCGCTGCCTCCTTCCTGTTCGAACCACCCCTCACCCCCGCACCTCCACCGGCACCCGCACCAGCCCCCAGCCCTGCTCGGTGTCCGGCCCGCGCCCGGCCGCCCGGCGGATTGCCGGCTCGATCACGCTCCGGGTGCTGCGCAGCGCGAGGTCGAGGGCGGGCAGCTCGAGCCAGCGATAGTCCGGCGGCGAGCTGGTCGGCTCGGTCAATAGGATCAGCAGCTGCTCCGGGCCGGGGAAGTCGGCGGACTCCGCCTTGAGGCGGATGGGTAAGCGCAGCGGTTCCCGCCCCACGGTCATCACCGAGCGGGCGCCCGGAGCCGGCAGCACCTGCTGCACGGCCCAGCGGCGGGTGAGCCCGAGCACGGCGAGCTGGAGACAGGTTCCTCCCCTCTCGACGACCAGCTCCACCGGGTCCCCGGCCTGTACGCCGAGCAGGGGAGGTCCTTCCCCGCTGGCCACAGCGCCGCTCCAGTGCTCTTCGAGCCGATGGCGGACCGAGACGCGCGCGTCCGTGGCCAGCCCGCGGTCGTCCTCGGGAACGGCCAGAGACCAGAGCCGGTGGAAGCGGGCCAGGTGGGAGAGGCGCCGGGCCAGCTCGGGCGCCGAATCCTCGTGGCGCGCGAGGGGCGTTCCGGCGTGGGCCAGCGGCGTGCCGGCCTGGTCGCCGATCACCACCTCCCCGGCCTCGTTCCGCAGCAGGCAGAAGGGCGCCGGCTCCTCCCCGCCCACCAGCGCGAAGAGCCCGCGGCCGCCGGGGCGGCCGGCCGCGAGGCAGGGCTCTTCGGGCTCGAGAGGGGGGAGGAGCCGGACACGCAGGGGTTGGGCCAGGGCGGCGAGCTCGGCGCGCTCGCCGGCGAGCGAGCCGGCCGGCAGCGGACCCGCGAGAGAGGCCCAGCTGCCGGTGGCGTGGACCTCCTGCACCTCCAGCTCCATGGCCGAGCCGCGGCCGTCGCGCTGCCGCGGGCGAACCTTCAAGAGGTCCCCGCTCTCGAGCCCCTGGGCCGCGCCGGCCGCCACCCAGACCCGGCCGGAGCCGGCCGGCGGCCCCACCAGCCTCGGGCCCCGGGCCAGGCTGCCGAGGCGGCGCTCGAAGACCAGGCGGGCGAAGTCCCCCTCCGTCTGGGGGCACTGCCCGGCCACCAGGGCCTGCACGCGGCTGGAGACGCGGTCGACCAGGGTCAGCCAGGTCTCCCCCCGGGCCGCCGGCAGCTCGGCGAGCAGGGAGTGGGTGAAGGCCCCGCGCACCGGGCCGCCGTGCCAGGCGGCCTCGTGGGCCGCCTGCTCGCGGGTGCCGGCGGCGAGCAGCACGGTTTCGGGGGGGATGCGCAGGCCCAGGGCCTCGAAGTCCCGGCGGGCGGGGGCCACCAGCCAGCGCTCGATCAGGGCTTCGCGGGGCACCGCCCGGCTGTCCCCACCGGCCGGTGGGCGCCGACCCGGCTCGAAGAACTTCGCCCGGATCGGCGTGGTGGGCCGTGCTCCGGAGGTCCGGCGCAAGGCGAGGGAAGGGGCGAAGCAGGCGTCGAGCCAGAGGATGGGGTGGAGGCCGCGCTTCACGGCCTCGGTGACGTAGAAGTAGAGCTCCACATCGCTCAGGCAAAGACCCAGCTCCTCCACGTCCCAGGGCACCAGGCCGGCGTCCCGGCCGCCCGGGCCCTTGAGCTCGGGGTACTCGGTGGGGACGTTCGAACCGTGACCACTCCAGAAGAACAGCACTTGCTCGCCGGGGACGGAGCCGTCGATCAGCCGCGCGAGGGCGGCGTGAGCGTTGCCGTAGCTGGGCCGACCGGCGTCGGCCGCAGCGTCATCGAGCGGGGAGAGCAGGGTCTCGATGCGCTCCTCCGGCACGCCTAGGCTCGAGATGAGGTACTCCTTCACGGCCAAGGCGTCCGCCACCGCGCCTTCGAGGTCCTGGTTTCGAGCGCCCTCGGGAGTGAGGTAGCGGTCCACGCCCACCAGCAGGGCGCGGTCGGGGCGGGAGGGGGGGATCGCGGGGGTGAGGGACCTCATGCCACCACCCGGGCGGCCGGGTCCCCCACGATCTGGAAGTGCCGGGCGTCGGCCTCGGCCAGGAGGCAATGGGCCTCGAGCGCCTCGTCCACCGGCTGGCCGAGCTCATGGCGGCGGGCCTGGTCCTGGACGCTCCTGACCAGGGCCGCGACCCGCTCGCTCATCGTCTCGAAGGCTTCGCCGACACGCTGGCCGGCCGCGAGGTCGCCGACCAGCTCGGCCAAGAGGGCCGGCTGCGGCTGGCCGCCGGGCGTAAAGAAGGACACCAGGAAGGCCCGGTCCAGGTGGGCCACCACGGCCTGGGTACCCCGAGCGAGGAGCCCCTGGGCGAGGGGAGAAAGGCGCGGCCCCGTGGGGTGGAGGGGAGCGCCGGGCCGGAACGGATCCACCGCCGGGAGCCCGGCCCCATAGCAGGAGAAGAGAACCGAGATCAGGCCGGAGAGGTCGGCCTCGGGAGGCACGTCCGGCCCGGCCAGGACGTGGCTGCGCCGGAGCCCACCGATGCCCGGCCCGGGCCAGTCCTGGCCGATCAGCGCGCCGAGCAGATCGGGCTCGAAGGGGTCGGGGCCGCAGCCGTGGCAGGCGGCGAAGAGCAGGGCCGGCGACGCCTGCAGGAGCCGAACGAGGCGCTCCCTCGTGGCCTCGGGCCCGAGCAGAACGTGGACCTCCCGGCCCTGCCCGCGCGCGGTGAGGGCCTTCCGGACCGCCGGCACTAACAGCTCGGAGGTCAGCTCGGTGGCGCGGTCCCCGGCGTTCCTGGGCGCGAACACCCACGCCGGCCGGCGGCCCTCTCCGGGGCCTGCGGCTTCCTCTTCGGCGGCGGCCACGGCCGCGGCCCAGGCGGCGAGCTCGTCGAGGTCGTCGAGCCAGACTCGTCCCACCGAGCGCTCACCGGAAAGCTCGCTCTGGAAGTCGAGCGGGATGTGCTCCGGGCTGCCCACCAGCAGCAGGTAGGCGGGCACGTCAGCGGGCCGAAGGATCCCCGGCATGGCGCCGTGCCGGGCGAGCCAAGAGGACCCGGAGTCGCCGGCTCGCACCCCCTGGTCGCCGGCGAGCTCGCGGTAGAAGCTCCGCCCGCCCGCCTCCGCCTGCTGGCGGCGCAGAGCGAGCAAAGGGGCCAGGGCCTCGCGGGCGGCGGCAGCCGAGGGGTCGTCCTCGGCGAAGACCACCCCCCAGCCGCAGGTGGCGAGGTTGTTGAGGTCCACGCCGTGGGGTTTGGAAGGGCGTGGCTTGAGGTGCGCTCCCAGGGCCGAGCGCACCTGCTCGGCGCTCAAGGGCGGGCACAGGTACTCCCCGGTGCGGAAGTCGAGGCCGATGGACAGGAAGGGGCGTTCGTCCATGGCGGGCCTCACTTGCCACCCGGCATGTCGATCTCGCCGTCTGGCTTGGGCGTGGGGGCCGGAACCGGTGCCGGCTCCCGGGTCGTAAGCCGCGCTGGCGCGTTGGGCGGCAGCCGGAAAGACAGCGCGACGGCGATGTGCACCGAACCGTCCGCCCCGCGGCGCAGCTGGCCGCTGATCTGGGCATCGGCGGACCCCCCGACCGGCATGTCGATCTCGGGGTCGGGCTTGGGATCGGGCGTCTGGTTGGGGGTGGGCTCGAGGGTCTGGATCAGACGGTCGCTGCTGGCAGCGTGTGCTTGCGGTTTCATGGCGTTCCCTCCGGGTTCGGGTTCTGGAGCGGAGGGCGGCCACGCACCGTGGCCCGACCCTCTGCTCCTGTCCCTTCCGAGACGGAACGGGAGAAGAAGTTCGCGCTGGAGATCGAAATGGACCCTCACTGTCGTCATTCCCGCGAAAGCGGGAATCCAGGGAGGGGGACGAAGCGAAGATGGATCCCGGCTTTCGCGGGGATGACGAGTGGGAAGGCTCTTGAGTGGACTGGATTGGGGCTGGCTTGAGTTGCAGAAGGGGGTTCAGAGGTCTCAGGCAGAACCTCGTCCGAAGCCGTGCTTCTCCAGTAGCTCCTCGGCGCGATCTCGTGGCTCGCCGGAGACGCGCATCGGCATGTCGACCGTGGAGTCCGGTTTCGGTGTCGGCCCCACCGGCGGCGCCGGTTCGAGCGCGCCTTGCCACCCGCTCCCTCGGGCGCTCGAGAACTCACCCCCACCCGGCGGCAGCCTTCGCGGCCGGTCCGCGAAGTGGGCGCGGACCACTTCGCGCAGCAGCTGGGCCATGGATTTCTTCTGCCGCCGGGCCTCCAGCTTCACAAGGATCTCGAGATCCGCGTCGAGATGGACGGTGGTGCGATGCATATGGCGGAGGCTAGCAGAGGCCCCGAGTGCCGGGACTACCGCTCACCCCCCACCAGGACAAACCCGGCCCAGTGGTACGGGTGGGCGGTGCGGGGGTCGGCGGCGAGGGCGCGCTGGGCGGTGGCGAGGGCCGCGGCCGGCGGTTGGCCCCGCTCGAGCAGCTCCTCGTAGAAGCGGTCCATCAGCAGGAAGGTCGCCTCGTCCTCCACGTCCCAGAGCGTCACCAGCACCTGCCGCGCGCCAGCGGCGAGGAAGCCCTGGACCAGCCCCACCAGCCCTTCGCCCCGCAGCTCCTTGCCGAGCGCCGTCGAGCAGGCCGAGAGCACCACCAGCTCGGCCGAGAGGGAGAGCTCGTCGAGCCGGTGGACCCACAGAATGCCGTCCTGCGGCCGGCCCTGGGCGTCGTAGAGCGAAAGGACCAGGCCGGACAGCTCCGGGTGGTCGGTGTCGAGCAGGCCGTGGGTGGCGAAGTGGACGATCGACGCCGAGGCCAGAGCGCCGGAGACGACGTTCCCCACCGAGGCGTCCAGCCCGGTCAGCTCGGTCCGCCGCTCGGCCGGCACGCGGGAGAGGATGGCCTCGGCCTCCCGGCCGGTCGCCGGCAGCGAGGCAAGCCAGTCCGCCGTGAAGCCGGACTCGCCGGCCAGGAAGTCCGGCAGCCCCCGCCGGCCGGCCACGGCCAGCCGAGGGTCGTCCGGGCGGAAGACGGGGTTGGCGACGACGGCGACGGAGGGGCCCTCACCCCCTCGGTCCCCCTCTCCCGACCCACCCGCCACTCCCTCCCGGGAGAGGGGGAGGCCGGACGGGATCCCCTCCTGAGCCCCTCTCCCGGGCGGCTGGAGTGGGCGGGCCGGGAGAGGGGTTGGGGTGAGGGCAGCGGGTCGGGAGAGGGGGACCGAGGGGGTGAGGGCCCACACCGCCAGCGAAGGCGCCATCGTCAGCTGCACTCTCTCCACCAGCCGGGGCGCCGCGGATCCCGCTGCGGCCGGCAGCAGGCCGAAGGGCACGTAGTGCAGGGCGCCGTCCGCCACCACCACCAGGTGCTGTGCTTCGAGGGGGCCGGCCGGCCACAGCACCTGCCGGGCGACCTCGGCGGCGGCGCGATCGACTGCTTCCGGGTCGGTTCGTAGGCCGTCCTTCAGCAGCTCGTGGAGGGTTCGGGCAGCCTCCTCGATCTCGGCCCGGGGCCCCAGCTCGAAGGTCTCGAGCCCTGCGCTCCCCCGTCGCCACAGCCAGCTGCGCTCCTCGCCCAGGGCGTAGTAGAGCAGCTCCGTGCCCGCGGGCAGGCCGGCCTCGGCCGCCGCCAGCACCGTGGCCGGCGGTGGCGCCGGCGTGGGCTGGGGCGGGCGCGTGCCGGCGAGGGCGTCGAGCAGCAGGCGGGCCCGGCCGCGTTCCGCCGAGCCCAGGGCTCGCCGGGCCCAGCCCCGGCCCGGCCGGCTGCGCTCGAGGTCCATCTCGATGGCCACCAGCAGCTCGTAGTAGCGCTGGCGATCCCCCAGGAAGCTCCCCCGTGCCGCCTCCTCGGCGAGGCCGCGGCGGATCTCTTCGGTCAGGTCCACGGCCTCGGCGGCCGCCTCCCGGGCTTCGGGGAGCCGGCCGAGCTTGGCCAGGGCCCGTCCCAGCCCCCAGAGGGCGCTGGGCAGATAACGGCGGTCGGCGAGCCCTCTCTGCAGCACCACGGCCCGTTCGAGGTGGAGCAGGGCGGCCGCCGGCTCGCCGGCACGCTCGAGGATCCAGCCGAGAAGCATGCGCGAGGAGGCCTCGAGCCGCGGGTCCCCCTCCCGCTGCGCCAGCCCCAGGGCCTCCTCCAGCAGCAACCGGGCGCCGGTGAGGTCGCCTGAGTCCGCGCGGGTCTGTGCCAAGTCGTTGAGAGCCGATGCGATCCGGCCCCCCTCGCCCCCCGCGCGTTCCAGGGCGAGGGCCTCGGCGAGAGCGCGCTCGGAGGCCGCCAGCTCGCCCCGCCGACGCTCCAGGGTGCCGATGCGGCCCAACACCCGGGAGAGCGTCTTGCGCTCCCTGCCCGTCCGCGCCGCGGCCAGGGCCTCCTCGAGGGCCGCGACCGCGGGCTCGAGGTGGCGCAGCCAGCTGAAGAGGCCGGCCAAGTCGGCCAGGGCCAGCGCCCGTTGCGCAGGACCCCCACCCCGCCGCCACCCCTCGGCCGCAGCGCGGAAGCGCTCGATGGCGGCCAGGGGCCGGCCCAGGCTCTGGTCCACCCGGCCCAGCTGGTAGAGGGTGCTGGCGTGGTGGCCCGAAAGCTCGATTGGGGCCACTACGGCGGCGCCGGCCTCGAGCCTCTCCCAGATCTCGAGAGCGGCGAGCAGGGACGGTTCCGCCTCGCCGTAGCGATCGAGCTCTTCCACGAGCACCCGCCCCTGCTGCTCAAGGGCCACGGCCTGGTCCCGCTCGGCACCAGCCCGGCCGTAGGCCGCCGCGGCCCAGCTCCACAGTTCGGCCGCTTCCTGCCAACGATGGGTTTGCTCGGCGAGCCCGGCCAGCCGTTGCCAGGCCCGGCCCTCGGCGAGGGGCTCTCCCGCTTCGGCGAAGAGCTCGGCGGCCTCACGATAGAGGAGGGCCGCCGGCTCGGGCTCCTTCGCGTCGCGGTGCCTCTCGGCCTGCCGGTAGATGGCGAAGGCCCGGGCCCGTTGACGGTCCCCGGGGGTCGCCGGACCGTGGCGCAGCTCGAGCCCGTAGGCCCACGTCGAGCGCTTCGCGACCTCGACCTGCACCTGGTAGACGCCCTCCACCGGGGCGATCCACCACAGCTCCTCCCGTCCCCAGGCGCCCGTGGGGCTGTCCGCCGTGGCCAGCTCCTCGCCCGCAGGCCCGAGCAGGCGCAAGGCGACATCCGCCCCCTGCTGCTGGACGGCCACAGCCAGCACCTCGCCGGCAGCGAGCGGGACCACGTGGTGATGGCGCGCCGGTCCAACGACTTCGCAACGGGACCCCGTGCCCTCCGGCCGGCAGCCGTACACCGGCAACCAGCGCTTGGCCGCTCC
The DNA here is from genome assembly GCA_036274895.1 of Thermoanaerobaculia bacterium. GTDB lineage: Bacteria > Acidobacteriota > Thermoanaerobaculia > Multivoradales > SZUA-115 > CALMKX01. The sequence goes on along the minus strand of DASUEU010000077.1, from coordinate 7,494 downwards.
GGCAGCGAGGGCTGCCGCCGCAGCGAGGACAAGGGCGACGGAGGTGAGCTTCCTCAAGCGGGACCTGCCGGTCCCGCGGAGGCTGGGTGGATCAGGGAGGAGGTCCGGGACCGGCCCCGGCATCGTAGCTCAGAAGCAGGAGGTGTTCCGCGAGGGCGGCGCCATCCTCTTCGCGGCGCAGCTCCAGCCGGTAGCGGCCGGCCGGCAGGCTGCGCCGGTGCAGGCTGAAGGTGAGGAAGCCGTCCGGGTCGGGCAGCAGGCCGGGCACTTCCTCCGGCCGGCGAGGGGGGCGCCCCTCCAGGCGGAAGATCACGGCGCGGAAGGGCCCGGTCTCACCGGCCGGCGCGAGCACGACGAAGGGCAAGTGCCGTGCAGCAGCCGGCACCGTGACCTGCTCGGGCTCGGCGCCGCGGGTCGCCCCGTGGAGGCGGATCGGGGCGGTCGGCACGTTGGCCTGGGGGGCCCGCTCCTCGGCCAGTTCCTGGGAGACCGTGGCGAGGCGCCAAGCCAGGGCCACGGTCACCACGCAGAGCCCCGCGGCGAGCGCTACCATCACCCGGAACCCAACCGCCGAGGAGCCGCCCCGCCGGGGCCCCGCCCCCTGCTCCCGCTCGCGGTGGGCCTCCACGATCTCCTCCCAGGCGGGCACCAGATCCTCCACCTCGCCCTCGACCGGCACCCGCAGGGGCACCTCGGGGAAGGCGGCGAGGTCCAGCACCAGGTCCGTGCACTCCCGGCAGACCACCAGGTGGGCACGCACGCGGGCCGCCTCGGGCTCGGCGAGACGGCGCTCGTGGTAGGCCAGCAGCAGCTCGGGCTCCGGATGCCCCTTGATGCTGCGCCGCGCCGCCTCGCCGAGCGCCCGCGCCGAGGCCTGGAAGCCCTCGCCGGGATCGCCATGACCGCTCACGGGTCCCGATCCTCTCCCAGAATGGCGTGCAGGCGCTTCTTGGCCTCGTTGATCCTCGACTTGACCGTGCCGAGCGGGATCTGGAGGGCGGCGGCGATCTCTTCGTAGCTGCGGTCCTGGGAAAGCAGCATCATCAAGGGTTGCTGGTAGATCTCGGGCAGCCTGGCGATCTCGTCACGCGCTCGGGCGTGGCGCTCTTCCACCAGCAGCTCCCCCAGCGGGCTCGCCGGCTCCCAGGTCTCCACCGGGGCGCGTTCGATCAGCGCCTCCTCCAGCTCGTCGTCGAGGGGCAGGACCGGCGCGTCGCGCTTGATGCTCTTGGTGCGGCGTCGCCAGCCCAGGAAGGTCCGCAGAGCGACCTTGAAGAGCCAGGGCTCCTCGCGGTCCTGGCTGCGCAGTTGGTCGAAGCCGTTCAAGACCGAGACGAAGGTCTCGTGCAGCAGGTCCGCCGCGTCGTCGGCCGGCAAATGCCGGTTCAGAAAGAACTTCAGGAGAATCCCGCCGTAGCGCCGGTAGAGCCGCAGGCACTCCCGGTCTCGCTTCTCGAGGTCCTGCCCGTCGGACCGCGGGGGGCCGGATGGGGGCTGAGGCTGTTGCCTGCCGGGCATGGTGGGCCGGGTGGAGCCCGCACCCGACCCGGCGGCGCGCGAGATGGCGCGCTCAGCGTCTCCGGTTCTCTGGGCAGCTCCCCCGTGCACCAATCTTAGCGAAGGTCGAGACGAAGCCTTGCTCACTCATTCACTCTCCGAATGACGGAGCCTGGAGCTGGGCGGGCTCGAGGAGGAGGGAGGGGGCGTAGGCCTTGGGCTGTGTGCGCTCGAGGTCGTGCTCGTAGAGCTGCACCGGCCCCCAGCCGCGAACGTAGGCCCCGAGGGCGTAGGCGAAGGAACCTGGGGCGCACAGAAAGAGGTGCTTGGTCCGCGTCAGTTGGTCGTGGCCTGAGGCCCGCACCAGGCGATCGAGGGAATGGGCGAGGTCGAGGGCGTGGCGAGCACCTCGGAGGCCGTCGGGGGCCGGTGCGGGGCGGATGGCCAGGTAGAGGACCCGGCCCACTCGCCCTGCCAGCACGTCCTCGAGGTAGGGCTCGGCGTCCGAGCGGGCCAGGTGCGTGACACTCACCACGATGGCCAGCTCCTGCCCACCTTTCGGCAGTTTGATCTCCTCAAGGCTCCACAGCTGTTCGAAGCTGGCACTCTCACTGCGCCGACCTTCGTCGAGCCGGAGCTCCTGGACGCCGCCCCAGGGGAGGCGCTGCGTGACCGTGATCGGCTGTCCGGCTCTCAGGCCGGCGTGCCAACCGGCGGCAACCGCGATGGAGAGGTGAGCATCGAACAGCAGCTTGACTTCTTCCTGGCGCTGGCGTCCCTCCGCCAGGAAGCTCGTGACCCGCGGCAGGATGTCCCCTGCCCACGTCAACTTCTCTCTCAGGAATCGCCCGTCGAAGGAGCCGGTCAGGCTGAGGATGTTCTCCTTCGGCACGTAGGTCTCCATCGGCTCGGTGTTGTGCATGAAGGTCCGGATGCCGAGCACGGCCAGCGGCCGGGTGCTGACCAGGCGATCCCCTTCCAGCTTGTGGCGGTCGAGCACGTAGCCGTCGGCAGAGCGCATGTAGAGCGTGGGCGTGGCCCATTCGTTGGCCGCAGCCGATGCCTGTGCGGCGATTCCGAGCCGCCCTCGCGCCACTGCACCGTCCACCGGTAGGCCGTCGGCGAGTGCCCGATAGAAGTGCTTGGTGAATTGGATGGCCGCCTGGTCGGAGATCGAGAACTGCATGGCGATGACCGTCGTGAAGCCCTTCGCCACGAGCTTCTCCGCCACGTGCGAGTACGGGTTCTTGGCGTCGAGACGGGGCAGCATCGAAGTTCCGCAGGCGTTGAGCACCACAATGGGAGGCTTCTCGAGATCTTGGAGCAGCCCCGCGAGCTGCGAGCCCGGCACCAGGTGGGGCTGGCCCTCGTCATCTTCGAAGAACAGCCCGCCTTCCGTCTGACCCTCCCCGAAGTCGCCGTGACCCATGAAGTGAAGGACCGTTGGAACTGAGGCCGAGATGGCCTCGAGAAGGCTCTCGACAGTTTGGCCCTCGGGCTCGACGACCTTGACCTCGGGGAGCTGGGCGAGGGCTTCCTTGACGAGCTGCGCCTCTCGGACTTGATCGAGAGGCCGTGTTCCGGCCGGCCGCGGAGCCACCAGCAGCACGGAGAAGCCCTTGTAGAAGGACCTGGGTGCGCGGTCCCTGGCGGTCACCACGTGCCGCACGACGGGTGTCTTGGCGTTGCGAGCCAAGAACGATGCGCCTCGCGGATCGCACAGCAACTCCCAGGGGAGGAACGCCACGCTGTCGAAATCCTCCCTCAGCCGCTTGCGATCGAAAACCAATCGCAAGCGCAGTCCCTCGCCCTGCCGGTTTTCCATGCGAACCCTGCACTCGTCCCAGAGCTTCCGGACCTCTTCCTGGAACAGGGCGTCGAACAGCTCCTGACCCCGTTGCTCGGCGAGCGACTGGTCGTCCGCCGCACCCGAGGTCTCGACCGTCCAGCTGCCGTCGTCGTGCGTTGCCCCGGAGAACCCCCGCACCGACCCTTCCAGCTCCTCGAACCAGGCCTCGGCGTCCATCGCCGGGTCGGGCTGGGTGAAAGGCCCCTCGCTGCGGTCGAGGGGCGAGGCGTCCACCCTCGCTTTCAGCCTCCCCTCGCCGTCCTTTTCGATCGAGATCGCGAAGTCTTCGTACCGGATCGGCTCGCCCATGGTGGCCTCCAGGAAACGCCGCCCCGGGAGCGGGACGGCTTCTGGAGGTTCCGAGGCGAAACGGGGCGGGAAGTTCGCGCAGGGGTTCGAGTGACTCAAGTCACTCGCTGCCCAGGAACGTCCCTGGGGGGACGAAGAGATCCCTCGGCTCCGGGCCTGTGGCCCTGCGCTCGGGATGACATCCGGGCAGGACCGTCCCGGACGGCACCGAGGCCGTCCCGCACCGGCTCCACCACCATCCGCCCCAGCCCGAACGTCGTCCCCTTGCCCACGTGGACGACCTCCCCGGTGCGCAGCAGGGGCCAGAAGGGGGCGAGGTCGCCCTCGACCTCCATCTCCCCCACGAAGCCGCCCAGCGACATCTTGCGCCCCAGGCGGTTGCTGTAGCGCTCCCAGTCCAGCCAGGCCACCTCGGCTCGCCGCACCTTGACCGCCTGCGCGCGGTCGAGCAGATCCTCGAAGTCCCAGCGCACCTCGGCCCCCGGGACGTGCACGGCGGCCAGCTCGAGCACGCGCCGCAGCTGGCGGAACACCAGCTCCCGAAAGCCGACGCGCTCGCGCAGGTGACCCTTGGCCTTGATGCGCGTGGGCGTGAGGAAGCGCAGCACCGCCCGCTCGGGCGCCGGGTCCACGGCGGGGAGTCGGGCCGGGGCCTCGCACGTCCAGCGCCGCCGGGCGCGGTCATAGCCGGCCACGGGCGCGCCGTCCGCCCCCCGATAGGTCACCTCCGCGAGCTCGAAGGGGTGCCGGGCGGCTCCCAGACCCCGCCGGGCCATTCGTTCGAGCGCGAGCACGGCGTGCCCCTGGAGGGCCACGGTGCGCCCGATCAGCACCAGCCGGAGGCGCAGCGGGTCCCCGGCCGCGAAGACCTCCTGATCCCCCTCGGGTTCGAAGACGAACGCTCGCGGCGCGGCCGGAAGACCCTCGAGAAAGGGGAGCGGATCCCCCTCGATCACGGGCTCGAAGAGCGGCGGATAGACGCAGCCTGCGCGCAGCGGGCAGAGGGCGCACACCTGCTCCGGCCCCATCTGGCAAGCCAGCGCCCGCAGCGCATGCCCCCAGGCCCCCCGCAGGAGCGAGCCCTTGTAGGGCGGCAAGCGCGCAGGAACCCGGGCCACCAGCTCGGCCTCGAGCGTCAGGTACGGCAGGGCGGGAAGGGGGAAGGGCTCGGTCATCGGGGCACCTCTCGGCCGCTTGGCCTCCACTCTAGTCAAGAGGCAGTCCGCAGAAAAAAGTTCACCACACGCCCCAACCAATAGCCCACGCCCTCCCAAACCTCCGCCGGCACCCCCACCCAAGCCCCTGCGCGAGGCGAGTCGGAGGCGAGACGCCGAGCCCTCGAACCCGGCAGCGGTTCAATCCACGCCCCGGCCACGGGGCGAGTGCCAGGGCCTTCTACTGCGACCTCGGCCGTACCGCGTTTCAATCCACGCCCCTGCGCGGGGAGAGTCCAATTCCTCCATGTTCATCAGGCGCCACCACACCCTGTTTCAATCCACGCCCCTGCGCGGGGCGAGTCGGCCTCCAGGACGACCCCACGCTTGCCAACTACTTGTTTCAATCCACGCCCCTGCGCGGGGCGAGTCGCCGCCCGGCTACCGGTGTGGGCCGGGATCTTCGAGTTTCAATCCACGCCCCTGCGCGGGGCGAGTCAGTGTATGGCCAAGTCATCCAAGGATCCCGCTCAGTTTCAATCCACGCCCCTGCGCGGGGCGAGTCATCTGCTCGGCCTGGGTCATGGCGCCGGCCTACGCGTTTCAATCCACGCCCCTGCGCGGGGCGAGTCACGATCTCGAGCGAGTCAAGGGCATCGGCCCTAAGTTTCAATCCACGCCCCTGCGCGGGGCGAGTCTTTTTGCGGCGATCTATCAGGTGGACAAGGAACAGTTTCAATCCACGCCCCTGCGCGGGGCGAGTCGCGGGTTTGAAGGCGTTGGATGATAAGAGCTTTGAGTTTCAATCCACGCCCCTGCGCGGGGCGAGTCCGCAATGTCCAGGTGTGGACCTTGCCACCTTTGCGTTTCAATCCACGCCCCTGCGCGGGGCGAGTCAGCTAGTCCGCTCGGCATCAATTGGTGGACAATAGTTTCAATCCACGCCCCTGCGCGGGGCGAGCCGGCGCCTCTGTGGCGCTTTGGGTGTCAACCGACACCGTTTCAATCCACGCCCCTGCGCGGGGCGAGTCTGTGTCCGCCTTCATGCACACCACGACTCCCATAGGTTTCAATCCACGCCCCTGCGCGGGGCGAGTCTTCCGCGTCCGTGCTCATCAATTTGACTCAGGCCGTTTCAATCCACGCCCCTGCGCGGGGCGAGTCCTTCCTAGCGCTGTTTCTGGGACGCCTATTCTTGGTGTTTCAATCCACGCCCCTGCGCGGGGCGAGTCAAGAGTGGCCTGAGGGGTGGGGTGGTCGTGACAGCGTTTCAATCCACGCCCCTGCGCGGGGCGAGTCGTGCTACTCGTATCGACCACGCTTGCAGTTTTTCGGTTTCAATCCACGCCCCTGCGCGGGGCGAGTCCGGAGTGGTTCCTCTTGTTCCGGCTATCTGCTCTTGTTTCAATCCACGCCCCTGCGCGGGGCGAGTCCGGGTCCGGGGTGTTCGGTGGCGTCGGAGGACGTGGTTTCAATCCACGCCCCTGCGCGGGGCGAGTCCTCCACCGGGTCCTGGACGTCGCTCCAGGACGCGATGTTTCAATCCACGCCCCTGCGCGGGGCGAGTCACCACGCCTACCAAGCACTGAGAGCTCGCTACGTGTTTCAATCCACGCCCCTGCGCGGGGCGAGTCGCAGGAGCTGAGCAATGTGCACACGACAAGACTTGTTTCAATCCACGCCCCTGCGCGGGGCGAGTCCAAAGCTTTGGGGCGAGGTCCCTGAATGCGCACTGGTTTCAATCCACGCCCCTGCGCGGGGCGAGTCCGTGGGCCTGGACGCCGTGCTCTCCAAGCTCCAGGGTTTCAATCCACGCCCCTGCGCGGGGCGAGTCCGCGGGGACCCGGCGGCGGACCAGCTGTGGATGGAGTTTCAATCCACGCCCCTGCGCGGGGCGAGTCCCGCTGCGTGCCCGGTTCGTAGGGGGCTCCGTGGTCGTTTCAATCCACGCCCCTGCGCGGGGCGAGTCAGGGGATCGCGGAGGTTGGCCGGGAGGCCCTGCCGTTTCAATCCACGCCCCTGCGCGGGGCGAGTCGCAGGTTGTACGGGAACTTCTTGATGTCGTCCGCCTTGTTTCAATCCACGCCCCTGCGCGGGGCGAGTCCTGTGCTGGGGAGCTCGAGGCTCAAGGCCGCGATCTGTTTCAATCCACGCCCCTGCGCGGGGCGAGTCCCCGCGGGACGCGGGGGCGTGTCCGCCGCCGCCCGGTTTCAATCCACGCCCCTGCGCGGGGCGAGTCCCGAGCGACTGGCAAGGGCGGTACGGGGCGCCGCCGGAGTTTCAATCCACGCCCCTGCGCGGGGCGAGTCCGGCGCCATCATCAAGGTCAATGCTCACTGGTACAGTTTCAATCCACGCCCCTGCGCGGGGCGAGTCCCAGGCGCAGTCTTCGACCTGCCGGGGTGCGTCGGCGTTTCAATCCACGCCCCTGCGCGGGGCGAGTCGAGTGCATACGCAGGCCAAGGCCAGTGGGCCGAGGTTTCAATCCACGCCCCTGCGCGGGGCGAGTCCGGTTAGCCTATATGGACTACGGCACGCTGACCCTGTGTCACTGACCGCCTCTATCGAGCCAATCCAGGATCACCTAAATCGAGCCAGTGGAGGATCGGCATAAAGGAGCCACCGAGTGGCTCGTTCTTGCCGATCCGGGGGGTGGGTTGGGGGTCTCGGCCTTCAGTCACCGGC
>DASUEU010000076.1:0-26058 GCA_036274895.1 Thermoanaerobaculia bacterium | reverse complement strand
CCCCACGAAGGCATCGGTATGAAGACACCCAGCCAACTGTACCGGGCTTCGCCTCGCTGCTTGCCGTCCAAGCTCGAAGACCCAAGCTACCCGGGCCACTACGAGGTGCGCCGGGTGCGAAGCACAGGCGAGGTGAAATGGAGGGGAGAGACGATCTATCTCAGCGAGGTCCTCATCGGCGAGGCGGTCGGCTTAGTAGAAACCGACCATCATCTCTGGTCCTTGTACTTCGGGCCGCTCCGGCTCGGCACCTACGACGAGGCCGCTCGACAGTGGGATCTGCTATGAATCCACCAGGGCTCGACGCCCGTCTGGCCTCTCCGGTCGCCCTCCGGGCTCCCTGCGAGGCCAGACGCCAACCCCCGACCGGCGACCCAGAGTGTTACCCATGTGCCCGGTCTGAAGTGTTACCTATGTCCCCGGCTGGTCAAACCCGGTCCAGCGAGTTGTCACAAGGGGCCAGGCATCGGGAGGTGCAGCGGTGGTCAGCAGACACAGAGGCACTGACTTCAGATCCCGACAATACGCTTGATGAACGGCGCCATCCCCACGACATCTGGAAATACGCTGAACTCGTCGATGCCAGCCATCTGTAGGAACTCCTGAGCCGCCTCACGCGCGTCCTTCCCGAGAGGCACTTTGCCTACACAGTCAGGAGCCATCTCCTCGACCGGCTTGGGGTCGTTACCGTGAATAGTGAACCGCGCCCTCTGCGCGTGAATTCGAGTACTCTGATAGGTTGGCTCGACAGCAATGGGCAGGATTGGTTTGACCGGTCGATTCTCCCAATACACTGCTCTGTATTGAAACTCGGAGTCCTTCGCTGCCATCGACAGATCGGCTTTACCAGACCGCTTGTTCAGCCGTATCGGATCCAAGACATACACAGCGCCGTCAAGACGGGGATCGCCCAAGAGAGCGAAGAAGACCGCAACGCCAAGGACCTCCGTCCAATCGAGCAGGCGCGTCGGGAGGTGATGATGCTGCATGTCAAAGAGATACTGCCAGTCGTTCTCACGAGACCCCATTACTCTGTCGGCCAACTGGCGGTACTTCGCGAATAGAGCTGGTTCCTTTTCGAAACCAACAGGGCTGCGAAGGAGCGAGGGCAAGAGCCGGTACGCTTGGTCACCGACTCCGCGATACCACAGGAGGTTGGGTTTTCCTAAGCGCTCCTCCTCTGTCTTCACACCTCTCAGGAAGCGATCCCAGGCGTTGTGGCTGAGCTGACGGGCCACTGCCCCTCCAAGGTTTCAGAAGCGATTGACATCCTCTCGTTCAATCGTCGCTCGGGAACACCTGACGCAAGAGTTGATCCTCCAGGGTCATCTCCAGAATGTACCGACATAGATCACCCCGAGAGGTCTTCCGTTCCTTGGCCCAGTCCCTCAATGCAGCGCCGACCTGATCATCGACCACAGCGCCAATATGTGCTCCCCCGCGATCTCTGGTTGCTTCGAGCGGTGCGCGGAACTTCCCACGGTTCTTCGTGGCGAACGTGTAGATATCACCTACGAGCTGTCGAAAATTGAGGCCTCTTCTGAGCGCCTCCCTTTCTAGATCCTCGCGCAGCCCCTTCGAGGAGGCAGTCGGCGTGATATTGACCGTGACCATCTACATCAGTGCATGAAGTGCCAGCACTCTCCGGAACATCCGCCGCAGGATACGAACCAGCACGTACAGATCGGCATGAAGACGGACAAGTGCGAACCCATGAGGATAGGCGAGCGGTTGCCGAGGTTGCCACACATAGCCGTTCCAGGTTTTGCAGCCTAGCTCTTGAGGGGTAAGAAAGACTGGCTAGCGCGTGGCGAGGTGCCACCAAGCTGGCGGTTCAGCAGTCGGCTTGCGTATGCATTAGTGCGCATAATAGCCACAGTAACAAGCATGCCGCATGGGTACTCTTCGGGCATTGTTGACGAGACACCATAGCATAGTCTGTCCTGAGAGTCTTCCGAGAGGCTCCAAGGCGGCCTATGTAAGAGTAAGGCATCAGGAAGTCGCATAAATGTGGCGTAAGTGTCTCGCGTCGAGGAGTCAGGTCTTGATCACTCGAAGGGGTGGCTCCATCCACCCCAGATACAATCCCCCAACCCGCCCACTCGCAAGCTTCCACAAGGGACCATCACCCTTGGAGTTTTGCCAGATCGACGTCGCCAGCGGCATCCTGTGGTGTCTCGTCTTCACTCTTCTCCACCACCTGCCACGAGGCGGCGCATGCGTGGTCGGCCTTGCGGCTGAGAGATCCCACGGCCCACAAGGGCAGTGAGGTGACGCTCCACCCCTTGCCTCACATCTAGCGGCTGGCGCCCAGGATCGCCCTGGGCAATCGACCGGACCCTGCACGCATTGCCGGGGACGCAAAACGAAGAGGGGCGACCACAGGGGTCGCCCCTACCAGCGATTCCTCCTCCGCTGGGGCCGACCGACGTGCCAGCCCGGCGGCGGGGAGCGCACCGATCTACGGCTTCTCGGGCGAGGTAGGTTCCTCCCCCGGCGCCACCGGGTGATGGGTCTTCATCCACTCGCGCAGGCCCTCCATGTCGATCACCATCAGCTGGAAGGCCTGGCCGCGGCGGGTGAGGCGTTGGGAGCCGGGTTTGGCTGCGTGGCAGCTGGTGCAGGCGCCGAAGGTGGCCTTGAGCTGGTCGAAGCCTTCGGTGGTGCGCATCAGCTCGAAGTACTTGCCCTTGTCCGTCAGCAGCTTCGAGCCCGGCTTGTCATGGCAGGCGCCGCAGGCGAGGGTGGTTTCCTTGGCGAGGGTCTCCGTGCCCCAGGCCAGGTTCTGGACGAACAGACTGCCCACCGCCACGGCGGCGGCGAGGCCGATCAGAATCGCGAAGCGTCTCATGATGCCTTCTCCTCTCCGTCAGCGGCCGTTGCGGGCCCGGGCCCAGGAGACCCCGAAGGCCAGGGTCCACTGCGAATGGTCCACCCGCGAGCCGGGGCCGAAGGGGTTCACCAGCGGGTTCGGGTTGTTGTTGGTCTGGGAGGCGTTCCAGGCGTGCTCGAGGGCCACTTCCCAGGTGCGCGCGCCGCGCGTCCACGAGGCGCCCACCGACAAGTGGTGCTCCACCGTCGCTGGGAAGAGGGGGGTGAGCGTTTCGTCCGGCACCGGGTTCTCGCCCCAGTTGTAGCCGGCGCGCAGCGTGGTCGCCTCGTTCGCCTTGTACTCCGTGCCGATCGCCACCACCCACTGATCCTCCCAGTTGAAGACGAACGGCAGCTCGATGGTGGGCGGCGCTCCCGCCACGCTGGGGTTGGTGCCCGTGACCTGGATGGTGTCGATGGCGTCATCCCAGAAGTAGCGCTTCACGTCCACGGCGATCAGTAGCCGGTCCGTGGCCCGCACAGCGAAGCCCACGCCGGCCTGGGCGGCGAAGGTGAAGCCGTCCATCTCGGCGTCGTAGGTCACGGCCTGGCCGAGGCCCGGGAAATTTCGGAAGTTGACCTGGAGCGTGCCGTTCTCGAAGGTGCTGTCGGTCTTGGTCTGATAGATCGCGCCGAGGGTCCAGCGCGGATGGGGCCGCCACCAGCCACCGACGCGGATGCTGGTCTGGAGGCCGCCGGCGTCTTCCATCTTGACGCCGGGGAAGCTCATCGCCGGGTTCTGTGGGTTGAAGAACGAGGTGTTGGGGAAGAGGCGGAACTCGGCATCGGCCCAGCCCAGGTTCAGCGTGGCGCCGATCGCCGCGTCCTCACCGAACCCATAGGCCACGGTGGGCGAGAGCGTGGCGAAGCGCACCTGGGTGTAGGTCTGGTCCCGGGTGCCGAAGAAGGTGTTCACGTCGTTGAAGGTGGCGCCCATGCCGCCCTGGGCAAGGAAGCCGAGGCCGAAGGCCCAGGGCGTGTCCTTGCCGGAGCGGACCCACGCGAACGCGGGCAGGGGAAAGTAGCGGTCTTCCCCGTCGAGGGGCGCATTGACCATGTTCTCGAACTCGAGCTGGGGAGCCAGCAGGGCCAGGCCCAGCGTGTAGTGGTTGCCCTGCAGTTGGGCGATGCCCGCCGGGTTCGAGTTGAGACCGAGGGTACGGTCCGAGACCGCCACGTTGGCGCCGCCGCGGCCGAGGGTCTCCGCACCGTAGCCCGTCAAATACAGGCCGTTGGTGGCGAGGGCCGGCGCGGCCAGCGCCAGGGCGATCGCAGCGAGGAGAATGATCCGTCGAAAGAGGATCATGGAGTCACGTCCTTTCAGATGAACAGCACCTGGGCACCGGCGCTCTTGTCGAAGAAGTCCATCGCAGTGATCACTTCTTCGACCTGGGGCACGAGATCCTGCTCCGTACGGCCGAACATCTCCATCGCCATCTTGCAGGCGTAGAGCTTGGCGCCGCTGTCGTGGAGGATCTCGAGCATCTCGCGCACGGTGGGCAGATCGAGCTTCTCCATCTCCTTTTTCATCATCAGGGTGGCGAGGCTCTCCATGCCGGGCAGGCCGCCGAGCATGGTGGGGATGTGCATCGAGGGGTTGCCGACGGTCGGCACGTGCAGCTTGTCCACGGTCTTCTCGGAGATGATGTCGAGACCCCAGAAGGTGAAGAAGAGCGTGGCGTCGATGCCGCTCATGCGCGCAGCGTTGGCGAGGATCAGGCCCGGATAGGCCATGTCGAGGGTACCCTTCGAGCAGATGATCGAGATGTGCTCGATGGGTTTACGCTCAGCGGCCACGGGCATCTGGGCGGGGGCGGGGGCAGTCATGGTTTCGATCATGGCGGTTGTCCTCGAAACGAGCGGTTTTCGCGTAGGTTCAGACGCAGCCCTGGGGCTTGGGCAGGCCGGCGATCTTGGCGGCGAGCTTGCCGGGGCCCTTGGGGAAGAGCTCGTAGAGCTCCTTCATCGAGACGCCGGAGAGCTTGGCGATGCGGCGCACCGTGGGGGACTGGCCTTCCTTGGCCGCGTCCTCGCGACAGAAGGTGATCACTTGCCAATGCTTCTCGGAGAGGGGGCGGAGGCCCACTTCGGAGGCCAGGGCCTCGCCCACCTCGGGCGTCCACTGGGCGCTGTCGGCGAGAAAGCCGTCGGCCGTGGTTTCGATCATCTTGCCGGCGTATTCGTGCAGCATGGCGTTTTCCTTTCAGGCAGCTTGGAGGATGTCGCTGGCGGGCCGCTTGCCGCGCATCGACATGCGATGCGGCAGGGGCAACGGGCGGGCCGGAAGCAGGGCGTTCCAGTAGACGAAGCGGAGGCCGAGCTTGCCCCAGTGGTTGCGGCGGCTCTCCTCGAGCAGGGTCATGGGGCCCACCACGGGCAGAGGGAAGCGCCCGGGCAGGGGCTCGGTCTCGTAGTTGAAATCGATCAGGATGGCGCGGCCGAAGCCGCTCTCGACGAAGCAGTTGGCGTGGCCGTCGAAGTTCGGCACCAGGGCACGGCCGGCGATGGCACGGTGGAGGTTCTCGGCCAGCACCTCGCTCTGGAAGTGGGCCACCGAGCCGGCCTTGGAGCTGGGCAGGTCCGTGGTGTCCCCTAGGGCGAAGAGGCGCTCCTGGCCCTTGACCTGGAGCGTGTGGCGGTCGGTGGGGACGAAGTTCACGTCATTGCCCAGACCGCAGCGGCCGAGGAACTCCGCACCCATGTGGAGGGGGATGGTCACCAGCAGGTCGAAGGGCACCTCGCGCTCGTCGAAGGAGCGCAGCACCTTGGCTTCGGCATCGACCTCCGCGGCCATGAACTCCGGCTCGACGTGAATGCCCTTCTCCTCCAGCAGGGAGCCCAGCACCTTCGAGGCGACCGGTTTGGTGAAGGCCCCTTCGAGAGGGGTGGCATAGACCAGCTCGACGTCCCCCCGGCGGCCTTTCCTGGTGAAGAACTCGTCGGCGAGAAAGAGGAACTCGAGGGGGGCGACCGGGCACTTGATCGGGTTGTCCACCACGTTGAGCACCAACCGTCCGCCGCGGAAGCCTTCGAGGGCCTGCCGCAGGGCCCGGGCTCCCTCCAGGGTGTAGAAGTCGTGGATGGTCTTGCGCCAGGCCGGGCCGAGCAGGCCCGGGGTCTCCTGCGGCTGGATGGCGGCGCCGGTGGCGAGCACCAGGTAGTCGTAGGGCAGCGTCTCGCCCCCCACCAGCGCCACCTGCCGCTTCTGGATGTCCACCGCATCGACCGCCCGGTCGACCCAGCGCACGCCGTCGGCGAGGGTGCTCGCCCGCCGCCGGACCATCTTGGCCTCGTCGCGCGCGCCGAAGGGCAGGAACAGCAGACCGGGTTGGTAGAGGTGATCCGGCGCCGGGTCGATGACGGTGACCTGCCAGTCGCGCCCGAGGTCACGGCGCATCCGGTTGGCCACGATCGTCCCCGCCGTGCCGGCTCCGAGGATGGTCAGATGTTTCATGATCGGCTCCTTCTGGTTCTCTCGCCTGAGGAGAGAGCAGGAGGTGTGCCGACTTGGTAAGTTGCTGGGAATGAGTCACTTGTGCTACTCGTTGTTGTTGGTGCGAGACGGAGCGTTGCAACGTTTCGCAACGTTCTGTTCAAAGCCCTCACCCCTGCCCCTCTCCCGACCCACCCCTGCCTCCCGCCCGGGAGAGGGGTTCAAGAGGGGAATCTCCCCTCCGGCTTCCCCCTCTCCCGGGCGGGAGGCGAGGGCGGGTCGGGAGAGGGGGATCGAGGGGGTGAGGGATCCCCCGCGAGCCGGTAGACTCGCCGCCATGCAGCGCAAGCCGGGCTCGGTCCCTCCGATCCTCGCCGCCGCTCGACGCCTGCGTCGGGTCTCTACCCCGGCGGAAGAGGAGATGTGGCGAGTTCTCCGCAGCCGTCAGCTCCACGGCCTGAAGTTCCGCCGGCAGGCCGTGATCGGCAGCTTCGTCGCCGACTTCCTCTGCTATCGGCTCAAGCTGGTCATCGAGCTCGATGGCGGAATTCACCAGACCGAGGCCCAGCGCGACCGCGATCAGAACCGAACGGCCTACCTCGAGGAGCACGGCTTCGAGGTGCTGAGATTCGAGAACGCCGAGGTGCTGGAGCAGCCGGCGGTTGTCGTCGAGCGGCTGCGGGCGTGGCTGCGGACGCGCTGAGACCCTCACCCCTGCCCCTCTCCCGACCCACCCCCGCCTCCCGCCCGGGAGAGGGGTTCAAGAGGGTAATCTCCACTCCCGCTTCCCCCTCTCCCGGGCGGGAGGCAAGGGCGGGTCGGGAGCCTGTCCTGAGCGAAGCCGAAGGAAGGGGGATCGAGGGGGTGAGGGACTCCTACTCCAGCCCGAGCTCGCGCATCTTGCGCCACAGGGTGGTGCGGCTGATGCCGAGGGCGCGGGCGGCTTCTTCGCGGCGCCAGCGGTGGGCTTCGAGAGCGGCGCGCAGCTCGGCCGCCTCCCGAGCCTCTCGAGGAGTCGGTCTCGGGGACCACGCCGGGCTCGGGGCTGGTGGCTCCGCGACCGCCGGCTCAGCTGCTGGCCCTCGGCTCAGCAGGGGCTGGGCGTCGAGGATCTCGGTGGGCAGGTCCTCGGGTTGCACGGTCTGCCCCTTGGCCACCGCCACGGCGTACTCGAGGGCGTTCTCGAGCTCCCGGACGTTGCCCGGGAAGGGATAGCGCAGCACCGCCCGGAGAGCCTCCGGCGAGAAGCGCAGGTCCCGGCCGCGGCGTGCCGCCACCCGGGCGAGCAGGGCACGCGCCAGGGGCTCCACGTCCTCGCGGCGTTGGCGCAGGGGGGGAACCTCGATCGGCACCACCCGCAGGCGGTAGTAGAGATCCTCGCGGAAGCGGCCGGAGGCCACCGCCTGGCGCAGGTCCACGTTGGTGGCGGCGATCACCCGCGCCTGGCTGGCGCGGCTGTGACTCTCTCCCACCCTCTCGAAGGTGCGCTCCTGGAGCACGCGCAGGAGCTTGGCCTGGAGGGGCAAGGGCAGGTCGCCGATCTCGTCCAGGAAGAGGGTGCCGCGATCGGCGAGCTCGAAGCGGCCGACGCGGTCCCGCACAGCCCCGGTGAAGGCTCCTCGCACGTGACCGAAGAGCTCGCTCTCGAGCAGGTCCCCCGGTAAGCCGGCGCAATTCACGGCCACGAACGGGCCGTTGCGGCGGGGCGAGTGGAGGTGGATGGCCCGTGCCACCAGCTCCTTGCCCGTGCCGCTCTCTCCCGTGATCAACACGGTCGCTTCGCTGTGCTCAAGGTTCTCGACCAGGCGGAAGAGCTGCAGCATCGCCCCCGAGCGCGCCACCAGACCGGCGAAGACGGTCGGCCCCCGGCTGGCCGTGGCCTCCTCCTGCTCGGCCGGCCGCAGCACCACCACAAAGGACACCACGGGGTTGCAGGCAACGCCGGCAAGGGGGGTGACCGGGGCTGCCGTGACCGACAAGGTGACCAGCGCCCCGTCCGGCCCTTCGAGGCTGGCGCGCCAGCCCTCCCGGCGCTCTCCGGCCTCCAGGGCCTGGCGGAAAGGTGCCTCCGGCGCGAAGAGGTCGCGACCGAGCACTTCTTCGATGGGCCGGCCGACGGCCTCCTCCGCGGCGCCCGGGCCGGAGAGGTCATCGAGCACGGGCGAGGCGTGGAGCACCTGGAAGCTGTGATCCGTGCACAGCACCACCCGGCCCAAGGAGGCGAAGGCCGTGTCCACCATGGCCAGGGCCTCGGCGGGAGCGATCGCGCTGCCAGTGGAGCTGGCTGGTTGGGATGGCTCGGCGGCTCGCGGGCTCAAGGGGAGGGTCCTCGGTCGGAGTATACGAGGGTGGCGCAGCCCTCCGGCGAGTAGAATCCCCCAACCCGCCCGAACCCGCGGGCTTCCACAAAGGACCATCACCCTTGGACTTCTCCCAGATCGACGTCGCCCGCGGCATCCTGTGGTACCTGGTCTTCCTCTTCTCCACCACCTGCCACGAGGCGGCGCATGCCTGGTCGGCTTTGCGGCTGGGGGACCCCACCGCTTACGAGGGCGGGCAGATGACGCTGCACCCCTGGCCGCACGTTCGGCGGGAGCCGTTTGGGATGGTACTGGTGCCGATCCTCTCCTTCATCCTTGGGGGCTGGATGATCGGCTGGGCGAGCGCTCCCTATGACCCGGCCTGGGCCCTGCGCCACCCCAAGCGCAACGCCTTGATGTCCCTCGCCGGGCCGGTCGCGAACTTCGTCCTTGCCCTACTGGCCGGCTTCACCCTGCGCTTCCTCTTGACCTCCGGGCTCCTGGTGCCCTCGGGCGCCGAGGGCATGGCGACCTTCGGTGATGGGGTCCTCAACCTGCTGGCGATCGCCTTCACCTTGAACGTGCTGCTGGGGACCTTCAACCTGATCCCCTTTCCCCCGCTCGACGGCAGCGGGGTGATCCAGCTGCTGATGGGTGAGAACCTCGCACGGCGCTGGCAGAGCCTGCTCCACGAGATGCCCATGCTCGGCTTCGCCGGCTTGCTGCTGGCCTGGAAACTCTCCGGTCCGGTGCTGACCTTCGTGATGGGATGGGCGAGCCTGCTGGTGATGGGGAGCTAGGGGATCGGACCGAGCGACAGGTTGTCGTAGGGGCGGACCCTTGTGTCCGCCCGGTGGCCGGGAGGGCCGACACGTTGGTCGGCCCCTACAAGTCGATTCCCAGGTCCTTCAGTTGCCCCACCACCACCCCCGCCCAGTCGCGGTTGGCTGCCGGGCTGGCCGGGCTGGGGTGGAGGATGCCGCCCAGGGGCACGCCCGTGCCGGCGAGCACCGAGCGCGCCCGGTCCTCGGCGAACTTGCCGACGCCGACCACCAGGCGGGGGGAGAGGATGGCGATCGTCTCGGCCAGGGCCTGATCGCACGCGGCCAGCAGGGGCTCGCGGTCCGCCGCGGCGAGCTTGTCCGGCGTCAGGTTGCGGCCACCCTCTTCGAGGAACAGCAGCGGGCAGTAGTTGGCGACGAAGAAGCGGGCGAAGAACGCCTCGGGCGTGGCGAAGCGATCCCGCACGAAGCCCCAGAGCCGCTGGCCCGAGACTTCGCTGCGGCGGCACGCGAAGCCTTCGACCGGGCGTTTGGGATGCTCACGCTCGGGCTTGCCCACCGGTCCGTCGATGCCCAGGAAGTCCCGCACCAGCCCGACCTCGCCGAAGGGCACGCCGGTCTGGGCCATGCCGAAGGGGCCGGGGTTCATGCCCAGGAAGACCGCCTCCACCCCGGAGCGCGCCCAGCGCCGCAGGTAAGCGCGGTGGGGCGTGGCGGCGTACTCGAGCGCGTTGTAGACGTAGGCGACGGGGGGACGGAAGGAGAGGCTGCCCAGCGCGGCCGAGAGCTGCGCCTCCACGGCCTCGAGCCGGGCCGCTGCGCTGGCTTTCCCGGGCATAGGGTGCGAACATTAGCACCGTGTCTCGCTTCGACTACCAGCGCATGGTCCTGGACGCCCTCCGGCAGGTGATGTGCTTCGCCCTGCGGGAAACCGCCCGCGAGGGCCTCACGGACGGTCATCACTTCCTGATCGGCTTCCGCACGGACTACCCGGGCGTGGGCATCTCCCCGGTGCTGCGTGACCTTTACCCGACCGAGATGAAGATCGTCATCCAGCACCAGTACTGGGACCTCGAGGTCGAGACCGACGCCTTCTCCGTCACCCTCGCCTTCGGTGGCGTCCGCCACCGCCTCACGGTCCCCTACCAATCCGTCACCGCCTTTGTCGATCCCGGCGCCCAGTTCGGCCTCTCCTTCGAGCCCCCCCCCGAGATGCCGGAGGATGGCCCGGTCCAAGAGGAAACCGAGGCTGCTGAGACCACCGAGGAGCCCGCCACCCGCCGGGCAGGTTCCGTGGTGAGCCTGGCGGAGTTCCGGAAGCGGTAGCTCCACAGCAACAAAAAAGCCGGGCCTCACGGCCCGGCTTTCCGGTGTTGCTTGGGTTGGGGCTTGACGCCTCAGTTCTTCGCCGCGGTCTTGGCTTCCTCGGCCTTGGCCTTGGGTGACCACTCGTACTCGACGAACTGGAGGACGGCCACCTCGGCGGCGTCGCCCTTCCGGGGTCCGAGCTTGACGATGCGCAGGTAGCCGCCCGGGCGGGTGGCGTACTGGGGCGCGATCTCGTCGAAGAGCTTCTTGATCACCGTGCGATCGGGTACCCAGCGGGCGACCAGGCGCCGCGCGTGCACGGTGTTGGACTTGCCGTGGGTGACCAGGCGCTCGGCGATCGGCCGCAGCTCCTTCGCCTTCTCGAGCGTGGTCACGATCCGCTGGTGCTGGATGAGCGACGCCAGCTGGTTGCTGAACATCGCCAGACGATGTGACGACGTCCGCCCGAGCTTTCTTCCTTGGCGATTGTGGCGCATGGTCTCGAGCTCCTAGGCGTCGGCCCCGGCGCGCTCCGGCACGTTCATCCCGAATTGGAGGCCGAGACGGCCCAGGAGCTCTTGCAGCTCCTCGAGCGACTTCCTACCGAAGTTCTTGGTCTCGAGCATGTCCTTCTCGGTCTTGCGCACCAGCTCCCGCAGGGTGTTGATGTTGGCGTTCTTGAGACAGTTGGCGGAGCGCACCGAGAGGTTGAGCTCCTCGATGCGCCGGGCGAGCAGGGCATCCATGCCCGCCAGCTCCTCGCCCTTGGCGTCCGCGGCATCGCCGCGAGAGCTCTCCTCGGCCGAGACGAAGATGCCGAGGTGCTCCTTGAGCAGCTGGGAGGCGAGCGAGACGGCCTCCTCCGGCGCCACCGTGCCGTTGGTCCAGACCTCGAGCACCAGCCGCTCGTAGTCGGTGGTCTGACCCAGACGGGCGGCCTCGACGCGGAAGTTGACCTTGCGCACCGGGCTGTGGGCCGAGTCCACCGCCACCCAGCCGATGTCGAGCCCGGCCTCCTTGTTGCGCTCCGCTGCCACGTAGCCGCGACCCTTCTTGATCAGCAGCTGCATGGTCAGGTGGCCGTCCTCGTTCAGGGTGGCGATGCGCACGTCCGGGTCGATGATCTCGATCGACGGGTCGCCCTCGAGGTCCCCCGAGGTGACCACCGCCGGGCCCTTGATGTTGACCGTCAAGTAGCGGGGCTCGTCGCTGTGGAGGCGCATCGGGATGGTGCGGATGTTGAGCATGATGTCGGTGACGTCCTCGACCACGCCCGGGATCGCCGAGAACTCGTGGTGGACACCTTCGATCTTCACCGACGTGGCCGCCGCGCCCTCGATGGACGACAGCAGACAGCGGCGAAGCGCGTTACCGATGGTGGTGGCGAAGCCGCGCTCGAACGGCTGGGCCATGAACTTGCCATAAGTCGGCGACAAGGTCGCCGTATCGACTTCCAAGCGCCGGGGGCGCTGAAAACCCTTGCCTTGCATGGAGTGAAACCTCCGTAAGCGGCTGCCGTTAGCGGCTGTAGAGCTCGACGATCAGCTGCTCGGACACCGGCAGCTTGATGTCTTCGCGGCTGGGCAGTCGCAGGACCTTGCCCTTGAAATTCTCGGCGTCGAGCTCGAGCCAGTCCGGAACGCCACGACCGCGCGCGGTCTCGACGCTCATCCGGATGAACCCGTTCTTGCGGCTCGCTTCCTTGACCTCCACGACCTGGTCGACCCTGACCTGGAAGGAGGGCACCGTGACCTTGCGGCCGGCGACCAGGATGTGGCCGTGCCGGACCAGCTGGCGCGCCTGCGCCCGCGACGAGGCGAAGCCCAGGCTGTAGGCCACGTTGTCCAGCCGACGCTCGAGCATGGAGAGGAGGTTCTCGCCGGTGATGCCCTTGCGGCGGTCGGCCTCCTTGAAATAGTTGCGGAATTGGGTCTCGAGCAGGCCGTAGATGCGCTTGACCTTCTGCTTCTCACGCAGCTGCAGGCCGTAGCCGAGCATCCGGCGGCCGCGACGGTTGCCGTGCTGACCGGGGGGGTAACCGCGGCGCTCGATGGCGCACTTCTCCTTGAAGCAGCGGTCCCCCTTGAGGAAGAGCTTCATCCGCTCGCGGCGGCAGAGTCGACAAACAGGTCCGGTGTAACGAGCCATAGTGTTCTCTTCTCTCCAGATCAGACCCGACGGCGCTTGCGCGGCCGGCAACCATTGTGCGGAACGGGCGTGACGTCGCGGATCGACTTGACCTCGATGCCCGCGGACTGGAGCGCCCGCACCGCCGACTCGCGGCCGGCACCGGGGCCCTTGACCAGCACGTCGACGCTGCGCACGCCGAGATCCTTCGCCGCTCCGCCGGCACTCTGCGCGGCGACCTGGGCCGCGAACGGCGTGCCTTTGCGAGAGCCCTTGAAGCCGATCCGTCCGGCGGAGGACCAGGACAGTAGGTTGCCCTCCGGGTCGGAGATCGCAATCTGGGTGTTGTTGAAGGTGGCCTGAATGTGGGCCACCCCGTGCGGGACCGGCCGGCGATCCTTCTTCTTGCCGGCCTTCCGCTCTTTCTTGGTCTTCTGCGCTGCTGCCTTCGCCATGGCTTCTCCAGTCCTACTTCTTGCCGACCTTCTTCTTGCCGGCCACCGAAGCACGGCGCGGTCCCTTGCGGGTACGCGCGTTGGTGTTGGTGCGCTGGCCACGGACCGGTAGATTGCGGCGATGCCGCACCCCGCGGTAGCAGCCGATCTCCATCAGGCGCTTGATGTTCTGGCTGATCTCCTTGCGGAGGTCACCCTCGACGCGCCCTTCTTCTTGGATGACGGCGCGGATCCGCCGGGCCTCATCCTCGGTGAGCTCCCTGACCTTGGTGGTCTCAGGCACTGTGGCCTTCTCGAGGATCTTGGCCGAGCGCGTACGCCCGATGCCGTAGATGTAGGTCAGACCGATCAGGACCTGCTTGTTCTGGGGCAGGTCGACCCCCGCGATGCGTGCCATCTCGCCTTATCCCTGCCGCTGCTTGTGTTTGGGGTTCTCGCAGAGCACTCGGATCACGCCCTTGCGGCGGACCATCTTGCACTTCGAGCAAATTCGCTTGACGCTGCTACGCACTTTCATCTTCAGCCTCCCGAGCTACTTGAGCCGGTAGACGATTCGTCCACGGGTCAAGTCGTAAGGCGAGAGCTCCACCTTGACCTTGTCGCCGGGCAGGATGTGGATGAAGTGCTTGCGCATCTTGCCCGAGATGTGGGCCAGGACCTGGTGCCCGTTGTCGAGCGCGACGCGGAACATCGCGTTCGGCAGTGGCTCGACCACTGTCGCCTCGACCTCGATCGCCTCTTCTTTGGCCAAACTACGCTTCCTCTCTCGAAAGGGTCCAGTCTACACCGGACGGGCGTCGGTTCCCAAGATTCTCGGACCCTGTGGGGTCACCGCCACCGAATACTCGAAATGCGCCGACAAGGAGCCATCCTCCGTGCGCGCCGTCCAACCGTCCGAGTCGACCTTCACGGCCGAGCGCCCCTGGTTGACCATCGGCTCGATGGCCAGCACCAGCCCGGGCTTGAGCCTCATCCCCTTGCCGCGCTGGCCGAAGTTCGGCACTTGGGGCTCCTCGTGCATCGAGGTTCCGATGCCATGCCCCACGAAGTCCCGCACCACCGAGAAGCCCTGGGACTCCACGTACTCCTGGACCGCAGAGCCGATGTCCTGCAGGCGGCCTCCCGGGAGGGCCTGCCCCACCGCGATCTCGAGGGCCTTCTTGGTCACCTCGAGCAAGCGGACGGCCTCGTCATCGATCTTGCCGACCGCGTAGCTACGGGCGGCGTCGCCGCAGTAGCCCTTGTAGAACACCCCGCAGTCCACCCCCACGATGTCGCCCTCCTGCAAGGGCGCGCGGTTCGGGATGCCGTGCACGATCACGTCGTTGACCGAGGTGCACAGGGTCGCCGGGTAGCCGCGGTAGTTCAGGAAGGCCGGAACCCCTCCGCGCGAGCGAATGTGGGCCTCGGCCCAGGCATCGAGCTCGCCGGTGGTGACACCGGGACCGATGCGCTCCGCAATGCCCTCCAACACCTCATGGACGATACGGTTCGCCTGGTCCATGAGATCGATCTCGGCCGGGGTCTTGAGCACGACCATCTTCTCATCCACCGAGGGCCGCAGTGAGCGCGGCCGTCACGGCCTCGACCGACTGGTTGCCGTCGATGGCTCGCAGCAGCCCCTCATCCTCATAGCGGCCAATGAGGGGTGCCGTCTGGCTCCGGTAGACCCGCAAGCGCTCGCGAATCACCGCTTCGTTATCGTCCGCCCGCCTGCGCGCGAGAGCCCGCGCGACCAGCACGCCCTCCGGGACCTCGAACAACAAAACCGCGTCGAGCTTGCTTCCCTGCCCGTCGAGGATCCCGGCCAGGGTCTCCGCCTGGGACAGGGTCCGAGGGTAGCCGTCGAGGAGGAAGCCCAGCCGGGCGTCCTCCCGGTCGAGCCGCTCGGCCACGACCCCGGCCATCGTCTCGTCATCCACCAGCCGTCCGCTGGCGAGGATCGCTTCGACCTGCCGGCCGAGCTCACTGCCTCGAGCCACGGCATCGCGCAGCATCTCGCCGGTCGAGATGGCGGGCACCGCGAGCGCTCCGGACAGGAGCGCCGCCTGGGTGCCCTTGCCACATCCCGGCGGGCCGAGCAGAACGATCCTGCGAGCGCTCATCGACTAGCCCCGCCGCCCCTTGATCCGGCCCCGCTTCATGAAGCCCTCGTAGTTGCGCATCACCAGCTGACTCTCGACCTGCTGCACGAAGTCCATGGCGACACCGACGACGATCAGCAGCGAGGTGCCGCCGAAGTAGAACGAGATGCCCGAACCGGTGGTGATCCACTCGAGGCCGTTGCCGACCAGGAAGGCGTCGATGCTGTCACCCACGAACGGGATGAAGCGCAGCTTGACGCCCGACAGCAGCACGTCCGGCAGCACCGACACGGCCGAGAGATAGAGCGCGCCGATCAGCGTGATGCGCGACAGGATGCGGTCGATGTGCTCGGCGGTACGCTTGCCCGGCCGGATACCCGGGATGAACCCGCCGTACTTCCGCATGTTCTCCGCGACGTCCGACGGGTTGTAGATGATCGACACGTAGAAGTACGAGAAGAAGACGATCGCGGCGATGTAGAGCAGGTAGTACCACGGCGAGGCGTAGGAGATGTACTCGAAGCCCCGCGACAGCCAGGCCAGCGACGGCCAGCGCTGGCCGATCATCTGCGCGCCGGTGACCGGCAGCATCAGGATCGAGCTGGCGAAGATCACCGGGATCACGCCGCCGGTGTTGACCCGCAGCGGCAGGTAGGTGGACTGGCCACCGTACATCTTGCGACCCACCACGCGCTTGGCGTACTGCACCGGGATGCGCCGCTGCGATCGCTCCATGAAGACGATGAAGGCGACCACGAAGACCATGAACACACAGAGCAGGACGATGAAGATCGGGTTGAGCTCGCCCGAGAGCACCCGCTGCGTGGTGTTGATGATCGCGGGGATCAGACCGACGACGATGCCGCCGAAGATGATCAGCGAGATGCCGTTGCCGATGCCGCGCTCCGAGATCTGCTCACCGAGCCACATGACGAAGGCGCAGCCCGTGGTCAGGGTGAGGATGGTCATCAAGACGAAGCCGATGCCGGGCTCCGGCACCAGGGGCAGGTTGGTGCTCGGGGTCCGCGCGCCCTGGAGGAACAAGGCGATACCGATCGACTGGAAGGCCGAGATCACCACCGTGCCGTAGCGGGTGTACTGGGTGATCTTGCGGCGGCCCATCTCGCCCTCCTTGGAGAGCTTTTCGAGATAGGGCCACACCACCTGCAGCAGCTGCAGGATGATCGACGCCGTGATGTAGGGCATGATGCCCAGAGCGAAGATGGCGATGCGCCCCAGGCTGCCGCCGGTGAAGGTGTTGACGAAGCCGAGCAGCGAACCGGCCTGGCTCTGCATGAATTCCAGGAGCCGGGCCGGATCGATCCCCGGGGTCGGGATGTGGCAGCCCAGGCGATAGACCGCGAGCAACCCGAAGGTGAACAGCAGGCGCTTCCGCAGGTCCGGGATCGCGAAGACGTTGCGCAGGCTGTCGATCACGCTGGCAGCTCCTCGCAGCGGCCACCCGCCGCCTCGATCTTCTGGCGCGCGGCAGCGCTGAACTTGTGGGCCACGACCGTCAGGGCCTTGGTGATGTCACCGTTGCCGAGCACCTTGACCGGCAACCCTTTCTTGACCAGCCCCAGCTCGACCATGGTCTCCGGGTTGATCTCCGCGAGCTCCACTTCGGCCAGACGCGCCACGTTCACCACCGTGTGCTCGGTCCGGAAGATGTTGGTGAAGCCCCGCTTGGGCACTCGGCGAACCAGGGGCATCTGACCGCCCTCGAACCCGGGGCGACTCTTGTAGCCGGACCGCGACTTCTGGCCCTTCTGACCGCGGCCGGCGGTCTTGCCGAGGCCGGAGCCCGGGCCGCGACCGACCCGCTTGCGGCTGTGCTTGCTCCCCGGTGCCGGGGAAAGTTCGCTGAGCTTCATGACGGATCCTCTACGATCTCGACGATATAGCTGACCTTGGCCACCATGCCGCGCACGGCCGGCGAGTCTTCGCGCTCCACCGTGTGGCGAATGCGCCGGAGGCCGAGCCCCCTGACCACCTCGCGGTGGGTACGCTTGCAACCGGCGAGGCTGCCAACCTGCCGGATCCTGATCGTCTTCGCCTTCTCCGTAGCCATCGCTGTCGGCCCTCCTCTTGTCCGTCCAGGCCTACGCCTCGACGCGGCGCGACTGGCGCACTTCTTCCGGGTTGCGCAGGTCGAGCAAGGCCGCAAAGGTCGCCTTGACCACGTTGTGCGGGTTGGTCGTGCCGAGCGACTTGGTCAGGATGTCCTGGATGCCGGCCGACTCGATGACCGCACGCACCGGCCCGCCGGCGATCACGCCGGTACCGGGAGAGGCGGGCTTGAGCAGCACTCGACCCGAGCCGAACACGCCCAGGGTCTCGTGGGGGATGGTGGTGCCGGCGGTCGGGATCTGCACCATTCGGCGCTTCGCGCTCTCGACACCCTTACGGATGGCCATCGGCACTTCCTTGGCCTTGCCGGTACCGTAACCCACGTTGCCGTTGCCGTCCCCGATCACCACCAGGGCCGAGAACGAGAAGTTCTTGCCGCCCTTGACCACCTTGGTCACGCGGTTGATGTGGACGACCTGCTCGATGTACTCGCTCTCGCGGTCGCGTTCGCGCTCGCGGTCTGACTTGACTGTCACCGGTCGACCCCTTCCTCTAAAAGTCCAGGCCCTGCTTGCGGGCGCTCTCGGCGATTTCCTTGACCTTGCCGTGGTAGACGTACCCGCCACGGTCGAAGACCACCTGTTCGATTCCCTTGGCCTTGGCGCGCAGGGCCACGACCTCGCCGACGGCTCGGGCCGCCTCGCGATTCCCGGTGTTGCCGGCGAGCTTCGCCTTCACCTCGGCATCGAGGGTGCTCGCCGCCACCAGCGTGGTGCCCCGATCGTCGTCGATGATCTGGGCGTAGATGTGCAACAGGCTCTTGAAGACGGCGAGACGCGGCCGCTCGGCCGTGCCGCGAACCCGGGTGCGGATCCGCTGGTGCGCACGATGGCGGCGCTCCCGCTTCTCCATGACTCGCTTCTTGTGGACGTTTCCTTCGCTCATTTTAGAACGCTCCTAGCGCGAGCCGGACTTGCCTTCCTTCATCCGCAGCACTTCGCCGGTATAGCGAATCCCCTTGCCCTTGTACGGGTCCGGGCTCCTCAGGCTGCGAATCTCCGCGGCGACTTGCCCCACTTGCTGGCGATCGGCACCGGTGATGGTGATGCGGTTCGCCTTGGTGTCGATCTCGATGGCGATGCCGGCGGGGATGGGATAGATCACCGGATGCGAGTAGCCGAGGGCGAACTGCACGTCCGAGCCCTTGACCTCCGCCTTGTAACCGACGCCGACGATGTCCAACTGCTTGGTCCAACCCTTCGAGACACCGTCGACGGCATTGGCCAGCAGCGAGCGCAAGAGACCATGGCGCGCCCGCTCGCGGCCGGAGTCGCCGTTGCGGCTGACGTGGACGGCGCCGTCTTTGAGCTCCACCCCGTGGCCCTCGAGCAGTCGCGTCTCGACCTTGCCCTTCGGTCCCTCGGCGTAGAGCACGCCTTCCTTGATCTCGATCTTCGCCCCACTCGGAATGGGGATCGGCTTTCTTCCTACGCGCGACATGGTTAGCCCCTCAATGAATACCCGTTCACCACAGCTCGCAGACCACCTCGCCGCCCACCCGCTGCTCGCGTGCGGTGCGATCGGAGACCAGGCCCCGAGAGGTCGACACGATGGTCAGGCCGAGACCGTTGCGCACGGGCCGGATCTCCTCGGCGCCCCGATAGACCCGGCGGCCCGGCTTGCTGATCCGCGACACGTGGCGGATCGCCGGCTGGCCTTCCTGGTCGTAACGCAGGAGAACTCGCAGCGTCTGCGCGGGCTGGGTCTCGAGCACGCGGTAGTTGCGGATGAAGCCCTCCTCCTTGAGGATGCGGCAGATCTCGAGCTTCATCTTCGAAGCCGGCATGTCCAGCCGGTCGTGCTTCGCCAGGTGGGCGTTGCGGATTCGGGTCAGGAAGTCTGAGATGGGATCGGTCATGCTCATGCTGAAATCTCCTCGGACCTCACCAGCTCGCCTTGATCACGCCCGGGAGATAACCCTGGAGCGAGAGATTGCGGAAGCAGATCCGGCACAGGCCGAACTTGCGCAGGAATCCCCGCGGCCGGCCACACACCTTGCAACGGTTGCGGTGACGGATGGCGAACTTGAGCTTCTTGGTGTTCTTCGCGATCTTCGCTTGCGTGGCCACGGTAGCCTCCTCGTCCGAGCCTCTAGTTGCGTCCGGCAAACGGCATGCCGATCTGACGCAGCAGGTAGAGAGCCCGCTCGTCGTTCCCGGCCGTCGTGACGATGGTGATGTTCATTCCCTTCGAGCGCTCGACCTTGTTGTAGTCGACCTCGGGGAAGATCAGGTGATCCTTGATGCCCAGGGTGTAGTTGCCGCGGCCGTCGAAGCTCTTGCTCGGGATGCCGCGGAAGTCGCGCACTCGGGGCAGGGCGATCGAGATCAGCCGATCGAGGAACTCCCACATGCGGTCGCCGCGCAGGGTGACCCGGCAGCCGATCGGCTGGCCGGCGCGCACCTTGAAGGCCGCGATCGACTTGTGGGCGCGGGTGATGGTCGGCTTCTGTCCGGCCACTGACGCCAGCTCACCCACGGCGTCGTCCAGGATCTTGATGTTCTGGGTGGCATCACCCAGGCCCATGTTGAGGTTCACCTTCTCGATGCGCGGCACCGCCATGGCGTTGCCGATGCTGAACTCCTGGCGCAGCTTGGGCACCACTTCTTCGCGGTAGCGCGTCTTCAGACGCGGCACGTAGCCTTCCTTGGCCGGCGCCGCGGTCTTGCTTTCGGTCTTCTCGCTCTTGTCGCTCTTCTTCGCCATGGCTCGCCTCTTACGAGAGCTTGGTGCCGCTCTTCTTGGTCACCCGCACGCTGTCGCCATCCTCGGTGCGCTGGCGACCGACGCGGGTGGGTTTACCGCCCTGCGGGTCGATCACCATCAGGTTGGATAGGGAGATCGGCGCCTCCTTCTCCAGGATGCCACCCTGCACCTGCTTCTGCGGGTTGGGGCGGGTGTGACGCTTGACCAGGTTGACTCGCTCGACCAGCGCAGTGCCCTTGTCGGGAAACACGCGCAGGACCTTCGCCCTGGTGCCCCGGTCCCTGCCGGCGATCACCAGCACCTGATCGTTCTTCTTGATGTTCACCTTCTGCGCCATCTAGATCACCTCCGG
The DNA here is from genome assembly GCA_036274895.1 of Thermoanaerobaculia bacterium. GTDB lineage: Bacteria > Acidobacteriota > Thermoanaerobaculia > Multivoradales > SZUA-115 > CALMKX01. The sequence goes on along the minus strand of DASUEU010000076.1, from coordinate 5,510 downwards.
CGCCAGCGAGATGATGCGCATGAACTTACGCTCGCGCAGCTCTCTGGCCACGGGCCCGAAGACGCGGGTGCCGATCGGCTCTCCGGCATCGTTGACCAGCACCGCGGAGTTGGTATCGAAGCGGATGTAGCTGCCGTCGCGGCGGCGCTGCTCCTTGACCGTGCGCACGATCACCGCCTTGACCACCTGCCCCTTCTTCACCGTACCGTCCGGCGTCGCTTCTTTGACCGACGCCGTAATGAGGTCTCCCAGCCGGCCATACTGCCCGGCGGAGCCTCCTCGCAGGTGAATGCAGGCGATCTTCTTGGCGCCGGTGTTGTCCGCGACGTCGAGGACCGTCCCCATCTGGATCATGACCGAAACTCCCTATTAGCTACTGAGCGCGCCGGAGAATCTGCCGCACCCGCCACCGCTTGGTCTTCGACAACGGCCGGGTCGAGACGATCTCCACCTCGTCGCCGATCGCGCACTGGTTCTCTGGGTCGTGCGCGTGGAACTTGGAGGTCCGCTTCACATATCGATGGTAGAGCGGATGCATCATCGGGTTGGTCACCGCGACCACCACCGTCTTGTCCATCTTGTTGCTGACCACGGTGCCGACCTTGGCTTGGCGGCGGCCGCGCTCGGCCACGCTGTTTCCGGCTTCCACTTCGCTCATCTTCTTGGTCCTCAGCTCGCCCGCTGCTTCTCGCCGAGCACGGTTAGCACTCGCGCGAGGTCCCGCTTGACGGCGGGAATCTTGGCCGGGTTCTCGAGCTTGCCCGTGGCCTTGTTGATCCGCAGGTTGAACAGCTGATCGGCGAGATCCCTCTCCTTCGCCTGCAGCTCTTCCACGGTGAGATTTCTGAACTCGGACGCTTTCATGGCTCTACCTCAGCTCCATCTCGCGGGTGATGAACCGGGACTTGATGCTGAGCTTGTGGGCCGCCAGCGTCATGGCCTCCGCGGCCTGCTCGGTGGTGACCCCCTCGAGCTCGTAGAGGATGCGACCGGGCCGCACCACGGCGACCCACTCCTCGGGGTTGCCCTTGCCCTTACCCATACGAGTTTCGAGCGGCTTCTTGGTCACCGGCTTGTCGGGGAAGACCCGGATCCACACCTTACCACCGCGCTTGATCGCACGGCTGATCGCGATACGGGCAGCTTCGATCTCGCGCGCCGTGACCCAACCGGCTTCGAGTGCCTGCAAACCGTAATCGCCGAACGCGATGTAGGTCGCGCCCTTCGAGATGCCGGCTCGCCGACCGCGATGCGTCTTTCTGAACTTGACCTTCTTGGGCATCAACATGGCGATGGCTCCTCACGCGCTCGCGCGGCGCGTCTTCTCCCTCAGCACGTCGCCCCGGTACACCCACACCTTGCAGCCGATGACGCCGTACGTGGTGTAGGCCTGGGCGAAGCCGTAGTCGATGTCCGCCTTCAAGGTGTGGAGGGGCAGACGCCCTTCCTGATACCACTCGGAGCGGGCGATCTCGTTGCCGCCGAGACGACCGGCTACCATCACCTTGAAACCCTTGGCGCCGAACCGGAAGGCCGACTCCATGGACTTCTTCATCGCGCGGCGGAAGGAGACCCGGCGCTCGAGCTGCCCGGCGATCGACTCGGCGACCAGCTGGGCGTCGAGCTCGGGGCGCTGGATCTCCTGGATGTTGATGTGAACTTCGCGACCAACCCGCTTGATCAGGTCGTCGCGCAGCTTGTCGACCTCGGCTCCCTTGCGGCCGATGATGATGCCCGGGCGCGAGGTGTAGATCGTCACCCGCAGCTTGTCGGCCGCGCGCTCGATGTCGATCTCCGAGACGCCGGCATGGCCCAGGCGCCGCTTGAGCTCCTTGCGCAGCGCGAGATCCTGGTGCAGGGTCTCGGCATAGCTGCCTTCGGCGTACCAGCGCGAGTGCCAGGTCTTGTTGTAGACCAGGCGGAAACCGTAGGGATGTGTTTTCTGACCCACCGTTTGAACCCTCTATTGGGTGTCGAGCTTGATCGTGATGTGGCTGGTGCGCTTGATCACCCGAAAGGCGCGCCCCATCGGCGCCGGTCGCACCCGCTTCTGGCTGGGGCCACCGTCGACGAAGATCTCCTTGACCATCAACCGGTCGACATCGACCAGGTTCTTGCCATTCTCGGCGTTGGCGATCGCCGAGCGCAGCAGCTTGGCGAGCGGCGCAGCCGCCCCCTTGGGAGTGCGCTCGAGAATGCCGACCGCATCCTGGACGTTCTTGCCGCGGATCAGATCCGCCACCAGGCGCACCTTCTGCGCCGAGCCGCGGAGATATCGAAGTCTCGCTGTCGTCACCATGATTCGGCTCCTTCCCGCGATCAGCGAGCCTTGGCGGACTTCTCCGCCTTCTTGCCGGAGTGACCGCGGAACGTGCGGGTCATGGCGAACTCGCCGAGCTTGTGACCGACCATGTTCTCGCTGACGAACACCGGGATGAACTTCGAGCCGTTGTGCACCGCGAGGGTGTGGCCGACCATCTCGGGGATGACCGTCGAGCGTCGCGACCAGGTCTTGACCACGCGACGATCCCCTCTCTGATTCATCGCCTCGATCTTCTCGGCGAGCGAGGCGTCGATGAAGTAACCCTTCTTGAGCGAACGAGCCACGGCAGGCCTCCCTAGTCGCGCCGGCGGACGATCATGGCGTCCGTCCGCTTGTTGTTACGAGTCTTGTAGCCCTTGGTTGGAACGCCCCAAGGAGTACAGGGGTGACGACCGCCCGAGGACTTGCCTTCGCCACCACCCATGGGATGGTCGACCGGGTTCATCACCACGCCACGGTTGTGGGGGCGGCGACCGAGCCAGCGCCGGCGTCCGGCCTTGCCGAAGGAGGTGTTCTCGTGCTCCAGGTTGCCCACCTGGCCAACCGTCGCGTAGCACTCGACGTGAACCTTGCGCACCTCGCCCGAGGGCAGCTTCACTTGGGCGTAGTCACCTTCCTTGGCCATCAGCTGCGCCGACGCACCGGCACCGCGCACCAGCTGGCCGCCCTTGCCCATGCGCAGCTCGATGTTGTGGATCACCGTGCCGAGCGGGATCAGCTTGAGCGGCAGGGCGTTGCCCAGGTTGATCTCGGCCTTGTCTCCCGCCTCGACCGTGGCGCCGACCGCGAGGCCGTTGGGCCACAGGATGTAGCGCTTCTCACCGTCCGCATAGTGCAGCAGGGCGATGCGGGCGGAACGGTTCGGGTCGTACTCGATGGCCGCCACCTTGGCCGGCACACCGCGCTTGTCGCGCCGAAAGTCGATCTTGCGGTAGCGGCGCTTGTGCCCGCCACCACGGAACCAGATGGTCACCTCGCCCTTGTTGTTGCGGCCGCCGGTGCCCGGCTTGCCCTCGATCAACGACTTCTCCGGCTTGCTGCGCGTGATCTCCTCGAAGCTCGAGTAGGTCTGGAAGCGGCTGGCCGGATTGGTCGGCTTGAAACTCTTCATCGCCATCAGCTACACCGTTCCTTTCCTAGACACCCTCGAAGAACTGGAGCTGCTTCGAGTCCGCGGCCAGGCGCACGTAAACCTTCTTCCAGTCGGAGCGCCGGCCGACGAAACGGCCAACCCGGCGGGTCTTGCCATGCATGCGGGCGACCCGCACGTCGGCCACCTTGACCCCGGGAAACTTGGTCTCGAGCGCCTTTTTGACCTGGATCTTGTTGGCGCGCAGGTTGACCTCGAAGGCCATGACCTGAGATTCGCCCTGAGAGGCGATCTTCTCGGTGATCAGAGGTCGGACGATGACTTCCTCGATCCTCATCGCTGCAATACCTCCACCAGCCGATCGAGAGCGCGCTGCGAAACCACCAGATGATTGCGGCCCACCACGTCGTAGACGTTCACCGCGAGAGCATCGACCGTCTTCAGGTGCGGGTTGTTGCGCGCTGCGAGATTGAGATGCACGTTCTCCTGCGAGTCGACCACCAGTGCCTTGGCCGAAACGCCCAAGCGGGAGAGGGCGCGGGCGAGCTCGGCGGTCTTGTGGCTGGCGAGCGCCAGGCTGTCGACCACCAGGATCTGTTGGTCGGCGAGCTTCCTCGACAAGGCCGACTTCAGGGCGTTCTTCTTCTCTTGCACGGTCAGGCTCTTGGCATAGCTGCGCGGCTGCGGCCCGTGGACGGTGCCGCCCTTGCGCCAGATCGGCGAGCGCAAGCTGCCCATGCGAGCACGGCCCGTGCCCTTCTGCTTCCAGAGCTTCTTGCCCGCACCGGAGACTTCACCGCGCCCCTTGGTCTTGTGCGTGCCGCGGCGCAAACCCGCGAGATAGGCATCGACCGCGAGATGGATCAGGTGCTCCTTGTACGGATAGGCGAACACGGACTCCGGCAGCTCGACTTCGCCGACCGAGAGGTTCTCGAGGTTCTTGACAGCGAGCTTCATCGCCTTACCCTCTCTTCGCCCGCTTGATCGCCAGGTAGCCGCTGGCCGCGCCGGGCACGGCACCGCGCAGGTAGAGGAGATTGTTCTCCTCATCGACCTTGACGACCTTGAGGTTCTTGACGGTGATCTGCTTGGCACCCGCCTGACCCGGCGCCCGCAGTCCCGGGTACACCCGGGACGGGAAGGCCGAGGAGCCGATCGAGCCGGGGGCACGATGGAACATCGAGCCGTGGCTGGCGCGTCCACCGGCGAAGCCGTGGCGCTTGATCACTCCCTGGAAGCCCTTGCCCTTCGAGACTCCCACCACGTCCACGTACTCGTCGACGCTGAAGATCGACGCCTTGACCTGGTCGCCGGGAGCGAAGCCCTCGTCGGCGGCGACGCCAAACTCGGCCACGCGATAGGTCGGCGCGACACCGGCCTTCTTGAAGTGACCGATCAGCGCGCGCCCCGGCTTGCGCGGCGCGCGAGCCTCCACCAGACCGAGCTGCACTGCCTCGTAGCCGTCGGTGGCGACGGTCTTGCGCTGGACGACCAGGCACGGACCAGCCTGGATCACCGTCACCGGCACGGCCCTGCCATTCGCTTCGTAGATCTGGGTCATGCCCAGTTTTCTTCCCAGGATGCCTTCCATGGCAACACCTCGGCTCACTTGAAGGCCTTGATTTCCACGTCCACACCCGCCGGCAGCTCGAGCTTCATCAGCGCGTCGACGGTTTGCGAAGTGGGCTCGAAGATATCGAGCAGCCGCTTGTGGGTGCGGATCTCGAACTGCTCGCGCGACTTCTTGTCGACGTGCGGCGAGCGGTTCACCGTATAACGCGAGATCTGCGTGGGCAACGGGATGGGCCCGACGACCCGGGCGCCCGTGCGCCGAGCGGTGTCGACGATCTCGTGAGTCGAAGTGTCGAGCACCCGGTAGTCGAATGCCTTGAGCCGGATGCGAATCTTCTCGCTGACCATTGTGAGCCTCCGCGTTGCCCTCGAGGATCTCGAGTACTTACTTCAGAATCTCGGTGACGGTGCCGGCGCCGACGGTGCGGCCGCCTTCGCGAATGGCGAAGCGCACGCCCTTCTCCATCGCGATCGGAGCGATCAGCTCCACACCCAGGTTCACGTTGTCCCCGGGCATCACCATCT
>DASUEU010000075.1:0-214101 GCA_036274895.1 Thermoanaerobaculia bacterium | reverse complement strand
GTGTACAACGACAACCGCGTCGCGATCAGCGAGCTTTACGCGTACCGCGCTGCCAAGCCCTGGCAGGCGCCCACCTCCGAGGTCTACGTGCTGCTGCGCGCCGGCATGGTGCTGCCGCCCGAGGAGCACACGAAGCTCGTGCGCGACTACCTCGCCGCGGTCGAGGCCCTGCCGCGGCCCAGGCGCGACAACGCCCGCGTCGTCATCAACGGCACGTTCTGCGAGCAGCCGCCGCTGGCGTTGATCAAGTCGATCGAGATGTCGGGCTGCTACATCGTCGACGACGATTTCATGCTGGTGACGCGCTGGCTGCTGGACGACGTGCCGGCGGACGGCAATCCGCTCGCGGAGCTGTCGCAGGCGTTCCTGCACCGCTCGGCGACCACCGCGGCGAAGTACGAGACGACGCGCGAGGAAAAGGGCGTGTTCCTGCTGAAGCAGGTGAAGACCCGCGCCGCCGAGGGGGTGATCTTCGCCGCGCCGTCGTTCTGCGATCCGGCGCTGCTCGAGCGGCCGATGCTGCAGGACGTGCTGGGCAAGCACGGCGTACCGCACACCGCGTTCAAGTACGCCGAGAACACGGGCCAGATGGCGCCGATCCGCGAGCAGGCCGGCACCTTCGCCGATTCGATCAAGCTCTGGAGCGCCGCATGACCACGAACATCGCCCCGCCCGCGAGCGCCAAGCGGCCTCCCGCCGTCCAGAAGGAGGACGCGATGTGGCTGCAGAAGGAACTCATCAACCGCAACTACTCGGAACTCGCTTCGGCGCGCGCGGACAACCGCAAGGTGTCGGCGACCTTCGTGCCGGGCAACCTGAACGAGTTGCTGATGTGCTTCGATTTCGCGCGCAGCCTGCCCGAGACCAACGCGCTGCAGAACGGCATGCGCAAGAAGAGCGGCAAGTTCATCATGGACGCCGAGCGCGACGGCCAGAGCGAGGACGTCTGCACCTACGTCAAGGCCGACCTGGGCATGATGATGGGCGGCGAGGTCGGCCCCACGGGCGACCCGCTGCCGCGCCCGGACCTGCTGCTGCTGTCGTACACGGGCTGCTTCACGTTCATGAAGTGGTTCGAGCTGATCCGCCACAAGTACGGCTGCGAGACGGTGATGTTGCACGTGCCGTACCAGGGCGAGGGGCGCGTGGCGCCGAACATGCGCGACTACGTGGTGCGCCAGCTCAAGGAGACGGTGATCCCCAAGCTCGAGCAGGTCTCGGGCGTCAAGTTCGACATCGACCGGCTGCGCCAGTACATGCGCGAATCGGTCAAGGCCGAGGACGACCTGGTGGCGGTGCTGCAGTCGGCGAAGCACCGGCCCTCGCCGATCGACGGCTACTTCGGCGCGGTGTACTACATCGGCCCGATCTTCACCGCCTTCCGCGGCACGCCCGAGGCGACGCAGTTCTACGCCACGCTGCGCGCCGAGATCGAGGAGCGCATCAAGGCCGGGGCCGGGCCGGTCACCCCCGAAGGCGAAATGACGGAAGAGAAGTACCGCATCGTGGTGGAGGGCCCGCCCAACTGGACCAGCTTCCGCCAGTTCTGGAAGATGTTCGTGGACGAGGGCGCGGTGGTGGTGGCCTCCACCTACACCAAGGTGGGCGGGGTCTACGACCTCGGCTTCCGTCACGACCCCACCCATCCGCTCGAAACCCTCGCCGACTACTGTCTCGGCTGCTACACCAACCTCAACCTGCCTTCGCGCGTGGACATGATCTCGCGCTACGTGAAGGAGTACTCGGCCGACGGCTTCCTCATCAACTCCGTGAAGAGCTGCAACTCCTTCAGCGCCGGCCAGCTGCACATCCTGCGCGAGGTGGAGAAGCGATCCGGGCGACCGGGCGGCTTCATCGAGAGCGACCTGGTCGACCCGCGCTATTTCTCCGCCGCCAACATCAAGAACCGTCTCGAGTCGTACTTCCAGATGCTCGAGCAGAAGAGGCTCGGGGGTGCGGCGTGAACTACACCGTCGGCGTCGATCTCGGCTCGACCACGACCAAGGCCGTGGTGCTCGGCGAGGACGGGCAGGTCATGGGCCGGGGCATCACCAACTCGCGCAGCAACTACGACGTGGCCTGCCAGGTGGCGATGAGCGAGGCTCTGATCCATGCTCGGTTCTCGCTGCTCGACGGCGAACTGGAGCGCGTCGGGCTTGCGCCGGAGGTGCGGGCGCGCCGCCTCTCGCAGCTCGAACGGGGGTTCCGCGCGCAGCAGTACCTTTCACAGCTGCGGGTGCTGGCGCGCGAGCTCGAGCGCTTCGCCTCGCGCCTTGCGAGCCGATCCCAAGGGCTCGCCGAGACGGTCGAGCGCATCGTCTCGGAGATGGAGGCGGAGACCGACGGCCTCTACGCTGAAGGCGCGCGGCGCAAGAGCGACTTCTTCCGCGATCTCGCCGGCAGCCGCTACCTGGCCCTGGCCGAGGAGGAGGCGCGGCGGGCCGGCGTCAGCTTCGACGCGCTGGCGAGCCTGTTCGACAAGGCGATCCTCGAGGTCGAGAGCTCCTCGGATGCCGCCGGGCGCTTCGAGGATCACGCCCTCGCCGCGGCCGCCGGCATGCGCCAGAGCGACCAGGAGGTGGCGGCCGCGGTGGAGCGCATCGCCCGGCTCGAGCTGGTGCAGGCCGGCAGCGTCGGCACCGGCTACGGCCGCCAGCGCCTGCCCTTCCCCGAGGCGCAGATCCGCTCGGAGATCCTCTGCCACGGCCTGGGGGCCCACGCCATGTTCCCGGCGACGCGCACGGTCCTCGACATCGGGGGTCAGGACACCAAGGCGATCCAGGTCGACGACCAGGGCATCGTCACGTCGTTCCAGATGAACGACCGCTGTGCCGCCGGGTGCGGGCGCTACCTGGGCTACATCGCCGACGAGATGAGCCTCGGCCTGCACGAGCTGGGGCCCCTCGCCTGCACCTCGTCGAGCCCGGTGCGCATCAACTCCACCTGCACGGTGTTCGCCGGCGCGGAGCTGCGCGAGCGCCTGTCCCTGGGCGAGAAGCGGGAGGACATCCTGGCCGGCCTGCACCGGGCGATCATCCTGCGCGCCATGTCGCTGCTCGCCCGCTCGGGAGGCGTCAACGACGAGTTCACGTTCACCGGCGGCGTGGCCAAGAACCCGGCGGCGGTCGGCGCCCTGCGCCTGCTGCTCGCCGAGAACTACGGCGAGCTGACGATCAACATCTCCGAGGACTCGATCTACACCGGGGCCCTCGGCGCCGCCCTCTTCGCCTGGCGCGACGTGCAGCGAACGCATGAGCGGCAGACCACCGTTTGAAGGAAGGTCGGCAAATGGGCGACACGAAGACAGGCACCATGCTGAGCGCGGGCGTCGACGTGGGCTCGGCGATCATCAAAGTGGCTTTGCTCGAGACCGATGAGCAAGGCTCCGAGCGGCTGGTGGCCGGCCGCAGCGAGCGCATCCGCCGCCGCGATGCACTGCAGGTGGCCGAGGAGGTGTTCGACGACGTGCTCGGCGAGGCCGGCGTGGGTCGCGGCGATCTCGGTTATGTGGCGACCACCGGCGAGGGGGAAGCGATTCCCTTTCGCACCGGTCACTTCTACGGCATGACCACCCACGCCCGCGGCGGGCTGTTCCTGGAGCCGCAGGCCCGGGTCGTCCTCGACATCGGCGCCCTGCACACCCGGGCGGTGAGGATGGATGACCACGCCAAGGTGTTGGGCTATCGCATGACCAGCCAATGCGCCTCCGGGTCGGGGCAGTTCCTGGAGAACATCGCTCGCTATCTCGGCGTCACGTTGGAGGAGATCGGCGCCCTCTCGAAGCAGGGCGACAAGCCGGAGACCTGCTCTTCGATCTGCGCCGTACTGGCCGAGACCGACGTCATCAACATGGTCTCGCGCGGCATCACCATCCCCAACATCTTGAAAGGCATCCACGATTCGATGGCCGGCCGCTGCCTGCGCCTGGTGGTCTCGGCCGGCGCCCGCGACGTGCTGCTGGTCACCGGCGGCCTGTCCGCGGACGAGGGCCTGGTGGCGGCCTTGCGGCAGGCGGCGACCGCGCAGAAGGCGCCGCTCGACGTCCGCAGCCACCCGCAGTCCATTCTCGCCGGTGCCATCGGGGCGGCTTTGTGGGGAGCGTTTCGTGCTCGCAAGCTGTCGCGACAGGGACTGAGCCTCCTGGCCATGGAGACCGCAGCATGAACGAACCCGACTTTCTCGACGACGAGATTGTGGTACGAAGCGTCGCCCTCGGGGACCTCGAAGCGATCGTTCACATCGACGCGCGCAACGTCGGCCGACGGCGCGACGAGTTCTTGAAACTGCAGCTCAAGCGCGCCTGCGCGGACACCGGCATCGGCATCTCGCTCGCCGCCGAGCTCGACGGCGCCGTCGTCGGCTTCCTGCTGGCGCGGCTCTACTACGGGGAGTTCGGCGTCACCGAGAAGGTGGCGGTGATGGACGTGCTGGGGGTGCATCCGGACTTCCAGGGCCGCCACGTCGGCGCCAGGCTGATCGATCAGCTGCGTACGAATCTGTGCGGCCTCGGGATCAAGACCTTGCAGACCGAGGTGCGGTGGTCCGACACCGACCTGATGGCGTTTTTCCACCACGAGGGCTTCACCCTCGCCCAGCGCCTGTGCCTGGACCTCGATCTCGAGCGGACGCGCCCATGAAGCTCGCCAAGTCCACCCGCTACGCCCTCTACGCCGCCGTCGAGATGGCGATGGCGGGAGAGGCGCCGATCACGGTGGCCGACGTGGCCGGCCGCTACCGTCTGCCCGAGAGCGCGCTGGCCAAGGTCTTCCAGCAGCTCGTCCGCGCCGGCATCGCCCTGGGCACCCGGGGCATCGGGGGTGGCTACCGCCTGGCGCGGCCGCGCACCAAGATCACCATCCTCGACGTCGTCCGGGTCTTCGAGCCGCCCCGTCCCGAAGGGCAGTGCCTGCTCACGGAAGGCCTGGAGGGCTCCTGCCCACGCCCGGCCGACTGCGGCCTGCGGCAGCTCTTCGACGAGGTCGACGAGCTGGTGCGCTGCACCTACGAATCGGTCACCCTCGACACGGTGATCCGGCGAGGGGGGCGGGCTCGGTCATAGGGGTGGCGAGAGGTGAGAGCCGCTGCTGATCCGGTGTCATGCCTCCGCCACGCGCCGGCGCTGCTCGGCGATCTCGCCGTCGAGGCGCCGGACGGCGGCCTTGAAGCGCTGGCCCGTGCGGCGGAGCGCGGTGACGAAGTGCACGGTGCCGGCGACGACGGGAGCGACCAGGAGCACGAGCCCGAGGAGAGCCTCGGCGCTCATGCCGCGCCACGAACCGGCCCGCTCGACGGCGTCGAGGACGAGCTCGATCACGATGCCGGAGACGGACCCCGTGACGACGAGCTGGACGATGCTCGAAGTGTGGAGGCACTTCAGCCACAGCTGATAGCCGAAGAGGACGTGCTGGCGCCGCCGCTCGAGGGCGAAGAGGGCGCGCAGGTCCGCGGCCACGTTCGCTTCTCGCCAGTCGCTCGGGCTCTCCTGATCCCAGTCCGCGAGATCCCAGGAGACCCACCGAGCCCAGTAGCGTTACCAGGCCAGGATCAGGACTGCCAGCCCGAGCGAGAGCAGGGCGCCGAGGAGCTGCTGCATGGCCGTGGAGCCTCAGGGAACCGCGCGGAGGTCCGCCAGTTCCCGGGCCGAGACCCGGTCTAGTTCGGCTCCTCGTGGCCCGATTCCAAGCGGTGGAGGAGTGTTACCTCTCCCTGTTGGAGCACCAGGTCCCGGGCCAGCTGCCGCGCCATTGCCTCGGTGCCGTACGCCCGCGTGACGGCCCGGCCGAGGAGCTCCTGGATGCGGGCGTTCACGCGGTAGTCGGCGTCCATGATGTCCGCCAGGCAGGTGTAGTGCCAGCAGCCCGGGCCCTGGACGAATTCCGGACGGTGGTTGTTCTTCACGTCCTTCTCGTCGTCGGGATGATCGTTCGGGTCGTTCTTGTCCGTGCCGGCGCGGGCTTCTGCCTGGTCGCTGTAGCCATCGCCGTCGTTGTCATAGTCGGAGGAATCCGCGATCTTGTCCCCGTCGCGGTCGGAGTCCGCGGGTCCGCGGGACTTGTCGTCGAGGTCTTCGATCGCCTGGCCGACCCCCCAGCTCAAGCCCTGGTCGATGTCGTCGAGCAGGCCGATCAAGTTGGCCACGAGGTCCGACAGCCAGTTCGAACCATCGTCGGATGATGACTGTGCTGCGTGCCCGGTTCGACCACCGGAGCCCAGCAGCTGATCGATCCGGGCGAGCTCCACGAGCAGATCCAGGTCGCTGGTGAGGTTGTCCTTCAGGGCCTCTTCGAACGCCCTTAGGTTCTTGGGGTCGTAGCTGCGGGCGAGGGTCGCCTGGGCCAGCTCGTAGCTCGGTCGATCCTGGATCCGAGCGTAGTAATGCACTTGCTGGGCGACGAGCCTCCCGAGCCGGGCCTTCTGGACGGCGTCTCGCTCAACCCCCAGCCGGTCAACGACCTCCGCGAAGGAAACGGCACTTTCGACGACCCTGGGGCCGGCCACGGCGACCGGTGGTTCTCGGTAAGGCATCGTGGGCGGAACCGAGATCCAGTGGACCTGGGTGCAGGCGCCGGTCATCCCGGCCGTTGCGAGCGCCAGGCCCCCGAGCCACCTACGGTGGTTTCGAACGCAGTTGCCCATGGTTCGCCTCCTGCTGATGGAATCCGTGAGCAGGGTGCCAGGATCCGACTCCCGCGGCGCCCTCCCGGCGGGCAGGGGCTCACACCGGCGGGTGGGGCCACCATGATCCTCCCCAGCGAGCGATTACGAGGAAGCAGGCAGAACCGCTCGATTCCCTCGAAAAGGAGGAGACCCATGCCCGCCATCCCGCGTTCTGCCGCCCGCCTCACCCTGTGCGCCGTGGCGCTGACCTTCGCCCTCTCCGCCTGCGATCGGCCCGAGCCCGCGGCGGCTCCAGCCGCGGCGCCACCGGTGACGGCCTCCGCCCTGCCCTCGGCGTGCAACCCGGCATCGACCTGCCCGGGCTCGGTCTGCGCCACGGCCATCACCTCGGCGAGCACGACCGTGCCGGCCGACGCCTGCCCGCGCTACCGGTCCTTCCAGTCCGACGTCGACGTCTACGCCTGGAACGCCTTCGTCGCCATCAACTGGCCGGCGGATCCGGCCACCTGCGCCGCGAACACTGCTCTGCCGATCAACGCGCCGGGTCCCCGGGTGTGGGAGACCTACGCGCTCGACAGCGACGTCTTCGTGGCCTCCGGCCAACCCAAGGCCTGGTGCTCGGACTCGCTGCGCGCCTCGCTCGGCGGCCCGCGGCCCTTCCGCCAGCATCACAAGGCACCCCACTCGCTGCTCGCGGGCCTCGAAGGGATCGAGGAAGCGGTGGGCGGTGTGCTCACCGACCAGAACCGCCGCTTCGTGCGCTACGAGGTGCGGATCAACCAGGACGAGCACAACTACCTGCTGGCCAACGGGCTGTGGAACAAGGCCGGCCAGCGAAGCCACGTCATCAACTTCCCCCAGGGCGCCAGCGACCACCCGAGCCGCTGCGGTGCCGTGCCCTGCGGCCCGACCGGCGCCATGGAGGTGAAGTCGGCGTGGAAGGTGCTGTCGGACGAAGAGAAGGCGAGCGGGAAGTTCTACACGACGGAGGGCATCGTCTACAACGACGATGCCGGGACGCCCAGCCCGGGCAGGAACCCCGTCACCCTGGGCCTGGTCGGCCTCCACGTCCTGCACAAGACGGAGAGCGAGCCGACCTGGTTCTGGGCCACCTTCGAGCACGTCGACAACACCACCAAGTCGTCCTACAACCCGAGCTGCGAGGACTGCAAGCCGAACGTCCAGACCGCCGCCCAGCCCTACAAGGAGCTCGACGACAACGGCCGGCCCCTCAACGCTCCGGTGCAGGTGGTGCGCACGACGCCGATCGCCCAGGCCGACAGCTACGCCCCGGAGCTCAGCAAGTACTACCAGGGTCTGCTGCGCGACGCGGGCTCGGTCTTCCAGCACTACGAGCTGGTGAGCGTCCAGTGGGCGTTCGAAACGGCGATGGAGGGCGCCCCGACGCCGCTCGCCAACACCGTGCTCGAGACCTACGTCCAGCCCAACTCCAGCTGCATGGGCTGTCACAAGCAGTACGCGAGGACAGCGGTCGGCACGCCGGCCGACTTCAGCTTCCTGCTCGGCCAGGCGACGCAGTGACCAGCCGGCACAGGTAGATGCGGATGCGCCGGGCGTTGGTGCCGAGGTCGCTTCTGCCCACGCGGGAGGCCGAGCGCACGTCGATGCGGCTGCCGGTGGCGGTCGGGGTGATGCGGATGACCACGTCGTCCTTGAAGCCGAGCAGGGGCGTGGTCGCCGTGGCCTCGATGCGACCGTCGGAAGGGGAGCTGGCCACGAGCTCCCAGCCCATGGCCCGGGCGGCCTCGAGTGCCCGGGCGTGGGCGGTCTCGGGAGCGAAGGGTAGCTCGAGGGGGAGGACGTCCGGATAGGCCCGGCGCTGGGCGGCGGCGACCTCCGCTCCGCCGTGCTCGGCGGAGTTGCTCGCGTCGAGACGGCGGGCCAGGACATCGACGAAGACAGGCGGATGGTCGAGGTCGGTCGAGATGTCGTGGATCGCCGGCACCATGCGCCCGACCTGCGCCATGAGCAGGGGGACCGTGGCGGCCCCCAACCCCAGGGCGACGGTGCCGACCAGCCGCCACACCGAGCCCCCTCGCAGCGCCGGGACGGCGAAGAAGACCAGGGCCAGCACCACGGCCCCGAGGCCGAGGAAGAACGCATAGCGAAAGCCCAGAAAGCCGGTGCGATAGGACCAGGCGCCGAGGCGGATCCCGAGGGCCGAGCCGAGTAGGAGAAGGAGGGCGACCGCAGCCAGGAGGAGAGGCAGCTGGTTGAGCTTCAGCGGCATCTTGGCCGCATCGTAGCCCATGCTGATGAGCCTTCGCCCCAGCGAACTTTTCCGCCGCGTTGGTGTCTAGATCGTCTGAGGAGGAGCAGACGATGACACGAAGACAGAGGGGAACGACCAGCCGGCTTTGTGGGGTTGCGGTGGCGCTGAGCCTGGTGCTGAGCCTGCCCGTGAGCGCCGGCGACTTCTACCGCACCGGCAACATGACCAGCCCGCGGTCCATCCACACCGCCACCCTGCTCGCCGATGGCCGAGTGTTGATCGCCGGCGGCTTCCGCATGCAGAACACCGATCAGCAGGCGACCGCCGAGATCTTCGACCCCGAGCGCGGGACCTTCGAGCCGACCGGTTCGATGCACCACCCGCGCTGGGGGCACAGCGCCGTGCGGCTCGCGGACGGGCGAGTGCTGATCGTCGGCGGTTGGCGGACGAGCTTCGTCCAGGCGACCGCCACGGCCGAGATCTACGACCCGGACACCGGGACCTTCGAGCTGATCGGGTCGATGAGCGTGGCCCGCGGTGACGAGCCGGCTGTGGTGCCGGGCTGCAGCGGGGACTGGCTGGTGATCGGCGGCACGGCGGAAGGCAACTTCGGCACGGCGACCTCCCGCGTCGATCGCTTCGATCCCGTCACAGAGACATTCACTCACATCGCCGACCTGGTGCGCTCGCGCCGGGACCACGCAGTGGCCAAGCTCGCCGACGGCCGGCTGCTGGTGGTGGGTGGCCAGTACAGTTGCTGCAACACCAACGAGAACAACCTCCGGCGTTTCAGCGCCGAGATCCTGAGCGCCTGCGGCGGGGGAGCCACCCTGCTCACCTCCTCCCTGGTACATCCCCGCTCCCGCCTGCCCCAGGCCGTGCTCCTGGCGAACGGGAAGGTGCTGATCGGCGGCGGAGGAGGAGAGCCGCCCTTCGTCCCCGAGCTCTTCGATCCGCAGGGTGAGGACTTCCAGGCATCCACCGTGCCCTACTTGCTCGGCGGCCGCCCGCGCCTCACGCCGCTCCTGGACGGGAAGGCCCTGATCTCCGGCCTGGACGAGCTGGGTGCCTTCGCGGGCGCCGTCTACGACCCGGCCACCGACCAGGCGGAGCGAGTGGGGCAGGGGCTCGCCCTGCCCAACGGACACACCGCCGTGCGCCTGGCAGATGGTCGGGTGCTGCTGGCCGGCGGCTTCGACTTCAGCACGGGCGTGCTCACCCAAGCCTTGATCTATGACCCGGCCTACTCGCCCGGCGCGTTTCTGAGCCGGTTCCCCATCGAGTCGGAGCCCGGGGGACCGGCCGTGGCGGCGGTGACCTCCGTGCTCGACCACCACCTGCCGAGAGCGGGCGTGCCGGATACCTGGCGCTTCCCCTATACCTGCTGGTCCAGCTGCAACTCGGAGCCGGATCGCTGTGCGGACGACGATGGCATCCGGCAGGTGCTCGCCTTCGAGGGCTCGCTGGGCGACGCGCAGTGGGGCGAGAACGCGGCCCCGCCGGGCTACCGCCGCGGCTGTGACGGCAGTGCTTTTGCCTTCGCGGCCTTCGACTACCTGGGAGCAGGCGGAGGTGGCATCGGGACTTGCGGAGGCGGGGCGACCACTGCCCCCAGCTACCTCGACTACGATGGCCACCCGGGCTACGACTTCGGCTATCCGCTGGGAGTGGGGATCGTGGCGGCGGCGGACGGATGGCTGGAGCGCCCGGCCACGGATCCCGTCAACAGCCCTTGCTCGGGCAGCGGCAGCAACTACAACCAGCTGCGCATCCGCCACGACAACGGCCTCGAGACCTGGTACCTCCACGCCATCGAGGGCTCCGAGTGCACAGCGGTGCCAGCCCTCTGCCAGCCGGAGGGGGGGCCGGTCTTCGTGACCGCCGGGCAGCGCATCGCCCAGGTGGGCTCGACGGGCATCGATCCACCCGCTCCCCACTTGCACTTCGAGGTGCGGCGCAGCGCGGATCAGCAGATCGTCGACCCCTTCGGTTGTGCGGCGGCCGTCGAGGCGGTCGACCCGGCGGCATGCCTGCCCGGTGGTTCCCTGTGGAGGCAGCTCTTCTTCGACGGCTTCGAGAGCGGGGACCTCGGCCGCTGGCCGGTGGTGGTCCCCGCTCCGCCGGTGCCTTAGGGCAGCCCGCCCCCTCCCGTCGGCAGCTTCAGGGCCCAGACTCCGCGACCGAAGGTGAAGGCGGCGAGGGTGGTGCCGCGCAGGGGATCGGCGGCCGGACCGCGGTCGATGGTCAAGTAGCGGATGATGGTGTTCGGCAGCCCGTGCTGGTAGCGCACCCAGGTGACGGTGGCGGCGTCGATGTCGTCGGTGTAGTAGAAGCCGAAGTGCGTCCCCACGAAGACCTGCTTCCTGTTGTGCGGGTTGACCGCCACCGCCGAGGCCGGCACGTCGGGCAGGTTGGCGGTCTTGTCGGTGCGCGTCCAGGCCGTGCCGTTCCACTTCAGCTCGAAGAGGTGCCCCGGGGTGGTCGGCGTGTTGGGGTCGAAGCCGCCCACCGCGGCGTAGAGCCGGGTGTGGTCGCTGGGGTCGAAGGCCAGGCCGAGGATCGCCCGGTTGGGCAGCACCGAGTTGGTCGGGTCGACGTCGCGCCACAGCGCGCTCGGGTTGGGCGTGCAGGAGAAGGCGGCGGTGTTCGCGGCGGCCTGGGTGCAGCCCGCGCCCGTGAACACCGTCTCAGACCACCACAGCTTGCCGTCGTTGGTGCCGGCCGCCGCCGCGGTGGGCTGACTCGGGGCGGCGGCCAGGATGACGATCGAGGCTGCCGGCCCGCCGCGGGTCAGGTTCGCCGAGACCGCGGCCCACTGCGGCTTGGTCTGGCCGTAGGCCCCGGAAGCGTGCACGTAGTCCTCCCCGAAGAGCAGGTTCGAGCACCGGGTCGCCGAGCAGTGCAGGGCGTCCAGGATCAGCGGCGCGCTGAAATCGGCCGAGCCCAGCAGGTGCGGGCTGCAGTTGGCCGCGAAGGGACCGTCCGCGCCCTCATCGTCCGAGCAGTACACCGAGCCGAAGGTGTACTCCGACAGCCACCAGCCGGTGGTCTCGCTCCCCGCGACCGGGTCGAACGCGGAGAAGAAGCCGTCGCCGCCGATCGAGCGCGCGGTGGCGGTCAGGTCCGGGGTGGTCGAGTCCCAGCTGGCCGTGCCGTTGTCCTGCATGCCGCCGAAGAGCCACTGCACCCCGCCGATGCCGCCGCCGGCGAAGTCGGCGCCGAGCTGCCCGGCGTAGAAGAGAGTGGTGTTGAAGCCGTCGTTGAGCTGCCGCCAGTCGGCCAGCGCTCCGGCGCCGTCGTTCGAGTACAGGCCGCCGTCGTTGCCCAGCAGGAAGGCCTCGCCGCCGCTGCCGGGGATGAAGGTGAGGGCGTGCTGGTCCGGGTGCACGGCGCCGTACTCGGGGCATTGCACGCCGTAGGCCGAGGTCAGGTTGGTCAGCGTGATGGCGTCGTAGCCGGCGTTCACCGTCGCCTTGAAGGCATCGATGTGTCCGATGTAGAGAGTGCGGTCGTCGGTGGGATCGACCTCCAGGAAGAGGTCGAACCAGTCCTGGTTGGTGAAGCTGCTGTTGCCGTTGCAGTTGCGGTAATTGTTCTCGCTGCTACCGGCGAGCTTGGTCCAGGCGGTGGCGCCGCCATCGGGGCGCAGCACGTAGGTGCCTTCGGCACTGTTGGTGACCACGTTGTGGACCTGGGCGTAGAGGGTGAGCTGAGCGTCGGCCCCGATGCCTTGGGCCAGCTCGATGCGGCCGGTCAAGGCACCGCCCACGTTGTTGGCCACGCCGTTGCCGGTGCCCGGCGGCAGCCCGGCGTGCAGGGTGGTGAAGTCCGCCGGCCAGGCGGGGCAGCCCGAGCTGGGCACGGTGAAGCGATAGACACCGTTGTTGCCGTTGGCCTCGCGACCGATGTAGCCCACGGCCACGTAGGCCACCGTCGAGGTGCCGCGGTCGTCGAGGACGATCGAGCTGATGCGGTTGATCGAGCGGATCGGACCGCCGGTCACGGACGGGTCCGTGTAGGCGGGGCCGAAGGGGCAGATCTCCCAGGTCGTGCCGCCATCGTGGGAGAGGTAGAGGTCAGCGCGCGTGCCCACCAGGAGCGTCGAGGGCTGCTGGGGATCGACCTCGATGACCTTGACGCTCTGGTTGTCCCAGCGGTTGCCGCCGGCCGGGTGGGTGGGAGAGAACGGCGTGAACACGCTCGCACCCAGCTGCATCCAGTGGGCACCGGCGTCGCAGGTCTTCATGATGCCGGCGCCGAACTGGGCCCGGCCCACGGCGTCGCCGGTCCCGACGTAGAGCACGTTTCCGTCCGTAGGATCGATCTCGACCGCGCCGGCCGCCTGGGTGACGAAGTCCTTGTCATCCCAGAGCGGCGTCCAGGTCTCGACGCCCGATCCGAGGTTGGTGGTCTTCCAGAAGCCGCCCGCGGCGAAGGCCACGTAGGCGACGTTGGGGGAGTCCGGGTCCACCGCGATGCCATTGGCCGCGACCCGGCCCGCCGTCCGGCCCCACTGGTAGGCGTCGTTGGTGGTGCCCACGGTGTCCAGGGGTCGGGGCCCGTAAGAGACCCAGCTGCTGGTGCCGGGAGGCACGAAGGCCTTGTCACCGCGCAAAGTGAGCTGCCGGGGTTCCGGGGCCCAGGACTCGGCGTCGGCCACGTGGCTCCTCACCCAGTCACGGGCGCGGTCCCAGGCCATGGTGGGGATCCTCCCCGTGGGGTAGGAGAGCAGGTACCACTCCCGGGCCGAGTGGGTGCGAATGTCGGCTTCCCGGACGGCGGTGTCGGGGTCCGGCACCGCGCGCAAGTAGGCCACCACCGCACGGCGCTCGCGCAGGGCCTGGGCATCGCCGCGCAGCGACCCTTCCTCCAGGGTTAGCGGGCCCTGGACCCCTGCGACCGCCAACGCCAGCGCGGCGCCGAAGGCCGCGGCCCTCCCTGCCAGGTCGAGGATCTGTCTCGAGCGCTTCCTCTGCGGGCTGCCTGCCATGCCTCACCTCCATCTGCAGTTCGCGGTACCCCCTGAGGATGCAGCCGCAGCCGTGAAGCGGGACGGTTCTCAGTCGGCGGCTGTCATTTGACAAACAGAACTGTCTTGACAGAACATGCTGACACGGCAGAATCTGCCCGGGAGATCACCGATGTCGCAACCTCGAGCCTTGGATCTGATCAACGCCCCCGAGCAGGCGAGCTCACTGCTCGACCCGACCCGCCGGCAGATGCTGCTGCACCTCCTCGAGCCGGACTCCGCGGCGGGGCTGGCGCGCAAGCTGGGCCAGCCCCGCCAGCGCCTCGGCTACCACCTGCGTGAGCTCGAGAAGGCCGGCCTGGTGGAAACAGTGGGGGAGCGCCGCAAGCGCGGCTGCGTGGAGCGCCTGATGCGAGCCACCGCCCGTGCTTTCGTCATCAGCCCGGACATCCTCGGCCCCCTGGGCCTGCCCCCGGAAGTGGCGGGGGACCGAGCGAGCACGGCGTACGCTCTGGGCAGCGCCGCCCGCGTGCTGACCGAGCTGGGCGCCCTCGACACCCAGGCCCGCGGTCTGGGCAAACGCCTCGCCACTCTCACCCTCGACAGTGAGATCCGCTTCGCCAGTGCCGAAGCGCGGGCCGCTTTCGCCGAGGAGCTCGCCGCTGGGCTAGCTGCGCTGGTCGCCCGCTACCACGACGAGACGGCGGAAGGGGGGCGGCGCTTCCGCCTCACCACCCTGGTCCATCCGATTCCCTCTTCCCTCCCGAAGCCAACCGCACCGGAGAGCTGAACCATGAGCGACGACCAGACCCGTTCCTTCTCGATGATTCTCGACCTTCCCGCTTCCCCCGAGCAGGTCTGGCGGGCCTGGACCGACCCTGCAGAGCTGGTGCGCTGGTTTCCCCTCGAAGCCGAGGTCAAGGCAGGGGCGGGTGGCTCGGTGCTGTGGTCCTGGGGCGGTGCCTGGAGCTGGCTGTCGCGCATCGAGGCCTGGGAGCCGGGTCGGCGGCTGCACTTGGTCCAGGAGGAGAACCGGCCCTTCGATGCTCAGGGCAACCTCCTGCCCGCGGGAGAGGTGGCCCCGGCTCACGTCGCCCTCGAGATCACCCTCGAGACGGTGGCCGGTGGTACCCGCCTGCGCCTGGTGCACTCGGGCTTCGGCCACGGCGCGGCCTGGGACGACGAGGTCGAGGGCATCACCGCCGGCTGGCAGGTGGAGCTGGTGAGTCTGGCCCACTACCTGCGCCACCACCTCGGCCGGGACCGCCATGCCCGCCGTGCGCAGGTCACCTCCCAGAACCCACCGGCCGAGGCTTGGCAGCGGCTGTTGGGGGCGGCGGGTTTCGCGGTCGAGGCCAGCCGGCTCGAAGCCGGAGCGCCCTACAGCTTCCAGGCGCCCGGCGGCCGCCGCTTCCACGGCACGCTGCTCCAGGTGCTCCCCGGCGCGGAGCTGCTCGGCAGCGTGGACGAGCTGGGGGAGGGGGTCTTCCGTCTCGGCGCCTGGAAGGCGAGCGGCGAGACCGGCATCCAGGCCTGGCTCTGTGCCTATAGGGCGGGCGAGGAAGAGACCCTCGCCGCCTTCGAGGCGGAGGCGGCGAAGGTGCTGGGGCGGTTGTAGCGGCGACGCGTGCGTCGCCCCTACCCCGAATCGAAGAGGGGCAGGCACGGGGCCTGCCCCTACCGGGAACCGCGGTGAGGCTACTGCTGGGTGATCCTCACGTCGTCGACGGCGGCCTCGACCAGACTGGCCGTGGAGGTGTCGGCGGCGTCGATGCGGATGCGGATGGTCTGACCCGCGAACGAGCTGATGTTGATCGAGGCGGTGGCCCACACCGCGTCATCGTCGTTGGCGGCATTGAGCTCCTCGAGCACTGTCGAGGTGGTGCTGCCGATCACGAACACCCGCAGGTAGTCCGCGGACGAGGAGTTGTTGAGGTGGGCCATGTAGTAGGAGAACGACAGGGTGATGGTGCCCGAAGCGGGCAGGGTGATGGCCGGCGACTGGATGCTGGTCACGCCGCCGTCCACGTCGTGGACGCCGGCCGAGGCGCCGGCCAGGCGACCGGTCACCAGGTCGTTGGTGCCGGAGACCGTGGTGCCGAGCTGCTTGGTGCCGCTCGAGGTGGTGGTCTCCGGGTCGCCACGCTCCCACAGGCCGGCGGTTGCCGTGTCGGTGCTGTTGGGGTTGCGCGTCCAGCCGAGGTCAGTCTCGAAGTTGTCGAAGAAGACGGTCACCGGGCCGGGGGCCGGCACGGTCAGAGTCAGCGGCGTCGAGTGGTTGAGGCTGCCGGAGACGCCCTGCACCGTCATGTTGTAGGTACCGAAGGCGGTACTGGCGCCGACGGTGACGGTCAGAGTGCTGGTCGCGCTGCCGCCGCCCGGAGGCGTCACGGGGTTGGTCGAGAAGCCGCAGGAGACCCCCGCGGGGGCGCCCGTGCAGGAAAGCGTCACGGCGCTCGAGAAACCGTTGACCGAGGTCACGGTGGTGGTGCTGGTGCCGCTCGAACCCTGGCTGATGGTCAGGCTCGCCGGGGCAGTCGAGATGGTGAAGTCCGGTGTGACCGAAGCGGCCGGGGTGACGCTCTGGCAAGTGGAGACCGGCGTGAAGCAGGCGGCCGAGCTGCCCTGGGCCACCACGTTGTAGTGGTACTGGCGGCCGTTGGCGACCTGGGTGTCGGTGTAGGTGGTGCCGGTGATATCGGCGATGCGGGTCTTGCCGTAGTTGCAGCCAGCGTGACCCTCGGTGCGCATCACCCAGTAGCGGCTGGCGCCGGAGACGGCGTTCCACGACAGGGCGACCTGGCGGTCACCGGCGGTGGCGGTCAAGGTCGGCGCGGTGGTCGGCCCGGTGGCGCAGCCGCTGTTGGTTGCGGTGGGCGTCGTGCAGGCGATGCCGTGACGGTTGAAGGCGTTGAAGATCGCCGTCATGTGCGGCGTGCCGTCGTTCAAGTTGCCGTTGTCGTCGTCGGCGGTGATCCACTGCATGTAAGCGTTGGTGGCGCCGCAGCCGTTGGATGAGGAGCCGCAGGTGCAGGCGTACCAGGTGCCGATGTTGCCGCTGCCGAGGTAGAAGAGGCGGTTGCCGATCAGGAAGGCGGTCTGGCTGTCGAGGTTGAAGGGGGCCGAGGTCAGGTCACGAGTGACCAGGTCCCAAGCCGCCTGGCGAGGCGGTGCCGCCGAGCAGTGCACCTGCCGGCCGCAAGGACCGGAGGAGGACAAGCACGAAGTGCAGACGAAGCCCAGGGCCGTGGCCGGAGTGCCCGCAGTGTGCTTGGCGTAGTCGGCGTCGCGCACGCCGGAGCAGTCCGTGCAGCAGACCGCGGCGCCGGTCTGGGCCTCGTTGCAGTTGAAGCCCGTGCCATCGACGGTCTGGCCGCAACCCTTGTTGCTGGTCCACCAGAAGCCGTGTCCCACGCAGGAGGCCTGGAGGCGGAAGATCGCCGCGATGTCGGCGTAGGCCTCCGAGGTGTTCGACAGGGCGCCGGCGGCGTCGTTGTCGTCCATCCCATGGCCCCACTCGTGATCGAACACGCCGGCCAGCTCACCGGTGTTGCGGCAGCCGCCGCCGGAGCGGAAGAAGTTGACGGCGGTGAAGTCCCAGTAGGCGTTGCAGGTCTGGGTCAAGTTGACCCGAGTGGTCAGGCGGTTCTGGAGCCAGGTGTTGGACGGCAGCCAGCCGCGAGCCAGCTCTGCGATCTTGTTGATCTCGTAGAAGGCCGAGCGCGACGAGGCGGTGTTGCCCGCCGAGCCGCCGGCGGTGGTGCAGTCGTGCTGGCCGTTGGTGCCGCCCAGGTTGAGGTTGCCGGTGGTCGAGCTGTTGGACACCGCGCCGCAGGAGTCGACGATGTCGACGTACCGGCCGGTCAGGGTGGTGGTCACCGTGCCGCCGGGCCAGTCGAAGACACCGGCGCTGTTGGTGAAGTTGTTGGGCGAGGCCAGGCCGGTGTCGGTGAAGGGCATCGGCCAGCCGGTCTGCATGGTCCCGCAGGTCCCGGGGGTGGGGCAGATCTCGGTCGAGGTCACCGGGTAGACACCGCCGGTGATCTGCTCCCCGGCGTACTGGTTGAGGTCCTGGAGCGACAGGATCTGGCCGCTGTGGGCGTCGACCAGCATCTCGAAGGTTCCGGACTCGGGGGGGCGGACGAAGGCGAAGGTCCACACCAGGCGGTGCCGGTAGCCGTCACCCAAGGGGCCGCCGAAGCCTTCACCGACCTGGTGCTCCGGCGGAGCCACCGGCACCACCTCCAGAGCCACGGGTCGCACGATGCGGTCGAGCGAGAGCCGGCCGCCGAGGTGCTCGAAGCCGATCTCGAGGGCGCGGTCGGAGCCGATCGAGGGCTTGGTGGACAAGCCGCGGACGTTGCCCCAGGTCTCGGTGCCGACGACGATCAGGTTGCCATGGCTGACCGAGGCGGCCAAGCGGCCGTGGCGCACCGGAATACCCTGATAGGTCTGGGGGATGGACAGCTGCCAGAGGTGGGGCGAGACCTGTTCACCGCGCACCTTGCCGAGCTGGGAGAGGTCGATCCCCAGGGCCGCCTGGTGGTCGCGGAGGAAACCGGCCAGGGCGTCACCGACCACGGCCAGGTCGACCTTCTGCACGGCGTAGCCGAGGCGGGCGCCGAGGTCGTCGAGACCGACGCGGTTGCCGACGCCGTCGCCGGGGATCAGAGGGAAGGCCCCCATCACGTTCGAGGCGGTGCCGGAGCGGGGGTCGATGAAGACCTGGACGCTGCCGGCTCCAGAGGCTTCATGGGCGGCCTGGAAGCCGTCCCAGGCGTCGCGGTTGGGCAGCAGGGACTGCACTTCCGCGAGGGGTTCGTGGGCCATGCTGATGTAGAGCTCAGGCTCGAAGAACTCGAGCGAGCTCACGCTACCGTCGCTCTTCTTGGGGTCGAGAGCGTGGAGCGCGCCCGCTAGGGCGAGGCAGCCGAGAGCCAAGGCGACCATCTGCGATCTTCGAGAGAACAGCAATTTCTGCATAGACGCGAACTCTCCTTCGAAAGCAACCCGTTCGTTAGACGCCCTACCGGAGGACAATCCTCCGGCTGCGGGCAGTTCGAGAGTCGGGGCACACGCACCCGCTCCGAGCACACTTCTGTTGCCAAGAAAGGCTGGAAGTATTATCCACGCTTGACGTGTCCAGGACAAGCAGGTAGCAACCTGAACATCGCCAGGCCCGCCCACCAGCCTCCCTCGGGGCTCTCCGAGGAGGGATGCGGTATGCTGCGCCCGATTCGACACGGACCGTCCGGGCGCTAGGAGGCCCTCATGAACGTTGCCTTCCTGAAGCCACCGATCGGCGGCATCCTCGGACTCGAGATGCTGACCTTCGTCGAGCCCCTGGGGCCGATCTGTATCGCCTCCTGTCTGGAGGAGGCCGGCTATCGCTGCGCGGTCTTCGACCTGCGCATCGACGGCGAGGAGCACGGCCTGGCCCGCTGCCGGGCCTTCGAGCCGCAGGTGGTGGGGTTGCAGTGCAACTTCACCACCGAGCGCTACCGCACCTTGCGCCTCGCCCGCAGGGTGAGGGCAGAGATGCCCGACGCCTTCATCGTGATCGGTGGGCACGACGCCTCGCGGGACCCCGACTGGTTCCAGGACGCCGCGGTCGATGCCGTGGCCATGGGCGACGGCGAGGTGGTGATGCCTCTGCTGGTCGAGGCCCTCGAGAAAAGTGAGACTCTCGAGAAGGTGCCCGGTCTGGTGCTGCGCCGGGGCCAGGACTGGCTGCACACCGGTCCGCCGCCGCCACGCCAGCCGGTCGAGTCCTTTCCCCTGCCGGCGCGCCATCTGATCGCCGACTACGCGCCGCACTACTACATCAACTTCAGGAAGCCCCTGGCGTTGATGGAGACCGCCCGAGGCTGCCCGTTCAAGTGCAACTTCTGCTCGGTGTGGAAGTTCCACGAGAGCACCTTCCGCGAGAAGTCGCCCGAGCGGGTGGTGGCCGAGCTGGCCGAGATCGAGGCCGAGAACATCTTCATCGTCGATGACATCTTCTGGTTGAACGTCCACCGCGGCGAGGCCCTGGCCAAGGCGATCAAGGCCGCCGGGATCAAGAAGTACTTCACCGTCCAGACCCGCACCGACATCATCTGCAAGTTCCCCCACCTGATCGAAATGTGGAAGGACTGCGGCAACCTGGCGATCTTCCTCGGCCTCGAGTCGGTGACCGACGAAGGGCTCGACGCGGTCAACAAGCACAACACCGCAGCCAACAACGTGCGGGCGATCTCGATCCTGAAAGAGCTGGGAGTCGGCTTCACCCCCAACTTCATCGTCGATCCGGCCTGGGATCGTGAGGACTTCCAGCGCCTGCGGACCTGGATCGAGAACACCGGCGCCTACAACAGCGGTTTCTCGGTGCTCACCCCCCTGCCCGGCACCGACCTGTGGGAGACCGCCCAGGCCCAGACCACCACCCGCAACTGGGAGATGTTCGACATCGTCCACGCCGTGCTGCCCACCCGGTTGCCTCTCGAGGAGTTCTACGAGGAGTACTCGGGCCTGTGGCGCCACGCCCTCGACGTGCGCTACCGCCATCGCGGCAAGGCTCGCACCTACTTTCAGATGGGTCTCGCCCTGGCAACCGGCAAGGTGACGCTGGGAGCCGTGCGCAAGGGCATGAACCTGGCCAAGGTATTCAGCAAGCCGGACACCTTCCTTGAGGCCCACCGCGAGCTGGCGCGAGGCGAGGAGCCCAAGGAAGCCGCGGCATGATGCGAGCGCTGCGGTTGCTCGTGACCCTCGGCCTCCTGGCCGGCTGCGCGGAGACTTCGAGCATGAGCACTCCCGTGCGCTATTTCCCCGTCGAGGGCAGGAGCGACTTGCCCTTCTCCGAGGCCGTGCAGGTCGGCCCGATGCTCTACCTCGCAGGCCAGCTGGGCACCGATTCGAGCGGAGCGCTGGTGCCGGGCGGCATCGAGGCCGAGACCCGCCAGTGCCTGGAGAACATCCGCGCCGTGCTCGAGCGGCGAGGCTCGTCGATGGACCGGGTGGTCAAGTGCACCGTGATGCTCGCCGACATCGGCGAGTGGGCGGCGATGAACCGGGTCTACGTCACCTTCTTCAGGCAGAACCTGCCGGCCCGGAGCGCTCTCGGCGTCAGCGGCCTCGCCCGGGGCGCGCGGGTCGAGATCGAGTGCCTGGCCTTGGCCGGGAAGTCCTGAGCTGAGGTAGCAGAAGGGCGGGCTCGACGGTCCGCGTCTCGTTGACATTTCCACAGCGAGCGGCTAGCTTCTCGGCAGGTTCACGAAAACAGCGCAATGCGCTCCTGGTAGCCCTCTTCAGGGAGCTGGAGCTCGCAGTTCTGAGATGCCTGGTCGGCTGAGCAGCTCGCTGGGCGGCTCCTCTGGGGAGTGAGCCTGTCTCGATGGCGGTCGCTCGAACGAGCGGGAGGAAGAACCGTGACCTTCTGTTACATCCTGGCCATCCTCTTCTTGGCTGTGGCAGTGCTGATCATCCTGCTCGCCTACAACTACAGCCGCAAGAACCGGTCAGCCGACGACAACATGAAGGTCAAGTTCCTTGGGATGGACATCGATGCCAGAGGGTTCATGGGGTTGGCCCTGGCAGCAGCTCTCGGCTTCGGTTTCTTGAGCTTCTCCTTCGGCAAGGGGTGTGTTGAAGCCCAGGCGAGGAACCAGTGGCAGGGAGAGGTTGAGGAGGCGAAACGGGCGTTCGACGATGCTTTGGCTGCCCGGGCGGAGATCTATGCGCCAGAGCCAATAGCCAAGGCGCGAACCGACCGAGATGCCATGCAGAAGGAAGTTGCCAAGGGCGATACTTTCTTCGGATCGGTCTCAGCCACACGGGTCCAAGAGCTGGCTGATGAGGCTCGGAGGACTGCCGATGCAGCGCGCGAGGCCGCGCTCGTGGGCAAGGAGAGGGCTAAGCAGGACGCGGCCGTTGCGATCGAGAGTGCAAAGACGATGGTGCACGGGGCAACGGAGCTACTCGCCGAGTTGGAGGGCTGCAAACGGAAACCCAAAGGCTTCGCGCGGGATCTGACTTTGTTGAAGTCGACGATGGATGGCCTCCTGGCCGAGTTGCCAAACCTCGACGCAGCATTCGGGGCGGAGGACTACGGCAGTGTCAAGAGCCGGGCGGACAGTATCAAGCAGACTGCCAGTGACCTCCTCGGCGACGTGCAAGCGGCGATGATCAAGATCAAGTGTGAGTAGCTCCATCAGGCAGACCGGGGCTTGAAAGCCCGGCTACCCTCGCGGCGTCGCTTTGCGACGCCCAACCCCCGTCGCGCAGCGACGGATCGAAGTTGGCCGGGGGGCTCAGCCCTCGGAGATGTGCAGGCGAGGCCCCTCGGCTTCGCTCGGGGCGACATGGGGACCCTCCTTCCCCCTTGCCCGCCCGCCCGAGTTGAAATATGGTCCTAGAGCCATATTTCTTTTTCTGGGGAGACCTCCCATGCTCCGTGCCGGCTCGCCGTCCTCGCTCCTCGCCGTCCTGCTCTTCACCATCGCCGCTCCCGCCCTCGCCGGCACCCTCACGGTCGTCAGCACCAACCCGCCGCGCCACACCATGGCGGCCAAGGCCACGACTCTCTCGGTCACCTTCGACCGCGCCGTCAACCCGGCCACCGTCACGGCCGGCAGCTTCCGGGCCTATGGGCGCTGGAGCGGGCCGGTGTCCGGGGCTTTCGTCTTCTCGAACGGCAACCAGACGGTCACCCTCACCCCCACCCGGCCCTTCTCCTCCGGCGAGCTGGTCACCGTCAATCTGGCCAACACCCTCGCCGCCCAGGACGGCTCCCCCCTGCGCTCGGCCGGCTACTCCTGGCAGTTCCTGGTCCGCGCCGGCGTCGGCTCGCGCAGCTTCGAGGAGATCGACGTGATGTCGGTCCGCATCGCCGGCGAGACCACCCGGCTCTACGGCGGTTTCGCCGGCGACCTCGACCATGACGGTTGGCTCGACCTGGTGGGGGTCAACGAGGTCTCCCACGACCTGCGGGTGCTGTTCAACACCGACGACGGCAGCGGCCTCTTCCATCCGGTGTTCCAGCCGGTGACGCCGATCGGCGCCGAGGCCAGCCCGAACGAGCCCGCGGACTTCGACAACGACGGCGAGATCGACGCCGTGGTGGTCAACTCCTCGGACAACAACCTCTCCGTGGTGTTGGGCAACGGCGACGGCACCTTCGCTCCCCACGTCACCTACGCCACCGGTAGCGCCCCACACGGGGTGGCCGTTCTCGACGTGGACGGCGATGCCGACTGGGACGTGGTCAACTCCGCCTACAGCACCAACAACCTGCGCCTGCGCTTGAACAACGGCAGCGGGGTCTTTGGCGCGCCGGCCACCTTCGACGGCGGCGGCGATGGGGAGTGGCCGGTGGCCGCCGGAGACATGAACAACGACGGCATCCTCGACCTGGTGGCCGGGCTGGCCAACGGTCAGGACGTGGCTGTACTGCTCGGCAACGGCAATGGCACCTTTGCAGCGCCGGTGGCGGTTGATGCCGGCGGCTTCACCTGGATGCTCGCCTTGGGTGACCTCAACGGCGACGGCAACCTCGACGTCTCGATCGCCAACGCCGCTTCGAACGGCGCCATCCTGCTCGGCAACGGCAGCGGCGGCCTCGCCCCGGTGACCAACTACCCGACCGGGGGCAGCATGGTGGCCAGCGACCTGGGCGACCTCGACGGCGACGGCGACCTCGACTGGCTGCTCTCGAGCTTCGGGGCCGCCAAGGCCTACCTGTTCAAGAACGCCGGGGACGGCAGCTTCACCTTCCACCAGGAGTTCGACGCCCCCCAGTCCGGCTCCTGCACGATCATGCTCGACTTCGACAACGACTCCGACCTCGACTTCGCCCTCTTCGACGAACTGGCGGACACCATCCAGCTGTTCCAGAACCGCGGCAACCCGTCGGTGCTGCTGTTCGGCGACGGCTTCGAGACCGGCGACACGTCGGGCTGGAGCCTCCAGGTGCCGTGAGGTCTCAGAACCGGTCCTTGTCGCGCGCTCGGTAGCGCCGGCTCCAGGAGAGCACCGTGCCGCCCCGGAGCACCACCCGGTAGTCGCCGTGGAACCAGGGCTGGAGCTCGGCCACCGCATCCAGGCGGACGATCTCCGAGCGGTTGATGCGCAGGAAGCGCTCGGCGTCGAGCCGGGTCTCGAGCTCGGAGAGGGTGCCGCGGCGGCGGAAGACGCCGTCCCGGGTGTGGAAGGTCAGCTCGTTGCGCTCGGCGCGCACGAAGTCCACCCTCTCGAGGGTCAGCAGGATCTCCCGGCCGTTCTCGCGCTCGACCAGCAGCCGCGTGGTGGGGCGCCCTTCACCGAGGGTGGCGAGCAAGCGCTCCAACCGGCCCTCGAGCCCCCCTTCCCGGGCCGCCGGCGCCGGCGAGCGGGCCCGCTCCAGCACCCCGGCCAGCCGCGACGGTGCGAAGGGCTTCAAGAGGTAGTCGAAGGCGTGGACCTCGAAGGCGCGCAGAGCATGCTGGTCGTAGGCGGTGACGAAGACCACCTGCGGCCTTTCGCTCGGGGCCAGCTCGGCGAGCACCTCGAAGCCGTCGAGACCGGGCATTTGGATGTCGAGGAAGACCAGATCTGGGCGCGTGGCTCGCAGCAGGCCCACGGCCTCCGGCCCGCTGCCGGCCTCACCCACCACCTCCACGTCGGCTTCCCGGGCGAGCAGAGTGCAGAGCTTGCGGCGTGCCGGCGGCTCGTCGTCGACCACCGCCACGCGGATCACGGCTCCACCTCCGCGGCCCCTCGCACGGGCAGCCGGATGCGCACCCGGAAGCCACCCCCGGGCCCGGGCCCGGCCTCCAGTCGGTGCTCCTCGCCATAGAGCAGGGCCAGGCGCTCGGCGGTGGCCTTGAGGCCCAGGCCGAGCCCGGCGCTCGATGCCGGTTCCGCCGCCGTGCCTGAAGGGCCGTCGTCCTCGACGGTGATCTCGACACCCTCAGGGAGCTGCTCCGCCCTCACCCGGATCTTGCCGCGGCCGGAGCGCTCCAGGCTGCCGTGACGGATGGCGTTCTCGACCAAGGGCTGGAGCAGGAAGGGTGGCACTCGCGCCGCCTCGGTGCCCGGGCCGAGGTGGACCTCGGCCTCGAGCCCGGTCCCGAAGCGTGCCCGCATGATCGCCAGGTAGCGCTCGAGCAGGGCGGCGTCCTCGGCCAGGGGCACGGTCTCGAGGTCGGCGCGCTGGAGCGAGGCGCGCAGTAGCTCGGAGAGCTGCTCGAGCATCTCGTCGGCGGCGGCGGGATCCTCGTACATGGTGGCCGAGATGGCGTTCAAGGCATTGAACAGGAAGTGCGGCTGGAGCTTGCCGGCCAGGCTCGCCAGCTGGGCCCTGGCCAGGCTCGCGGAGAGCTGGGCAGCTCGCACCTCGCGCTCCCGGGCCTCGCGAAAGGCCGCGGCGGCGTGGAGAGTGGCGACCATGAGGGTGAAGATGATCGCCTGGATCGGCAGCTCCATGGCGTAGCGCAGGGGCATCCGGCCGTAGTCGAAGTCACCGAGGCCGAAAAGGAGGTAGAGCAGCGAGCGGGAACCCCACATGAAGGAGGTGTGGCAGCCGGCGAAGAGGGCCAGGCAGATCAGGTAGATCGGCGTGTGGTGCCAGCCGGCTGGGGCGTTCAAGGGAAAGCGCCGGGTCAAGGCGCGCACGCCGAAGAAGAGCAGGCCCGCACCGAGCGAGCCGGTCATCTCGTTGACCAGCGGACGCCTGAAGTCGACCGACTCGCCCTCCGCCAGCGCTCCGAGGTAGCGATAGCAGAACAGCAGCAGCCCGATCCCCAGCACCGCCGCCAACCAGAGCAAGAAGCCGCGGCGGGTCATGACAGGACCCGCTTCGGGTCGGTCGTCCGCCGGGGGCTGAACCCCGGAAGCAGGATCTATGGGTGAGCTCACCGCCATTTCCTCACCTGCGGCCACAGCTCCTCGATCGGCATCCTGAGCCGGCGGCAGACGTGGAGGTCGAAGTGCTGGTAGGGCATCGAGTAGGGATGTTCCACCCGGCCGGCCCATTCGACCTGCTCGAAGAGGCGCTCCAGCGTCTCGCGGTCGTCGTCCATCACGATCACCACCTCGCCTCGGCTGCTTCGCGGTCCCCAGTCATGGTACGCGAGGTGGCCGGAGATCGCCTTGGGCAACCCCAGCTCGGGCCCGAAGAGGTCGATGGCGCCAGCCTGGCCGTAGTTCTGGCCGAAGACCACCGCCACCGCCTGCTCCTCGGGGGGCAAGGAGCGGTACACCCGCGCCACCTCCGCGGCCATCTCCCGCCAGCCGAAGCGGTCGGCGTGCAGCTGGGGTAGAGGCCCCAGGCGGTGGTTCTCGATCCGCGGCTGGGTGAGCCCGGTAGCCTCGGAGTAGCGGATCAGGGTCTCGGGAGGCAGCAGAGGCACGAAGAGGGGGGCGAGGGCTACACCGCCCACGGCGAGCACCCCGGCATAGGCAGGCAGTGCCCAGCCTCGGGCCAGCTGCCGAGCGCCCCGCTCGAGGGCCACGCCACCGGCTGCGAGGAGCATCGGGTAGGCCGGAGCCAGGTAGTAGACGCGCCCGTCGAGCAGAAACATCAGGGCGAGCGCCACCAGGAAGGCCAGCCCCAAAGGTCGCCAGCGGGAGCCCGCCCCGGACCAGAGGAGGAAAACGAGGCCCCCGAGCCACAGGGGAAGGGCGAGAGGATGGACCATCAGCACCTGCTGGGCCAGAAACGCCCACGGGGAAAGGGAGACGTTGCGGCCGTCCTCGGCCACCTGGGCGAGCACCTGGAAATGCGGGAAGCCGTGTGAGGCCACCCAGATCAGGTTGGGCAGGAAGATGGCGAACGCCACCAGCCCACCCAGCCAGATCCACCGCTCGCGGAAGGCCCGCCGGGCGGGCGTGGCGGCGAGGCCCACCACCAGCGCCACGCCAAAGAAGGCCATCGAGTGCTTGTTGAGCAGACCGAGACCGGCCACGGCGCCGAAAGCCAGCCACAGCCGCGGATCCTCCCCATCGAGCAAGCGCACCAGCAGCCAGGCGGCAGCCAGCCAGAACAGGGGCTCGAGGGCGTTCATGGTGTGGAAGCTGTGCATGGCGAGGAAGACCGGCGCCGCCAGCACGCCCAGGGCGGCGAGGCCCATGGCTGCCGTTTTGCCCCCCAGCCGGCGGGCGAAGAGGCCGGTGGCGAGCACCAGGCCGGCCCCGGCCAGGGCCGGCACCAGACGCACGGCGAGGAGCGAGTCCCCAAGCAGGGCCCGCACCAGGGCGGTCAGGGCCGGGAAGAGGGGCGGCACGTCGACGAAGCCCCAGGCCAGATGCTCGGCCAGGGCCAGGTAGTAGAGCTCGTCGACGAAGAAGTCGTAGCCGAAACGGCCGGTGGTCGCCAGGTGGAGCAGTAGCTTCGCGACGGCCAGGGCCAGGACCAGGGCCACGCCGGCTGCCAGGGTCCGAGAGCCCGGGGTCGAGCGAGCCGGGGTGTTGAGGGCGGAGCGAGTGGCGATCGTGTCCATGGAGGGACCTCCTTTCGGAGGCCATCTCAACGCGGCCGGCCTCGGCTCAGCGACCGTTGTGGGACGAGCGGGACGCTCTGGGGACGAACGGCGGTGAGGAGCCCGGATGGTGTGACGGCCGCGTGATGCTGTTTGTCCGCGGACTTCGCCATAGGGAGATCCGACGGCGCCGTGGTGGCGCAGTCCATCTCAAGCTATGGGAGAACCCATGAAGAAGCTCGCCGGTGTGACCCTCGTCCTCGCCCTCTTCGCCTTCGCCGCCGCCCTCTCCCTGCCCGTCGTGGCGGACGGGCCTGCAACCACGGCCCACACCCCGGGCGCAGCTCCGGCGGACGTGGATCTCGACCAGGTTCTGCCCCTCGGCCCCACAGCCTTCCAGGCCTCCAGTTGCACCAACTACACCTGCAACACCAACTTCGACTGCCGGCGCTACACGGACTACTACTGTCCGCTGGGCGAGATCAAGTTCTGCTACGGCGGTCCGACCACCGACTGCCAGGGCGCGTGCGGATGCCAGTGAGGCTGTGAGGGGATCTCCCCGGGCCAACACTCCTGGCCCGGGGAGAGGGGAGGGTCTCTGGGCTAAGCTTCGCGCGCCGATGAGCGCCCCCCTCTCCGTGCCCCAGCGCTTCTTGCGCTCGACCGTGGCCAGCTACTGGAGCCTCGGCGTGCGCATGCTGGTGACCTTCGGCTCGCGGGTGCTTCTGGCTCGGCTGCTGATCCCCGAGGATCACGGGGTCTACGAGCTGGCCCTGCGGGTGGTGATCGTGGCCTCGGCCCTGCGCGACCTGGGCCTGCCCTTCCACCTGATGCGCGACGAGCGCAAGCCCTACGGCACCGTCTTCGCCTTCAGCGTGATCTCCGGGATCGGCATCACGGCGGCCCTGTTGCTCGGGGCTCCCCTGGCGGCCGCCTGGGGACCGGACCTGCCGGCGGTGCTTCGCGTCTTCGCCTTCTGGGTCCTGCTCGACGGCATCGCCGCCGCCCCCAAGGTCTTCTTCGAGCGCGAGCTGGCGATCGGCCGCCTGGTGCTGCCGGAGATCGGCCGGGGCCTGGTGGTGGCCGGGCTCGGCATCGGCCTCGCGCTCGCCGGCTGGGGGGCCTGGAGCCTGGTGGTCGCCGACCTCGCGGGGGCCGCCCTCTTCGCCGCCCTGGTGTGGCGGCGGGCCTGGGGCCGCTTCCCGCTGGACGTGCACCGCCAGCTGATCCCCGAACTGCTGCGCCAGAGCAGCACCCTGTTCCTGGTCTGGATCGGTCTCCAGGGGGTGCGCTACGTGGATGCCTTCATCGTCGGCTCCTTCATGACGACGGAGGAAGTCGGCTACTACGTCCGGGCCTGGAGCCTGGCCTTCCTGGTGCGCCAGGTGGTCTTCCCGCGGGCCCTGGTGCCGGCCCTGGTCGAGTACCGCCACGACCCCGAGCGCTTCGCCATCGCCTTCCGGGTGGGCACCCTCTTCCTGATGTTCTTCGAGGTGACCGCCGGCTACTTTCTGTTCTGGAACGCCGAGAAGGCGGTGGCGATCTTCCTCGGCTCGCAGTGGGGGCCGGCCGTGGCCCTGCTCAAGGTGCTGGCCTTCGTACCGTTCCTGGACGTGTTCTCGGAGCTGGGTGGGGAGGTGCTCAAGGTGCGCAGCGAGGACCGCCTGTGGCTGGCCATCACCCTGCTGAACCTGGTCTCCCTGCTCGGCTTCGGCATCGCCTTCACCCGGGAGTGGGGGGCCCTCGGGATGGCGGTGGCCAACCTCTTCCTGGTCGGCAACCTGGTGATGGGCTGGCGGATGGCGCGGCTCTTCGGCCGCGCTTTCTACCAGCTCTTGGGCGACATGCTGTGGATCTACCTGGTGCCGCTGGTCCTGCTGGGCGCAGTGGCCTGGCTGCTGCCGGCGGCGAGCTGGGCTCGCTTCGCCCTGTCCATCGTCGCCGGCCTCGCCACCGCGGGGCTGATCTGGCTGCGCTTCCGGGGCCTCTTACGTGCCTTCCTCGCCGAGCGCCAGGCCGTCTGAGCAAGAAAAAGGGCCGGCTTTGCGGCCGGCCCCTTCCTGCCACGTGAGCGAGATCTCGACTACCGGAAGGTCTCGAGCAGCAGGTTCGAGTACTCCCAGTCGTAACCGGGGTCCTCGTTCTCGTTGCGGCCCTCGTTGAAGCCGAAATCAGCGCGCAGCTTCGATCCCTCGGGGACGCTCAGGGAGTTGACGTTCGGCACGGCGTTGTGATCGATCAAGACGTTGCCGGCCTGGTCGAGCAGCTTGTAGTTGAGGGTACGCTGAGCGGGGTTGTAGGTGTAGTCGATGATGTAGGTGGTACCAGGGATCCCCTCGACCGCGAAGAAGTCCTTCGGTTTGCTACCCGCGGGGATGCCGATGCCGTGGCGGAACATCACGTCGTTCAACGGCGGCTTGCGGAAGACCGAGAAACCAACCAGGTTGAAGTTGCGATCGACCACCAGCCAGAACAGGCTGAACAGGCCGCCAGGCCCAGACGTGAGGCCGTTGCCCCAGCCGCCGTGCTTGACCTCGACACGGAAATGCACCTTGGAGTAGCTACCCGGAGTGGTATCGAACTCCCGGATGTGAATCACCGCCGGCGGCACTTGCCGGAAGAACGTGCCCGGAACCGTGAAGCACTGGAACGCGGCGGCCGAGCAGCCCGCCGGCGGCGGCGTTCCGTCCCCGGGCTTGCGCAGGGTGCTGTCGAGCCCGAAGGCGGGCATCTGGACGGTGGCCTCGCCGAGCTGGGTGTCGAAGGTCAAGGCATAGGCATAGAAGCTCTTGTCGCAGGAAACCGAGATCCGCGCCGCCGCCAGGCTGGTCTCGCCCAGGGCGCCCAGGACGTCGGTGAACTGGCGATGGGAGAGGGCTGGGAGATTGACCACCCCGGCCGGGCCGATCGCGCTGCCGTCGACGCGGAACGCCGCGACCTTGCAGACGGCCTCTTGCTGGACGAGGTTCACCAGCACGAAATCTGACTGGCGAACGGCGGTGCGCTCGAGGTTCAGCACGTTGAGCGTACTGTTGGCGACAAAAAGGCTGTCCGACGAGACGACCGGGACCGCGGCGCCCAGCTTCTCGGTGCCGTTGACGATCGCTACCACCTTTGGTTGCACGGAGATTTGCGTCGCACCGTCGATCTCCAGCATGCCGTTCTCATTCGCCGGCGCCACGCCGGTCAGCTGCAGCGTCGAACGGGCTCCGATGGCGAAGGAGGTCCGATTCGGCGCACCGGTCCGAGCCGTGCCGTCGGTCTCGGTGGGAATGAAGAAGGTGGAGAAGGTCTGAGCGGTCTCGCTCTTGTTCGACACCCAGAC
Organism: Thermoanaerobaculia bacterium; assembly: GCA_036274895.1. GTDB lineage: Bacteria > Acidobacteriota > Thermoanaerobaculia > Multivoradales > SZUA-115 > CALMKX01. The sequence continues at coordinate 183,520 of DASUEU010000075.1, read as the reverse complement.
CTGGGTCTGGTAGCGGATCCCGTTGACGACGACGTCCTTGGCCAGGGGCACGTAGACCGCACCGGCATGGGCGGCGGTCGCTGCGGCCAAGGCGAGGACCGACGCCGCGAAAGCGCGAGTTACCACAGATTTCATCAAATCCCTCCTACTGCCAGACTTCCACGATCAGGTCAGAGTAGTTCCAGCCGAAGGTCGGTGGCTCGTTGGAGTTCTGACCCTGCTGGGTGCTGAAGTCGAGAGTGAGATCCTCCCCTGCCTCGACGTTCATCCGGTTCACGTTGGCCCGATCGGTGATCTGCTCGAGCACGTTGCCGGCGCTGTCGAGGATCTTGAAGTCGACGGTGCGGGTCGAGGGATCCCACAAGTAGTCCATGGTGTAGGTCAAGCCCGGCACCCAGGCGAAGGACGGCGTGAACTTCGGCTTGACGCCCGCCTCGAGGTTCATGCCGTGACGGAAGAGAACCTGGTCCTTGCCAGGGCCCAAGGCGCCGGCGAAGCCGATCAACCGGAAGTGGCGGCCACCCAGGGCGTACCAGAACAGGCTGTGCAGGCCCGACGGCGGGCTGAGCCAGCCACCGTGGAAGACCTTCACTCTCATGCGGGTCTTGGCGTAGGACCCGGGCGGGATGGCGAAGCTCTCGCGACGCACGGTCTCGCCACGGTTGGGAGAGTAGAAGACGCCGGCCTTCTGGAAGCAGAAGGTCGCGGTGGCGTCGCAGTCGCCCGGCGGGGGCGGCGGCGGGCCGTCGTCTCCAGGGATCACCAGGGTGCTGTCGAGATCCTCGGCCGGGGTGATGAGCGTGGCCTCGCCCGAGGTGGTGTCGAAGTTGAGGGCGGAGGCGTAGAAGTCGTGGTCGCAGGCGATCTGGAAGCGGACGGCGGAGATGCCGACCAACCCGAGCAGGTTCAATACGTCGTTGTACAGCCGGTGCGAGAGCGGCGCCATGGCCACTTCCACGGCGTTACCGACCTGGGTGCCGTCGGCCCGGAACACCGAGACGCTGCAGATCGCGGCCTCGTGGCCGAGGTTCACCAGCACGAAGTCGCTCTGGCGCGAGGAGCTGCGCTCGAGGTTGACCAGCTGGATCTGCGTGTCGGCGGGGATGAGGGTGTCGGAGGAGACGGTGGGGATCGAGGTGCCGATCTGGTCGACACCGTTGACGGTCGGGATCAAGCGGCTGTGGACGGTGATCTGCGGGGCGCCGGTGATCTCCAGCATGCCGTCCACTCCTGGCGGCACGACACCGGTCAGGACCAGGGTCGAGAGGGGGTTGACGGTGATCTGGTTGTCCTCGCCGGAGCCATTGGGGCGGAAGGTGCCGTCGGCTTCGGTGGGGATGAAGAAGGTCGAGAACCGGCGTGCCACCTCACCCTTGTTGGAGACCAGAACCTCGGTCCTGTAGCGGATGCCGTTGATGGTCACGTCCTTGGCGAGCGGAATATAGACCGAGCCCGCCCAGGCCGGCAGGGTCGACGCGAAGAGGATCGCGGCGGCTGCCAGCGTTCTGGCCTTGAGATTGCGCATGCAGAGAACCTCCGTGTGCTGGTGGAACGAAAACGTTGCTTGTTCGGGTGAGGCGGTTGACTGCCTAGACTTTTAGGACAATACAACATATCCGGGGCGGGGGCAACCACCGCGAGGCTCAGGGATGGGCCGTGGTTGCCCTCCGAAAGCGCCAGGCGAGCTCCAGGCGCTCGGGGCTGCCGAGATCGAGGTAACGCCCGCCGGGGAAGGGCACGCCGCGGATCGAGAGCCCCGCTTCCAGGGCCGCCGTGAGGGCCTCGCCGAGCCCGGGCTCGGGGCCGTGGGCGGCCCGTTCGGCGAGCCAGCCAGGTAGGAAGGCCGAGAAGCTCGGGCGCCAGGCTGCCAGCAGCCAGTTGAACGGCAGCTCGCTCGCCGCCGGCCGCAGCTCGAAGCGGCGCACCCGGCCATCCGGCGCGAGGTCCACCATTTCGGTGGTGGCCGGCTCGGGAGCGGGGAAGCAGGCGAGGACGACGTCGTCCTCGCCGCGCTCGAGCCGCTCGAGGATCGCCGCCACGACCGCCGGCGGCTCGAAGAGCACGTCTCCGAAGCCGAGCACCACGGGAGAGTTCCCGGCGAAGGCGAGGGCGCGGCAAACCGTCTCGGGCATGCTGCGGCTGCCCTCGACCACCGGGTAGGCCAGAGCCAGACCCCGCGAGGCTCCGGAGGCGAGCTGGCGTGGGATGTCGAGCTTGGTCGGGGTGACCGCGAGCAGGGCACGCCGGACCCCGGCTGCGACCAGGGCCGAGAGCAGCCCCTCACAGGCCAGCTCCAGGCGCGGCGACGCTCCGGCGATGCCCCCCTGGGCCGGCGCCACCCCGACCGGCAGCAGCTCTTTGCTCACCGGCAGAGGCCCCAGGCGACGGGCCTCGCCGGCCATGGGCACGACGGCGACGGCGGAAGCGGCGAAGGGCGAACGCGGCACGCCCGGATGGTAGCAGCAGCGGGTTTGAGGCTAGGATTGGCCCCATGTTGCGCGGGAACGTACCTTCCTTTCGCTTTCCCCACCTCCTGCTTCTCATGGCGCTGGGCCTCGGCCACAGCGCCGCCAGCCTGGCCGAGGACCCTCTGAGCGCCACCGGCCCTCGTGGCCAGGTTCTGCTGGCCGAGGTCGGCGCCAGCGCGGAGCTGACCTTGGCGGACGGCACCCTGCTGTCCGTCCAGCTGGCCGCGGGTATGGACGTGACCAGCCTGGCCGCTCTCGACGAGGGCTGGTTGCTGGCCGGCACCGAGCGACCTGCCGGGGACGGCCGGCGCCTCTTCGTGATGCGGGGAGACGGCGGGGGCGGCGAGCGGCTGGCCGCACCCGGGGTGGCGGGCAGTCTGGTGCAACGGGGTGCGGTGCTCCTCGCTCGCGACGGCCGGCTGGCCGGCATGGCCTGGCTCGAGGGCGACGACGCCCGGGCCCTGGCGGTCAAGGCGGCGCCCTGGAAGGGCGATGGCTGGGGGGCCGTCGAGCTGGTTTCCGGCCGCGGTCCGGGGAGCCAGGTGGCCTTGACCGGCGCCGTGCTGGCAGACGGCAGCTGGCTGCTGGCCTGGGCCGCCTTCGACGGCGAGGACGACGAGATCGTCTGGGCGCGGCGCACCGACGCCGGCTGGAGCGCCTCCGGCCGCGCCTTCGCGGACAACTCCGTGCCGGACATCGTGCCCTCCTTGGCGGCTGCCGGCAACGGCGCCCTGCTCGCCTGGAGCCGCCTCGAAGGAGAGCAGTACCGGCTCCAGCTCGCCCGCTTCGAGCGCGGCGGTTGGGCGCCGGCGCGGAGCATCGCCGGCCCCGGTACGCTCTACCCGTCGTTTCAGGGCGGCCCCGAGGGCCCCCGCCTGGTCTACCTGGACGCCGCTCTGCGCGGCTGGGCGGTCGCCCAGCTCGACGCCGGGGGCCGCGTGACCAAGCGCGCTGCCTTGATCACCGACGCCGAGGACCGGCCCCTGTCCGAGCTGGTGGGAGAGTCAGTCCGCCTGCGCTGGCCGGGAGGGGGCCGCAGCCATGACCTCGTGTGGAGGAGGGAGCCTTGAAGCACTTCGTCGGCTCGTTGCTGCTGGTCACCCTGTTCGCCCTTGCGGCGACCCCGGCCGCGGCCCAGACCCGTTATCTCGCCTTCGGCGACTCGATCACCGCCGGCGTGGGCGATGACTCCACCCGCACCGACCCCGGATATCCCTCCCGCCTCCAGGCCCTGCTGGTCGGGGCCGGCCAGGACGCCGTGGTGCTCAACCGCGGGCTGGGGGCGGAGCGCACGCCGGAAGGGCTGCTGCGCCTCGATAGCGTGCTCGGCGAAGGCGGCCAGGTCTTGCTCCTGATGGAGGGCACCAACGACATCACCAAGGACATCGGCCTCGAGACCACGCGGGCGAACCTCAACCTGATGGCGCAGCGCGCCGAGGCGCGGGGCATGAGGGTGATCATGGCCACCCTCATCCCGCGCATCCCCAACGCCCGGGTGGACGGCGAGAACCTGCTCAACCAGGAGCAGTGCGAGCTGATCCGCAACGCCGCGGGCAACCGCCTGCGCGACCTGGCCGATCCCTTCGAAGTCTTCGGCTCGCAGGCCAACCTCTTCGGAACTCTCTACTGGCTCGATCCGCAAGATGGCGTCGGCCACCCCAACGCCGCCGGCTACGATCTGATGGCGCAGATCTTCTTCGACGTCATTACCGGCCGCGACAGCGTGCCGCCGGTGACCGGGGTGATCAACCCCCCCTCGGGCTCACGTGGGGTCAACGGCGGCGCGCCGATCGAGCTCGATCTGTGGGAGTTCGGCGCCGGTATCGACCGCGCCGCCACCCGCCTCTCGGTCAACGGCCAGCAGGTCGATGCCGTGTTCGAGGGGGACTCGCGTCACCTCATTCTGACCTACCAGCCGGCCTCGGCCCTCTCCGGACTGGTGACCCTCTCGCTCCAGTCGCGAGACCTCGCCACCCCGCCCAATGCCGTCAACCGCGACGTCGCCTGGTTCTTGACCTTCGGCACCACCTTCTTTCCCGGCGACCTCGATCGCAGCGGGCGGGTGGACGGCGAGGACCTCCTGACCTTCGCCCGTGCTTTCGGCGCACGCACCGGCGAGCGACGCTTCAACGAGGCCGCGGATCTGACGGGCAACGGCGAGGTCGACGGCCAGGATCTAGCCCAGCTGGCGGCGAACTTCGGCCGCACCAGCCGCTAGGCACCTGTGCGGGTCGCCGTCCTCGCGCACAGCTTCCCTCGCTTCCCGGGGGATACCCACGGGCCCTTCGTCCAACGTCTCTCGGAGAGCCTGGCCGACCAGGGACACCAGGTGTGGGTGTTGGTGCCCTTCGATCCGGAGCTGAGCGGCCACCCCGGCAGCCCCCTCGAGCTGCGCTCCTTCCGCTACGTCTGGCCGGACCGCGCCCATCTCCTCGGCTATTCCCGCACGCTCAAGCGGGACATCGGCCTCAAGCTCTGGGCCTATCTCGAGGCACCGCTCTACCACCTCTTCGCCGAACGGGCCCTCGCCCGCCTGGTCCGGCGGGAGGGGATCGAGCTGTTGCACGCCCACTGGATCCTGCCCAACGGCTTCATCGCCGCGCGGGTGGCCCGGCGCTTCGGCCTGCCGCTGGCGATCACCCTCCACGGCTCGGACGTCTTCATGGCCGAGGCCAACCCCCTCTTCGGGCGGATGGCCCGCGGGGCCCTGGCCGCGGCGAGCCACGTGACCACCTGCAGTCCCGAGCTGGGCGTCCGCCTGGCCACCCTCGGCCGGCCCGAGGACGAGAGAAAGATCCGGGTGGTGGCCAACGGCAGCGACCTCGACCCGGAGCTCCTGGGCGATGCCGCCACGGCCGCCGAGTCCATGCGGCAGCGTCTGGGGGCGGCGCCCGACGAGCCCCTGGTGGTGGCGGTGGGGCGGATGGTGGACAAGAAGGGCTTCCCGGACCTGATCGAGGCCGCGGCGAGCTTTCTCGCCGAGCATCCGCGGGCCCGCCTGGTGCTGGGCGGCGGGGGAGACCTCCAGCCGACTCTCGAGGCCCAGGCCCGGGCCCTGCCGGTGGCCGAGCGCATCCTTTTCACCGGCGGCCTCTCCCATCCCGACGTGCTCGCCCTGATCGCCGCCGGGGACGTGTTCGTCATGCCCTCGATCCGCGACCGCCGGGGCAACGTGGACGGCCTGCCGATCGTGGTCCTGGAGGCCATGGCCGCGGGCAAGCCGGTGGTGGCGACGGATGTCTCGGGCATTCCGTTGGCCGTCCAGGCCGGCAAGACCGGCTTGCTGGTGCCGGAGAAGAGCCCCGAGGCGCTGGCGGCGGCGATCTCCGAGCTGCTGGCGGATCCCGTTCGCGCCGCCACCCTCGGCGCCGAGGGGCGGCGGCGGGTGCGTCACGAGCTGAACTGGGGGGCGATCGCGGCCGAGCACGACCGCCTCTACCGCCAGGCCGCAGCCGGCGGAGGCCGGTGATGAACGTGCGGATCGCGCCGGTTCTTCGCGCCCTCTGGCCCGCCGCGGGCCTCGCCGGGGCCCTGGTGGGCCTGGTTCAGGGCTGGCACTACCTGGACTCGGGATTCCCGACCTTGGTGGTGGGCCGGGTGCTCGATGCCGTGTTGATGGCCTGGCTGCTCGCCGTCCTCTTCGGTTTCAGCTTCCTGCTCGCCGAGCCCCTCGTGGCCGGCCTGCTGCGGGGCCGGGGGGAGTCGCGATGGCCATGGCTGGCCGCCGGCCTCGCCGCGGCGCCGGTGCTGGTGATCCTCGGCCTCTACGCCAACCGCGCCTGGGGGTTCCGGCCCGCCGAGCTGCTCACGGCCTCCGCCCTGTTGAGAAACGGCCTGCTGGTCGCCGCCGTGTTGGCCGCAGCCCTCGTCTTCGGCCACTGGCGCCGGCGCCGCCTGGAGGATGGCGAGGCGCGCCCCGCCTCCTTGCTGCCGGTGGTGGCCACGCTGGCGGGGGTCCTGCTGCTGGCGCGGTTCGGCTTGCCGGCCTGGTATCGCGCCGGCGCCGCGCCGGACCCGCAGACCCCGGTACTGATCCTGCTGGTGGACGCCCTGCGCGCCGATGGCCTGGGGGTCTACGGCAACCTACGGCCGGCCAGCCCGGCCATCGACGCCTTCGCTCGCGACGCCGTGCTCTTCCGTCAGGCCATCGCCCAGAGCACCTTCACCAAGACCAGCATCGCGTCGTTGCTCACCGCCCGCAACCCCTACCACCACGGCCTCTACTGGGGCAGCCACGTGGACGCCTCCGGGGTCTTCACCTCGGATCTGCTGGCCGAGGAGGAGCTGACCCTCGCCGAGATCCTGCGCGAGAAGGACTATCTCACCACGGCCTGGGTGCAGAACAGTCACTTGCGCGAGTCCATGGGCTTCGCCCAGGGCTTCGTCGACTTCTTCGAGCAGCAGGGCTCGATCGCGCGCATCCACCGGCGCTCCTCGCCGTTCTTCTCGGGGCCCGGCCGGCGCTATCCCTTCTTCGCCTACCTCCACTACATCGACCTCCACGACCCCTACCGGCCGAAGCCCCCCTACGACCGGATGTGGGCGACCGGCCGCGACGTCTACGCCGGCATCGACCTCGCAGAGTGGGGGGCCTTTCTGGATCAGGTGCGCAAGGGGCAGCGCGCGATCGCTCCCGAGGACCTCACCGAGCTGCGCGCCCTCTACGACGGCCAGATCCGCGCCATCGACGAGGAGATCGGCCGCCTCGTCGCCCGCCTGAAGGCATCGGGGCTCTATGAGAAGAGCCTGATCGTGCTCACCGCCGACCACGGCGATGGCTTCGGCGAGCACGGCTTCATCGGCCACAGCACGGCGCCCTACGAGGAGCTGGTGCGGGTGCCCCTGCTGGTGAAGCTGCCGGGGGGCCGGGCGGCGGGGACGGTGGTGGAGGAGCAGGTGCGGCTGATCGACGTCGCGCCGACGATCCTCGACGCGCTCGGCTACAAGGTCCGGCCGAGCATGGATGGCTGCAGCCTCCTGCCCCTGATCGACGGCAGCGCCGCCGTGGGCGCGCGGCCGGTCGCCTGCACCCTGGCGGTGACCGAGATCGCCGAGGAGGAGGGTTATCCCGGGCTCTCCCTGCGCACGGGGCGATGGAAGCTGATCCACCGCGAGAAGAAGGGCGACGAGCTCTACGACCTAGTGGCCGATCCCGGCGAGACCGTCAACCGTATCGCCGAGGCCGACGAGGAAGGCCGCCGCCTGGCCGAGGCCGCCCGCGCCATCGTGGCTTCCCGGAAGGCCAACCGCGGCGGCCAGATCCTGCTCGACCCCAAGACCATCCAAGAGCTCAAGGCGCTGGGCTACGTGCGCTGAGCCCGAGAGCCCCGCCAGAGCGGGTTTCTCGCTGCGCCGGACAAACGGCGAAGTCCTGGTATCTCTCTGGTCGTTTCTTGTGCTATTCTGGTGCCTAAGTTAGCAATTCTACCGCTGCAATACGCTGGCTCAGGCTCGCGGAGGGACGCGTTGTCTCGTCCGGGGGCGGAGTCATTGTCCCGTGAAAGGAGCTTTGGAATGTCGAACGCCTGTCGGAGAACGCTCGCCTTGGCCTTCGGAGTCGCCCTCGCGTTGGTCCTGCTGCCTTCGGTTGCCGAGGCCGGCCACTCTTGGGGTCCGTATCACTGGGCTCGTACCGCCAACCCCTTCACGCTCAAGCTGGGTGACAACGTCAACGCGACGTGGGACCCGATGCTCTCGACGGCCTCTTCAGACTGGACCGCGTCCAGCGTGCTCAACACCACGATCGTCGCGGGCGGTACCGCGCCCAAGAGCTGCCGGCCCACCGACGGGCGTGTGGAGGTCTGCAACGCCAGATACGGCAACACCGGCTGGCTCGGCGTGGCGCAGATCTGGATCACCGGCGGCGAGCACATCACCCAGTGCATCGTCAAGCTCAACGACACCTACCACGACAACCCGCCCTACAACACCGTCCCCTGGCGGCGCTTGGTGACCTGCCAGGAAATCGGCCACTGCTTCGGCCTCGACCATCAGGACGAGAACTTCAACAACGGGAATCTCGGCACCTGCATGGATTACACCAACGATCCAGACGGCCCGCCGTCGAACGAGCATCCCAACTCACACGACTACGCGCAGTTGGAGACCATCTACGCCCACACCGACAGCATCACCACGGTCAAGAGGCTGGGTGACGACATGCCGCCGGCCATGCGCCAGATCCTCTTCGAGGGTCCGGCCCAGTGGGGCAGGCTGGTGTGGGTGGCCGAGGGCGGCGGCGCGGCCATCTACGAGGCCGACTTCGGTGGCGGCAACCGAGTGATCACCCGCGTCGTGGTGGCCACTGAGGCTGTCGAGGGCAACGAGCCCGACGCCGCCGAGCGTCCGGCCCGTCAGCGGGAGTAAGCGGTTCCCCGATCCGTTCGCGCCTTCCCCCAGAGGTCCCACGCTGCCCGGCGTGGGGCCTCTCGGCCGGGCGGCTCCCTCCTCGGCCTCCTCAGAGCTCAACGCGCTGGGTTACCTCCGCTGATCGGCAATCCCGCGTTTTCGCGGGGCTCTCCTTGAGGGTGGCCTGAAGACCAGTCCCCCGCGGACGCCTCCCTACCTCGCGGCAGGGCTCTTCTGGCCCCCTGTTCCCTCCAGACTGGGCACGTCGAGGTGTGTCGCCTCCCGGTGGCACGCCGGGAGGTCGCCATGAAGCGCTCGCCGGTCTCGTCCTCCCTGTTCTACCTCGCGCTCCTGCTCGCCTCTCTGCCCGTTGGCGCCGAGGTCGCTTCGATGGTGGCGGATCTGGCCGTGCTCGAAGGGCCCAACCAGAGCTCGAGCCCCCAACCGTTGATGAGCTTCGGCCGTCAACTCCTGTTCCGCGTCGAGCTGCAGGACCCTCTCTGGCTGACCGACGGCACGGCCGAGGGCACTCGGCCCCTGGCCCCCGGGCTGGGGGTCTACCAGCTGGTCGGCCAGCTCGGCCCGGCCTACCTCTGGCTCGACCGCAATGGCGTCGACCTCTCGCTCTGGCGCACCGAGGGGACTCCGGGAACCACCTTCTCCCTGGCCGACCACGTGGCGCTCGCCGGCCCCCACGAAGAGGACTACCCTCCCTTCACGGCAACGCTGGGGGCAGGGCTGTACTTCTTCCGACAGGGTTCCACCGGCTGGGAGCTGTGGCGAACCGACGGCACCGAACCGGGCACCCGGCAGGTGGCTGCCCTGCCGGCCGAGGCTGGGGTGGTGGCGGGGATGGTCAGCCGGCTGGGGAGGCTCTACTTCACCACCGCTCGCCGTCACGCGAGCACCGGCCACGTCTTCTACTACGACTTCCAGGCTTGGCGCAGCGACGGCACGGCCGCCGGCACCCGGGAGTGGACCGATTTCTACCCTGGCCTCGGGCTGATCGACAGGTCGGTCGAGACCGGTCGCAGACTCTTCTTCTTCGGGGCCGAGGCGGCCGATGCGCCCTATCGGCTGTACGTCTCGGATGGAACCCACGCCGGCACCCGGATGCTCGCCGCCTACCCGGAGTCGGGGCCCTTTGATACCGGCCAGCTGACCGTAGCGGGAGATCGGGTCTTCATCCTCGGGCCGCACGGACTCTGGGTGTCGAACGGCTCGGACCGGGGTACCCGGCCCCTGCTCACCGACTTCTCCTCGTTCAGCTGGTTCAGCGTGGTGGCGCCCCTCGGACGCCAACTGCTCCTCGGGGTTTCCACCTTCACCAGCTGCCAGCTGTGGCTCTCCGAGGGCTCGCGCAGCAACACGGCATCCTTGCGAGAGCTGTACGCGGAGTCTTGTACCTTCGGTCCGAGGTATTCCCAGCCAGCGGCGGTCGAGCTCGATGGGCGGATCTTCTTCACCCTCCACCGCGGTCCCCAAGAGGATCGCGTCGAGCTTTGGGTCACAGACGGGACGGCGGCCGGAACCTCGCGGGTGGCGGAGGTCTGCTCCGGCGGCTGCCCATTCGGAGTTCCCCTGGCGATACTCGATGGGGATCTCTACTTCGTCGGTCGCGATGCGCAGCACGCCGCCGAGCTCTGGCGGTCGGACGGCACCCCGGCCGGCACCCGTCGGCTCACCGACTTCGCTCCGGACAACCCCTTCAGCTTCTTCCCGGGCGAAGTCGTGGCGAACCTCGGGCACCTCGGGAGCTTCCTCATGCTTTCCGCCAACGACGGCCGCCATGGCCTCGAGCCCTGGCTGGTGGACCCCGACGGCGGTGGCGCGCGGCTGCTGCGGGACCTCGCCACGGGTGGGGAACCGGGCTCGGAGCCCGAGGCCCTCACTCCCTTCGGTGAGATTCTGCTCTTCGCCAGCTGTGAGCGGGACCACCTGGTGGCCTGGAGCACTCGGGGGACGGCTGAGACGACGCAACGTCTGGCGACGCGCGCCGAGCCGGGCTGCACCGTGTTCTCCTTCCAGCCGCCGCCGGTCGCGGCGGTCGGAGGGCTGGGCTTCGTCAACTTCGAGTCCCTCCAGGTGAGCGATGGCACTGCGGCGGGCACGGCGACGCTGCGGGATGCGGACGGGGTGGACCTGCGCTCCGAGACCGCGCTGGTCGAGCTGGGAGGGAGGATCTTCTTCGGGCGGTTCCAGAGCAGCGGGACGGGCCGCACCATGCGTCTGTGGAGCACCGATGGAACGAGCGCGGGGAGCCGGCTCCACGACGTCTTGCCCGAGGGCTTCCGCATCGAGGAGCTGGCCTCCGTGGGCTCCGCCCTCTACTTCTGGGGTTTCGACGAGACCGAGGGCTACGAGGTGTGGACCAGCGACGGCACCGTTGCCGGAACCCGCCAGCTCACGCACTTCGAGGAGCGCTTTCCCGGTGTCTACGGGCTCGACTTCACGGCGGCCGGCGAGCGGGTCTTGTTCCACTGCCCGGGTGGGTTGTGGGTGAGCGACGGCACGGCGGCCGGCACTTTCGCCTTGAGCTCTCTGGTCGGCCCGGGCCTCGACCAGCCCGGAGAGCTGGTGGCCTGGCAGGGCGAGGTCTGGTTCCTGGCCTTCGCCTACGACCCGGTGGCGAGCCAGTGGCTTCTGGCCCGGACCGACGGCACGCCGGAGGGCACGTCCCTCGTGGCCTCCTTGGGGCCCCCTCGCGCGGAAGGGCTCACGGCCTTCGGCGACCGCCTGGCCTTCCGGGTCCTGGCGGAGGACGGCACCGCCCAGCTGTGGCTCAGCGACGGCACCGCCGCGGGCACCGGCCCGGTCACCACGATCGGCGGCTGGCGCAGCGGCGAGCAGATGGTGGCGGCCGGCGGCCGGCTGTTCTTCCTCGCCGGGCGCAGCCTGGGCTACGAGGAGATGGACCTCGAGCTGTCCATGTCGGACGGCACGGCGGCGGGCACCCGCCGGGTGCAGGATCTCTTCCCCGGCCCGGCCTCCTCCCAGCCCTACTCCTTCGCCTCGACTTCCACGCAGCTCTACTTCACGGCCGACGACGGCCTCCACGGCCGGGAACTTTGGAGCCTGGACCTCAATGCTCTCGAGGCCCCCTGCCGGCCGGGACCTCGTGCCCTCTGCCTGGGCGAGGGGCGCTTCCGGGCGGAGCTGTTCTGGCAGGACGGGCCGGGGGAGCGGGGGGACGCCCTGGCCCTGCCCTGGAGCTCGGACTCGGGGGCCTTCGCCTTCTACGACCCGGCCAACCCCGAGGCGGTGGTCAAGCTGGTGGACGGTCGCGCCGTCAACGACGCCTTCTGGCTCTTCTACGGCCCGCTGACCGACGCCTACGCCGCCCTGACCGTGACCGACGTGCTCACCGGCGAGGCCCGGCGCTACCCGGAGCAGCTCGGCCCCCTGGGTGCCTTCGTGGACGGTGCCCTGATCCCGACGGCCGGGCCGGCAGCGGTGACGCTCCCGCCGGCGCCGCCCACGGCCGCCACCGCGGCTTGCATCGCCTCGCCGACGCGGGTCTGCTTTGCCGGCAATCGCTTCGCCCTCGAGCTCTCCTGGCGAGATGAGCAAGGTGCCGAGCACCCGGCCCGCGCTTTCGCTCACAGCGACCTGGCGGGGTACTTCGCCTTCGAGAGCGACCGTCACGTCGAGGTGGCGGCCAAGCTGCTGGACGGCCGGGCGGTCAACGGCCACCAGTGGCTGTTCGTCACCAGCCTCACCCACCGACAGATCCGCCTCACCGTGACGGACACCGCCACGGGCGAGGTTCGGGTGCTCCAGCCGCTGGGCGGAGGCATCGCGAGCTTCCAGAGCCTGGACCTGTTCTGAGGCTAAGGGGCGAGCTCCAGGCCCTCGAGCCGGCTCCCGGGAGGCAGCGAGAGGTAGAAGAAGTACTTGGCCGCCCGGGGCAGCTCGACCCGGGCCGGAGCGTCGGGGCCGATCGGCAGGCGGGCCAGCTCGCCGTCCTCGCGGGTGCGGATGGCCAGCTCGCCCGCCGCGTCGGCCACGAGCGTTACCCCGTAGCTTCCCGCCGCCAAGTGGCTCTTGAACATCGCCCACGAGCCGTCCTCGCTGAACACCACCTCGGTCGCTCCCTCCGGCCGCATGGCATCGGTCGCGGGCCAGGCGTCCTCGGCGCCGAACCGGACGGCCGGGGCGAAGGTGGGGGTTTCCGGATCGAGCTGGAAGATCCGCACCTCCGGCCCGCCGTGCAGGCGGTCGGGCTCGAAGCGCGCCACCTCGGGGTAGCGGGCGAAGAGCTCCCGGTAGCGGCGGGCCGGGTCGGCGACCTGGGGATCTCCTTCGCGGTCCGGCCGCAGGAAGCGGCCGTAGGCCTCGCTGGCGACGATCAGGTAATCGTGCTTAGGGTCCACCATCTCGGCCGGGGGGATGCGGATCGCCATTCGCGGCCGGCGCTGGAAGTAGCGCAGCGGCGGCCCCAGGTCGGGAGAATAATCCTCGCGGATCACGTAGGCGCCAGGCGGAAAGTGCTGGCCGATCCAAGCCACGGCCTGCTGGCGGGTGGTGGGGAAGCTCCAGCGCACCAGCAACCCCGTGGCGGTGACCGCCGGCGGCACCAGCACGGCCAACGCTAGGGCGGCCCGGGCCAGGGCTCGCCAGCGGGGAGTCAGGCTCCCGGCCCGCCGCCAGAGCACGGCCGCTCCCACGGCCAGGGCCATGGCCATGGCAGGCAGGATCGGCATCAGGTTGCGGCGGACGGCGAGCTTCATCCCCAGCAGCAGGAGGCCGAAGGCGAGGGGGAAGGCCATGGCCCAGGCCAGGCGGGCGAAGCGGGGGCGCTCGGCGCGATCGAAGGCCATCACGCCGAGCCCGCCCAGGCCGGCGACCAGAGCCCCCAGGCCCAGGCCGCGGAGGATCTCCTTGCCATAGAAGGCCAGGTTGCTGGCGTGGGCCACCCCCACCCAACCCTGGTCGTTGTAGAGCCGCACGCCGAAGAGCGGGTCGGCGCCGCCACCCAGCACCGCCTGCGGGAAAGCGAGCAGGCTGGGCGTGGTGGTGACGAAGGCGGCGATCGCCGCCCCGGCGGCCACCGGCAGGCCCCAGGGACGGCCGGTCGCCGAGCCCGCGGCCGGCTGGTGCGCCGGCAGGCGGGCGCGCAGCCAGACGGCGAAGATCGCCAGGGCCGAGACTCCGGCTGGGTACTTGCTGCCGGCCGCCAGGCCGGCACAGAGGCCGGCGAGGACGTAGCCGCGGGTCGACTCACCGTCGAGGAGACGGGCGGCGGCCCACACGGTCATGGTGGCGAAGAAGCCGGCCGGCACGTCCGAGAGGTTGAGGTGTGCGATCTCGAGGTAGAGGGGCGAGAGGGCCACCAGCCCGCCGGCGAGCACAGCCGCCACCGAGCCCCCGAGCCGCCGGCCGAGCAGGAAGGCCGGTACCACCGTGGCAGCACCCAGGGCGCCGGTGACCCAGCGGGTGATGAGGGCGTTGACCAACAAGGGATCGGTGAGGCCGTAGACGCCGCGGGCGACGGCGTCGACCGGCCCCCGAAAGAGGCCCCCCAACCAGAGGCCGAAGGCGTCGAGGTAGAAGAGCAGGTGCGGGTAGATGAACCAGCCCTTGAGCAGCTGGCCGCGGTTGATGCGCTCGGCCTGAGCGCGGAAGATCCCCTCGTCGGCAAACGACAGGAGGCCGATCTCGTGGCCGAGCCCCAGACCGTAGGTCAGGCCGGCCAGCGCCAGCACGCCGAGCAGCCAACGGCCCTCCGGGCCCTCCAGCCACTCCCCGCGCCAGAGCCTGCCGATGGCCTGGGCCAGGAAACCGAGCGCGGCGAGCACTGTGGCTACCACCACCAGCTGGGAAAGCCGCCGAGGCACACCGAGCCCGCCGGCCGAGGCGAGCCAAAGGGCGACCGAGATCGCGAGCAGGCCGAGGGCCACGGGGCCGGGCGCCAGCGAGCCGGGGCGGGGGAGCTTCACGGTGGCGGGGAGCGTAGCAGGAGGAGGCTTTGCGGTGGTGGGGGGGCTGGGAATCCAGGCCGGGCAAGGCCCCGTCAGTACCCCGTCAGCTCCAGGTAGCCCCGGCCGCGGGCCGCCGAGCTGGCCAGCGTGCCCTCCGCTTCGATCGCCCCCTCCCAGTAGCGAAACGCCAGATTCAGCTCTTGGTCGGGGAGGAGCGGGGTGATGGTGAGGTCGAGGCCCTCCCGGGGCAGCTCGAGGCGGATGCGGGCGGGGTAGGTGACGCCGGTCTTCGGGCTTTGCCAGGTGTCGAGGGTCGTCCAGCGGGCTTGCGTGAGGTCGAGGGGGCGGGAGGTGCCATCCGGCCGCACCAGGGTGCCGGAGCGCACCCGGCCGGCCTCCTCGGTCGAGCGCAGCTCGAAGAACATCAGGTCGGTGCCGTCGTCGAGCTGGAGGGAGAGCCAATCCCAGCCGGTCTGTCCGGCGCCGAGCACGCTGGTGCTCCACTCGCGGTCGAGCCAGGCCAGGCCAGAGACCGGGACCTGGCGGCCCGCCACGGTGACCGTGCCGCGAGCCGGCAAGCGGGGCAGGGAGTAGTAGTACGAGGCGTTGCCGGCTTCGGCGCTCTTGCGGGAGAGGCCCCCCTCCCCGTGGAGCACAATCGGCTTGCCGGGGGCGAGCTGGAAATCGATGGCGACACCGTCCTGGGCGGCTTCGAGCCGCAGCGGCGGGATCTCCCCCCCTTCGCTCGTGGCCTGCCAGTCGAGGAGGTGGACGCGGAAGGGCTCGGCACGGGCACCGGCGAGATCGAGGGCCTGGCGGGAGAAGCGCTCGAAGGCCCAGAAGCGGCGGTTCTCGACGTCCGTCAAAGCGAAGTGGGTCATCCACAGCTGGTGGGTGGCCCAGGCGGAGGGTCGAGCCGGATCGCCCGGCGCCAGGCCGGTGCGGAAGAAGGTGAGCTGGAAGCCGAAGCGCCGGCCGGCGAAGGGCTGGCCCTGGCCTTCCAGGTTGCCGGTGAAGTACCACCACTCGTTGCGGAAGGAAGGGTGGGCACCGTGGTCCGGCGGGAATACGAAAGGCCGCGGCGCCAGGGCTCGCTCGAAGCCGGCGGCGTCCCCGGCCAGGGCCTCGGCCACCGACAGCCTGGCCGAGACCTGGGGCGGTTGCGGCTGGCAGGCGAGGAGGGGGAGGAGGAAGAACAGGAGCAGCGATCTCCAAGAAGTGAGCGGCTTTGGAGTGCGGCGACACGTCGCCGCTTTGCAGCGCTGAAAAGCGGCGACGTGTCGCCGCACTCCAAAGGACTCCCGTTGAGTTTCCCCCATCATCACTCCCCCCGCAGCGCCTCGGCCGGGCGGGTGCGGGCCATTCGCCAGGCCGGGTAGAGGCCGGCCGCCAGGGCGGCGGCGAGGGCCAGAGCGACGCCCTGGACCAGCGCCGCCGGGGGCACTTCCAGGGCGAGGGTCCAGCCGAAGGAACGCCGGTTGATCACCGCCACCATGATCCACGCCATCAGCACCCCCACCGGCAGGGCGAGCAGGCCGGCCACGCCGCCCAGGAAGCCCGTCTGGCCCAGCACCAGCCACCGCACCTGCTTGGGAGTGAGGCCCTCGGCCCGCAGCACCGCCACCTCCCGGCCCCGCTCCAGCTCCAAGGCCAGCAGGGCCTGGAGCACCCCGAGGAAGGCCACGGCACCGGCCAGCAGGCGCAGCACGGCGGTGACCCGGAAGGTGCGGTCGAAGATCACCAGGGAGCTCTCCTTGATCCAGCGGTTCGGACGCACCTCCAGGGCCTGGCCGGCGCCGGCCGCGGCGGCGCGGACGCCCCGGGTCACTGCGTCGGTGTCCGCGCCTGGCGTCAGGAAGAGACCGAGCGCCGTGGCGCCGCGCGTCGGCCAGTGGCGGTCGAAGAGGGGGCGGGCGAGGATCACGGCGCCCTGGCTCGAGCCGTAGTCGTAGATCACCCCGGCCACCGGCAAGCGCAGGAGGCCGGTGGGGCTCTGGATCTCCAGCTCGTCGCCCGGTCCCAGGCCGCGCCGCCAGGCGTAGGGCTCTGACAGCAGTACGGCCCGCCCGGCCTGGAAGTCGGCTTCGATCCGCGACGGATCGCCGGCGGCGAAGGGGAAGGCGCGGAAGCCCCGGCGGTCGAGGTCCACCGCGTGGAGGATGGCCGTCTCGCCGGCCACCTCGGTCCGGGCCACCAGGATGGTGTTGACCCTGTCGATTCCGGGCAGCAGGGCCACGGCCCCGAGGGTGGCCGCGGTCACCCGGCCGCCGCCATCGGCGCTTCCCGGCTGGCCGCTCGAGACGTAGAGGTCGGCCACCAGCACGGCCTCGAGCCAGCGGATCAAGGTGGAGCGGAAGCTCTGGATCATGATTCCCACCGCCACGGTCATCGCCACCGCCATCGTCAGGGCGGCGATGGCGGCACCGGTGCGCGACAGGGCCGTCTCGACCCCGCGTACGGCGATGCGGCCGAGCACGCCGAAGAGGCGGCCGGCCGGGGCGGCGAGCAGCCGGCTGGCCGCGGCGGTCGCCGCCGGCGCCAGGCTGGCGCAGCCGAGTAGCAGCACGAAGAACGCCCCGAAGGCCAGCAGCAGGCTCTTCGAGGGCAGGGCGAAGAGGGCCGCGCCGAGGCAGATTCCCCCGGCGCCCAGGCGTGCCGCCCAGGCCACGGCCCGGCGGCTCTTCTCCTCGAGCAGGGAGCGCAGCATCACGGCCCGCGGCGGTGTGTTGGTGGCTTCGAGGGCGGGGGGCAGGGCGGCCACCAGGGTGGTGCCGAGCCCCAGGGCCAGGCCGACGGTGAGGACGAGCGGGTCGAGGTTGACCTCCCGGACGGAAAGGGCGAAGTAGAGGTCATTGACCGTGCGGGCGACCAGGCCCACCAGCGCCCGGCTGGCGGCGGTCCCCAGCAGCAGGCCGAGCAGGGAGCCCACACCGCCGATCAGCGCCGCCTCGGCGAGCACCTGCCGGAGCAGCTCGCCTCGGGTCACGCCCAGAGCGCGCAGGGCACCGAAGACCTCCCGCCTCTCGACTACGGTGAACAGCAGGGTGTTGGCGATGAGGAAAGCGCCGCAGAGCAGGGCCAAGAGGGAGAGTGCCGTCAAGTTGAGGCGGAAGGCGCGGGTCATCTCGTCGAGGCTCGCGGCGCGGGCCGCCGCCGGGGTGAGGGAGAGGCCCGGGGGCAGCGCGGCGGCCAGCCGGGCCGCGGCCTCGGCTCCGGCCTCGCCCGGCGGCAGCAGCAGGTCGATGCGGCTCAGCCGGCCCAGGCGGTCGAGGCTCTCCTGGGCGGTGGCGAGGTCGACCACCACCAGGTCCGCGAGGGCGGCACGGCTGGCGGCGTCGGTGGGAGCCAGGGTGCCCACCAGGGTCAGCTCGGCCGAGCCGGCGTCCCGGCCGAGGGGCAGGGCCTCGCCCGCGGCCAGGCCGAGCTCTGCGGCGGTGTCGGCGGCGAGCAAGGCGGCGCCCGGCCGGGTCAGAAAGGCGGCGAAGTCCAGGCCCGCGTCCCGCGCCGAAGCCTGACCGGGGGCCAGGAAGGGCCGGAAGGGTGCCTCCGCCAGGGGATCGACCCCGAGCAGCAGCAGCACCCGACCGGGAGCCGTGGGGGAGGTGACCCGCGCCTCGATCAGGGGCGCCATGGGCAGGCTGGGGAAGAGCCGGCGAAGCCGGACCAGCTCCCCTTCCGGGAAACCCTCGGAACCGGCCGCCAGCTGATGCGTCGCCCGGCCGGTGACCGCCGAGATCGACAGGTCGAAGGCCCGCCGGGCACTGCCGTTGGCCAGCGAGATGGCCACGTAGACCGCCACTCCCAGGGCCACGCCCAGCACCGCCAGGCCCGAGGCCCAGGGATGGCGCGCCAGGTAGCGCCGGCCGGAGCGGGCGAGGAGGCGGCTCACGGGGCGGGGGAGGTCTCCTCGACCAGCCGCCCCTCCGCGAGGTGGAACACACGGTCCGCGAGGCCCACCACTTCGGGCGAGTGGGTGACCATCAGCAGGGTCTTGCCGGCCTTCCTGGTCAGCCGGTCGAGCAGCTCGAGCACTTCGAGCCCGGTGTCGAGATCGAGGTTGCCCGTGGGCTCGTCGGCCAGCACCAGGAGGGGGTCGTGGGCCAGCGCCCGGGCCACCGCCACCCGCTGCTGCTCACCGCCCGAGAGCCGGTCCGGGAAGCTGCCGCGCCGGTCGGCCAGGCCCACTTCGGCCAGCAGGTCGAGGGCGGCGGCGATCTCTCCCCCGCTCATCCGCCCGGCGAGCTCCAGGGGCAGAAGGAGGTTCTCCTCCACGGTCAGGGTCGGGATCAGGTTGAAGAACTGGAAGACGAAGCCGACGTGCCGGCGCCGGAACAAGCTGCGGCCTTCCTCGTCCAGGCGGGGCAGGTCCTGGCCGGCCACCACCACCGAGCCGGCGTCGGGCAGGTCGAGACCGCCGGCCAGGTGGAGCAGAGTGGACTTGCCGGAGCCGCTGCGCCCCACCAGCACGGCCAGCTCTCCGGCGGCGACCGTCGCGCTCACCTCGTCGAGCACGATCCGCTCGCGATCTCCTTCGCGAAAACGCCGGCAAACCTGGTGGAAGCGCAGGAGGGGGGCGGCGGGTCGAAGAGCCCCCGGAGAGTCCAGCAACATGCGGTTGGATCGTATCCGATCGGCCCGGCGCCTGGGATAGGCTTGGCGAGCTGCTGCACTTGCACGAGGGGACTATGGCTGCGATCGAGGACATGTGGAAGGCGGAAGTGATCGAAAGAGTGGCCCAGGTCATTCGCCAACGCCTGGGCGGGGTGGCGGGGGAAGGCGCGGCGGCTTTCGCTCGGCGGTACTACGAGGGGATCTCGGCCGATGACCTGCGGGCCCGCACGAGCTCGGAGCTGGAGCACGGCCCGCTTTCCCTGTGGCTTTTCGCCCGCAAGCGCCAGGCCGGGGAAAGCCTAGTGCAGGTGTTCAATCCTGAAATCAAAGAGCACGGTTGGACCAGCCCCCACACGGTGGTCGAGATGGTCAACGACGACCGGCCCTTCCTGGTCGACTCGGTGACCGCCGAGCTGCACCGCCAGGGCCTCGAGGTGCACCTGGTGATCCATCCCGTGGTGCGCGTCCTGCGCAACGAGGGTGGCGAGGTGCAGTGGATCGTCGAGGAGGCGGCGCCGGAGGCCGACGGCATGTCGGTCGAGTCCCTGATGCACTTCGAGGTCGACCGCCTCGGCAGCGCCGCCGAGCGCCAGCGAGTCCGTGAAGAGCTGCTCCGGGTACTGGCGCGAGTGCGGGCCGCGGTGGACGACTGGGGCGCCATGACCGTCCGGCTGGAGGAACTGATCCAGGACCTCGAGTCGAGCCCGCGGCCGGAGTCGATCTCCGAGGACGAGCTGGCCGAAAGCCTGGCCTTCCTGCGGTGGCTACAGGCCGACAACATGACCTTCCTGGGCTTCCGCGAGTACGCCCTGACGCCGGGCGAGCATGGCGAGGTGCTGCGAGCGGTGGATGGCACCGGCCTCGGCATCCTGCGCGACGAGCTGCGGGTGTCGAGCGCCCGCGAGCGCGAGCTCACTCCCGAGATGAGCGAGTTCGCCCGCCGGCCGGAGCTGATCTTCATCACCAAGACCAACCATCTTTCCCCGGTCCACCGCCCGACCCACATGGACTATGTCGGCATCAAGCGCTTCGACGTGGACGGCCGGGTGCTCAAGGAGCTGCGCTTCCAGGGGCTCTTCACCTCGCAGTCCTACCGCCAGTTGGCCGAGGAGGTGCCGCTGCTGCGGCGCAAGGTCAAGGCCGTGCTCCAGCGCGCTGGCTTCCGGCCCCGGGGGCATGCCGCCAAGGCCCTGGCCCACATCCTCGAGACCTTTCCGCGCGACGAGCTGTTCCAGATCGGCAACGAGGAGCTCTTCCACACCGCCATGGGCATCCTCCAGCTCCAGGAGCGCCGGCGGGTAGCCCTCTTCGTGCGCAAGGACACCTTCGAGCGCTTCGTGGCCTGCCTGGTCTTCGTGCCGCGGGACCGCTACTCGACGGACCTGCGGCCGCGGCTCGAAGGCATCCTCGAACGAGCGTTCAACGGCACGGTCGGCGCTGTCTACACCCACGTCGACCAGGAGCCGCTGGCGCGCATCCAGTTCTTCCTCTCGACCAAGCCGGGCCAGATCCCGCCCTACAACCAGAAGGACATCGAAGCCGCCCTGGCGGAGACCGTACGCGGCTGGGAGGACACCCTGGGCGAGGTGCTGCGCGGGGGGGACAACGAGGAGCGCGCCGGGGAGCTGCTTCGGCGCTACGCGGGAGCCTTCCCGATCGCCTACCAGGTGGCCCATCGGCCGGAGCAGGCGAGCTTCGACCTCGAGCGGGTGGAAGAGGCGCTCCAAGGCGAGAAGCTTGCGTTCTACCTCTATCGACCCCTCGGCATGGCGCGCAACCGAGCGCGGTTCAAGATCTACGACCCGGGTGCGCCCCTTCCCCTCTCGGAGATGGTGCCCCAGCTGGAGAACCTCGGTTTCTCGGTGGTCGCCGAGCAGCCCTACGAGATCCGGCCAACCGGGGGCACAGTGGTGTGGATCCGTGATTTCGAGCTCGACGCCCTCGACGGCCTCGACTTCGAGCCCGGCGACGTGCGGGGTCGCGTACAGGAGACCCTCTCGCGGGTGCGCTCGGGCGAGGCCGAGAGCGATGGCCTCAACCGGCTGGTGCTCAGCGCGGGTCTCGGCTGGCGCCAGGTGGTCATCCTGCGCACGTATTCGCGTTACCTGCGCCAGGCGGGGATCTCCGCCAGCCAGGACTACATGGTGCAGACCCTGCACAAGAACGCCGGCATCGCCCGGCTGCTGGTCGAGCTCTTCGAGGCCCGCTTCGATCCCGACCTCGGAGAGGGTCGCGGCGAGCGCGAGAGGGCGATCGAGGAGCGCATCGCGGAGGCCCTGAACCGGGTGGCCAACCTCGACGAGGACCGCATTCTTCGCCGCTTCTTGAACGTCGTGCACGCCAGCCTGCGCACCAACTTCTACCAGCCGGGGAGCGACGGCCAACCCAAGCCCTACCTTTCGATCAAGCTGCGCTCGGCCGACGTGGCCGAGCTGCCCGATCCACGGCCCATGTTCGAGGTCTTCGTCTACTCGCCGCGGGTGGAGGCGATCCACCTGCGGGGCGGCAAGGTGGCCCGCGGTGGCATCCGCTGGTCGGACCGGCCGGAGGACTTCCGCACCGAGATCCTGGGCCTGATCAAGGCGCAGATGGTCAAGAACGCCGTGATCGTGCCCGTGGGCTCGAAGGGCGGCTTCGTGGTCAAGCGTCCGCCGACCGAGCGGGACCTGTACCAGAAGGAAGGGGTCGAGTGCTACAAGACCCTGGTCCGCGGCCTGCTCGACATCACCGACAACTACCAGGGCGTGGGCGTGGTCAAGCCGGCCCGGGTCGTATGCCGCGACGACGACGATCCCTATCTCGTGGTCGCCGCCGACAAGGGCACCGCCACCTTCTCGGACATCGCCAACGGCCTGTCCGCCGAGTACGGCTTTTGGCTGGGGGACGCTTTCGCCTCGGGGGGCTCGGCCGGCTACGATCACAAGGAGATGGCGATCACCTCCCGCGGCGCCTGGGAGGCGGTCAAGCGCCACTTCCGCGAGATGGGGCGCGACACCCAGAGCGAGCCCTTCAGCGTGGTGGGTGTGGGCGACATGTCGGGCGACGTCTTCGGCAACGGCCTGTTGCGCTCCCCTCACGCCCGCCTGCTGGGTGCCTTCAACCACCAGCACATCTTCGTCGACCCCGCGCCGGATCCGGCGACCAGCTTCGCCGAGCGCCAGCGCCTCTTCGACCTGCCGCGCTCGAGCTGGATGGACTACGACCAGGCCCTGCTCTCCACCGGTGGCGCGATCTTCGACCGCAAGGCGAAGTCGGTGACCATCTCGCCCCAGGTTGCCGAGGTCTTCGAGCTCGAGGCGGGGACGGTCACGCCCGACGAGCTGATCAGGGCGATGCTCAAGGCGAAGGTGGACCTGATCTGGTTCGGCGGCATCGGCACCTACGTCAAAGCCTCGACCGAGACCCACCTCCAGGTCGGCGATCGGGCCAACGACTCCCTCCGTGTCGACGGCCGGGAGCTCCGGGCCAAGGTGATCGGCGAAGGGGCCAACCTCGCCCTCACCCAGCGCGGTCGGGTGGAGTTCGCCCTCCAGGGCGGCCGGCTCAATACCGACGCCATCGACAACTCGGGCGGCGTCGACTGCTCCGACCACGAGGTCAACATCAAGATCCTCTTGAACGAAGTGGTGGCCGCCGGCGACCTGACCGTCAAGCAGCGCGACCAACTGCTGGTCGAAATGACCGCTGAGGTGGCCGAGCTGGTGCTGCGCGACAACTACCTGCAGACCCAGGCGATCACCGTCGCCACGGCCCAAGGAGCCGAGGGCCTCGACCGCCAGGCGCGGATGATCCGCGAGCTCGAGAGGATGGGCAAGCTCGATCGGCGGATCGAGGGCCTGCCGGACGAGGACGCCATCGCCGAGCGCATGGCGGCCAAGAAGGGGCTCACCCGGCCGGAGATCGCCGTGTTGTTGGCGTACTCGAAGATCACCCTCTTCGACGAGCTGCTGCACTCCGACCTGCCGGACGACCCGGTGGTCGCCGAGGATCTGGTGCTCTACTTCCCCGAGGCCCTGCGCGAGCGCTACGCCGAGGCCATCCAACGTCACCGGCTGCGCCGAGAGATCACCGCCACTCACGTCACCAACAGCATGGTCAACCGGGTCGGGCCGACCTTCGTCACCCGGCTCAAGATGACCACCGGCCTGGGAGCGCCGGAGATCGCCCGCGCCTACCTCCAGGTGCGCGACGCCTTCGAGCTGCGGCCGCTGTGGGCCGCGATCGAGGCCCTCGACAACGTCGCACCCGCCGACGCTCAGACCCAGATGATCCTCGCCACCAAGACCCTGGTCGAAGGGGCGACCACCTGGCTGCTCAAGCGCCGGCTACGGGGCAAGTCGGTGCCCACCGAGACCTTGCGGGCCGCCGCCGCGGCCCTGGCCGAGCGCGCCGAGGAGGTTCTGCCGGCGGCGGAGGTGAGCGACTGGCGCAAGCGCCAGCGGCGCCTGGAGAAGACCCACGTGCCCGAGCCGCTCGCGGCGCGGGTGGCGAGCCTGGAGTTTCTGGCCTCGGCGCTCGACATCGCCGAGCTCGCCGAGGACAGCCGGCGGCCGGTGCAAGAGGTGGGCAGCACCTTCTACCACCTGGGCTCCCGCTTCGGCTTCGACGCCCTGCGTGAGGCGGCCGACAAGCTGCCGACCGACACGCCCTGGCAGCGCGAGGCGAAGACCGGCCTGGCCGACGAGCTGTTCCGGCTGCAAAGCCGCCTGACCGCCGACGTGCTGGCGGGTGCCGGCTCCGGAGAAAGCGTCAAGGCCGCCATCGAGCACTGGGTGGAGGGTCGCGCCGACCGCTACCGCCGGGCCAAGGAGAGGGTCTCCGAGATCAAGGCCGCCGGCACCGTGGACCTCGCCATGCTCGCCGTCGTGCGCACGCAGCTGGCGGACCTGATCGCGGGCTGACGCGCCCGCCGGGAGGGTTACCATGTGGAGCACGGATAGCCATTGGTTCGAAGTCGCCCTCCTGATGGGTTTGACGGCGATCGGCGGAGTGCTCCTTGGACACTTCGAGGCGCACAAACCGAAATGGCGACGGGTGCTGAAGATCCTGCTCGCCAACCTGCTCTTCGTGGGAGTCTCGGTCGCCTTCGGGCGAATCTGGTTCTGGGCTCTGCTCGGGGTGCTCGCCCTCGCCGTCCTCTACGTTCACCTCATCTGGCTGCCCAAGAACGGCGTCAACGGTTGGACGGGCGAGCCGCGCGAGCGCTACCTCGAGCTGGTCGGCCCCCGGCGGTCCCGGACATGACCCTCTCCCTGGTCTCTCTCGGCCTGTCGGCGTTGGTCTTCCTGGCGATCGGCGTCGCCTTCCTGTTCTGGCCGGTGGCCATGGGCCGCACGGTGGAGATCGAGGTGGCCACGCCCACGGCGCTGATCGACTTCCGGGCCACCTACGGCGGCTTCGTGCTGGCGGTGGGGATCTTCTTCGCCTGGTGCGCGGCCAAGCCCGAGTGGGTGAAGGCCGGTCTCGCGGCGCAGGTGCTGATCCTCGCCGGCTTCGGTTTCACCCGCGGCCTGGGGATGCTGATCGCCGGCTCCACGCGGCCCTTGCTGGTCTGGCTGCTGGTCGCCGAGCTGGTCGGTACCGGGCTGGGGCTCTACTGCTATCTGCGCGAAGGGCAGGGATCGTGAGGGCTGCATGTTCGTAGGACACTTTGCCGTCGGGTTGGCGGCCAAGCGCAGTGCACCGGCTCTTTCGCTGGGCACCTTCTTCCTGGCGGCCCAGCTGGTGGACCTGATCTGGCCCTTGCTGGTGCTAGCCGGGGTGGAGCACGTGCGGATCGCACCCGGCATCACCCGGGTGACGCCGCTCGACTTCACCCACTATCCGTGGACGCACAGCCTGCTGGCTGCCGTCTTCTGGGGTGCGTTGCTGGCCGGGATCCTGGTGCTGGCGAAGCGCCCCCGGCGCGCTGCCCTCCTGGCCGGAGCCGTGGTGGTGAGCCACTGGCTGCTCGACTGGCTGAGCCACCGGCCGGACCTGCCCTTGGCGCCGGGAGGGGAAGGTCGCTACGGCCTCGAGCTGTGGGCCTCCCTGCCCGGCACCCTGGCCGTGGAGCTGGGCCTTTTCGCTGCGGGGGTGGTGCTCTACAGCCGGGGCACCAAGCCGCTCGACGGGCAAGGCCGATGGGGTTGGTGGGGGCTAGTGGCCTTTCTCCTGGCGGTCTACCTGGCCAATCTCTTCGGGCCGCCGCCGCCGAGCGAGACGGCGATCGGCTGGGCAGGGCTCTCGATGTGGCTCCTGGTCGCCTGGGGGTATTGGGTGGACCGGCACCGTCGGCCGGCCGAAGCGGCCGCGCTTCTGTCTACGCCGCCGTAGCGGCGGTGGCGAGTTGCCGGTTCACGATTCGCCAGAAGGTGGTAACGGCCTCCTGCTTGGCGTCGAAGAAGTCCTCGAAGAACCCGGTCTCTTGGAGGGGGGGAGGGTAAGCGTATCGCTCGTCGTCCTCGCCGACCTCCTGGACCCATTCAGCCGGCTCGCGCGGGTCGATGACCTCGAAGAGGTCGGGGGGATACAAGAAGGGGCGGCCGAGGTCGTTGAGGATCCGGTAGTCGTTCGCTTCGATACCGATCACGACGTAGGGCTGGTCGGCGGTCAGGTCCGGGTAGCGGGAATCGGGCTGTCTGAGTTCCACGATCATGAGTCTTCTAGCCTCTTCTTCTTGAGCTCCACACGTCCGATACCGGAGCACTCGTACCAGTGGAACTCGAAAATTCCCTCGGCATCCTCGCACACCGGACTGCTCTTCTTAACCCAGCCGGCCGCGCGTCCGCCATAGGACTCCACCAGCCTGCCGACATCCCGGAGCCGGCGGCCACGGGCGATCACCCGGGACAAGGCGATCAGTCGGGGGGTCAGCTCGTCGATGGACCGTTTCCTCGTACGTTCTCGGGACGCTACAGCCCTGCCAGGCTTGCGTCAAGGTAGTCCTCTGCTTGCTCCCTGGCGGTGCGGTAAGGTACGCCGCATGTCAAACCTCACTCTCTCGGACTCAAGGGCTATCTCAGGGGTTGACCGCAGCACTCTCGCCGCGCGCTATCGCGAGGTGCGAGCCCAGACCGAGCGCCTCTGCGCACCCCTGGTGACCGAGGATTACCA
This sequence comes from Thermoanaerobaculia bacterium, assembly GCA_036274895.1. Classification (GTDB taxonomy): domain Bacteria; phylum Acidobacteriota; class Thermoanaerobaculia; order Multivoradales; family SZUA-115; genus CALMKX01. The sequence goes on along the minus strand of DASUEU010000075.1, from coordinate 157,077 downwards.
GGTCCAGGCCTGCAACGAGACCAGCCCTCCCAAGTGGCACCTGGCGCACAGCGCGTGGTTCTTCGAGACCTTCGTGCTCGGCCCACTGGCGCCGGGATACTCGCCCTACCATCCCCAGTTCGGCCACCTCTTCAACTCCTACTACCAGGCGATAGGCAGCTTCCACGCGCGCAATCAGCGGCACGTGGTGGCGCGGCCCACGGTCGAAGAGGTCTACGCCTACCGGCGGCAGGTCGACGAGTGCGTCCTCGAGCTGCTGGCTTCGGCGGCCGAGGGGCCCTACGAGGTGGTCGCCGAGCGGGTGGTGCTCGGCCTCCACCACGAGCAGCAGCACCAGGAGCTACTGCTGATGGACATCAAGCGCAACTTCGTCGCCAACCCGCTGCTGCCGGCCTACGCGCCGGATGCCCCGCGTGCCGTCGGACGGGCGCCGGAACGGAGCTGGCTGAGCTTCGCCGAGGGGGTGCAAGAGATCGGCTTTGCCGGCGACGGCTTCTGTTTCGACAACGAGACGCCGCGGCATCGGGTCTTCCTCGAGCCCTACCGGCTGGCGAGCCGGCTGGTCACCAACGGCGAGTATCGGGCCTTCGTCGAGGCGGATGGCTACGGCCAGGCCGGGCTGTGGCTCTCGGACGGCTGGAAGACGGTGCGCGAGCAGGGCTGGCGGTCGCCTCTCTACTGGCTGGAGCGGGAGGGCGACTGGTGGGAGTACACCCTGCGCGGCCTCGAGCCCCTCGATCCCGACTCGCCCGTCTGCCACCTCAGCTACTACGAAGCGGATGCCTTTGCCCGCTGGGCCGGGGCCCGGCTGCCCACCGAGGCCGAGCTGGAGGTGGCCGGGGCCGGCCGGCCGGTCGAAGGGAGCTTCGTCGAGAGTGGCCACTTCCACCCCCGTCCCGCCCGGGACGAGGAGGACGGCCAGTGGTTCGGCGAGCTGTGGCAGTGGACCGCTTCGGCCTACTCGGCCTATCCCGGCTTCCGGCCGTTGCCGGGGGCCCTCGGCGAGTACAACGGCAAGTTCATGGCCAACCAATACGTGCTGCGCGGCGGCAGCTGCGCCACACCGCGCTCGCACATGCGGCCCACCTACCGCAACTTCTTCTACCCCCAGGACCGCTGGCCCTTCACCGGCATCCGATTGGCGACGGAGGGGTGAGGGTTGGATTGGGACGGCTGCCGTTCACCCAGGGTCTCTCGACCGGCCAGCCTCGCGGAAGGGATGCCCTGGGAGCGCCGAGCCCCAGCTCGGCGTCTCGGGTCGAGCGGCTGTCGAAGGCGCAAGACGCCGAGCTGGGGCTCGGCGCTCCCAGGCGAGGAAAGCCAGAGTCGAACCTGAGAGCTGAGTCCGCAGTCAACCTTCGGCTGGTGCGCGGGTCTACACGCGTCAAGCCTGCCGGAGGTGGCGATGCGAGCTCGGCTGCTGATCCTGCTGACCTGTTCTGTCGTTGGCTCGCTGCCAGGGGGCCACGTCCTCGCCCACGGTGGCGGCCTGGACGCCAACGGCTGCCACACCAACCGTAAGACCGGCGAATACCACTGCCACGGCTCGCCGAGGCCGAGCCGGGAGCCGAGTGCTCCCCGCAGTAGCCCCCCGCCCCAGAGGTTCTCTGACGGCACGTCCCGTCTCCGCCCGAGCACTGGGACGCCGTGTCAAGCCTCGCAACGCCAGTTGATCCAGGCGGCCCAGCACTTGCTGGCGGCGCTGGGCTACGAAGTTGGCAAGGCCGACGGGATCCTGCGCACCGCGACGGTCCAGAGCATCCAGCGCTTCCAAGCCGAGCACAGGCTCGAGCCCACCGGAGTCGTCGATGGCGCGCTATTGGTCGCGCTCAGCGAGGAGGTCATGGTTCGGAAGGGGCGATGACCTCGAGCGTCGCGCGAGTTCGGTTCCCAAGGGACGTACGGGCCACGGTGGGTTTCGCCCGAGTGGTGAAGAAATCGCCCGCAGGTCTTTGATCCGGCCCCAGCTGCCCTCCGGAGCGCTGTGTCAGAGGCCCCTCGGCTTCGCTCGGGGCGACGTGCGGGGCTTCATGGAGCTTTCCCGCCGATGTCTCCTGCCGGTGCGACGCCACATCATCAACTCGCCGCCGACCGTGCGCTCGAGACGCAGGTGAGGGTTGACTCGGCGGAGCTCCTCGAACTCCTGATCCGTCAAGTTCACCAAGATCTCCCCGAACCACAAGACGACATTCGGTGCCTCGGGGCTCGGGACGGCAGTTGCCATGATGCATCTCCTCGGCAAGTGGCGTAGCGCCCCTCACTCCTCCCACCACAGCTTCCCGCGCTTCTTCGGCCGCGGAGCTACCTCGTCCATGGTCGCGGCGTCGTAGAGGCGGCCGCCCACCATGGTGTGGCTGACTTTCTCCGAGACCCGGATGTCGGCCAGGGGGTTGCCGTCGATCACGATGAGGTCGGCGAGCTTGCCGGGCTCGAGGGAGCCCAAGTCCTTGTCCAGCCCGAGGTAGCGGGCGCCGGAGAGGGTGCCGGCGCGCAGGGCCTGGTGGGGCGTCAGGCCGCCCTGCACCAACATCCACATCTCCCAGTGCGCCGCCAGGCCCTCGCGCTGGCCGTGGGCGCCGACGTTGACGCCCACCCCCAGCTTGGCCAGGTCGGCGGCGATCTCGGCGATGTGGAAGTGGTTCCACTCATCGTCCGGGGCGATCGTCCGCCGCCGCGAGCGTGGGTCCACGGCCTCCCGCGGCACGAAGGTCAAGAGGCGCCCGTTTTCCCAGACGTTGGTCTTGGCGTACCAGTACTCCTCGCCCCAGAGCCCGCCATAACCCACCACCAGGGTCGGCGTGTAGCCCACCCGGGTCTTGCTCCAGAGCTGGTGCACGTCGGCGTAGACGTGGGCCACCGGGATGGTGTGCTCGACCCCGGTGTGGCCGTCCACCACCATGGTCATGTTGTGCTGGAACAGCGAGCCACCCTCCGGCACCACCAGCATGCCCAGCTCACGGGCGGCGGTGAGCACCTGCTGGCGCTGGTCACGGCGCGGCTGGTTGTAGCTCTTGACCGAGAAGGCGCCCACGGCCTTCAAGCGCTTGAGGTGGGAGCGGGCTTCGTCGAGACTCTCGATCACGGCCTTGAACGGGGCCTTGGCGCCGTAGAGGATGGTGCCGGTGGAAGTGATCCGCGGCGCCACCACCAGGCCGGCCTTCTGGAGCTCGGCGGCGGCGAAGATCTCGGAGGTGTCGTTCGAAGGGTCGTGGAGAGTGGTCACCCCGAAGGCCAGCGAGGCCAGGTTCACCCAGCTCTGCTGGGGGATGATCTCCTCGCTACCCTGCGGGCCGTGCCAGTGGGCGTCGATCAGGCCGGGCAGGACGGTCTTGCCGGCGACGTCGATTACCGTCGCACCGGCCGGCACGCTCAGGGCGCCACGGCGGCCTATCGCCGAGATGCGGCTGCCCTCGACCACCACCACCCCGTCCTCGATCACCTCGTCTCCCTTCATGGTCACCACCCGGCCTCCCACCAGGGCGATGGTGCCGGTGGGACGGTCGGCGTCGGCCTCGAAGCCGATCGTGGTGCCGGTGGTCGGCGGCTCGGGCAGCTTCTCGGGAGCCCCGGCCAGGAAGGCGAAAGCGTCGGTCAGCTTGCGCGTGAACAGCTCCGGCCCGAGCGACCAATGGAGGGCGCTCGAGTCGCCGGCGAAGTGCACGTTCTCCCCGGCGTCCTTGGTGACCCGGGCCAGGGGCACGGCGGTGCCGGTCGGGCCGATGTCCACCGTCTTGCCGGTGAGGATGAAGGGCGTCACGTAGGCGTTGAAACGCTCGACGAAGGCCAGCCACCTACCGTCGGGCGAGACCCGCATCTCGGTGGCGTTCTCACTCTTGACGTGGGTGCGCTCCTCGGTGCCGTCGAGGGCGATCGACTTCAAGAAGCGGGTGTTGCCGTCGCCGATCTCGAGGAAGAAGACGCGGTCCGAGCCGGCGCCGAAATGCGGCGCGAAGCCGCCCTTGGAGACCAGCTTCTCCTCGCCGCCCGCCACCGGCAGGGCGTAGAGCCCGGGCTCACCCGACCAGAACGGGCTGCGCAGGAGGTCCCCCTCGAGCCGGCGGAAGACCACGAAGCGGCCGTCCGGGGACAGCGCCGGCTCGACGTAGTGCCCGGGCTTGGCCGTCAGCACCTTGCTCTCGCCGCCGGCCACCGGCGCCAGCCGCACGGCGGAGAGCTCGCTGTCGCTCCACGAGGTGTAGACGACGGAGCGGCCGTCACGGGAGAAGGAGGGGTAGTGCTCAAAGTGCTGGCCCTGGGCGGTGAGGCGGCGCACCGGTCCCTCGGGGAGGTCTCGCAGGTAGACCTGGCCGAGGGTCTGGAAGAGGACCTGGCCGCCAGCGGGGGAGACCTCGACCCAGCGCAGCATCTTGGTGGTGAAGCGGCCCGGAGCGATCTCCTGGGGCGAGCGCACGGCCTCGAAGACCCGCCGCTTGTCCTTGACGTGAAAGGGGATGCCGACCACAGTGCCGCTCGCCACGTCGATGCGATGGAGCTTGCCCGCGGCCCAGAAGTAGAGGGTGCGGCCGTCCTTGCTCCAGGCCATCGAGGGATAGACCCCGTGAACCGCCCAGGTCTCCTGCATGTCTCGCTCGAGGCCGTCGAAGAGGTTACGCACCCGGCCGGAGTCGAGATCGCGCACGGCGAGCACGGTCTTGCCCCGTTCCCGGCGCACGAAGGCGAGGGACTTGCCGTCGGGCGAAGGGGTGGGCCGCACGGCGCCGCCGAAGCCGGAGACCACCGCCTCGATCTCGCCGGTCTCCCGGTCCAGGCGGCGGATCGAATAGATGCCGGGATTGGGGTCCTTGTTGTACTGGAAGAAGTTGCCAGGAGTGGTGTCCTGGCTGAAGTAGACATAGCGCCCGTCGGGGGAGAAGGCCGGCTCGCCGACGTCCTTCTGGTCGTTGGGCTTGGCTGTGAGCTGGAGCCCGTCGCCGCCGCTCCGGTGGTAGAGCCAGATCTCGCCCGAGCCCAAGGAGCGCTCGGCGGTGAAGTGCTTACGGGCCACCAAGTACTCGCCGTCCGGGCTCCAGGCGGGGGAGTTGAGCAGGCGGAAACTCTCCTTGGTGACGGCGCGCGGGTTCTTGCCGTCGCGATCGATCAGCCAGACGTTGTCACCGCCGGCGCGGTCGCTGGTGAAGGCGACGGTCTTGCCGTCGGGGCTGAAGCGGGGCTGCATGTCCCAGGAGACTCCGGTGGTGAGGTTGCGAGCCTCGCCGCCTTCGACCGGCAGCAGGTAAAGGTCCCCCAGGAGGTCGAACACCAGCTCCTTGCCGTCCGGGGAGAGGTCGAGGGACAGCCAGGTGCCCTCGCGCACGTCGAGATCGACGTCGTAGCCGCTGGCACCGGTGGGCGCCTCCACGTCCCACTTCGCGGGCTCCTCCTTCTTGGGCTCCTCGGCACCGGCCTTGCCGCGCTCGGCGCGCCCGCGGCCGGCGGCGGTCTCGAAGTCGGCCTCGAGCGAAGGCGGCGCCACGGCGAGGCCGTGAGAGCCATGCTCCGGGCAGCCGGAGGCGGCTCGGACTGCCCCGGGGGCGGCCAGGAAGGTGGTCAGAAAGAGGGCGAGGGTCGAGGCGGAGCGACGGCTCATGAAGCGTCTCCAGCAGGTCGGACCAGTCCCAGCAGGGGACCGATCTCATCGGTCAGCAGGTCATAGGCCCGGGCACCCGCCGAGCCGGGATCGAAGTCGAAGATGGTGCGGCCGGCAGCCGGGGCCTCGGCGAGCCGGGTGTTGATGCGGATCTCGATGGCGAGCACCTTGGAGCCGTAGCTCTCGCGCAGCTGGGTCACGGTCTCGCGGACCGAGCGCAGCCGGTAGTCCACCATGGTCAGCAGCATGCCGAGCAGCTCGGTTCGGCTGCCGACCCGCGAAGTGATCCGGTGGGCCGCGGACAGCAGGTTGTCGAGGCCCTCGGCGGCCAGGAACTGCGGCACGATCGGCAGCAGGAAGCGATCCGCCGCCACCAGGGCGTTGATCGGCAGCAGCGACAGCGAGGGCGGGCAGTCGATCACGATCAGCTCGTGCTCGTCGCGAAGGCTCTCCAGGCGCTCGGCGAGCCGGCGCTCCTTGTTGCGAAAGCCCCCCAGCTCGAGGTCCACACCGAGCAGGTCCGAGGAAGCGGGGATGAGCTGTAGACGGGGAATCGCCGTGGGGCGGCGCGCCTCTCGGGCCGGTACCCGGCCGAGCAGAACGTCCGCGCTCGAAGGGTTGAAGTCCTCACGGGCGAGCCCCACGGAGAGGGAGGCGGAAGCCTGGCTATCGAGGTCGATGAGCAGCACCGAGTGGCCGCGGTGGGCGAAGGAAGCCGCGAGGGACACCGCCGTCGTGGTCTTGCCGACGCCGCCTTTCTTGCTGAGGAGACTGAGGATCATCTGCAGGCGCTCGTGGAGGCTCGAGCACCAAGACTATCGCAAGCACGTCGCCGTCTCGGCTACCGGTCGCCAGCGCCGAGTGGCGGGCTCGCGGCGAGAGCACGTAGTGCAGGAATGAGGAGCCTGCTCTGCCGGAAGCTGGTGTGAAGCCTTCGACGATGCACGGATATAGCTCCCAGGTGGATTGACTTGGCTGCCGAACGGGCGTACCTTGCCGGGAAGCCTTGCTGTAAGGACATGGAAAAGAAAACCTTCTCCTTTGCGGTCCTGTTGTCTCTGCTCCTCGTCCCGGCCCTCGTCGAGGCCGAGGGAAGCGCACTTCCCTTGCGGGTCGAGCTGGTCGGCTCGGCTCTCCCCGGCCCGGCCGGCAAAGCCCTGGTGCCGGTCTTGGTGGAGATCAACGGCGCCGACCTGATGGCCACCACGGCTTCCGGACGGGTGAGCCTCGAGCTCTTCGTCTACGCCGTGGGGCCAGCGGGTGAGCCGGTAGACCGGCTCAGCCAGAGCCTCGACCTCGACCTCGACGTCATGCGCGACCGACTGCTTTCCGGTGGCCTGCGCTACTACGGGCAGCTGACCCTTCCCACCGGCAGCTTCGAGCTGAAGGTGATGGTGCGCCAACCGACCTCGGGCGCCACCGGGAGCACCGTCCTCGCTCTGACCGTGCCCGACTTCGAGGCGGCTGGGCTGGTGGTGGCGACGCCATTGATCGAGACCCACGCCCGGGGCGGTGTGATGGCCCGCCAGCGCGCTCGGCCCGGGGAAGCGGAACCGGCCTACCTGTTCGGCGCCGGTCGTGAGCCCCTCTTTGTGCCGGCGGCCCGCGGCGAGCTGGCTCCGGGGTCTCCCTTCGAGGTGCGCATCCCGGTGATCGGCGTCGGCGGCGAGGGCCTGACCGTCACCGGGCAGCTGGTGGACGACCGGGGCAACGTCGCCCTTGGCGCCCAACTGGTGGTACGGGAGCGGCTGCAGGATGCTCTCGGCGTCTCCTGGCTGATCGCCGGGCTTGAGCTTCCCGACCTCCGAACCGGCGACTATCGCCTGTCGGTGACCGTGGTCGAGCCGGGCTCCTCGCGCCGGAGCACGGCGTCCGTGCCGGTGCGTGTCGGCACCCAGACCCAGGTCGCCGCTCAGGCGCCTGCCCAGATCGCCAGCGCCTCGCCGGCAGCGCCGCCGGCGACCGGGGGCAGCGGCCGGATCAAGATTCGCCGGCGGGCGACCCCGGTCGAGAGGGGGGTCTTCGAGGAGCGCTATCGCCGGATCCTCGCCCAGCTCGCCGAGGGCGCGGAAAGCGAGGCCGCCCTCGCCCTGGCCCAGTTCGAGCAGCAATCGGCCGAGTCGCTGGCCGCCGAGCCATTCCTGCGCAGCCTCTTCGAGGCCGAGATTCAGGTCGCCCGTCGCCTCGCCGCTCACGACCCCAGCGCTCTGCTGCCCGTGGCTCTCCTCCACGAGGCGACCTACCAGCGCTACCGTGATCGCAACGACCGCCTCCTGGCCCGCTACAGCCGGGAGATGGTGCGCTCCCTTGCCGAGCTCTACGTCGAGAAGGGCGGCTCGCCGACCTCGGTGGCCGCGAGCATCTTCACCAGCCTGGGCGGCTCCCTCCAGCAGGCGGGAATGACCGCGTCGGCCAACTCCCTGTTCGAGCGTGCCCTCGAGCTGCAGCCGCGGCATCCTACGGCCCTGCTGTCGCTGGCCGTCTACTACGAGAAGGTCGGGCTCTACGACCAGGCGATTCCTCATCTCGAGCACCTGCTCGAAGCCGAGCCCAACCACGGCCAGGCCCGGCTCCGCCTGGGAGTCAACCTCCTGCGTCTGGGCAAGGTCGGTGCTGCTCGCAAGGCCCTCGAGGCTTGCCAGGCCCCGGACCAGCCGGCCTGGGTGCGCTCGCTGGCCTACCAGGAGCTGGCGGCAACGGCCCTCGCCGCGGAGGAGTGGGAGCAAGCGGAGCAGATCCTGCGTGCCGGCCTCACGGCCCTGCCGGGGGAGCCGAGGCTCTCGCTGCAGCTGGCCATGACCCTCGACCGGCTCGGCCGGCCCCGTCAGGCCCGTGAGGCCCTGGCAGCCGTACAGCCGGAAGGTGGCGGTGCCACCGGCGCCGCTCGCTTCGCCTACAACCTGTGGCCCGTCGATCAGCTGCAAAGTGAGCGCAGTTGGTTGGTCTCGACCGCTGCTCAGCGTCTGCCGGTGCTGGCCCGGGCGATCGGCTCCCTCGACCTCCCGGAGACCGCGCGATGAGACCGCTCCTCTTCGCCGGCTCACTCCTGCTCGCGGCCGGGATCGCTTCGGCGGCGCCGCCGGAGATCGTGATCGAGAACCCGCCGGAGGGCACCCCGGTCTACGGTGAGGTGGAGATCCGCGCCCAGGTTACCAGTGACGAGGCGATCACCCGTGTCGAGTTCTGGGCCGACGGCAAGCTCGTCGGCACGGCGACCCAGGCCCCGTGGCAGGCCAGTACTGACCTCGGCTACGACAACAAGCCCCACCGCCTGAAGGTCTTGGCGGTGACCGCCAGCGGCCTCTCCCGGGAGGCGCTGCGCACCACGCCGATCGTGCAAGTGGACATGGAGCTGGCGGTCCAGCTCCAGCAGCTCTACGTCTCGGTCGGCAACGACGGCGGCCGTGAGCTGCGCCGTGACCACTTCGTGATTCTCGACAACGGCACCCGGCAGAGCGTGGTCACCTTCGAGCGGGGAGAGGTGCCGATCACGGCGGCGATCCTGCTCGATGCCAGCCAGAGCATGCAGGGGGGGCGCCTCGCCAAGGCTCTCGAGGGGGCCAGGGCCTTCGTCGACGGCCTGACCGAGGTCGACAAGGCCTCGATCCTCCTGTTCTCCGACCAACTGGTGCGTCGTACCGAGTTCGCCAGCGAGCCGCGCACGCTGCTCGCCTCGCTCGAGGGCGTGGAGGCCAGAGGTGGCACCGCCGTCAACGACCACCTCTACCTCGCGCTCAAGGGGCTCGAAGGGGAGCCGGGACGCCCAGTCGTGATCCTGCTCTCGGACGGTGCGGACGTGCACAGCGTGCTGTCGATGCGCGACGTGCTGTGGAAGGTGGGCCGCAGCCAGGCCCTGGTCTACTGGATCGTGCTCCAGGAGCAGGGCCGGGTGGGGGGCGACACCTTCTCCTCGGCGTGGCGGGACGGTGAGGCGACCCGCAAGGAAGCCCGTGCCCTCCAGGAGGCGATCGAGGTTTCCGGGGGCCGGACGATCAGCGTGCAGAAGCTCGAGGATCTCTCGTCCACCTTCGCCGAGATCCTGCTCGACCTGCGTGGACAGTACGTGCTGGGCTACTACCCCTCGAATCTGAGCGGCTCGCGCCGCTGGCACAAGGTCGAGGTGAGAGTGGACGAGCCCGGGGTGCGCGTCCGCCACCGTGGCGGGTATTTCGACGAATAGGGAGGAGATCCGGAGGGCGGACTCGTTGGTCCGCCTCTACGGGACGCCTCCCGGAAGTTCTTCGTAGGGGCCGACCCATGTGTCGGCCCTCCCCGGCCCCGCAGTAAGATACCGCCCCATGGTAACCATCGATCTCACGGGTAAGCGTGCCCTCGTCATGGGGGTCTCGAACAGCCGGAGCCTGGCCTGGGCGATCGCCGAGCGCTTGCGCGATGCCGGAGCCACCCTCGCCTTCACCTATCAGGGCGAGCGGTTGCGCGAGGACCTCGAGAAGCTCACCGCCGGGCTCCCCGGCGTCCGTCTCTATCCCTGCGACGTCACCAACGACACCGACCTCACCACGGTCTTCGCCGATCTGCGCCAGGCATGGGGCAGCCTCGACGCCGTCGTGCATTCGATCGCCTTCGCACCGCGGGCCGCCATGGACGGCCGGTACATCGAGACCACCCGGGCCGACTGGTTGCTCGCCCTCGAGATCTCGGCCTTCTCCCTGCTGGCCGTGGCGCGCGAGGCTGAGCCCCTGATGAACCCCGGCGGCGGGCTGGTCACTCTGACCTACTACGCGGCGGAGAAGGTGGTGCCCAAGTACAACGTCATGGGGGTGGCCAAGAGCGCGCTCGAGGCCACTGTTCGCTACCTGGCCTACGACCTCGGACCGCGCCAGGTGCGTATCAACGCGGTTTCCGCGGGCCCGGTGCGGACCGTGGCCGCGCGCAGCATCCCGGGCTTCATCAAGATGTTCAAGAAGGTTGGGGAGGCGTCGCCCATGAAGCGCAACGTCACCCACGAAGAGGTCGGCGACCTCGGTCTCTTCCTGCTCTCACCGCTCGCCAGCGGGATCACCGGCGAGACGGTCTACGTCGATGCCGGTTATCACGTGATGGGCATGCAGCTCGAGGAGAGCGAGGGTGGCGGTGGGGAGTAGGCGGTGACGCCGCCGCCGACCCCCTGGCGAACCCTGCTGCCGCCCGCCCTGGCGGATTCCCTCGTCGGCCTGCGACGGCAGCTCCACCGCTTTCCGGAGCTGTCGCTCGTGGAGCACGCCACGGCCGCTCGGCTGGAGGCGGCGCTCCAGCCGCTTTCACCGAGCGAGCTCGCCCGGGTGGCCGGCACCGGAGTGGTGGCGCGCATCGCCGGACGCGATCGTGGTGCCCCCGTCGTCGCCGTGCGGGGTGACATCGACGCCCTGCCGATCACCGAGGAGACCGGCCTCGACTTCGCCTCGCAGAGCCCCGGCCGGATGCACGCCTGTGGCCACGACGTCCACGCGGCCTGGGCGGTGGGCGCCGCGGCCCTGCTGGCCGAAAGGCCGGCGGTGGGGGACGTGCTGATCGTGCTCCAACCGGCTGAAGAGCTGGGCCGGGGAGCCCTGGCGATCCTCGAGAGCGGGGTGCTCGACGGCGTGGCGGCGATCTTCGGTGGCCACGTCGACCGGCGCTACGAGGTGGGGGAGGTGGTGGCGCAGGAGGGAGCCCTGGCGGCCTCTTGCGATTCCTTCGAGATCGAGCTGGTGGGGGCCGGGGGCCACGGAGCGCGCCCTCACGAGGCCAGGGACCCGATCGTGGGGGCCGCGGCGGTGGTGCTGGCTCTCCAGACCATCGTCGCCCGGCGACTCGATCCCACCCGTTCCGGTGTGGTGACGGTGGCCCGCCTGCGAGGGGGGGAGGCCCTGAACGTGATCCCCGACCGGGCCGCCCTGGGCGGGACCCTGCGGGCCCGCTCGGTCGCCGACCGCGAGCAGATCCGCGACGAGCTGGTGCGGATCACTACCGCGACGGCCACGGCTCACGGTCTCGAGACCGAGATCCGCTTCCTCGATGGCACGCCGCCGGTGGTCAACGCGGCCGGGCCGGTGGCCTGGGCTCGCCAAGCCGTGGGCGCTCTGGCGCCCGCTCCGAGACTGGTGCCTCTCGCTCATCCGATTCTGGCGAGCGAGGACTTCGCCTTCTACCTCGAGGGCATTCCAGGGTGCTTCCTGCGCATCGGAGCGCGGGAGCCGGGCGGAGAGTACCTCTCGGCCCATTCGCCACGCTTCTATCCGGCGGAGGAGAGCCTCTTCATAGGCGCCGCCGTCCTGGCCGAGACGGCCCGGGTGGCCAGCGAGGCTCTCGCGGGCGGCAGCGAAGCGCCTTAGCGGCTACTGGGGACGGATGCGCTGGCGCACCAGGCGGAGGGCCAGCTCGGCGTCGATCGTCTCGGAGAGGACCAGATGGCGGGCCACCTGCCACTCCGCCTCGTCGCTTTCCCGGAAGAACAGCAGCCCCCCCTTGGGATCGCTCCAGGCGACGATGGCCCTGCGGCCGTCGGCCGCCAGGTAGAAGGAGGCTTCCCCCGCGCCCACCAGGGGCGCCGGCAGGTTGGCCACCGGTCGCAGCCAGATGGCATGCAGGATGCCGGGGCGCAGCTCGGAGGGATGCTGGAGCAACACGGTTCCAGGCGTCTCCGAAGTGGGGCCGAGATCCCCGGGTTCGCCGAGGCTGCGGGCGCCGATCTCGATCATGTGGGCACGGATCCGCTCGGCGAAGGCCGGCAGGTGCCCCTCGTAAGCCCCACCCAACTTGCGGATCGAAGCCGAGAGATCGTCGGCCAGGTAACCCAGCAAGGCGGGGTGGAGCCGGAAGCCGATCTCGATCATGTGGGCGCGAATGCGATCCGCGAAGATGGCCAGGGAGTCCGGCTGGAACAGCTCGCCGTTGGTCTCCATGGCGATGCGGACTTCTTCGGCCAGCTGCGAGAGCTCGCCCAAAACCACGCGGATCTCGAAGGTGAGGAAGCGGTGGGTTGCCGAGCCGACGAAGCCCACCACCACCGAGTGTGAGTCCCGGCCCGGCTCCAGGCGGATCGCGCGGGCCAGGGTCTGGGGCAGCACGGCCCCGGGCTCGGAGAGCGGGTTGGGGTCGAGTACGCTCAGGTTGTAGACGTGGTTGGCGCCGAGGTAGGTGCCGTCCTCGAGCACGATCGGGGTGTAGAAAACCTGTTCCAGGGTCCGGCTCTGCTCCCACCAGGCGACGTGAAGGACGCTGCGCAGGTGCGGGACGAGGTTGCCCTCGACGTCGGGAACGCTGTAGGTGTCGCGGGTGATCACCACCTGGGGCGTGCCCTTCAGGGGATCGGCGTCGCCGGTGACCTCGACCACAGCGGACCAGGCGCCTTGCCGGTACCAGGCCAGGTTGACCCGAGAGCGCCCGTCGGAGCGCCGGCTCTCCCACACCACGAAGAGACTCTGGGAGGAATCCTCGACCACCAGGGCCGGCGGGCCTTCGAGCTCCGAGCTGCCGGTGTCCGGCACCAGCAAGCGTTCGGTGGCGACACCGGGGCGGAGCACGTCGATGGCCAGGACGGGATAGCGGGCGGCGGCGCCGGTGCAGGTGGGGAAAAGGTCGCGGCAGGCGCCGAGCTGCGCCAGGTAGATCTCACCGTTGGAGGACAGGGCCGCCTCGTGACCGGGGTCCGAGGCCGCCGCCGGGCTGGCCGGCAGGGCGGCGAGGAGAGCGAGAACGAGCAAGGTCTGGATGCAGCGCATGGTGGTCGAATCTCTCAGGCCTTGAGGTTGATCATGTTCTGGACGTCGAGCAGGAGCAGCAGGTCGGCGACGTTCGGGGCGTTGGGGTAGAACTCCTCCTGCAGACGATTGAAGTAGAAGCGCGCCGCGAAGGCGTTGCCGGCTCCCTTCTCGGCCTCGCCGAGAACGAAGAGCACGTACTTGATGGTGGAACGGTCCTCGACCCCCTCGGCCAGGGCGAGGCTGCGCCGCCCGTGGCGGAGCGCCTCCCGCCAGCGGCCGGCGAGCAGATAGGTGTAGCTCAAGGTCAGGCGGGCGATGGCCTCGTAAGACCTGGCGCCGAGGCGCCGGCAGATGCGGACGCTCTCGAACAGGGCCGGAAAGGCGCGCTCCAGTCGGCCCTTGCAGGCGTGGCAGTAGCCCAGGTTGTCGAGCACGATGGCGCGCCGCAGGTGGGCGTCGGCGGGAAGCTGGCCCATCGACGCCTGGAACTCGCGGAAGGCGCCCTCGAAGTCGCACTTGAGCAGCATCAGGTTGCCGAGCAGGTTGTGGCTGGCGGCGAGCTGTTCAGGCTGGCGGAGCTCGGCCGCGTGACGGCGAGCGATCTGGGCGTAGAAGAGGGCCTTCTCGGCGTCGCCGTCGACGTCGTAGGCCCGGGCAAGAGTGTAGGAGGCGAGGAACGACGACTCGGTGTCAGCAGCCTTGAGCAACAGGCGGCGCAAGTCCGGCTTGACCTCGGCGGCCCGGCCCACCTCGACCAGCACGCTCGCCCGCCCGCAGAGGGTACGGTCCACGAGCACCGGGTCGGCCAGCTCGCGGGCGAGGGTCAGGGCTTGATCGAGGATCTCCAAAGCCCGGTGGAGCTCCCCGGCGTTGATAGCTTGCCAGGCCTGGTCTTTCAAGTGCTCGTATCTGTCCGCCGAATCGCTGCTCATGGTCACCCCCGCTCGCCCGGGAAACGCGGCACCGAGCGGGAAGATTCCCCCATCCCCTGGCGAGGCCGCGCCCGGCTGGCGATCAGGTGACGGATCTCGTCCTGGTCCGCGCCGGGTAGCGAGTTGAGCTGCTGCATGATCAGGACTTCGCGGGGCCCGACCGAGCCGGCGCGGCTCTCCTCGAAGAACTCGGTGACGCTGACCCGGAACTCCGCGAGCATGCGGAAGAGGATGTCGAGGCTGACGCGGTACTCGCCACGCTCGATCCGGGAGAGGTCCGACTGCTGGATGCCTACGCGCTGGGCGAGGTCATTCTGGGTCAGCTTGCGCTCCTTGCGGAGCTGGCGGATCTTGCGGCCGACGAGCTCGACCTGCTGAGTTCGAGAAGAGGGCATCGCGCTCCTGCCTTGTGGAAGTGAAAGGGACCTTGGCTCGGTCGTTCCGGGATGCTACATCAGCATGCGAGGAGCGTCAAGGCGGGACGATGGCCCATGGTACGATCCCGTCTCGACCATGCCAGACTCCCGTTCCACCAAAGCGACGGACCGCTCCAGCCTGCTCACCAAGGTCTTCGTGTTGGACACTTCGGTGATCCTCTACGACTCCACCTCGATCGACAATTTCGAGGAGCACGACGTCGCCGTTCCCTTGACCGTGCTCGAGGAGCTGGACCAGTTCAAGAAGGGCAACAACGTCTTGAACCTCCACGCCCGGGAGTTCGTCCGCCAGCTCGACCGCCGATCCCAGCATCACGACTTCCGCGACTGGATCCCTCTCGACGGGGATGGCCGCGGGCGCATGAAGGTGATCACCGACGAGGGCCAGGGGGACCAGGCGGGCACCGCCTTCGGCAACCGCAAGAACGACCATCGGATCTTGAACGCCGCCCTGGCCCTGGCCCGGACCGAGGCCGGCCGGCGGGTGATCCTGGTCAGCAAGGACATCAGCCTGCGGGTCAAGGCGCGGGCCCTCGGTCTCGAGGCCCAGGACTACGAGACGGTGCGCATCGCCGACGCGGGTCGCCTCTACCGCGGCAGGAGCGAGCTCGACGTCGACGACGGCGCCATCGACCAGCTCTTTCTCTCGGGCTCGGTCGGGCTCGAGGCGGTGGGCCTCGCCGAGCCGCCGCCGGCCAACCATTACTTCATCCTGCGGGGTAGCACCCGCTCGGGCCTGGGCTGCTACAACGGCCGCACCCGCCTGATCGAGCGGGTGATCAAGATGGCGGCCTACGGCATCCAGCCGAGGAACGCCGAGCAGACCTTCGCTCTCCATGCCATCCTCAACCCGGAGGTGCAGCTGGTCAGCCTGTCCGGCCCGGCCGGCACCGGCAAGACCCTGCTCGCCATGGCCGGCGCCCTGGAGCAGCGGCGCCGGTTCCGCCAGGTCTACCTGGCGCGGCCGATCGTGCCCCTGTCGAACAAGGACATCGGCTATCTGCCGGGTGACATCCAGTCCAAGATCGGGCCCTACATGCAACCCCTGTGGGATAGCCTCGGAGTGATCAAGGACCAGTTCGACGAGGGTCACAAGGAAGCCAAGCGCATCGATGAGATGACCCAGCTCGGCAAGCTCCACGTCGTTCCACTCGCCTACATCCGTGGCCGCAGCTTCTCGAACATCGTCTTCGTGGTGGATGAGGCGCAGAACCTGACACCCCACGAGGTGAAGACGATCATCACGAGGGCGGGAGAAGGTACTAAGATCGTCTTCACCGGCGACATCTTCCAGATCGACACGCCTTATCTCGACGCCGAGAGCAATGGCCTGTCGTACCTCATCGACCGGCTGCGAGGGCACGAACTCTATGCGCACGTCAACCTGGACAAGGGAGAGCGCTCCGAGTTGGCCAACCTGGCGAGCCAGCTGCTCTAGCCAGTCTCGGAGAGAGGATGGTCGGCGTCGTTTCCGGGCCTCGGGGGTGACGGTCGTCCTGCTTCTGCTCGGCACCGCGGGTGCGGCCCGGGCCGAGTGGCTGACGCTGCCGATCTCCGGCGCCGGCCGGGTCACCGAATCGGTCCTGGTGGTCGATCTCAAGAACGGCGTGGTGGTGGAAGCCGAGCCCCGGCGCTCCGGTGAGGCCTTCCGGCTGCAGCGCCTCGAGACCAACCTTTTCGTAGAGATCGGTCGTTCCCTCGACGAGCCGGCCCTGCCGGGGGAGGTCTTTCTGTCCCCGCTGCGGGACTTCGGGGGCCGCACCCGCAGCTTGCTCTTCCTCGAGACGCCCACCGGTTTCGGCGCTCTGGTCACCAAGCTGCGCCAGGGTGCCAGGCTGGGCGAGCTCAAGGCCGTGGCGGGAAGGCCGACGGCGCCGATCGCCTCCCCCGACGCCAACTTCGCCCTGATGGTGCGTGAGGTGCCTTCGCGGCGCCGTCTCTTCGCCTACATCGTTCATGGGTCCACGGGCAAGTGCCTGCGGCTCGAGCTCGATGCCGACGGCACCGCCGAGGGGGCTCCCAAGGACTGTGGCCTGCTGCCTCGGCTGAAGCTCGGCTCGGGGCAGGCGGGCCTGCAGTACGACGGCGGTGAGGTTTCAGGCTATCTGCTGGTGGATGGCAGCGACGGCGCGGTCTATCGGGTCCTGTTCTCGACCGACCGGCCGGACGCGGTCAGCGTGGTGCGCTCGGGGGTGAACCTGGTCGAGGTCTTCGGCGCGGCCGAGGTGGGTCCCCGGCCCTTCGTGGTGATACCGGTCCATCGCTCGGGAGGGGAGACTTCCCTCGCCCTCGCCCTCGACCCGGTGACCAAGCGCATGGCGCTGCTCACCGGGCTAGGGGTGGGGGAGACTGTCACGGGCCGGCTGCTCGGGCCCTCCCTCGGCTCCTACCTGGACATCGAGAACAAGTCGCCCAGCTGGCAGGCGGTGCCGCGGATCAACTCGAACGGCGAGACGCAGGGCATCTGGCTGTTCGAGAACGGCACCCAGCGCATCGTCCTGATCGACTCCCCCGGCAACCCCGCGGAGCTGAGCTTGCGCCGGGTCGAGATCCTCCAGTAGGTCCAGCGGGCTCAGCCGTGGGGGATCGACGCCTCGGCGCTGCGCGGCTCGGGGACGATGTGGAGGTAAGGGTTGAACCGCACCAGGAGATGGAACAGCCTGATGATCAGGCGGTGGCGTAGGCCGAGCTCCAGGCGCCCGCCGAGGAAGTGGGTGATGGGGCGCTGGAAGAAATCCACCGGGTTGAAGAAGATCCGGGCAAACTGCGGTTTGTAGAACGCCCGGATCAGCTCGAAGTAGCCGGTGGACCAGCGCCGCATCTTCTTCTCGTACGGCGCCAGGGTGGCCTCGGTCAGGGGTCGCGCACGGCTGATCCGATCCGCCAGGAGGCTACCGGCCAGCTCGCCGCTGCGCAGGGCGAGGAGCACGCCGGTGGAGAAGACCGGGTCGAGGAAGGTGGCGGCATCGCCCACCAGGGCCCAGCCGGGCCCGACGAAGCGCTGGGCCGTGTAGCTGAAGTTGGCCACCGTGTGGACGTCGGTGATCTGCTCGGAGCCCTCGAGCCATCCCGCGAGCCAGGGTGAGGCGGCGATCATCGAGGCCAGGAACTCATCGGCCTTCTGCCCGGACCCTTTCCATTGGTGGTGGTCGACCACGCAGCCGACGCTGGCCCGGTTGTCCGACAGGGGGATGTGCCAGAACCAGCAGCCCGCCCCGAAGACCAGGGTGATGTGCCCTTCCTCCCGGCCGGTGCGCCGCTGGCCGCCACGGAAGTGGGCGAAGTGGGCGACCTTCTTCAGGTCCTGGGCGTTTTCCCGCAGGTTGAGGCGGCGGGCCAGGAAGGAGCCCTGCCCCGAGGCATCGAGCACCCAGCGGGCGTTGAGGATGAGGTCGCTGCCGTCGCTCGCCCGCACCGTCACCCGGCACTTCTCGCAGGCCAACTCGGTCTCGACCACCGCGTGCTCCTCGAGCACCTCGGCCCCCGATGCTGCCGCGTGTCGCAGCAGGATGTGGTCGAACTTCGACCTCTCGACCTGGTAGGCGTAGGTGAAGGGGGGCTTGAGCAGGCGTCCGAAGTCGACCTCCGAGCAGGCTGAGCCGTCGTTGGCCATGAAGTAGGCGCCGTATTTGGGCACGAAGCAGCCGTCGGCGATCTTCTCGGTCAGGCCGAGCCGGGCGAGCACCGAGGCCTGGTAGGGCAGCAGGGACTCTCCTACGTGAAAGCGAGGAAAACGCTCCCGCTCGCAAATGATCACTCGCGCGCCCCTGCGGGCGAGGACGGTGGCGGCGGCGCTGCCGGCCGGGCCACCGCCGATGACGACGACGTCACAGCTCTTCTCGGTGGATTGACTCAAGGTCCGACCCTCTCGAGCGCCCAGCTGCGCAGCTGAGCGCGATCCAGTTTTCCTCGTTCGGAATAGGGTAACGCGGAGATCCAGCGAATGTCCCGGGGGGCGAGCCCCGCGGGCAGACGCGAGGTGGGCAGAGGCCCTCCCTCACCGACCAGGAAAGCCACCAGCCGATCGCCCCGCACGGCGTCGGCGAGCCCCACCACGGCGGCCTCGGAGACCCCGGGGAGGGTTCGCAACGCCCCCTCGACGGCGGTCGCGGACACGCGCCGGCCGCCCACGTTCAACAAGTCGGCCACCCGGCCGACCAGCCGCAGCCGCCCCTCGGCCGTCCACTCGCCCCGATCGCCCAGGCAGACCTTGCGTTCCGTCCGTGGCGGCTGGCCGAGCCAGGCGCTGAAGTTGGCTGCCGAATCGACCTCGATCCGCCCTCCCTCGCCGAGGAGGACCTCGACTCCGGGCAGGGGCCACCCCACGGTGCCGGCTGCCTCCGCGGCCTCGGGATCGCTCTCGAAGCTGATGCCGCCGGTCTCGGTCGAGCCATAGAACTGGTGGACGGCCTGGCCCGAGCGCTCGAGCAAACCCCGCGCGAACTCCGGCGCCAGGGGGCCACCGGCGGAGATCACCTGCCGCAGGGAAAGGCCCTCCGGCCAGTCCGTCTCGGCCAGGGCCCGCACCATCGGTGGCACCGCCGGAAAGAAGGTGGCCCGGCTCTCGACCAGGGCCCGGAGCAGGGCTTGGGGGTAGAAGCCGGGCTCGAGGATCAACGCCGTGCCCAGCCCGGCGAGCGAGAGCACACCGTTGTCGAAGCCGTAGGAGTGGGAGAGAGGAATGGCGATCAGCACCCGATCGCGGCGGTCGAGGCCCATGCCCCGGCCGATGTGGTCGATACCGGCGAGCAGGGCCTCCTCGGTGAGGCAGATGCCCACCGGGTCCCCGGTGGAGCCCGAGGTCAGCTTGACCAGCGCGTAGGGTCGGACGTCGGGCGGGTTCACTCCCGCGACGGCGATCTCGCGCGTGTCCTCACCAGGGCCGTCCTGGGCGACGATCAAGCGGCCGATGCTCAGCCGGCGGCACAGCGCCACCTTGGCCGCCTCGGCCAGGGAGCCATCCATGGCGGCCATCACCGAGCCCCGTGCCCGCAGGGCCAGGAACAGCTCGAGGAAGGCCACGCGGTTGCCGGTGGCCACTGCGACCAGCTCCCCGGGCGCGGTATCGAGGCGCTCGGCGCGGGCCTCCACCCGGAGGGCGAGCTCCCGGAAGCTCAGCTCCAGCCCTTCGCCGCGAGACCACACGGCCAGCGCTTCGGGCTCGACGCCGCACTGCTCTCGGAAGGAGGCGAGAAGGGAGCTCATGGAGAAGGACGACCGGCTCTACGGAACAGCCGGAGGATATCCGATCGGAGTTGTCTTGGGCCGGGGGCGGGTTTCCGGAGCAGAGGGCCGACACGCTGGTCGACCCCTACAGGGGAAACGACATCCCCTCCGATGTAGGGGCGGACCAAACTGTCCGCTCTCTGTTCCCTCAGACGCCCAGCCGCCGGGCGAAGCGTTCGACGGCCTCGAGCACCACCTCCCAGGCGGGCTGGTCGGGATCGAGCAGCTCGTGGCCCCCGGCCACCTCGACCAGCTCCACCGGCCCCGCGATGCGGTCGAGCAGCGCTTGGGTACGAGCCGGCGGCGTCACCTCGTCCTCCCGGCCCTGGAGACAGAGCACCGGCACCTGGACCTTGCGCGCGGCCTTGAAGGCTGATCGGCCGATCGCTTCGAGCTCGACCAGGGCCCGCGCCGGGATGGTCAGAGCCCGCAAGAAGCGTTCGCCCTCGGGATCGTCGGGGTCGAGGTCGGGAAAGGCCGCCGCGATGCGCTGGCGGGCCGCCGGGGAGGAGAGGTCCATCTTGGCGAAGGGCCGGTGGTCCGGGAGCAGGAACGGCAAAGCCGGCACCAGCGGCTGGGCCCAACCATCGAGGAAGCGGTGGAAGGGAGCGAGCAGCACCAGTCCGGCCGGCGGCTGGCGCACCGCCTCGAGCAGGGCCAGGGCGCCGCCCACCGAGTAGCCGACCAGCACCACCGGTCCGGTCGGGTCCGGCAGGGAACGCCGGGAGCGTTCGACCTCGAGCAGCCACTCGCGGTGGCGGTGCTCGCCCAGCCGGGTGAGCTCGGGGCCGAAACCGGGGAGCAGGGGGCCGCTGACGGTCCAGCCCAGTTGGTGGAAGAGGCGCGCCAGGGTGCGCATCTCGCGCGGCGTGCCGGGAAAACCGTGAACCAGGACCGCGGAGCCCCTTCCCGCGCCGAAACGCAGGAAGGCCTGGTGCTCGAGACCGGGATAGGGAGTCAGGTCCATCCGTTCGGCGAAGGCGGTGACGGCAGCGACGAGCTCGGGGTGGTCAGAAACGGCTCTCCAATACACCTGCTAGTGCCGGTGAGGGCCAAAGCGTGTCGTCCTTCGCAGTGGAGAACGTAGAACTCATGAGGAAGCTTCCTGCCTTTGGCCGGGGCGAGGGATTCGCCCTGCCTCAGGGGCTGGGGTCCTCCGTGGCGGCAGGGCGGGTGTCGCCGGGCAAGCCCGGCTGCACCAGCTGTTCCCGGCCGGAAGCCTGCTTGGCCGCCGCCACCAGAGCCCGCACGTCGGCCAGCAGCTTGCCGGCGTCGTAGAGGATGCCGTCTTTGACCGTGTAGCGCACTCCTCCCACCCGCGTCGGCCAGTTGTCGGCGCCGATGCGGATCGCCCCGGTGCCGTAGAGGACCTTGAGGTCTGCGAGGGGGTTCTCCGCTACGACCACCAGATCGGCGAGCTTGCCGGGCTCGATGGAGCCCAGGCGGTCCGCCGCTCCCAAGGCCTCGGCCCCGGAGAGGGTGGCGGCGCGGATCACCTCCAGAGGGTGGAAGCCGGCCTCGAGCAGCAGCTCGAGCTCACGGACGTAGTCGAAGCCGTAGAGCTTGTAGATGTAGCCGCTGTCCGAGCCGGTGGTGACCCGCCCGCCGCGGTTCTTGAAGTCCTCGAGGAAGCTCATCCAGATGCGGTAGTTCTGCCGCCACGCCACCTCGTCGGCCGTGCTCCAGGCAAACCAGTAGGAGCCGTGGGCGTTGCGGTTGGGCCGGAAGAAGTCCCACAGCGAGGGCAGGGTGTAGTCGTCGTGCCACTCGGCGCGACGGGCCCGCATCAGGTCGCGACTGGCCTCGTAGATGGTCAGTGTGGGATCGATGGTGAAGTCGAGGCGGATCAGCTCCTCGATCACGGCGTTCCAGCGGGTGCTGCCGCGGGGGGCGGCCTGGCGCCACAGCCGCCCGGCCTGGCCGAAGCGATGCTGCTCGTCGCTGTAGTTGTAGTCGGCCGGGTAGTCCTGGACGGTGCGGTCCTCGAACAGGGCCTCGGGCAGGCCGTACCAGTGCTCCATGGTGGTCAGGCCCCAGCGGGCGGTGTCGAGCACGTCGACCCTGGCCACGTCGAGCTGGGCATGGTGGCAGGCCGTGCGCAGGCCGCGCGCCTTGGCCTCCTCGATCGCCGCCCGCATCACGTCTGGCCGATAGCCGAAGAACTTGAAGCCGTCCGCCCCCTGGGCCGCGGCCTCGGCGATCCACTTGCGGGCCTCGACCGGGGAGGTGAACGGGGCGTCGCGGCCCTGGCCGAAGACCACGTAGGCGAAGACCCGCGGCGCCGTGATCTCGTTGGCGGCGCTCTTCGCCCGGTGCTCGACGCAGAAGGCCAGGCCGTTGCCGCAGCCGGGGTCGCGCACGGTGGTGACGCCGTGCGCGAGCCACAGCTTGAAAACGTATTCGGCCGGAGTGCCCTGCTCCTTGCCGCCGATGTGCCCGTGCAGGTCGATGAAGCCGGGCAGGACATAGTGGCCGGCGAGGTCGATCTCACGGCCACCCTCGCCGAGGGCCGGGCGCTTGCTCGCGTCGACCGGAGCGCCGGGGTTACCGACGCTGACCACGTCCTTGATGCGGTTGCCCTCGATCACCACGTCCACCGGCCCGAAGGCCGGCGCCCCGGTGCCGTTGACCACCGTCACGCCACGCAGAATCAGCCGCGGGTACGGCCCTTCACCCTCGGCTCGCGGCGGGGCGGCCTGGATGGGCTCGGGCTCCTTGGCTGCCAAGGGGAGAGCGAGGAGGACGAGGAGGAGGACGAGGGGAGATGGGAGCGGGGCTCGGCGCATAGGGCTCCTGGGAATGCGAAAGAACCGGCAAAGCGGTTCTACCAGCGCTCGACCGGGAAGGCAAGTACGCGGGCTTCGCTCTATCATGCCAGTCATGCGCGCTTGCCTCGCCTCGCCCGTGGTGGTTCTGGCCTGCTGCCTCCTCGGCGCCGTCCCCGTGGGGGCCGAGCTGCCGAGCGCCAAGGACCCCTGGATCGCGGTCGAATCGGCCAACTTCGAGCTGCTGTCGAACGCCGACGCCCGCAAGACGATCGAGATCGCCCAGCGGCTGGAGCGCTTCCGGCAGGTGCTGGCCCTGCTCAAGCCCGGCCTCAAGCTGACCTCGCCCCTGCCGACCTCGATCCTGGTGTTCAAGAGCGACCGCTCCTTCGCTCCCTACAAGCGCTCGGACGGACAGCCTCACGAGGATCTCGTCGGCCGCTTCATCACCGATCGCTGGGGCAACATCATCGCCTTGAACGCCTACCCTCCCCTGGGCAGCGGCTTCGAGGTGGTCTTCCACGAGTACGTGCACTTCTTCGCCCGTCACAACTTCCCCCGGCTGCCGTTGTGGGCCAACGAAGGCCTGGCAGAGTACTACTCGAGCTTTTCCGAAGTGGGCTCCGACCTGGTGATCGGCGCCGCCATCCCGCGCCACATCAGCACCCTGAGGCGGCGAGAGTTCATCCCCTTCGAGCGCCTCTTCACCATCGCCCCCAGCTCACCGGAGTACAACGAGGGGGACAAGAAGGGGATCTTCTACGCCCAGTCGTGGGCCCTGATGCATTACTTGATGTCCGGCCCCGAGGAACGCCGCCGTGCCGCCGGCGAGTTCCTGCGGCGGCTCTCCGACGGTGAGCCCCCGGCGGAGGCCACCCGGCTGTCACTGGGCCTGAGCCTGGCCGAGCTCGATGCCCGGCTGCGCGGCTACGTCAACGGCCGGCAGTTCGAGAGCATGGAGCTGCGGGCGGCCCTCCTCGAGCCCCTGAGCGAGCCCACCGTGACCCCGGTGTCCCGGGCGCGAGCCCTGGCGGCCCTCGGTGACCTGGCTGCCCGCAGCAGCGAGCTCGCCGGGCAGCTCAGCTCGCTGGCCGAGGAGCACTTCCGTGCCGCCCTGGCCGAGGAGCCGGGCAGCGCCGAGGCCCGGGCCGGGCTTGGCCGGCTGGCCCGGCAGGCAGGCCGTGAGGCTGAGGCCGAGCGCCTGCTGGCCGAGGCCGTGGCCCTGGGCTCGACCAGCCCGGTGCCCTACCTCGTCTACGCCGACCTGCTCCTCGAGCGGGCGGACCAGGCCCGGTCCCGGGGGAGCGAGGGTGGGGCCTCGAGCGAAGTGCTCACCGCCCGCAAGGCCCTGGAGCGAGCCCTCGAGCTGGCGCCGGACTTCGGGGAGGTCCACCTCCTGCTCGGGCTCTCCTACTTCGGCGAGGGGACCGCCGGGCGACCGGGGATCCCGCACCTCGAGCGGGCGGCGGCCCTGCTGCCGGAGCGGGGCGACGTCGTCTTCAACCTCGCCATGCTCCAGCTCAACGCCGGGGAGATCGAGAGCGCGCGGATGGTGGTGGAGAAGTGGCTCAGCCGCTTCGACCGCCCGGACCTGCTGGCCCAGGCGCGCGAGGCGGTGACGCGGGCGCATTGGGTCGAGGAGGCGCGCAAGGCCAACGAGGCGGGGCGGCTGGACGAGGCGATCGCAGCCTGGCGTCAGGCCGTCGAGGCAACCACCGACCCGGCGGAGAGGAGCAGGCTGACCGAACGGCTGGCCGACTTCGAGCTCCAGGTCCGCATCTCCCGTGACGTCGAGGTCTACAACCGGGCCGTCGCCCTGGTCAACCGCGGCCAGCTCGAGGAGGCACTGGCGGTGCTCGACGAGCTCGGCCAGCGGGTGGCCGACGCCGACCTGTCGGACGCCGTGCGCTCCCTGCGTGACGAGCTGCGTGCGGCCCTGCGCGAGGAGCCTTAGACGGCCTGGACCTTCAAGGTCTGGCCGATGAAGGTCAGCAGGGCGCGCAGGCGGTCGTAGTCGGGGTGGCGCAGCCGGAACCAGACGTTCTCGAGGTAGCCCAGCCGCATCGGTTTGGTGGGAGTGCCCAGCCGCGGCAGGCTCGAAGCGAAGACGAACTGCCCGCACTGGCGGGCCACTGCGTCGAGGCCCAGGTAATGGGCGATGCGCCCGTCGCGATCCGGCCGCACCTGCACCGAGCCGGTGGCGAAGCGGCGGCTGGCCGCCTTCTCGCCGGCGCCGCCGGTGACCGCGAGGGCCCACTCCCGGTAGAGGTCGAGGTCGTTGCCGGCGCAATGCAGGTCCCACAGCCGCTCGCCCGGGGGCCGGGCGCCGATCTCGGAGAAGCGCAGCCCCTTCGGCCCGAAGAACCACTCCATGTGGGTGGCCGTGGTGCCCAGTCCGAGGAC
The DNA here is from genome assembly GCA_036274895.1 of Thermoanaerobaculia bacterium. Taxonomy (GTDB): domain Bacteria; phylum Acidobacteriota; class Thermoanaerobaculia; order Multivoradales; family SZUA-115; genus CALMKX01. Next base: position 132,042 of record DASUEU010000075.1, on the reverse strand, counting down.
CTGGTTCACCTTCCGCCCGAGCAGGAGCAGCTCGGCGTAACCCCCTGAGCTGACGCGGTTGGTGGCGGCGATCTGCGGCGAGATGGTGCGGTCCTTCATCGCCACCAGGACGTTCGGGTAGTAGTGGGAGATGAACTCGTGGCGGACCTCGCCTTCGACCGTGATGGTGTCGTAGAAGCCCTCGTGCCCCTCGACGAACTCCTCGATGGCGATCGAGCGCCCACCGTCCCCGGTCAGCTCGCGGGTGGCCACCTCGAGCTCGGCGGCAGTCTCCACGCGGTAGGTCTTCTGGGCGCCCAGGCCGTCCCGGGGCTTGACGATGAGGGGGTAGCCCTCGCGCTCGGCGAAGGCCAGGGCCTCGGCCACGGTGGCGATGGCGGCCGACGCGGCGCAGGGCACTCCCTCGGCCCGCAGCACCTCTTTCATCGCCGTTTTGTCCCGGCAGAGCAGGGCCGTGGCGACCGAAAGGCCCGGCAAGCGCAGTCCCTCGCGCAGCCGGGCCGCCGGCAGCACCAGCAGCTCGTCGACGGCTTCGACCTTGTCCACCGCTCCCGCGGCGTCGATGCGCCGGGCTGCAGCCAGCACCTCCTCGGCGTCGAAGAGGGAGCGCACCGGCTCGTAGCGGGAGAGCCAGGAAGCCAGCTTGGCGTCGAGCTCGGCGACCGGCTTGTGGCCGATGCCGCTGACCCGTGCCCCCACGGCTTTCAAGGCCCACACGTAGTCCCGGTGGAGCGGTGGATGCTCGGGAGCGAGAAAGAGGACGTGCATCGGGTGAGAAAGAAGTTGCGGGATTCTACGAGATCGAGAGGGCGGGAGTCACGATTGACGACGGCTCGGCTTCCCCCATACAGTACCGAGCAGCGGCGAAGTAGCCCACAGCGACGGATGGTTGCCACCCTGAGAAGGGAGAGGATTCCCGATGGCTTACGTGATCACCGAGAAGTGCCTGGGTGAGCGGTATGCGACTTGCGCTGCCGTCTGCCCGGTGGATTGCATCCACCCGGGCGAGTACCAGGGTCAGGAGTTCATGATCATCGACCCGGAGACCTGCATCGACTGCGGTCTCTGCCTGCCCGAGTGCCCGATCGGCGCGATCGTCGAGAGTCAGGACGAAGACCCGGCCTGGGCCAAGATCAACGCCGAGCTGGCGCCGGAGTGGAACAACAACCCTCCCGCCCCCGAGCGTCCCCGCAACGACCCGCCCCGCAAGCCCGGCAACACCATCGTGAATCCGTAGGGAGCCCGGCCCTTCCACGAGATACGGGGCGCTGACCGAGGAGCAAGCGGTGCGCCCCTACCTCGACCTCCTCTCCCGCATCCTCGACCAAGGCAACGACCGGCCGGACCGCACGGGTACCGGCACCCGCAGCCTGTTCGGCCATCAGCTGCGCTTCGACCTCGAAGCGGGCTTCCCCCTTCTCACCACCAAGAAGCTCCACCTGCGCTCGATCGTCCACGAGCTGCTGTGGTTCCTCGCCGGGGACACCAACGTCCGGAGCCTCCACGAGCACGGGGTGACGATCTGGGACGAGTGGGCGGACGAGCATGGCGAGCTGGGGCCGATCTACGGCCGGCAGTGGCGCTCCTGGCGGGGGGCGGACGGGGTGGTGGTGGACCAGATCGCCCAGCTGGTGGCGGGCTTGAAGGGGAACCCGTCCTCGCGCCGCCACCTGGTGACGGCCTGGAACCCGGCGGAGCTGGGCCAGATGGCCCTGCCCCCCTGCCACGTGCTGTTCCAGTTCTACGCCGCTGGCGGACGGCTGTCCTGCCAGCTCTATCAGCGCAGCGCGGACTACTTCTTGGGCGTACCCTTCAACATCGCCTCCTACGCCTTGCTGACGATGATGGTGGCGCAGGTCTGCGGCTACCGGCCGGGGGACTTCGTGCACACCTTCGGGGACGTGCACCTCTACCACAACCACTTCGAACAGGCTCGCCTGCAGCTGGGGCGGGAGCCGCGGTCCCTGCCGCGGATGGTCCTCAATCCAGAGGTGACGGATCTGTTCGCGTTCCGTTTCGAGGACTTCCAGCTGGAGGGCTACGACCCGCACCCGGCGATCAAGGCGCCGGTGGCGGTATGAAGGTCTCGCTGATCGTGGCCATGGCGGCGCATGGTGTGATCGGCAGGGACGGCGGCTTGCCCTGGCACCTGCCGGCGGACCTCGCCCGCTTCAAGCGGCTGACCATGGGGCACCACCTGATCGTGGGCCGGAAGACCTGGGAATCGATCGGCCGGCCCCTGCCGGGGCGGCGGATGGTCGTGGTGACGCGGGATCCGACCTTCGCGGTCGAGGGGGTCGAGAGTGCCGAGTCCCCCGAGGCGGCCCTCGAGCTGGTGCGCGCGGCGGGGGAGGAGGAAGCCTTCGTGGCCGGCGGCGCCGACCTCTACCGCGCCCTGCTGCCGCGGGCGGATCGGATCTACTTGACGGAGATCGAGGCCGAGGTGGCGGGGGACGTTCATTTCCCCGAGTGGCAGCGGGAGGGCTGGCGGCGGGTCGCGGTGGAGGAGCGGGCGGCGGATGACCGAAACCGCCACCCCCTGCGCTTCGAAGTGTGGGAGCGGAGGTCCTGACCACCATGAGTGACCGTCGCTACCCCTGGAAGACGTTCGGCTTCCTCACCCTCGCCTGCACGCTGACCGGCCCGCTGGTGATCCCCTACTTCCTGGGCCTGTCCGCAACGGCGCCGAACCCGCAACCCGTGCCCGGCTCCCTGGCCCTGCTGGTGGGCGCAGCGCTCCTGCGCAACCTGGTGATCCTGGGCTTGGCCGCGGGATTGGGCCTGTTGGTGGCCCGGCGGATCGGGCTCGGTGCGCCCTACCTCGAGCATTGGCTGGACGGGGGTCCGGCGCCCGCGGAGCCGGTTTCCTCGATCGTGCGACCGGCGATCCTCTGGGCCACTGTCACGGCCTTGATCGCCTTCGGCGTGGACGCCGTGTTCCGGCACGGGCTCGGGGTGGAGGTGCCGGCGCCGGAGATCCACGCCCGCATTGACGTGGCCTGGTGGAAGAGTGGGCTCGCGAGCTTCTGGGCGCCCTGGGCCGAGGAGATCCTGGACCGGCTGTTCCTGCTGTCGCTGATCGCCTGGCTGGGGATGAAGCTGTTCCGGGTGAGTGGGGAAGGGCGAGGGCGGACCGTGGCGCTGTGGGTGGCGAACCTGGCCACGGCGCTGTTCTTCGCCTGGTACCACATCGGCAACGAGGCGCTGTTCGTGGACCCCGTGCCGGCCCTGGTGGCCTGGCGGACGATGCTGATCATCACCCCGGTGGGGCTCGCGTTCGGTTGGCTCTACTGGCGCCGCGGGCTCGAGGCGGCGATCCTGTCGCACTTCGTGATCGACATCATCGTGCACGTCATCCGGCCGATCGTAGAAGGCTGGATCGGCTGAGGTCTGGCCTCAGCGTAGCTCCTTGCGCACGACCAGCTTGAGGCCGGACCAGACCTCGCTGACCGCACAGACCTTCACGTCTACGAAGCCGAGCGGCAGGGCAATCTCGCGGATGACGTCCTCGGTGATGGTGGTGGGGACCCGGGCCGCCTTCTTCGGCCAGGAGATCCAGAGCGCCGCATCGGGCCGCAGTTGCTGCCTCAGCGCGATGAGCTGATCGATCAGGTCTTCCTTCCGGGTGACGAAGACCTGAGCGAGGTCCACGCCAGCGCCCGGGCGGCTCTCGAAGCGCATGCCTGGAGGTAGCGGTGCGAGCGTGGCCTCGTACCCCTCAGGCGCACCGCTCAGGTAGACGCAAGAGCCTTCCTTGATTCCGAGCTTCTTGGCCAGGGGCGTGCCCGAGTAGCCGGGGGTGCTCGGCGCGGCGGAGGGGCGAGGTGCTTCGGCAGATGAGGCGCGAGAGGCACTCATGGGCGCGGGAGCTACCAGGTACGTCCGGCGGCCGCGTGGATACGACGCCTGGCCTCCGACGCTGGTACCGTGCGGGCCGTCCCCGCCGCGACCTCGTCCAGCCGGGCTCGAATCTCGGCCGCCCAGGCCGCCTCGGCGTCTGGGTCGACCTCGTGGTCGAGGCGTCCGATCAGCTCGCCGGCGAGGGCGGCTCGCTCCTCCTGATTCCTGTAGACGGGCCGGAGCCAGCTCATTGGGAGTCCTCCGAAGGTGGGAGAGGATGCTCACTGCTATCCACTTGCTGTCGCCAGACTGACACGACAAACGAAGCAACCGAGCCAGCGAGGTTCACAGCGAGTTCTGCGTAGACCGGGGAGATCGTCTGGTAGCCAGGACATGGGCCATGAGCGTCGCCATGGTCGTTGCGAATCGCGGCCAAGGCGCCCACGATTGCTTCGCAGTGGCCCAGGACTTGTCGCCAGACTCTCTGGTCTTGCTGAGCAGGTGCGAGGTGAAGTTCCTGCAACGTAAGATGCCAGAGCTTCGGTAAGTCCGCAGAAGAACTGTAAGTGACATCCCGGCTGGCAAGGATGTGTTTGCAGACCGCCTCGAGCATCGACTTGGCAGCAGTGATCGCCCCGTCAGGATCGAAGGTGCGCCTATGAAGCGCTTTGCGCCAAGCTCTGCTCACATGGGCCGCCTCTGCGCCCTGCAGAACTTCTTCGGCCACTGCCTGGGCGGGGCTCCGTTGGCTCGCTCCGAACTTGGCCAGCCACTCGACTGAGCGGACTGCAACTCCGTTCGCTTCACCGTGGGCACGGACACAGTTCTCAATCTCAGTCCTGATCTGCCTGTGCCGATCATCGAGCGGCTCGTATACCTGCCTTGGAGCGGCGATCTCTACGTCGAAGAGGCTCCACATACGGCCGCTCGCTCCGATCTCCACAACCTCGTCGACATAGCGAGTCCGAATGTCACAGGTCTGAAGAGCTTCAGCGGCTTCAACCTGCCCACCTTGCTCAAGCCACTCTCGGAGTTCTTCAATGGTCGAGTCGGGGGCGGGTTCCATGGTTCAGATCCTTGGCAGGATTCTACTGGGCTCTGTCGCTTCTTGGTCTAGGTCGCCACTACCTTGTTGACTAGCAGGGACCGGAGTCGGGTTGGAGCTTGGCTGTGGGCTTGACATGTGACCAAAAAGTCACCCATCATTCCCCCCAGCATGGACCTCATCTTCAAAGCCCTCGCCGATCCCACCCGCCGGGGCCTCCTCGACGCGCTGTTCAAGCAGGACGGCCAGACCCTGAGCGAGCTGGAGGGTCGGCTGGCCATGACCCGCTTCGGGGTGATGAAGCACCTGCGGGTGCTGGAGCGGGCCGGGCTGGTGGTCACGCGCCGGCGGGGGCGGGAGAAGCTCCACTTTTTGAACCCCGTGCCCATCCGCCTTGTCCACGACCGCTGGGTCAGCAAGTACGCCGAGCCCTGGGCCGCCGCCCTGACCGACCTCAAGCACAGACTGGAGAACCCGACCATGGAGAAGGTGTTCGAGATCTACATCAAGACCACCCCGGAACGCCTCTGGGAGGCCATCACCAACCCCGAGCTGCGCCGCAAGTACAGCTTCGGCGTCATCGTCCAGTCTGACTGGACGCCGGGCTCGTCCTACCAGGGCCTCGCCGGGGGCACCACCGTCTCGCCGAACTTCCCCATCTTGGAAGGGGAGAACCTGGAGGTCGATCCGCCGCGGCGGCTGGTGCAGAGCTTCCGGGCCCTGTGGAGTGACGACGTCAAGGCCGAGGGCACCTCGCGCGTCATCTGGGAGATCGAGCAGGTCGCCGACTCCTGCCGCTTGACCGTCACCCATGACCAGCTGCGCGACGGCGCCAACAACGAGCTCTACGGCGGCTGGCCGATGGTGCTCTCCGGCCTCAAGACCCTGCTGGAAACCGGGGAGCTGCTTACCACGCCCGGCTCGCTGATGTACCTGCGAGCCGAGCAGGAGACGGCGTGAGGTGACCTGGGAGCGCCGAGCCCCAGCTCGGCGTAGTACGGCTCAAGCGGCGGAAGGAGCCAAGACGCCGAGCTGGGGCTCGGCGCTCCCGGTGCTACGCCACCGCCGCGAAGGTTACCGCCACCTTGGCCACCAGGTTCTCGTCCTGGAAGACCTCGCCTTCGGCCACCACCAGGGTGCGCCCGCGGCACAGCAGGCGGCCTTTGCCGACCAGCCGGCCGGGACGGGCGCGGGTGAGCAGCTGGACGGTGACCGAGGCGGGCACCACGGCGCCGCCCGCGGCCTGGGCGGCGGCCACCTCGCCCAGGGTGGCGAGCACGGCGAAGTGGATCACCTCCGGCGCCACCTGGTGCTCGGGGCGAGTGTCCAGAATCACCGAGCTTCCGTCCTCGGCCAGCGAAAGCCCCAGCGCGGCGTTGAAGTTCTCCATCATCCGGCTCCTCAGAGCATCCCCAGCTGCAGCCGGGCCGCCTCGGTCATCATCTCCATGCTCCACTGCGGGTCGAACACCAGCTCGATGTCCGCCTCGCCCACCCCGGCCAGCTCCTCGACGCGCCGCTTCACGTCCTGGGCGAGCACGTCGCCCATGCCGCAGCCGGGGGCCGTCAGCGTCATCTTCACGGTCACGTCGGAGAGCCCGTCCTCGCGCGGCGCCACCTGGCAGTCGTAGACCAGGCCCAGATCCACAATGTTGACCGGGATCTCCGGGTCGTAGCACTTCTTCATCGCCGCCCACACCCTCTCTTCGAGCGGGGCCTCGACGGTCTCGGGGGCCTCGGCGGCTCCCGCCTCTTTGCCCAGGGCGTCGGCGTTGCGCTCGTCGATGCGCGCCAGCAGGCCGTAGGGGGTCATCACCGTGTAGGTGCCGCCCAGGGATTGGGTGATCACCACCGAGGTGCCCGCCGTGAGGGTGAACGGCGCGCCCTCCGGCACCTGGACGGCCTCGGTGTCGCGTAGCAGGGTTACGGTCTCGCGGGTCTGCAAAGTCGCTCGGCTCCGGTCAGACGAGAGGGGGGAAGCGGCGGGGATCGGCCTCGCGCATCATCGAGTAGACCACCTCCACCACGTCCTCCCGGTTGGGCTTCGAGAAGTAGTCGCCGTCGGAGGCGTAGGCCGGGCGGTGGGCCTGGCTGGTGAGGGTACGGGGGGCGCCGTCCAGCCAGTGGTAGCCGCCCTGCTCCTCGAGCACCTGCTGCATCAGGTAGGAGCTGGCGCCGCCGGGCACGTCCTCGTCGAGCACCAGGATGCGGTTGGTCTTCTGCAGGGAGCGGACGATCGAGTGCTCGAGGTCGAAGGGCAGCAGGGTCTGGACGTCGATCAGCTCCATCTCGATGCCCAGCCCGGAGAGGATCTCCGCCGCCTCGCGGGCAATCTTCAGGCATGGGCCGTAGCTCACCACGGTCACGTCCGTGCCCTGGCGCAGGATCTCCGGCACCCCCAGGGGCAGCCGCATCTCCCCGATGTTGGCGGGCAGGGCTTCCTTGGTGCGGTAGCCGTTCAACACCTCGATCACGATCGCCGGGTCGTCGGCGGCGAGCAGCGTGTTGTAGAACCCCGCAGCCCTCGTCATGTCCCGCGGCACGCAGACGTGGATCCCCCGCACCAGGTGCAGGATGCCGCCCATCGGCGAGCCCGAGTGCCACACCCCCTCCAGCCGGTGGCCGCGGGTGCGCACGATCACCGGCGCCTTCTGCTGGCCGACCGTGCGCCAGCAGAGGGTGGCGAGGTCGTCGGAGAGGATCTGCAACGCGTAGAGCAGATAGTCGAGGTACTGGATTTCGGCGATCGGCCGCAGGCCCCGGATCGCCAGGCCGATGGCCTGGCCCATGATGGTGGCCTCCCGGATGCCGGTGTCGCTCACCCGCAGGGCGCCGTACTTCTCCTGCATGCCCAGGAAGGCCTGGTTGACGTCCCCGAGCTTGCCCACGTCCTCGCCCATGGCGGCGACCCGGGGGTCCCGGGCCAGGGCGGCATCGAAGCAGGCGTTGAGGATCTCGAAGCCGTTGAGCAGGGGGGCATCCTCGGCATAGACAGGCGCCACCGGCGTCACCCGCAGGGCGGAGGCCGCGGTCTCGGCGCTGAGGTGGGAGCTGTAGCGCCGGCGGTTGGTGGCCAGCTCCCCTTGGCGCCAGGCGGCGAGGGCCTGGCGGGCCGGGCTCTCCTCGCCGACGGTGGCGGCCAGGGCCTCGAGCGCGGTGCCCATCAGGTCCCGGCGTAGCGGCGTCGGCTTCTTGAGCAGGGCCGAGGTGGCGGCCTCCAAGGCCTCCCGGGCGGGGGAGGCTTTGGCCAGCTCGCCGGTCAAGGCAACCAGGGTGCGCATCTCTTCCTCGATCGGCGCCCGGTAGGCCTTCCAGGCGGCGGCCTTGGCGTTCTGGACCCGCTCGCGAGCCTGCCGCTCGAGCTCGTCGAGCTCAGCCTCGCCGGCCAGGCCCCGTTCCACCATGAAGCTGCGCATCCGAGTCAGGCAGTCGTGTTGCGTCTCCCACTCCAGGCGCTCGGGGGACTTGTAGCGCTCGTGGCTGCCCGAGGTGGAGTGCCCCTGCGGCTGGGTGCACTCGGTGACGTGGACGATCGCCGGCCGATGCTCCCGGCGGACGATCTCGGCCACGGCCAGGTAGGTCTCACAGAGGGCGGGGTAGTCCCAGGCCGGGACGGCGAAGAGCTCGTAGCCCCCCTTCTGGCCAGGCTCGCGGCCGAAACCGGAGAGCACGGCGGAAAGGTCACCCTTGGTGATCTGCAGCTCGCGGGGCACCGAGATGCCGTAGCCGTCGTCCCAGATCGACATCAAGAGCGGCACCTGGAGCACACCGGCGGCGTTGATCGACTCCCAGAACAGACCCTCGGCGCAGCTCGCGTCACCGATGGTGCCGAAAGCGATCTCGTCGCCCCCGGAGCCGGTGCCGGCCGCCTCGCCCAGGCCGGGCAGCTGGCGGTAGAAGTGCGATGCATAGGCCAAGCCCACCAGCTTGGGCATCTGCGAGGCGGTGGGGGAGAGGTCGGCGGCGACGTTGTGCAGGCGGGAGAGGTCGCGGAAGCGGCCGTCCCCCTCGAGCAGGCGGGTGGCGTAGTGGCCGTTCATCTGGCGGCCTGCGGAGGCGGGCTCGTGATCGACGTCGGTGTCGGCGTAGAGCTGGGCGAACCACTCCTCCAGGGTGAGGATGCCGCGCGCCATCATGAAGGTCTGGTCACGGTAATAGCCGGCGCGGAAGTCCCCGGGGCGGAAGGCCCGGGCCATGGCCAGCTGGGCCACTTCCTTGCCGTCGCCGAAGATGCCGAACTTGGCCTTGCCGGTGAGCACCTCGCGGCGGCCGAGTAGGCTCGCCTGACGGCTCTCGTAGGCGATGCGGTAGTCGGCGAGCACGGCGTCCCGGCCTTCCGGGCGGCTGCCCGCGGTCGGCCTGGCTTCGTCGGTGGCGTGAGGGGAGGGCGTGAGCTCGAGGGTCATGGAGTCTCCTCGGGGTCCGGGGCTTCTGGAAACCGGGGCTGCGGGGTCGTCCGAGACGCAGGATAGAGTATCAGCTCGTGGCCAACGTCACCCTGATCACCACCGGCGGCACCATCGAGAAGACCTACGACGAGCACTCCGGGGAGCTGGCGAACCGGCGCTCGATCGTGCGGCGGATGTGCGACGAGCTGCGGCTGGAGGACACCGCCGTCCACGTCGTCGAGCTGATGAGCAAGGACAGCCTCGAGATGACGGAGGAAGACCGCGACCGCATCGCCGAGGCGGTGATCGCCGCCGGGGCCACGGCCTCACCCCCCACGGTGCGGGGCGTGGTGGTGCTGCACGGCACGGACACCCTGGCGCAGACCGGGGAGTGCTTGGTCCGCCGGGTGAAGGACCCGCAGGTGCCGATCATCCTGACCGGTGCCATGCGCCCCTACGAGATGAAGCTCTCCGACGCCCTCCAGAACTTGACCGAGGCGATCTTCGCCACCGGCATCCTGGCTCCGGGCGTTTACGCCGTGGCCCACGGCCGGGCCCTCGCCTTCCCGGGAGTGACCAAGGACCGCGAGCGAGGCACCTTCGTCAGGGCACGCAGCTGAAGGGATAGGTGGCTGCCCGTGGGGGTGGTGAAGCGCCCTGGGCAAGCTGGAAAGCTCGGGCCGAGGAGGAGGAAAGCCATGAAAGCGACTCGCATCGGCAAAGCTGCTCTCGCCGCCGCCGTGCTCGTACTGACGGGTGGACTGTGGTTCGGGCTCTCCGCGAGAGCCCAGGAGCCCATCTCCAAGCAGGAACTGGCCGCCCGCGGCAAAGTCACCTTTCGCGTCTACTGCGCGAGCTGCCACGGCCCAGCGGCGAAAGGCGACGGCACCCTCGCCACGCTCCTCAAGACCAAGCCGACCGACCTCACCCTGATCGCCAAGAAGAACAAGGGGACCTTCCCGGTGGAAGAGGTACGCCGGAAGGTCGACGGCCGGGAGCTGGTGCTGGCCCACGGCACCACCGACATGCCGGTGTGGGGCCTCTCCTTCCAGGATCCCGAGAAGGGAGGCGACCAGGAGGCCGAGGTCAAGGTCCGCCTCGACCAGATCCTGGCCTTCCTCGAGACCATCCAGGCCCCGGCGTCGTAGGGGCCTCCGGACCAGCCATCATCCCGAGCGAAGCCGAAGGATCTCTGCCGGGCGGCGGCGTGCTCCGGAGGAGAGATCCCTCGGCTTCGCTCGGGATGACAGGGGGAAAGTTCGTCCCTACAACACCGCCGTACCGGGCGGCACCAGGCGATCCACCACGGCGCGGTCCTCGTCGGTCAATCTCAGGGCGAGGGCCGCGAGACAGCTGGCCAGCTGCTCCGGGGTGCGCGGGCCGATGATCGTGCTGGTCACCGCCGGCTGGTCGAGGGTCCAGGCCAGGGCCAGCTCACTCAAAGGCGTGCCCCGCCGGGCGGCCCAGGCCAGCAACTCCTCCACCACGTTCAGCCGGCGCTCGAAGCGCGGCTGGGCGAGATCTCCCACCCAGCTCTTGGCCCGCGGGCTGTCCGCGGGGTTGGCGGCTCCGCGGCGGTACTTGCCGGTCAGCCAGCCTCCCTCGAGCGGGCTCCACACCATGCAGCCGATGCCGAAGCGCTGGCAGGCCGGGAAGTGCTCGGTCTCCATGGTCCGCCGCAGCATGCTGTAGGGAGGCTGGAGGCTCGCCCAGCGCTCCCAGCCGCGGGCGTCGGCCAGGTGCCAGGTGTGGACCATCTCCCAGGCCCGCAGCAGAGGGCCGAAGGTGCCGCTGGGGTCGTCGTAGTGGTTGGTGGAGCAGCCGAGGTAGCGCACTTTGCCCTGGCGCACCAGGTCGTTCAGGGTCGAGAGGGTCTCTTCCCAGGGCGTCGTGGGGTCCGGGCGGTGGATCTGGTAGAGGTCGATGACGTCGGTGCCCAGGCGACGCAGGCTGGCCTCGCATTCTTGCTGGATGGCCTTGCGGGACAGCCCCTGTTGGTTGGGGTCCTTGCCCATCTTGCCGTGGACCTTGGTCGCCAGCACCACTTCGTGGCGCCGGCCGCGAATGGCCTTGCCGACGATCTCCTCACTCTCCCCGGCGGAGTAGATGTTGGCGGTGTCCACGAAGTTGATCCCGGCGTCCAGGGCCTGGTGGATGATCTGGATCGATCGCTCGTGATCGCGCTCCCCCCAGGCCCCGAACATCATCGTGCCCAGGCAGAGGGGCGAGACCTTGAGGCCGGTCGAACCGAGGTTGACGTGGTCCATGGGGGAGTCCTTTCTCACAACAGCCGCCGGGGCGGCACCACCACGTTGGCGAGGAGGATGCCGGTGACCAGGGCGGCGGCGACCAGGGTCATGGTGAAGGCGGCCTGGACGCCGACCTGGACGTCCTCGGCGAGCAGGGAGGCGACGCTGTTGAAGCCCAGGCTACCGGGCACCAGGAGCATCAGACCGGGGAGCTGGGTGACGGCAGCGGGTCGGCCGCGCAGGCGGGCCAGCAGGTTGCTGCCGGAGCCGACCAGCAAGGCGCCGAAGAAAGCGCCGAGCTGAGGGCCGAGCAGCTGGCTGCCCAGGCGGGCCCCGGCGAGAGCTCCCCAGGCGGCGAGGAGGATCCAACCGTAGTCCCGGGGCCGGGCGCGGAAGAGCACCAGGAAGGCCGCGGCCGAGACCATCAGGGAGGGAAGCTCGGTCCAGGCGGGGAGGGCGACGGGCTCCAGGGCGACGGCGAGGCCGAAGGCGGCGCGGCCCAGCCACTGGCCGAGCGCGACGCCGAAGCCCAGAGTGAGGAAGACCGTCAAGGCCCCGGCCAGGCGGGCGCTGCCACAGACCAGGTTGCGGGTGGCCAGCTCGGTCATGCTGACGGTGAGCGAGAGCCCCGGGATGAGCACGATCAGACCGGCGAGGATCACCACGTGGCCGGCCACGCCCGGCAGGCCGGCGAAGCCCTCGGGGCGGGACAGGGCAGTGGCGGTCGCCGCGGCCACCACGGCCGCCACCGCCTCGAACAGCCCGCGAAAGGCCGGCAGGGGCCCCGGCAGCAGGGAGAGCAGGCCGATCACCAATCCGACGGCGCCGGCCGTCACGACCTCTGGAACGCCGCCGCCGAAGAACCGCGCCGCGGCCGCCGAGGCCAAGGCGAAGGCTAGGGGCACCAGGGCGGAGGGGTAACGATCCGGGCCGGCCATCACCGCATCCACCCGCTCTCGCGCCTCGCGGGGCGTCATCCTCCTGGCCTCGACGTCCTGCATCACATCCTCGACCAGGCAGAGCCTCTCGAGGTCGGTGCTGCCGGGCTCGGCGCGGATCAGGATGGTCTCGTTGGCTTCGCCCTCGCCGAGGGCGGCGAAGATCGCCGTGGGCGTGGCGAAGAACTGCCCGGGCACGCCGAGGCCGGACGCGATCTGGGCCAGGGACCCCTCCAGCCGGTGGGCCGGACTGCCCAGGGAGTGGAGGGCTCGGGCGAGGGTGATGAGGAAGGCCACCTTCTCGCGCCGGGGAGGGGCAGCCGCCGGCGCGGTCACGGCCCGGGCCTGCTCATGATGCGGTCAGTCGGGCCACCACCCGCGGCAGCAGCTCCTCGGCCCGGGCCACCAGGTGGCGCAGGGAGCGGCCGGCGACCGGCAGGGTGGGGGTGGGGTCGATGGCGAAGACCGGCACCCCGTTGTAGGCCGCGGCCTGGAGCAGGGCCTCGGTGAAGCCAACCGCGAACGAGGTGCCGATGCACAAGGCGGCCCGCATGCAGTGCAGCGAGCGCTGCACCTCGCTCCAGCGGTAGTCGGCGTGGCTGGCGTAGAGCTCGTCGAACCACAGCACGTGAGGCCGCAGGGGAGAGCCGCAGCGGGGGCAGCGGGGGAGCGTGTCCTCACTCGGCGCCGCGGCGAAGGCCGCCAGGGCCTCGTCCGGGCGAGGCAGGGCGCCGCTCGGGCTGCCGAGGGTGCAGCCGTCCCGGCTACAACGCACCTTGTCCGAGCTGCCGTGGACCTTGATCATTCGCGTCGAGCCGGCCTGCTCGTGGAGGGTGTCGATGTTCTGGGTGATCAGCAGCAGCTCGCCGCCGCGCGCCACCTGCCAGCGCTCCAGCTCGGCCAGGGCGAGGTGGGCGGGGTTGGGGCGGGCTGCCGCCAGAGTATCGAAGCGGGAGAGGTACCACTGCCAGGAGCCGACCGGATCCTCGAGGAAGTAGCCGAGGGTGGCGAGCTCCATCAGGTCCCGCTTCCACACGGCACCCGGGTCGGAGCCGCGGAAGGTGGGGATGCCACTCGCCAGGCTGATCCCGGCGCCGGTGACAGCGAGCAGCAGGCCGCTGCCGACCTTCTCGAAAGCCTCGGCGAGGGCCTCGACCTGGGAATCTCCATTCACCGGCTGCGTACAATACCCGACATCATGCCCTTCAGAGCCCCGACCCGCCTGACCCTCGCGCCCGGCAGCCTGACCCGGCTGCCTCTGACCCTGGAACCCCACCGCCGTGCCCTCCTCGTCTTCGACCGTGGCCTCGGCGCCACCCCCTGGCCCCAGCGGGCAGCATCCCTGCTGGAAGCAGCCGGCCTCGCCGTGGGCACCTTCGACACCGTCGAGCCCAACCCGCGGGACGCGACGGTCGAGGCGATCGCCGAGGTGGCTCGCACGGGCAGCTTCGAGGTGGTGGTCGGGTTGGGAGGCGGCAGCGTGCTCGACGCCGCCAAGGCCGCGGCCATGCTCGCCACCAACCCCGGTCGGCTGACCGACTTCGAGGGCCGCAACCGCTTCGGCAACCCCAGCCTGCCCTTCGTGGCCGTGCCCACCACCTGCGGCACCGGTTCGGAGGTGACCTGGGTGTCGGTGATCACCGTGCCTGAGCGCCGGGCCAAGATCAGCGTCAAGGGAGATGGCATGTACCCCCGGGAGGCCCTGGTCGATGCCGACCTGATCGCCAGCCTGCCGCGCGACCAGGTGGCCTGGACCGGCCTCGACGCCCTGACCCACGCCCTCGAAGCCACCACCTGCAGCTGCCGCAATCCCGCCTCGGACGCCCTGGCCGAGAAGGCGATCACCCTGCTGGTCGGGCACCTGCGCCGAGCAGTGGCAGACATCGGCAGCGACGCGGCGGCTCGCGAGGCCGTGATGACCGGCTCGACCGTCGCTGGCCTCGCCTTCGGCAGCGCCGACGTGGCGGCCGTGCACTGCCTGTCGGAGACCCTGGGCGGCTTCTACGACCTGCCTCACGGCCTGCTCAACGCCACCCTGTTGGCGCCGGTGCTGGCCTCGCACGGCGAAGCGGTGGCCGGGCGGCTGGCGGAGCTGGAGGCGATGCTCGACCCGGAGTCGGGCCCGCTGCCCGTGGAAGAGGGGTCCGAGCGCTTCCTCCGGCGGGTCGAGTCCCTGGTCGCAGACCTCGGTGTGCCACCCCTCTCGACCCTGGGCCTGCGCGCCGAGGATCTCGAAGAGATCGCCGCCCGCTCGGTGGCCAACGGCTCCAACGGCTCGAACCCGCGGCCGATGGGGAAGGAAGAGTACCGGCAGATCTTGGATCGGCTGCTCTTTACTCCCACCTGAGCCTCGGGCTAGATTCGGCCGCTATGGGACGCATCTTCGAGACTCGCAAACACACGATGTTCGCCCGCTGGGACCGGATGGCGAAGCAGTTCGCCCGGATCGGCAAGGACATCACCATCGCCGTCAAAGCGGGGGGTCCGGACCCTACGGCCAACCCCCTCCTGCGCCGGGTGATCCAGAACGCCCGCGCGGTCAACATGCCGAAGGACAAGGTCGAGTCGGCAATCGCCCGGGCCGCCGGCAAGGACGCCGAGGTCTACGACGAGGCCCTCTACGAAGGCTACGGCCCGCACGGCATCGCGGTGCTGGTGGAGACCGCCTCGAACAACTCCACCCGCACGGTCGCCAACGTCCGCATGCACTTCAACAAGGGGGGCGGCAACCTCGCCGCCTCCGGCAGCGTGGCCTTCAACTTCAAGCGCATGGGGGTCTTCCGTCTCAACCCCGCGGGCCTGGACGCCGAGGAGTTGGAGCTCGAGCTGATCGACCACGGGCTCGAGGAGCTGGGAGAGTCGACCGGCGAGAAAGGCGAGCCCCAGCTGGTGATTCGCTGCGCCTTCGCCGACTTCGGTCACCTCCAGAAGGCCCTGGAGGACCGAGGCATCACCCCGATCTCGGCCGAGTCCGAGTACGTGCCTTTGAACTACGTCGACCTGTCCGAGTCCCAGGCCACCGAAGTGCTGGCCCTGGTCGACCGCCTGGAGCAGGACGACGACGTCCAGAAGGTCTTCCACAACCTGGCGTAGACAACCGCCCGAGCCCGCAGGGCAGGCACTGGGGCCTGCCCCTACGCGCTAACTTCCCTGGTTCCCACGTTCTGCGGCCTCTCGGCGAGACGTTGAAACGCCACGCTACCTATCCACGTCCCTGACGGGACGGCGGAGGGGAGCCTGACGGGTGAGCTGGTCACTGTCGGCCCCATTGTCGTCCTGAGCGCAGCGAAGGACCTGGGGGAAGGGAACCAGGGCCCCCCGACCAGATCCTTCGCTGCGCTCAGGATGACAACGGGACGGAGGCGCCGAGGCAGCAGGCAGTCCCTTCTCCCGTCCCGCCAGGGACGTGTTTAGGTAGCGTGGGGTTTTCAACCCCTCGCGGCCCGCCAGCGAGACGAAGAGGCCGCAGAGCGGCCGGACGTGCGTTCCCACGCAAAGCGTCGGAACGAGAAGTCAAGGTCAGGGCTTCGCCGCCACCGCCGTGGCCCCGACCTGGATCTCGGTGACCAGCACCGAGATCTCGCCGCCGGTCACGTCCTGGACCCCGACGGCCAGGCGCTGCACTCCGGGCTTCATCCACAGCTTCAGCTCGTAGCCGAAGAGCTGGCCGTGGGCGCCCTCCCAGCGCTCGGTCGGGATCGCCACCGGTACGTAGGCCCGGCTCATCGCCGCCTGGGTGCCGTCGGCGCCCACGGCGGTGACGAAGACCTCGATCTCGCCGTCGTGGCCCGTGGCGGTCTGCTGGAGCACCAGGCGGTCGAGCGGCACACCGATGCGCACCGGCACCAGGTAGAGCCCCTCGTCGTTCGGCACCGGCGTGCCGGCGGGCTCGAGCCGTACCTCGAGCGGGTTGGGCCTCTCGCCCAGCCAGAGGGCGGCGAGCAGGCGTTGGCGCTTGGCGTCCTCCTCGGCGTCGTCGCGGTAGCTCTGGCGGAAGCGCGCCTGGGCACCCCGGCGCTTCACCTTGACGTCCAGGTGGTGGAGCTCCCCCAGCCCGCGCCGGGTCGACTCGAAGGCGATCGAGTAGTAGCCCTGCTGGTCGTCGCGCACGGTCTCGAGAGCCTTGCCGACCTGGATGGTGTTGAGCAGGGCCCGGCCCCCGGTCTCGTGGGCCATCAGCACCAGGGTGTCCTGGAGGCTGCGGCGATACTCGTCGTTGTAGATCGTGCCGTTGATCGTCTCGCGGGCGCCGCCCATGTCGAAGGGGTAGAGGGTCACCCGGGCGGCGTTGGCCACAGCGGTGAAATTCTTCACCGCCAGGGCCACCGAGAAGTTCTGGGCGCGGATGTTGCCGCCGACACCCTGGCGCTGGCGATCGAGGATTTGTCGGATCAGAAAGCTGCCGGGAGTGAGCTCCATGCCGTCGGAGGCGTAAATCATGTTCTTGCGGCCGTCGACCGAGGCCAGGGTACGGATCAGGTCGCCGGCGGCGTTGAAGGCCCGCACCGTACGCAGGGTCGCGACGTCGGCATAGCGCTGGACGGCGGCCTCGGCGAGGTGAGGCCGGGTTGCCGCGTCGTCGTCCAGGACGTAGGCCGCCGCTTGCCGCACCAGGTCGAGCTCGCTGTCCAGCTCGTGCGCCAGAGCGGGCAACTGCTCGACCTCGGCGAGGCCCCGGCGAAAGGCCGCCCGATCGGTGGTGAAGGGGTGGTGGACGACCAGCTCGCGGCTGAAGCTCGCCAGCATCAAATAGTCCTCGGGGCGTACCGTCTGCTCGACCACCTCGCCGAGCTGGCGCAGCAGGGTGGCGCGGCCCCCGGGACGGCTGCTGGAGCTGTCGACGAAGACCACCAAGTAGAGCGGTGGCGGCGGGATCGCGGCCTGGGGGGCCCTCACCGTCCGGTTGGCGGCGATGTCTCGGCCGGTGGAGAAATCGCCGATCTCCTCGAAGTGGGTGACGGCCACGACCCTGCCGTTGTCCCGCACCTCGAAGTCCTGCGCCTGGAGCCCCCGGATCGCCTGGCCGCTGCGGTCGGTGACGTGGACGTCGACGTTGACCAGGTTGACCTCCACCGTCTCGGAGAGCGCGGGAGGGGGCGTGCCACCTTGCGTGGGTAGGCCGAGAGCGAGGGCGAGCAGAAGAGGGGACAATGCGCTCATCTGGTTGGTCTCCCTGCGCGGCGGCCCGGCCCTTCAGGAGCCGGTCGCGCCGACGCGGATCTCGTGTGTGACCACAGAGGTGGTAGCCGCCTGGCGATCTTCCACGCCCACGGCCAGCTGTTGCAGCCCGGGGCGCATCCGGAGCTTGATCTCGTACCCGAAGAGCTGCCCGCGGGCCCTCTCCCATCGCTCGGCTGGAACGCGGACGGCTACCGTGGATCTTGCCATGGAAGAGCGCTCGCCATCCTTGCCCACGGCGGTGACGAACACCTCAATTTCGCCCTTGCGCTCGGTCGGTCCCTCGGCCAGGTAGAGGTTGGCGAGCGGTACGCCGATGCGGATCGGCACCAGGTAGAGCCCATCGTCCCCAGCCACCGCCGGCCCGGCCGGCTCGATCCGGATCTCCAGGGGGTTGGACTTCTCGCCCAGCCAGAGGGCGGCGAAGAGGGCCTGACGCTTGGCGTCCTCCTCGGCACCGTCGCGGTAGCTCTGGCGATAGCGGGTACGCGCCCCCTTCCTCTTGACCTCGACCTCGAGGAGGTGCACCTCGCCCAACCCGCGGCGCGGGCTTTCGAAGGCGATCGAGTAGTAGCCCTCCCGGTCCGCGAGCACCCGGCCGAGATCGCCGCCGAGGTTGGCGGCGTTGAGCAGGGCCCGACCCCCGGTCTCCTGGGCGAAGAGGGAGAGGGAGTCCTGGAGGCTCTGGCGCGCCTCGTTGGCGACGGCGCTGCCCGAAGCGCGAGCCCGGGCTCCGCCCATGTCGAGGGGGTAGAGAGTCACCCGGGCGGCGTTGGCCGCGGCGGTGAACTTCTTGGCCGCGAAGACGATGTCGTTGCTCTCCGAGCGCAGGCTGGCGGAGCCGCCCTGGGAAAGGGTGGGGGCGTTGAGCAGGGCATTGAGCAGGGCGCTGCCCGGCCGCAGGTCGATGCCGTCGCTGGCGTAGATCAGGCTCTTGCGGCCGGGCAAGGTACCGAGGGTGGTCACCAGCTCGGTGCCCGCCTCGAGGGCGGTCAAGCTCCGGTGGGTGATCGATTCGGTGTAGGGCCGGGCCGCCGCCTCCGCGAGGTGCGGCTTGGTCGCCTCGTCGTCGTCCATGACCGCGGCGGCGACTTCCAGGGCATCGTCCCACTCCTGGTCGATCTGGTTTCCCAGAGCGGGCTGGGCTTCCAGCCGGTCGAGGGCGGTAGCGAGGGCGGCGCGGTCGGTGGTGAAAGGCAGGAGCACCTGCACGTCGTGGGTGAAACTGGAGACCATCACCAGATCCTGGGGCTCGAGCTGCGAAGCTACGAAGGAGCGCAACGCCGAGACCAGGGTCTGGCGGCCGCCGGCGCGGCTGTGCGAGTTGTCGACGTAGATCACCAGCATCAAGGGCTCGGGCGGGACCGCCGGAGCGGCCGTCGCCGGCGGCTGCGCGGAGCCCGGGGCGACCCGCAGCGCGCTCACCTCCTCGAAGTGGCTCAGGGGCACCGCCTTGCCGCCGTCACGGACGATGAAGTCCTCCCTCGTCAAGCCGGTCATCGGGCGCCCGGAGCCGTCCGTCACGTACACGTCGAGGTTGACGACGTTGACCTCGAGCCGCTCGCTGAGGTCGGCCTCGGAGCCGGTCTGGTTGGCGCTGGTTTGGGCGGGGAGGGGAAGCGGGCAGAGCCCGAGGAGGGCGACAAGGGACGGGAGGAGTGCTTTCGATCTCATCTTGGGGCTCCGGGAATCTCGGCTGCTTTCACGTCGGTCTACGCAATCGTAGTGCCACGGCCGCCAGCGTGCGAACCGACGGGAGGAGCGGCGGTGTAGGATTTCGGCCATGAAGGCATTGAAAAGCCTCCCAGACCCTTGGACTCCAGAGTCCTGGCGCGGGAAGCCGATCCGACAGCAGCCCCCTTACGAGGATCCAGTGGCGGTCGAGGACGTCGTCCGGCGAATGTCCCGACTTCCTCCCCTGGTGACCTCCTGGGAGGTCGAGAACCTCAAGACCCAGCTCGGCGAGGCGGCCCGGGGCGAGGCCTTCCTGCTCCAGGGCGGCGACTGCGCGGAGAGCTTCGAAGCCTGCGACTCGGGCAAGATCGCCAACAAGCTCAAGATCCTGCTCCAGATGAGCCTGGTGCTGATCTTCGCCACCAAGAAGAGGGTGATCCGCGTCGGGCGCTTCGCCGGCCAGTACGCCAAGCCGCGCTCGGCGGACTACGAGACCCGCGCGGGCCTCACCCTGCCGGCCTACCGGGGCGACCTGATCAACGGCATCGCCTTCACCCCGGCGGCCCGGCGACCGGATCCCGAGCTGATGCTGCGCGGCTACGAGCGGGCGGCCCTGACCCTCAACTTCATCCGCGCCTTGACCGACGGTGGCTTCGCCGACCTGCACCACCCCGAGTACTGGGACCTGGACTTCGTCGAGCACTCGCCGCTGGCCGACCAGTACCGGGCCATCGCGGCGTCGATCGGCGAGTCGATCCACTTCATGGAGACCCTCTCTCGGGCCGACATCAGAAACGTCAGCCGGGTGGACTTCTTCACCAGCCACGAGGGCCTCCACCTGCCCTACGAGCAGGCTCAGACCCGCCGGGTGCCCCATCGCTCGGGCTGGTACGACCTCTCCTGCCACATGCCCTGGATCGGCATGCGCACCAACGACCCGGACGAGGCCCATGTCGAGTACTTCCGCGGCATCGCCAACCCGATCGGCGTCAAGGTCGGCGGCAGCACGGGCCGCGAGACCCTGCTGCGGCTCCTCGAGGTGCTCGATCCGGATGGCGAGCCCGGCCGGCTGACGTTGATCCACCGCTTCGGCACCGCCCGCATCGCTCAGGAGCTGCCGCCCCTGATCGAGGCCGTGAAGCGCACCGGTCGCAGCCCCCTGTGGTGCTGCGACCCGATGCACGGCAACACCATCACCGCCGGCAACGGTCTCAAGACCCGCCGCTTCGACCACATCCTCTCCGAGCTCGAGCAGGCCATCGAGATCCACCGCGACCTCGGATCCGGCCTCGGTGGCGTGCACTTCGAGCTGACCGGCGAGAACGTCACCGAGTGCCTGGGCGGAGCCCGGGGCTTGAAGGAAGTCGACCTGGCGAGGAGCTACGAGTCTCAGGTGGACCCACGGCTGAACTACGAGCAGGCCCTGGAGCTGTCGATGCTGATCGGCCAGCGGCTGGGGGCTCGGGCTTGGCGTGGGGCCGGCAGGTGAGACAGAATCGCCGATCATGAGCAGCGATTTTCCAGTTGTTTACACGCGTACCGAGATCGAGAGCTATCTGCCCACGGGCTGGAGGCTCTCCGGCGAGCAGGGCGAAGGGCAGTGGGACGCCAAGGCGGGCTCCTGGCGCGCGGTGGTCAGCGACGGCGCGGAGTTCGAGTGGCCCCTCCTCGTCAAGAGCAGCGAAGCGGCGCAGAAGGGTCGCATGGACGCCCTCCGCGAAGCCATGGACAAGGTCTACCGAAACCGCCTGGGCAAGCACACCCGCGGCCTCGGCGTCGGCAGCTGAGCCGAGGAGCGAGCATGCAGATCGAGCTGACCGAGGAGCAGAAGCTCCTCGCCGAGACCATCCGTCGCTTCGCCTTGGAAGTCGTGGCCCCTCGGGCCAAAGAGATCGATCAGACCGGCGAGTTCCCCCGCGCCTTCTACGACCAGGCAGGGGAGCTCGGCCTGGCCGGGGTCGCCGTCCCCGATGCCTGGGGCGGGGCGGGCATGGACAACCTCTCCTACTGCCTGGTGATCGAAGAGATCAGCCGCGCCTGTGCCAACAGCGGCGTCATCCTCTCGGTCAACAACTCCCTGGTCTGTGATCCCCTGCTGCGCTTCGGCACCGAGGAGCAGAAGCAGCGCTTCCTGGCGCCCCTGGCGAGCGGCCGGAAGCTCGGCTGCTTCGCCCTGACCGAGCCCGGAGCCGGCTCCGACGCCGCCGCCCTGCGCACCACGGCGCGGCGTGACGGCGACGACTACGTGCTCAACGGCAACAAGGTCTTCATCACCAACGGCACCCACGCCGACACGGCGATCGTCTTCGCCTCGATCGACCTGGCCAGCAAGTACCGTGGCATCACCGCCTTCATCGTGCCGGCGGACACCCCGGGCTACCACCATGGCGGGCACGAGCACAAGCTGGGCGTCAACGCCTCGGGCACCACCGAGCTGGCCTTCACCGACATGCGCATCCCCGCCGACCAGCGGCTGGGGCAGGACGGCGAGGGCTTCAAGGTGGCCATGAGCACCCTCGACGGCGGCCGCATCGGCATCGCCGCCCAGGCCGTGGGCATCGCCCAGGCGGCGCTCGACGAGGCCCTGGCCTACGCCCGCCAGCGCGAGCAGTTCGGCCAGCCCCTTTCGAGCTTCCAGGCCATCCAGTTCTACCTCGCAGACATGCAGACCGAGGTCGACGCCGCCCGCCTCATGACCTGGAAGGCGGCCTGGCTCAAGGACAACGGCAAGCGCTACACCCTGGAGGCCGCCCAGGCCAAGCTCTTCGCTTCCGAGATGGCCCAGCGGGTGACCAACAAGGCCCTGCAGATCCACGGCGGCTACGGCTACACCAAGGAGTACAACGTCGAGCGCTACTTCCGCGACGCGCGCATCACCGAGATCTACGAAGGCACCAGCGAGATCCAGCGGATGGTGATCGCCGACTGGGTGCTCAACCGGAGCTGAGGGGCAGCTGTGGGCTTGAGCGGTGAAGGCGTCGACTTCGGTCTCTCCGAAGACCAGGAGCTGCTGCGGGACACCGTGCGGCGCTTCGCCGAGGAACGCATCCGGCCCGGATTGGCCGAGCGGGATCGCCACCACACGTTTCCGTCCGAGATCCTCCGGGAGCTGGGGGAGATGGGCCTGCTGGGCATCTTCGTGCCCGACGAGTACGGCGGGGCGGGCATGGACATCGTGGCCTACGTGCTGGCGATCGAGGAGTTGGCGCGGGTCTGTCCTTCGGTGGCGGTCACCGTCAGCGTCAGCAGCTCGGTCTGCGGCTGGCCGATCCTCACCTTTGGCAGCGAGAAGCTCAAGCGCGGCCCCTTGGCCGAGCTGGCTTCGGGCCGGACGCTGGGTGGCTTCGGCCTGACCGAGCCGAGCTCCGGCAGCGACATCGGCTCAATGCGCACCAGCGCCCGCCGGGAGGGCGGCGAGTGGATCCTCGACGGTGAGAAGGCCTGGATCACCAACGCCGGGGTGGCGGGCTACTTCGTGGTGCTGGCCAAGACCGACCCGGCCGCGGGCAAGAAGGGGATCAGCGCCTTCGTGGTGCCGGCCGACGCGCCCGGCTTCGCGGTGGGCGCGGCGGAGGAGAAGATCGGCCTGCGGGCCTCGAAGACGGCGGCGATCCATTTCTCGGGCTGCCGCATCCCCGCCGACCATCTGCTGGGGGAGGAGGGCCAGGGCTTCAGAATCGCCCTCGCCACTCTCGACCACTCCCGCCTGGGCATCGCCGCCCAGGCCCTGGGGATCCATCAACGGTCCCTCGAGCTGGCAGCCTCCTACGCCCGCGACCGGATGCAGTTCGGCGTCCCGATCGCCCAGCACCAGGCGGTGCAGTTCAAGCTCGCGGCGATCGCCACCGAGCTGGCAGCGTCCCGTGGCCTGGTCTACGCCGGGGCCGCCGCTTGCCATTCGCGGGAGGCCGGTCTGCGCGCCAGCCAGGCCAAGCTCTACGCCTCCGAGGCCGCCAACCGGGCGGTGAACGAGGCCCTGCAGATCCACGGCGGCAACGGCTTTTCCGAGGAGTACGAGATCGCCCGCCTCTACCGCGACGTACGGGTGACCACGATCTACGAAGGCACAAGCGAGATGCAGCGGCTGGTCATTGCCCGGGTGATGCTGGGCCGGCGCGACGCCTGAGCGATAAGATGGCCCCGGCCCCCGCTAGGCCGATCACCATCACCACCAGGCCCAGCGCCGAGACCGCCGGCACCTCGAGCGACTGTACCGCCTCGCCCTCCAGGATGAAGGGTAGGCCCTGGAACATGTCGTTGCCGAAGTCGCGGATGGGCACCCAGGTGAGGCCGTTGTCGTTCGACTGCATGGCATCGCCGGTGAAGGTGGCGCCCAGGCGGGAGATCGGCGGCCCCCAGGGGCCGGTGGTCAGGGTGCCATCGGCTTGGAAGTCCAGCCAGTACTGGGCTGGTTCGAGAAGCACCCCGGCCGCGCCGACGTTGGCCATGATCGGCCGGTCGCCCACCTGGCCGGCGAGTTCCTCGCGCACCCGATAGACGCCACTCCACTCGGAGCTGACCAGCCGGTTGGTCACCTCGTCACCGAAGACCACTTCGCTGCCCGGCAGCCCGGGACGTCCACGCCAGATTCGGAAGTTCAGGGCGGTGAAGGTGCTGGTCAAGGGGGAGCCGGTCTGGTAGCCGAAGACCACCACGCGATCGACGCGCCACAGCTGGCCGGGAGGGACCACGAAGTCGTCGGCCAGGCGGGCCTGGTCGATGAGCTGGTGGCCCCAGCCGAGCACCACCATGCCCAAGGTGATCCCTTCCAGGATGCTCTCGTCGGCACCCCCGACTCCCGTGCCGAGGGAGCTGGCCAGGGGGCCGTTATCGAAGATGGGGCTCACCGGTCCGGGCCAGATCGGCCCCCCGGCAGGAGCGCTCGGCAGCGGCGGCAGGGCCAGGGGAGCGAGATCCCACCGCCGGTCCTCGGCGTGAGCGGTCGACACGAAGAGGAGGGCGGCAAGGACGAGGCCGAAGGGACGCATGGCGGGAGCATAGCCCAAAGCGAAAAGGCCCCCGGTCCACTGGACCGAGGGCCTTCGAGAGAGCCGAAAGCTGCGGGAGCTAGCCGCGCCGGCGCAAGACGAACAGCGCGCTACCCACCAGCAGGACCACCAGAGCGGCGAGGCCCCAGCCGCCGAGGGTCGGGATGCCCGGCGGCCCGACGACGAAGCCGAAGGTCGAGGTGCTGGAGTTGTTGCTGGTCGCAGGATCCTGGCCGTCGGCCGAGACGATCGCCGTGTTGGTGAAGGTGCCGGCCACCGCGGAGGTGACCAGGACGTTGCAGCTGACGCTGGCGTTGGCGGCCAGGGCACCGATCGTCCAGGTCAGGTTCGGGCTGGCGAAGACGGCGCCGCAGTCGTTGCTGACGTAGGTCAGCCCGGCCGGGATGGCGTCGGTCGCCACCACGTTGGTGGCCGCGTCCGGGCCGGCGTTGCTGACCGTGATGGTGCAGGTGGCGTTGCCGCCCGGAACCGTCTCGGTGCAGCTCTTGGTCACCGACACGTCGCTGACCAAGGCCGTGAAGTCGAAGGTGTCACTGCCGGAGTTGTTGTTCGGGGAGGGATCGGAACTGTTGCTGGTGGCGGTGGCCGTGTTGGTGTACATGGCCGCCACTGCCGAGGTCACCACCACGTTGCAGGTCGCGCTCGCCGCGTTGGCGAGGGTGCCGACGTTCCAGGTCAGGGTGGGGTTGGCGAAGCCGGCGCCGCAGTCGTTGCTGACGTAGGTGAGACCGGCCGGCAGGGAGTCGGTGACCACCACGCTGTTCGCCGAGTCCGGGCCGTTGTTGGTCACGGTGATGGTGCAGGTGGCGTTGCCGCCCACCGAACCGTTGGTGCAGCTCTTGGTGACCGCCAGGTCGCTCGAGGCTCCCAACGTCCCCTCGATGATGAACGGGAAAGCCTGCTGGGCCATGGCTGCACCGGTGTCGAGGGCCAGGCCCCAGGTTCCGGCGAGGCTCTGCAGGCCGTTGCCCGTGGTCGCGGTGCCGATCATCGTCACCGGCGGCGCCCAGGGTCCCGACGCCAGCGTGCCGTTGGTCTGCCAATCCAGCCAGTAGGTCCCCGGCCCGAGGTTGATGGCGACGTTCTGCGTGTTGGCGAAGACCGGCCGGGTGTTGTTGCCGATGGTGGTCTCGGTGACCCGATAGATGTTGGCGAAGGTGCTCGAGCTCAGGGTGGCGAGGCCGCTCATGTCCACGACGACCATGCCGCCGGCGTTGGGCGGGCCGTTCCAGATGCGGAAGTTGACGGCGGTGAAGGTGCTGGTCGTGGTCGAGCCGGTCTGGTAGGCGAAGAAGGTGATGGCGTTGATGTTCCAACCGCCGGCGGGGACGGTGAAGTCGTCGGCGACTCGGTTGTTGTTGAGCACCTGGTGGCCGAAACCGATGGTGTTCATGGTCAGTGAGACGCTCTGCAACCGACTCTCGTCCGCCCCCCCGAAGCCCGCGCCGGGATGGGTGACCAAGGGGCCGTTGTTCCACAGGACCGTGCCCTCGGGGCCCTGCCAGATCGGGCCGTTGCTGGCCGGCAGGGGCGCCTCCGGTGCGCCGGTGAAGTTCTCATGGCTCTGAGCCCAGACCGGCAGGGCGGCGAGCCCCAGGATCGCCAAGCACGAGAGCGCTCTCCTCGACGCGGTAGTCA
The DNA here is from genome assembly GCA_036274895.1 of Thermoanaerobaculia bacterium. GTDB lineage: Bacteria > Acidobacteriota > Thermoanaerobaculia > Multivoradales > SZUA-115 > CALMKX01. Next base: position 106,084 of record DASUEU010000075.1, on the reverse strand, counting down.
TCGACGCCTCCTTCGCAGGGCCGGCCCGAGCCGAAAATCTCCACCTTCGGACGCCGGCCGATTGGGGTAAAGGTGAAGCGAGCAGGATATTGAAACGGGCCAATGGTACGAAGTCACTCAGGCCCAGTCAAATGCGGCTGTGTGCATGTGCCCGAACTTCCAGAAGAGCGCTCGAGGCATGCTGGAGCCCGGAGCGACTGGACCGGCCCACCTTGGTCCCGGGGCGCCGGGCCTCCCGGCATATACTCTCTGGCCGAGCCCAGTCCAGGACCCTCCCGAGGAGAGCCCGATGCCCGTCAAGAGCCCCGACCTGGTCGCCGTCGAAGAGCCCGCTCTCAGCGACACCTCCCCACCCGAGATGGCGCAAGCTCGGGCCCGTTGGGAACAGGCTCGGGCCCAGGCTCTCGAGGAGCGCCCCTTCTGGAAGACCGACTTCACCACGGTCTCCGGGATGGAGGTGCCGCACCTGGTGACCCCGGAGCAGGTCGCCGACATCGATCCCCAGCGTGACCTCGGCGTCCCCGGCGAGTTCCCCTACACCCGTGGCATCCACCCCACGGGCTACCGCGGCAGGCTCTGGACCATGCGTCAGTTCGCCGGCTTCGGTACCGCGGCGGACACCAACGCCCGCTTCAAGTATCTGCTCTCCCAGGGCCAGACCGGCCTCTCGGTCGCCTTCCACTTGCCGACTCTCTACGGCTACGACTCGGACCACGAGATGTCGACCGGTGAGGTCGGCAAATGCGGCGTGGCGGTCGATACCCTGGCGGACATGGAGACCCTCTTCGACGGCATTCCGCTCGACGAGGTCACCACCTCGATGACCATCAACTCGACCGCCCCGATCCTCTTCGCCATGTACCTGGCAGTGGCCGAGAAGCAGGGCGTGGACATCCGGCGCAAGGTCAGCGGCACGCTCCAGAACGACATCTTGAAGGAGTACATCGCGCAGAAGGAGTACATCTTCCCGCCGCGGCCCTCGATGCGACTGGTCACCGATCAGTTCGCATTCGCGGCCCGCCAGGTGCCGCGCTGGAACACCATCTCGATCTCCGGCTATCACATCCGCGAGGCCGGCTCGACCGCGCTCCAGGAGCTCGCCTTCACCCTGCGCGACGGCATGGAATACGTTCAGTACGGCATCGACGCCGGCCTGCCGGTGGACGAGTTCGCGCCGCGGCTGTCCTTCTTTTTCAACAGCCACAACGACTTCTTCGAGGAGATCGCGAAGTTCCGTGCTGCGCGCAAGATCTGGGCGACGGTGATGCGCGACCGCTATGGCGCCCGGAGCCCTCGTTCCTGGATGCTGCGCTTCCACACCCAGACGGCCGGCTGCTCGCTGACCGCCCAGCAGCCGATCAACAACGTCGTGCGCACCACCATCCAGGCTCTGGCGGCGGTGCTCGGCGGCACCCAGTCCCTGCACACCAACGCCCTCGACGAGACCCTCGCGTTGCCGACCGAGGAGAACGCCCGCATCGCCCTGCGGACGCAGCAGATCCTGGCCCACGAGTCGGGGGTGATCAACACCGTCGACCCCCTGGGCGGCAGCTACTTCATCGAAGAGATGACCCGCCGAATGGTCGATGGCGCCTTCGGCTACTTCCGGCGCATCGACGATTTGGGTGGCATGGTCGAGGCGATCGAAGCCGGCTTCCCCCAGCGCGAGATCATGGACGCCGCCTACGCCTACCAGCGCGCGGTGGAGGACGACACCAAGCTGGTCGTCGGCTTGAACGCCTTGACCGTCGACGACGACAAGCCGATCGAGATCCTCTACATCGGCGAGGAGGTGGCGGCCAAGCAGCTGGCGTCGCTCGAGGCCGCCAAGAGTCGTCGCGACCACGGTGCGGTGGGCCGGACCCTGGACGCCTTGAAGCGGGGCGCCGCCGGCCAGGAGAACACCATGCCGCTGATCCTCGACTGCGTGAAGGCCTACTGCACGGTCGGCGAGATCAGCGACGCCCTGCGCGAGGTCTTCGGTACCTACGAAGAGCCGGCGGTGTTCTAGAATGCGTGCGCAATGAGCCCAACAACGAACTCGGGAAGGAAGTACCGGATTCTGATCGCCAAGCCCGGGCTGGACGGTCACGACCGTGGCGCCAAGGTCGTGGCCCGGGCCTTGAGAGACGCCGGATTCGAGGTCATCTACAGCGGCCTTCGCCAGACTCCCCAGCAGATCGCCGCCACCGCGGTCCAGGAGGACGTGGACGCGGTCGGCCTGTCCATCCTCTCCGGCGCCCACAACGTCTTGCTGCCGGAGGTCACCCGCTTGCTGCGCGCGGACGACGCCGCGGACATCCTGGTCTTCGCCGGCGGCATCATTCCCGAGCAGGACATCACAGGCTTGAAGGACGCCGGGGTGGACGAGATCTTCCTCCCCGGAACCCCCACCGGCTCCATCGTCGATTACCTTCGTCAGCGGCTCGACGCCGCCTGATTCCCTTCCGGGAGGACCCATGCGCACGATCCTGCTCGCCGACGACAGCGTCACCATCCAGAAGGTGATCGAGCTGACGTTCATGGACGAGGACTATTCCGTGGTCTCGGTCAGCAACGGCGACGCCGCCGTGAGCAAGCTGGGTGAGATGCGCCCGGACCTGGTGATCGCCGACGTCCACATGCCCGGTGCCTCGGGTTATCAGGTCTGCCGGGCCTCGAAGCAGGTCTTCCCGGACGTCCCGGTGCTGCTGCTGGTCGGCACCTTCGAGCCCTTCGACGAACGTGAGGCGGCGGCCAGCGGGGCCAATGCCAACTTGAAGAAGCCCTTCGACTCCCAGGAGCTGCTCGGCACGGTGAGGCAGTTGCTGGGCACCGCGGCGGTCGAGGAACCGGCGCCGGTCGCCGAGGCGACTCCGTGGCCCGACTTCGACTCTCCTCTGCTCGAGGAGCCGGAGATCTCGGCACCGGCCTTCGCCGACACCGGGATCGGCCTGCCCTTCTCGGACGTCGAGCCAATTCCTCCCGCCTTCGAAGATCTGGCAGCGGCCCCTGCCATGACCGACCTTTCTTGGTCGGAGGAGAGGGCTGAGATCGAGGTCGAGCCCGCCGCGTGGGAGCCCTCCGCCTTCGAAACTCCGACGCTCGAGGCGCCGCTCGCCACCGAGCCCTTCGCCGGGCTCGGGTCGAGCTACGAGCCCCTGCGCTTCAGCGAGCCAGAGCCCCTCTTCGAGCCCGCCCGGGCCGAGGAGCCCGCTCTCGCCGCTGAGCCGACCCTGCCGATCGAGGTAGCCTGGGCCCCGGAGCCCATCCTCGCCGAGCCCGAGCCGGCCTCCGAGCCCGAGCTGACCTCGGAGCCCGATCTGGCCCCAGAGCCCGATCTGGCCCCAGAGCCCGAACCAGCCTTCACCCCTGAGCCGGCCCTCGAACCCGAGTTCTTCGAGGCCGCGCCTCCGGTCGCTCCGGCGCCCGTCGAGCCCGTGGCTGCGCCGGCGGTGACTGCGCCGGCCGAGGCGGCGGTGAGCGCGTCCACCGCGCTATCCGACGCCGACGTCGACCGCATCGCGCGCCGAGTCGTCGAGCTGATCGGCGATCGAGTGGTCCGTGACGTGGCGTGGGAGGTGGTGCCCGACCTGGCCGAGCTGGCCGTCAAGGAGCGGTTGAAGGAGCTCGAGGCGCAGCTCGAAGCCTGAGACGGGGCTGACGGGCAGAGCTGCGCCGGATCGTGAACGGATTCCCGACTTTCGTCGCCGCGGTACGACAGGCCGCGCTCGGTGCCTGTGAGAACCTGGTGGTGGTGCGCCGTGTGGGCTCCACCAACGCGGTGGCGCGCCGCATGGCCCAGGCGATCCTGGAAGAGGACAGCGATCTCGGCCGCACCCTGGTCCTCGCCTGGGAGCAGAGCCGGGGGCGGGGGAGGCGTGGCAATGCCTGGGCGAGCCCGGCGGGCCAGGGGATCTACGCTACGTTGCTCGAGCCGCTGGGGACCGACCGCCCCCTCGAGCCCCTGCCTCTCGCCGTCGCCGTCGGGCTCGCCGACGGCGTGGACCGGCTCCTGGGTGCCGGCGTCTGCCGGCTGAAGTGGCCGAACGACCTGCTGGTCGAGGGTCGCAAGCTGGGAGGCATCCTGATCGAAGTGGTCGAGGCGAACGAGGGCCGGGCGGCGGTGATCGGCTTCGGGATCAACCACGCCGCCCCTGCCGAGCAGCCGCCGGCACCGAACGCCACCACCCTCGGTGCCTGGGGCTCCAGCGTGCCCGACTTGGCGGCGGTGGCGGCGAGGCTGGTTTCGACGGTGATCGAAGAGCTCGATGCCGCGCGCTCCATGGCCGAGACCGTGGAGCGCTACCAGCAGCGGTCGAGCCTTCGTCCCGGCTCGACCCTGCGGTGCCGGGTCGGGGAGGAGCCGGTCGAGGGGACCTTCCTGGGCTTCGACCCGCGGGGCTACCTTCGTCTGGCCACACCGTCCGGCGAGCGGATCCTCTCGGCCGGGGAGATCCTCGAATGAGCCAGACCGAGCGACCGATGCTCATCGCGGTGGACGTGGGCAACACCAACACCGTGTTCGGCGTCTACCTCGGCGAAGAGCTCGTCGAGAGCTTCCGGCTGGCCACCGTTCATGACCGCACGGCCGACGAATACGGCTCGCTGCTGATGCCGCTTTTCGCCCGGGCGGGCCTGATGATGGATCAGGCCGAGGGAGTCATCGTCTCCTCGGTGGTGCCGCCCATGCACTCGACCCTCGAGCGCCTGTCGGAGCGCTTCTTCGGCCGTGCCGCCCTGTTCGTCGAGCCGGGGATCAAGACCGGCATGCCGATCCGCTACGACAACCCGGCCGAAGTGGGAGCGGATCGCATCGTCAACGCCCTGGCCGCGCGGGAGGTCTACGGCACGCCGGTGGTGGTGGTGGACTTCGGCACGGCGACCACCTTCGACGTGGTGAACGTCCACGGCGAGTACGTGGGCGGGATCATCGCTCCCGGCATCGGCATCTCGGCCGAGGCCCTGTTCGCCCACGCCTCGCGGCTCTACCGAGTGGACCTGAAGCGCCCCAGCCAGCTGGTGGGCAGCAACACCGGGGCGGCGATGCAGGCCGGCATCTACTACGGCTACCTCGGTCTGGTCGACGGCATCCTCGAGCGCTTGCACGCCGAGATGCCCCAGCTCGAACAGGTCGTGGCCACTGGCGGCCAGGCCGAGCTGGTGGCGGCCGGCTCACGCTTCATCCGCAAGGTGGATCGGGACCTGACGCTGGTGGGCCTGAGAATGATCTATGAGCGCAACCGGCCTCGAGCATAGTCCCGAGTACGAGTACTTCAAGGCCATCGAGGAGTACTTCCAGAAGCAGCGGGACTCGGGCAACCCCCTGGTGCGGGACGACTACCACCGGGCCAGGAAGTGGTTTCAGGAAGGGATCCCCCTGACCATCGTCCTGCCGGCCATCGGCAAAGCGGTGCGCGAGCGACGGGAGCGGGAGAAGAAGCGGTCCTACATCGGGCTGCGCTACTGCGTACCCGCCGTCGAGGCCGCCTGGCTGCAGTTCCGGGAGCTCCAGGTGGGCGCCGCCCCGAGCGAGACGGCGGCCGTGCTGGAGCCCGAGCCCCTGCTCGCCCTGCTCGCTGACGGCTTGCCCGTGGCGCTTCCCGAGCGTGCGAGCTGGCAGGAGCGCATCCGCGGACTGGCCGGGGACGCCGAGGCGGTGGAGAAGGGGCTGGCCGCTCTCGAGAACGAGCTGCTCGCCTCCCTGGCCGAGCGGGAAGGCGCGGAGGCCCGCCGCGAGGCAGCGGCCCAGCTCGAGGCTGCCCTGGCCCGGGTGGCGGCCCGGTTGCCCGAGGCCGAGCTGGTGCGGGCCCGTGAGCGCCTCGAGCGAGACCTCCTGCGGCGACGCTGGGGTCTGCCGGTGCTCTCCCTCTTCGCCGTCTCGATCCCGGTCCGCCAGGATATTGACGTTTAATTCCAATAGCTGTATACATCGGCCCGTCCGATCCCGCTTTCCGGAGACGATCTCTTCTTTCCGTCAGGAGGAGCCTCGAGCATGCGAGGGCCGAACCCATCCCATCCCATCCCATCTCTTGCCATCCAGCCCGCCGCACGAGCGGGCCGCGGCCTCTTCGGGGCCTTTTCGAACAAACTCGCGCCCGGCTACCGGGCACCTTCGGGCATGCGCCGCCCAGACCGGCCGCAGCCCGAGCCGGGCACCTCGCCGGCCGTGACGCTGCCGCCCTTGGCGGTGGTGGCGCTCAACCGCATCGCTTTCGGGCCCCGGCCCGGTGACATCGAGGCTTTCCAGGCCCTGGGCGGCAACGACGACGCCCGACTCACCGCCTACGTCGACCAACAGCTCAACCCGGCATCGATCACCGACACCGACTGCAACGGCCGCATCACCGCCTCGCAGTACCAGACCCTCGGCAAGAGCCTCACCCAGCTCTTCCAGGACCATCACCTGGCCGAGCCGCAGGACTGGGAGGTGCGCATCCAGCCAGCCCTCGAGACCGAGCTGGCGACCTGGACCCGCGCCGTCTACAGCAAGCGCCAGCTCTTCGAGTCGATGGTCCACTTCTGGCACAACCACTTCAGCGCCTACGCCTACGAGTTCATCGAGGGGCCGCTGTGGGCCCACTACGACCGCGACGTGATGCGGGCCAACGCCCTCGGTAACTTCCGCACCCTGCTCGAGGCGGTGACCCGCTCGCCGGCGATGCTGATGTACCTCGACAACTTCTTGAACTTCGCCGACGGCGGCCTCGGCTACTCGAACGAGAACTTCGCCCGCGAGCAGATGGAGCTGCACTGCCTGGGTGCGGTGGTCTCCTACGGCAACACCCCCCGGGCCAACGTGCCGGTGGACGGCAATGGGGTGCCCCTCGGCTACTGCGAGGACGACGTCAAGGATCTCGCCCGGTGTCTGACCGGCTGGACCTTCGACATCGACTGGATCTGGCAGCAGCCCGGTACCACCGGCCAGCCGGTGTACCGCAACGACCTCCACTCGACCGAGGCGAAGATCCTGCTCGGTACCCCGATCCCGGCCGGCGGCACGGCCCTGGGCGACGGTCAGGCGGCCCTCGACGTGCTGGCGCAGCACCCGGCCACCGGCCGCTTCATCGCCAGGAAGCTCTGCCGCCGCTTCATCGGTGACTTCCCGCCGGCCGCAATCGTCGACTCGGCGGCGGCGCTGTTCACCAGCCTGTGGCAGGCCCCGGACCAGATCAAGCAGGTGATGCGGCACATCCTGTTGTCGAACGAGTTCAAGACCACCTGGGGCGAGAAGATCAAGCGCCCGTTCGAGATCGTGGTCTCCTCCCTGCGCGCCACCAACGCCGAGATGCGCTTCTACTACCAAATCCCTTTCCCCGCGGACTGGAACACCTGGCACCCGGACATGCAGGACACCTCGTCCCTCCACTGGCTGTTCGAGAAGGGCAATCAGGTGATCTTCGGCTGGCATCCTCCCAACGGCCATCCCGACGTGCGAGGAGCCTGGCAGGCCAGCTCCCCCCGCGTGGCCCTCTGGCGGCTGTCGAGCTGGTTGGTCGACCAGCAGCAGGCCAGCGGCGTCTGGCGCCTCAACGTGATCGGCCAGACGCCCATCGGTGTGCGCACCGCCAACGAGATCGTCGACTTCTGGGTCGGTCGGGTCTTCGCCCGCTCCATCCCCGTGGCCGACCGCGAGCAGTTCGTGGACTTCATGGCGGCCGGGCACAACCCCGACTTCGACCTGCCGCTCGACACCGACGAGGCCACGCAGGACCGCCTGCGCTCGCTCGTCGCCGTGATGCTCATGTCACCCGAGTTCCTGTGGCGCTAGCGCGCAAAGGGGAGATTCGAACCATGTCCAGCTGTTCCTGTCAGATCACCCGCCGCGGCTTCGTCATGGGCTGCTCGGCCGCCATCGCGGCCCTCTCCGGCTCGCGCTTCAACTCCCTCGCCTTCGCCTCGCCCGATGGCTCGAACAACGAGACCCTGGTGGTGCTCTTCCTGCGCGGCGGTCAGGACGGTTTGAACGTCGTGGTGCCTTCAGGCGGCAATGACCGCGGCTTCTACCAGTCGCTGCGCCCCGGCCTCCAGGTGCCGGTGGCCTCGGTCCAGCCCTACAACTTGGGCTCGGTGGTCGGGCCCAACGGCCAGACCGCCTTCGGCCTCCATCCGGCGGCAGCGCCCCTTTACCCCCTGTTCCAGGACGGCAAGCTGGCGGTCATCCAGGCCGTGGGCATGTCGGCCAACGAGCGCAGCCACTTCGACTCCATGAACTGGATGGAGTTGGGCACTCCCGGGGTCTCGAACACTTCCTCGGGCTGGCTGACCCGCCACCTCCAGACCGCCGGCAACCTGCCCTCGGGTATCCTGGTGCCGTCACTCGCGGTGGGCGGCCTGCAGCCTCTGTCTCAGCTCGGCTCGGACGAGACCATCAACATGGGCAGCCCGGGGGACTTTTCCCTCGACATCGGCCCCTGGCGTTACCGGGACCTCCAGCGGGTGACCCTGCGCAACCTCTACGAGTCGGACACCAGCTGGCTGCACCAGGCCGGCCTCCAGGCCCTGGACGCGGTCGACATCATCGAGCTCTACGCCTCGGGGGGCTATACCCCGCGCCCGGGAGTGAGCTATCCCGACACCTGGTTCGGCCAGAACCTGCAGACCATTGCCCAGCTGGTCAAGCTCGACGTGGGCCTGCGGGTGGCCACCGTCGACCTCGGCGGCTGGGACACCCACGAGAACCAGGGCAATGGCTCGGGCGGCTACTTCTCCGGGCTGCTGGGCGAGCTCTGCGGTGGCTTGGCCGCCCTCTACGAGGATCTCGACGAGGGCAGCCCGCCTCACACCTCGAAGCTCACCGTGGTGGTGATGAGCGAGTTCGGCCGCCGCGCCTACGAGAACTCCGCCCAGGGCTGCGACCACGGCCACGGCAACAACATGTTCGTGCTCTCCGGCAATGCCATCGGCGGCCTCCACGGCAGCTGGCCGGGGCTGGCGCAGGGCCAGCTCAACGAGGGGGACCTGGAGGTCACCACGGACTTCCGCCGCGTGCTGTCGGAGATCCTGATCCGGCGGCTGGGCAACCCAGCCCTCTCGGCGATCTTCCCGGGCTACAGCGGCTACTCGCCGTTGGGCGTGGTCCAGGGCCCGGACCTGCCGGTCGACGCCCAGCCGATCTTCTCGGACGGCTTCGAGTCCGGGGACCTCTCGGCCTGGAGCACGGTGGTCGGCTAGGTCCAGGCGAGGCCGGCCAACGCGCTGTCCATCTCGCCCCCCGAGAGCCTCGCCCACAGGGCGGCCAGGTCCGGCGGGGGAGGCGCCACCAGCTCCAGCGGGCGGCCGTCCTGGGGGTGCGCCAGGCGCAGCCTCCAGGCGTGGAGGGCGGGGCGGGTAAAGTCCCGCAGCACCCCCTGTGCCACCCTCTCGGCCCCTTTCCAGCGCGCTTCGCCGTAGACCGGGTCGCCCACCAGGGGATGCCCGAGGGCCTTGAGATGGACGCGGATCTGGTGCGTCCTCCCGGTGAAGAGATCGACCACCAGCAGGCTCGTCCCGCGGGCGCTCGCCACCAGCTGGTAGCCGGTGGTCGCGGGACGGCCGTCGGGGCGTTGGGTCATCTCTTTGCGTCGTGTCGGGTGGCGGCCGATCGCCGCCTCGATGCGGCCCCGGGGCTCCCGCGGGCTGCCGTAGACGATCGCCAGGTACTGTTTGGCCACCCGGCGGGCCGCGAAGTCCGCCACCAGGCGGTGGTAGGCCTCGGCGCGGCGGGCGAGCACCAGCACCCCGCTGGTGCCCAGGTCCAGGCGGTGAACGATGCCCGGCCGCCCCGGCCCGCCAACGCCGGCCATCTCCGGATAGCGGGCGAGCAGGCGGTGCACCAGTGTACCGGTGGCGCGCCCGGCCCCGGGGTGGACGGCGATCCCGGCGGGCTTGTCGAGGGCCACCAGCCAGTCGTCCTCATAGAGCACCACCAGCTCGCCCGACTCGGGAGTCACCCGGGGATCGGCCGCGGGGGCGGGAAGCTCGCCGGTGACGCGGTCACCGGCGCTGAGTGTCTGGGAGGGCCGGGCGCTCCGGGCGTTGACCAGGACGCTGCCGGCCCGGATCCACCCCTGCACCTGGTTGCGGGGCACGCCGAGACGGCCGGCGAGCCAGCGGTCCAGGCGCTCGCCGGCGTCCCCGGCGGTGACCTCGAGGGCGATCGGCCCGGGCGCGGCCTCCACGGCGGCCTCAGAGGGGCGGCTCGGGTCGGGGCCGCGCGAAGTGGGAGCGCAGAGCGTCCCAGGCGATCAGGACGATGCCAATGGTGATGCCGCTGTCGGCCAGGTTGAAGGTGTGCCAGTGGTAGGTGCCGACGTAGACGTCGATGAAGTCGGTCACGGCGCCCGCGGCCACCCGGTCGATCAAGTTGCCGAGGGCCCCGCCGACGATCAGGGCCAGGGCGGTGAGCAGGAGCCGGTGCTGGCGGGGCACCTGGGCGAAGTACACCAGCACCAACCCGAGGGCGAGCACGCCGAGGGCGGCGAGCAGCCAGTTGCCGCCTTGGCGTCCGGTGTCAGCGAAGAGGCCGAAGGCGACGCCGGTGTTCTTGACGTGGACGAAGTTGAGGCCGGGCAGGAGGGGCATCTCCATGTGCGGAGGAAGGCGCGCGTCCACCCACCACTTGGACAGCTGGTCGAGCACGAGGACGGCCAGAGCCAGGAGACCGTAGCCTCCCTTGCCGGCCCAGGTGGTCCCCGTCGCCTCGGGCTGGGCGGTGGCGAGGGATGGCGAGGAGGGCTCGGTCATTCGGTTCCTTTCCACGCGGGTCTCGAGAAGGTCGTCCGGGCGCGGGTCACGAGGGTCTCTATGCTCTCCCCGTCGCGGAAGAGGCGGATCCCGGCCACGCCGCGGGCTCCGGCGGCGGCCGCCAGGGCGAAGCGCTCCAGTGTAACGCCTCCCAGGGCGAGGACGGCAACGCCCAGCCGGCTGGAGCGGGCCAGCTCGTCGAGCCCGGCGGGAGGGCCGAGACCAGCTTTCGAAGGGGTCGCCCAGGTCGGGCTGAAGAAGACGTAGTCGGCGCCCTCGGCTCCGGCTGTGGCGACCTCCTCGACCGAGTGAGTCGACCGTCCGACCAGGAGCTCGGCGCCGAAGCGGGCCACTACGGCCTCGGTCGGCAGCCCCGCCGCGCTCAAGTGGACGCCGTCGGCGCCGGCGGCCAGTGCCACGTCCGGCCGGGCCGAGACCAGCACCTGCGCCTGCTCGACGGTCGCCACGACCTCGCACACCAGCTCGAAGAGAGCGCGGTCGTCGAGGTCCTTCTCGCGGATCAGCAGGGCGGGCACACCGGCACGGTCCAAGCGCCGGGCCCAAACGGGGATCGCTTCGCCGAGCCCTTGCCGGTCGCTGATGGCGATCAGCTCAGGCAGCCGGCTCGGCCGGGGCACGGAAGCGTCCCAACAGGTCGTCGAGGTCGTGTGCCCCCCACACCAGGTGCACCAGCCCGAAGCCCGTGATGGTGCCGCGAAAGGTGGGGGAGAGGGCCAGCCGGTAGGCCCCTTCGAGGGGGAGATGGAGCATCAGCCTTTCCCAGCTCGGGCTCCACGGCGCCAGGACGAGAAAGACCCCGGTCTGGATGCAATAGAGGACGAACAGGATCTGGACGAAGGTGCCCCAGCGCATTGGCCGGGATTGTATGGCGAGGGGCCCGGGGGCGGTAGGGGCGCATCGCGATGCGCCCCTACTCGCAGGAGGAGATCGCTACCGGACCGGCGGCTCGGGCTTCTCCTTCTCTTTCTCCTGCTGAGGCGGCCGGCTGCGGCCGGAGCGGGGCTTCTCCTCGCTCGGCTTGGCCGGGGTGGTCGGTGCGGGCCGCCGCTCGAGGCGGGGCGGCGGCTGCTCGGTCACCGGCTTTTCGGTCTCCCTCGGCTTGGCTGGAGTGGCCGGTTCCGGGCGGCGGTAGGGGCGAGGCTCTTCGACTTCGACGGGCTTGGCGCCGCGAGCGGGCTTCTCCTCGACGCCGGGGACGGGCTCGGTCACCGGCCGGCGGCTGGGGCGCGCCCCGGCCTCGGGCTTGCCTTCCTCCTCCGGGACCAGGGGTGCCGGCTTGCGAGACAGGCGGGGCGTTTCGACCTCGGACGGCTTCTCGGGCCGGGTGACCACGCGCTCGACGTCCGGCGAGAGCGGCTCACGGGCGATGAACGGCGTGACGTCCGGCAGGTCCGAGTCACGCAGCGGCTTGCGGTCCGGCCGCTGGGTCAGGACGCGAATCGGCTCCTCGGGCTTGGCCAGAACCTCGCGATCGATGCCGCGGGTGTCGGTGGTGATCAGGCCACGTCCCGGCCGAGTGAGACCGTGCTCTCGAGCGAAGTCCTGCGACGGGCGGGTGAAGCGGGCCTGGTCGCGTCGCCCCAGGTGCTCGGTGCGGGCGAAGTTCCAGTGCCGGTAGTTGCGCCAGTCGCCGCCGGCCCAACCGTAGACGCCGAAGGAGAAGCGTCCGCTGAAACCATAGTGGCGGTCATACCAGCCCCTCGGGCACCAGCCCGCGTAGCCGGGAGTCCAGTACCAGTAGACCCAGGCCGGCGCGTACTGGCGGCCCGGATACCACACCCAGCCCCACCCGGAGACGTAGTCCCAGGTGCCGTAGTGGTACGGCACCCAGCCCCACGGCTCGTGGGACACCCAGGTCAGGCCCGAGGGAGTGGTGTACCAATAGCCGTCGGTGTAGGGCTCCCAACCGACGGTGACGCGCGGCCGCCAGGCTCGCCGGTCACCGATCTCGACCCAGGCGCCGTGGTCGGAGAGGCTGCTGCCGGCGTAGCCGAACCCGGTGTCGGTCTCGGAGTCCGCCCAGCGCTCGGCCTCCTCGCTCAGCCGCTCGCCCCAGCGCTCGACCGGGGAGAGGCTGCCGGCCACCTCGAGCGAGCTACGCGGCCAGCTCTCGCCTTCGAGGATCGCCTGCTCACCGTCGCGCACCACCAGGGAACCACGATCGGTCTCGACCTCGGCATAGCCCTCGCGGACCACGACCTCGGTCCAGTCCTCACCGCCGACCCGCACGGCATAGGTGCCCGCGCGATGGAAGTAGACGTTGGCGTTGTGAGTCTCGATGCGCGGTGCGGCGTCCCGAGGACGCTCGAGGATCACCACCTGGATCTCGCCGCGGAGCAGGCGAAAGTGAGTCTCTCGGGACGGGCGGTCGGGGGAGTCCGCGAGCGAAAGCACCGCGAGATCGGTGCTGCCACCCAGCCGGAGCAGGTCGCCGTTGGGTAGCACCAGCTCGGCGCGGGCGTTGCGGGCCAGGCCATAGCGATCTCCCACCAGGATGGGCTGGTTGACGGTCACCTCGGTCGAGTCGGAGTAGCGATCGTTGAGCAGCTCGATGTCGCCTTCGACGACCCGCAGGTAGCCGTAAGGATCATCGCTTTCGTGACCGGCCTGAAGGGCCTGGGGTTGGGCGAAGGGGGCGAGAAGAAGAAGCAAAGCCAGCGCTCGGGGCAGCTGGGTTGATCGGTGGCTCGGGTTCATGGTGGTTCCTCCTTGGAGACCTTCCGTGAGGGAAAAACAGCAAGAAGCGAGCCAGGCACGGCCGAGGGGCTTGGATATACTAGCCGGCCAGGCAGCAGGACCTTTGTCCTCCCACGGGGTCGAGCCCGTCTCCGTGGCGATTCTGGAGTCCTGAGGACTGCGCGGTGAGCGCAGGTTTGGAGGCGGAAAGCTTGGTCTTCAAGAAGCTCTTCGGGGATGGGGGACGCGAGCCCGGGGCTGCCGAGCTGTCGGTCGAGGATCTGATCGTCCTCGAGCGGTACGACGAAGCGGAAGCGAAGCTCAAGGCCCGGCTCAAGGCCTCTCCCCACGACCGACACGCCCGGCAGAAGCTGGCGGAGGTCTATACCGCCGGTCGCCGGCATGACGATGCGGTCGAGGAGTACGTGGCCGTCGCGACCGAATTCTCCCAGGAGGGCTTCTACGACCGCGCCCTCGCTCTACTCGCCAAGGCCCACAAGCTGCGTCCTTTGGACGAGAGCCTGCGGCTGAAGATCGAAGCGCTCGAACGGGCGAAGCGGCTGGACCACAGCCGCGTGGCGGTGCTCGAGGGCCTGCGCGCCGGCAGCGGCGATGACATGGCGAGACAGAGCGCGGTGATGGAGCTGCAGCAGATCTGGCGGCAGTTGGTCGGTGCGAGTCTGATCTCCCGCCTCGGCAACGACCAGCTGCGCCGGATCTTCGGCGTCCTCCAACTGGTGCGGGTGGCTTCCGGCGTGGTGCTCGCCGAACGGGGGAGCCAGCTCCAGCAGCTGGCCCTGATCGGCCGAGGGCTGGTCGAGGCGGTGCTACTGCGCTCCGACGGCAAGGCCACGGTCCTGCGTTCCTTCGGCAGCGGCGACATCATCGGTGACGGCGCGCTGTTCGAGCGCCGCCCCTGGCCCGCCACCTACCGGGTGGCCGAGAGCGCAACCCTGCTCACCCTCGATCGTGCCGGGCTGGAGCAGGTCCTGATGGGCAACCCCGACCCTCACGGGCTGCTGGTGGCACTGCGCGAGCAGCGCACCGATCGGGACGTCGCCATGGCTGTGCAGCGTCTGGGGGAGCCGGGCTGATGGCCATCCGGCCCATCCGTCTCTACCCGGACCCGGTCCTGCGCAGGCCTACCGACCCGGTGGTGCGCTTCGACGAGGAGCTGGCCGAGCTGACCAGGGACATGGTGGAGACCATGCACGCCGCCCCGGGCCTGGGCCTGGCGGCGCCGCAGGTCGGGGTCTCGCTGCGTCTTGCCGTGGTCGACCTTTCGGTGGGCAAGGACGAAAGCGCCTTGACCGTGATGGCGAATCCCCGGATCCTCAGCCGCGAAGGGGAGGAGATCGATGAGGAGGGCTGCCTGTCGATCCCGGAGCTCACCGCCAAGCTGGGCCGGCCGGCCCGGGTGCGGGTGACGGCACAGAGCCTCACCGGCGAAGTCTGGGAGCTCGACGCCGAAGGGATGCTCGCCCGGGCGATCTGCCACGAAGTGGATCACCTCGAAGGTGTGCTCTTCGTCGACCACCTGCGGGGACTGCGCCGCGAGCGAGCGAAGCGGTTCCTCAAGCGAATGGCCAAGGAATGGGAGGAGCGATGAGGATGGGGCGAGCCCGGTGCACCGTGGCGATGGCGGCTTTGGTCCTGGCGGTCTCGGCCGCATGTGGGGGCGGTGGGGGGGGTGGCGGCGGCGGGCCGACCCAACCGCCGCCGCCGCGAGTCTCTTTCACCCCGGTGACGGGTGGAGCGACCTCGGTCTCCCTGATCCAGGGCACCGGCACCACCGAGACCACGCTCTTTCTCGAAGTGCGCGCCAACCAGGTCACCGATCTCTACGGCCTCTCCTTCGATCTCACCTATCCGACCGGGGTGGTGACCTACCGCCGGGTGGTGGAGGGCCCCTTCCTGGCCCAGGCGGCGAGCACCTCGCTGCAGGTCGCCGAGCCGAGTCCGGGCCGGCTGATCATCGGCCACTCCCGGCTCGGCCCCGCCGGTGGCATCAGCGGCAGCGGCCTGCTGATGACCCTCGAGCTCGCCGTCGCCGGCACCGGCACAGGCGCGATGACCTTCCAGAACCAGCAGGCCTTCGATCCCTCCGGCACGCCGCGTATCGGCTACAGCTGGCTGGGGGGCACGGTTCGCGTGGGCAGCTGAGAGAGGGGCCTGTCTTGACGGAGCTGCGCTTCTACAACACCCTCGGCCGCCGCCTCGAGCCCTTCCACCCCCTCATCCCCGGCCAGGTGCGCATGTACACCTGCGGCCCGACGGTCTACAACGACCCGCACATCGGCAACCTGCGCACCTTCCTCTTCGAGGACGTGCTGCGGCGAAGCCTGCGCTACCTCGGCTACCAGGTGGTGCAGGTGATGAACCTGACCGACATCGACGACAAGACCATCCGCGGCGCGAACCAGGCGGGAGTCAGCCTCGACGAGTTCACCCGGCCCTACATTGAGTCGTTCTTCCGGGACCTGGCCATCCTCCACGTCGAGCCCGCCGACCGTTACCCGCGGGCGACCGAGCACATCCCGGAGATGATCGCCATCACCGAGCGACTGATCGCCGCCGGCCATGCCTACGAGAGCGACGGCTCGATCTTCTTCCGCATCGCCACCGACCAGGACTATGGGCGCCTCTCCGGCTTCGACCTCGCGGAGGTCCAGCAGGGGGAGCGGGTGGCGAGCGACGAGTATGGCAAGGAGGACGCGCGGGACTTCGTGCTGTGGAAGGGAGCCAAGCCCGGGGAGCCCAGCTGGGACTCGCCCTGGGGACCCGGTCGCCCCGGCTGGCACATCGAGTGCTCCGCGATGAGCATGAAGTACCTCGGCGAGAGCTTCGACATCCACTGTGGCGCGGTGGACAACATCTTCCCTCACCACGAGAACGAGATCGCCCAGAGCGAAAGCGCCACGGGCAAGCCCTTCTGCCATACCTGGCTGCACAGCGAGCACCTGATCGTCGACGGCGAGAAGATGTCGAAGTCCCTGGGCAATCAGTTCAACCTCTCCGATCTGTTGGCGCGCGGGGTCGAACCCCGGGCCCTGCGATATCTGTTCCTCTCGGTCCACTACCGCCAGAAGCTCAACTTCACCTTCGCCTCCCTCGAAGGGGCGAGCGGCGCCCTGCGCCGGCTGGATGAGCTGCGCTTCCGGCTCGGTGCCGCCGTCGGCAGCGGCCCACCGCGGCAAAAGCTGAAGACCGCCCTGGCTCGCCTCGAGAGCGAGTTCGCGGCCGGCCTGGCCGATGACCTCAACCTCTCCGAAGCCCTGGCAGCCCTTTTCC
This sequence comes from Thermoanaerobaculia bacterium, assembly GCA_036274895.1. GTDB lineage: Bacteria > Acidobacteriota > Thermoanaerobaculia > Multivoradales > SZUA-115 > CALMKX01. The sequence goes on along the minus strand of DASUEU010000075.1, from coordinate 89,392 downwards.
GCTTCGTGCGCGACGTGAACGTGGCGATCGAGAGGGGCGAGTTGGGCGAGGGGGACCGCGACCGCGTCCTCGCCGCCCTGGCGCGGGTGGACTCCGTCCTCGGCGTGCTCGATCGCCAGGCCTGGGCCTCCGGTGCGCCGGTTGCCGGGCCCAGTGACGATGAGGTCGAGGCGCAGCTCGAGGCTCGGCGCGAGGCGCGTGCCGGCCGCAACTTCGCGCTCGCCGATCGCATCCGCCAGCAGCTGGAGGAGCAGGGCATCGTGCTCGAGGACACGCCCCACGGCACTCGCTGGAAGCGCCGATGAGGCAGCTTCCCGGCTTCGACGACGGCGCGCACGAGCGCGGCAAGGGGGCCGCCGCCGAAGAGGTCGCGGCTCACTGGCTGGAGCGCCAGGGGTTTCTGGTTCTCGACCGCAACTTCCATCGCGCGGGCGGGGAGGTCGATCTGATCGCCCGCGAGGACGAGACCCTCTGTTTCATCGAGATCAAGGCTCGCGGCTCGCAGGACTTCGGTAGCGGGCTGGAGGCGGTCGATGAGCGCAAGCAGCAGCGCATCGCCCGGGCCGCCCTGGCCTACCTGGTGCGCTTTCGCGAGCCGCCGGCCTGTCGCTTCGACGTCCTGTCCCTCGAGCGCGGCGCCGAGGGCTGGACCTTCGACCTGATCCGGGATGCCTTCCAGCTCTGAGACCGAGGGTCGCAGCTCCTGCGGTGCTCGCCCCTGACCCTTGCAGGGTGGCTCCGCTCCTCGAAGCTCGGCCCTGGGCCTTCCCGTCGTTCTGCCGGCTTGACCACCGCCGGGGGCTCGGGTAGATTGAGCCCCGCGAGCGGGCATAACTCAGTTGGTAGAGTGCAAGCTTCCCAAGCTTGATGTCGCGGGTTCGAGTCCCGTTGCCCGCTCCAGATCCTCTCCCTCTTCCCCTGTCACGGAGGCGCCGATGTCGATCCTGCGCCGCGAGCCCGCGAGCGGCCAAGCTGAAGCTGGGCGCGCCTCGACCGCAACTGCCGCGGGTGGCACCCACGTCGGCCCCGGCTGCGTCGTCCGCGGGCAGATCACCGGCCGCACCGACCTGCTGATCGAGGGTGAAGTCGAGGGTGGCATCGACCTCGAGGCCGGCACCGTCCGCGTGGCCCCTTCCGGCACCGTGCGGGGCCCGATCTCCTCGTCCACGGTCCACATCGCCGGCCGGGTGGTGGGGGAGGTGCGAGGACGGGAGGCGGTCGAGATCGCCCCCTCGGGGAGCCTCGAAGGGGACCTCGCGGCGGCCCGGGTGATGGTCGCCGAAGGGGCCTACTTCAAGGGCTCGATGACCATGCCGACGGAAGGCTCGGCCGGCGCTGCGGGTGGGCGCTCGCGGCGCCCCGCCGCCGCCACCAAGAGCTGAGCCGGGCTTCTCGAGCGTTTTTCGTCTACCTCATATGTGAGGGACGAGAAACCAATCACGCCACCGCCGGCCGGCCCGCACCGGCCATCCCTTCCCCCTGCCTTCCTGCCCGGCCTCGGTCTGGTCGCGGGTCTCTGGCTCGCGGGCTCGGGCCCTGCCGCGACCATCTCCGTGGTCGGCGCTGCCGCCGTGGCTTTGCTCGCGCTCGGCGTTGCGGCTCCCTTCGGCCGTTGCCTCTGCGCCCTCGCTCTGGGAGCGGCCGTGGGAGCCGCGAGCGGCGAGGCCCCGGGCGCCTCGCCAGGTTTCGAGCCGGAACGGCCGGTGACGGTCCGCGGCCGGGTCGCCTCGCACTGGTCCTGCCGGGAGGAGGCGTGCGCCGGCTGGCTCGAGATCCTGGCCATCCACCAGGGGCCGACCGTGACCTTCCACCCCGAAAGGTCCTGGGCCCGGATCTATGGCCTGGCCTCGCCGCCAGCGCTGGGCGCGACCCTCCGCCTGCGGGGACTGCTGAGGCCGGGGCGCTCCGGCGGCTGGGCCCTGACCGTGAAGACCGCGGCGCTCGCCGAGCCCCTCTCCGGCCCGGGGCCCATTGGCCGCCTCTCCTCCCGCCTGCGCGGCCGGATCGAAGCGAGCCTCGAGGGAACCGAGCCCGGGCCCGGTAGCGGCCTGTTGCGGGCCTTCCTGCTCAGCGACGCCTCGGATCTGCCGGAGGCTTGGCGGCGAGGGCTGCGGAGAGCCGGGCTCTACCACTTGCTGGCCGCCTCCGGCCTCCACGTCGCCCTGCTGGCGGGCGCCCTGTGGTTGATCACCACGCCCCTCGCTCGGCATCGCCGGCTGCGGCTCTCCCTGATGCTGGCGATCGTTGCCGCCTACGTGCTCCTGGTCGGTCCGGTGGCCTCGCTCCTGCGCTCGGCCTTGATGGGCGGGCTGGCCCTGGCGGCGCTCTGGCTGGCGCGCCCTCCGGACAGCCGCAACACCCTCGTGCTCTCGGCTGCCGGCCTGGCCCTGGCCGGACCGGGCGGGGCGCAGGACCTTTCTCTCCAGCTCTCCTTTTTGGCCACCTTCGGGCTGATCGCCCTGTCCCCCCGGCTGGGAGCGGCCTGGACCTTTGGCCCGCGCTGGCTGCGCCGCGGGGTGGCAGCCAGCGTCGGTGCCGAGCTCGCCACCTTGCCCGTTGCCTTGCCCCGCTTCCACCTGTTCCCGCTGGCGGCACCCTTGCTGGACCTGGTCTTCGTGCCCTGGTCCGCTCTTTGTCTGATCCTCTCCCTCCTGTGGGCTGCGCTCTCCCCCTTCCCTCCCCAGCTCCACGCCTGGATCCCCCCTTCGCTCGAAGTCCTGGCCTTCCCCGCTGCCTGGCTGGCCGAGGTGCCGGGTTGGGTGCCCCTGGCACTGCCGCTCTCGGCCGGCACCTTGAGCGCCACCCTGTTGACCTGCGCGCTGGGGGCCCTGCTCCTCGGCCCGCCTCAGCGCCTGTGGCTGGCTCTGCTCCTGACCGGCCTCCTGTTCCTGCGACCGGCCGTTCCCGGCGGGCAGCGCGAGCTGGTGATGCTCGACGTCGGCCAGGGGGACGCCTTCCTGCTGCGCGACGGCGACCGCGCCCTGCTGATCGACGGCGGCGGCTTCGCCGACGGCGACTTCGCGGCGGCCGTCCTGCTGCCGGCCCTGCTCGACGAGGGCCTGCCCGAGCTGGAAGCGGTGGTCCTGACCCATGGCGACGTCGATCACTGCGGCGGCCTGGTGGATCTCGCCAGCTACTTGAGGCTCGGCGAGCTGTGGGCGGGCTCGAGCATCGCCGGCAGCGAATGCGGGGCCGAGCTCGCGGCGACCTTCGCCCTCTCCAGGCGCCGGGTCTTGGCCACCGGGGACGTCATCGTCTGGCGGGGCTGGCGGCTCAGGGTGCTCTCGCCGGAGCCGGGGTCGCGGGTGGCGCAGGACAATGAGTCCTCCCTGGTGCTGCTGGCCGAGACCCATGGGCTGCGCGTGCTGCTCACCGGCGACATCGGCGAGACCACGGAACGGCGGCTGGTCGGTCGCTGGGGCAACGGGCTCGAGGCCGAGGTGTTGAAGGTGGGCCACCACGGCAGCGCTCGCTCGTCCTCGTTGCGCTTCCTCGCAACCGTCCGGCCGCGCCTGGCCTTGATCTCGGCCGGTCGCGGCAACCGCTACGGCCACCCGGCGGCCTCGGCCCTCGAGCGCCTCGCGTGGAGCGGCGCCAGGGTCCTATCGACCGACCGGCACGGCCGGGTCAGGGTTACACTGGCGCCTTCCGGCGGCCTCGCCGCGAGCGTGGACGCCTTTCCCGTGGGGGGCCCGACTTGTTGCCCGAGGTGATCGCCATCGTCGGCCCCACGGCCGTGGGCAAGAGCGACCTCGGCCTCTGGCTGGCCCGGGAGCTGGGCGGCGAGATCGTCAACGCCGACGCACTCCAGGTCTATCGGGGTCTCGACATCGGCACTGCCAAGCCCACACCGGAGGAGCGCCAGCTCGTCGCCCACCATCTGATCGACATCCTCGATCCCGACCAGCGCTTCTCGGCGGGGGAGTTCGCCCGGCGGGCGCGGGAGGTCATCGCCGAGGTTCGGGCCCGGGGGCGCAGGCCGATCCTCGTCGGTGGTAGCGGCTTCTACTACCACGCCCTCTTTCACGGCCTCGCCCCGATCCCGGTCCCGGACGAAGAGACCAGGGCAAGGCTGCGTGCCCGCTTGGAGCGCGAGGGGCTGCCCAGCCTGCTCGCCGAGCTCGGCGAGCACGACCCCCTGACGGCGTCGAGGTTGCCGCCGGGCGATACCCAGCGCATCCTCCGGGCGCTCGAGGTCTGGACCGCGACCGGCCGCCCTCTGTCGGCGTGGATCGCCGATCCAGCGCCCCTTACAGAGCCGCTTTCGGCCTTGAGCATCGGATTGACGCTTCCGCGGAGCATCCTGTACCATCGCATCGCGGACCGGACAGTCCGAATGTTTCAACAAGGTTGGGTTGCGGAGGTACGAAACCTGCTCGATGCGGGTGTCTCGCCGGAAGCGATCGCCTTCCAGGCGATTGGCTATCGCGAGATCGTGCGTCACCTTGCGACCGGTTGGTCGCTCGAGGAGGCGCAAGAGGAGACGATCCGGGCCACGCGCAGGTTCGCCAAGCGGCAGTCGACTTGGTTCGCCCGAGAGGAAGAGATCAGCTGGTTTCAGGCGAAAGAGCAGAAGTCCTTGAGACAAGAAATCGCCAGCTTCTTGAGAAATCACCGCGTCGGGAGGGCGGTCGATGCCTAAGCACACGATCAACATCCAGGATGGATTCCTGTTCCAAAACCTCAAGGACGGCCGACCCATGGAGGTCGAGCTGATCACCGGGCGCAACCTCTCCGGGCGCCTGAAGAGGTTCGACCGCTTCGCCGTCGTCGTCGAGACCGAAGGTAAGGAGATCTTGATCTACAAGCATGCCATCTCGACAGTTCGGCCAGCCGAGGGTTGACGCCGCCTCGAGCCGGCTGGCATCCCTGGTGATGCTGGCCGGCCTCGGTATCCTGGCCGCCTGCTCTTCGACCCGTGGGCCGGCTGCCGGTCCGGTCCTCCCGCCGCCACAAATTCCCCCTCCGGAAGCCGCTTTCTTTCTCGATCCGAGCGTGGACTACCCGAGGGCGAGCGATCCACGCCGCCTGGAGCAGGTTCGAGACGCCTTCTCGGCCTGGGTCTTAAGGGGTGAGGAGCAGGTCGCTCGCCGGGAGGCGCAGGAGCTCCTCGCCGTGGATCCGACCTTCGCCCCGGCTCGCCTGCTCGGCGCCCAGCTGGCCCTCTCCGGCGGCGCGACGGTCGAGGCTCTCGCGACCAGCCAAGAGCTGGTCGCCTCCTTGCCGCCCTGGGCGCCGGCCCAGCTGCTCTTCGCTCGCGCCAGCGACCTCGCCGGCGAGTTGGTCGATGCCTTCGAAGCCTACCGGCGGCTCGGCGAAGCCCACGAGGTGGCAGCCCGGCGTGCGGATGAGATCCTGCCGCGGGTGGCCGAGATCTACCGGCATCGCGTCGCCGAGGCCCTGAGGCTCGACCAGCTGGAGGAGGCCCGGCGCCTCTCCCGCCACTTGCTCGAGATCGCCCCGAGCGAGCAGCTCGCCTGGGAAGCGGCGCGCGAGGTGGCCGCCCTGGGCGCGGACCCCAAGGCCGAGCTGGCCGCCGTGACCTGGCTCTCCATCCGCCGTCCCGAGGACGAGGACCTGCTGTTGCGCCGGGGGGATCTCGAGCTCGAGGTGGGCAAGCCCGAGCGGTCGATCGAGATCTACGAGACCTTGCTCGGCCGCCATCCCGGTGACCCTCGCTACGAGGATCGCCTGGATCGGGCCAAGTTCCGCTGGCGGATGATCGTCCTGCCGGCCCCGGTACGCTCGTTCACCCGCGCCACGACGCTCAGCCGCTCGGGCCTCGCCGTGCTGCTCTACTGGCTGGTGCCCGAGATCCGCAGTGCCCGGCCGCAATCGGCGCTGATCGCCTCGGACGTGGTGGGCCATCCGCACCGCGAGGAGATCGCCCGGGTGATCAACCTCGGCCTGATGGCGGTCGATCCCCACCTCCACCGTTTCGCGCCGGACTCGCCGGCGAGCCGCCGGGAGGCCCTGCGCGCCCTTCTGACCCTGGCAGCGAATCGACCTTCAGGATGCGAGAATGGGGCGACGGCGAACGACGACCCCTGTGCCCGTGCCGAGGCTTGTGGCTGGCTCGACGACCTGGCGCTTTGTGGTTCCAGGGAGCCCCTCTCGGGAGACGAGGCCGTCGAGCTGATCCGCCGGAGCCTGGTGACGCCCTGATGAGATTCACAGTCCCCAACGCCCTCTCGATCCTGCGCATGGCGCTGGTGCCGGTGTTCATCATCGCGGTGATCGACGGCAAGCCCTGGCAGGCCCTGGTGGTCTTCCTGGTGGCCGGCATTACCGACGCCCTCGACGGCCTGGCGGCCCGCTTCTGGCACCAGCAGACCCAGCTCGGTGCCTATCTCGACCCGATCGCCGACAAGCTGCTGCTGACCTCGGCCTATCTCACCCTGTCGCTGGCCAGCATGAGCGGCAGCCCGCGCATCCCCTTCTGGGTGACGGTTCTGGTGATCGCCCGCGACGTGGTGATCGTCATCGTGTCGTTGGTCTTCTACCTGGCCCTCGGGGTCACCAAGTTCCCGCCGGCGGCGATCAGCAAGGTGACCACGGCGGCCCAGGTGGTGGCCGTGCTCCTGGTCCTGCTCGCCGGCGTGGTCCCGAGCCTCGAGACCGCCTCCCTCCTCTCGCTCTACCTGGTGGCCGGATTGACCATCGCCTCCGGCCTCTTCTACATCGCCCGCTCCAACCGGATGGTCGAGGTCAAGAACCAGAACCCGTCTCCCTAGAGGTCGCCGTGCCCCAGTTCGCCCACCTGCACCTGCACAGCCAGTACAGCCTCCTCGACGGGGCGAATCGCTTGACCGATCTGTTCGAGCGGGCCGCCGAGCTGGGCATGCCGGCCCTCGCGCTCACCGATCACGGCAACCTCTTCGGTGCCATCGAGTTCTACAACTGGGGCAAGAAGAGCGGCGTCAAGGCGATCGTGGGCATGGAAGCCTACGTCGCCCAAGGCAGCCGCCACGAGCGGCGGCCGGACCGCGGGTCGTCGAACCACCTGGTGCTCCTGGCCAAGAATGCGACCGGCTACCACAACCTCTTGAAGCTCTCGTCCCGGGCCTATCTGGAGGGCTTCTACTACAAGCCGCGCATCGACCGCGAGCTGCTCGCGGCCCACAGCGAGGGTCTGATCTGCCTTTCCGCCTGCCTCAAGGGAGAGCTCGCCGAGGCCCTGACCGGGGGCCAGGATGCGCGCGCCGAAGCCATCGCCTGCGAGCACCGTGACCTCTTCGGCGCCGGCAACTACTTCCTCGAGCTGCAGGATCACGGCATCGACGAGCAGCGCTACTGCAACGAGCGGATCCGTGGCATCGCCCGGCGCACGGGGATCCCCCTGGTGGTGAGCAACGACTGCCACTACCTGCACAAGTCGGATGCCTTCGCCCACGACGTGCTGCTGTGCATCGGCACCCAGAAGAGCCTCGCCGACACCGACCGCCTGCGCTACGCCTCGGACAACTTCTACTTGAAGACCGCGGACGAGATGTTCGCCCTCTTCCCGGACGTGGGGGAGGCCCTCGACAACACGGTGGGTATCGCCGAAGCCTGCGACCTGGTGATCCCCAGCGGGCAGTTCCACCTGCCGCAGTTCCCGGTGCCCGAGGGCTTCACCCTCGACTCCTACTTCGAGCAGGTGGCCCGTGAGGGCCTCAATACCCGCCTCGAGCAGCTCGCCCGGCGCGGCTCCCGCTCGCTGGCGCAGCGGGGGGCGGACCTTTACCGGGAACGCCTGAGCTTCGAGATCGAGGTGATCAAGAAGATGGGCTTCCCCGGCTACTTCCTGGTCACCTGGGACTTCATCCGCTACGCGCGGGAGAACGGCATCCCGGTGGGACCGGGGCGCGGCTCGGCCGCGGGCTCGCTGGTTTCTTACTCGCTGGGCATCACCAACGTCGACCCCCTCGAGTACGAGCTGCTCTTCGAGCGCTTCCTGAACCCCGACCGCATCAGCATGCCCGACATCGACATCGACTTCTGCATGCGGCGGCGAGGCGAAGTGATCCAGTACGTGGCGGAGAAATACGGCCGCGACCACGTGGCCCAGATCATCACCTTCGGGACCCTGGCGGCCAAGGCGGCGATCCGGGACGTCGGGAGGGTGATGGGCATCCCCTACGCCAAGGTGGACCGGGTGGCGAAGCTGGTGCCGGACATGACCCGCTCCCTGGCCGAGGCCGCGCGGGAGGTCGACGCTCTGAAGGCCGAGGCGGCCCGGGATCCGGAGGTGGCGCAGATCATCGAGGTCGGCAGCCGGCTCGAGGGCCTGACCCGCCACGCCTCGGTTCACGCCGCGGGCGTGGTGATCACGCCGCGTCCCCTCGAGGAGCTGGTGCCCCTCTACAAGAGCAGCAAGGACGAGGTGATGACCCAGTGGGACAAGGACGTCATCGAGAGCCTCGGCCTGCTCAAGATGGACTTCCTGGGCCTGCGCACCCTGACGGTGATCCACGACACCGTCGACCTGCTGCGCCAGCAGGGCATCGACGTCGACCTCGACGAGCTGCCCCTGGACGATCCGGCGGTCTACCGCCTGTTCTGCGACGGCCGTACCGACGGCATCTTCCAGTTCGAGTCGCGGGGGATGAAGGACCTGCTCCGGCGCGCCCAGCCGTCGAAGTTCGAGGATCTAGCCGCTTTCAACGCCCTCTACCGCCCGGGCGCGCTCACCGTCGGCATGGTCGATGAGTACATCCAGCGCAAGCTGGGCCGGAAGTTCCGCTACATCCTGCCGGAGACCCGGACGATCCTCGAGGAGACCTACGGCGTCATCGTCTACCAGGAGCAGGTGATGCAGATCGCCGTGGTGGTCTCGGGCTTCTCGATGGCCGAGGCCGACGTCCTGCGCAAGGCCATGGGCAAGAAGAAGCTCGAGGTCATGGCCGAGCAGAAGGAGAAGTTCATCGCCGGCGCCGCGGCCCTGGGCAAGGACCCGGGCAAGGCCGGCGAGCTGTGGGACTACATCGAGCCCTTCGCCGGCTACGGCTTCAACAAGAGCCACAGCGTGGCCTACGCCCTGCTCGCCTACCAGACGGCCTATCTCAAGGTCCACTACCCGGTGGCCTTCATGACCGCCATGCTCAACTCCGAGCTGTCCTCGAGCGACGAGATCTCGAAGTACGTGCGGGAGAGCCAGCAGCTCGGCATCGAGGTGCTGCCGCCGGACGTCAACCAGAGCGACTGGACCTTCACGGTGGTGGGGCCACGCATCCAGTTCGGGCTAGGAGCCGTCAAGGGGGTGGGGGAGGCGGCGATCGAAGCCGTGCTCACCGCCCGGCGGCGCATCGGCCGCTTCAGCAGCTTCACCGAGCTGGCCTGCGAGGTGGACTTGAAGGCGGTCAACCACAAGGTCTTCGAATGCCTGATCAAGGCCGGCGGCTTCGACCGCCTGGGCGAGCCACGCCACGACCTCGCGACTTGTCTCGACAGCGTGCTCGAGTACGCCCAGAAACGCCGGCGTGAGCAGGAAGCGGGCCAGAGCAACCTCTTCGGCCAGGCCAGCGCTGTGGCCACCGGGCTGGTGCGGCCGGGGCCCAGGTGGAGCGAGAGGGAGCGGCTACGCTTCGAGAAGGAGGTGCTCGGCTTCTACCTGACCGGCAACCCCCTGGCCGAGCACGAGGCGACGCTGGGCCGGTTCGCCAGCCACACGGCGGACGCCTTGAAAGAGACCATGGACGGGCAGACCGTGACCCTCGGCGGCCTGATCACCGGTGTGCGCCGGACCAAGATCAAGGCTGGCCCCAACGCCGGCCGCATGCTCGGCCGCTTCGTGCTCGAGGATCTGCGCGGCCAGGTACCGGCGGTGCTCTTCGCCAACCAACTCCAGCAGTTCGGCCATCTGCTCGAGGACGAGGCGGTGGCCCTGGTGCGCGGGGTGGTGCGCGCCCGGGGCAGTGAGGTCGAGCTGTCGGTGGAGGAGATCACCCCCCTGGCCCGGCTCCACGAGCGCACTCTCGAGGCCGTGGAGCTGGTGGTCGAGGAGGGCATGCCCGAGCGCAGCATGCTCGAGCTGCGCGACTTGCTGGCCGAGAACCCCGGCGCGGTGCCGGTGCGCATTCTGGTCCGGCTCGCCGGTCACCTGGTCTCGGTGGCGCCCCGCGACGCGTTCAAGATCCAGGCGGACGAGCGGGTGCTGGCGTCCGTCGAGAGTCTGCTCGGGCACGGCTCGGTGCGGCAACGCTTCGCGCTGCCCACCGCCCCGACATGGAGCTGATCGTCACGGCCGCCCGGCCGAGCCTCGATTCCTGGGCCGCGGCCCAGGTGGCTCGGCATCTCTTCCCGGGAGCCTGCGCTTTGCCGGTCTCGACTCCGGAGCCGATCCTCGAGCGAGCCAGGGGCTTGCTCGCCGGCCTTTTGCCCGCGACGCCGGATCGCCTCGATCCCCGGGCTCTGTCGCGGCTGATCCTCTGCGGCTGTCGGCGCGCCGACCGACTGGGTGACGCCGCGGCCTGGCTGATTCCCGGCCACGCCATCGAGCTCCACGTCTTCGACCACCACGCCGCGTCCGAGCGGGATCTGCCCTTCGTCGAGGGCCGGATCGACCCCGGGGCCGGCACCACCTCGACCCTGGTCGTCGAGGCCCTGCGCGAGGCCGGCCGCGGGCTCGCGGCGATGGAGGCCTCGGTCGTGCTGGCCGGGCTCTACCAGGCCACGGGTGGGCTCTGTGGCGAGGCGACCGGCTTCCGTGAGCTGGCCGCGGCAGCCTGGCTGATGGCCCAGGGGGCAAGCCCGGAGGTGGCCCGCGAGCTGGTGCTCGACGGCGAGGATGCGGTCAGCCTGGCGGTGCTGCGCCGGGTCCTCGACCGCCTGGAAGTGCTGACCGAGGGACCGCTCCGGGTCGGCGTCGCCGAGCTGGCGCCGGGGAGCCTGGGCTCGGGGATCCGCCTGCGAACCCTGGCACGACCCCTGGGTCTCGAAGCCCTGGTGATCCTCGAGGCGGGACCGGACACCCTGCGCATCGCGGTCGAGAGGGCCTCCGAACGCCTGGCCTTGAAGACCCTGCTGGCGGCCTTCGCCCCGAACGGAGACGAGGCAGCGGTGAGCTTCGCGGTCGCCGGCATGCCGGTGGCCGCCGTCCGACGGGCCGTCCTCGAGGCCCTGGCCCGGGCGCCCCAGCCGCGCAAGAAGGAGGCTGCCGCCGGGCCGCGGCCCCTCGAGCTGGATGCCCGGGTGACCGTGGCCGCAGCCCGCCGGCGTCTCCTCGCCCGGCGACGGGGCGCGGCCTGGGTGGCCGGGGCTGGCGGCGAGCGGTTGGTCGTGACGCTGGGCCTGCTCGAGGCTGCCGGACGCCTGGGGCTCGAGGCCGAGCCGGCCCAGCGGGTGGCCCTCGCCGACGTGCCCCAGCTTGGGACCGAGGCGCCGCCGGCCGCCCTCGCCCGCGCCCTGGCCCGCAGCCCGGAGCGGGTGGTGGCCGTGGGCGAACCCTCCCGCACCGGACCTCCCGCCCTGCTGACCCCCGACGATCTGCTCAGCCGCCTCGATGGGGGCGAGGCTGCTCCATCGCCGGCTCTGCAACGGGCGCGGGGCATCCTGGCCCGAGCCGATGAGCTGCTGGCCCCGGCCGTGCTGGAGCGGGTGGAGCTGGTGCGGGCGAGCGCCGCGCGGCTCTTCCTGCCCGTCTTCCTGGTCGGCGGGCCGGTGCGCGACCTGCTTCTGGAGCGACCCGTGCGGGATCTCGACCTGGCGGTCGAGGGCGACGCCGGCCGCCTGGTCGAGGAGCTGGGCAAGGAGCTGCCCGGCGAGGTCCGCCGGCACCCGGAGTTCTTGACCGCCACCCTGGCCCTGCCGCACGGGGCACGCATCGACGTCGCCTCCGCCCGGGTGGAGACCTACGAGGGCCTGGCGGCCCTGCCCAGGGTGGAAGCCAGCTCGATCGACCTCGACCTCAGGCGCCGCGACTTCAGCGTCAACGCCCTCGCCCTGCGCTTGCCACCGGGAGGCGGCTTCGAGCTGATCGATCCGCTGGGCGGTGTCGAGGACCTGTGGGCGAAGTCCCTGCGGGTGCTCCACGCCCTGTCCTTCTTCGAGGACCCCACCCGCGCCTTCCGGGCCGTGCGCTTCGAGGTGCGGCTCGGCTTGCGCCTGGCCCCCGAGAGCGAGCGCCAGCTGGCCGGTGCCCTGGCGGCCAAGGCGTTCGAACGGATCTCGGGGGACCGGCTGCGGGCCGAGGTGGTGCGCTGGCTCGAGGATCCGGCCCTGGTCCTGGCCATCCTGGAACGGGGCGCCGAGCTCGGCCTGCTGGGCGTGCTCCACGGGGATCTGCTCTGGCGTTCGTCGCTCAAGAACCGCCTGGCCGAGCTGCGCGAGGCCCTCGCCCGCTGGGAGCGGGAGGTGCGCACGCCCAAAGCCCTGGTGCGCTGGCGCGCCTTCTTGACCGCCCTGGTGGCCGCTCTGCCCAGCCATCAGCGGGACGAGATCGCCCAGCGCCTGGCTCTGACCGGCGATGACCGCCGCGCCGTGGTGGGGGAGGAGGCGGTCCGCGAGGAGGCCCGCCGGGTCGCCGGCGCCGCCACCAGCCGCCCCCACCAGGTGGCCGAATGCCTGGAGCGTCTGACCGAAGAGGAGCTGCTCCTGCTCTGGATCGAGGGCGGCAACGAGCGCGGCTGGGTGGAGCGTTACGTGCGCGAGCTGCGGCGCATCGAGGTGCGCCTGCGCGGCTCGGACCTGGTCGCCCGCGGGCTCTCGCCGGGTCCCCTCGTCGGCCGGGCCCTCCAGGCGGTACGCCGCGCCCGGCTGGACGGCCTGATCTCTCCCGACGAGGAGATGGCGTTCGGGCTCGAGGCGGCCGCCCGGGCCCAGGCGGAGCCGGCGGGACCATGAGAATCCGGGGCCCGGTCGCGCTTCTCGCGCTCCTCCTCCTGCTGGCCCCTTGGCCCGACTCGGCCCAGGAACCCGAGGACGTCGAGCCGGTGGCCGAGGAGCAGGATCTGCGCTCGATCGAGCGCCTCTCCCTGGCCTGTGAGAGCGAGCTGGCCCGCCGCGACGTCACCCTCTTCGCCAACGGCACCGTGCGGGTGCGCGAGGAGCGGGGCGAGGAAAGGCAGCTGCGCTTGGCCGAGCTGGGCCCGGACGAGCTCGACGCCTACCTGCGCCGGCTGGCCGCCGAGGACTTGAGGGAGACCGACGCCAACACTTCGGCCCCCAGCGGCCCCTGGGTCGAGCGTTGCGAGCTGCGCCTGGCTCTGCCGGAGAAGCCGGAGCGGGTCTTCCGGCTCGAGCGCTTCGCCAGTGTCTCGCTCGCCCTCTCGCGGGTGCGGGCCATCGTCGAGGAGCTCGAGCAGAGGGCGAAGGCCGACCTGCGCGGCCTGCCGGGGGGCTATGAGCCCAAACGCGGCGACGTGCTCGAGCGCCGCGACGGCATCCGCTTCCGGGTGGTCGGCTTCACCACCGACAAGAAGGGCGTCGAGCTGGTGGGAGTGGACCAGCCGTTCCTGATCTACGTCGCCGTCGACAACCTCTCGGGCGAGTTCATCGGCCTGGTGATGGAGGAGGAGCGCTGAGCGGACAGCAGCAGGGCAGCGGCATCCTGCGCATCACCGCCGGCCTCCACAAGGGCCGTCGCCTGGTCGTGCCGGCGGGTGTCCGGCCCAGCTCCGGGATGGTGCGCGAGGCCCTCTTCTCCGCCTGGCGAGAGCGTCTCCCCGGCGCCCACCTGCTCGACCTCTTCGCCGGCAGCGGCGCGATCAGCCTCGAAGCCGTCAGCCGCGGCGCGGTGCGGGCGGTCGCCGTCGAGGCCGAAGCCAAGATCCTGCGCCAGCTCCGCGCCAACCTCGAAGCCGTGGGAGCCGACGGCATCGAGATCATCGCCGCCCGCCTGCCGGCCGAGCTCGATCGCTTGGAACGCCTCGGCCGAGAGCCCTACGACCTGATCTTCGCCGACCCCCCCTACGACTTCGAACCCTACGAAGATCTCCTCCGGCAAGCCCAATCCTGGCTGGCCCCGGAAGGCGAGCTGGTCCTCGAGCACTCCACGCGTGTGGCCGTTCCGGAGCGGGTGGGGGATCTCGTCCGCGTGCGGGAGAGGCGGTATGGGGAGTCGAGCCTCAGCGCTTTTCGCGTCGAGAGACCGTAGGGACGGCGCGCGAACCGCGCCCCTACCGCGCCAACAGAAACGCCAGCTCCTCCAGGTGAATCCGCAGGTCGACGTCCTTGACCGGGACTTCGGGGACGGGTTTGATGCGGGCGGGGGTGAAGTTGAGGACGCCGCGGACGCCGGCCTTGACCAGGGCGTCGTAGTTCTCCTGGGCGGCCTCGGCGGGGACGGTCAGGAGGCCGATCTCGGCCTGGGTCTCGGCCACCACTTCGGGCAGGTCCCGGGTGGGGCGGACCAGGAAGCTGCCGACCTTGCGGCCGATCACCGACGAGCTGTTGTCCACCCCGGCGACGACGTGGAAAGAGCCGGTGTTGAAGCCGAGATAGCGGGCGAGCGCGCTGCCGAGGTTGCCCACGCCGACCACCACGATCGTCCGCGGCGCGTCGAGGCCGAGCACGCTGGTGAGGCGGGCCGCGAGCTGATCGACGTCGTAGCCCACGCCGCGGATGCCGAAGTCGCCGAAGATCGCCAGGTCCTTGCGGATCTGGGTGGCCGAGAGCCGGAAGCGGGAGGCCAGGTCCTTGGAGGAGATCCGCCGCAGCCCCACCGCCTGCAAGCGGCGCAGGCACCCGAGATAGACCGAGAGGCGATTGACGATCAGCGGCGAGACTTCGCCGAGCCCGGTCTCGGGTGGCTCAGGAGGCCCCGGCCACTGCATCGAACATCCACCTCAGCAGCCCCCCGGGCCAGACTCCGAGCACCAGGGTCGCGGCCGCGGCGAGCAGCGCCGCCACCCGACCCCAGCCGTCGAGCACCAGGGTCTCGGTCTCGCCTTCGGGCTTCATGTACAGCGTGTAGACCACGCGCAGGTAGTAGAAGACCCCCACCAGGCTGGCGACCACACCGACGATCGCCAGGGACAGGGCGCCGTTCTCGATCGCGTGGAGGAAGACCATGTACTTGCCGATGAAGCCGAAGGTGGGCGGGATGCCGCCCAGGGAGAGCATGGAGACGGCGAGGCAGGCCCCGAGCACCGGGTAGCGGTAGCCGTAGCCGGCCAGCTCGGAGATCTGCGAGGGCTCGCCGGCCTTGCGGTAGAGCAGAGCCACCGCCGCGAAGGCGCCGGCGTTCATCAGGGCGTAGGCCAGCAGGTAGACGGCGACCGGCGCCCAGGCGGTGTCGGTCGGCCGCGCCAGGGCGATCGCCACGTAGCCCATGTGGGCGATGCCCGAGTAAGCCAACATTCTCTTGATGTCGCGCTGCACCAGGGCCAGGAGGTTGCCGAGCACCATCGACAGCACGGCTAGGATGCCGATCAGCTGCGGCCATTTGTCGCCCAAGGCGTTGCTGCCGAGGATCTCCAGCAGCCGCAGCATCACGAAGGCGCTCGCCACCTTGGGCGCCACCGAGAGGAAGGCGACGAAGGGGGAGGGGGCGCCCTGGTAGGTGTCCGGCGACCAGGCGTGGAAGGGCACCAGGCTCATCTTGAAGCCGAAGCCGGCGATCAGGAGCAGCAGGGCCAGGGTCAGGAGCGAACGGGAGCCGATCCCCGCCTCAAGCGACTGGGCGAGGTCCGACAAGGAGGTCGAGGCGGTCTCGCCGTAGACGATGCCGATGCCCAGCAGCACGAAGGAGCTGACGAAGGCGCCCATCAGGAAGTACTTGATGGCGGCCTCGAGGCTCCAGGAGACCTGGCGGTGGAAGGCCGCCAGGGCGTAGAGGCAGATCGAGAACAGCTCCAGGCAGACGAAGATGGTCAGCAGCTCCTGGGCGCGCACCATCAGCAGCATGCCTACCGCCGCCCACAGGATCATCGCCTGGTACTCGGCCACCGGGATGCGCTCCCGGCGCAGGAAGCCCTCGGAAGCGATCGCCGTCAGGCCGGTCGAGACCAGCACCACGAGAGAGAAGATCAGGGTCTTGCCCGAGGCTTCCAGCTGCCCGCCGAAGCTCATCCCGGGAGCGAGGCCCAGGGCCAGCCAGCCGGCGATCAGGGTGCCGGCCACGGTCAAGGGAGTGGCCAGGCGCCGGGTCGCCGGGATGAAAGCCTCGAGCAGGAGAACCAGGATGCCGGTGAGCGTCAGGGCCAGCTCGGGGGCCAGGGACGACAGATCGAGAGCGCTCACCGCTCCACCTCCTCACCAACCACCACCGGCCCGCGCGGAAGGGCGGCCGTCATCTCTTGGGGAAGCAGCCTCGCCTCGGTGGCCGGAGTCTGCTTGAGCCGCTCCTGGTACTGCGTCAGGGTGGCGGCCAGGGCCTTCTCGCTCGGCTTCAAGAAGGCGGCCGGGGCGACGCCGATGACCAGCATGAGCACGGCCAGGGGCGCCAGGCTCAAGATCTCCCGCAGGCTGAGATCGGGGAGCTTGCGGTTCTCCTCCTTGGTGATCGGGCCCCACAGGGTCAGCTGCAGCATCTTGAACAGGTAGATCGCGGCGAGCACCACGCCGAAGGTCGCCGCCACCGCCCAGAAGCCGGTGGTGCGGTAGGCCCCGAGCAGGATCATGAACTCACCGACGAAGCCGTTGAGCAAGGGCAGGCCGACCGAGGCCAGGGTCGAGAAGACCAGGAAGAAGGCGAACACCGGCATCGGCTTGGCGAGGCCGCCGAACTCCTCGAACTTCTTGGTGTGGCGCCGGTCGTAGAGCATGCCCACCAGCAAGAAGAGGGCGCCGGTCGACAGGCCGTGGTTGATCATCTGGAGCAGGGCCCCCTGCCAGGCCACCAGGTCGGCGGCGAGCAGGCCTAGCATCACGAAGCCGAGGTGAGCCACGGAGGAGTAGGCCACCAGCTTCTTCATGTCGGTCTGCACCCAGGCGACCAGGGCGCCGTAGAGGATGCCAATCAGGGCCAGGGTGAGCAGGAGGGGCTGGGCCGCGTCCGACGCCTGCGGGAAGAGCGGCATGGCGAAGCGCAGGTAGCCGTAGGTACCGAGCTTGAGCAGGATGCCGGCGAGAATCACCGAGCCGCCGGTGGGCGCCTCGACGTGGGCGTCCGGCAGCCAGGTGTGCACCGGGAACATCGGAACCTTGATCAGGAAGGCGAGGGCGAAGCCGGCGAACAGCCACATCTGGGCGCCCAAGGGCAGGTCGAGGCGCAGCAGATCCTCGTAGGCGAAGCTCCAGGTCCCGGCCACGCGGGCGTAGGTGGCCACCAGCCACAGGATGGCGATGAGCATCAGCAGGCTGCCGGCCATGGTGAAGAGGAAGAACTTCACCGCGGCGTAAATCCTGCGCTCCCCGCCCCAGACGCCGATGATCAGGTACATCGGCACCAGCATCACTTCCCAGAAGATGTAGAAGAGGAAGAGGTCGTAGGCGAACAGAGCGCCGAGCACGCCGGAGGTCAGCCAGAGCAGGGAAGCGCCGTAGGCCGGCCACTTCTTCTCGATGCCCTTCCACGAGCCGAGCAGGACGACCGGCACCAGCAGCACGGCGAGCACAGCCAGGGGCCAGGAGATACCGTCGGCCACCAGGTCGAAGCGGATGCCGAAGCGGGGGATCCACTCGAGGGGCTTGCCGTCGGGGCCGAGGTCGCGGGTCAAGGAGAAGATCCCGTCGGCCCCGCCGTGGCTGCCCAGGTAGAGAAAGGTGAGCGCCACCTCGATCAGCGAGACCACGAGCAGGTAGACCTTGGTCACCTGGTCGCGACGCAGGAAGAGGAGGGGCAGGCTCGCCACCGCCGGGAAGAGCACCAGGCGGGTGAGGGTGTTGCCCGCTGCCAGCGCGAGGAAGGATTCCATTTACAGGATCATCCACCAGAAGAGGGCGACCACGCCGAGGAAGAAGTACAGGGCGTAGTTGCGCACGTTGCCGGTCGTGGAGAAACGGGCGAGGTCACCGGTGAGCTCGGTCAAGAAGGTGCCGACGCCGATCGAGCCTTCGATCACTAGGGAGTCGACGACCTTGAAGCACATCTTGGCCAGCCAAGCCGTCGGCCGCACGATGAATCGATCGTAGAGCTCGTCCACGAAGTACTTGCCTTCGAGCAGGCGCTGCACGCCCGGGGCCCGCTCGGAGAAGGCCTGCTCGGCGGCGAGCCCGCGGTCCTTGTAGAGCCGCCGGGCGAGGAAGATGCCGGCGAGGGCCACACCCACCGAGGCCGCGATCAGGATCCACTCGGTGGTGTGCGAGAGGTGGTGCGCCCCGTGCTCGCCGGCGTCGAGGGGCTGGATCACCGGCGCCAGGAAGTGGTCGAACTGGTTGACCTCGGCGAGCACCGGCGGCAGGCCGATCCAGCCGGCGACCACCGAGCCGACGGCCAGGATCACCAGAGGCACGGTCATGGTCCACGGTGACTCGTGCAGGTGATGCTCCTGCTCATGGCTGCCGCGGAACTTGCCGAAGAAGGTCAGATAGACCAGGCGCGACATGTAAAACGCGGTGATCCCGGCGGTGATCAGACCGATCACCCACAGCACCTTGTTGGCGCTGAAAGTCGCGGCGAGGATGGCGTCCTTGGAGAAGAAGCCGGCCAGCCCGGGCACGCCGGCGATCGCCAGCCAGCCGACGAAGAAGGTCCAGAAGGTGATCGGCAGGTGCTTCCTCAAGCCGCCCATCTGGCGCATGTCCTGCTCACCGCTCATGGCGTGGATCACCGAGCCGGAGCCCAGGAAGAGCAGGGCCTTGAAGAAGGCGTGGGTGCCGAGGTGGAAGATCGCCATCGAGTAGGCGCCGACGCCCGCGGCGAGGAACATGTAGCCCAGCTGCGAGACGGTGGAGTAGGCGAGCACCTTCTTGATGTCGTTCTGGGCCAGGCCGATGGTGGCGGCGAAGATCGCCGTCAAGGCACCGATCACCGCCACGAACAGGGAGATGTCCGGTGCCAACTGATAGATCACGTTGGCCCGGGCCACCATGTAGACGCCTGCGGTGACCATGGTGGCGGCGTGGATCAGGGCCGAGACCGGCGTCGGGCCGGCCATGGCGTCCGGCAGCCAGACGTAGAGCGGGATCTGCGCGCTCTTGCCCATGGCGCCGATGAACAGGCAGAGGGCGACGAAGCTGGCGAAGGTGAGCCCCAACGCGTAGGTGCCGCTGGCAGCGCCGCCATCCGCGGTGATCCGGGCGAAGACCTCGCGGAACTCGAGGGTGCCGAAGCGGTCGAAGATCGCCAGGATGCCGGCGAGGAAGCCGAAGTCACCGATGCGGTTGACGATGAACGCCTTCTTACCCGCGGCCGGCGGCGTGGTCTCCTGGTAGTAGTAGCCGATCAGCAGGTAAGAGCAGAGGCCCACGCCTTCCCAACCCATGAACATGACCAGGAAGTTGTTGCCCAGGACGAGCAACAGCATCGAGCCCATGAACAGGTTGAGGTAGACGAAGTAGCGCTGATAGCCCTCCTCGTGGGCCATGTAGCCGGCGGAGTAGAGATGGATCAGGAAACCCACGAAGGTGACCACGAAGAGCATCACCGCCGAGAGCTGATCGAGGAGGAAGGCGACGTCGATCGACAGCGGACCGGTCGTCCAGGCATAGACGATCTGCTCGATCGCCGGCCGAGGGGCGGCCTGCGCGAAGAAGTCGAACAAACAGATCACGGCCACCAGGAGCGAGGCGAGCGGTGCTCCCAGGGCCACGGCGTTGGTTGACCAGCGCGGCGCCTTCGGTCCGAGGATGCCGTTCAACGCGGCACCGGCGAAGGGCAGGGCGGGGATCAACCAGAGGAGGTTCTGCGCTTCCATGGCTCTCCCGCTTACCAGCGCATGAGGTTCAGGCGGTTGACATCGATGGTCTGGCGGTGACGGAAGATCGCGATGAACAGGGCGAGGCCCACCGCCGCCTCCGCCGCGGCTACGGCCATCACGAAGAGCACCACCAGCTGGCCGAGCTGGTCACCCAGCAGGCGCGAATAGGCGATGATCACCAGGTTGACCGAGTTGAGCATCAGCTCGATCGACAGGAAGATGGTGATGCCGTTGCGGCGGGTCAGAGCCCCGATCGTGCCGATCACGAAGAGCAGGCCCGCGAGCACCAGGTACCAGGAGATCGGGACCATCAGCCCTCCTTCTCCGCCGCGGGGCGGCGAGCCACGATGCCGGCCGCCACCACCGCCACCAGCAGCAGCAGCCCGATCACCTCGAAGGCCAGGAGATAACGATCGAAGAGCAGCGCGGCCAGGGGCTTGATCGCCACCAGCTCCTCGGTCAGGGGATCCAAGGATTCGCGCCCGTAGGTGCGCCAGAGAATGGCCAGCAGGGTGCCGGCGAAGATGCCGGCACCGACCACCGTGCCCCAGCGCTGGCCGGGCCCGGTGCGGGTGACGCTGCCTTCGGTCTCCTCGCGGCCAACGTTCAGCAGCATGATCACGAACAGGAACAGGACCACGATCGCCCCGGCGTAGACCAGCACCTGCAAGGTGGCGATGAACGGCGCCCCGAGCAGGACGAAGAGCACGGCGGTGGCGGCGAGGGTGACCACCAGGCTCAGAGTCGAGTAGATCGGATTACGGTGGGCAACCACCGTCACCGCGGAGACCAGGGCGAGCAGGGCGAAAATCAGGAAGATCGCGAGCTCCATCCGCCCCTCCTACATCCATCCGGAGAGAGTCGCGACGGCGACCCAGATCAGGTTGACGAGCGAGAGGGGCAGTAGCACCTTCCAGCCCAGGCGCATCAGCTGGTCGTAGCGGAAGCGGGGGAAGGTCCAGCGCACCCAGACGAACAGGCACATGAACAGGCAGATCTTGAGCGCCAGGCCGGTGAAGCCGACCAGGGCCGCGGGCAGCCAGGCCTCCGGCATGGGCACGAAGGGCAGCTTCCAGCCGCCGAAGTAGAGCGTGGCGCAGAGGCCGGAGAGGGCCATCATGTTGATGTACTCCGCGGCCATGAAGGCGGCGAAGCGCATGGCGCTGTACTCGGTGTGGTAGCCGGCCACCAGCTCGGACTCGGCCTCGGGGAGGTCGAAGGGCACCCGGTTGGTCTCGGCGAACATCGCCACCAGGAAGACCAGGAAGCCGATCGCCTGCGGCACAACGTTCCACATCTTGGCGGACTGGTACTCGACCACGGCATCGAGGCGGAAGGTACCCACCGGCAGCAGCACGGCGAGCACGGCGATGGTCATCGCCAGCTCGTAGCTGATCAGCTGCGCCGAAGCGCGGATCGAGCCGATCAGCGAGAACTTGTTGTTGGAGGCGTAGCCGGCGCAGACCAGGGAGTAGACCGAGAGGCTCGAGAGGGCCAGGAAGAGCAGCACGCCACTGTCGACGTCGGCGACCACCAGGTTGATGGTCTTGCCGCCGACGCTGACCGGGGGACCGAAGGGCAGCACCACGAAGGTGGTCAGGGCCGGCAGGAAGGCGAGGATCGGGGCCGCCAGGTAGAGGGGCTTGTCCGCCTCGCTGGGGGTCACGTCCTCTTTGAAGATGAATTTCAGGGCGTCGGCGAGGGGCTGCAGCAGACCCCACGGTCCCAGGCGGTTCGGGCCCGGGCGGTCCTGGATCAGCGCGCTGCCGCGGCGCTCTACCCAGACCATCAGCGGAGCGAGCAGGCCCAGGAAGAAGCCCAGGAACGGGGCGATCTTGAGCAGGGTGGCGACGAGGTCTTGGCTCACGGCGATCCTGATTCCCTAGGCAGAGGGGGCGGCCTCGACGGCGAGGGCCGCGCCGGTGGCGGGCAGGCTTCTCCAGGCCAGGCCGGCGAAGGCCGGCCGGGCAGCCGCCAGGCGATCGAAGACTCCGGCATGGTCGGTGCCGGCCCAGCTCGGGTCCAGCCGGGAGACGAGGTCAACCAGCAGCTCGACCCCGGAGCGCACCTGCGCCGGGGGCGGGAAGGCCGCCTCGAAGGCTTGCGCCCGCCAAGCGACGTTGACGAAGGTGCCGGACTTCTCCGCGGGGGTGGCGACCGGCAGCACGACGTCGGCGGCGCGGGCGAGGTCCGTGTCCGCCCAGCCCATCACCACCAGGAAGCGGGCCCGGCGCAGGCGCTCGACGACGGCCGGATCGTGTGCCTCCGGACCGAAGTCGCTGTCGGCCACGAACAGCACCGCGCAGTCGGCCGCCTTGTCGCCGGCGAGCAGGCTGGCGGCGTCGAAGCTGCCCGGCCCCGGCACCAGCCCGGCGAGCTCGGCACCGCGGCGGTTGGGGGAGCTCTCCCGGCCGGAGATGCCGCCCTGCTGGTTGGGGATGCGGTGGGCCTTGCCATGGCCGCTCGCCACGGTGCGGTGGGGTGAGCCCACCTTCTCAGCGATAGCGGTGAGCAGGAAAGCCTCCTCGGTCGACAGGAAGCCGGAGCCCAGGAAGGCGATCGAGCCCTCCGAGCCCCCGCGCTCGAGCTTGCGAGCCACCAGGTCCAGGGCCTCTCGCCAGGTGGCGGGCATGGCGCCCTGGCCGTTGCGCGTGACCCGCGGGGTCTGGAGGCGGGGCAGGGCCTTCCAGCGCTCGTGGGTGGCGCGGCCGTCATCACACATCCAGTGGTCGTTGACCTCGGGGTTGAAGCGCGGCTTCAAGCGCCGCACCTCGCCCCGGCGGTGCTCCAGGGTGACGTTGCAGCCGACGTCGCAGCCGGTGCAAATCGACGGCTTCTTGTCCAGGTACCAGACCCGCTCGGCGAAGCGGAACCGGGTGGAAGTCAGGGCTCCCACCGGGCAGATGTCGACCACGCAGGTCGAGAGGTCGCCCTCGAGGGGCTTGCCCGGGAAGGTGCCGATCTCGGTGCGCGCGCCGCGCTGGAAAAAGCCCAGCTCACCCGTGCCGGCGATCTCGTGGGTGAAGCGGATGCAGCGGGTGCACTGGATGCACCGGTTCATGTTGAGCAGCACGGTGGGGCCGAGGGGGATGCGCTCCTTCTGAGGATAGGTGCGCTTGTCCTCGTACTCGAAGCGAGAGCTGGCCACGCCATGCTTGAAGGAGTAGTCCTGGAGGCCGCACTCCCCGGCCTGGTCGCAGATCGGGCAGTCGAGGGGGTGATTGATGAGCAGGAACTCCATCATCGACCGCTGGGCCTCGGCGACCTCGTCGGTGTCCGTGCGCACCACCATGCCGTCCTTCATGACCTGGGTGGAGCAGCCGGCCTGGAGCTTGGGCATGCCCTCCACCTTGACCAGGCACATCCGGCACTGGCCGACGATCGACAGGCGAGGGTGGTAGCAGTAATGGGGGATCTGGACGCCGACCTCGCGAGCGGCTTCGATCAGGTTCGTGCCGGTCTCGACCTCGACGGTGCGGTCGTTGATGGTGACGATGGGCATCCGCGAATGCTCCTAGCTGGCTGCGGCCAGGGCCGCCGCCGGCATCTTGGCGAGGAACTCGTGGCGGAACTTCTGGACGATCGAGCGGGCCGGGCCCACGGCGGCGTCCCCGAGGGCGCACAGCGAGTTGCCGCCGATCTGTTTGGCCACGGAGTCGATCAGGTCGATGTCTCGGGGTTGGCCGTGGCCGTCGAGGATCCGGTGGAGGATCAGCTCCAGCCAGTTGGTCCCTTCCCGGCAAGGCGTGCACTGGCCGCAGGACTCGTGAGCGAAGAACTTGGCGAAGCGGTAGGCCACCCGCACCATGTCGGTGGTCTCGTCGAGCACCATCACCGCCGCGGAGCCCAGCATGCTGCCGGCCTTGGCCATGGTGTCGAAGTCGAGGGCGAGGTGGCGGTCCTCGGCGGTGAGCACCGCGGCCGAGGCGCCGCCGGGCACGTAGGCCTTGAGCCCGCGGCCCTGCCACATGCCGCCGCAGGCGTCGAGCAGCTCCTGGAAGGTCACGCCGATCGGCAGCTCGTAGGTACCAGGCCTCTCGACATGGCCGGAGACAGCGTAGAGCTTGGGCCCGGTGTTGCGGGCGTCGGTGCCGATGCCCGCGAACCAGGCCGCGCCCCGCTCGATGATGTGCGGCACGCAGGTGATGGTCTCGACGTTGTTGATCACCGTCGGGCAGCCGAAGGCGCCGACCACGGCAGGGAAGGGAGGCTTCACCCGCGGCTGGCCCCGCTTGCCCTCCAGGGACTCGAGCAGGCCGGTCTCCTCACCGCAGATGTAAGCCCCGGCGCCACGGTGGACGTAGATGTCGTGGCGGAAACCCGAGCCCATGACCCTCTCGCCCAGGATGCCGTTCTGGTAGGCGTCGGCGATCGCCCGCTCGAGCACGTCCGCGGCGTAGACGTACTCGCCGCGGATGTAGATATACGTCGTGTGCGCGGCCACCGCCCAGCTCGAGATGATGCAGCCCTCGATCAGCTGGTGCGGGTCCTTCTCCATCAGCAGGCGGTCCTTGAAGGTGCCCGGCTCGGACTCGTCGGCGTTGACCACCAGGTACTTGGGTTTGGGGCTGTCCTTGGGGATGAAGCTCCACTTCATCCCGGTGGGGAAGCCCGCCCCGCCCCGGCCCCGCAGGCCCGAGGCCTTGACCTCTTCGATCACCGCCGCGGGTTCCATCGCGAGCGCCTTGGCCAGGGCCTGGTAGCCCCCCCGGTCGCGGTAGCCGCGCACGGTCAAGACCTCGGGGTGGCCGACGTTCTTGGTGAGCACCGGCTCGAAGGCCATCAGGGCAGCTCCTTCAAGATCTGGCGGACGCGCTCAGGCGTCAGATTCTCGTGATAGTCCTGGTCCACCATCATCATCGGCGCGGTGTCGCAGGAGCCCAGGCACTCGAAGTGGACGTAGGAGCAGCGCCCGTCCGGCGTGACCTCGTCCTCGTCGGTTCCCAGCTCCTGGCGCAGGGTGGCCATGATCTCGTCCGAGCCCCGCAGCATGCAGGAGACGTTGGTGCAGACCCGGATGCGATGGCGCCCCACCGGCTTCTGGTGGAAGAGGTCGTAGAAGGTGACCACGCCGTAAACGTCGGAAGGCGGCAGGGCCAGCTCGACCGCTACGGCCTCGATCACCGGGTCGGGCAGCCAGCCGTCGCTGGCGTCCTGGGCGAGGTGCAGGGCCGGCAGCAGGGCTGCCCGTGCCGTGGGGTAGCGCTTGCGGATCTCGGTGATCCGGTTCCACACCTCGGTGGGCAGGATCCCTCGGTGGGGGGTGTTCACATTCGGATCTTGGCTCACGGCTCGAAAGCCCCCTTCTCAAGCCTTGATGGCCCGCTGGCCCTTGACCGCGATGTCCAGCCCGCCCTTGCGCCAGACGTAGGCGTAGCCCACCAGGATCAAGGCGACGAAGGTCATCACCGCCCAGAACAGGGGCCAGCCCCCGTCCTTCATCACCAGGACCCAGGGGAAGAGGAAGGCGGCCTCGAGGTCGAACACGATGAAGTCGATGGCGATCAGGAAGAAGGCGACGGAAAGGCGCTTGTGCGAAACGTCGAGCAGGGGGACTCCCGACTCGTAGGGCGCCAGCTTCACCTTCCCGCCCACCTGGCGCCCGGCCAGCTGCGAGAGGATCAGCATCCCGGCGCCGACGGCCAATGCGATTCCGATCGCCAGAAGTACGGGGTAGTACTGCTGCGGCATCTCCTTCGAGCCCTCCTCGAACGTACCAGGATGACAGACCGAGAACCGGCCGGCCGGAGCTAGCTCCGGGCAGACGCCTTGGGTGCGAGGGCGGTGCGATCGGCCTCGTGAAGGATGTCACAAGGCGCGGCGGGTGGGCAAGGGCGCCAGACCCCCCGGACCCGTGTGCTATAAACCAGCCTTCGAGCCTGACCGTGATGAGGACGGATGTCGTAGCAGTGATCCCGGCCTACCAGTGTGCCGAGTCGATCGGTGTGGTGGTGGAAGGGTGCCGGCGCCACCTGGCTACGGTCCACGTGATCGACGACGGCAGCCGGGACTCGACCGCCGAGGCGGCCCGGGCGGCCGGCGCGAAGGTCACCACCCGGCCACAGAATCAGGGCAAAGGAGTGGCGCTGGCGCAGGGCATCGAGCTCGCCCTGGCGGAGGAGCCGGCCGCCGTCCTGCTGCTCGACGGGGATGGCCAGCACGACCCTGCGGACATTCCGGCTTTCCTCGCCGCCTGGGACCAGGGCCGGGCGGAGCTGATCGTCGGTTCGCGCATGGGCGAGAGCGAGAAGATCCCCCGCGTCCGCTACTGGACCAACCACGTCGGCTCGCTGATCCTCTCCCACATGACCGGCTACGAGCTCGAGGACAGCCAGAGCGGCTACCGGCTCCTCGACGCCCGCCTGCTGCGCTCGATGCACCTGCGCACACGGGGCTACGCGATCGAGTCCGAGATGCTGCTCAAGGCCGCCAAGCTCCACGCCCGCCTCGTCCACGTGCCCATCCGCACGATCTACGAGGGCTGCCCCCCGAGCCACTTCCAACCCTTCATGGACACCAGCCGCATCGTTTTCGCGTCGATCCGGGTCCAGGTCTTCGATGAGCTCTGAGCCGGCCGTGCAGCCGGTCGACCTCGGCCCGGCCTGCTGTCTGACCATCGACGTGGAGGAGTGGTACCACACCTGTCTGGTGCCCTCCTTGGTCGATCCCGAACTCCGGCCGGCCGGGCTCACCGAGGAGCTGGACGCCCTCCTGCCCGACCTGCTCGAGCTGCTCGCCCGGTGCGGGCGCCGGGCGACTTTCTTCGTGCTCGGCGAGGTGGCCCGGCGGCTGCCGGGCCGGGTGCGGCAGATCGCCGAAGCCGGCCACGAAGTGGCGAGCCACAGCCTCTGGCACCTGCGGGTCTCGGAGCGCAGCGCCGAGCAGTTCCGCGGCGATGCCGCGGGTTCCCGCCGGCTCCTGGAGGACCTGATCGGGCGGCCGGTCGTGGGCTTCCGGGCCCCGGAGTGGTCGTTCCGCTTCCGTTCTCATCCGCATTTGCCCCTCCTGGACGAGGCGGGCTACCGCTGGGACAGCTCCCTCGCGCCCTACCTCGGGGCCGGCCGCTGGTCGAACCCCCGCGACCCCCACCGCCTGGTCTGGACCGGGCCGGAGGGGGAGCGCTCCTTGCTCGAGATCCCTCCCTTCTCCTGGGCCGGACCCCTGCACCTGCCGGCCGGCAGCTGGACCGGCCGCCTGGCCCGGATCTCCTGGGTCGAAGGGGCTTTCCGCCGGGCCCTGGCCCGAGGCCGGCTGGCCGTGGGCGTGGTCCATCCCTGGGAGATCACCGGGCGGCCGACCCCTGGAACCCTGACCGGCTTCGCCGGCTTCGTTCACGAGACCGGTCGCGAGGGCTACCGCGAGCGCTTCGAGAAGCTCCTCTCGGCCCTGCCCTGGACCTCCATCGCCGAGGCTCTCACCCCGACCAGAGGATAGGATCGGCGCCATGGAGGTAGCTCGACAGAGAGTCGCCCTGGTCACGGGCGCCGGTGGCGGCATCGGCGCGGCCGTCGCCCGTGCCCTGGCCGCCCGGGGCCTCGGGGTGGCCATCACCTATCGCACCAAGAAGGACCAGGCAGCAGACCTCGCCGCGGAGATCGGCGGCAAGGCCTATGCGCTCGAGATGCGGGACGGCGAGGCCATCCGCGCCCTGGCGGCGCAGATCGAGGGGGAATGGGGGGGCGTCGACGTGCTGGTCCACAACGCCGGGGTGATCCGGGACTCCCTCTTCGCTTTCCTGCCGGAAAAGGACTGGGACGAGGTGATGGAGGTCAACCTCAAGGGACCGTACCTGCTCACTCGAGCCCTGGTCAAGGGCATGCTCCGGCGCCGCTGGGGGAGGATCCTCGCGATCGCCAGCCTGTCGGGCATCGTGGGCCAGAGCGGTCAGGCCCACTACAGCGCCGCCAAGGCCGGCCTCGCCGCCTTTACCAAGGTCCTGGCCCGGGAGCTCGCGGGCTACGGCGTGACGGCGAACACCGTGGCTCCCGGCTTCATCGATACCGAGATGCTCGCCGGCCTGTCGGAGAAGAAGCTCGCGGCCTACCTCGAGGAGGTTCCCTTGAAGCGACTGGGGCGGCCGGAGGAGGTGGCGGCGTTGGTGGCCTTTCTGGCCTCCGACGAGGCGTCTTACATCACCGGCCAGGTGCTGCGGGTGGACGGCGGCTTGGTGATGGCCTGAAGGGCCCTCATGGTAGGATCCGCCGTCATGATTGTGGATTCTGACCTCAAAAGCCGTATCAAGCGCACGATCGTCGAGCGGCTGAAGCTCGATATCGAACCCTCCCATATCGGCGACTCCACCCCCCTCTTCGGTGAAGGCCTCGGCCTCGACTCCATCGACGCCTTGGAGCTCGTGCTGGGAATCGAGCAGGAGTTCGGCGTCAAGATCGAGGATGAGGAGGTCGGGGCCAAGGCTCTCGCCTCGGTAGATACCCTGGCCGAGTTCGTCCAGGCGAAGCAGCTCGCCTCGGCTTGAGACGAGTGCTTCCGCACCGCTATCCCTTCCAGCTCGTCGAGGAACGCCCGGGAGGCGGGATCCTGCGCCTGACGGCGAACGCCACCTGGCTGCGTGGAGAGGGGCCCCTGCCCGCGGTGCTCGGCGTCGAGATCTTGGCCCAGGCCGCGATCTGCCTGTTGCCGGAGCTGCTCGAGGGGGGCGGCAAGGGCCTGCTGGCCGGCGTCGACCAGGCCGTTTTCCACGGCCCCCTGGTCGTGGGCGGAGAGTGGCTGTGCCGAATCGAGCTCGCGGGGCGCTTTGGCCGCCTGGTGAAGGTCGATGGGGCGATCGAGGGAGCTGGGGGAGAGCGTCTGGTCGAAGCGAAGCTGCTGCTCGCTAGGACCGACGACTAGACGAGGGGTTTGGTGCGAAAGGGGGGACTCGAACCCCCACGGCCTTGCGACCACAAGATCCTGAATCTTGCGCGTCTACCAATTCCGCCACTTTCGCTCCGGGACGGGATTGTAGGCAAGCTTCCTTCGAGGTGTCAAATATGAGCTCGCTGCCGCGGGTCGCGATCATCGGCCGGCCCAACGTCGGCAAGTCTACCCTCTTCAACCGCCTGGTCGGCCGGCGCAAGGCCCTGGTGCACGACAAGCCCGGCGTGACCCGGGACCGCATCGACGGCCAAGCCGTGCTCGACGCCAGCCACACCATCGAGGTGGTCGACACCGGCGGCCTGATGAAGGACAACGATCCCTGGGGCCTTTGGCACCACGTGCTGCTCGCGGCCGAAGAGAGCGACCTGTTGGTCCTGGTGGTGGACGGCCGGGAGGGCCCCACCATCGGCGACGAGCAGGTGCTCGAGCCGATGCGCCGGCTGGGCAAGCCGATGATCCTGGTGG
The DNA here is from genome assembly GCA_036274895.1 of Thermoanaerobaculia bacterium. Lineage (GTDB taxonomy): Bacteria > Acidobacteriota > Thermoanaerobaculia > Multivoradales > SZUA-115 > CALMKX01. The sequence goes on along the minus strand of DASUEU010000075.1, from coordinate 60,329 downwards.
TCAACAAGACCGACACGCGCGAGGCCCGCGAGCGGCTGCCGGAGTTCCACCGTCTGGGGATCGCACCCGTGGTCGCTCTCTCGGCCGAGCACGGCCGTGGCATCGAGGAGCTGCGCGAGGCCCTCGCGGCGGTGCTACCGGAGGCGTCCGAGCCGGCCGCTCCAGAGGCCCCGGCCGTCGCCATCGTCGGCCGGCCCAACGTCGGCAAGTCTTCCCTCCTCAACCGGCTGGTCGGTTCGGAGCGAGCTCTGGTCTCGCCGGTGGCCGGTACCACCCGGGATCCCGTCGACACCCTGGTGCGGCGCGGCGAGCGCGAGTACCTGTTCATCGACACCGCCGGCATCAGGCGGCGCAGCAGGATCACCGATGCGCCCGACGAGGTCGCGGTGCTCCTGGCCCGGCGGCAGATCGAGAGGGCGGCCGTGGCTGTGCTGGTCATCGACGCCGGGGCCGGGGTGACCTCCGGCGACCTGTCGATCGCCGGCGTGATCCTCGAGCTGGGCCGGGCCTGCATGGTGGTGGTCAACAAGTGGGACTTGCTGGACCCCGATGGCCGCCAGAAGCTCGAGACCTCATACGAACGCCTCGACGGGATCCTGGGGGGGCCGCCCCGGGTGAACACCTCGGCAACCTCCGGCCGGGGAGTGGAGAAGATCTTCGCCGCTCTCGACCGCTCGATCGCCGGTTTCCGGCTGCGGCTGGAGACCTCGACCCTCAACAAGCTGATCGAGGAAGCGGTGGGCCGGTTCCGGCCGCCGGCGCTCCACGGCTCGCCCTGGAAGGTCTATTACGCCACCCAGGTCGGTACCGGCCCGCCCACCTTCCTGGTCTTCGCCAACCGGACGCTGCCGCGAGAGGACCCCTACCGGCGCTACCTCACCAACCGGCTTCGCGAGGCCCTGGACCTGCCGGGAGTACCTCTCCGGCTGGTGCTCCGGAAGCGAGAGTAGGCGCGAAAAGCCCTTGCCCATGCGCCCTTCTACCCATATACTTCATGTCATACTTTACGCTTCCGGATTCGGTCAGGAACGGTGGGGTGCGCTGAAGTGGCTGGCAAGAAAGACGTCCAGGAGGGCCGCAAAGGCCTGACCAAGGCGGATCTCATCGATGCCGTCTACCAGCGACATGGGGGCTTGACCAAGGACGAGGCATCCGACATCGTCGAAGCGATCTTCTCGACGGTCAAGACCACCCTGGGGGATGGCCGTCCGGTCCGGATCAAGAACTTCGGGAGCTTCGAGATCACGGCCCGTCCGGGGCGGGTGGGCGTCAACCCCACCAACGGCGAGCGCATCGTCATCCCTGCCCACAAGGGGCTCTCGTTCAAGCCGGCGCGCCGGCTGAAGTCCTCTGAATGAGCGAAGCCGAGGCCAAGCGCCTCTACTACAAGATCGGTGAGGCGTGCCGCCTCCTCGACATCCAGCCTTACGTTCTGCGCTACTGGGAGACGGAGTTCCCCGTGCTTGCGCCGAGCAAGAGCCGGTCGGGGCAGCGCGTCTACAGCGAGGCCGAGCTGGCGATCATCCGGCGCATCAAGGAGCTCCTCTACCAGGAGGGCTTCACCATCGCCGGGGCCAAGAAGAAGCTCGAAACCGAGATGGCGGCCGGCGGGCCCAGTCTGCGACCGTCGGCTCCCCGGATCGAAACGAACGCGGAACCTCCCCCGTCCGAGCGAGGTGAGCTCGAGCTTGACACCCAGGCAGCCGAGCGGATAGAAACCATCCGCCAAGGCGTAGAGGAGGCCCTCACCCAGGCTCGCGAGATCCTGGCCCGCCTACGCTGAGGTGGCAGTCGAAGGTGCCCTTTCTTCGGTCGGGACGTGGCGCAGTCTGGTAGCGTACCTGAATGGGGTTCAGGGGGTCCCGGGTTCAAATCCCGGCGTCCCGACCAATTTCCTCCCAACGACATGAGACAAACGGTCGGCCTTTTCGAAGGGCGCGGTAAGCGCTTCGGTCTCGTCGCCTCTCGCTTCAACGAGCGGCTGGTGGAGAACCTGGTGCGGGGAGCCGTCGACTGCCTCCTGCGCCACGGTGTCGCCGAGGCCGACCTGCATCTGGTGCGAGTGCCCGGAGCCTGGGAGATCCCTCAGGCGCTGGAGGAGCTGGCGGCCGCGGGGCAGGTGGACGCCTTGATCGCCTTGGGCGTCGTCATCAAAGGCGAGACCCCGCACTTCGACTACATCTGCAGCCAGGCGGCAAGCGGCACGGCTGCCGTGGCCAGTCGTCACCGGATCCCGGTCGCCTTCGGGGTACTGACCTGCGCTGACAGCCAGCAGGCCACCGAGCGTTCCGGCGGCAAAGCGGGCAACAAGGGCTGGGAAGCCGCCCTGGCCGCCCTCGAGATGGCGGATCTCTTCTCGCGGTTGCGTGCCGGGAGCGCCGGTTGAGTCCGGCGCGTGAGGCCCAGGTGGGGAAGCGACGGCTGGCCCGCGAGATGGCGATCCAGATGCTCTACCAGAGCGAGATGGGTGGCAGCTCGGCCGGAGAGGTGATTGCCTGCTTCGACCTGACCGACGCCTTGCGCGACAGCCAGGGCGATCCCGAAGCCCACCGCCGCACGGTGCGCGAGGCGTTCGAGTACGCCAAGAAGCTGGTCCATGGCGTGCTCGAGGAGCGAACCGCGATCGATGAGCGGATCCAGCTCCAGGCCGACAACTGGCGCCTGGAGCGGATGCCCCCGGTCGACCGCAACATCCTCCGCCTGGCCGCCTTCGAGCTCTTCTTCGAGCCGGAGACCCCCCAACTGGTAGTGGTCGACGAGGCCATCGAGCTGGCCAAGCGCTTCGGCTCCGAGCAGTCCGGCAGGTTCATCAACGGCCTCCTCGATGGCCTCTTGCGCTCTCACCAGCTGCTGCCCACATCCTCAGGAAGGAAGGCATGATGAAGCTCCCCTTGAAACCGCGGATTCGCCCCTGCGGCGCCCTACTCCTCCTGGCCCTCGTGGCGCCGATGCTTTCCGGCTGCGGTTACGCCCTGGTGGGCCGAGCTCAGAACCTCCCGGAGGACGTCCGGCGCGTCTTCGTTCGGCCGCTCGAGAACCGCACCACCCGCTCGCAGGTCGAGCAGTTCCTGACCAGCGCCATCGCCGACGAGCTGCTGACCCGCCCCCGCTTCACGGTGGTGCGCTCCGGAGCCGAGGCGGACGCCGAGCTGACGGGCTCGGTCACCGGCTTCAGCGTCTTTCCGGTGACCTTCGACAGCGAGGGCCGCGCCACCGACTACCAGGTGCGGATCGAGGCCCAGATGTCCTTCCGGCGGACCGACACCAACCAGACGGTGCTGTGGCAGAACGAGAGCTACCTCTTCCAGGAGAACTACCAGCTGCAGATCTCCCAGGGCGTCTACTTCGATCAGGAGGACACCGCGCTGCGCGAGGCGGCGGGCCGCTTCGCCGAGACGGTGATCACCGACCTGCTCGAGGGATTCTGAGGAGAAAGGGGTGCGAGAAGGGCGGACACGTTGGTCCGCCCCTACCACCAGAACTCGCAACTGCTTCGCAGGGGCGGACCAGTGTGTCCGCCCGGGGGGTAGGCAGGGGGCTAGCCGAGGCCGGCGACGGCGCGGGAGAGGCGGGACTTGTAGCGAGAGGCGGTGTTGCCGTGGATGACGCTCTTGCGCGCCGAGACGTCGATGGTGCGGAGGGTGTCGGGCAGCAGGGCTTGAGCGGCCTCGCGGTTACCGGTCTCCAACGCCGAACGCAGCTTCTTGATCGCCGTGCGCAGGGTGCTGCGGTTGGCGCGATTGCGGGCGTTGCGCACCAGCGTCTGACGGTTGCGCTTCTCAGCGGACTTGTTGTTCGCCATGTTCCGGGTCTTTCCTTCTTCCTGGCTCTTGGTTCAAGACGGATCGTCGGTGTCGAGGGTGCGGCGTCAAAGCCGGCAGCCTAGCAAGGCAGAAGGCTCTACGTCAACCGCCGAGCTCCTTGATGCGCTGGCGGGCCAGGCTGGCCTCGTCGCTCTTCGGATACTCGCGGATCACCTTCTGGAGCTGGGCCACGCCCTGGGAACGCTGCCCCAGCTCGAGGTAGGCATAGCCCTTCTTGAGCAAGGCGCTCGGTACCTTGTCGCTGCCGGCATAGCGCTCGAGCACCCGATCGAACTCGGTGATCGCTTCCTTGAACTTCTTCTGCCGGTAGTAGCACTCGCCGATCCAGTAGGCGGCGTTGTCGGCGAGGTCGGTAGTGGGGAAGGCGGTCAGGTACTCCTGGAACTGTCGGATCGCCAGGTCGTAGCTACCCCGCACATAGTCGCTGTAGGCGGCGTCGTAGAGGGCACGGGGGTCGGTATCGACCTGGGCCGGTGGCGGCGCAGGCGGGGCGTTGGGGTCCACCTCGACCGGCGCCAGGCGCTGCTGAGCCCGGAAAGCCTTGAGCTCCTGGTTGGTGGCGGCGATCTGCTGCGAGAGGTTGCCCAACCGGTAGTTGGTGTCCTCCAGACGGGACTGCAACGCCTCGATCTGGCTGCTCAGCTGATCGAGACGCAGCTGCATGTCCGCCTCGGACTTGAGCAGCCCTTCGTTCTGCTTCGAGACCTGGGCCGCCAGAGCCTGGACCTCGGTCTTGGTGGGCGACTGGGTCTGGATCTGCAGCAGCTGGCGCTCGAGGTTGGCGATCTGTGACTGCAAGGCCTCGATGTCCTGGGTCGAGACGCAGCCGCTCGAGATCAGGGCGGCTCCGAGCAGGAGCACGGAGCCCGCTGCGGTATGAGCTGACCTGGTCATCGCTCTACCGGCGACCCGTGATGACCAGGAAGGCCCGGCGGTTCTGAGACCAGCAGCTCTCCTCGGAGACGCTGCACACCGGGCGCTCCTCGCCGTAGCTGGTGGTCACCATCCGGTCCGCGGCCACGCCGAGGCTCACCAGGTAAGACTTGGCAGCGTTGGCCCGGCGCTCGCCCAGGGCGAGGTTGTACTCGTTGGTGCCGCGCTCGTCGCAATGACCTTCGACGGTGACGGTGAAGCGAGGATTGGCGCGCAGGAACTCGGCGTTGCGCGAAAGCGCCTCGATGACCTCAGGCTTGAGATCGCTCTTGTTGTAGTCGAAGTAGACATTGGGAGTGAAGCCCTGGCGGCGTGCCTCGGTATTGACCACCCGCAGGTCCTCGGAGTCCAGGGGGTTGACCTCCCGCTGGTCGGCGGCCGTGGTGTCGGGCCGGGTCGGGATCTCCTGGGTAGGCTTGGCCGGCGGGGGCTCGATCGCCTTGGTCTCCATCTGGATCTCTTCCGCCGGAGGAGCCGGCTTCTTCTTCGGACAGCCGAGGGCGAAGACCAGGGCGAAGGAGCAGGCGGTCACGAGCAGCAGGCGGCGGGTCATGGGGGGGGATCCTCCAGGTTCGATCGGGTGGCGTTCAGCCGAAGCGCGGCGTTGCCGCGGAATCTAGCATTGGAGCTGTTTCCACGCAACGGTTGGCGGCTGCAAACCAATGACATCCTGCGAGTTAGTGGGCCGAGCGTCAGCGCGGATAGGGTGACCAGGAAGGTGAGTCGTTGTTGCCTTCGGAGGTGATCGCGCGCTGGCCGGCGCCGTCCTTGGCGCTCATCATCCAGATCGCGGTACGACCCTTCTCCTTGCGGCTGAACACCAGCCACCGGCCGTCGGGGGAGAAGGACGGATCCTCGCTGTTGGCCGGTCCGCTGGTGAGGACTCGGGTTTCCAGGGTGACGATGTTGGTGACCACGATCTGGAAGCGGCCGTTGCGGCGGCTCGAGTAGGCCACCTCCGTGCCGTCCGGACCCCAGGCCGCGTTGTCGTTGTACTCGCCTTCGAAGCTGATCCGCCGCACGTTGGTGCCCTCCGGGTCCATCAGGTAGATCTGGGGGCTGCCGCCGCGGCTCGAGGTGAAGGCGACCTCGTTGGCCTTGGGGCTCCAGGCGGGGTTGGTGTCGATGGCCGAAGAATGGGTGAGTTGGCGCAGGTCGGTACCCGCGGCCGAGGCGGAGAAAATCTCGATGTTGCCGTCGAGGGAGCGGGCGAAGGCAACGCGCTGACCGTCGGGGGAGAAGCTGGGCGTGACGTTGAAGCGGCCGGAGGTCACGACCGGTGACTTGCGGCCGGTGGCGACGTCAGCGGTGTAGATGGCCGGGGTGCCGGAGAAGAAGGAGGTGTAGCCGATGGTCTGGCCGTCGCTCGTCCAGGAAGGGGAGAGGGACGTCGAGCGATGAGCGGTGAGGCGGCGCTGGTTGAAGCCGTCGTAGTCCATCAGGTAGATCTCCTTGCGCCCGGTCTGGTCACGATCCGAGACGAAGGCGATCGAAGTGCGGGCGATGCCGGCGCGACCGGTCAAGAAAGCGAGAATCTCGTCGGCCAGGGTGTGGGCGACGTCCCGGGCGCGGTCGAAGCCCGCGCGGTAGCGCTTGCCGAGGATCGATTTTCCCGCCGACAGGTCGAAGAGAGTGGCCTCGAGGACCAGGCGGTCCGCCTCGCGCAGGAGGGTGGCGGAGAGCAGGAACTGGTTGCCCAGCGACTGGACCTGCACGAGGTCCGACGCCGGGTCGCCCGTGAGGCTGAGGACTGCAAGCTCGGTGGGGCCCTGGACGGCGAAGACCTCGGTGGCATCGAGATCCGCGCGCAGAGTCCTCTCGACCTCGGTGGCGGCATCGCGTGCGGCCCCGGCCAGGATCTCGGGCTGCCTGAAGGCGGGCAGGGCCAGCCGCAGCAGGTCGGCGGTGCCGCCGGAAAGCTCCACCACCACGTCGCTCGCGGCCGCAGGGGGAGGCTCAGGCTCCGTCGGTGGCACCGGCGGCTGGGCCAGGGTGGCGATGCCCAGGGCGGCGACGAGGATGAGGGACAACGCGGACCATCGGAGCATCGGGAGTCCTCCGCGGACGGCTAGCGAACGATCAGGGTCACGGTCAAGGCGTCCTTGCGGTAGCTCACGGGCAACCGGGGCAAGGGGCTGGCGTTGCGCACGGCGCGCAGGGCGGCGATGTCGAAGGACGAAAAACCCGATTCCTCCTCGATCTCGAGGTCGGTGATGGTGCCGTTCTTCTGCACCACGAAGCGCACCACGGTGCGCACCTCTCCGTCCGTGGTGGGCCGTTGCCACTGGGCGAAGATCAGCGCCAGCATGCGGTCGACGTAGTAGTCGTATTTGAAGTCCGGATCCAGCCCCTCGATCTGGGCGGCGCCGAAGGCCGAATTGCCGGCCGCGTTGCCCGCGGCGCTGCCGGCCTGGGCTGCCGTCCCTTCGGGCTCGGGCTGGGGGAGGGCCTGGGGGGCGGGTCTTGCCGGTGCCGGCAGGGTCTTCGCCGGCTTGGCCGGGGGCGGCTCGGGGGGGCGGGGTTGCTCGCGGGGCTTGGGCTCGGGGCGGGGAGGAGCCGGACGCGACGCCGGCCGCCCTCCCAGGGCCTGGAGGGGGACGATCCGGATCGGTGCGAACTGGCGCGGGGCCGGACGATCGCCACCGGGCCGGTAGACCAGGGCGGCCAGGGCCAGGAGGTGGAGGAGAGTCGCGGCGGCCAGGCCGAGAGCGAGGCCCCGGCTGCCGCTGCCGCGTCGCCGCTCGGCCAGGACCTCGGTAACCAGATCGCGCACGGCACCCTCGCTCAACGGCCCGGAGTCAGGGGCTCGGTGACCAGGCCGACGTCGACGATCCCACCCTGACGCAGAACCTCGAGGACTTCGAGGATCCGGCCGTAGGCCACGTCCTTGTCCCCCTTGAGGAAGATACTGCTCTGGTTGCGAGAACGCAGGGTGGGTACCACCCTCTCGACCAGTTGGGAGGAGTGGATGGGGGTCTTGCCGAGGTAGACCAGGCCGTCCTTGGCGACGGTGAGGATCAGGGGGTCCTGGGTCTCGACCTTCAGCGGCTCGGCCTGGGCGCGAGGCAGGTTGACCTTGACGCCCTGCTGGAGCAGGGGCGCGGCGATCATGAAGATGATCAGCAGCACCAGCATCACGTCCACCAGGGGCGTGACGTTGATCTCTGCCAGGGCCCGCTCGTCGCCGTCGTCGAGGTTGAGCGCCATCAGGTGAAGTTCCGTTCGGTCAGGTTGAGGAAGTCCAGCACGAAGTCCTGCATCCGCACCCGCAGCCGCTTGAGCCGGTGCGCAAAGTGGTTGTACGCGACGAGGGCGGGAATCGCCGCGGCGAGGCCGGCGGCGGTGTTGATCAGCGCCTCGGCGATGCCGGGGGCGATGGCGTCGAGGGAGGTCGAGCCGGTCAAACCGATCTGGGCGAAGGAGCTCATGATCCCCCAGACCGTACCGAACAGGCCGATGAACGGCGTGGCGGCCGCGGTGGTGGCGAGGAACTGGTTACCCCGGGAAAGCTCCCCGAGCTCGGTGAGCACTGCTCGCTCGAGGCTGCGCTCGACGCCGGGGAGGGAGCGGATCCGGTAGCGCCGCTCACCCGAGACCGTGCCGGCTACCGGCTCGGCGCTCTTGATCTGGGCATCGATCTCGGCCCACCCGGCCTGGAAGACACCGACCAGGGGCGAGGCCTTGAGCTGGGGCGCGCTGGCGGCGATCTCGCTGAACTTGCTCGAGCGGGCGAAGACCGCGAGGAAGTGCCGAGTCTGCTGGTCGGCCCGGCGCAGCGCCAGGAGCTTCCAGATCGTGATGCCCCAGGAAGCGATCGAGAACACCACCAAGAGGGCCAGGACCAGTTTGCCCATCAGGCCGGCGCGGCCGAAGGCTTCAGCGAGGCCCGGCGACGAAGGCGCCGCAGCGACGGCAGCCTGGCTCAGCAGAAACGTCGTCATGGTGCGGGAAGGTAGCATGGAGCGAAACCTCGGCCAAAGAGGAGCGGGCCGGTTGACGCCGGCTTCCCGAGCCGCGTACCTTAGTCGCGGGCCTGGCCCGAGCAAACGAACCGTAAAGAGCAAGGAGAGTGCTGGGATGCGGATCGCGGTATGCGTGAAGCAGGTGCCGGACACCGAGGCGCGCCTGCGCGTGGCCCGGGACGGCAAGTGGATCGAGGAAGAGGACCTCCCCTTCGTCCTCAATGAGAGCGACGAGTATGCCCTCGAAGAAGCGCTGGCGATCACCGAGAAGGTCGGGGGAGAGGTGGTGGTCTTCTCCCTCGGCCCGGAGCGGGTCAAGGAAGGCCTCCGCAAGGCCCTCGCCCTGGGCGCCGCCCGAGCCGTTCACCTCAACGACCCCGTCCTCGCGGGCGGCGATGCCGTGGTAACCGGACGCGCCCTCGCCGCGGCCATCGCCCGCGAGAGCTTCGACCTGGTGCTGACCGGATCGCAGTCCGACGACCTCGGCTGGGGCGGTACCGGCTCCGTGATCGCTGGCGTCCTCGGCTGGCCGAGCGCCTGGCTGGTGATGGGGGTCACCCTGGAGGAGGACGGCCGCCACGCAAGGGTCACCCGGGAGATGGAGAGCGGCATGAACGAAGTATTTCGCCTGGCCCTGCCGGCGGTGCTCCAAGTGCAGGCGGGCCTCAACCATCCTCGCTATCCCAACTTGAAGGGCATCATGGCGGCCAAAAAGAAGCCGATCGACGAGCTCGGTGCCGCAGACCTCGGTCTCGCCGCAGCGGCAGCAGGCAGCTCCGGGTCGCGACTCGAGCTGGTCTCCGTGGCTTTCCCGTCGAGCGGTGGCGGGGCCGAGATGCTCGAGGGCGACGCCGAGACCGTTGCCCGCTCGTTGATCGAGAAGCTCCAGAGAGAAGCGAGGGTGCTGTGATGGCTGGCAACCATACCGTGTGGATCGTTCTCCAGCACCGCGACGGGCAGCTTCACCGGGGCTCTCGCGAGGCGATTGCCGCCGGGCAGCGGCTGGCTGCGGCGATCGGCGGCGCGGCCGAGGCCGTGCTGCTGGGGTTGGGGACCTCGTCCCTGGCCGAGTCGGCCGCCGCCTTCGACCTCGCCCGGGTCCGCCACGCCGATCATCCCCACTTCACCCACTACACCCCGGGTGGCTACGTCGGTGCCCTGGCCCCGGCCCTGCGCGCCGAGAGCCCGGCCTTCGTGGTGCTTCCCCACACCTACCAGACGGTGGACTTCGCGGCGAGCCTGGCTCAGGCCAGCGGCGCCGGCTGGCTGCCGGAGGTCACCGGCATCGAAAGCGGTGAGGGGGGGTTGACGTTGCGCCGGCCGATCCTGGGCGGCAAGCTCGAGGCCCAGTTGCGCGTTCGTGGCGAAGGGCCCATGGTCGTCTCGGTCCAGAGCGGGGCCTTCTCGGCCGACACCGCGACCGCCGGCAGTGCACCGATCGAGCCCTTCCCTTTCGCTGCCGAGGCCGCCACCCCGGACCGGGAGATCCTCGGCGTCGAGGCAGTGGCGGGGGAGAAGCTCGACCTGACCAAGGCCGAGATCATCGTCGCCGCCGGTCGTGGGGTCGGTGGCGCCGACAGAATGGGCCCGCTGCGAGAGCTGGCGGCGGCGCTCGGCGCCGAGATCGCGGCGAGCCGGCCGGTGATCGACAACGGCTGGCTGCCTCGCGATCGCCAGATCGGCTCGAGCGGCCAAACCGTGGCGCCCCGTCTCTATCTCGCGGCGGGGATCTCGGGGGCCATCCAGCACACCGTCGGGATGAAGGGCTCTCAGGTGGTGGTGGCGATCAACAAGGACCCCGGGGCGCCCATCTTCAATCTCGCCCGCTACGGCATCGTCGGCGACCTGCACGATATCTTGCCAGCGCTCACCAAGGCGGTCCGCGAGGCCAAGGGCGGTTAGGTCTCCCTGCGCCGACGCTCGAAGAGCACCACCGCCGCGGCCACCGTGGCGTTCAAGGACTCGACGGGCGCGGTGAGAGGAATCGTCACCCGTAGCTGGCAGCGCTCGAGCAGGTCCGGGGCGAGCCCCGGCCCTTCGGCACCCAGGACCAGCACTAGGGTGCCGAGGAGGTCCGCCCGCCACAGGCTGGTACCTCCGCTCGGCACCAGGGCGGCCCAACCCGCCTCAAGGCCCTGGAGCGCTTCGTCGAGCTGATCCGAGCTCACCGCCACCGCCACCGGCAGTCGCAGCAGGCTGCCGGCGGAGGCGCGCAGAGCCCGGGGATGGTTGGGATGGACCGTACCCGCCGAGAGCGCGAGACCTACGGCTCCCGCGGCCTCGGCCACCCGGGCCAGGGCCCCCAGGTTGCCCGGGTCCTGGAGCCCGGCGACGTAGAGATAGCAGCTGCCGGCGAGGTGGGGGAGTCCCTCCGCCCCCGCCCTCGGTAGCCTGGCCAGGGCGAGGATCCCCTGGGGAGAGTCGGCATCGGCCAAAGCGCGCAGCACGTCCTCGGCGACCTCGGTCGGGGGGGAGGCCAGCGAGGCGGAGAGGGCGCGGCCTTCGGCGGTGGCGAGCAACTCGGGGGTAGCGAAGACCTCCTCTAAAGACACTCCGGCGCTGATCGCCTCGGCCACCAGATGGGGGCCCTCGAGCACGGCGAGCTCGCCTTTACAGCGCTTCAGGCGGCGAATATCCTTCACGCGCCGGTTGTGACGACTGGTGATCACAGCGGCCTATCCTACCCATCATGCAGACTCGTGACTTCTGGCCCCGGTTGCGCACGGGCATCGAGGTAGCCGTCGCCGGAACGGATTCGGAGCGGCTGCTGGGTGTGCGCGAGGGATTCCTGCGCTACTTCCACGACGGCCTGCGCCGTCCCACCCCGGTGGCGGTGGTGCCCCAGCCGGTGGCGGACCCGCCGGTGGGCCTGCCCCTCGGGGACCGGGCCACCCTCGAGCTGGCGCGGGCCCAGGCCCTTGGGCTCGCCGAGCAGCTGGGGGGCGCCTACCAGTTCTACGTCAGTTGCCAAGCGGGCCTCGAGAGCCTCGAGGTGGGAGACCGCCAGGCTTGTTTCGTGCGCCTCTGGGCCGTGGTGCTCGGGCCCTTCGGTGAGGCATGGGGAGGGAGTGGCTCGATCCAGCTGCCGGCCGGCCTGGCCGACGACCTCGAGGGCAGTGGCGGCCTGGCCAACGTGCCGGGAACCCGCAAGCAGGGGGGTATCATCAGCTCCCTGACCGGGGGCCTCGAGGGCCGCCGTCACGCCGCCGCCGCCGCTACTTTCCATGCTCTCTCCAGTCTGTTCTACGGCGTGCTTCAGAGCCGGCCTGCAGCGTCGCGAGACCGGGGCGGAGTTTGACCCGCCTCGATCGCCTTGCTACCATCCCGCGGTTCCGTGCCAAGCTCACGGTCCTCCCATCGCCCCGCTGCCGGTGCCGTTCAACGCCGGTGATGCCGTTCACCAGTCGCAGACCCGGTCTGCAGTCGAGCAAGAGCCCATGTCCACGGAAGAGACCTACCTGTTCACCTCCGAGTCCGTCACCGAAGGCCACCCGGACAAGATCTGCGACCAGATCTCGGATGCCATCCTCGACGCCGTACTCGCCCAGGATCCCCGGGGGCGAGTCGCCGCCGAGACCCTGGTGACGACCGGCATGACCTTCCTCGCCGGCGAGATCACCACCACCGCCCACGTCGACTTCGCCGCGGTCGCCCGGCAGGTCATCGCTGACATCGGCTACACCGACGCCTCATTCGGCTTCGACCACAAGACTTGCGCGGTGATCTCCGCCATCGATCCGCAGTCTCCCGACATCGCCATGGGCGTGGATACCGGCGGGGCTGGTGACCAGGGTCTGATGTTCGGCTACGCCTGCCGCGAGACCGCCGAGCTGATGCCGCTGCCGATCGTGCTCGCTCACAAGCTCACCCGGCGGCTCGCCCAGGCCCGGCACGGCGGGGAGATCCCCTGGTTGCGCCCTGACGGCAAAGCCCAGGTGACGGTCGAGTACCGCGACCGCCATCCCTTACGCGTCCACACCGTGGTCGTATCGACCCAGCACGCGCCGGAGATCGAGACCGAGGAGCTGCGCCGGACGATCGTCGAGAAGGTGGTCCGGACGGTGGTTCCCGCCGAGCTGCTCGACGCCCAAACCGTCTACCACATCAATCCTACGGGCCGCTTCGTGATCGGCGGCCCCCAGGGTGACTGCGGTTTGACCGGCCGCAAGATCATCGTCGACACCTACGGCGGCGTGGGCAGTCACGGCGGCGGCGCCTTCTCGGGCAAGGATCCCACCAAGGTCGACCGGTCGGCGAGCTACATGGCCCGCCACATTGCCAAGAACCTGGTGGCCGCGGGCCTCGCCGAGGTGTGCGAGGTTCAGCTCGCCTATGCCATCGGTGTGGTCGATCCGGTCTCGGTTCACATCGACAGCTCGGGTACGGGCGTGCTCTCCGACCGCCGGCTGGAGAAGCTGGTGCGGGAGTACTTCCCCCTCTCGCCGTTGGGCATCATCGAGCATCTCGCGCTGCGACGCCCGATCTTCCGCAAGACGGCTGCCTACGGCCACTTCGGCCGTTCGGAACCCACTTTCTCCTGGGAGGACACCTCTCGAGCCGCCGAGCTCAAGAGTCTGGCTGAGAGAGCGGGCGCCCTGGCCGGCTAGAAGCCTGACGACTGTCCCCGCCTCGTAACCGGGCAGGAGTCTTGGTTCGGGTGGGGAAGGGTGCTAAGATATCGACGTTTGCCAATGAAGAGACGCAGCGACCCCGAGCAACCACCCGCTGACGTTCCGTAAGCCGAGCACCGACTCCGTGAGAGCGACCCACCCGAACCGGCTTCGCCACCCCAGCGCCAAACTGCTCCAGCGGGGGGCAGTAGCCTACGAGCGCCGAGATCGCTAGAATGCTGCAACGGACGCGACACAACTGGCATTGTCGCCGGTGGGACATCTCCCCCGACGACCGAGGGGAGCGAGAGATGGAGCAGGAGGCGTAGTGATGGATTATCCGGCCTGCCGAGTGGAAGGGGACGACGAGCTGGGGGTCATGGTCAACATGGATCAGGACTCTGCCTGGGAATCCCTGAACCGACTCGTGCCCAAGGTCCAGCCGAAGCTGGAACGCATCCTCTGCTACTACCAAATTCCGCCCCAGGACGCTGAAGACCTGGTCCAAGACTCGGTCCTCACGCTGCTCTACAAGTGGGAGCGGATCCACAGCGCCGAGGCCTGGCTGCTGGCGACGCTCAAGCGGCGCTGCCTGATGTACTGGCGCAGCCGGCGGTCGCGCCTGACCGACGCCGTCGACACTGCCGTCCTCGAGCTCCTCGCCGAGCCCGCCGCCCCTGCCCAGAAGCAGTCCGAGCTCTCCCACGACCTGGAGCGGGCCCTCGAGTGCCTGCCCCTTCGTTGCCAGAACCTGCTGCGACTTCGCTATGGCCTCGGCTACAAGCCGGCCGAGGTCGCCGATCGCCTCGGCTACCGCGCCTCGAGCATCCGCAAGATCGCCAGCCGCTGCCTGGCGGCCCTGAATCGGCATCTGACGGCCGGTGGCTACCGAGACGAGGCTTCGGTCGGCACCCACCGTTCGCGCGCTTGACGCCGCCGGCGCGACCAGCCGGCGAGTTTTCCTGGACAAAGCCGGGTCCTGATGTTACTGTTTTGACCCAACGCAGCCAGATGGACCTGGAAATGACTGTTCTTCCGTCTTCAGCGAACCACGAAGAGCTGGACTTCGAGGAGTTTCTTCGCGAGGTCCAGCCCAAGTTGACGCAGATCCTGGCTCGCTATCGGATCCCCAGCCAGGACGCAGAAGACGTCCTCCAGGAAACCCTCCTCACTTTCGTCCACAAGCGCGACGAGGTCCGCAGCCCGGAAGCCTGGCTCGTGGTCACTCTGCGTAACCGCTGCCTGATCTACTGGCGGCGCAAGCGGCGTCAGTTCTACCAGGCTGTGGACGCGGCGATTCTCGAGCTCCTCTCGGAGCCCGAGGCGCCCGGGCAGCAGAAGACCGAGCTCCAGTACGACCTCGACCGCCTGCTGGCCAGACTGCCGAACCGCTGCCAGTCCCTGCTACGGCTGCGCTATGGACTCGGCTGCAGCTCGAACGAGGTGGCAGATCGCATGGGCTACCGCCAGTCGAGCATCCGCAAGGTGACCAGCCGCTGTCTCAGCGCCCTGACCAAGGAGCTGCTGCGGTCCGGCTTCACCCCGATCACCGCTCTCGAAGATCTCGGCTAGGGCCCGCCTCGCCAGGCTCACGCCCCGGCACCATGGTCCCCCGTGACGAGCCCCCGCTGACACCGGGGCCCGCCGGCTGGTGGTCCTGGGCAGTGGCTTCGCAGGCTACTCCCTCCTTCTCGGTCTGCCTGCGAGAGGTTGGCAACGCACCCTGATCACCCCACGCAACTACTTTCTGTTCACGCCGCTGCTGCCCTCGGCGGTGACCGGAGTGGTGGAGTTCCGCAGCATCGTGGAGCCCGCCCGACGCCGTTTGGCCGGGGTCAGCGTCCTCGAGGCGGAGGCGACGGGGATCGATTGGCCTGCGCGATTGGTCGAGTGTCGAAGCTCTCTCTCGGATGAGACCTTCGCCGTACCCTTCGATGACCTGGTGGTCGCCGTCGGCACGGGCACCGCCGACTTCGGCGTCCCCGGCGTCGGGGCACATTCCTTACCTCTGAACACCATTGGGGATGCGCGGCGAATCCGCCAACGCATCCTGGAGCAGTTCGCCCTGGCCTCGCTGCCGAGCCTCGCTCCAGCCGAGGTGCGGCGCCGCTTGACCTTCGTCGTCTGTGGCGCCGGCCCGACCGGGGTGGAGGTGGCGGCGGAGATCCACGACTTGCTTCGGCGCGAGCTTCTTCGCAGCTTCGGTGCTCTGGCCGACCAGGCCCGGCTGGTGTTGATCGAGGCCGGACCCCGCATCCTGCGCTCCTTCGACGAAGCCCTGGCGGTGTACGCCCAGCGCCACTTCCAGCGCGAGCACATCGAGGTCCGGCTCGAGACTACGGTACGCCGCCTCGAGGCCGATCGCGTGGTGCTGGGGGACGGCTCCGAGATCCCCTCCGGCCTGGTCGTCTGGGCCGCCGGCACCGCCGCCCTGCCCCTGGTCAGAGCGGCCTTCGCTGACGTCTTGAACGACCAGGGGCGGATTCGGGTCGACTCCTTCCTCCGCGTCGTCGGCCGAGAGCGAGTCTGGGCCGCGGGCGACTGTGCAGTCACCGAGCCGGGCTTCCCGGCGACGGCTCAGGTCGCGCAGCAGCAGGGCAGCTACCTCGCCAGGGCGCTCTCTCGGCAGGCCCGGGGCCTGGAAGTGCGGGCGTTTCGCTTTCGCTACCAGGGAATGCTGGCCTACATCGGTGGGGGAGAGGCGCTCGCCGACCTGCCCGGGCTCAAGGGTTCAGGGCGGGGCGCCTGGCTGTTCTGGCGCTCCGTCTATCTCACCAAGCTGGTCAGTCTGTCCAACAAGGTCAAGGTCCTCTTCGACTGGGCCAAGAGCATGCTCTTCGGTCGCGACCTCGCCCGGTTCTGAGGCGAGCGGCCCTTCAGGAACGTACGCCCAGGAACAGGTAGGCGGCGAGTAAGCCGAAGAGCGCGCTCGGGCTCCACACCGCGACCAGGGGCGGCAGAGCCTGCTTGTTGCCGAGCGCGGTGAAGATTGCCAGCACCAGCAGGAAGACCATCCCTAGCATGATCGACAGGCCGATGCCGTAGAGGGTGCCCTGGCGCCCGAGCCGGAAGGCGAAGGGGAGAGCGACCAGGGCCATCACGAAGGTCACCGCCGGGAAGGCCAGCTTGCTGTGGAGGTCGACCTCGAGGTCGGGCACGGCCTGGCCGCTCTGGCGCAGCTCGCCGATGTAGCGAGACAGCTGGGTGTAGCCCATCTCCTCAGGCCGGCGGATCTCGGAAGCGAAGAACTCCGGCGGCTCTGCAACATCCCCCTGGAACGGCCCCTTGAGGGGGGTGTACTCCCTCTCCCTGGTCGCGCCACCCACCGGCGAGAATCGTCGCCTCCAGCCGTCGTCGAAGATCCACACCGCGCCGCTGGTGCCGCTGGCCGCATGGTACTGGGCGCTGGTGGTGAAGAGGCGACTCTTGAGCTTCTTCTCTCCCTCGAGCTCGAAGATCTGAAGCCGCTGAACATGCTGGGTGGCCGGGTCGAAGTGGAGGAAATGGTAGATCCGGCCGTCCTTGCTCATCAGCCAGCGATCTGCTTGCTTGTAGCTCGCTCGGGGGCTCTCGCCGCGGATCTCCTGGAGCAGGAGCTGGGCGCGCTGGTTGGTCGCCGGGAGGAGCTCCCACTGTAGTGAGGCGGAGAAGACGGCGAGCAGGAAGGCGGCGGCGATGGTGGGTACGGAGAGTCGATAGAGGCTCACTCCGAGGGCCTTGACCGCCGTGACCTCGTTGGACTTCGACAGCAGCGTGAAGGTGATGAGGGTCGACACCAGCACGACCAGGGGCGAAGCCTCATAGAAGATCTGGAAGGAGCGGAAGAAGTAATACTGAACAATGACCGACCGAGAGACCTGGTTCTTGATGATCTCGTCGACGATCTGCGACAGGTCGATGAGGATGAACAGGCTCATCACCGAGAGGAAGACCGTCGCCGTGACCCGGAGAAACGCCTTCAAGGTGTAGCGGTCGAGCAGGTTGGGGAAGCGCAGCCTCAGGCGAGGAAGCCGCAGGGTGACTCCAGCCTCGCCGGCGTCGCCGTCTGCACCCTCCTGAGCCCGGCCCGAGGCCGGGCCGTGCTCTCGCCGGATCCGCGGCAACAGGTGCAGACCGCGCCACCACCGGCTCAGGCGGTGGGGGAGCACGCCCCGATCCCGGTTCGTGCGCCAGAGCAGGTACATCCCGACGATCGCCAACAACAGGTTGGGCAACCACATGGCGATCCATGGCTCGAGCTTGCCGTAGCGGGCGGCTTCCTCGCCGTTGTTGATCAGCACGTAGTAGACGAGGATCACGCCCATGGACAGGGCGAAGCCCGACGACTTGCCGCCCCGCTTGTTGGTCACCCCGAGGGGCAGGGCGAAGAGGCCGAAGACGAAGCAGGCGAAGGGGATGGAGAACTTCTTGTGGAGCTCGACCAGCGCGAGGTTGCGTTGCTCCGCGGGGAGCCCCGGGTCGCTCAAGCGTTTGCTCAGCTCGGCCAGCCCCAGCTCGCGGAGGCTCCGGCTGGTGGCCATCTTGGCTCGGGTCTTGGAGGTGAAGGCGTCGTCGAGGACCAGGTCGACATTCTCGTAGGTGTGGCGCTGGTATTTGAGGGGCGCATTGAGGTCGACCACGTGCTTCTCGGCGTTCTCGAGCTCGAGGATCACGCGTTCGCCGGTCTCGTCGACGCGGACTCGGCCCTTCTCGGCGATGGTCAGCTCGCTCTGGCTGGAGGGCAGGACATCCGAGAGAAAGACGCCCTGCCATTCGTTGGTCTCGCGGTCGACACCGAAGACGTAGAGCACCTTGTCGCCCCATTGCTCGTAGAAGATCCGGGGCTCGACCTGGCGGGCGGCGGTCCTGGTCAGGATCTCCACCCGGATCCGCTGCAGCTCGGAGTTGCCCCAGGGGAGAGCCCAGAGGCTCACTGCCATGTTGGCCAGGGTCAGCAGGCCGGAGATCAAGAGGATGGGCCGGTAGAGCTTGACCAGGCTGATGCCGGAGGCCCGCATGGCGACCAGCTCGCTGTCCGAGGCCAGCCGGCCGACCGCCGTGAGAAGGCCGAAGAGCAAGGCCATCGGCAGCGTCAGGACCACGATGTTGGGCAGCGAGGCGCTCAACATGTGCAGCACCACGCCGAAGCTCACACCCCTCTCGATGATCATCTCCGCCGAGAGGAAGAGGAAGCGAACCAGGAGCATGGAGGTGTAGACGAGAAACCCAAGGCCGAGAGGACCCAAGGTCTCACGCAGGACGTAGCGCTCGAGGCGACCCATGACCGGCGGATTATATGGGCGGCGGAGGAGCCCGACTCGATGTCCTGGCCAGGCAACCAGGCGAGTGGTCTGGCAGAGCGCCTTGGACCGTCACCGGTTTACATAATCAATCTTATCGGACTCTCGATCGCAGTACCAGAGCCCGACACCGGGCTCCATCCAACTCCCCAACGGGCCTCCCGAACGGCTCAGAAGGCTTCCTTAGCCTGTTGGCGCAGCTCGCCCAGGATGGACTCGAGAGCCCGGATCAGATCCTCGGTCTCGACCGTGCTCTGCCGGAAGCTCAGGGCGAGGCTGTAGGTCTTGTCGGGAGAACGGAACTTGAACACATAGGGCTTGCGCCGTATCCCCTTGGCCGTGTCCCGGTTGCGCAGCCGCCGCCGCAGGTCGTCTCGCGACAGGCCCTGCCGGGAGACCTCGTCCAACAGCCGCAACATCTCCTCCTCACCCTTGGCCTTCAGTACTTCGAGCAGGAGCGACTTCGACGAAACCCCCAGGTCGAGGACTCGCTGGCGCACCTTGAGCGGCATTGCAAGCAGCGACAGTGCCTCGGTGACGACGGTCCGGGACTTGCCCACCGCTTCCGCAATCTGCTCGTGGGTGTAGGAGTGGTTCTCGGCCAGGGCGCGGTAACCGTCCGCCTCTTCAAAGGGCGTCAGATCTTTGCGCTGGAGATTCTCGACCAGGGCGATTTCGAGCGCCTCTTGCTCGGTGACGTCCATCTCGATGACCGGCACGTCGAAGAGCCCAACCTCCTGGGCCGCCCGGAAGCGGCGCTCGCCAGAGATGATCCTGTAGATTGGACCGCCGGGGGCGTTCGGCTCCGGTCGGGGACGGACCAGGATCGGCTCGAGAATGCCCTTCTCGCGGATCGAGGCGGCCAGCTCCGAGAGGTCCCCCATGGCCGTCCGGGGCTGTTTCGAGTCGAGCTCAATGCTCGACAGCGGCACCATCTTGCCGATCGGGGTTTCGTGGCGGTTGGTCAGTTCGTCGACGAAGTGCGGTGTATGGCGCATCTGGACCCTCTCGGGCAACCCTCGACGGGCAGCATTACCGGACACGGCTCAGCACCTCCTCGGTCAGCTTGTAGTACTCGTAGGCTCCGCTCGAGTTGGGTGCGAAGCTGAAGATCGGTTCGTGGTAAGCCGGACTCTCCTCCAGACGGACGCTCTTGGTGATCACCGTATCGAAGACCCGATCGCCGAAGACCTGGTCGATCTGGCTGCGGATGTCCTTAGACAGCACGGTCCGTTTGTCGTAGAGGGTGATCAGGGCGCCCAGGATCTGGAGGCCAGGATTGGCCCGCTGCTTCACTTTCTGGACCGTTTCGAGCAAGTCGTCTGTGCCCTCCAGTGCAAAGTAGCTGGACTGGATCGGGATCAGCACGTGGGTGGCGGCGACCAGGGCGTTGAACGTGATGATGCCCAGGGTCGGTGGCGTGTCGATGATGATGAAGTCCCACTGATCGTGGATGCGGTCCAGCTCGTCTTTGAGCCGGTAGTGCCCGTCCAGCTCCCCCAGGAGAGCACTCTCGATCCTCGCCAGGGCGATGGTCGACGGCGCCAGGGAGAGTCCAGGGACCTTCTCCACGGGCACGGTGATGTCACCCACGTGGACGTTGGGCTCGGTGAGCGCCTCGTACATGAACGGCCCCGGCAGGGAGCGCAGATCGAGGAAGGAGACCGAGCTGTTGGCTTGTGGATCGAGATCGACGAGGAGGGTCCGAAGACCCTTCAGGGCGAGGGCCGCCGACAGGTTGATGGCTGTCGTGGTCTTCCCCACCCCACCCTTCTGGTTGGTGATGGCAATGATCATAGGCGGAGGGAGTGTAAGAGAATGGCTTTCCGAGGGTCAAGGAGAAGATGAGGTCCCACCGCTCGACACATCGCCCGTGCTAGCCAAGCCAGGGCCAATGTCGGCGCGCCGACAATCGGTCTAAGTGGCTGTTTTATCGATGGTTGCAGGCCAACGGCAGAAGCTCGACGCGGGACCTCGTCTCACATGGTGTACTTGCCGAGATCGTCCGGGCTGAGATCCTCTAGCCACTTCTTGAGCTGCTCTTCGTCGCTGACCTCGGCGGTCCGGTCCGCCGCCTGGGCCTTTTCGAGCACGCTGCTGCGCACGAAGATGGGCGCGCCGGTTCGCACTGCCAGGGCGAGAGCGTCGCTCGGCCGCGCATCGAGCACCAGCTCCTGGTCCCCCTGCTGGGCGAAGATGAGAGCGTAAAAGGTGGTTTCCCGTAGGTCGGTGATCACGATGCGCTCGACCTCGGCCCCAACGTGCTCGAAGACACTGCGCAGGAGATCGTGCGTCATCGGCCGGGGCGGCTCGAAGCCGTCCAGGCGGAGGGCAATCGCGTTGGCTTCGAAGACGCCGATCCAGATTGGCAGGCGGCGCTGACCGTCCTCGTCGCTCAGGATAACGATTGGGAGATTCGACGAAGGGTCCAGCATCAGGCCCTTGATCTCCATCCGGACTTCGGACTCGTCGCTCATGGAGTCATTGTGTGCCTGGCGGAGCGCCTCGTCAAGCGCGAGGGCGCTCCGGGTTGGCACCGCCTCAGGCCAGGACCTGGAGCCGGGAGGGCCGGACGTGGGCAGCGCCCGCGGCGATCACGGCGGAGCCGACGAGGCTGTGCGGGAAGGCATCCTCGATCCGCACCCGCACGAGAGATCCCAGGCGAAGACCGTCGGCGGGCGGTGCGAAGTGGACGATGCGGTGGCAGGGGGTGCGACCGCTCATCTGTGCCGAGTCCCTGCTCCAGCCCGTGACCAGCACCTCCAGCTCCTGCCCCACGAGCTCCGAGTTCAGCTCTCTTTGGATGGCGGTCTGGAACGCCAGCAGCTCCTGGAGCCGCCGCTGGGCCACGCCGGAGGGGACTTGATCACCGAGCTTGGGGGCGGCGGTGCCCGGGCGTGGCGAGTAGCAGAAGGCGAAGATCGAGGAGAACCGCACCCTCTCCACCAGGTGGAGGGTCTCGCGGAACTCGTCCTCGGTCTCTCCAGGGAAGCCCACGATCAGGTCGGTCGACAGCGCCAACCCCGGGCGTGCCGTGCGTAGCTGGTCGACCAGGTCCAGATAGAGGCGGAGGTCGTAGCCCCGTCCCATCCTCTTGAGCACCCGATCCGACCCCGACTGCACCGGCAGGTGGAGGTAGGGGCAGAGGTTGGGGACCTTCCCCACTCTCTCGACCATGCGGGGGGTGAAGTCGCGCGGGTAGGAGGTGACGAATCGCAGTCGCTCCAGACCCGGCATCGAGGCAACCGCGTCAAGCAGGTCCGCGAAGTCGTGATCGCCTTCCGGATCTCGCCAGTGGTTGACGGTCTGCCCCAGGAGCTCGATCTCGAGGAAGCCGTAGTCCAGCAGATGGCGAACCTCGAGCAGGATCTCCGCCATCGACCTCGATCTCTCGGGCCCTCGCGTGAAGGGCACGATGCAGAAGGTGCACTTCTTGTTGCAGCCCTCGATGATGGTGACCATACCCTTGTAGACGCCGTCACGGGAGATGGCGTCGATCTCGAAGCTGCGCTCCTCCGGAAAGCCGGTCGCTACCACGCGACGACCGGCTCGGCGGTCGGCAATCACCTGCCGCAGCTCGCCCACCCGGGCCGGACCGAGCACGAAGTCGAGGTCGGCGACTTTGCGCAGCGCCTTCTCGCCCTCCTGCTGGGCCACGCATCCGCAGAGGCCGATCATCAGGTCCTTCTTGTCGCGCTTCAAGAGGCGGTACTCACCAATCCGCGAGTAGACCTTCTGCGCGGCCTTCTCGCGCACACTGCAGGAGTTGAGCAGGATGATGTCCGCTTCTTCCGGGTTGCGGGTCGGCAGAATGCCCTCCTGCATGAGCAGGCCGTTCATCCGCTGGGTGTCCAGCTCATTCATCTGGCAGCCCCAGGTCTCGACGAAGAAGCGTCGAGGCGGGGCTGGGTGGCTGTCGTGGCTCATCGCGGCTGGGATCCTTCGTCGATGATCTCGGGGTCCTTGACCTCGTACTCTTCGAGGTCTTTGACCGGTCGCTGGGGGCGTTCCGCGGGCTCGAGCTCGATGCCCTCGTCCAACCAGCCCGGCAATGCGCCGGCGCGGCGGCCTTCTTCGAGGAAAGCATCGAGCTCTGCCTGGAGGCGTTCGATGTCCAGACGAACCTCGGTCAAGCGGTCTAGAGTCCGGTCCCAGACGGGTTTGACCTCTGCGTCTCGGAAGCGGACGTCGCGTTCGGCGTAGAACCGAAAGCGCAGCTGCTCGGCGTCCTTCTCGAGGGCGATCCTCTCGTCGTGGGCTTCCCGCCAGCTCTGCCGAAGGCGGAGGACGCCGGATCGCCAGTACTTCTCGTCGCGCGCGTCAACGGGGACGGCGGTGGCGCTTTCGTCCTTGGCTTTGGGCGGGGCAACCGTCAGGCTGCCCCGCTTGGCGTACTCGGCCAGGTTCTTGTTGGTGATGACGACCGAGGGCGGCGGCGCGTCCCTCTTGCGCTCGCGGGCCAGGCGGGAGGCCTCGAGCAAGGACGGCGGGGGCGCCTCTTCGTGGCTCTCCTCGATCACGACAGTCAGCGGCTCGGCCGGGGGCGGGGGCGGAGGCGGAGGTGGTGCCTCGACGTTGGTCCGGGCCGGCACCGGGCTCGCGGGGCTCGCGGGGTTGGCTCGCGGGCTCGAGGAGGAGCAGGCCGCGAGAGCTAGCCCGACCAGCACCAGGACGGGCAAGGAGCTGCGGCCCGAGGGGGCCTCCGAAGTTCTCATGCTCTGTCCTCCTACGAGTTCCTCAGGCCTCGAGCACGGAGGCCAGGCTGGGGAGGGCCGCCGCGACCAGGGCCTCTACTTCGACGGCAGTCCCGAGAGTGAGACAGCGCTCGGCGACCTCGGCCAGCTTCCGGCTGTCGATCTCGCGCAGCGTGGTCTTGATCGCCGGGATGGCGCGAGGGCCCATCGAGAGGCGGCGAAGTCCCAACCCTACCAGCAGCGCGGCGTAGGCCGGGTCTCCAGCCATCTCGCCGCACACGGAGACCGGGATGCCGGCGCGGCTGGCCCCGTCCACCACCAGCTTGAGCAGCCGCAGCAGGGCGGGGTGAAGTGGCTGGTAGAGGTCGGCAACGTGCTCGTTGTTGCGGTCCACGGCGAGCGAGTACTGGATCAGGTCGTTGGTTCCGATCGAGAAGAAGTCGACCTCACGAGCGAGATGGTCCGCGATCAGCGCGGCCGAAGGCACCTCGATCATGATCCCCAGCTTCAAGTCGCGCCGGAAGGGCACTCCCTCGCGCTCGAGGTCGTCGGCCACCGCGCCGGCGAAAGCCCGGAGCTGCCGTACCTCGTCAAGGGAGGAGACCAGCGGAGCCATCACCCAGAGATCGCCGTGAGCGGCGGCACGGAAGAGGGCGCGGAACTGAGTCTGGAAGACGTCCGGGCGCGCCAGAGTCAGTCGAATCCCCCGCAAGCCCAGGACCGGGTTCTCCTCCCGGGTGTCCAGAAGCTCGCGGGCGAGCTTCCTGCCACCGAGATCGTAGGTGCGGATGATCGCCGGATGAGGGCGGACCGTCTCGACCAGCCGGCGATAGAGCTGATAATGCTCCTCCTCGGTCGGCAGCTGTGGGCTCCTCTCGATGTAGAGGAACTCGCTCCGATAGAGCCCGACCCCGGCGGCACCGTAGCGCAACGCCACCTCCAGCTCCTCCGGCAGATCGATGTTGGCCATCAGGGGCACGACGACCCCATCGGCAGTGCAGGCCTCCAGGCCACAGGTGGCGAGGGCTGCCCTCTCCCGCTCGGCGAGCTGCACACGGCGCTCGTGGACCGCGGCCAGCAGCTCGAGGGTCGGATTGACCACCACCTGCCCGGTCTCACCGTCAACGACGAGTGAGTCATCGTCTGTAATATTTGTTCGTAATCCCGGTATGCCAATAATGCATGGAATATTGAGAGATCGCGCGATGATCGTGGTGTGGGAGGTCCGCCCCCCGGATTCGATGACGAAGGCGATGACTCTCTCCCGCCCCAGGCGGAGCGCGTAGGACGGGGTCAGCTCGTCGGCCACCACCACGACCTCACCGTTGATCTCAGAGAGGTCGTGATGGGCGATGCCCTGGAGGCTGCCCAGAATCTGGTGGGCGACGTCACGCAGGTCTTCCATGCGCTGCCGCAGGTAGTCGTCCTGGATCGCGGCGAACTGCTTCTCCATCTCCTCGACGGTCCGGAACACCGCCCACTCGGCGTTGACCTGCTCTTCGCGGATGCGGCGCTCGATGCGCTCGAGGAAGACCGGATCGTCCAGGAAGAGAGCGTGGGCGTCGAAGATCTGGCCGAGCTCCTCACCCAGCTGGCGGTGGACCTTGTCTCGGACCTTGAGGATCTCCTGCTGGGCCCTGCGGGTCGCCTGACGGAAGCGGTCGAGCTCCGCCGGGACCTCCTCCTCGGCGAGGGGCAGCCGGAAGACGTCCTCGCTCCGGGTCTCGAGGCAGAGGGCACGGCCGACGGCCACGCCCGGGGAGACCCCGAGGCCCTGGAAGACTCTCATCGTGTGCTCCTCCCCCATCTCACTGCCCCTCCTGGAATCGGTCCTCGATCAGGCCGACCAGCGCGGAGAGGGCCTCCCCCTCGTCGTCCCCCACGCAGCGCACGGTCAGCCGAGTACCCTGGGCCGCGGCCAGCAGGAGTACACCGAGGATGCTCTTGGCGTCGACTTCCTCCCCATCGCGAATCAGCATGCTACGCGCACGAAAGCGCGCCGCCTGGTGGACCAGCTTGGCAGCGGCACGGGCATGTAACCCCAGCTGGTTGACGATCTCGACCTCGCGTTCGACCATCGTCCGGCTCAGCAAGGGGCTCCGGCATCCCGGCAGACCGAAGCGGGCGCCGAGGGGTGACAGATGCTGCCCTGGCCCTTGGCCGTCAGCCACTCGGCGGCCTCCACCACGGTGCGCTCCTGGCCGCCCGGGCATCCGAGCCGCATGACCATGGCGAGGTTGACCCCGGTGACCACCTCGGCGACGCCGGGGCGGGCCTCGGCGAGGGCGGCACGACAAGGGGTGGAGCCGAACATGTCGACCAGGATGAGCACGGGTTGGTCGCGGCCGATCGCTTCGAGGACGCCGGCGATCTTGGCTCGGGAGGCATCGAGGTCATCGTTCCACTCGAGGCTCACCGCCTGGCACTCCGGCAGAGCGCCGACGATGTGGCGCGCGGCCTCGACCAGCGTCTGGGCCAGCCCGCCCTGGGCGACGACGAGGGTGGTGAACATTGGTTGAATCATACCTGGATCGCGGGTCATCCCCCGCGCTGCGAGCGGCTCCTCAGCGGGCGAGATCGCGGTGGGCGAGGCGCACCGGCCATCCCCCCGCGGCCAGGCCTTTGCCGAGGGCCTCGGCGACCGCCACCGAGCGGTGCCGCCCCCCGGTACAGCCGACGGCCACCGTCAGATAGCTGCGGTTCTCGCGCCGGTACAGGGGCAGCAAGTACAGCAGCAGATCGGTCAACCGGGAGAGCAGCTCGGCGTATTCCGGGAGGACTTCGAGGTAGGAGCGCACCTGCGCATCCTGTCCGGTCTGTTCGCGCAGCCCGGGCACGAAGTAAGGGTTCGGCAGGAAGCGCACGTCGAAGACCAGATCGCTGCCATAGGGGATGCCGTGCTTGAAGCCGAAGCTGGTCAGCGACACGGCGAGGGCGGGCTCATCCCCCGGCTCGGTCGCGAACTCGGCGAGGATCCGGCGCCGGGTCTCGTGGATCGACCACTCGCTGGTGTCGAGCACCAGGTCCGCCCGACCCCGCAGCTCGGCCAGGAGCTGGCGTTCACGGCGGATGCTGTCGATCAGATCGCCGCCCTGGGCGAGAGGGTGCGGTCGGCGGGTCTCGGAGAAGCGGCGAATCAGGGCTTCGTCGCTCGCTTCCAGAAACAGCAGGGTCACCTCTACCCGGCTGCGGTCGATCCGGTCGATGAGCGCGGGAAAGCGCTCGGCGAAGCCGGAGGCCCGGACGTCGGTCACCACGGCGATCTTGTCCTTGCCTTCGACCAACCCGGCCGGATCGGCCAGGAAGGGCTCGAGCAGGGGGACCGGGAGGTTCTCGACGACGTGGTAGCCGAGGTCCTCGAAGCAGTTGGCAGCGCAGCTCTTGCCGGATCCCGAGAGACCGGTGACGATCACCAGACGGCAGCGCTGGGCTTCCATCAGCTGTTGCGTGGGAAGCGCCGGTTGCGTTCGAGCTCGGCCTCGAGCTTGGTGGCAAACTCGCGCGCCGAGTGGTGGCCCTGGAGCTTGAGCACGTGGTTGCGGGCGGCGATCTCGACCAGCATCGCCACGTTGCGGCCGACGGTGATCGGCATCTTGATGTAGGGACAGGGAGTGTCGAGGATGGTGTAGACGCTCTCGTCGAGACCCAGGCGGTCGTACTCTTTGCCAGGCTCCCACTGCTCGAGCTCCACCACCAGATCGATCGGCCGGCGCTCGCGCACGGCGGCCAGGCCGAAGAGGTCCTGCACGTTGATGATGCCGAGGCCCCGCAGCTCCATGTGGTGGCGCAGTGGCCCCTCCGAGTAACCGATCAGGTCACCGGAGGGATAGCGGCGCACCGTCACGCGATCGTCGGCCACCAGGCTGTGACCCCGCGCGAGGAGGTCGAGGGCGCACTCGCTCTTGCCGATGCCGCTGGTGCCGATCAGGAGCACGCCCAGACCGTAGATGTCGAGCAAGGTGCCATGGACCCCGGAGCGGGGCACCAGGTGGTCCTCGAGGAAGAAGCTGATCTCCTTGATCACTACCGAGGAGAGCTCGGTTGAGGACAGCACCGGGATCTGGTGCCCATCGCAGGCTTCGAGAAAACCCGCAACGGGCCGCAGTCCCTTGGTGATCACGAACACCGGCACCGGCATCTCGGTGATGCGCGCGAAGCGCTCGAGACGCTGGGCGAGCGGCAGGGTGCCGAGGTAGGCGGTCTCGCTCTCGCCGACGATCTGCACCCGGCCGGGCTTGATGTACTCGTAGTAGCCGGCGAAGGCGAGGCCGGGCTTCTGCACTCGGGGGTTGGTGACCACCTTGTCGAGGTGAGCGCCACCGGTCAGCACCGAGATCCGCAGATTGGCGAGCTCGTCGCCCAACAGCTCACCGACGCGCACGGCAGGGGGGGTCATGGTCCCTCCTCCATCACCCGCATGACCTCAGCAGCTGAGCTCGCGGCCAGCAGCTGGGCGATGCGACCCGGAGCCTTGAGCCAGCGCGAGATGGCCGCCAGCACCTGCAGGTGGACCGCCGGCGCCTGCTCCGGGGAGATGACCAGGAAGAGGGCCCGCACCGGCTCGCCATCCGGCGCCCCGGCCGAGATTCCGGGTGGGGACAACAGCCCTACCGCCACTAGCGGGCGGGCGAGGTTCTCCACCTTGCAATGTGGCAGGGCCACTCCCCCGCCGACCGTCGTTGGCCCTTGCCGCTCACGAGCAAGGAGACGGCGATGGAGGTCGGCGCCGTCGGCCACCCAGCCCGCGGCGGCGACGCCGCCGGCCAGCTCCCCGAGGGCCGCTTCCCAGCTGGCCGGCGCGAGCTCCCGGAAGACCAGCTGAGGCCGAACCAGGGTTGCCAGGCTGACCATCGTCGTCTCGAGCCCGGACAGCCCCCGTCAACCCACCTCGGGGCTGATCAGGCCGAAGTTGTGGTCACGGCGCCGGTAGAGCACGTGGACCCGGTGGCTCCCCGACTCCAGGAAAACGATGAACTCGTTCTTCGAGTCACCCAGGGCGAGGGCGGCCTCCTCGACGGTCATGGGCTTGATGTCGAGCCGGCTCGACTTGATCACCCGCGGCTCCACGCCGACACCCAGGCTGCCACCCTCGATCACGTTGACCGGCCAGTGCAACTCCTCCTCGAGGGCCCGGTTGGCACGCCGGCGCTTGTCGATCGCCTTGTTCTTCGAACGGCGGGCCTGCTTCTCCAGCTTGTCGACGGCGAGATTCACCGCATCCGTCATGTGGTCGTGCTGCTCGGCCGCCTGCAGCACCCCGTGGCGGTGGGCGACGTGCAGCTCGGCGATATGACGGTGCTTCTCGGAGCCGAAGGTGATCCGCACCTCGATCGGCTCGTCGAGGAACTTGAGCACCTTCTGCAGCTTGTCCTCGGTGTAACCCCTGATCTTGTCATCTGGCTGGTAGTGACGACCCACGTAATCGATGTTCATGATGACCCCTTCAGAAGATCTGCTTGCGATCGTTCGAGGAGGGGACTCCGAGCTCGTCGCGATACTTGGCCACGGTGCGACGGGCGATCTGGATTCCCTCTCTGCGCAGGATCCGCATCAGCTCGCTATCCGACAGCGGGTTGCGCGGATCTTCGTTCTCGACCAGCTGAGTCAGCTTACGTTTCACCGTCAACGACGAGATGTTCTCACCGTACTCGCGATCGATTCCGCTGTGGAAGAAGAACTTCATGGGAAACAGGCCGCGAGGGGTATGAATGTACTTGTTCGAGACGACACGAGACACCGTGGACTCGTGCATGCCGATGTCCTCGGCCACGTCCCGCAAAACCATCGGCCGCAGATGTTCGATGCCGTGATCGAGGAAGTGGCGCTGCTGCTGGACGATCGAGTTGGCGACCTTGTAGATCGTGCGCTGGCGCTGGTCGAGACTCTTGATCAACCACACCGCCGAACGCATTTTGTCTTTGATGTATTGCTGGGCATCTCCCTGGTCACGATCGGTGCGCATCTGTTGCAGCATCCGCCGGTAGGCGCGTGACACCCGCAGCTTCGGCAGCCCGTCGTCATTGAGCTGGATGACGTAATCGTCGCCGATCTTCTTGACCACGACGTCGGGCTCGATGTAATGGGTGTCGGAAGCCGAGAACTTGCGGCCGGGCCGGGTCTCGAGCGAGCGGATCAGGTCCACCGCGGGCTCGAGGTCCTTGAGCTCGACCCCCAGGGTCTTGGCCAGCTCCTTGTACTGCCGGC
This sequence comes from Thermoanaerobaculia bacterium, assembly GCA_036274895.1. Taxonomy (GTDB): domain Bacteria; phylum Acidobacteriota; class Thermoanaerobaculia; order Multivoradales; family SZUA-115; genus CALMKX01. The sequence continues at coordinate 30,823 of DASUEU010000075.1, read as the reverse complement.
GGAGGAAGGCGTCCCAGTGCTCCTCGATCAGCTTCCAGGCCAGGGACTCCGGTCCATGACCTGCCGCTGCGAGCTGAGCGAGCAGGCTCTCGCGCAGGGTGGGATAGGCGATGCCCGGCGGATCGTAGCTGCGCACCAGGGCCAGGCCGGCCTCGACCAGCGCCACCAGCTCCTCGGGGTCGTTCTCCGCCAGGTCGCACCGGGCCAGCTCGACCAACTCCTCGAAGCTCGCCACCAGGAACCCTTCGGGGTCCAGGTTGCCGATCACCAGCTCGGCGATCAATCGCGCTTCCGGGCTGGCGCCGCTCATGTGCAGTTGCCAGAGCAGGTGGTCGTAGAGGTCGGCCTCCCGGGCGACGGTATTCTCGAGCGGTGCCTCTTCGCGCTCCTCGCGGATCGAGGCGTAGCCCGAGCCCTCCATGTAGTCGCCGAAGTAGGCCTCGAAATCGATCGAATCGAGGGGATCTTCCTTCTGTTTGGGCTCGGTCTCGACGGGCTCGGGCTGGTCCTGAGTGGTCGGGGTCTCGACGATCTCGGAGCTCTCCTCGAGCACTGGATTCTCGACCAACTCCTGGGTCAGGACTCCCTCGAGCTCCATCCGTGTCATCTGGAGCAATTTGATCGCCTGCTGGAGTGACGGCGTCATCACCAGCTTTTGCGTGAGCTTGAGGGAAAGCTTCTGCTCGAGGGCCATTACAACCGAAAGTCCTCTCCGAGGTAGATCTTTCTTACTTGGGGGTCGGCGGAAAGCTCGGCGGGCCTGCCGGTGCGGAGGATCTCACCGTTGTTGATGATATAAGCCCGATCCGTTATTTTCAATGTTTCCCGTACGTTATGGTCGGTGATCAAGATCCCGATGCCCATTTTACGCAGGTGCTGGATGATACCTTGGATGTCCAGCACGGCGATCGGGTCGATGCCTGCGAAGGGCTCGTCGAGGAGAATGTACCAGGGGTCGATGGCGAGGGCACGGGCGATCTCGACCCGCCGCCGCTCGCCCCCCGAGAGGGCGTAGCCGGGGCTCTTGCGCACCCGTGCGAGGCCGAGCTCCTCGATCAGTTGGTCGACGCGGCGCTCCTGCTCGGCATGGGGCAGGTCGAGGGTCTCGAAGATGGCCCGGAGGTTCCCCTCGGCGGTCAGCTTGCGAAACACCGACGGCTCCTGGGGCAGATAGCTGATGCCCCGCTGCGCCCGCTGGTACATCGGCAGATCGGTGATGTCGTCGTCGCCGAGCAGCACCTTGCCGCTGTCGGGAGGAGTCAGCCCGACCACCATGTAGAAGGTGGTGGTCTTGCCGGCGCCGTTGGGGCCCAGGAGGCCGACCACTTCCCCGGGATGGACCTCGATCGACACACCGGAGACCACCGCTCGACCGCGGTAGACCTTGCGCAGATCGCGCGTGGCCAGCAGCTTCGGCTCGCTCATGACGAAGGTGGAGCCGGAGGGGAGGGAGTCGACTCGACGTTGACCCGACCCGTGGCCAGCTCATAGACCACTCGGCGGCCGGTCACTTCGCCGCCCCCCTTCTCCCTCACCACCACGCGCTCTCCTTCCACCTCGACGGTTCTTCCGGCGACATCGTATCGCGCGTGGTCGCCGGTCAGGGTCCGTCCCGTGAGCCGGTCCTGGATCTCGACCTTGCCGTCGAGCAAGACACGCTTGGCCCGCTGCCGCTCGTCGAGCTCGACCGTCATCTGGTCGCAAGCCAGGTCGCGCTCGCCCTGGCGGGAGCGTACCTTGCCCCGGTAGCGCAGCAGGGCGTTCGGACGCTGGTAGATCATCTCGTCGGCGGTGGTCTCCGCCGGCACGTTGGTGGCGCTCGCCTCGCCCCCGGGCCGCCACACGGTGCGCACGTTGCCCCTGGCCACCAGCTGGCCGCCGGCTTCGTCGCCTTGCAGCTCGTCTGAAAGCAAGAGGTTCTCCCCCCGCCAGGCCCTGACCTTGCCCCGGAAGAGGAAGGTCCGGTCCGAGTCGCGCAGGAACGCCTCCTGCGCCTCGACCCACACCGGCCCCTCACCGCGGCCCAGGGGGCCGGCGTCGAGCAGGGCCCGCCCGGGCTGCTGCTCGAGGCGGGTGCGCGTGCCCCCGGAGGCATAAAGGAGCGTGGTCCGTTCGGTGTAGAGGAAACGGGGAGCCGCCATTTCCCCCCGTGGGCTCACCACCGTGGCGGGCTGGCCGACGAACTCGCCCAGGCCATTGGCGTAGTCGAAGCGGGCCTGAGTCCCCCGGGCCGAGAACCGCTCGTCCTTGACCAGCACCTTGCCCATCAGGGTCACCTCGACGAGCTGGCCGTCGGGCGAGAGGATCGCCTCGGCCCGCGGCGCCGTGGCCAGGCGCGTGGCCCGCTTCTCCAGCTCGTCGAACGGACGCTCCGAGAGGTCTACGACGAGCGTCTCCGGGGAGATCGGCTGGAGGTCCTCTTCCTCGGCTTCTGCCTCCGACTCCGGACCGTCCAGCGGTTCGGGCCCGGCCTCCGAGCGATTCCAGTCCTCCTCCGGGGGTGCCTCGGGAAGCTCGGCGAGCCGCACCCCACCGATCGCTTCGGCCTTGACCAGGTTGCCGCCGACGAACAAGCCGGCGAGCTGCCCGGCCACCAGCCGGCGCGGCAGCTCCCCCTTGGGCTGGGAGATCACCACCGCCGGCTCCTCGTTCCGACCCAGCAGATCGATGCGCGAGAGCCGGTCGGTGGCGGGCTCGAAGTAGGCAGCCAACTGCCGGCCCTCAAAGCGCACCGGCCCCACCTCCGTCCCCCCCGCCGCGGAAGCGATCCGTCCCCGCACCTCCTTCTTCGCCCGCAGGAGGATGGGCGTCTTCTCATCCTCGGACATCCAGACGCTCACCTGCCGGGCGCGCACCCGGTGGCCGTCGAAGCGGATGTCGACGTCCTTTTCGGCGCGCAGGTGGTGGCGTAACCGATCGACCAGCAGACGGCGGGCCACCAGCCCGAAGGGTGCCGGAGCGTCGGAGAGGCTCTTGATCCGCACGCCGCCAGCGAGCAGGTAGAGCCGTTCAGACAGGTTGAGACGCAGCCGATCCGCGTCGCCTTCGAGCTGCTGGCCATAGCGGAAGGTCACCGGATCGTCGCTCTGGATCAGGTTGCCCTTCTGGGTCAGCTCGAGCGCGCGCGTCTCGATCTCGATGCCGCTCGGGCCATGGACCTTTGCCCCTTCGAGCAGTTGGGCCTCCTCGGTCTTGGGGTCGTAGACCGCTTTCGAGCTCTCGACCCGGTAGACGTCGCCCTCGGCCGAGAAGACCTCGACGCCCATGCCGTCGATGGCCACCGTCTCGTCCGCGTTGACCTGGTAGCTGCCGCCCCGAATCGAGAACAGGATGCGGCCCTGGTCCTCGAGCTTGTACTCGAAGCCCTTGCCGAGCACCTTGACGTCCTGACCAGGCGCGTCGCTCCCGGCAGCCTCGGGGGGCCGGGGGGAGCGGGCGCTCCGGCCGAAGAGGTAGAGGCCCACCAGCCCCCCCACGATGAGCAGCAGCGCCACCAGGAGGGCGCGCCGGAGGCGTGTGATGGAGCTCGCCATGCCTTCCCTCAAGCCTCCATCGGACGGGCATCGGCCAGGCGGATCACCGGCTCGCCGCGCAGGGAATCCCGCTCGAGGTAACCGAGGACTTCGAAGGCTCCGTCCAGGTCGGCCGCCCTCTCCTGCCAGCGCCAGCCGAGCAGGTTGACCCGGCCACCGTCGTGCCCTTCGGCCACCGCCGAGAGATGGGAGGTCCCGAACAGGCGTGGGTTGGCGCGCAGCCGGAGCCCCGAGAGGCGCAGCAGCGGTTGGGGATTACCGATGCCGAAGGGCTCCAGGCGGACGATTTCCTGGGTCAGGCCCTCCGTCACCTCTCCCGCGGCGAGCTCGATCTCGTACTCGAAGCGCTGCACCAGCGACTCGGCGGGCCACTCGGCGGCAGCCGCTTGCTCGAGCTCCTGGCGCAACTCCTCGAGCTCCGCCGTCTCGACGGTCAAGCCGATCGCCTGCGGGTGGCCGCCGAAGCGACGGCAACGCCCCGCCGAACGTCGTACCAGGGAGTGGAGGTCGAGCCCCGGCAGGCTGCGGCCCGAGCCCGTGGCGACCTCCCCTTCGACCGAGAGCAGGATGGTCGGGCGCGACAGCTCGCGGGCCAGCCGCCCAGCCGCGATGCCCACCACGCCCCGATGCCAACCCTCACTCCAGGCCACCAGGATCGAGGGCCGGGGCGATCGGGCGCGCACGTCCTCTCCTGCCTCCAGAACGGCACGGCCCTCTTCCTCTTGCCGACTCCGGTTCGCCGACTCCAGCTGGTCGGCGAGCCCCTGGGCCTGCTCACGGTCGCGGGCGAGCAGGAGCTCCAGCGCCTGGTCGGGACTGGCCAGCCGCCCGGCGGCATTCAGCCGCGGCCCCAGCCGGAACCCGACGTCCGACGCGGACAACGGGGGCTTCACCCCGGCCTTGTCCATCAGCGCCTTGAGGCCCACCGAGCGGGTCTCACCAAAGGTGGCGAGGCCCCGGGAGGCGATCACACGGTTCTCCCCCACCAGCGGCACCAGGTCGGCAATGGTGCCCAGACAAGCCACCCGCAGCAGAGGGTCGAGGGGCAGGGCACGGTCCAGGCGGGCCGCCAGCCCCTGGGCCAGCTTGAGGGCGAGGCCGACGCCGGCGAGGTAGGGGAAGGGGTAGGCGCATCCCGGCTGGCGGGGGTTGACGATCACCGCACCGGCCGGCAGTGCCTCCCCCGGCAGATGGTGGTCGGTGACGATGACGTCAACACCGCTCTCCCCCGCAGCCGCGATCGCCTCGGCGGCCGAGGTGCCACAGTCGACGGTCACGATCACCTTGCAGCCCAGCTCGCGGGCCCGTTCGACGTGTAAGGGCTGGAAGCCGTAGCCCTCGCGGAGGCGGTGCGGCAGTACCGGCCGTGCGTCGATGCCGCAGGCCTCGAAGACCACCAGCAGCAGCGCCGTGGCGGTTACGCCGTCGACGTCGTAGTCGCCCACCACCGCCACCCGCTCGCCGGCCTCTCGCGCCGCGACCAGACGGCCGACAGCCTGCTCGAGCCCGAAGAGGAGAAAGGGGTCGTGGAGCTGATCCACGGAGGGAGCCAGGAACGCGCCGGCAGCCTCCGGCGTGTCGAGACCCCGATGGGCGAGCAGGCGGGCCAGGCGCGGGGAGAAGCCAGCCGCGCCGAGAAGCCCTTCCGCCGGTTGGCGGGGCGCGGCCTGCCACACCGCTCGAGTCCGCATCGTCAGAAGCGCTCTCCTGCTCTGCCGCTCAGCTTTGCTCGAAGAAGCCGAGGGCGCGGAACTTGCGGTAGCGGGAGGCGATCAGGTCCTGGGGAGAGGTGCCTGCCAGCTCGGCGAGAGCGCTGGCGAGGGTCTCGCCGAGCCGGTGACAGGTCTCCCCCGGCCCGGCATGGGCACCACCGACCGGCTCCCGGATGATGCCGTCGATGACCTTGAGCTGGAGGAGGTCGGCGGCGGTGAGCTTCAGGGCCTCGGCGGCCTCGGCACGGCGGTCCTGGTCCTTCCACAGGATGGCCGCACAACCCTCGGGAGAGATCACCGAGTAGATGGCGTACTCGAGCATGTAGACGCGGTCCCCGACGCCCAGGGCCAGGGCGCCGCCGCTGCCCCCTTCGCCGGTGACGACGACCACCACCGGCACTTCCAGGGCAGCCATCTCGATCAGGTTGCGGGCGATCGCCTCGGCCTGACCGCGGGCCTCGGCGTCGATGCCGGGATAGGCGCCGGGAGTATCGATGAGGGTGATGATCGGCCGCCGGAACTTCTCGGCCAAGCGCATCACGCGCAGGGCCTTGCGGTAGCCCTCGGGGCGAGGCTGGCCGAAGTTGCGCAGGATTCGCGCCTTGGTGCTGCGCCCTTTCTGGTGCCCGATCACCGCCACGCTCTGGCCACGGAAGCGGGCGAAGCCGGCCACGATCGCCGGGTCGTCGCCGAACAGGCGATCGCCGTGCAGCTCCACCCAGTCCTCGAAGAGGTTCTCGATGTAGTCCAGGGTGTAAGGACGCTCGGGATGGCGGGCGACCAGGGTCTTCTGCCAGCGCGAGAGCCGGCCGTAGACCTCCATCGACTCCTGGGCGAGCTGGCCGCGCAGGCGTTCGAGCTCCCTCTCCTCTGCGCTGCCACCGGGATAGCCCTCCAGCTCCTCGATCCGGCGCCGAAGCTCGACCAGGGACTCCTCGAAGGCGTAGTCCGGACTTTGCATGCAGGCGGCAAACTAGCATCGGGAGGAGAGCGAGTCAACGCGAAACCAGCCCTCGGCAAAGAGCTTACGGCTCCGCGCACCGGGCCGTCATGGGCCCTCAGAGGAGGTGATGGGGGTCGACGTCGACCACCAGGTCACAAGCGGCGCTCTGCGGTAGGACCGCCCGCACCAGCTCGCGCAGCGTCTGGCCCGAGGCGTGGCGCAGCAGGAGCTGGAAGCGCCACTCCCCTTTGAGGCGCTCCAGGGGCGCGGGGGCCGGGCCCGCCCGCCGCACCCCGCGGGCTCGGGGATGCCGCTCGATGCGCCGGTCGATCTCCTCGAGAGCTGCGAGGGCCTTGCCCCGATCCCGGCTCCTGGTGAGAATCTGCACCATGCGGGTGAAGGGCGGGTAAGCGAAGGCACGGCGGAAGCGCATCTCTTCGCGGGCGAAGGCCTCGTCGTCGTGGGCCAGGGCGGCCCGGATGGCGTAGTGCTCCGGGTGATAGGTCTGGATCACCACCCGGCCCGGGCGCTCCCCCCGACCCGCCCGCCCGGCCAGCTGGGTGAGCAGGGTGTAGGTCCGCTCGACGGCACGGAAGTCCGGAAAGCCCAGGTAGGTGTCGGCGGCCAGCACCGCCGTCAAGGCCACGCGCGGGAAGTGGTGGCCCTTGGAGACCATCTGGGTGCCCACCAGGATCTGGACGTCGCCACGGGAGAAGCGCTCGAGCACGGCGGTCAGCCCCCCGGGCCGACGCAGGGCATCACGGTCGAGGACATCGACGGCGGCCCCCGGGAACAGCTCCCGTACGCTCTCCTCCACTCGCTCGGTGCCGGCACCCATGGGCTCGAGGGCCCCTTCCGAACAGCTCGGGCAGCGTGCCGGAGCCGCCGAGCGTGCCCCGCAGTAGTGGCAGAGCAGCAGCCCTTCGCGACGGTGCCAGGTGCGCGGCAGGCCGCACTCCTCACAGCGGAAGTCCTCGCCACAGGCCCGGCACAGCAGCAGCGGCGCGTAGCCCCGGCGGTTGCGCAGCAAGATCACCTGGTCCCGCTCGGCCAGGGCGGCCGCGATCTCCTCGGCGAGGCGCTGGGAGATCGGCGCCTCGCCGGGCCGGCGCACGATGCCCTCCTGGCGCAGGTCCACCAGGATCCCGGCCGGCAGCTCCCCCTGGCCCGCGCGCTCTGTCAGGCGCAGAAAACTGAAGCGACCGGTATCGACGTTGAAGCGGGTCTCGAGGCTGGGGGTGGCCGACACCAGCAGCACCGGGCAGCCTTCCCGCTGGCCGCGCAGCAGGGCCAGATCCCGGCCGTGGTAGCGCGGCGTGGTCTCCTGCTTGTAGGCCGGGTCCTGTTCCTCGTCGACCACGATCAGCCCAACTTGCTCGAGGGGAGCGAAGACCGCCGAGCGGGGGCCGAGCACCACCCGCGCTTCCCCGCTGCGGATGCGTTCCCACTCCTGCTGCCGCTCGTGGCCCGCGAGGGCGCTGTGCAGCAGGGCCAGGCGATCGCCGAAGCGAGCCCGGGCCTCCTGGGCGAGGGCCGGCACGAGGGCGATCTCGGGGACCAGGAGCAGCACGGTGCTGCCCGCCTCGAGAGCCAACCGCGCCGCCCGCAGATAGACCTCGGTCTTGCCCGAGCCAGTTACGCCCTGGAGCAGGAAGGGCTGGGCGGCTCGGGCTGCGATCGCCCCCGCCAGCGCCTCGAGGGCTCCTTGCTGGTCCGGCCGCAGGGCGATGGGCTGGACGGCAGGGGTATCGAGACGGTGGCGGCCCAGATCCAGCTTCTCGACCTGGGTGAAGGAACGCAGGATCTCGAGCCGCAGCAGCCGCCGCACCACGGTGGAGGAGACGCCGGCATCCTGCTCCAACTCCTCGAGGCTGGCCGGACGGCCGAGGGTGGCGAGGTGCTCCACGGCCGCCCTACCGGGCGGCGATCTCCCGGCCTTGGCGAGCAACTCCTCGCGCGTGCCGGGCGCCAGCTCGACGGCCGTTCGGTAGCGAGCGCCCCCGCGCCGGCCGGCGCTGCCGGTCGCCACCCAGCCCCGCGCGGCCAGGCGCACCACCGCGGCGGCGGGTGACCTTCCCCCGAGCTGCCGGGCGAGCTCTGCGAGGCTCAGCTTCTGGCCGTCCCGCAGCACCGCGAGCACCGCCGCATCCTCCCCCTCGCCGGTTACGGCGAAGGCTCCCTGAGGGGTGATCCAGACCTTGCGGTCCCCCCAGGCCGGCAGCTCGCCGGGCAGAATCGCGCGCACCACCTCGCCGATCGGTGCCAGGTAGTAACGGCTGGTGAAGGCGGCGAGCTCCAGCAGCTCGGCCGGCAGCACCGGCTCGAAGTCCACCACTGCCTCGATGTCTCGCAGGGTGATGCCGGCTGGAGCCTGTTCGGGCAGGCTGAGCACCACCCCAGTGGCCCGCCGGCGGCCGATCGGAACCCGTACCCTCACCCCGGGCCGAACCAGGGGCGAGAGCTCGGCAGGAATGCGATAGGTCAGGGGCTCGGCGAGGGGGACGGGCAGAGCGACCGCGGCGAGGCCTGTCCCGGCCGGCCCCTGCTCGACGCCGTCGGGGGCCATGGCGCAGCGCTCAGCCCGGCCGGCTGCGGCAGGTCGAGGAGCACAGGCTCCCGCCCGGCCCCACGCCTGTGCCGGACGGGAAGTAGGTGCCGCAGCGCTCGCAGCGGGTGAGGTGCTCGAGGGGCCGAGGCGAGCCGCCGGGCGGCGGCGGCGAGTGCGAGTCTTGGGGGATCTTGAGGCGTGCCAGGAAGCGCGCCACCCAGCTGACCGCCAGCAGGAAGAGCAGAAGCCGGGTCACGAGGCTCCCTGCGCCGCCGCTCCCCCACTCTGCTGCCGATCGATCTCCGCGGCGAGCCGGGCGACGTCGGGGTTGCCCGGCTGCAGGGACTGGAGCCGAGCGATGCCTGCGCGCGCGCCCGTGTAGTCCTTGAGGTCGAAGGCGAGGACCACCACCTCGTTGTAGAGAGACGCCCAGTGCTGGGGGTTCTGCCCCTGGACCTTGCGGAAGAGCTCGAGGGCCTTCTGGGGCTGCTGGAGGTAGCGGTAGGCCACCCCGAGGTCGGTCTGGACGTCGAGATCGCCTGGCTGGGCTTGCAGCAACTGCTCGTAGCGCTCCCGCGCGAGCGGGAACTCCTTGAGGTCGAAGTAGAGGTTGGCGAGGGCCTTGAGCACGTCGGGATCCGCGGGAACGAGTCGCTGGCACTGCTCGAGCAGCGGCCGGGCGCGCTGGAAGTCCTGGACCATCAGGTTCATCTGGGCGAGCCGGCAGATCGCCTCGGCGTCGTTGGGGTTGCGCTCGATCCGTTCGCGCAGCTGTCGAACCTCCTCCATCTGGGGCCCCGTCCCGCTTCCACCGGTCATCGGAGCGGCTTGGGGAGCCCCGGCAGCCGCCGTCGCTTCCCCGCCAGTGGCGGCCCAACGGGGCGGTGGCTGCCGGGTGGAGATCACTTCGAAGACCGGGTAAGCCGCCACGAACCCGACCACCAGACCCAACAACGCGAACAGAGCGTTATCTCGGCTCAAGCTCCTCCTCCTCCTCTTGCCTCGCTTCCGGGCTCGAATCCTCGGGTGTCGACGGGGGTTGCGTCAAGCGCACCGCGGACCAACCGCTCCCTCCCGCTTCCCCCACCGCCAACTCGACCGGCGTCCACACGCCCCGGGCCGTGCCCAGAAGCGGGTCGACCTCGGCCTCGAAGATCCCGTCGAGGCCACGCTCCGGGTCCAGCCGCTCCAGCCGCAGGCGCCTGGCGGCGAAGGAGCCGCGCAGGGAGCCACGCCGGAGCCCCAGCTCCCAGCTGCCGGAGACTTGGTTTCCGTCGAGCCGCATCTCGAAGGTGCCGCTGGCGGGCGGGGAAGCGATCTCGACCCGCCAGCGACCCGAGATGGGGTCGCCGGCCGGTGGGACGGGCACCTTGTCGAGGGCTTGGCGCAAGGCTGCCTGGCGGCGCAATTGCTCCATCAGCCGAGCCTGCGCCTCCCCCACTCGAGCGGTCAGGACGGTCAGGACAGCCTGTGCCACCTCGCGGTCATGGATTCGCCGCTCGAGCTCCTCGACTCGGGGCCGGGCAGCAGCGACCTCTTCGTCGACGCTCTGGGCCGCTTCGGCAACGGATTGCAGGGCCGCAGCCTCCTGCCGGCGAAGATCGGACAGGCGGGTGGTCACCGCGGTGACCAGTTGCTCCTCGACCGCCAGCTGAGCCGCCAGAGCGGCGCGCTCCGAGTCCTGCGCGGCCGAGACACCGAGGCCCGAGAACAGCACCAGGGCCAGTGCGATCACGGTATTCATGAGTAGAGATGGGGACTGGATCTTGAACGATGGGCCGGCGGCTGGCTCCGCCGGCCCGTTCTGGCTCTGCTCAGCTCGCCGCTCGCGCCCGCTGGTCCCGCTTGACCAGGCTGGACTCGAGGGCATGCTCGACCTGCTGTTCGGCTTCCCGCTCCGTGATACAGCGGACGTGGGCCACCTCACTGACGATGAAGTACTTGGCCCGCTCGTACATCTTCTTCTCGCGGAAGGAGAGGCTCTTTTTCTGGCTCACCAGGCGGAGATTCTTGAGCACCTCGGCGACCTCGACGAGGCGGCCGGTCTTCATCTTGTCGAGGTTCTGCTTGTAGCGACCCTTCCAGTCTTTGTAGGTGTCGATGTTGCCATCCTCGAGGATGGCGAAGAGGGCGTCGATCTCGGACTCCGGACACAGGGGCCGCAAGCCGACTAGCTCGAGGTTCGCGCGAGGAACCATAACCTTCGAGTTGTTGGAGAGCAGCCGGAGATGGAAGTAGGTCTGCTCGATCCCGTCGATCGCGCCCGGCTCGATCTTCTCCACCAAGCTGACCCCGTGATTTGGATACACCACCTTCTGACCGACTTCAAAAGACACGTCTCCAAACCCCTTTTCGTGAGTTGATTGGATGGCGAGTGGCAAGAGATGAGGCGTAAGTCTAACGAGGACCTACGCTTAGACAGTGGGAGAGTAGCTGAAATCGCCCTTGACGTCAAGTCTCGGGAGTCTGGGGTGCCGGTTGACAGGCGCTCGGGGGGCGCCTAGGATGAGCCTCCACTTCGAGCCGGAGTGGCGGAATTGGCAGACGCAGGGGACTCAAAATCCCCCGCTCCTCGCGGGCTTGCGGGTTCGAGTCCCGCCTCCGGCACCAGCTTCCCCCCCAGAGAGTCAGGGAAAGACGACCGTCCAGGCCGAGGTGTTTCCGCTCTCGAAGCCGTCGGCGAACAGGTCGTTGTCCAGCTGGACCACCGTCGAGCCCAAGACCATCGGCGTCGGAGCCGCCCGGCCACGGCGGGTCCAGATGTCGTGCAGCAGCTCGCCTCGGCTCATCGTCGGGGTGCCCGTCGTCCGCGAGATGCAGTCGTCGGGGAAGTTGTTGGTCACCGCCTCGTCGCGCAGGAACTCGACGTACTCTTTGCTCACCGTCTGATACAGCAGGCGCGCCTCGATGGTGATCGGTGCCACCAGGCCCCCCGGCACCGGGATCTGGTAGGTCGTGTCGTCGTAGTTGACCAGGATGCCCGAGCCCGGCGCCGTCTCCGGGTAGGTGTAGCCCACCGGACGGGTCTCGAGGTCGCTGCCACCCGAGAAGCCCGCGGGGGGGATACGGTTGTCGAGGGCGATGCAGTTGTTGAGCACGAAGTGGAAGATCGGGTTGCTCGCGCCGTCCGTGAAGTCGCACTCGTTGGTGCCGTTGCGGTTCCAGATGCCCCGCTCGGTCTGGTAGATCTTGATCTGCGGATCCTGGGTCAGCACCCCGGTCGCCGCGTCGTAGGCTCCGCTCTGCCAAAAGGCGTTGCCGACCGCGTCCCGCGCCGTGACCTGCAACCACATGCGGCGCCCCTCGGGGTAGCCGGTGGGCAGCTTGTGGCCGGTCAGGTTGGTGACCCGGACGGTCACGGCGAGGTTCTCCCCGGGCATTACGGGCGCTCCGGGCCCGGTCACCGCGACCAGGGCCGAGTCGTTCTGGAGTAGGTCCTGCGTCCAGGCCACCGTGGCGTTGTAGGAGGCGGTCCGACCGAGGTTGGGATACTCGTCACGCAGCACGCCGGGCACCCAGGTGTTGCCGCCGACGAAGCGATGGACCGGCATGTTGCCCGAGCGGTTGTTGCTCTGGAAGATGCAGGCGAAGGCGTCGGTCTCGGTGGCGTCGGGCATGTGGCAGCCCTGGCAGGTCTGGAAGCCCGGGCCGGGCAAGGAGTAGCTGCTCTGCTCCCACTCGCGGTGGGTCCTCTCGATCGGATACGGGATTCCGGTGTCGGTGCCGTTCTCGTCGATCAGGCTCTCCGCCGGGCTGGTGACGTTGTGGCAGTTGGCACAGATGTCCGAGCCCGTGTGGTAGGTGGAGAATGCCCACTCGTGCGGCGGTGGGTCGCCGCTGACCGAGTAGTCGTAGGGGCCCCGGCGGCACGGGCCGCTGCCGGGGCCGCTACAGTCCCCGTCGTCGACCCAGAACTGCGCATTGCCCTTGTAGAAGGTCTGCTGCCCCATCGGTGGCGTGGGGTTGACCATCATGCGATGGCAGAAGTGGCAGGTCACACCTTCGAAGTCGTTGTCGGCCTCGTCGAGGTTGCCGAGCAATCCGCAGCCGTCGGTCGAGCCGCCCGGGGGCTCGGACCGGCCGGCCAACCACGCCGCCGGCGTGTGGCAGCGCAGGCAGAACTCCCCGACGCCGGGGACGTCGTTGTTGGCCACGTCGAGCGCCGCCCAGAAGATCGGGTCTCGCGCCGCATTGGCCATCATCGAGCCGGCCCAGGTGGGATAGGGCTCGATGTTCGCCTGGTTGTCGAAGTTCCCGTGGCAGCTCTCACAATCGCTCGGCAGGAGCATGTCGTGAGCCAGGGGCGGCTGGGTGCCGTTGGGGGTGAAGGGACCTGCCCAGACCGAAAGCACCAGGGGGAGGGCCGGCAGGCCGGCCAGAAGAACGAAGACGACGACCTTCAGGGACCGCGAGGATGGGGCCATTGGAGCGAAAGCTAACACGGAGCCGTGGTCCGGCAAAAGGGCTGCCGGGCTAAGGCTCACTCGTAGCGCAGGGCTTCGATCGGATCGAGCTGGGCGGCCTTCCCCGCGGGGTAGATGCCGAAGACCACACCGACCAGCGAGGAGAAACCGAAGGCCAACGCGACCGCCCACAGTGGCACGTGAACCGGCGGTAGGTCGTAAGGGATCAGCGCCACCGCCAGGGCGCCTGCTCCCCAGCCGAAGAGGATGCCGATCGCACCACCGACCAGCGACAGCGAGACGGCCTCGATCAGGAACTGCACCAGGATGTCCCGCTTTCTCGCTCCCACTGACTTGCGCACGCCAATCTCACGGGTACGTTCGGTCACCGACACCAGCATGATGTTCATGATGCCGATACCGCCCACCAGCAGGGCGACGCTGACCACCGCCCCCACCACCGCGGTAATGCCCCCGAGGATGCTGTTGACCGACTTCAGCACCTGGTCCTGTACCAACACGTGGAAGTCGTCACGGTCCTTCGGGCTCAGGCCGTGCCGCTGGCGCAACAACTGGCGGATGCTGTCCTGGACCTGGTTGACCACGTCCACGCTCGCCGCCTGGATGCGCAGCGAGATGCGCTCGGCCGCGGTGCGGCCAAACAGCCCGACCGCCGTGTCGAAAGGGATGTAGATCACGTCGTCACGGTCCTGGCCGAGGGTCTGGCCCTGACGCTCCATGACCCCGATCACCGTGGCGCGCAGCTTGCCGACGTAGATCTCTTTGCCCAGAGGCTGGTCGCCCAGCCGCAGCTCCTCGATCACCTTCCAGCCCACCACCGCGACCTTCCTGCGCTCGCGCAGGTCGAACTGGGAGAAGAACCTGCCCAGCTCCAACGGCTGGTTGGTCACCTCAGGCATCTGGTCGTTGGTGCCGAAGACGTTCGTGGCGTGCTCGCGATCCAGATACTTGGCCACCAGGTTGCCTTGCAGGATGGGGGTCATCTTGTCGATCCCCACCACCCGCTGCCGGATGGCCTCGGCGTCCTCCGGGGTCAGCCGGACGGGCCGCGCCACGGCGCGATCCTCCCGATCAGGCTGGTTGGGGAAGACCATGATGTAGGTGGCTCCGACCCCCTGGAGCTCGCCCACGATCATGAACTGCAGACCCTGGATGATCGAAACCACCGCGATCACCGCGGCGGTGCCGATGATGATGCCGAGGGTGGTGAGCATCGAGCGCAGGGCGTTGGCCCGGAGCGCCCGCAGCGCGATCGCGAAGTTCTCGGTGACGATCATTGGTCCTGGACCACCCGCCCGTCCCGCAGCACGATGCGACGCCGGGCGTGCGCGGCGATATCGGCCTCGTGAGTGACCAGGATGACCGTGTTCCCCGCCTGGTGCAGCTCGTCGAAGAGCTGCATGATCTCCTCCGAGGTCTTCGAGTCGAGGTTACCGGTGGGCTCGTCGGCGAGCAGGATGGACGGGTGGTTGACCAGGGCCCGCGCCACCGCCACGCGCTGGCGCTGGCCGCCCGACAGCTCGTTCGGTTGGTGTCCGACGCGGTCGGCGAGGCCGACCTTGGTCAGGGCTTCGAGGGCCCTCTTCTTGCGCTCGGCGCGGCGCATGCCCGAGTAGATGAGGGGTAGCTCGACGTTGGCGAGGGCGGTGGTGCGGGCCAGCAGGTTGAAGGTCTGGAAGACGAAGCCGATCTCTTTGTTGCGGATCGCCGCCAGCTGCTCGTCGGTGAGCAGCTCCACTGCCGTGCCGTTCAGGACGTAGGAACCCGAGGAAGGCGTGTCGAGGCAGCCGAGGAGGTTCATCAGCGTCGACTTGCCGCTTCCCGAGGCCCCCATGATCGCCACGTACTCACCGCGCTCGATCGACAGCGACACCCCGTCCAGGGCGCGCACGGCCAGCGGCCCCATCTGGTACACCTTGGTGATGTCCTTCAGCTCGAGCAGGGCCATCAGCGTTCCTCTTCGTCCTCTTCGTCGTCCGCGCGGGGGCCGCCGTCGTCGGAGCTGCGTCGCTTGCGGGTGGTGATCCGGGCGGCCTTGCCGTCTTCCAGATCCTTGAGCTCGCGATAGGGGCCGGTGATCACCTTCTCGCCCGGCTCGACTCCCGTGACCTCCACGTGGGTGTCATCGGTCAGACCGGTGGTCACTGCCTTCTGCAGCGCCTTGCCCTCGGTGAGCACGAAGACGACCGGGATCTCGTCCGCCACTCCGGTGATCCCGCTGGTCGCCGGAGCCGAGCCGAGGGGCGGGCGCTGGACGACCGACTGAATGGGCACCACCGTGGCCTCGTCGCGGTTGGCGGTCCGGATGTCCGCGCGCACCGACATGCCGGGCCGCAGTCGCGGGTCCGGCGTCTCGAACAAGACCTTGACCCGAAAGAACGTCACGTCGGCTTGCTGGGCCCGGTTGAAGCCGCGAGTCCCCACCTCCACCACCCGACCGCGGAATACCGTGTCGAGGATGGCGTCCACCCTCAGCTCGGCCTCCTGGCCGACACGGACCTTGACGATCTCGTTCTCGTCCACGTCGACCTCGGCGAGCACCTCCGAGAGGTCGGCCACCACGGCCAGCACCGAAGCGGGGTTGTTCATGGTGCCCGAGACCACGACCTCCCCTTCTTTGGCCTCGAGCGCGACCACCAAGCCGTCGATGGGCGAGTAGAGGGTGGTCTTCTGGAGGTCGTCCTGGGCCTTCTGGAGGTTGGCCTCGGCCTGCAAGACCGCCTGGGCCGCCCTTTCGATCCGGAGCTGGCCGGAGGTGCGGGCCAGTTGGGCGGCCTCCAGCTGCTCGCGGGTCATGATGCCTTCACGCGTCAGCCGTTCGGCACGGTCGAGACGCAGCTGGGCGTCGGCGAGGTCAATCTCGCCCTGCGCCACCTCGTTCTTGGCCATGGCCAGGCGAGTGGCCCAGTCCTCGCGGAGGGCGAGAAAGGCGTCCTTCTCCAGCTCGAGGAAGGGCTGGCCGGAGCGCACCAGCTGGCCTTCCTGGACGTAGAGCTTCTCGATCTTGCCGATCAGATGGGACGAGATGTTGACTTCCACCTTGGCGTTGACCCGCCCGGTCGCCTTGACCAGCTGCACGATCGGCCGGCGAACCGCCTCCTCGGCATAGATCTCGACCCCCTGCTGGCGACTCATCCGCGACGCCACCAGGACGATCAAACCCAGGGCGATCACCATCAGGATGCCCAGGAGCACCAGAACCTTCTTCACTTCATTCCTCCAGCCTTGGAATCACCACGAGGCGCCGGCGCGCCGTGCCGCCAGCCAACGACGGCGGCACGGCGGCGGCGGGTCAGTTCGACGCGGCTGCCGCGTCGGGCGCCACGAGCTTGACCCCGGCTTGCTCGAGCAGGCGTCCGATGGCGCGGTAGTAGCTCGCCAAAGCCCGGCGGTAGGAGGCGATCGCGCGCACCTCGCTGCTCTTGGCGAGGGTCAGATCCTCCTGGATCTGGGTCACCTGGAAGCTGGTCGACATACCGTTCTCGTAGCGCTTCTGCTCCGCTTCGAGGTTCTTCTCCTGGAGCCTGCGCGACACGCCCGCTGCCTGGATCTGCTGCCAGGCGGCCTCGACACCGCGAACCGCCGTGCGCACCTCGGCGAGAACCTGCAGCTCGAGCTCGGAGAGGCGGGTCTTGCCCCGCTCGACGTCGATCTGACCGCTGGCCCGCTGGGCTCGAGCGGCGCGGTTTTGCAGCGGGTAGGAGAAGGTGGCCGAGATCTGCCAGTCGTTGAAATCGTTGCTGGTGAGCAGGTCGAGGGCGTCGCTGTAGCCGCCGCTCAAGACCCTCGGGTTCTCGCCATCCGGGTCGGTGACCCGCTGGTCACCACCGACGCCGGACAGGCCGTAGGCCAGGCCCAGGTCCAGGCGCGGTCGCGTGGCATCCTCGAGGCCCTCCAGGTTGACCCCGAGGCGTTCCAGCTCGTTCTTCTGTTGGGCGATCTCGGGCCGTTGCGCGAGGGCGCTGCGGATCGACTCCGCAAGGTCGACGTCCACCTTGGGAGTGGTCGGGTCCGTCGCAGGGACGAGCTCCGCGGCCCAGGCGTCGCCCTGCTGGACGTTGAGCAGGGTCAGCAGGGCGTCCGCCGCGTTGCCCACGGCGGTCTTGGCGCGGATGATCTCCTCCTGGCGGGTGGCGATGGTCGCGTCGCTTTGCACCAGCTCGAGAGGCGGCAGGGTGCCAACCTCGACCTGGATGCGATTGCGGCGGTGCAACTCCTCGGCGAGGGCCAGGCTCTCGCGGGCCACCTGGAGCTGGCTGCGGGTCTCGACCACGTCCCAATAAGCGCTCTCCACCCGGACGATCAAATCGGCGACCTGGGCTTCGAAGAAGTGGCGGTTGCTGGTCTCGGCGAGACGCGCGAGGACGAGACCGCGGTCGGTATTGCCCTTGCCGAACCCCCGCAACAGCGGCTGGGTGAACGAGAGCACCAGCCCCGAGCTGTAGCTGGGGTTGAAGTTCGAGAAGTTGGAGTTGGATTTGTTGTAGGTGTTGCTGAAGGTCACGTTCGCGCTGCCGCCGCTCGCCACCAGCTGGGCCAGGCCGAGGTTGAAGGTGGCCCGTTCGCTCTCGAGGGTGGTGACGCCGGCTCCGCCCTGCAGCTGGGAGGAGGTGCGGGTGGTCGACTCGGCCCAGGAGGTGTCGGCGGACAACAGCAGGTCGTAGATGCCGCGCTCCTGGTCGATGCCGAGCCGGAACTGCTCGTTGCCCAGGCGGTCGATGGCCAGCCCGAGGTTGCGCTCGAGGGCCGTGGCCACGGCCTCCTCGAGAGTGAGCCGGATGGCGCCGTTCTCCACCGGCAGGCGGGCGGGCTCGATGGCCCCCTGGGGCAGCGTCGATACGGAGACGCCGGCAGCTCCGGCGGTCGCGGCCGAGAGCAGACCGAGGACGGTTGCGCAGGACAGCAGCAGGAGCCCGCGCCGGGCGGCTCCCGAACGAACACGGACGAAGGTCATAGATTAGCCCTCACGATGAACGACTGAGCGGAGCGGTCCTCCCCACCCCGCGGACATTACGCACTCGAACGCGAAAGGTTATCGCACCCGCGGAGCGGAGAGGTCCTCCGCCGCGGGGGCGACGAACTCTCCCGGAAAGTGGCAAGCCACCCGGTGCCCCTCGGCCGAAGCCTCGAGCGGAGGACGCGTGTCACCGCAGATCGCCCGGGCGATCGCGCAGCGAGGCTTGAACGGACAACCCGGGGCCGGCGCCAGCAAGCTCGGCGGTTCCCCGGCGACGACGCCACGGCGCCGCCGCGCCGCCGGATCGGGCACCGGAACCGCGGCGAGCAGGCCCACGGTGTAGGGGTGACCGGGCGCCGAGTAGAGCCGCTCGGTGGTACCGATCTCGACGATTCGACCGGCGTACATGACGGCCACCCGATCGGCCACGCTTTCCATCAAGGCGAGGTCATGGGCGATGAACAGCAGGGCGAGGCCCAAGCGGCGCTGGAGGTCGGCGAGCAGATTGGTCACCTGGGCGCGCACCGACACGTCGAGGGCCGACACCGGCTCGTCGGCGACCACGAAGTCCGGCTCGGTGGCCAGCGCTCGGGCGATGGCGATGCGTTGCCGTTGACCCCCCGAAAACTCGTGGGGATAGCGCGACGCCGCCTCGGCGGGCAGGCCGACGGACTCCAGCAGCCCCGCCACCCGGACCCGGGCGGCCTCACCACGGGCCAGGTCGTGGGCCTCGAGGGGCTCGGCCAGCATCCGCCCCACCCGCATGCGCGGGTTGAGGGAGCCGATGGGGTCCTGGAACACCATCTGGAAATGCCGGCGGCGACGCCGCAGGGTCTCGCGGTCGAGCCGGCCGAGATCCTCGCCCCGGAACAGCACCCGACCCTCGGTGGGCTCGAGCAGGGCGAGCAGCAGGCGGCCCACCGTGCTCTTGCCGCAGCCGGACTCCCCCACCAGGGCCAGGCATTCGCCGGGGGCGAGATCGAGGTCCACCCCCTGAACGGCGCGGGCTAGGGCCTTGCCACCGAGCCAGCCTCGGCGCACCGTGAAGTGCTTGACCAGCCCGCGAGCCTCGACCAATGCGGTCACGACGCAGGCATCTCCTCGACGTGGAGGAAGCAGCGTGCCTCACGTCCGCCGCCGAGCTCGACCAGCGGTGGCTCGGCCTCGCCACAGGGCGCGAAGACCTCGGCGCAGCGGGGGCTGAAGGCACAGCCCGCGGGTAGGTCCGAAGGATCCACGGCCCGCCCCGGGATGGTCGGCAGGGCGCCGCGGGGAGCCGGCTTGCCGAGGCGCGGCGAGGCGGCCAGGAGGGCCCGGGTGTAGGGATGCGCCGGACGGGCGAAGAGCCGCTCCGTCTCCGCCTGCTCGACCACCTGCCCGGCGTAGAGCACGATGACCCGGTCGCAGGCCTGGGCGACCACGCCGAAGTCATGCGTGATCAGCAGGATGGAGAGCGAAAGCTCGCGCCGGAGCCGGTCCAGGAGCTCGATCAGCTGGGCCTGGACCGTGACGTCCAAAGCGGTCGTCGGCTCATCCGCGAGCAGGATCTCCGGCCCACCGGCCAAGGCCATGGCCAGGACCGCCCGCTGGCATTGGCCGCCGGAGAGCTGGTGGGGATAGGAGTCGAGGCGGCTGCCGGCATCGGGCATGGCCACCAGCTCGAGCAGGCGCCCGGCCTCTCGGCGGGCCTCCCGGCGGGACAGCCCACGATGCAGGCGGGCCGCCTCGGCGATCTGGAAACCGATGGTGAGCACCGGGTTCAGGGCCGCCATCGGCTCCTGGAAGACCATGGCGATGCGTCCGCCCCGCACCTTGCACAGCTCGCGGTCGGGACGGCCGACGAGGTCCATCCCGGCGAGCCGGACCCGCCCTTCGACGATCCGCCCCGGAGGCGGCACCAGCCCGAGGATCGCCAGCGCGGTCATGCTCTTGCCGCAGCCGGACTCCCCGACCAGGCCCAGGCACTCCCCCGCCGCCAGCTCGAAGGAGACGTCGCGAACGACCCGGACCCCGCCAGCCTTGCCGGGCAGCTCGACGGAGAGGCCCGAGACGGCGAGCAGCGGCGGGCTCATTCCCGGGCGAGCCCGCGCAGCCAGTGCGTGGCCAGGGCGACCCCGTAGCCGGTGGCGCCGGTCGAGGCCGAGCCTTCCTCTTTGCGGTGGGCCGGGCCGGCGAGGTCGATGTGGGCCCAGCGCCGCAGAGGGCCGACGAACTCGGCGAGGAAGGCCGCGGCGGTCGAGGCTCCCCCCCATCGGCTGGCACTGTTGCGCAGGTCCGCGTGGGCGCCCTGCATCTCCTCCGAGAACTCGCGCCACAGGGGTAGGCGCCAGAGCCGCTCGCCGGCCCTGGCCGCGGAGCCTAGGAGGGCGGCGGCGAGGTCGTCGTCCGGGGTGAACAGGCCCGCCGCCGCCTCGCCGAGGGCGATGACGCAATGTCCGGTCAGCGTCGACAGCTCCAGCAGGTGCTCGGCCCCCTCCTCGACGGCCAGGCTGAGGGCGTCGGCGAGGATCAGCCGCCCCTCGGCGTCGGTGTTGATCACCTCGACGGTCTTGCCGCTGTAGCAGCGCAGGATGTCGCCCGGGCGGTAGGCGTCCCCGTCGGGCATGTTCTCGGCGATCGGCAGGTAGACCGAGAGGGAGATGGGCAGGTCCAGCTCGGCGGCTGCGGTGGCGATGGCGAGGGCGGTCACCGCGCCGCATTTGTCGTGCTTCATCTCTTCCATCGAAGCGGCCGGCTTGATCGAGAGGCCGCCGCTGTCGAAGGTGATGCCCTTGCCCACCAGGGCGACCGCCGGACCGGGCCGCGCCTTGCGAAGGCGCACCAGCCGCGGCGGGCAGCGAGCCCCGCGGCCCACCGAGAGGATGCCGCCCATGCCCCGCCGGATCAGCGCTTCGACGTCGAGCACCTCGACCTCGAAGCCCAGCTCTGCGCCCACTTGCCGCGCCTGGGCCTCGAGCCAATCGGGAGTGGCGTCGTTCGGCGGCATGTTGCCGAGGTCACGGGCGAGGGTCACCGCCCGCGCGATCGTCCGCGCCGCCGGCAGGGCGGCCTGGAACGCCCCTTCCTGCCCCGGGCTCGGCACGAACCGCGCCAGCTCCAGGGTCCGCTCGGTCTTCTCTTTGCGGGCGAGGAAGCGATCGAAGCGATAGCTGCCTCCCGCCAGCTGGCGCAGCAGGCGCTCGGCGTGATCGGCGCCCGCGACCGGATGGTCAGGGAGGGCCACGGCGAGACGGCTCACCCCGTTGGTGCGAGCCTGCTCGACGGTCCGGCGCAACCAGCACTCCAGGGCCAGCTCGTCGACCTCGCCTGCCGCGCCGAGGCCCCGCAGGGCGACCGCTGCGACCGGGGAGTCTTCGAGCGCCGTCTCGGCGCACTGGCCCTCGCTGCCGCGGAAGCCCGGCCGGGCGCCGAGGCCAGAGACGGCACGAGCGATGGCCGGTGGCCAACCATCGGGGACGGCAGGGCTGCCTTCGAGGCAGCCAATCACCAACAGGTCGGCGTCGACTCGATCTCGGGGTGTGACTTCAATGGCGAGGGGTTCGGGTCTGGTCGTGGGTGGCTGCACGGGGCGGGATTCTAGCAGCCGCGACGGCACCCCGCGGTGGTGCGAGGCTGCTAGGATTCCTCATCGCATGTCCTCCTCCGAGCTGTCCTCGATCCTGCGCGGCCCGTTCCACTTCCTGGTCTCTTCCGATCCGGAGTTCGAGACGCTGTTCCCCGAGTGGCAGCAACAGCTGCCGGTGCCCTATCCGATCTTCGCCGAGGACGAGGCATCGACCCTGTTCCATGGCTTCCCCCTCTTGGTCACCGAGGGCGTCGCCTCTCTCCGGGACGCGCTCGCGGCCTATCTCGAGGCCGAGGAAGGGGCCCAAGTCAGTGCCCTGCGCCGCGAGCCCTTCCTGCGCACGGCCTACAACGCCGCCTGGTCGCGCTACCGGGCACTGTTGGCGGTGGCGGTCGAGAACTCGATCCTCGCCAGCTACGGCCGTCCCTACCCGGCCCTGCTCTGGCTCCACCACTCCCTCGACGTAGCCCGCCAGCTGCGCGAAACGCCGCGACGGGTCACCCGCCTCGACCTTCGGCTGGGCCAGCGCCACGGCGAGGAGATCCGCTACCGGGTCTACGAAAAGCTGCGCGAGCGGCTCAAGCAGGAGGTCTTCGCCTGGTCGCAGCGGCTGACCACCGAGGCCGGCGACGCCACCGCCGAAGCAGCGCGCGCTTTGCTGTTCCGGATGCTCGACAACGTGCTGATCTTCACGGAGGAGCAGATCAGCCCGGACCTGATGGAGCTGACCGGCTTCTTGACCGCCTTCGCGCGGCGCGACGCCCGGCTCTTCCGCCAGAAGCTCGAGCGCCTGGTGGTCTGGCACCGCATGGCCTTGACCACCGACGGTGACCTCGCGGTGCTCGCACGGGAGGTGCTCGGGCGGGATCCCGCCCTGCCCCCCGAGAAGCTCATCTTCCGCCCGGGCTACCTGCGCTTCCTGGCCAGCCGGCCAGGCTGGGACCCGGAGGCTTTCTTCGCCGAGGACGAGCTGGTGGTGTGGGAGGACCTGCTCGCCCGCCTCCGCGACTTCGAGTTCTTGAACGCCTTCCGCAACCTGGTCCTGCCGGTGCGGTGGGACGGCGGCCGCCTGCTCTTCCGGGCCGGCGGCCTCGACCGCACCTGGGTGGGCCAGCGGTCACTGGTGCTCTCGCCGGCCACCCGCCCCCTCGACTTCTTCTCACCCACGGTGATCGAGCCCCTGGTGCACCGCTACGGGCTGATCTACGACATCAGCAACTTCTCCGAGGTCGTCACCGTGCTCGCGCGAGCCGGTAGCGAGACCCAGGAGCGGGCCTTTCGCCAGATGTTCAACCTCCAGCGGCGGATCAGCCGCGTAGCGACCAGGCACCGCCTGCAGCTCGAGAAGTACCTCGGCGACGGCGCCTTCTACACCAGCCGCCGATCGGCGCCCATCCTGCTCTGCGGCCTGGAGCTGCAGGACTGCTACCGCAAGGCCAAGGCCCTCGGCCTGCCCTTCGACCGCGGCATGCGCATCGGCCTCAACTTCGGCCACTACCGCTTGATCCCCATCCAGACCGGCAGCGCCCAGGACGCCGATCGCTACGAGTTCTTCGGCCATGGCGTCGTCGAGCTGACTCGGCTGACCTCCGGCAAGCGGTCCCTTGAGATCGACGAGATCAAGACCACCCTGGTCAGCTACGGCTATCCGCCCCAGACGGTGGTGCGCTTCTTCGAGCCGCTCGAAGGGCGCAACCTCGACCTGGTCGACCGCCAGGAAGAAGCGAGGCCTTTCTACGCCTACATCAACCGCAGCGGCACCCTGATCAACGAGGGCATCGTGGCCACCCACGAGTTCCTGGTCAGCCTGAGTCGGGACTTGGCCGACCTCGCGCTGAGCCGGAGCCGCACCGGCAAGCGGGGTTACCTGATCTTCAACCTCGACGACCCCGAGGGCCAGCCCCGGATGGTGGGCATCCGCAGACTGGGCATCGCCCGGCTCAAGGGCCTGGACACCCACCCCCTTTACGAGGTCGTCGATGCCCAGGACCTCGACCTCGGCACCCTCGAGCCGATGAGCGCCGGCTCGTTGCTCGAGGGCCTCGAGCGTCTGGCCTCCGGCCGCGGCATCACCGACGAGGACATCACCCAGGTGGTGCCACCGCCCTCTCGGAGCAACCCCCCTTGAATCCCGATCCCGGCGGTGCCAGGCTAGCCGCTCCCCCATCCTCTCGAGCGCCGGAGAAGCGAACCATGGAGACCGTCTGGGAAACCAAGCTGCCGAACCTGCCCCCGCCTCGCCGCGGCAAGGTGCGCGACGTCTATGACCTCGGCCGGCAGCTGCTGATCGTCGCCACGGACCGGCTCTCGGCCTACGATCACGTGCTGCGGCCGGGGATCCCCGGCAAAGGCAAGATCCTCACCCAGCTCTCCAACTTCTGGTTCGCGCGCCTGTCCGGGGTGGTGCCCCATCACCTGGTCACCACCGACCCGGACGAGTTCCCGGCCAGCCTCCAACCCCACCGTGACCTCTTGGCCGGGCGCTCGGTGGTGGTCCGCAAGGCCGAGGTCATCCCCTTCGAGTGCGTCGCTCGGGGCTACCTCGCCGGCAGCGGCTTCCGCGAATACCGCCGGACCCGTGCCGTCTGCGGCATCGACCTGCCCGACGGTCTCGAGCTCGCCGCCCGCCTGCCCGAGCCGATCTTCACCCCCGCCACCAAGGCCGAGGTGGGCCACGACGAGAACGTCAGCTTCAAGGTGATGGAGGACGCCCTGGGCACCGAGCTCTCGTCCCGCCTGCGTGACCTCACCCTCGAGCTCTACCAGCGAGGCGCCGAGCATGCCGCGGCTTGCGAGCTGATCCTCGCCGACACCAAGCTCGAGTTCGGCCTGGTGGAGGGCGAGGTGATCCTGATCGACGAGGTGCTGACGCCGGACTCCTCCCGCTACTGGGAAGCCGCCGAGTGGCTGCCCGGCAGGGAGCCGGTCTCCTTCGACAAACAGTTCGTCCGCAACTGGCTCGATTCCACCGGCTGGGACAAGTCCTCCACCCCGCCCGAGCTACCCCCCGAGGTGGTGGCCGGCACCCAGGAGCGCTACCGGACGGCTTTCGTCCGCCTCACCGGGCGAGAGCCGGAGCTGTAGGGCCTACAGCAGCCAGCCCTGGAGGGCGAGCAGGAAGGCGAAGGAGGTCACCACCGCCGTCGCCACCCAGCCGTGGGGGGCCTGATCGAGGGCCTCGGGCAGGATCTCGGCCACCACCATCCAGATCATCGCTCCCGCTGCCAGCCCCAGCCCGACCGGCAGGAACGGCGTGAAGGCGAGGACGAAGAGGTAAGCCGGAACGGCCATCAGGGGCTGAGGCAGGCTCGAGAAGACGCTCCACCAGGCCGCGCGGCCCACCGAGACCCCGCGAGGCACCATCGTCAGGCTGATGGTCAACCCTTCCGGGATGTTGTGGAGGGCGAGAGCGGCAGAGATGGCCAGTCCCAGCTTGGCTCCGCCACCGTAGGAGACGCCGATGGCGATGCCCTCGGCGAAGGAGTGGATGGTCATCACCGCGAGCACCAGCAGAGCTCGGCGCGCGCCGGCACCCTCGAGCCGAGTGAAGGCGAAGTCCTGGCGCCGGCGGACCAGCCGATCCGACAGCTGGATCAGGACCAGCCCGAGGATCACTCCGAGGAGGGTACGACCAAGGCCCAGATCGCTGCCTTCCACCACCAGGCCGTGGCTGGCCGCCAGCATCAGCCCGCCGGCGCAGCCGCTCGCCACTCCCATCGCCCGCGGCGAGAGCCGCGGCACGACGAGGAGCGGCAAGGCCCCCAAGCCGGTTGCCAGAGCGGTCACCAGGGCGGCGACGAAGACTTCGAGCCAGACCACGGGACGGCCCTGCTCAGAAGCTCGGCACCGAGCCGAGCAAGTACTTCAGGTCTTCGTCCTTCCAGCGGATGCTGGCGCCGAAGAGCAGGGCTCGGCGGTCGGAGACCAGGGGGTCGTCGTAGCCGGCCATCAGGTAGAGATTGGGGTGCAGGCGCCAGCGCCCTCTCAGTCGAAGGTGGGCATCGAGATCCTGAGCTCGGCTGAAGTCGAAGGCCTCGAGCGAGAGCAGCAGCCGGTCTTCGAACAGCGGGTACTCCAACTGCACCCCGAACTTGCTCTCGAGCAGCCCGGTCCGCACGGTCAGGGAGCGGCCCAGGCGGCGGCCGAGCAGGGCCGAGAAGCGCAAATCCTCCTCCTGCTTGAGCGTCTCGATGGTGTGCTGCCGGGTGGTGCCGTCCGGCAGCGTCTCCGTAACCACCTGCACGTTGCGGCGCGTCACCAGGTCGGTGGGATCCACCACCGCCACCCGGTAGAGCCAGTCGCTGCGGGTGTCGATGTCGATCACCGCCTCGGCCTGGCTCTTCTCCCGCTCTGGCAGGTAGTAGCCTTCGATGGCGAGGTCGAGGCCGATGCGTTGCACGGCGCCCAGGGTGTCTTTGAGGCTCGCGACGCCCCCCTCGATCGAGCTCAGGGTACCCACCAGCTGGGTGTGGGCCTCGTCGCTGGTGAGCAGCTTGCCGATCGTGCCCTCCCCCGCCACCAGCCGGCCGGAGATGGTCTTCAAGTCGGCGATCGCGGGCTGGATGTCGCGGGTGATCTGGGCGATGTTCTCGAGGCTGGCGGAGACGTTGCCGCGGTTCTCGGCCACCAGGCCGCCGACCTCGGCGAGCACCGCCTCCATCCGTTCGGCCAGGCGCGGCAGCTCCCGGGCCAGGGTGGCACTCGCCGACTCGAAGTTCTTGATCGTGCCGGAGACCGCCTCTCGGTTGGCGGCGATCAACTCGCGCACGTCCTGGCTCACGGCTTCCAGATTGGTCAACAGGCGGGAGATGGTGTCCCCCGCCCCGCCACCAGCGAGGGAACTGGTCATCTGTTGGATGTTGGCACCGATGGCATCGATTCGGGCGATAGCCTGGTCCAGGCTCACCGGCGTCTCGCCTGGCAGCACCGCCCCCGGCGGCAGCAGCGGCGCCCCGGGCGGTCCAGGTACCAGCTCGACGTATTTGTCGCCCAAAAGGCCCGTGCTCGCGATCACCGCCCTGGAGCCCTCGGTCAGCTCGACCTCCCGCTCGAGCAGCAGGGTGACCCGGGCGCTGCGGCCGTCGAGGCCGATGCCTTCGACCTTGCCCACGCGCACTCCGGCCACGCGTACGGCGGCCTTGTCGTCGAGACCGGCCACCGAGTCGAAGAGGGCATCGACGCGCCGGCCCTCGGGCTCGAAGAGCCGCAGATCCTCGATCTTGAGCACGAAGAACCCGATCACGGCGAGCACGATCGCCGCAAAGACCCCCACCTTGAGCGCTTGGGGCATGCTCGCTCCTTCCCCTACCCGCGCGAATCGACGGCCAGGTCCGAGAGGGGCCCGGCCGCGCGGCCGTTGATGAACTGTTGCACCCGTGGATCCGCCAGGTGCCGGAACTCCTCCGGCCCCGCCAGGGCGATGATGCGTCCGTCGAGCAGCATCCCGATGCGATCGGCGATGCGGAAGGCGCTGGTCATGTCATGGGTGATGGTGACCGTGGTGGTCGAAAGCCGCTCCCGGATGTCGATGATGACCTCGTCGATCAGGGCCGTGGTCACTGGGTCGAGACCGGTAGTCGGCTCGTCGAAGAGCAGGATCTCGGGCTCAAGGGCGATGGCGCGGGCAAAGCCCACCCGCCGCCGCATGCCGCCGGACAGCTGCGAGGGCAGCTTCTCGCCGACCCCGTCGAGGCGCACCACGGCCAGGCACTCCTCGACCCGGTCGGCGATCTCCTGGCGGCTCAGGCGAGTGTGGCGTTTGAGGGCGAAGCCGACGTTGCCAGCGACGGTCATCGAATCGAACAGGGCCCCTTCCTGGAACGCCATGCCGAAGCGGCGCCGGAACACGGTCAGCTCGTGGAGAGCCAGGCTCTGGAGGTCGACGCCGTCGATCTCGATGGTGCCCCGGTCGGGGGTGATCAGTCCGATGATGTGCTTGAGCAGCACGCTCTTGCCGGTGCCCGAGCCGCCGATCAGCACCACCGACTCCCCGGCCGCGACCTCGAGATCGAGGCCGTCGAGCACCACCTTCGGCCCGAAGGATTTGTGCACGTCCGAGAGGCGGATCTTCGGCTGGCTCGGGGTGGTCACGGCGAGGCTCAAAACAGCAGCTTGGTCAAGAAGAAGTCGCAGACCAGGATGGCGATCGAGGCCTGGACCACCGCGCTGGTGGTCGAGCGACCGACACCCTCGGCACCGCCGGCGGTGAAATAGCCCTTCTGACAACCGATGACGGCGATCAGCAGACCGAAGACCGCAGCCTTGATCAGACCCGAGAAGAGGTCGTTCAAGTCCATGTACCGCCAGGTGTTCGCGAGGTAGGAGGTCGGGTTCGCCCCCATCAGGACCACCGCCACCAGGTAGCCACCGACGATGCCCACCAGGTTGCCCAAGGCGACCAGCATGGGCAGGGTCAAGGTGGTGGCCCACACCCGGGGCACCATCAGGTAGTGGACCGGGTCGGTGGCCATCACCTCGAGAGCATCGATCTGCTCGGTGACGCGCATGGTCCCCAGCTCGGCGGCCATGGCCGAGCCGCAGCGGCCTGCCACGATCAGGCTGCCGAGCACGGCCGACAGCTCGCGCACCATCGACAGGCCGACGATCGAGCCGACGTAGGCCTCGGCGCCGAAGCGGGCGAGCACGTTGAAGATCTGGAGCGCCATGACCATGCCGGTGAAGGTCGAGGTCAGCATCAGCACCGGCACCGACTGCACTCCCACTTTGACCATCTGGCGGAAGAGCTGGCCGAAGTCCCACGGCCGCCGCGGGGTCCAGAAGATCACCCGCCAGAGAACGAGGAAGAACCGGCCCAGCTCGACGAAGAAGCCGGAAAGCGTGGCCAGCACGGCGCCGAGCAAGCCTCTGGAGGCAACGGCAGGGAGGGTCGCCACGAGGAATCAGCCGGGTCCGCCGCCCGGCCAATGCGTGCGGTCGAGGTTCTTGAACGTGGTCGTGGCCCCGAAGAAGGCCAGGTGGACGGTGCCGGTCTCGCCGTTGCGGTGCTTGGCCAGGATCACCTCGGCCCGGTTCTGGTTGTCCGGGTTGTCCTTGTTGTAGATCTCGTCGCGGTAGATGAAGGCCACCATGTCGGCGTCCTGCTCGATGTTGCCGGACTCGCGCAGGTCGGAGAGCTGGGGCCGGTGGTCACTACCCCGCCGCTCGGGGTTGCGAGACAGCTGCGAGAGGGCGATCACCGGCAGCTCGAGCTCCTTGGCAAGCTGCTTGAGACCCCGGCTGATGGCGCCGATCTCGAGGTTGCGGTTCTCGAAGCGACCACCCGCCTGCATCAGTTGCAAATAATCGACGATCAGCAGCTGGAGCCCCTTCTCCGCCTTGAGCCGCCGGGCCTTCGAGGCGACTTCGAGGAGGCTGGGGTTGGCGGAGTCGTCGATGTAGAGGGGGGCCCCGTGCATCGACTGCGTGGTCTGGATCACCTGCGTCCACTCGCGCTGGGACAGGTGCCCGGCGCGCAGCTTGGCGAAGGGCACGTCGGCCTCCGAGCAGACGATACGCAGGGCCAGCTCCTGCTGGCTCATCTCGAGCGAGAAGATGCCCACCGGGTGGTTCTCGTGGACGGCAACGTATTGGGCGACGTTGATGGCGAAGCTGGTCTTGCCCATGCCGGGACGGCCGGCGACGATGATCAGGTTGCCCCGGTTGAGCCCATGGGTCATGCGGTCGAGGTCGATGAAGCCGCTGGGCACGCCGATGATCGCCGAGCCCGGGCGCTCTTCGAGGTCGGCCAGAGTCTCGTCGAGGATCGGCCCCAGGGCGGTGAAGCCCCGCTGCACCGCCTCCTCGCCCAGCCCGAAAATGGCCTGCTCGGCCCTCCCTAACGCCGCCTGGGCGTCGAGACCGCCGTCCAGGCAGTCGCGGATGATCTGGCCGGCTGCCTGGATCAAACGACGGCGCACCGACCTCTCTTTGACGATCTCGGCGTAGCTCTCGACCCGGCCCAGATCGGGGAGATCGACGTCGAGGCCCGCGAGGTAGCCGACACCCCCGGCCTTCTCCAACTGCCCGAGCTGCTCCAGCTTGGCCTTGACGGTCAGCAGGTCGATGTCGACCAGGGCCCCCTGGAGGTCGAGCAGGGCGTGGTAAAGGATCTGATGGCGCTCGAAGTAGAAGTCGTCGGGCACCAGGCGGCCCGCCACCGTCGCCAGCACTCGCTGGTCGAGCAGGATGGCGCCGAGCACGGCGCGCTCGGACTCCTCGCTGTGAGGCAAGGTCTTGGGCTGGGCGAGGGTCTCGAGCATCACGATCGACGAGTGGGATGGCCTCTGGTGCCGGAGGCGGGACTCGAACCCGCAAGCCCACGAGGGGCGGAGGATTTTAAGTCCCCTGCGTCTACCGATTCCGCCACTCCGGCGAGTTGCCGGATTCTACGTCTGATTGGGGGGAGAGAGGGGGTTGGAGGCGACGACCGGATTCGAACCGGTGAATAAGGGTTTTGCAGACCCTCGCCTTACCACTTGGCTACGTCGCCGTCGTCCTGCGCAGCTGCCCCCTGGAGGCAGCAAAGGCCGCTGGCGCGGCCTTTGGAGACTACCACAGAGCCTGCCGGGGCCGGCCGGCTCTCGATGGGCTGTGAGGTTTGGAGCGGGAAACGGGATTTGAACCCGCGACCCCAACCTTGGCAAGGTTGTGCTCTACCCCTGAGCTATTCCCGCTCGTCGAGGCCACATTGTAGCAAAGCCCCCCGGGGGGGTCAAAGGCCGGGGCGGTCCGCGCTCACGCCGGCGGGGCCTCGCGAAGGAACCGGGCGGCCTCCTCGGGCGGCGTCGGGTTGATGAAGAACCCGGTCCCCCACTCGAAGCCGGCCACCTTGGTGAGCTTCGGCATGAACTCGAGATGCCAGTGGAAGTGGTCGAGCTCCACCAGCCGGAGCGGCGCCGTGTGGAGCGCGTAGTTGTATGGCGGGTCCCGCAGGACGCGGTTGAGCCGGCCGACCAGCTCGCGGAGCAGGCGGGCGAGCGCGTCGACGTCACCGGGCTCGATGCTCTCGAACGTCGCCCGGTGGGCCACCGGCAGCACCCAGGTCTCGAAGGGGAAGCGCGGGGCGAAGGGGGCCAGCGCCACGAAGCCGCCCTCCTCCAGGATGATCCGGTGGCCGTCACGCCGCTCCTGCCGAAGGATGTC
>DASUEU010000074.1:0-117919 GCA_036274895.1 Thermoanaerobaculia bacterium | reverse complement strand
GCGGTACAACTACGTGGACCTGGCGACCCTGATCGGGCAGGAGGACTGGCACGAGTACCAGGTGGTGGAGACCTACACCTACGCCGGCCTGGGAGGGCGCCCCAGCGCTCACTGGCTGGACCTGTTCATCGACGACGTGGCTCAAACCCGCTTCGTGTCGAGCCAGAGCTGGAACACCCTGGGGGAGGTCGTCGAGTCGATCCACCCGCGCTGTGTCGGCTGCGACGCCCGCCCGGGCATGACCACCACCCGCGAGGTCGACCTGACCTACTCCTACGGCCTGCTCACCGGCCTCGAGACGATCGCCTTCGCCTACAGCGAGTCCACTCCCGACAGCGACGCCTGGTCCTTCTCGTACCATCCCTCCGGCCAGCTTTCGCAGATCGGCTTCCCGTCAGGTCTCTTGGAGAGCTGGAGCCTCGATCCCACCGGGCCGTCCAGGCCGGGCCGCATCGAGGTCAAGGACGGCGCCGGTGCCACGCTCTGGACCTCCGGGGACTACCGCTACGACGGTGCCGGCAACATCACCGGGATGGGTGGCTCCTGGTTTCGCTACGACGGCGTCTCGCGCCTGGTAGAAGCCCACGTGACGACCGACCCGTGGAGCAGCGGCGGCCTCTTGGCCCAGACCTACAGCTTCGACGCCTTCGGCAACCTCCAGGGCATCTCCGGCGCCTCCGGCCACGCCACCCCCACCTCGAAGGTGAGCAACCGCCTCACCAGCGCCGGCTACGACAACCGCGGCAACCTGACCACCTGGCTCGCCACGACCTACCGTTACGATGCCCTGGGCTCGATGTGGCGCACCACCGCCGGCACCGAGGATTGGGTCTACGTCTACGACGCCGACGGTGAGCGGGTGCTCGAGAAGAAGCTCGGCGGCGAGCTCTACCGCCGCTGGACCCTGCGCGGCGCCGGCAGCCAGGTGCAGCGCATCTACACCGAAACCGGTGCCGGCCACCTCTGGCAGGTCGAGAAGGACTACCTCTACCGCGGCGACAAACCCCTCTGGTCAGCGGGCTCCGGGCAAAGCCGAGCCCTCCACACCGACCACCTCGGCACCCCCCGCCTGCTCACCGACCACAACGGCGCCACCACCGAGTTCCACACCTATTTCCCCTTCGGCGAAGAGGCCACCCCTCCCTTCCAAGACTCGGAGAGGATGAAGTTCACCGGGCATGAGCGGGACCTGGGGGATCCCAACAGCACCGGGGATGACTTGGACTACATGCATGCGCGGTTCTGCTCGCCGGCCTGGGGGAGATTTCTGAGTGTGGATCCGGCTAGTTCGGCGAGGCCACACATGCCCCAGAGTTGGAACCGGTATGCCTATGCAGCTGGAAACCCCGCGAAGTACGTCGACCCTGATGGCCGAGTTTTTGTCGTCTCGCAGGAAGCACTCGACAAGAATGCAGAGACACGTGCTGAAGTGAGTGAGGCTCTCTCTTCAGTCCCGCTCGTGGGCCCAGTCCTAGCAGGCGCAGCCGACGCACTCCTGGCCGTTTTCCTCCCGGCAAGTCGCCAGGAGCATCATGCCGCTACGGAAACGATGATCATGCCCTCCGTGGGGA
The DNA here is from genome assembly GCA_036274895.1 of Thermoanaerobaculia bacterium. Classification (GTDB taxonomy): domain Bacteria; phylum Acidobacteriota; class Thermoanaerobaculia; order Multivoradales; family SZUA-115; genus CALMKX01. The sequence goes on along the minus strand of DASUEU010000074.1, from coordinate 116,348 downwards.
CAATTGGCGTCTCTAAGGCCGGGTCCTCCCTCTCCGGAAGGCTCTCGAGCCTGGGAACCAAGCTAGAGAACATCTTTAGGGTGAACTTGACTCGTGAGACAGCAATCGCAGCCGGCATCGAGTCCAAGGGCGGTGTGGTGGCGACCAAGGCTAGCGGGGCAATCTTCGACCACGTTCGCAAGTTCGAGACGGCCCGAACAGGAGTGACGAGTGCTCTGAAGTCGCTTACGAACCTCGCCTCGGACCCTAGACTCTCTGACAGCCAGAGGGCCTTTGCCCGGTCCTTGCTCTCGAAATTCAGCAAGGCTCTCGATCAAGTAGAGTCCTTCTTCGAGAGGGCTGCGAAGGGTACTCCGCCACCGACCAACTAAGGAGAGAATCCACGTGAAGGCTCCGGGTCATCAGAACGGGACAGCTGAAGACGTTCGAAGCGCGGCGCTGGAGCAGCTATGGAAGAGGATTGAGGCAGCCCGAGCTACAGACCAAGAAAGGGTGGAAGCCGCTGTTCTCGCCGGCAAGCTCGGAGACCAGTTGTCCATTCCAAGACTGAAGCGCCTATTGGACGATCCCTACGAAGAGGTACGCTACTTCGCGCTGCAGTCGCTGGTCTTCGATCTGAAGCAGAAGGACACCGAAGTGGCAGAACGCTGTTGGGAAATGCTCATTGCGGACCCGGATATCGATCAGCTCGTACCGCACATGGCCGCATCCTGCCTGGGCAGCATCTACTTCGGCCAGAGACGGAAGGATGTCTTCAAGCGGATGCTTGGCTTGCTTCACGATAGCGAGTTAAGCGCTTTCGTGAAGGGTGGTGTCTACACGTCCGTGCACCAACTCGCCGGCCTACCTCCCAGGGAGTGGCCTGGGCTTATGGGCCCTCGCAAGGTTTTCGAGGAGTCTGACATCGACTGGAAGAAGATGGCAGAGCTCGAGGCGATCATGAGTGAGTAACTTCAGCCAATTCGAAGCGTGTCAACGACCTTGAGGTGGTCTGGGTTGACGTTTGGGGCCCTTCCATCCTTTGTGTGGGTTCCTCCAGCCCACGATTCAAGGGGACACCCATCTGGGAGATGGCACCTTTCCCAGATGGGCTGGACTTCACTTCCGCTTCGCACCGATAGGACGCGTGCGCCGGGAGGTTTTCTGAGGTTGCGCTCTGCCTCGGCCACTCTCGACTTCGTCTACGATGGGATCGAACGTCTGATCGAGGTCAACGAGGTGACCGGCGCCACCACCAGCCGCCCGCTCAAGGTGCTCACCTATGGTGCCGCCAACCAAGGCACCAACAAGCGCCTGGGAAGGCTCGAGACGGCCACGCGGTACAACTACGTGGACCTGGCGACCCTGATCGGGCAGGAGGACTGGCACGAGTACCAGGTGGTGGAGACCTACACCTACGCCGGCCTGGGAGGGCGGCTCAGCGCTCACTGGACCGACCTGTTCATCGACGACGTGGCCCAGACCCGCTTCGTGTCGAGCCAGAGCTGGAACCCCCTGGGCGAGGTCGTCGAGTCGATCCACCCGCGCTGCGTCGGCTGCGACACGCGACCGGGCATGACCACCACCCGCGAGGTGGACCTGACCTACTCCTACGGCCTGCTCACCGGTCTCGACACGATCGCCTTCGCCTACACCGAGTCCACTCCAGACAGCGACGCCTGGACCTTCTCGTACCATCCCACCGGCCAGCTCTCGCAGATCGCCTTCCCGTCAGCTCTCTTGGAGACCTGGACTCTCGACCCCACCGGCCCCTCTCGACCCGGCAAGATCGAGGTCAAGGACGGCATCGGTGCCACCCTCTGGACCTCCGGGGACTACCGTTACGACGGTGCCGGCAACATCACCGAGATGGGTGGCTCCTGGTTCCGCTACGACGGCGTCTCTCGCCTGGTAGAGGCCCGCGTGACCACCGACCCGTGGAGCAGCACCGGCCTGCTCGCCCAGACCTACAGCTTCGACGCCTTCGGCAACCTTCAGGGCATCTCCGGCGCCTCCGGCCACGCCACCCCCACCTCGAACGTTAGCAACCGCCTCACCAGCGCCGGCTACGACAACCGCGGCAACCTGACCACCTGGCTCTCCACGACCTACCGTTACGATGCCCTAGGCTCGATGTGGCGCACCACGGCCGGCACCGAGGATTGGGTCTACGTCTACGACGCCGACGGCGAGCGGGTGCTCGAGAAGAAGCTCGGCGGCGACCTCTACCACCGCTGGACCCTGCGTGGCGCCGGCAGCCAGGTGCAGCGCATCTACACCGAGACCGGCACCGGCCACCTCTGGCAGGTGGAGAAGGACTACCTCTACCGCGGCGACAAACCCCTCTGGTCAGCGGGCTCCGGGCAAAGCCGAGCCCTCCACACCGACCACCTCGGCACCCCCCGCCTGCTCACCGACCACACCGGCGCCGTCGCCGCCTTCCACACCTACTTCCCCTTCGGTGAAGAGGCTACCTCGCCGTTCCAGGACAGCGAGAGGATGAAGTTCACCGGGCACGAGCGGGACCTGGGGGATCCCGGCAGCACCGGGGATGACTTGGACTACATGCATGCGCGGTTCTGTAGCCCGGTGACGGGGCGGTTCATGGCGGTGGATCCGATCAACTCGGCGAAACCGGGCGTCCCGCAGAGCTGGAACAAGTACTCGTATACCTGGGGCAATCCACTCCGGTATGTAGACCGGGACGGCCAGGAGATCGGCGACTTCAGCACCCCACCGAGTGAGCGTTCGCAACCCGTCTGGGGCTCGGGCACCGGCTACTTGCCCCCGAGGACACCGGGGGAGCGCCTGAGCGACGTGACTCTTACAGCAGCTGCGCTGTACGGAGCCGCAGGGGCTGCGGCGGCTACAACTGAAGCCTCGCTCCTTCTTGCCGCGCGGCATCCTACCCTCTACTTTGCAGCCTTCAAACTGCTAGCGTCCTTCACGGATGCGCCGGCGGCAAGAATCACGATACCAGGGCCTACCAACTCGGCCCTTGGCAAGCTCGACTACCTCTTGGGGCTTGTCCCAGGAAACAAGGATTCTCTCGGGAAGGGCGGGACCTTCGCCTCTGCCCTAGGGTTTACGAGAGACACTCTCGGTGGTGCACTCAAAGCGCACCTTCTAGACAATCTAAAGTCAGCAGAGATAGCGGGCAATAGGATCACTGTCGTAGCCGATTTGACCGGGCCGAGCGGTCAGACACGTGGAGTTCGATCTGTCTGGCAGATCTTGAAGGACGGAACAATAGCGCTGGTCACAGCCTTCGAGGATAGCAAGAAATGACAGGACACTTTCCAGGATTGACGCTCTTTCTAGGACTATCCGTGTTCGAGTTTCGCCCCAGCGCTTCGGAACCCGCAGATGAGCAGCCTAGGCACGTCGTGTTTGATCTCGTCTTAGACCGAGAAATCGTTGGCAAGCTCGCGATCCTTCCCTACTATTGCCCGTCCTTCGCATTTCACTCAACCTATGTCCTCGTCTGGGCGGGGACGTCTCTCGCCGTGGTGGACATCGAGAGGAGAAGATCGGTTCAGCCTACCTGGAACGAAGACGAGATTCGAGCTGTGTTTCCCTTCGGTAGTGGCTGGTGCATAGTGGGAGAGACGGGGATCTGGCTAACCGATCACTCCTTCACGGCTACCAAACAAGAGATCTTCCTCGGCGAGGTTGTGCTTGAGGCGTGGTGGATGCAGGGCAGGCTGCACATTCGCGATTTTCGCGAGCGAATCCTTGCTTTCGAGACTCAAGGAGGTGCCGAGGGCTTGGCACCGACCAGTGAGACTGCGAGGCTGCTGATTGAGGAATCGTAAGCGGAGCTTTCTACCCCACGATTCGAGTGGACACCCAACTGGGGGGGGAAAGGCGACTTCCCGGTCACCGACCCCGGCCGGAGCCCTCAGCCCCCCGGCTTTCCCTCCGGCGCGGGCTCCTCCTCCACCGCCTCCCAGACTTCTCCTCCCGGCACCACGAAGCTGGCTCGGATGGCGATCTTGGGGGCTGCGCCTTTGCCGACGATCTCGATCGCTCCGCTCTCGCGGCGGTCGCGGCGGTCGAGCATGGGGGTGAAGAGGCGCAGCACGCGGGCCTCGCGGTAGTCGCGCTCGAGCTCACCGTCCTCGGTGCGACGCAGCAGCTCGTAGCGGCGGAAGGCGCCGGGGTCGACCTTGGCGATCGTGCCGCCGGAGACCTCCACCTCGACGAAGTTGTTGCCCAAGAAGAGGATGTCCGTGCGGTCGTCGCCCGGGTTCTCGACCACCACGCGGAAGCGGGGCCGCGAGGCGCTGCCTCCCTCCCCCTCGCGATACACCTTGAGGCCGATCGGGGGCGCCTCGGCAGAGCGGGCCTGGGCGAGGTTCGCCAGGCTCATCGACAGCCCCTCCTCCGGCGAGACGTAACGGTAGTACGCCGTGCCCAGGAAGTGGTCGAGCCCGAGGGCGCCGAGGCGGCGCTCCAGCTCTTCGATGTAGTGGGTGGTCAGGCCGACCACCCGCACCCCCTGCTGGGGCTCCACCCGCCAGTCCCCCACCCGCGTCGGCACCTTGGCACGGAAGGTGTAGACCACCCGGTCGATACCCTCCAGGCTGAAGCCCGAGGCCAGCTCCAGGGCCTCGTTGTGGGCGAGGTCGCTGAGCTTGAGCCGGGTGGTCTCGGCGAGCGCCTGGCCGCCGCGATCGAGGTGGAAGGCCCGGCCCACCGTCACCACCCCGAGCAGGTAGGGGCGGTCCAGCTCCTCGAGCCGCTTCATACCGGCCTCGACCTTCTCGAGGTCCCAGGCCGCCTTGTCGTCCGACTCGCCGGGCCGGCGGCCGTAGAGGAAGGCAACCACGAAGTCCACGGCCTTGGCCAGCGCCTTCGCTTCCTCGCTGGCCAGGACGCGGCGGCTCAAGGTGGCGGACAGGTAGACCTTGGGGTCCAGCTGCTTGCGCAGCTCGGCGGCGGTGGTCGCCAAAGAGCGCAGGGACTCGCCGGCATCGACGTCGAGGTGTAAGCCGATGGCGTCGAGGTTCTTCGCCCGCGCCGCGCCGGCCATGGCCTCGAAGCTGCGGGCGAGGGCACGGGCGGTGCCGGCGGCGTCGAGCTCGCCGCTCGCCCACACCCCGCGCAGCACCAGGGTGACGCTGCGGCGGCTGGCGAGCGAGGGCAGGGGCAGGGGCGCCACCGAGGGTGCCGTGCCCTGCCAGGACAGCCGGCCGGCCTCGACGAAGGTCTCGCTGATGCCGAAGGGCTCGATGTTGGTCAGCTCGGCGAAGGACGGCTCGGTGCCGCTGGTCACCCACAGCACCGAGCGCGCGGGTTTGGCGAGGCGCTTGCCCTGACCGCCGCAATGGAGGGCAAGGGCTGCCGCCAGGACGACGAGGAAGGCCCGGTTGGTTTGTCTCATGCGAGAGGCATTCTAATCTCGACCGCGAGGCCGCCGCCTTCTCGCCGCCGGGCGACGATCGAGCCGCCGTGTTCCTCGACGATGCGCCGGGCGATCGGCAGGCCGAGGCCGGTGCCGGTGTCGTGGGTCGAGAAGTAGGGATCGAAGATCCGCCCCAGGATCTCCGGCTCGACGCCCGGGCCGCGATCGGCGATGGTCAGCACGGCCTCGCCCTCCTCTGCGGCGAGCGATGCCTCGATGGTGCCGCCCCCGGCACTGGCCCGCACCGCGTTCTCCAGCAGGTTGCGCAGGGCGCGGCCGAGCAGACGCTCGTCGAAGCGCACCATCACCGGCTCCGCCGGCAGGGTGAGGGCGAAGCGGAGGCCGTCGGGCGGCGCCGTGCGGTAGCCGTCGAGCAGCCGGTGGAGGGCCGGCCGCAGGTCGGCGCGCAGGGCCTCCATACGCGGAATCCGACTGTAGGTGGAGAACTCTGAAGCGATCTGCTGCAGCTCCTCGACCTGGGTGAGGATGTTGCCGGCGCAGCGGTCGAAGATCTCGTCGAAGTGCTCGCGGTCCCGCTGCCAGACCAGCCGCATGTGCTCGGCGGTCAGGCGGATGGGGGTGAGCGGGTTCTTGATCTCGTGGGCGATGATGCGCGCCATCTCCGCCCAGGCCGCCAAGCGCTGGCCGCGGAAGACCTCGGTGACGTCCTCCACCACCAGGATGGCGCTCGGCTCGCCGGGCCCCGGCAGGGGCACCCACACCAGCGTCCACTCTCGCTCGGCGCCCTCGGCGTCGATCTTCACCGCCTGCTGGCGCGTCGCCTCCCCGGCCGCCCCCAGGCACTCCTCGACGAAGGCGAGCAGGGGCGCCAACCTCTCCTGGGCCGCCAGGGAGACCGGCAGGCTGTCCCCCACCCCCACGCCCAGCAGCTCCGCCGCCACGCGGTTGCGCAGCAGCACCGAGAGGTCGCGGTCGAGGGAGACGATGCCCGCTGTGACGTTCTCCACCATGCGCTCGGCCACCGTCTTCTCTCGCAGCAGGGCCTCGCGGCCGGCGGCGATGCGGCCGGCCATGTCGTCGATCGCCGCCGACAGGGCCGCCAGCTCCTGCTCGTCCGGAGTCACCCCCACCGAGGTGGCGCCGGCGGCGATCCGGCGGGTGCCCTCGACCAGCAGCTGGATGGGCCGGGCGAAGCTCGCCGCCAGCCGCCCGCCGAGGACCACCAGCAGACCGATCAGGGCGGTGGAGACCACCAGGGCGCGGCGTTCGAGGGCGGTGAGCACCTCCGCGGCCTCTTCCTGCTGGGCGAGCAGAGGCACCGAGAGGAAGAGCCGCGCTTCCTCCTCCCCGGCTCCGGGCGGCCGCACCGGCGTGTAGAGCTCGAGGTAGGGCGTGCCGACGGCCCGGTTGAGGCGCGTGGCGTGGCCGAAGCCGAGGAAGCTCAGGCGGGCGAAGACCTCCCCCGGGATGCGCCGCGGCAGCAGGCCGGCGGTGAACAGCTCCGAGGTGCTCGAGGAGAGGATCTCGGTGGCGAAGTAGACGTTGACGTCGTGGTCCACCAGCCGCGAGAGGCTCTTCAGGTACTCGGAGTCGAGGGCGGTGAGCAGGTCGAAGCCCGGCTCGCGAGAGAGGATCATGGTCGACACCGCCCGCTCGGCCGCCGCCAGGGCCTGCTCGCCGCGCTCCCGCTGGTCGCGCTGGAGCCGCGCCTCGACCGTGCGCAGCAGCACCAGGTTGAGCAGCAGCAGCGGCACCAGCACCAGCACGGCGAAGAACAGCAGCAGCCGGCGCGGGTAGGAGCGCAGGGCGCGTTGGGCGAGGTCGCGAACGGCGCGGCGCGGCAGGGCCACGGCGAGCAGGACCAGGGCCGCCAGGGCGACGAAGAGGACGACACTGGCGGCGAAGGCGCCCACCCGCTCGAGGGCGGGGATCGGCCCCAGCGCGGGGAGGTAAAGCACCTCGTAGCCGTCCTCCGCCCGCCGCGAGAAGGCCCAGGCCCGGCCGGCGGGGGTGGTCACCCGCACCGTGGTCGCCTGCTCGCGCTCCAGGGCCGGCGGTACCGGCGGCAGGTCCGTCCACGGGGCCAGGAGGGCACGGCCGCTGGGCGGGTAGAGGGCGAACTCGGCCCCGCTCGGCAACCCCACCGGCGACCGAGGATCCCCCGGCGTGCCCTCGAGCAGCTCGAGCAGCACCCGTTCGCTCATCGGCCGCTCGCCGAGCAGGAACCCGGGACGGGGCGCCAGCCACCAGCGAGCCCGCCCCCAGGGCCGGCCGCCGGCGGAGAGGCTCACCTCTCCCTCGCGTCGCAGACCATCCCACACCGGCAGGGAGAGATAGGCCCAGGCCGCGCCGTGCCATTGCACGCCCCGCACCTCGTCCAAAGGCATGCCGAAGGAGAAGAGGCTGGGGACTCCCTCGAAGGGCTCGACGATCAGGGCCGAGAGGGCATTGCGCCGGGACAGGGGCGAGCGCTGCCAAAGGGCGTAGGCGAGGTCGCGCCGGTCCAGGCCGGAGATGGAGGAAAGGGCCACGGCTTCGAGATCCGGGCCACCTAGGGTCTGGTTCACCGCAGTGGCGAAGGCGTCCATCTGGGCTGGCGGCGGCGGCGCCATCCGCGGCAGGGCCGCGGCCACCTCAGCCCGCAGGTCGAGGCGGTAGGTCGTCTCCCACGAGAGGGCAGCGGCGAGTGCCGAGAAGCCGATCAGGGCCGCCGTGACCCCGGCCCCCGCCCGGCGGTCCTGCCGGCCGAGCCAGTTCGCCCCGAGGATCACGCCGACGACCAGGAAAGCAAAGGGGAGGCCGGGCTGGCCGAGGGTCATGGCGCCGAGCAGGAGCATGAGCATCGCCGTGCCGATGCCGGTACCTGGCCAGGCGGGGGGCGCCTCCGGCTCGGGACGCCCGGCGGCGAAGGCCAGGCCGGCGGTGACCAGGGCTGCGATCAGGAGCTTGATCGCCAGCTCGGGGGCGCTGCCGAAGAGCTGTCCGCCGAGGTCGAGAGGGCCGACCTGGGCTTGTATCAGGGCGCAGCTCGCGGTCACCGCGATCATCACGGCGCCGCCGCCCCACCCGCGCCGCAGCCACCGCCACCGGGATGCCGGGTGGCGCTCCTGCGCCCGCCATCGCGCGACCGCCGCGGTCGCAACGGCCAAGGCTGCGGCGGCGGCCAGGGCCAACCAAAGGGGTAGCCCGGCCGCCAGTCCGAGGGCCACCACCATCGCCGTGCCCGCGAGCAGGGTGCGGGCGCTCAAGGCCGCGGCCAGCGCCAGCAAACCCCAGGCGGCACGCCGCCAGGCGGGCGGGGAGGGTGCCGCGGGGACCTGCTCCGGCAGCGGCGAGATCACCATCCGGGGCAAGCCGGTGGGAGCGATGACGAAGCTGGTCGGGACCGCCGGGGCCGACACCTCGGGCGGGAGCAGGGACCAGCGGAAAGCCGCCGGGGCCTCCCCGCCCGGGGGAGCGAAGGGCAGCCGGTCGGTCGCCAGGCTGCGGCCCGCCACCACCCGCCACGGCCGGCGCTCGGCGCCCAGGGGCTCGACGGCGGCGAGGGTGACGGCGGCGAAGCCGGTGGTGTGGAAGCGCCCCGAGGCGGGGATCTGCCCGGGCCCCGGCTCGTGGGCGAGGCCGTTGCCGGCCCAGGCCCAGGCCTCGCCGTCGGGATCGACCAGCAGCAGCGAGGCCCGCTCGGTCTCCTCCCCTGCCAGCGAGGCGGCCAGGACACCGAAGGCGGCTTGCCGCTCGGCAGGGTCCCCCGGCTTTCCCGGCAGGCGAGAGCGGACCTCCCTGGCCCGGGCCTCGAGGCCGCTCCACAGGGTCTGGTAGGCCACCGTGGCCTCGGAACGCCAGCGCTCGGGGTCGCGCGCCGCCGGCCCGGGACGCGAGGCCAGCCAGTCCACCCCGAACACCACGAGGGCCGCGGCGGCGGCGGACGCCGCGAGAGCGCGCGGGGGGGAGGAAGGGGCGAGCAAGCGACGCCTCGCCCGCGGCTAGGAGAGCATCGGCACGTCCACGCCGCGCGCGCGGGCGCAGGCGATCGCCTCGGGGTAGCCGGCGTCGGCGTGGCGCACCACGCCCATGCCGGGGTCCCCGGTGAGCACCCGCTCGAGGCGAAGCGCGGCCTCGCTCGTGCCGTCGGCGACGATCACCATGCCGGCATGCAGGGAGTAGCCGATGCCCACGCCCCCGCCGTGGTGGACCGACACCCAGGTGGCGCCGTTCACGGCGTTCAAGAGGGCGTTCAAGATCGGCCAATCGCCGATCGCGTCCGAGCCGTCGCGCATGCCCTCGGTCTCCCGGTTGGGCGAGGCCACCGAGCCGCAGTCCAGGTGGTCGCGGCCGATGACGATCGGCGCCTTGACCCGCCCGCTCGCCACCAACTCGTTGAACACCCGGCCGGCCCGTGCCCGCTCGCCGTAGCCCAGCCAGCAGATGCGCGCCGGCAGGCCCTGGAAGGCCACCCGCTCGCGGGCCAGGCGGATCCAGCGCGCGAGGGCCTGGTCGGCGGGAAACTCGGCGAGGATCGCCTCGTCGGTCGCCGCCAGATCCTCCGGGTCGCCGGAGAGCACGGCCCAGCGGAAGGGCCCCTTGCCCTCGCAGAAGAGGGGGCGGATGAACATCGGCACGAAGCCACCGATCTGGAAGGCGTCGGTCACACCAGCCGTCTGGGCCTGACCGCGCAGGTTGTTGCCGTAGTCGAAGGTCAGGGAACCGCGGTCCTGGAGGGTGCGCATGGCCCGCACGTGGGCGACCATCGAGAGGTAGGCGCGGCGGACGTACTCCTCGGGATCGGCGGTGCGCAGCCGCAGGGCCTCGGCAAAGGAGATGCCGTGGGGGACGTAGCCGGCCAGCGCGTCATGGGCCGAGGTCTGGTCGGTCAGCACGTCGGGCACCAGGCCGCGGGCCACCAGGGCCTCGAGCAGGTCGACCGCGTTGGCCTCGACCGCCACGGAGACCGCCTCACGGCGGTCCCGGGCGTCGAGGGCGCGGGCGATGCCGGCGTCCAGGCCCGGGGCCACCTCGTCGAGGTAGCGGGTGGCCAGGCGGCGCTCGATGCGGCTGCGGTCCACCTCGGCCACCAGGCAGGTGCCGCCGTTCATGATCACGGCCAAGGGCTGGGCGCCGCCCATGCCCCCCAAACCAGCGGTCACCGTCAGGCGGCCGGCCAGACTGCCGCTGAAGCTCTGGCGAGCGCACTCGGCGAGCGTCTCGTAGGTGCCCTGGAGGATGCCCTGGGTGCCGATGTAGATCCACGAGCCGGCGGTCATCTGGCCGTACATGGTCAGGCCCAGGCCCTCGAGCCGGCGGAACTCGTCCGCCGTGGCCCAGGCCGGCACCAAGAGGGAGTTGGCGATCAGCACCCGCGGGGCGTCGGCGTGGGTGCGGAATACCGCCACCGGCTTGCCGGACTGGACCAGCAGGGTCTCCTCCCCGCCCAGGCGCCGCAGCGTGGCGACGATCGCCTCGAAGCATTCCCAATTGCGCGCCGCCTTGCCCGAGCCGCCGTAGACCACCAGCTCCTCGGGGCGCTCGGCCACCTCGGGGTCGAGGTTGTTCATCAGCATGCGCAGGGCGGCCTCCTGCTGCCAACCACGGCAGGACAGAGCCGTCCCGCGCGGGGCGCGGACGAGGCGGGGCAGGGTTTCGACGGTCATGGGCAGATCCTCTCTCAACGGCCGGCCGGCGCGGCCACTCGCTCGTAGACCAGGGGCGGCGGAAGCACCCGCTCTTCCCCGATGCGGAAGCAGGCGGCGAGGCGCGCTTCGATCTCCGGCTGGGGGCCGCGCAGGTGGAGGGTGGCCAGAGGCTGGCCTGCCGTGACCGCTTCCCCCACCTTCACGTGGCTCTCGAGGGTGATGCCGAAGTCGATGGCATCCCCCGGCTTGCGCCGGCCGCCACCGGCATCGACCAGCAGCAGGCCGACCTCCCGGGCATCGACGGCGACGAGGAAGCCGCTCCGCGGCGCCGACAGGGCCCGTTTGACCGGCGCCAGGTGGCGCTCGAAGTCCTTCTCCCAGCCCGCCTCGGCGCCCTGGGCGCGGCTCCAGGCGAGGAAGGTCTCGCGGGCACGGCCGGAGTCGAGCACCGCTTCCAGCTCGGCGCGGGGGATGGGAGAGCCCACGGCCTCGGCCACCTCGACGGCGAGGGCCAGGGTCAGCTCGCGGGTGTCGCCCGGCCCGCCCCCCGCCAGCACTTCGAGGCTCTCGAGCACTTCGGCGGCGTGGCCGGCGTAGCGGCCCAGGGGTTGGCCCATGTCGGTGATCAGGGCCCGCGCCGGCGTGCCCAGACGCACCGACGTCTCGATCAGCAGCCGAGCCAGCTCGCGGGCCCGTTCGGGCTCGGGCAGGAAGGCGCCGCTGCCGGCCTTGACGTCGAAGACCACCGCCGCGGCCCCGGTGGCGAGCTTCTTCGACAGGATCGAGGCGACGATCAGGGGCAGGGACTCGATGGTCGCCGTGGCGTCGCGCAGGGCGTAGAGGCGGCGGTCGGCCGGGGCGATGGTGGCCGTGGGCAGGCCGATCGCCATGCCGGCCCGGCGCAGCACGGTGAGGGCGCGGTCGCGGGTCAGGGCCTGGTCCAGGCCGGGGATGGTGTCGAGCTTGTCCGCGGTGCCGGCGGTGTGGCCGAGGCCACGGCCGGTGAGCATCACCACCGGCCGGCCGCAGGCCGCGAGCAGGGGGGAGAGGGTGAGGGAGAGCTTGTCCCCCACACCGCCGGTCGAGTGCTTGTCGCCGAGGAAGGGCACCTCGTCGCGCAGGTTCCAGACCTCGCCGGAGTGCAGCATGGCGCGGGTCAGGGCGAGGGTCTCGTCGCCGCCCAGGCCGTTGAGCCAGGCCGCCATCAGGAAGGCGGCGAGCTGGCCTTCACTCCAGGAGCCGTCGACCGCACCCGCGACCACCGCCTCGATCTCTTCCGTCGAGAGGGCGAGGCGGTTGCGCTTGCGCTCGAGGATGCGGAAGGCCGTGCTCAGGGGGCCGCCTCAGGTGGGGGTTTTGTCGCCCGCGAGGGCGTTGGCTTTCAGCTGGGCATCGCGCTGGTAGGCCGAGCCCGGAAACTCGTCGACGATGCGCTGGAAGGCCGACAGGGCCTCGTCCTTCTTGCCCAGGGCCTCGCGGACGGTGCCGATCTCGAACAACAGGACGTCCTCGGGCAAGGGCTTCCTGGTCTCGGCGAGCATGCCTTCGAGGCGCTTCAGCACGTCTTCCTTGTTGCCCTGGGCGAGGTCGAGGCGCAGCAGGTTGACGCGGGTCTGGGCGGTCAAGATGTGGTCGGCGGGAGCATCGTCGAGGAACTCCTGCCAGAGCTTGCGGGCGGTGGCGGCGTCGCCCTCGTCGGCGGCGATGCGCCCCAGGAAGACCGCGGCGACCATGGCGGCGTTGCTGCCGCCGTGCTCGCGGCGGATCTTCTCGAAGTGCTCTTTGGCGCGGCTGCGGCGGGCGGCCTCGCTGGCAAAGACCGGGGCCTTGGGATCGTCCGGCTTGGGATTGGCGGCGTCGACTTGGGCGTCGTAGATCTCGATGGCGTCGCCTAGAGCCTTGGCGGCCGCCTCGCTGTCGGTGCCCCCGAACAGGCTCCAGCCGATGGCCGCGAGCACCACCACCGCGAGGCCGATGCCCACCGCCTTCATCACGGGCTTGTGGGAGGAGGCGTACTCCTGGGCCTTGTGGACCGCCACCGCCAGCTCGTCGCGTTTGATCTCCTTCTTGGACAGACGATCGCTCATCCTGGCTCTCCAAAGGACCGGCCGGGGCTGCGACCCCGGCCGGGACGTTCACCGTTTGAGGGATTGGTGCGGCTGGGAGGATTCGAACCCCCGACCCTGACCTTAGGACGGTCTCGCTCTATCCTGCTGAGCTACAGCCGCACGAGGAGCGGAGTATAGCGCACGGGGGGTGGTAGGCTCCCCGCACCTCGACGCCCGGCGCCATGGCCCTCCTCCACCAGACCGATCGCCTCGATCGCCGGCATCTGGCCATCTTGATCCTGGCCTTCGTGGTCTGGTGGCAGGGCTTCACCTCGCTGACCGTGCTTTCCTTCCTCCTGGGAGGCATCCAACGGGACTTCCAGCTCGTAGACGGCGACCTCGCCCTGCTCACGGGCCTGGGCATCGGCGCCACCGGCGTGGGCGGCTTCCTCTTCGGCTGGCTGGCGGACAGGATGGGCCGCCGTGCCTCCACCGCCACCGCCCTCGGCGTCTTCTGCCTGGGCAACGCCTGCTGCGCCCTGGCCCCGAGCTTCTCCACCCTGTTGGTGGCGCGGGCCGTGGCTGGCCTCGGCATCGGCGGCGCCTGGGGGGCCGGCCAGGCCCTGATCGGCGAGACCTTCCCCCCCGCCGAGCGGGGCCGCTGGGGGGCGGTGGCCCAGAGCGGCGCCCCGCTGGGGCTGGGCTTGGCGGCCCTGATCGGGGCCTTCGTGGCGCCCCAGCTGGGCTGGCGGGGCGTCTTCGCCCTGTGCACCCTGCCGATCCTCGCCCTGCCCCTGGTGCGCCGGGTGCCGGAGTCCGACCTCTGGCGCCAGGCCGGGCCGGGCGGCGAGTGGCGCCAGCTGCTCGCCCGGGGCGCTCGCGGCACCTTCGCCCTCGCCTTCCTGCTCACCGCGTTCAACATGACGGCCTACTGGCTGGCGGTGATCTGGCTGCCCCGCTACCTCCAGGTCGAGCGGGGGCTCTCGGAGGCCCGCTCGGGGGTCGCCACCCTGGCCTTCGTGCTCGGCTCCCTCTTGGGCTACCTCTCCTTCGGCCGGATCTCGGATTGGTGGGGCCGGCGCCCGACCTTCGCCCTCTACTCGGGCCTCCTGGCCGGCGGCCTGCTGATGTTCACCGTCTTCTGGCCGTGGGTGGCGGCGCGGCCGGGGCTGGTGTGGGTCTTCCTCTTCGCCGCCGGCCTGGGCACCGGCACCTGGTCCGGCTTCGGCCCCATGCTCTCGGAGCTCTTCGCCACCCCGGTGCGGGGCACCGCCCTCTCGGTGATCATGAACACCACCCGCGGCGCCCAGTTCCTCGCTCCCCTCGCCATCGCCGCCGTCGCCCCCCGCTGGGGCCTGGGCGGCGGCATCGCCCTGGCAGCCGGCTTCGCCCTCCTGGCCGGCACCTGGATCTGGGCCTTGCCGGAAACGCGGGGGCGGGTGCTGGGGTAGCGGACGGGGGTATCATCCGGCCCAGCTGTGAGTGATCCCACCGCCTCCCTGCTGCCCTTTTTCGACCTGCCGGAGAACCTCATCCTCGACTTGAAGAGGATGAATCCCTGGTGGGAGGGCAAGCCCCTTCCCGTCCTGCCCTGGACCCGTCGCCACCTCGTCCGGCAGATCCGCCACCGGCTGAACCTCCGCCTGGCTCCGATCGTGGTCGTCCGCGGCCCGCGGCAGATCGGCAAGACCACCGCGCAGATGCAGGTGGTGCGCGACCTCCTCGACGAAGGCGTGCCGCCGCGGAACATCTTCCGGCTTCAGGCCGACGAGCTGCCCCAGCTCGCCGCCGCCACCGAGCCGATCTTGCGCCTGATGGACTGGTACGAAGGGGCCGTGCTCGGGGGCACCCTCAACGAGGTCGCCCACCGCGGCGAGCCGACGTATCTGTTCTTCGACGAGGTGCAGAACCTGCGGGACTGGGCTCCCCAGCTCAAGAGCCTGGTGGATCACTCGACCACGCAGGTCGTGCTCACCGGCAGCTCGGCCCTGCGCATCGAGATCGGCCGCGACAGTCTCGCTGGCCGGATCCACTCGATCGAGGCCGGCGTGCTCTCCCTGACCGAGGTGGCGGACTTCCACAACCTCGACCTCGGCCGGCCGCTCCTCGGAGACAACGGGCTCGACCACATCGCGGAGCTCGACTTCTGGCATCAGGCCCGGCGAGCGGGACTGCAAAGGGCCGAGGCCCGAGACGAGGCGTTCCGCCGCTTCGCCCGGCGTGGCGGCTACCCGATCGTGCACAGCCGTTGGGATGTCGACTGGTCCTACCTCAAAGACCAGATCAACGAGACGGTGATCAAGCGGGTCATCCAGCACGACCTGCGGCTGGGCGAGCGAGGTCGCAAACGAGACCCGCAGCTGTTGGAGGAGGTGTTCCGCCTCGGCTGCCGCTACGTCGGGCAAGCTCCCACCCCGAAGCTGCTGGCGCAAGAGGTCCACGAGAGCCTCGGCGCCAACGTCGGCCCCGAACGGGTCCGCCAGTACCTGCGCTTCCTGGGGGATACCCTGCTCCTTCGCCTGATACCCCCTCTCGAGATCCGCTTGAAGCGGACGAAGGGGCAGCCGAAGCTCTGCCTGGCCGACCACGCGCTACGCTCCAGCTGGTTGCAGGAGGAGGTCCCGATCGAACCGGACGATCTGCGCCAGAATCCCGAGCTGACGCCGCTCGCGGGCCGGCTCGCCGAAAGCATCGTGGGCACGGCTCTCTCGAGCATCTCGAACCTGGACCTCACCCACCTGCCCGAACGGGCCGATCAGCCGGAGGTCGATTTCGTGCTGACCCTGGGCCTGCGGCGCATCCCGCTAGAGGTGAAGTACCGGCGACAGATCGACCCCTTCGACGACACCGAGGGCCTGCGGCGCTTCATCGAGAAAGCTGCGAACAAGGCATCCTTCGGCATCTTGGTGACGCAGACCGACACCGAGGCCGTGCTCGATCCGCGGATCGTGGCGCTGCCGCTGTCGTCACTGCTGATGCTGCGGTGACCGCCTCTACTCCCCCTTGAGCGTCCCCACCAGGTCCTCCGGCAACGCCCCGCGCAGAACGAGGCCGCTGGCTGCGAGGCCGGTCGCGAAGACCAGGGCGAGGGTGGCGGTGAGGGCTGGCCAGGGGACGGTGGCGGCCTGCTCTCGGAGGTGAGGGGCTACGGCGAGCAGGGCCGCGGCGGTGCCGAGGCCGAGGCCGACGGCGAGCAGGAAGGCGTTCTCGGCCAGCAGTAGGCCCTGGAGGCGGCGCACAGGGAAACCCAGCGCGCGCAGGGCCGCCAGCTCCTTGCGCCGTTCGAGGGCGTTGCGCAGCAGGATCACCCCCAGGCCCACGGTGCCGAGCAGCAAGCCGAGGCCGCCCAGGGACTGGAAGGTTGAAAGGTAGGTCTGCTCCACCTGCTCGAAGGCCGCCAGGCGGTCGGCCGTGGCCTCGGCGTCGAAGCCGAAGCCGGCGAGCGAGCGCTCCAGGGCCTCGGTCAAGGTGGGCGCCCGCTCCGGCGGCGCCTCGATCAGGAACGCCGAGTAGCCGGCGCGGCTGGGGAAGTGGCGCAGCAGGGCCGCCTCCGAGATCAGCACTTCACTCTGGAAGATGCTCTTCGCCAGGAGGCCCACGACCCGCAGGCGCAGGGGCTTGCCGGCCTCGTCGTCGAGCACCACGTCGTCCCCTAGGCCCACCTTCAGGATCCACGTCGCCGAGTTGGCGTCCAGCACGGCCGGTACCACGTTGGGCCCCAGATCTTCCTCGAGCAGGCGCCAGGGGTTGTCGAGGGAGCGTGCCGACGCCTGGAAGCTGAAGCCCCCCCGCTCGATGAGCTCCGGCGGCAGGCCGAGCACGCGGGGCTTCTGGGGCCGGTAGAGGTTGAGGCAGCTGGCGTCGTCCCCCGGCACCAGGCGCAGGGGGTAGACACGGGTACCGTCGAGGGCCGCCGCGGCCTCCTCGTCGAGGCCCAGCTCGCGGCGGCCTTCGGGGCGGTTGAGGTCCTGGAGCAGGGGCACCGAGCTCTCGGCGATCAGGGGGAAGCCCCCGGCCCCAGAGGCCCGGTCGGCGACATCGAAGTGCCGGCCCCCCCGCTGGGCCCCCACCGTCACCAGCACGAAGCTGGCCGAGGCCACCAGGGCCGCAGCGAGCAGGCTGCGGCCCGGGCTGCGGCGGCTGGCCTGGGCTCCCAGGCGCAACACGCCGGCTCGGCTGAGCCGGTCGGCGATCCGGCGGCCCCCCCCTCGAGCCCAGGCGGCGAGGGCCGCGAGCCCGGCCCCCAGCAGGCAGGCTCCAGCCCCGAAGGCCAGAGCCGGGGAGGAGCCCCGCCCCGAGCCGAGCATGGCCGCCGCCAGGCCCAGGCCGGCGAGCCCCAGCACGAGGGCCAGCCAGCGAGAGGCCCGGGCGCGGCCCGCGGGGCCGGCCGCCGCGATCTCCCCGGCGAGCAGCCGGGCGGGCTCCCGGCGCAGCAGCGAGGCGACGGCACCGCGGATCGCCAGGTAGACCATCACCAGGGCGATCGCTCCCCCCACCACCAGGCTCAGCGGCTGGACGTGGAGGTGCAGCTCCGAGGTGCCCACGGCCGGGCGCCACACCGTGGCCAGGGCGAGCAGCAGCAGGCGGGCGTAGCCCACGGCCCCGGCCAGGCCGGCCGCCACGCCGAGGCCGGCGACCGCCAGCCCCTCGGCGAGGAAGCGCCGCTTCACCCGCGCCGCCGGGAAACCGAGGGCACCGAGCAGGCCCACCTCCCGCGCGCGGCCCTCGACCACCAGCCGGAACAGCAGGCCGGTCAAGAGGGCGGCGGCGACGATCAGGAAGAAGCTGAACGCCAGGAAGAGCTGCCCGAAGTCGGTGGCACCCCGGGCGCCCTGGGCGGCCAGGGCCGAGACCGCCTGGAAGCTGAGCCCCTGGGCGCCGGGGGCGAGACGCCGGGGCAGCTCGCTCTCCAGCCGGGCGGCGAGGGCCGCCGCGTCCACCTCGGGCGAGGGGGTCAGGCGCAGTGAGGTCAGCTCGCCGAAGCGGTTGCGCCACAGGGCCTGGCCGGCGGCGAGGCCGACGAAGCTCTTGGGCGCCGCGCGGTAGGCGTCCCAGTAGTCCTCATCGCGGTCGCGGATCAGCCCGAGGTCCACCGGGAAGGGCGGCTCCCAGGCCGACATGCTCTCGGCGTCGGAGAGCCCCGGCATCTCCGGCGTCAGCGTGCCGTTGGCGCCCAGACCGGCCATGGCCACCACGCCCTTGACCCGGAAGCGGGCCGTGGCCGTGGCCAGCTCGTCGCGGGGGCCGAGGCTGAAGTAGGTCAGCTCGAGCTCCTGGCCGGGGGTGGCGGCGAGGTCCTCCGCGGCCCACTCGTTCAAGTAGATCTCCCCTTCGCCCAGGGGTGGCGCCGGCGCGCCATCGACCAGCACCAGGCGGTCGGCGGCGTCCGCCGCCGGCGGGTCGAGGGCCGCCACCGTCGAGTAGGGGATCCACCGCCCCCCCACCTCCAGCCGGTTGGCCAGGTAGGTCAGCACCGGGGAGACCGCAGCCCCGGTCTCCTGGGCGAGCACCCGGACGCCCGCCGCGGCCCGCTCGGGCAACACCAGCTCCCGGCTCTCCACCACCACCGTGCCGCGGTCGATCGACACCTCGAGGCCCAGGTCGCCCACGGTCAGCCGCCGGGCCAGGGCCGCCTCCAGGGTGCCGGCGACGTCGTGGCCGCCGGCAGCCACCAGCAGGGCGTTGGCGCGGCCCGCCAGCTCCAGGGCCCGGGCCAACCGGGGCAGCTCGACGAAGGCGTTGGCGGCAGCCGACTGTCCGGCATCCAGGCGTAGCCCGCCGGGGCCACGGTCCGGCAGCACGGCGGCCACGGTCAGGCGCAGCGAACGGGTGGCCCGCTCGGCGTCCGCCCGGCCGATCAGGGTCTCCTTGGGGATCTCGGACAGGCTCTCGAAGGAGAGCAGCACCGAGTCGCCGGCCGCGGCCGAGAGCTCCCGGGCCAGGCTCTCGGAGAGCAGCACCGGCGGGAAGAGGCTGCCCTGGCGGGGCGGGAAGGTCAGCCGGGGCTCGCCGGGATAGAGCCGGGCGAGGCGGCCGTCGATGCCCCAGACGGTGACCCCCGAGGCCCGGGTGCCGCGGTCGGGCCGGCCGGCCGTGCCCCGCACCACCAGGGCCGGGGCCACGTCCACCCCCAGGCCCGCCTCGGAGGTCAGCTCGTCGGCGAGGGCGGCCCGGAACAGCCGTGGCCCGGCCAGCACGTAGTCGATGCGCCCCAGGCGCTCGCTGGCCAAGGCGGCGAGGCTGCCGCGCACCGAGTCCCCCACGACCAAGGCGCCGGCCAGCACGGCCGTGGCCACCGCCGCCCCCAGGGCGACCGCGAGGTGGCCCCGCCAATAGTGCCTCAGGCTGCGGCGCACCGACCCTCCGCCAGCTCGAAGCGCCGGGGGAAGCGGGTGGCGATCTCCGGGCTGTGGGTCACCACCACCAGCACCGTGCCGAGCTCCCGGTGCAGGTCGAAGAGCAGGTCCGCCACCCTCGCCGCGGTGGCCCGGTCGAGGCTGCCGGTGGGCTCGTCCCCGAGCAGCAGTGAAGGCTGCATCACCAGGGCCCGCGCCACCGCCGCCCGCTGGCGCTCACCTCCGGAAAGCTCGGCCGGCCGGTGTGCCACCCGTTCGCCGAGCCCCACGCGGACGAGCAGCTCGCGGGCGCGGGCCGCGGCGTCCGCCGGACGGTCCCGGGGAAAGGCCAGGGTGGGCAACAGGACGTTCTCGAGCACGGTGTACTGGGGCAACAGGTGGTGGTCCTGGAAGACGAAGCCGACCTCGCGGTTGCGGAAGCGGGCCAGCTCCCTCTCCCCCATCTCCGCCAGGTCGCGGCCGGCGACCCGCACCCGGCCGGAGCTGGGTCGGTCGAGGCCACCCAGCAAGTGCAACAAGGTGCTCTTGCCCGAGCCCGAAGGGCCGGTGACGGCCAGGGACTCCCCGGCATCGAGGCTGAAGCTCACGCCATCGAGCACCCTCAGCGCGCGATCGCCCAGGCGGTACTCCTTGACCAGGTCTTCGACCACGAGACGGGGTGAGTCATTCGGCACGGGGGACCTCCGTGAGGCCGGCGGCGATGAAGTCCGGAATCGAGATCGGTTTCAAACCCGCCGGATCGTCGAGGATGCAGCAGGCCGAGGACATGCGCCCCCTGGCCACCAGGCGCTCGCCGCAGCGGAAGGTGAAACGGTAGGTCATCGAGGTGCGGCCCTTGCGCTCGACCTCGACCTGGATGTCCAGGCGGTCGCCAAAGCGGGCAGGGCTCTTGTACTCGGCGGAAGCCGCCAGTCGCGGCCAGCCGATCGCGTGCCCCTGCCACTCCATGTGCACCCGCGCCCCCAGCGTGGCCAGCAGCTCATGCTCGGCGGTCTCCATGAAGACGAAGAACCGCGAGAAGTGCACGATGCCGCCCATGTCGGTGTCGGCGAACTCGACGGTGCGGTGGGTTTGGAAGGTGTGCATGGGGGTCAATCGGGTCACGCACGGGCGAGGGCGAGCGATTGGAATCGCTCGCTACCCATCAACGTCCCTGGCGGGACGAGGGAAAGGACAGATGGTGCAGCGGGTCGACCCAGGTCCCCGCCGTCATCCCGAGCTAAACCGAGGGATCTCCCTCCCCCGTCCCGCCAGGGACGTTCATGGGTAGCGAGGGGTTTCAACCCCTCGCGCGGCGCCGGCGCCGGAGGAGAGATCCCTCTGCTTCGCTCGGGATGACGGCGGGTGCGTGTTGACGGGTTCAAGCGATCCGCCTCGTCTGGTCGATCACCCGCTCGAACGCCGCCGCCGTGGCCCGGGCCATCTCCTCTTCCCCGAAGCGCTCGAGCACAGCGCGGCGGCCGGTCTGGCCGAGGTGCTGGCGGCGCTCGGGGTCATCGAGCAGGCTCGCGATGGCCTCGGCCAGGGCCTCGGCCGAGCCGGGCTCGACCAGGATGCCGCCTCCCGTGGCCTCGATCATCTCCGGCAGGGAACCGTGCCGGGGCAGCACCACCGGCGTGGCGTTGGCCATGGCTTCGAGGGCGAAGAGGCCCTTGGCCTCGCGGTAGACGGTGGGCACGGCGAGCAAGTCGATCGAGCGCAGGAAGGCCACTTTGCCCTCGAGATCCACCTCCCCGACCCAATCCACCCGCGGGGCCAGGCCCTCGGCGGCCAGTCTCGCCTTGAGGCCCTCCACGTAGGGCACGTCCTTGCCGGCGAGGTAGCCGGCCACGCGCAGGCGCAGGTCCGCGCGGCCGGGTTGGGCCGCCAGACGGCAGAAAGCCTCGACCAACAGATGTAGCCCCTTCTCCGGCGCCAGACGGGCGAAGAAGCCCACGCTGGGCGGCGCCCCATGCCGTGTCGGCGGCTCGCTGGCGTGGTGGGTGAGCCGCAGGCCCAGGGGCACGACCTCGACGCGCTCGAGCGCCACGTCGAGCAAGGCCGCCATCTTCTCGGCGTAATAACGCGACGGGGAGAGGAAGTGGTCGACGTCCTGCGCTCGCTCCCGCAGCCGGGCGATCACCCGCGTCCGCCAGGGCTCGTTCAGGTCCTCGAGGAAGAGGTCCTCCCCCACCAGCCCGACCACCACCGGCACCCCCAGCTCCCGGCGCAGGCGGCGGGCCATGCCGGCGAACATCGAGTTGGTGAGGTAGATCACCTCCGGCCGGAAGTGGTCGGAGAGCCAGGTGACCAGTTGCTCGAGCTGCTCGGCCTGGGCCCCCTCCTCGCCGGCGAGCACCGAGTCGGTCATCGCCCCCAGCTCGCGGGCGTCGGTCGAGTCCGCCCGCTTCGACACCCAGGCCAAGAGGCCGGGCCGGTCCAGCCAGCCGGTGACCCAGCGCGGCAGCCGGGCCAAGGCCGGCCAGCGGGAGGCCAGGAAGACGTTGATGGCGCCATAGAACACCCGCGGCCCGGCCACCCCCTCCTCGTCCGTGCGCATGGGGGTGTAGGTGGGCAGCAGGGCCACGTCGTGGCCCTGGCGCATCAGGGCCGCGGCCAGGGTGTTGTCGTGCAGGCAGCTGCCGCAATACATACCGCCGGCGCCCGAGGCGATGTAGGCGATCTTCATGCCTCCGCCCCTCTCCCGAAGAAACCGGCCAACCTCTCCTCTCCCGGCGGTCTGGTCAGCAGGGACACCGCCCACAGCGCCAGCGAGGACAGCAACAAGATCACGGCCGCCGGCAGGATGCCGGTGTCCCCGACGGTGTAGGCCGGGTTCTGGAAGCTCCGGAGGGCGAAGAAGGCCCAGGAAACGGCGGTCACCAGCACCGAGGCCAGGGCTCCGGCGGCGGTGGCCCGGCGCCAGAAGAGGGCGGCCACCAGCAGCGGGAAGAGGCCGGTGAAGCCCGAGAAGCAGATCACCCCGAGCTTGAACAGGCTGCGCTCGAAGACCAGCGAGACCAGGCAGGCGACCACCACGATGCCGGCCACGAAGAGGCGCCCGGAGAGCACCTGCCCCCGTTCGGACAGCCGCCCGCCGAAGCCGTAGCGGCCCACCACGTCGCGGGTGAAAAGGTTGCCCAGGGCGAGCACCTGGGAGTCGAGCGAAGCCATCACCGCGGCGAAGAGGCCGGCGGTGAGCAGGGCCTCGAGCCCGGCCGGGGCGAAGCGCTCGATCAGCCGCACCACCACCGAGCTCGACGCCGGCCCGGCGAGGCCCGGCACCTCCACCTTGCCGATCACCCCCAGCACCACGCTGGGCAGCCACACCAGGGCGACGCAGAAGGGGTAGGCCACCACCGAGAAGCGAAAGGCCCGGGCGCTCTTGGCGGTGAGCCAATGGGTGACCAGGTGGGGAAAGGTGGCCGCGGAGATCGGGATGGTCAGGTAGGTGAGCATCTCGAGGGGGCGGATGGCGTCCCCCTGCACCAGCAGCTTGGGCTCCTCGGCCGCGACCTTGGCCATCAACGCCGACAGCCCGCCACCGCCCCGCACCACCACCCAGAAGGCCACGGCCCCCAGGGTGACGAAGATCGCGGTCTGGAAGGTGTTCACCCAGGCCGTGCCGCGCATGCCGCCCCAGGCCACGTAGGCCACCACCACCGCCCCGACCAGGAAGGAGCCGGCGGCCACCGGGATCGAGCCCCCGGAAGCCTCGTTCAAGGTCAGGCCGGCGCCCTTGATGCCGATCAGCAGATAGGGCACCAGCAGCACCACCAGCAGCACCAGCAGGCTGATCGCCAGCGGCTCCGAGCCCCAGCGCGCGCGCACCAGCTCCACCTGGGTCAAGAAGCCGTGGCGCTTACCCAGGGCCCACAGCCGGGTGCCGATGAAGAGGAAGAGAGCCGGCACCACCAGAGCCGAGGAAGAGGCCATGAGGCCGAAGACCCCGATGCCGCGGTGGTAGGACTCCCCCGAGGCGCCGAGAATGGAGAACGCCGTCATGTGGGTGCCCACCAGCGAGGCGAGCAGGACCACCGGCCCGATGGTGCGCGAGGCGAGGAAGAAATCCTCTCCGGTGCCGCGAGCGAAGCGGCCGGAGAGGGCCCCGATGGCCACCAGCGCTGCCAGGTAGACGCCGACCAGGGCGAGGGTCACTGGCCCTCTCCCAGATCCTTCGGCCAGGCCCAACGGACGGCGAGGGCCAGCACCCCTGCCACCACCACGCAGAAGGCCGCCTGGTAGGCCAGGGACACCGGCAGCCCGGCGACCAGGCGAGCGTCCCAGCGCAGCCAGAGGTCCTGGCGCAGCAGTGCCGCCCCGGCCAGGAGGCACCAGGCGGCGCGTCGGCGCGTCGGCGGTGTCATGGGTGGATCAGGCCGGCACCGCCCGCACCAGGGGAGAGTCGAAGTCCGGGCTCTGGGGCAGGGCGATCATCTCGCTCATGGCGTCGAAGAGCCCCTCGACCGGCCGATCGACGTTGCCGATCAGCAGGTTGACGATGTGCTTGCGGTACCCGGGGTGCCTCTCGAGGAAGCGGGCGAAGCTGAAGTCCTGGTCGTAGAAGGCATAGACCAGCTTGCGCAGGGCTTCCATGCCTGCGGACAGCTCGTCCTTGAAGCGGCCGAGCTGGGCCGCCGAGAGGTCGCCTTTGGCCAACCCATCGACGACGGCATCAGCGGCCATCTCCCCCGATTTCAGGGCCAGCAGGACGCCGCTCGAGTAGATCGGATCGATGAAGGCGAAGGCGTCGCCGACCAGCACCCATCCGTCCCCCGCCACCTCGCGGGAGCGGTAGGAGAAGTCGCGCAGGGCGCGCATCGGCATGGTCTGGCGAGACTCGGCGAGACGGGGCACCAGCGGCGGGCAGCGGGCCAGCTCCTCCTCGAAGACCTGCTGGGGATCGCCCGCCCGCCCCTCCACCAGGTGGCTCACGGGACCGACCACGCCCACGGAGACCACGTCGTCGGGCAGGGGGATGTACCAGAACCAGGCCTTCTGGTCGCTGGTGTGGAGCACCAGGGTCGCCCCCTCGTCGATGCCCGGGTCGCGCAGGGCGCCCTCGAAGTGGCTGAAGTAGGCGACGTTCTTGAGATTCGGCTCGTTGACCAGGAGCCCCCGCGAGCGGGCCACCACCGTGCTCTGCCCGGAGGCGTCCACCAGCACGCGGCAGGCGACCTCGTAGGGCTCCCCGTCCGCCGGCTGGATGCTCACCCCAGTTGCCCGGTCGCCCTGCCAGTGGACCTTCGACACCCCGGCGCCGCGACGCACGGTGACGCCTTTGTCCGCGGCGTTGTCCAGCATCATCTGATCGAACTCGCTGCGCCGCACCTGCCAGGTCTGGGAGCTCTCGTGCGGGTCGTTCTCGAAGAAGTAGAAGGGGCTCGTGGCCTTGCCGGTCTTGGTGTAGAACTGCACGCTGTGCTTGGCCGGGAAGTGGCTGGCCTTCATCTTCGGGAGGATCCCCAGTCGCTCGAAGGTCCAGTAGGTAGCCGGCATCAGCGACTCGCCGATCTTGAACTGCGGCTCGGTGGACTTCTCGGCGAGCAGCACCCGGTGGCCGGCCATGGCCACCAGGGTGGCCGCGGTGGCCCCCGCCGGGCCGCCGCCGATCACCACCACGTCGAACTGTTCCTGGTTCATCCTGGGATCCTCCGAAAGCGTGCTCAGGGCAGGCGATAGCCCACCCGCAGGGAGAAGCTCCGCGACTCGGCCGGGATCACCGAGAGGGAGCCGAAGGCGCGGGTCTCGTAGTCCTCGTCGGTGAGGTTGCGGCCATTGAGGCTCACCACCAGGTCGTTGCGCGACCAGCTCAGGGCCGCATCCGCCAGGAAGTAGCCCGGGATCTCGTGGACGTTGTCCTCGGCGATGAACTGGTCCGAGAGGTAACGGCCGCCCCCGCCCAGGCGAAAGCCGCCGGCCAGACGGTAGCTCAGCCACAAGGTGCCGAGGTGCTCGGGGGCGAAGGGCGCGCGGTTGCCGGAGCGGTCCACGACGAAGACGATGGGACCGGCCGGGCCCGGCACCTGGAAGACCTCGTTGAAGCGGGTCAGCTCGGAGTCGGTGTAGGCCCAGGAGAAGAGCAGGGAGAGGTCGGGTGTCAGGTCCCCGGCCAGCTCCAGCTCCAGGCCCCGCGAGCGCTGGTCGCCGGCCTGCTGGGTGAAGCCGTTGTCGTCGGCGATGGCGATGTTCTCGCGCTCGATCTCGAAGGCGGCGAGGGTGGCCGAGAGGCGGTCGCCGAAGAGCTTCTGGCGGATGCCGACCTCGACCTGACGGCTCTCCTCGGGCCGGCGCTCTCCCACCACCCGCGGCGAGGGCGGCGCAAAGGCCTCCGAGACGTTGGCGTAGAGCGAGGTGCCGGGGACCGGCTGGAAGACCACCCCGAGCATGGGCGAGAGCTGGTCGTCCGAGCGCTCGGTTCCCGAGACCTCGTCCTCGAAGTCGATCGAATCGAAGCGGGCGCCGAGCAGGATCTGCCAGCGCTCGGAGGGGATGATCTGGTCGATCAGATAGGGAGCCAGCACGCGGGTGCGGGTGTCCCCGACCATGTCCGGTACGCCGGCCGGCGGCACCGGGAAGGGCAGGACGTTGGCTTCGGGGTCGACCAGGTCCACCGTGTCGAAGGTGACGGTGTACTCGTCGCGGCCCTCGAACAGCTCCACGCCGGCCAGCAGGCGGTGGCGCACGGAGCCGGTCTCGAACCAGTAGATGGCCTCGAGCTGGTTGCCGAAGAAGCGCTGGTCGTCGTCCAGGGTGGAGGCGCCCCGGGTGATCACCGTGCCCAGGAACGGCACCTCGCGAACGTCCAGCAGCAGGGTGCCGGCAGTCTGCCAGTCCAGGCCCCGGTAGTAGGCCTTGTTGCGCAGGGAGAAGCGGCCCGAGAAGCGGTGCTGGACGTCGAGCTGGGCCCGGGTCGCTTCCTGCTCGGAGAAATCCCCGGGGCGGTCGTAGGACAGCTCGCGGGAGACCGGGAACAGCCGCCCGCCGCGCCCGGGGTTGAAGGGCTGGCCGCCGTCCGGCACGAAGTCGGAGCTCGCCAGCTCGAGGTTCAAGTTGATGGTGGTGGCCTCGCTGGGCAGGAAGGTGAAGGCCGGGTTGACGGCCCAGACGCTCGACTCCTTGCCGTCGCGGAAGCCGTCGCTCTCGCGCCACATGCCGTTCAACCGGAAGGAGGCGGCGTCCGAGCCCAGGGCGGTGCCGGCGTCCACTTCGCCCTCCAGGGTGCCGAAGCTGCCGCCGCCGACCTCGAAGCGGGCGAAACCGACCGGGATGGGCTGTTTGCGCACCAGGTTGACGGCGCCCGAGAGGGGGTTCGAGCCGTAGAGGAAGCTCGCCGGGCCCTTGAAGACCTCCACCCGCTCGACGTTGTAGAGCTGGTAGAAGGTGGCCTCCGGCTCGGGAGCGCCGTCGGTGAGCACCTGGGCCGAGGAGAGCGAGTCGAAGCCGCGCAGGACGAAGAAGTCGAAGACGCCGGCGCCGGTCTGCACGTTCACGCCGGCGACGCTCGCCAGGGCATCACCCAGGATGCGGGCGTTGCGCTCGTCCATCACTGGCGACTCGACCACGCCGATGATCGCGGGCGTCCACTTGAGGTCGGTGGGCAGCTTGGTGGCGATGGTGTTGGAGCTCGGGGCGTAGGGCAAGCTGGCCTCCACGCGCGCGAACTCCTGCACCCGCGGCAGGGCCTCGGTGGGGGTGGCTTCGATGGTCTCGGGTTCCGCAACGGATTCGCTAGGTTCCTGGGCGACGGCCGGCAGGGTCAAGATCAAGGCGAAAGCGCCAGCTACCAGCGTGCGCCGCACCAGAAGGTCATTCCAGACAATCATCTCTGCGCTCTCCCTCGTTGTTTCGCTCTCGAAGTTGGTCTACGTCAGCGGCTCACCTTGAGCGCCACCAGCTCGGCGCCGCTCCGGACGAAGAGGCGGCCGTCGGCCAGGCTCGGCATGGTCCAGGTGCGGGCGGTGAAGACGGTCATCCGGCCGGTTTCCCGGTAGGCCTCCGGGGAGGCCTCCACCAGCGCCAGCACCCCCTGCTCGGAGAGCACCAGCAGACGGCCGTCGGCATAGAGCAGCGAGCCCTTGTTGAAGCCGCGCTGGCGCCACTTCTCCTCCCCCGTGGCGGCGACGATGCACTTCAAAGTGCCGTCGTCGAAGCCATAGAGGTGGTCGCCCACCAGCACCGAGCTGTTGAAGTGGTTCTTCATCACCTTGCTCCGCCAGACCTCCTGTACGGCCAGGCCGGAGCCTTGTTTCTCGATCCGGAGCAGCGCCGCACCGGTGCCGTAGCTCGAGCTGATGAACACCCGATCCGGCGGCAGGAAGACCGGCATGGCGGCGTTGACGTCGTAGTCGGTCTTCCAGGGGAAGCGCCAAAGGGGCTTGCCAACGGCTGGATCGACCGACACCAGGCCCGCACCGGTGAAAAAGAGAACCTGGCGCACGCCCTGGGCGGTCACCGCCAGGGGCGCCGAGTAGCCGGGGGAGCCGCTCTCCGCGGCCCAGGCCAGCTTGCCGGTGGTCTTGTTCAAGGCCACCAGCGAGTGCCCGGGCTTGCCGCCCACGTCGAGCAGGAGCAGGTCCCCCTCGACCAGAGGCGAGATCGACACTCCCCATTGTGGGATTCGCGCACCGTAGGCCGCGACCAGGTCCACCTCCCACTTGCCCTCGCCGGTGGCGGCGTCGAGGGCCGCGAGCCGGCCGCTCGAGGACAGGGCGTAGAGCAGGCCGCCGGCCACCGTCGGGGTCGACCGGGGGCCGCCGCCCATGTCGTCGGAGCGGTAGCCGTCCAGGCGCTGGCGCCAAACCTCCTTGCCGGTGGCGGCGTCGAAGGCGATGACGATCTCGTCCCGCCCAGCGCCGAAGACGGTGTAGACCCTGCCGCCGGCCACGGCCATGCCGGAGTAGCCGTCCCCCAGGGGGGCGCGCCACAGCACCTGCGGCCCGGCCATGGGCCAGGCGGCCAGCAGGCCGGTCTCGGCCGAGCGGCCGTCGCGGGCCGGGCCGCGGTACTGGGGCCAGTCGGCCCCCGCGGCCACCCCAGGAAGCAACACGGAAAGGAGCACGGCCGAGAGGGCGAGGCGGACGAGCGGGCGGGCGAGGGCTGGTGTGCTCACGGCGGCTTCCTCCGTTTCGGTCGAGCTCAGGTGTAGCGGGAGTCGCGGAACTTCGGGTCGTACAGCTCCGGCAGCAGGGTGTCGACCCGCAGCAGGCCCTGGCGGGTCAGGCTCACTCGGTTGTGCCCTAGCTCGACCATGCCCCGCTCGGCCAGGCGCT
This sequence comes from Thermoanaerobaculia bacterium, assembly GCA_036274895.1. Lineage (GTDB taxonomy): Bacteria > Acidobacteriota > Thermoanaerobaculia > Multivoradales > SZUA-115 > CALMKX01. The sequence goes on along the minus strand of DASUEU010000074.1, from coordinate 87,716 downwards.
CGAAAGCGGGGGCGAGCTCGGCGAACACGTCGACACCGAACTTGGCGTGGAAGTAGTCCCCACCCAGCTCACCGAGCTTGAGCTGGAGGATCAGCTCGCGGGTGAGCCGCTCGCGCTCGCTGGTGACGTAGGCCCGGCCCAGGGGCAGCCGGCCTTCGCGCACGGTGGCGATGTACTCGCCCCAGCCGTCGACGTTCTGCATGTGGACCCCGTTGACGTGGCCGAAGGAGGCCACCCCGGCGGCGGCGAGGTCGCAGCCCTGCCACACCGAGTTGCGGTAGACGAACTGCGTGCGACCGTCGCCCTTGACCATGGTGTAGGCGCTCGAGCGCACGTAGCCGGCCTCGCCCAGGCGGTCGATGGCGTAGTCGTGCCATTCCCGCTTCTGCTGCCAGTCGGCCAGCCCTTGGCCGAGGCTGCCCTCGATCACGCCGTGGGCGAAGTTGGTGTTGAAGGGCAGCTCGAGCTGATAGATCGTGACGCTGTCCGGAGCCAGCTCGATGGTGCGCTCGATGGTGCGCCGCCAGCGCTCCCAGGTCTCGCCGAGCATGCCGGCGATCAAGTCGATGTTGAGCTGATCGAAGCCGACCTGGTCGATCCACGGCAGGCAGCGATCGATTTCCTTCGACTCGTGGGCCCGGCCGTTGGTGCGCAGGATCTCGTCGTCGAAGTTCTCGACGCCCAGCGACAGGCGGGTGGTACCGATCTCCTTGATCGCCTGGAGCTTGGCCAGCGAGAGGGTGCCCGGCTCGCACTCGAAGGTGACCTCCCTCGCCCCCTCCCAGGGCAGGGCGGCGTGCAGGCGCTCCGCCAAGCCCCCGAGCTGCTTGACCGAGAGGTAGGAAGGGGTGCCGCCACCGATGTAGACGAAGTCCAGGCCGCGCCCGGCAATGGCCGGCCGCTCGGCGAGCATCTCCACCTCGCGGGCCAGGGCGTCCAAGTAGGAGCCGATCTCGTCGTGGTTCTTGTCGGTGTAGACGCGGAAGTAGCAAAACTTACAGCGCTTGCGACAGAACGGGATGTGCAGGTAGAGGCCCAGCGGCACACCGGGGCGAGGTGGGCGGTCGAGGGCCGCCAGGGCCTCGGAGACCAGCTCCCGCTGCCAGAAGGAGAAGGGCGGGTAGTTCGAGACGAAGACGCTGCCGACCTGGGCTTCCTGCCCGGTGGCCGGCTCGGCCAGGATGGTCATTGAGAGGCTCCTTTGGGCTCGGCGGCGAAGGCGAGGACGGAACCGTCCAGGGTGCCGATCACCAGCCAGCCATCCGCCACGGCGGGTGAGGCGGCCAGGGCCGAGCCCGTCGCGTACTGCCATTGGGACTTGCCGTCGGCGAGCCCCAGCAAATAGAGATCGCCGCTCTTCGAGGCGACGGCTACCCGCCCCCCCACCACCACCGGCGAGGATTCCACCCGCGCCGGGGTGTCGAAGGTCCAACGGGCCTTGCCGCTGGCGGCGTCGAGGGCGTGGATCAGCTTGTCCCGGCCGCCGACGATCACCACCTCGCCGGCCAGGGCCGCCGAGGCATAGAACGGGAACTTGCGCTCCGGGTGCTCGTAGCGCCAGAGCACCTGCGCGCCAGCGAGGTCGATCGCCAGGAACTGATTCTCGAAGGTGCCCAGGTAGGCGCGGCTGCCGGCGAGCGCCGGGGTCGCGGCGGTGTAACCACCCAGGGGGACCTTGACCACTTCGCTGCCGTCCTCGAGCTTCAAGCCCCGCAGGAAGCCGTCACAGCCGGCGACGTAGACCTTGCCGCCGGCCACCGCCGGGCTGGCGTGGACGTAGTTGTCGGTCTCGAGCTTCCAGGCGAGCTTGCCGGTCGCCGCTTCGAGGGCATAGAGGGCTCCGTCGTAGCTGCCGACCAGCACCAGCTTGCGGCCCCTGGCGTCGGCGGCCACGGTGGGCGAGGAGGTGAAGGCGCCGTCGGCGACGAAGGTCCAGGCCGGCTTGCCGTCCTTGGCGTCCAGGGCGTGGAAGGTGCCGGCCTCATCGCCGAAGAAGACCTTGCCGCCGTCCACCGCCGGGGAGGACTTGATCTCCCCCTTGGCGGCGTAGCGGAAGCGCTCTTTGCCGGTGGCGAGGTCCAGGGCATAGAGCCGGCCGTCCAAGGAGCCGACGTAGACCACGCCGCCGGCGATCGCCGCCGTGCCCTCGAAGCCGTCCCCGGCCTCGAAGGTCCAGCGTGGGGCCAAGACCGCGGGCAGCGGGTCCTTGGCCACGCCGGTCATCGCGGCGTCGCCGCGGAAGGAGGTCCAGTCGGCGAGGGCGGGGAGGGCGAGGAAGGCTAGGGCGACTGCGACGGCCCTCACCCCTGCCCCTCTCCCGGCCCGCCCACTCCAGCCGCCCGGGAGAGGGGTTCCGGAGGGGAATCCAATCCCGCTGTCACCCCGAGCGAAGCCGAGGGGTCTCCCCTTCTCCCTGGTTCCCACGCTCTGCGTGGGAACCCGAGTCGGGCCGCTCTGCGGCCTCCCCGTGCCGGCGACAGTCCCGGAGGGCGCAGAGCGCCCGGACGTGCGTTCCCACGCAGAGCGTGGGAACGAGCGAGGACGGAGGGGCAGGGGTGAGGGTCCTCGTCGCATCTCAGTAAGCCGCCTCATAAAGCCCCAGAAACTCCGCCAACCCCACCGGCCGCGGGTTGAAGGTGCCGGTCCATTCCCGAGCAGCCCGCGCGGCCAGGCGGGGCAGCTCCTCCCTCGCGATGCCCAGGGCCGACAGCCTCTCCGGCAGGCCGGCCTGCCGCCGCAGCTCCTCGAGCCGCAGCGCCAGGCGCTCCGCGGCGCGCGGCCCCTCCCCCACCAGGCGGGCGTAGGTGGCCGACACCTCGGCGCCGTTCCAGCGCACCACCTGGGGCAGCATCAGGGCCACGGCCTGGCCGTGGACGATGCCGAAGCGGGCGGTGAGCGGGTTGGCCGCGGCATGGGCGGCGCCCAGCATCGAGGCCTCGATGGCGGCGCCCGCGAAGTGGGCACCGAGGAGCATCGCGCCCATCGTCTCGACGGCCGGCACCGGCTCCAGGGCCTCCTCGAAAGCCGGCTCGAGGAGGTTCCAGGCACCCACGGCGTAGAGCTGTGACAGGGCGTTGCCCCGCTTGGTCACCAGGCTCTCCACGGCGTGCGACAGGGCGTCCATCCCCGCGCTGGCCCGCACCGCGCGCGGCGCCGTCACGGCCAGCTCGGGGTCGAGCAGGATGGTGCGGAAGCGGGCCTTGTCGTCGCCGCAGGCCATCTTCCGGCCGTGGCGGTCTCCCGGCTCTTCCTTCTCCGTGTGGTTGAGCACGGCGTAGGACTGGGCGTCGCTGCCGGTGCCGGCGGTGGTCGGCACGCCGATCGCCGGCAGCATGGCCCGGTTCGCTTTGCCGTGCCCCCAGTAGTCCTCCATCACGCCACCCTGGGTGGCCAGGAAGTTGATGCCCTTGGCGGCGTCGAGGGCGCTGCCACCGCCCACGGCCACCAGCAGATCGGCATCCACCTGCCGGCAGCGCTCGGCTCCCGGCGCCAGGGACGCGCCGGTGGGGTTCTCCGGCACCTCGGCGAAGACCTCGACCGCCACCCCCGCCGCCGCCAGCGTCTCGAGCGCCCGCTCGACGTGGCCGGCGGCCGCGACGCCGGCGTCGGTCACCAGCAGAGCGCGCCGCGCGCCGATACGCCGCGCCTCCTGCCCCAGCTCGGCCAGGCAGCCGGCGCCAAAGCGCACGGTGACCCCACCCACCGCGGCCCGGAAGGGAGCCAACGCAGTGTCGGCCGGGGCGATCAGGGCCCCCGCGCCCAGGATCTCGGCGCTCAAGCCCCCTCCGCGAGGGCCTGGAAGGAGCGCCGGCGGTAGAGCAGGTCGAAGAGGTTGCCCTCGTGGGGCTGGTCCCAGTCGATGCGGCTGGTGGGGATCGGCCCCAGGTTCAGGCGGTCGATCTGCGGCGCCGCGGCGAACTCGCGGCGGAAGGCCGGGTCGTCGGTGAGGGCGGTGACCACCAGCGAGGGGCCCATTCTGGCCAACAGCTCGGCTTGCGGCACCTCGACCACGGTGACGAAGGGGAAGAGCAGCTCGGCCTGGGCCAGGGGATGCTCGGGATCCGTGAGCCACACCACGGTGGGCAGCAGGAAGGCGCAGCCGTCCACCTCCACCACCCGCGGCCCGCGCAGGGGGGCCGAGAGATCCTGGGCGCCGGGCGCCTCGAGCTGGCGGTCCACCCAGGCCGAGACCCGCTCGGCCGCCACCTTCGAGGGGAAGGCGGCGAGGGCGGCCTCGGGGTCGTCCAGGCCCCGGGCGCGAACCTGCGCCAGCCGCTCGGCCAGCGCCTGCGCCAGCTCGCGGCCGTGGGCCGCCGTCCACACCCCCGAGGCGTTCAGGCAGGAGCGGCCACCGTTCTCGGCCACCGAAGCGGCGATCACCTCGAGGTGAGCCGGCCAGCGCTCGGCCTGATCCTCCCCGAGCACCACCTTGCTCCAGCCCGGGCCGTGGATCTCGACCCGTGGGTCCCCCTTCCAGGGGGCCACGGTCGCCGCGTCGCCGAACAGCATCGAGCGACCGGCACGCAGCAGGATCTCTCCCGCCGCGGCGTGGGAGCCGGGGTAGAAGCCCAGGGCCTCGCCCGGCAGGCCGGCCACGGCGAAGGCCTGGCAGACGCGGTGGGGCGTCCAGGGCTCCTGGCGGCCCGGCTTCAAGGCCAGGCCGACCTTGAGCGGCAGGGCCGGCAGCCACAGGCCGTGCACGCCGGGTGAGTTGCTGGGCAGGATCGCCCCCAGCCACTCGGTCTCGCGCCGGAAGGAGACCATCCGCCCCCCTTCGAGGCCGAAGCCGCGGTCCAGCAACTCGGGATCGAGGCCGCGGGTCAGGCCGGCGAGGATCGACGGCATCCGCACCAGCACGTTCTCGATCTTGGCCAGGTTGCGGCGGGCGAGCGAAACCGGCATGCCGGTGGTGGCGGAGAGCTGGGCCAGGTACTCCTCCGGACCCTGGTGGCCGTCCCCGAGGGGCAGGTCGCCGCGGGCGAAGAGCTCGGCCGCGCGCGCGGTCAAGTCGAGCAGCTCGCGGGTCGAGAAGCGGTCGAGGGCCTCACGGGCCTCCCGGCCCCGAAGCAGGTCACGGACCACCAGCCCGGCATTGGCCTGGGAGACCTCGGCCACCGGACGACCGTTGCGCAGGTCCCCCAGCACGACCTTGTCCAGGCTCCAGTACGGCCGCCCCTGGCGCAGGATGGGGATGCGGACGGTCATCGGCCCCACCCACCCGGGGAGATCCCTCGGCTTCGCTCGGGATGACAGCTCATCAGTAAACCCCCACCACCACCGACTCGGCGAGGCGCGAGAACAACCGCAGGTTGGTGACGCCGTCCCACGGGTAGGGCTCGATCGGCTCGGCGCGCTCTCCCTCGTCCCGCTCGAGGAAACGGGGCACGAAGAACTCCTTGGTCAGCGTGGTCAGCATCACCCGCCCGGTGGCGCCGTAGGGCACCACCTGGTCCGGGTCGTCCGGGTCGACGATCTCGAAGATCGCTCGCGGCATCGGCGGGTAATAAGTGATCGCATAGCGATCCTCCGCCGCCGGATCGAAAGGTTTCGGACAGGCCAGGCCCATCAGCGTGTTGCCGTAGGTGGGCACGAAGTCGATGCCCGGCACCAGCTCCTCGCGAGCGAAGCGGTGGAACTGCGGCGTCATCTCGGTGCCGCCACAGAAGATGCCCGTGATGCCGTACTTCGGCAGCGAGATCTTCTCGCACAGGGCCTCGAGCAGCTTGGGCGTGGTGAACAGGCAGCGGATGTCGTGGGCTTTGAGGATGGTCAGGCCCTGATCGATCACGTGGTTCTTGTACGCCGCCAGCTCCCCCATCTTGCCGGCCTTGATCAGCTTGTTCACCCAGCGGGGATCGAGGTCGACGTGGAAGGCGATGCCGCCGCGATGCTGGGCCAGGTGCTCGATCGAGAGCCGCAGCCGCCGCGGCCCGGTGGGACCGAGCATCAGCCAGTCCGCTCCCTTGGGAAAAGACACGTCCGAGAGGGTCTCGCTGTAGAGCTCGTAATCGGTGCGGAAATCGTTGACGTTGATCCGGCTCTTGGGCACGCCGGTCGAGCCGCCGGTCTCGAACACCGAGATCGGCGACTGCGCGTAGGCCTTGGGCACCCAGCGGCGCACCGGGCCGCCCCGCAGCCACTCGTCCTCGAAGTGGCCGAGCAACTTCAGGTCGTCGTAGCCGCCGATCCTGTCGCGGGGATCGAAGGGCAACTTCCGCGCGTAGTCCAGCCAGAAAGGGCAACCGGTCTCGGGCGAGAAGTGCCAGGCCACGATCTCGCGCACCCAGGCGTCGAGCCGGGAGCGGGCTTCGGCGATCTTCTCGGCCGTGGCCGTACGGGTCATCGCTTCCATGGTCACTCCCGGGCTGCTCATCCTCAGCCCCGTCACTCTTTGGCCAGCGGCTCGCCCTTGGCGCCGTTCTTGAGCGCCCAGAGCCGGTTGCGACCCATGACGTAGAGCACGCCGTCCTTGGCGACCGGGGTGGTCAGCACCGAGCTGCCGATGTTCATCTCGGCGATCAGCTCCTTGGTCTTGCCCGCCTTGAGGATCACCACGTCGCCGTCCTCGTCGCCCAGGTAGACCTTACCGTCGGCCACGAAGGGCGAGCCCCAGATCGCCGCGAAGGCGTCGTACTGCCAGTGGAGGTTGCCGGTGGCCTCGTCCAAGGCGTAGAGGAAGCCGGAGAGGTCCGTCGCGTAGACGATGCCGTCGGCGACCGCCACGGTCGAGATGGTGCGGCGGAAGTCTTCGCCGCCGCGGTGCCAGACGTGCTTGCCGGTGACGTCCCCTTCGAGATCGGCCGGGATCGCCCACAGGTGGCCGGGGGCCTCGCCATGCTCGGGGTCCTGGCCCATGCCGATGAACACTCTGTTGCCATGAAACACCGGCGTGCCGACGATGTAGTTACGAGTGCCGGCGCCGCCGATGACGTACTTGGCGTCCTTGGGGTTGCCGTCGAACTTCCAGATCAGCTTGCCGGTCTTGGGCTCGAATGCGTAGAGCCAGCCGTCGCCGCCGGCGAAGACCACCTGCTCGCGGCCGCCCGCGGTGCCGTACGTCGGGTTCGACCACTGGCCGTGGAGGATCCCGGTGCCGGGGGCCGTGCTCTCCCAGGCCACCTTGCCGGTGTTCTTGTCCACCGCGATGAAGCTCGGGGCGAGTGGCGAGGGCACGTTGATGTGGCCCTCATCGACGCCGTTGGCGGTCATGGTGAAGATCAGGTCGCCGACCACCAGCGGGTTGCCGGCCGCCAGGTTGTGGGGGAAGACGTCCAGCTCGTTGATCAGGTCGAGCTTCCACAGGATGTCCTCGTCGGTCTCGGTGGCCGACTCTTCGCCCTTGAACGGGCCGTCGTTTTCCCCGTCCCGGAAGCCCTCGATGTCCGCCGCGATCAGCTCCGCGCGGTTGGAGACGTAGTACATCCGCTCCCCCTCGACGTAGGGACCCGAGCAGATGCCCTGCTGCGGCCAGTCGTTGACCCGCCCCTGGGAGAGCTTGGCGTGGGCCGCCTGCCAGAGGAAGGCGCCGGTCTTGGCATCGAAGGCCATCATCACGCCGCGGTCGCCCAGAGCCTTGGGATTGCGCGGCGCCTCGTTGTTGGTGCCGGCGAAGATCTTGTCGCCGGCGACCACCGGACCACCGTAGGCCTGCGAGCCGAGCACGGCCGACCACAGCACGTTTTCCCCGGTCTCGACGTTCCACTTGGTGGGCAGGCCCTTCTCGTCCGAGACCATGTTGCGCGAGCGGGTGTTGCCGAACATCGCGTACTCGCCGGGGGGCAGGCCGGCAGAGGCGGTCAAGGCGGCGGCCAGGGTGAGCGCCACCACGGGGACGGTCCAGGTGAGACGGGGCTTCATCGCGAGCTCCTCGTGATCCGAACGTTGTCGAAGTAGGCCGGAGACGGGGTGAAGCCGTAGAGCCCGGGGGCGCCGGCCAGGATGCCCAGGGGGTCCTCGTGGACCAGGGTCCAGTCTGCCGGCTCGGGTTCGGAGCGGGGCCAGACCTTGACCTTGATCCGCGCCTTGCCGCCACCCGCCGGCTCCACCGCCAGCTTCATGGTGTACCAGACCCCCATCTGCCACGGAAAGGCCAGCTGGGTCGAGGCCCGTAGCTCAGACTCCCAGGAGCGGATCTGGATCTGCTGGTGAGCCCCCATCAGGTCCACGGTGTAGCCGCTCGCCACCAGCCCCACGTCCGGCACCTTGCGGCCGGTCTGGATGCCCATCAGGTCCGCCTGGATGGTGTAGTCGCTCCAGCGGTGATCGCCGATAAAGGTACGGTGGCGGTGGATGCCCTCGGGGGCCGGGGTCTTCATCAACACCTTGCCGCCTTCCAACTCGAGCACTTCGAAGCGGGGCGCCGCGCCATGCAGGTAGGCGGGCCGGCCTTTGACCGGGAGCTTCTCGAAGTCCTCGGTCATCGGCAGGTCGGCCCAGACGCGCACTCGGGCGGAGCCGGTCAAGCCGCCGGCCTTGGCCGTGACCTTGCCGACCTGGATGCCCTTGGCCGGGTCCGGCGAGAACTTCCCCTCAGCGCCGAAGGTGCCGACCAAGCCCTCGACCCCCCACTCGACGCTGCCCGGAGGCAGCGTCGCCGGGCCGGCCGGCGAGACCGCCGCGAGGCGGAAGGAGGCCGACTCGCCGGTGCTGATCACCACTTCCGCCGGCACCAGAAGGAGCTTCGTGGCCGGGGCTCCCGCCGGCACCGGGGCCGCGCTCGCGGCTTGGGCGGTGCCGCGGCGGAAGGGCTTCTTGGCATCGCCGAGGCAGTAGAGGCCGTTCTCGGCCGTGAAGTAGATGCGGCCGTAGGCGATGGCCGGCGAGCCGTAGATCTCGGCCGGCCGGCCGTCGGGCATGTGCAGCTCCTCGACGTCCAGCGACTCGGCCTTCTCCGGGCCGGGCTTCAAGATGTGGAAGCGGCCGTTGACCTCGGTCGCGAAGATCTTGCCGTCCGCCCACACCACCGAGCTCTTGCCCACGGTGCCGAGGTCCGCGGCGAGGTGGAACTGGCCGGTGGCGGCGTCGATCGAGAACAGGTTGGCCGAGTTGTCCAGGTAGTACAGGCGCCCGTCGTGCAGCATGGGTGAGGAGAAGCCGACCTCGATCGGCGCCCGCCAGCGCTCGTTGGTCTTGGTGATGTCGCCGCTGCCGACGGCGTTCCAGGCGACCACCCGACCGAGCGGACCGCCGTCCGGGTTCTCCTCGCTGTGGGCGGCGAAGACGGTCTTGGTCGCCGGGTCGTAGAGCACGGTGGTGTTCAAGGCCAGCTTGGAGACCTGGAAGCCCCAGACCTTCTCGCCGGTCGCGGCGTTGACGGCGTAGACGAAGCCGTCGGCGCTGCCGAAGAGGATCAGCTTCTGGCCCTCGACCACGGCGACCACCGGCGTGGACTGGGTGTTGAGGTCCATCGGCGGCCCGCCGGGGGTCGAGACCCAGATCAGGTCGCCGGTGCGCTTGTCGAAGCAGAAGAGGCGATGCCGCGGCGGGCCCCAATCTCCCCAGCTGCTGCTGACGAAGGTGACGATCAGGTGGTCGCCGTCGATCAGGGGCGTCTGGGTGCGCCCGCCGAAGCCCGAGAAGAAGCCGTAGTGCTCGACCAGGTTGCGCTCCCACACCACCTTGCCGGTACGGTCGAGGACCAGGAACGTGCCGCCGACCCCCTGGGCGTAGACGTAGCCGGTCTCGGGGTCCCCGGCCAGGCTGGCCCAGCCCACCCGGTTCCAGGGCACGGCGGTGTGGTAGGCGTTGAAGCGGTGCTCCCAGAGCTTCTTGCCGGTGCCGGCGTCGAAGCAAGCCACGAACTCCTGCCGCAGATCCCCCTCCCCCACTCGCCCGTTGGTGCAGGCGCGGCTGTCGAAGACCACCGGCGTCGAGCGGGCGGTCAAATCAGCCTTCCAGATCAGGTTTTCTCCCGAAAGCGACCAGCTCGAGGGGAGGCCGGTCTCGGTCGACACACCATCCTGGCCGGGGCCACGCCAACTTGGCCACTCGGCGGCCGGCGCGGGAACGGCCAACGAGAGCACCAGCAGGGCGCTCGCGGCGGCGATGAATCTCATGGTTTTCTCCTCGGGGACGAAACAGGCAGGAAACAGGGCTCCTGCCAGGCCCAGGGGCCGGCGGGAGGTGCAGTCGAGGTGGGGCGATGCGGGCGGGCCGTCACGCTGGTCGAAGTCGGTAGCAAGGGGTGTGCCGGAGGCTCGGCGCCGAGCTCACCCGGTCGCACCGTTCTACGGGGGGCGGTGAGGAAGGTTCTCCTGGCGGGCTGGAACACCGGATCGCGTAACTCGTATACGGTTCATCGGTCTTCAAACCGGAGGAACGCTGATGAGAAGCCTGCTTCTGACCCTCGCCCTCTGCCCGCTGGTGGCCGGGCCGGTCTTCGCCGGAGATCCCGGATTCGACCTGCGCATGGCGGCCAGCAAGGGCGAGACCGCTCAAGTCCGTGCCCTGCTCGATCAGGGAGTGCCGGTGGACGCCGCCGACGAGTACGGCGCCACCGCCCTCTCCCGCGCCGCGGACAAGGGCCATGCCGAGATCGTCAAGCTCCTGCTCGAGCGGGGAGCCAAGCCCGACGTGGCGGACACTTTCTACGAGTCCACTCCCATCACCTGGGCCGCCTACAACGGTCACGCCGAGGTGGTGAAGCTGCTGATCGCCGCCGGCGCGGACCCATCCGGTGCCATCGGCATGGCCGTCTCCCGCGGCAAGACCGAGGTGCTCAAGGCCGTGCTCGAGAGCGGCAAGGTGCCCCTCGACTCCCTCTCCGGCACCCTCGCCATGGCCAAGCAGGGCGGTCAGGCCGAGGTGGTCAAGATCCTCGAAGAGGCCGGTGTCAAACCGCCGCCTCCCGCCACCGCCCAAGTGGCGCCGGAGATCCTCGCCCGCTACGCCGGCAAGTACACCAGCACCGCCGGCTTCGACTGCGAGATGGTCTTCGACCCCGCGGCCAAGAACCTGACCGCCAAGTTCAGCGGTGGCCAGCCCCCCCTGGTGCTGGGCGCCGTCAACGACACCACTTTCCGGCCCCTGATGTTCGATGCCTTGACCCTGGTGTTCAAAAGCGAGGGAGAGAAGGTGGTCGGCATCAGCCTCGACCAGGCCGGCAACAAGATCGAGATGACGCGGGTCGAAGCGCCCGCTGAGGAGAAGCCATGAAGCCCTCGGCCCTGGTGATCAGCTGCCTGCTCGCGGCCCTGCCCGCGGCGGGCGAGAACTGGCCGTCCTTCCGCGGCCCGGGAGCCTCCGGGGTGGCCGAGAGCGCCACGCCACCCCTCGAGTGGAACGTCAAAGAAGGCAAGAACGTGCGCTGGACGACGCCCATCCCGGGCTTCTCCCACGCCAGCCCGGTGGTCTGGGGGGACAAGGTCTTCGTCGCCACCGCCGTGCACCTCGCAGGGGACCCGTCCCTGCGCACCGGTCTCTACGGCGACGTGGACGTGACCACCAACGAGGGGGAGATCTCCTGGCGGATGCTGGCCCTCGACCGCGCCACCGGCAAGGTGCTGTGGGACAAAGAGGTGGCCAAGGGCAAGGCCAAGGTGGACCGCCACATCAAGGCCACCCACGCCAACTCCACCCCGGCCACCGACGGCAAGATGGTGGTGGTCCTTTTCGGCTCGGAGGGCGGGCTCTACGGCCTCGACCTCGACGGCAACGTCAAGTGGCGGGCGGAGCTGGGCGGCCTCGACACGGGTTGGTTCTACGACCCCAGCTACCAGTGGGGGCATTCGAGCTCGCCGGTGATCTGGCGGGACCGGGTGATCGTCCAGGTGGACCGCGCGCAGGACTCGTTCCTGGCCGCCTACTCGCTGGCCGACGGCAAGCAGCTGTGGCGCACGGCGCGGCCGGAGATCTCCTCCTGGGGCACGCCGACGCCGGTGCCGGCCGGCGAGCGCTGGGAGATCGCCACCAACGGCGGCCGGGCCATCCGCGGCTACGACCCGGAGACCGGCGCCGAGCTGTGGAAGGTCTCCCCCACCACCGAGGTGACCGTGGCGACGCCGATCTTCGCTCACGGCCTGATCTTCGTGTCGGAGGGTTACCGGCCGCTGCAGCCGGTGTACGCCATCCGGCCGGGAGGCCGGGGGGACCTGTCGCTCAAGGAGGGCCAGACCTCGAGCGAGCAGATCCCCTGGGCCACCATGAAGGGGGGCACCTACATCCCGACGCCGATCGTGGTGGGCGAGCAGCTCTACACCCTGGGCAACGGCGGGGCCCTCACTTGCTACGAGGCGAAGACCGGCAAGGAGCTCTACAAGCAGCGGGTGGGCAGTGGGCGCACGGCGTTCACGGCTTCCCCCGTGGCGGCCGGCAACCGGGTGTACCTCTCGAGCGAGGACGGCGACGTGTACGTGTTCGAAGCCGGAGCGGCCTACAAGAGCCTTTCGGTCTCCTCGATGGGCGAGACCATCATGGCCACCCCGGCGATCACCGGCGACCTGCTCCTGGTTCGCACCGGCAAGCACCTGGTGGCGCTCGGCGAGACAAAAGCCCCGGCGGCGGCGACCGGGAGCCCGTAACGGCGACGATGGCGGCGATCCGGGCCGGCAACGACCGGCCCGGGTGTCGCCCCGAGCGAAGCCGAGGGGCCTCCGGAGCGGCGCGGCGTGGGAGATCCCTCCGCTTCGCCTGCTCCGCAGGCTCCGGTCGGGATGACATCGGGGCTGAGCGGCGCTCGGGAGCGCCGAGCCCCAGCTCGGCGTAGTCCTGCAGCCTTCTCTGCCTCCTCGGCTATCATCCATCGGTACACCGAGGAGGAAGTCGTCATGCCGATCCCTCACCCCCTGGGCAGCCGATCCGAGGAGGTCATGAGCGGCGCCGTGGTCTTCGCCGGCACGCGAGTGCCCATCCAGACCCTGCTGGACTACATCGAGGAAGGCGCCACCCTGGGCGAGTTCCTCGAGGACTTCCCCACCGTCAGTCGAGAGCACGCCGTCGCCTTCCTGGAGCAGGCCAAGGAGTCGCCGCCCTCGTCACCACCGATCAGCGCTTGAGCTACCAACAAACCGTGGCGCGGCACGAGATCGCCGTGGTGATCCTGATTGCCCGCCGCAACAAGCTCGAGTTCCTCCAACCGCTCGTCCCGGCGCTGCTGCTGGTCCTCGAAGAGGTCGCCTCAGGAGAGGTGAGGCGAGTCGGACCCTGATCGAGCGTCAAGCAGCCCGGAGCGACTCCTTCGATCTGTTCGCGGAGAAGGTCCGGGCTGCCCGGTTGGTTCACCGATAGAACGAGAAGTTCATCGTCTTGTCGTTGACCGCCACGTGGTGCGTCATCGCCGCGTTGTTGGCGCAGCAGGCCTCGCGGGTGGGCGTCCATGCATAGCGGATCGTCATCGAGCGCCGGACCTTGAACCACTGACAGATGTTGGCGAACTTGTCCTGGTCTGCGCTCGAGAGCGTGATGTTGTTGAGAGGATCCACCAACCCGCGGCGACTCAGCATGCGCCGCTTGATCTCGTACCCGGCACCCTTGGAATCGGTCGTCGTTACCGCGGCGCTGTTGTCGAAAACGAAGTGGAGCTTCTGAGTTGAGTACCCGGAGACAGTGATCTCCAGGTCCATGGTCTTGTCATGGCCCGAGCCTCCACTCGAGGTATTGGTGACCAGCGCATCGATCCACAGCTCGCATTTCATGTCGCCGGGAACTGAGGTGCTGCTCTCGGTCACCGTCCAGGTCGCTCGGTCGCCGCCGTCACGCAGCCAGTACCAGCCGCTGAAGAGGGAGCCCGTTCCGGCGGTGTTGTCGAAGCTGGTGGTGATCCCCGCCCACGCTGGGGTGCCGGCGAGCAGCACCAGGGCCAGCATGAAGACGATGGAGAATCTGTTGCTCAACATGGTGATTCTCCTTCTCAACCTCCAAGGGTCCCGGGAGGCTGCGCGGGTCCGCCCGTCCCCGCGGCGGCGCTGTGCTGCCTCCGCAGGGTGAGCGAGAAACCGTAGGTGGCGAGAAAGCGTGCGTCCTCGAGGCCGGGACTGCGGCTGCGGCTCCAGTCGGCGCTGACCTGGAAGCCGACCAGCGAGCCGAGCCAGGCGGGGTTCCAGCCCAGGGCCAGCTGATAGCGCTCGTTGCGCAGCTCGGCGCTCGCCGGCTCGGTGCCCGCCAGGCCGGTGTGGGCCAGCTCCATGCGGGTGCGATCGAAGCAGATCTGCGAGGACAGCGTCAACCCCCGCTCGGCCCAGGCGAGCTGCGGCTGGAGCCCCACCAGGAGGCTCTCGGTCACCGTCGCCGGATCGCCGGCCTCCGAGCGGAGGCCCTGCGCCTGGGCGTCGAGGGAGAGCCAGGAAGCGAGGGCCACGTGGCCGCCCAACTGCGCCGTGGTGGCGGCCTGGAAGCGCCCCGGATCGAACCGGCTGCGGCTCTCCTGGTAGCCGGCGGTCTGGGTCAGGGACCAGGAGCCGAGGGTCTCGGCGAAGGCGAGCTGGGCGCCCCAGCTCTGCTGCTCGCTCGCGGGCAGGAAGAAGCCGGGATCCCCGGGCGCCTCGGTCAACGAGTAGTTGCCCGCGAAGCTGAACGAGTTGCCCGTGCCCCACGGAATCGACACGGCCAGGTCTCCGCCCGACAGCCGCGACGCCCCCTCCTCCACCCGCCGCAAGATGCCCTGGGCCGAGACGGTCGCGAAGCTGCGGCCGAGGGTCAGTTCGGTGTGGCGGCGCCCGCCGAGCCCGCCGGCCGTGAGGCCCGGGTTGGCCGGGTTGGCGAAGCCGGCGTCCGAGCGGCGCAGGGTCAGGCCCCAGGTCCAGGCTCCTCGGCTGCCGAGGGCGCCCAAGCGCCAGGCGTCACCGCGCTGCGCCGGCTCGAAGCTGCCCTCCCCGGGAGTGACCTCCCCACGGGCCGCCTCGACCACCAGCTCCAGGCCCGGCCCCAGACGCAGCTCTCCCAGCAAGCCGGCCACCGTCCCCTCCTTGCCGGGGCCCAGCTCGCCCGCAGGCTCCACCACTTGGAGCCCGAGGGCGCGCAAGCGCAGGCGCCCTTCCCGGCCCGAAAAATCGACGGCGGCGGCCCTCACCTCCTGCTCGGGGGCGAGGGAGCCGCTGACCAGGCCGGCCAGCTCGGGCTCGAGGTTCTGGTAGTAGCCGAGGCGCAGGCCCGCGAGCCCCACCGTACCCTCGACGCCCGGGGTGACCAGGCCGGCCGCCACCAGCTCCGAACCGAGCAGCAGCTCCGGTCCGAACAGACCCACCCCGGCCACGGCAACGCCACCCGATTCGAGCCCCTGCCGGCCACCCCGCAACACCCAGGAGCGGTCCGGATCCGGGCTGGTGCCGGCCACCAGATCGCGGCGCACCGAGAGGTCCACCGTGCCGGCGGCCAGGCTCATCGGGCCGGTGAGGCCGAGCTGGGTCGAGAGGTTGAGGTCGGCCTCCTGGCGATCGGGCTGGTCCGTAGCCGAGCCGGCGTTCCAGTGACCTTCGAGGGAGAGCAGCAGCTGACGGGCGGGGCTCGTGGGCTCAGCCGGCGGCGCGCCGGGCTCGGAAGATGCCTCCTGCGGCCCGAGGGCGGCGAGCCGGATGCCCCACGGGACCGCCGCCGAGCGCTCGACCAGGGAGAGCCGCCGCTCCTCGCTGCCCTCTCCTTCCACAGCCCCGGCGAAGAGGGGGATCACCCGCCAGCGCCATTCCCCGAACGTCAGCCGGCTGCGGTCCTCGAGGCTCGGCGACCAGGGCGGCGCACCCACCGTGCGGCGCAGGGCGGGCAGAGTGGCCGGCCCCTCCCGGCGCAGCTCCACCTGATAGCCGATCGCCCCCGGCACCAGGGTCCAGCGGAAGCGCGCCGCGGCGAGCAGCACCTCGTCGCCCTCCTCGGGTGCGAGCAGACGCAGGCGGCTCGACCGGCGGGTGACCCCGATCACGGTGACCGCCTCGGACACCAGCCGCTGGGGCGACTCGATCGCCAACTCGAGGCGGTGGGTGCCGAGAGTGGGCGTGGGGATGGGCAACCGCGCCTCGATCGCCAGGGGCAGCCCGGCCGTGGCCTGCACGGCGAAGCGGTCGAAGGGGTGGCCGTCGAAGCGCCAGGTGCCGATCAGGGTGCCGGTGCCGCTGGTGGCGAGCAGACCCCGCGGGCGGACCCGCTCGTCGATGGCGAGCTGTGCCCCGGAGCTGGGGAAGACCACGGCAGCGGTGGTCACGCCGGCAGGGGCGGTGAGGCTCGCGCGGATCTCGAGCGTGAAGCCCTCGAGCTCGACTGCAGAGGACTCGAAGGCCACCGGCCAGGTCCCCAGGCGGGCCTCTGGACCCGCCCTGACGGTGAAGGTCGCCGCTCCGAAGGCCGCCCCGGCCGGCACGCGGACGGCGATCGTCGCCGGCAGGACGGTGACGCTGCCCGCGAGCGCCCCGGGGAGCACCGGCTGGAAGGTGAACAGGGCGTCCTGGCGGGACACTCCAGGCATCACCCGCAGGGAAACTGGAGCGCTGATGCCCCCCTGCCCCAGGGCCACCAGCGACGGCGAGACCGTCACCGTCACGGCGGCCAGCGGCGCTGCGGCGCCCAGGGCCAGCCCGAGGACCAGGCCGAAGGCTGCTGGGCCGGTCTTGGATGCAGTGGTCTGTGAGTCTTGACGGAGAGGGGTGCCCGCCGAGGCGAGCCTGCCGAGGTTCATGGTCGTTGGCCCGCTCGAGCGGGCGCTGCTCCTGGCGGCTCCATCCTCCACCAGGCACAAAGGCTCGGCTGCCACCTCTTCGGATAGATCCGGGTTGCTCGAAGGATGGGATCACCGTCATGCCTCTTTGCGCGCTCGCTGGATCACCGATCCTCGGACCCACGGCGCAGCTTGCTTGCTCGGTGTGCGAAATGCCGATAGCCTCCCGCTCGCTTCCTGAGGACCGTCGAAATGAGCTCGGACAGAGGTCTGGCCCAACTGGCCCAGCTGGTGATCGCCCTCGTCGCCTTGGCGGCGACGGTGGCGGGAGTCTGGATCGGTTACCAGCAGCTCACGGAAAGCCGCCGAGCCCCGGTCGACCGAGCGATCGGCCCCGCGACTCCGCCGGGACCTCAGGCGCCTCCGGACCGGCCCCCAGCGCACGGCGAGCCGCCCCCGTATCGTTCGCCGCTGATCGATCCAACCCCTGCCGACCAGCCGGTGCACACCCGCTTTTCCCTCCATGACGGCCAGTCGGCCCGGGCGGCCGAAGGCAAGGTCTCCGTGCGTGCCTTCACCACTCAGATCGGCGCGTCCAAGGAGTGGGAGGTGCGGATGCTGGTGGCCGGGGAGGTCTTGAAGTGCGCGGTCACCAGCGCGCCCCTGGACTGCGGCACGCTCGAAGCGTCAGGCACTTCCTATCGTTTGAGCGTCGAGGGGATCTCGCCGGAGGGCGGTTCCCTGGAGGTGATGGTGGATGAGATTCGTTGAGCTCGGGAAGCAGAGCGGACTGCCCAGCTGTCCTGGCCGCTGGGGTGGCAAAGTCGGCGCCCGGTTCTACGAGTCCTCCGCGAGAATCCGCCGCAGCTGAGGTACCAGCGAAGGCAGGTCGCGTTGCACCGTGTCCCAGTTTGACGCGAGGATATCCTCGACACGCAGGCGCCAGCTTCTAGGCGGCAAGCACCAGCTCTCCGAGGATCCGCTGCCGAAGCTGGGGTCGTAGGGCATCCGGAGTGACCAGATCGACCCGGCACCCGAGCAGATCCTCCAACCGGCGCTTCAGGCGCACGAAACCGAACAGACCCAGGTGAGCCTGGGGAGCCAGCTCGACCAGGACGTCGACGTCACTGCCCGGCCCGGCCTCGTTACGAGCCACCGAACCGAAGACGCCCAGGGACACGACGCGGAAGTCCCGCGCCAGCTCCCCGCGACCTTGAGAGAGGATCTGAAGAGCGGCATCTCGGTTCACTGGCTTTCCTCCAGCAATGGAACGCTGGACGATCCTACACCTTCCGCCTTCCCCGCCCCCACCTTCAGCGCCCACAGCTTCGACCCCGTGACGACGTAGAGCACGCCGTCCTTGGCGGTCGGGGTGGTGTAGATGGCGTCGCCGAGGTTGGGCTCGGCGAGGACTTTCAGGGTGTTGCCGGCGGCGAGGATGGCGAGGTCGCCGTCCTCATCACCCACGTAGACCTTGCCGTCCGCCACCAGGGGCGAGCCCCAGATCGCCGCGAAGGCGTCGTGCTTCCACAGCGGCTTGCCGGTGGCGAGGTCGAGGGCATGGACGAAGCCGGCGAGGTCCGGGGCGTAGACCACGCCGTCGGTCACCGCCACGGACGACAAGGTGAGGCTGAAGTCCTCACCGCCGAAGCTCCAGCGGGCGGCGCGGCCGGTCACGTCTCCCTCGAGAGTGGCGTCGATCGCCCACAGCCGGCCGTCCGACGCACCCTGCTCGGGATCCCGGCCGATGCCGACCAGCACCGTCTCCCCCACCACTACCGGCGCCGCGATCAGGCTGCCCTGGGCGCGCGGGGCGTTTGGGTCCGGGGGAGCGTTGGCGTCGAAGCGCCACGCCGGCTTGCCCGACGCCGCCTCGAAAGCGTAGACCCAGCCGTCACCGCCGGGGAAGATCGCCAGCTCTCGGCCTTTGACCTTGGACACCGCGGGGCTGCCCCACTGCCCTTCGAGGATGCGCTCCCCGGGTGAGGCGTCCGCCCACAGCAGCTTGCCGGTGACCACGTCCACGGCCACGAAGCTCGGCGCCCCGGGGGCCGTGACCTTGCCGCCCTCGCCGACGCCGTTGCCGGTGACGGCGAAGAGCCGCCCCCCGGCCACCACCGGCGAGGAGGCGGTCATGAAGTGCGGCGCCACCCCCAGGGCGGCGAGGTCCAGGGTCCACACCACGTCGGCGTCGCGCTCCCCCTTGCGGGCCTCCGCAGTGTGGGGGCCGTCGTTCTCGCCGTCGCGGAAGCCCTCGGTATCGAGGGCCACCACCTCGCCGCGGTTCGACAGGTAGTAGAGGCGGTCACCCACCACGGCCGGCGTTGAGCAGACACCCTGGAGGGGCCAGTCCACCGAGCGGCCGGCGGCGAGCTTGTTGTGCACCATCTGCCAGAGGAAGCTGCCGTCCGCGGCCGAGAAAGCCATCACGACGCCGCGGTCCCCCTCCACGGCCGGGTCCCGCGGCTTGGCGTTGTTGGTGCCCACGAAGACCTTGCCCGCCGCCACCACCGGCCCGGCGTAGGCCTCCGAGCCCAGCTCGACCGACCACAGCACGTTGGTCTTCGTGGCGGTGTCGAGCTCGGCCGGCAAGCCCTTCTCGGCCGAGACGTTGTTGCGCTCTGGACCGCCCCCGGCCATGGCGCTCTCCTCCGCGCCGACCGGCGAAGCCAGCAGCAGGAGGGCCACGAGGAGCGGCGATGCCTTGTCCGGCAGGCGCCTCACCGCACGGCCTCCACGGCCGAGGCCGGCTTGGGCGGCGGCCCCTGGGCCGGCCGGTAGAGGGTGACCAAAAAGCCGCCCAGGGCGGCGAGCAGGATGCCGGCGAAGAAGGGCCAGCGGATCGCGGCGAGGCCCCCGGGCGGCGGATGGATCGCCAGGGCCACCACCGAGTTGACCACCGGCGCGCCGGCGAAGACGATGGCCATCACCACCGCCGGATTGCCCTTGGCGCCGAAGGCCAGCAGCACCCCGAAGGCCCCGATGGCGCCCACCGTGCCGGCGACCAGGGACCACACCATGCCCTTGACCGGAAAGGAGAAGCCGGCGCCGCGGGCGAGCAGCAGGATCAGGGGGGCGATGATGGCGGTGACGAAGTAGGCGATACCGACGAAGAGGAAGGCCTTGTAGCGGCCGTTGACCGGGTCCGCCATGTTGAGCTGGCCGGAGTGGAGGAACAGGCCGTAGGTGCCCCAGGAGACGACGGTCAAGAGCGCGAAGCCCAGCCAGGCGAGGCCGGCGGTGTGGTCGGTGGCCATGGGATCTCCCTTAGGTTCGAGCCGCGGCGAAGTTAGCACAGGGGGGTCCGTCCTCAGGGGGAAGCCGGTCCCGCCGACCCTCGCGAGCGATTCAAATCGCTCGCTACGCATAAACGTCCCTGACGGGACGGGGAGAATCACCCTGACGACCCCCCGGGCGCAGGGGCAGACCCCCGTGCCTGCCCGGATGTCATCCCGAGCGCAGGGCCGGAGGCCCGGAGCCGAGGGATCTCCCCTCCCCGTCCCGCCAGGGACGTTCATGGGTAGCGAGGCGTTTCAACGCCTCGCACAGGCAGCGAAGGCCCCATCGCCGACACCGCGGGTCTAAACTCTCACCATGCGCACACCAGCGGCCCGTCGCGTCGCCCCCTCCCTCGCTCTCCTCGTCGCCTGTGCCTTCACCCTCGCCTGCTCCGCGGCGCCGGCGGCGCCTCCGGATGCGGGCGACCCCGGCGCCCAGAAAGGAACCCGCATGGAATTCATGGCCGCCTGGGACGAGGTGGACCGCCTGGTCGAGGAGCAGAAGTTCCGCGCCGCCCTCGACCGCACCGAAGCCCTGCTCGAGGAGGCCCGCCAGGCCAACGATGCCGACGACTGGGCTCGCGCCCTGATCCGCCGCGTGCAGTACTCCTCGGCCCTGTCCGCTTTCGAGACCGCGGTCAAGCAGCTCAAGGCCTCCCCCTGGCCGGAGCGCCCCCTGGAGCGCTCGATCCTCCACCTCTTCTATGGCCAGGCCCTGGCCCATTATCTCGACGCCTACTCCTGGGAGATCGAGCAGCGCGAGCAGGTGGTCTCCGGCGAGACCGTGGAGCTGGCCAAGTGGACCAAGGGGCAGATCCTCGGCGAGGCCGGCCGCGCTTACCTGGGCGTCTGGCGAGACCGCGCGGCCTGGGGCGCCGAGCCCCTGGGGGTCTTGGCCGAGCACCTCGAGCAGAACGACTACCCGCCGCGCATCCGCGGCACTCTGCGCGACGCCGTCAGCTACCTGTGGGTGGAGCTGCTGGCCGACAGCTCGCGCTGGACCGCGGCGGAGTCGAACGACGTCGGCCTGCTCGACCTCGGCGAGCTGCTGGGCGACGGCCCCCGCCTCGGCGCGGACGACCAGCTGGCCTCCAGCTCGCTCCATCCCCTGGCCAAGCTGGCCGCCGTCCTCGCCGACCTCGAGAGCTGGCACCAGAAGGGGGGCCGGCCCGAGGCCGCCTTCGAGGCCCGCCTCGAGCGCCTGCGCCGCCTGGCCGAGGCCCGCTCGGACACGACCGACCGACAGGCGATCAAGAAAGACCTCGAAGCCCGGCTGGCGGCCCTCGGCAAGCGCTTCGAGTGGTGGTCGGCCGGCCAGGCCCAGCTCGCCGAGCTGCTGCGCCAGGAGGAGCGGCCGCAAGCCCTGGTGGCGGCCCTGGCCGCCGCCCGCGCCGGCGCCGAGGCCCATCCGGAATCGAAAGGGGGCCGCAGCTGTCAGGCCCTCGCCGATCAGCTGACGATGCCCGAGCTGGGCCTTTCGGCGATGGCCGCCGACGGCGCCGGCAAGCGCTCGCTCGCCCTGTCGCACAAGAACGTCGAACGGGCGTGGCTGCGGGCCTGGCGCATCGACCCCCTGGCCGAGCTGTCGAGCTCCCGGGAGTACCCGCCGGGCGTCGACAACAACCGGATCGACCAGTTGGTCGCCTCCCGCAAGGCGGACGCCGAGTGGTCGGTCGAGCTGCCGGCCACCCCGGACCTGCGGCCCCACCGGACCTTCGTCACGCCGCCCCTGTCCCAGCCGGGCTTCTACCTGGTGGCGACCTCGGCTCGCGCGGACTTCCGGGCCGATGGCAACTCCCGCTCCGCCCTCACCACCTTCGTCACCGACCTGGTGCTCTTCTCCGAGGGCCGCAAGGCCGACCTGGACGTCACCGTTCGCTCGGGATCGAGCGGCCAGACCGTTTCGGAAGCCAGCGTCTCCCTCTACCGCTTCGACTGGCAGACCGGCTACCAGCAGCTCGAGACCCGCCAGACCGACCGCGGCGGCCGGGTCCACTTCGACGGCCAGGGCGGGCGCTACGCCTCCTATCTGGTGGTGGCGAAGAAGGGCGCCGACCAGGTCTTCCAGCAGCAGTACCTCTACACCCCTCCGACCTACACCCAGCCCCTGCTCCGTTCGGCCCTGGTCTACACCGACCGCACCGTCTACCGGCCCGGCCAGGAGGTGCAGTGGAAGGTGGTGGCCTACCGCGAGGAGACCCGGGGCCGCTTCACCGTCGAGGGGCGGGCCGAGGTCGAGGTGAGCCTGGTGGACGCCAACGGCGAGCAGGTGGACAAGGCGACCGTCACCACCAACCCCTTCGGCTCGGCCTCGGGGCGTTTCCGCCTGCCGGCCGGGCGCCTGCTCGGCTCC
Organism: Thermoanaerobaculia bacterium; assembly: GCA_036274895.1. Taxonomy (GTDB): domain Bacteria; phylum Acidobacteriota; class Thermoanaerobaculia; order Multivoradales; family SZUA-115; genus CALMKX01. The sequence goes on along the minus strand of DASUEU010000074.1, from coordinate 65,509 downwards.
TGGCGTCTCGCCACCAACCGCGACGCCGCGGCCGTGATCGCCGTCGAGGAGTACAAGCGGCCGACCTTCGAGGCCAAGATCGAGGATCCGCCCGAGCCCCTGCGCCTCAACCGCCCGGCCAAGCTGGTGGGCTCGGCCCGCTACTACTTCGGCCTGCCGGTATCGGGGGGGCGGGTGGCCTGGCGGGTGGTGCGCGAGCCGGTCTTCCCCCCCTTCTTCTGGTACCACTGGCGGTGGCGGCCTCAGGCCCCCCAGACGGTGGCCGGCGGCAAGGCCGAGCTGGCCGCCGACGGCACCTTCCACGTCGACTTCACGCCTGCGGCGCGGGAGGGGGAGGGCGCTGCTGGCGGCCTCACCTACCGCTTCCGGCTCGAGGCCGACGTCACCGACGAGGGCGGCGAGACGCGCACGGCCAGCCGTTCCTTCCGGCTCGGCTTCGTGGCGATCGAGACCATCCTCGAGAGCGAGGTCGAGGTCTTCGAGGCCGGCGAGCCCGCCGAGATCGCGGCCCGGCGCACCGACCTCGACGGCGTGGCCCGGGCCGGGACCGGGCGTTGGGAGCTCCACTCCCTGGCCCAACCGCCGGCAGCCCTGCTGCCGGCTGACCAGCCCCTGCCCGACCCGCCGCCCGTGGACGGCGAGCAGCCCTACCAGACCCCCGGCGACCGGCTGCGCCCCCGCTGGGAGGGTGAGGCGGACGCCGCGGCGATCCTGGCCGGCTGGGCGACGCGCGACAAGCTCGCCGAGGGCCGCCTCACGCACGGAGCCGACGGCAAGGCGGCCATCGCGTTGGCCCCCTTGCCGGCCGGAGCCTACCGGCTGATCTACCGCACCGAGGACCCCTGGGGCGCCACCTTCGAGACCCGCCGCGACCTGCTGGTGGCCGGCCCGGGGGAGACCCCCGTCGCCGTGCCCCTGCTGCTCGCGGCGGAGCGCGCCTCGGTGCCGGTGGGCGGCACGGTGCGCCTGCTGGCCGGCTCGGCCCTGCCCGGCCAGGAGCTGGAGCTGGTGATCGCCCGCCCCGGCCGGGCCCCCGAGCGCCGCCGCCTGGTGAGCCAGCGAGGGCCGGCGCGCATCGAGGTGCCGGTGACCGAGGGTGACCGCGGCGGCGTGGCCTTCTCCTTGACCGGCGTGCGCGACCATCAGCTGCTGTCCACTTCGCTCCAGATCTTCGTGCCGCGGGAGGACAAGGAGCTGAAGGTCGAGCTCGCCACCTTCCGCGACCGGCTGCGCCCCGGCACCAGGGAGAGTTGGCGGCTGACCGTCAAGAGCCCCGACCAGAAGGCCCTGGCCGAGGGGGCGGCGGAGGTGCTCACCTATCTCTACGACCGCAGCCTCGACCTCTTCGCCCCCCATCAGCCACCGAGCGCCCCCCAGCTGCTCACCCGGGGGCCCGAGCTGACCCTTCCCGAGGCCAGCCTGGGCGAGACTCACCCCCGTTGGCAGGACCAGCGCTGGAGCCCCGCCACCGAGTGGCCCGAGCCCTACCGCGGCGACCGCCTCAAGTTCTTCGACAATTACGGCGTCGGCGGCCCGGGAGGGCGCGGTCGCCATGCGCCGATGATGCGCATGGCGACGGCGGAAGGAGTGCCAGGCGGGGTGGCCGGGGGGGTCGAGGGCGGAGTGGCCGGCGGCGTGCCGGCGCCTGCCGCCCCCAAGGTGATGGCCAAGGCCGCGGACGCAGCCCAGGCGGCGGAGGCCGCCTCCGAGCCGGTGGTCCCTGAGGTTCCACCTCCCCCTGTCGCAGAGGCCACCGTGCGCAAGGACTTCCGCGAGACGGCCTTCTTCTTCCCCCACCTGCTCACCGGCGCGGACGGCTCGGTGGCCTTCGACTTCGAGGTGCCGGACGCGGTGACCGAGTGGTCCTTCTGGGTCCATGCCGTCACCAAGGATCTCGCCGTCGGTTCCCGCAACGAGAAGGTGAAGACCGTGCGCGAGCTCACCGTGCGGCCCTCCCTGCCCCGCTTCCTGCGCGAGGGGGACCGGCTGGCCGTCGAGGTGCTGATCGACAACAGCAGCGAGACCCGGCTCTCCGGCCAGCTCGACGTCGAGCTCTTCGATCCCGCCACCGAGGCCAGCCGCCTGGCGGACTTCGGCCTCACCTCCGCCCGCGCCCGCGGCCTCGCCTTCGCCGTCGAGCCCGGCCGCACCACCTCGATCACCATTCCCCTGACCGTGCCCGCGGGCCTCGGTGAGGTGGCCTTCCGCGCCGTGGCCAAGGCCGGGAGCTTCTCGGACGGCGAGCTGCGGCCCCTGCCCGTGCTGCCCGGGCGCATGCACCTGGTCGAGTCCCGCTTCGCGGCCTTGCAGGGGGGCGAAAGCCGGGAGCTGGCCTTCCCGGCCCTGGCGGCCGGCGACGACCCGTCGCGCCTCGACGAGCAGCTGGTGGTCACCCTCGACGCCCAGCTCTTCTACGGCGTGCTCTCCGCCCTGCCCTACCTGGTCGAGTACCCCTACGAGTGCACCGAGCAGACCTTGAACCGCTACCTGTCGACGGCCATCCTCTCGAGCCTCTTCGGTCGCTATCCCGAGGTGGCCCGGGCCGCCGAGGCCATGGCCAAGCGGGAGACGGTGCTCGAGCCCTGGGATGCCGCCGACCCCAACCGCAAGATGGCCCTGGAGGAGACCCCCTGGCTGGCCGAGGCCCGGGGCGGCCAGACCGACCTCGCGGTCCTGCGGGTGCTCGACCCTCAGGTCGCCGCGAGCGTGCGCCGGACCTCCCTCGCCAAGCTCGAAGAAGCCCAGGCGGCCAATGGCGGCTTCCCCTGGTGGCCGGGCGGGCCGCCCTCCCCCTACATCACCCTCTACCTGCTGTTCGGCTTCTCGAAGGGCCTCGAGTTCGGCATCGAGCCGCCGCGTGAGATGGTGGTCAAGGCCTGGGGCTACATGCACCGCTACTTCGAAGAAGAGCTGGTCGGCAAGCTGACCGACAAGGACTGCTGCCCCGAGCTCGCCACGTTCCTCGCCTACGTGCTGTCCGCCTACCCGGACGAGTCCTGGACCGGCGGCCTGTTCACGCCCGAGGACCAGAGGCGCCTGGTCGACACCTCCTTCCGGCACTGGAAGGAGCACTCGCCCCTGCTCAAGGCTTATCTCACCCTCACCCTCCATCGCCAGGGCCGCCCGGCGGACGCCCGCTTGGTGCTTGACAGCATCCTCGACTCCGCCCGCACCACCCCCGACCAGGGCACCTTCTGGGCCCCCGAGGAGAGAGCCTGGCTCTGGTACAACGACGACATCGAGGGCCACGCATTCATCCTGCGCACCCTGGGGGAGATCGCCCCCCGCGACCCTCGCCGCGCCGGCCTGGTGCAGTGGCTGTTCCTCAACAAGAAGCTCAACCATTGGCGGTCCACCCGCGGCACGGCCGAGGTGCTGTACTCCCTGGCCCTTTACCTGCGCCAGGAGGAGCGTCTGGCGGTCGAGGAGAAGGCGACGGTGACCGCCGGGCCACGGCGGGAGACTTTCCGGTTCCCCCCCGGCGAGTACTCGGGCAAGGCGCGGATGGTGATCCCCGGGCCGGAGCTGGCGCCGGCCAAGATCTCCGCCGTGCGGGTGGACAACGGGGGCCCCAACCTGATGTTCGCCTCGGCCACCTGGCACTATTCGACCGAGCAGCCGCCGGCCGCAGCAGCGGGGGACTTCTTCGCCGTGTCACGGCGCACCTTCAAGCGCCTCCACGACGCCCAGGGTGGCCGGCTCGAGCCCCTGGCCGAGGGTGCCTCGCTCGCCCCCGGTGATCAGGTGGAGGTGGAGCTTACGATCTCGGCCAAGCATGCCGCCGAGTACGTTCACTTGCGCGACCCCCGCGGCGCCGGCTTCGAGCCCGAGACCCTGCGCTCGGGATACCAGTGGGATCTGGGGATCGGCCGCTACGAGGAGGTGCGCGACAGCGCCACCAACTTCTTCATCGAGTGGCTGCCGGCCGGCACCTACACCCTGCGCTACCGGCTGCGGGCGGTCCACGCCGGCGCTTTCAAGGTCGCTCCGGCGACCCTCCAGGGCATGTACGCGCCGGAGTTCGCGGCCCGCTCGGCCGGGGACGTGTTGACGGTGGCGCCGGCGGATCGGAAGTGAGGGCGGCGCCGGCCAGGACCACCTCCGGCTGCAGGGTCACCCCGAAGCGCTCCGCAACCGCGCGGCGGGCCTCGCGCATCAGAGCGAGCACGTCCCCGGCCCGGGCACCACCGCGGTTGACGATGACGTTGGCGTGCTTGTCGCTGATCTGGGCACCACCCTCCGTGCGCCCTTTCAAGCCGCAGGCCTCGATCAGCCGGCCGGCGTAGTCCCCCGGGGGGTTCTTGAAGATCGAGCCGGCGTTGCCCACGCCGGAAGGCAGACTGGCCCAGCGCCGGGCATTGAGCTCCTCGATCTGAGCCAGACAAGCGGCGGGATCCGCCGGCTGGAGCCGGAAGCTGGCCCGGGTGACCAACGCGTCGGTCGCCTGGAGGGCCGTCGAGCGGTAGCCGGCGCCCAGCTCTCTGACGCCGATGCGCTGCCGCCGGCCGTCGCCGTAGACCAGCCAGGCCGAGATCAGCACGTCCTTGATCTCCCGGCCGTAGCAGCCGGCGTTCATCCACACCGCCCCGCCCACGGTTGAAGGGAAGCCGCACAGGGGCTCGAGCCCGGAGAGGCCGGCCTTGGCCGCGGCCTTGGCGAGGTGCGGCAGGGCCACCGCGGCCCCGGCCAGGGCGCGCGTGCCGTGGAGCTGGATGCGCCGGAAATCCCCGGAAAGCCGTGCCACCACCCCGGGCAGGCCCTCGTCCGCGACGAGCAGGTTCGAGCCCAGGCCGATCAGCAGGAAGGGGCAGCCCGCCTCCCGCACGGCGGCGAGGAGGGCCGAGAGGGCGGCCTCGGTGCCCACGTCGACGAAGAGCTCGGCCGGGCCGCCGATCTTGAAGGTGGTGTGCCGGGCCAGGGGCTCGCCGGGCTTGAGGGTCAAGCCGGGGACGCCGGCGAGGCGCTCTTCCAAGAGGGTTCGAGAGGACAAGGAGAGGGGTCCGTTTGACGCTCGCGCGCGAAGGCCATATCCTACCGCGCGCCTACCCTTCGGTTCGCTCCGGTGCTTTCGCCCGACGGGCTGCCGGCTGCTTTGCCCTGCCCGCGCCTGCTGCGCTTCCGTCCTCACCCCCAGAGCAAACTAGAATACGACCGGGCTAACGACCCGCAGGAGGATCCCACTTCATGAGCGACGCGAAAGCGGAACGCTTCAAGGCGATCGAGAACGCCTTGACCCAGATCGAGCGCCAGTTCGGCAAGGGCTCGATCATGCGCCTGGGCCAGCGCGAGCACCAGGCCATCCCCGGCATCCCGACCGGCTCCCTGGCCGTCGACTTCGCCATCGGCGGCGGCGGTTTCCCCCGCGGCCGGGTGATCGAGGTCTTCGGCCCCGAGTCCTCCGGCAAGACCACCCTCGCCCTCTCGGTGATCGGCAACGCCCAGCGCCTCGGCGGCGTGGCCGCCTTCATCGACGCCGAGCACGCCTTGGACGCCGAGTACGCCAAGAAGATCGGCGTCGACATCGACAACCTGCTGGTCTCCCAGCCCGACAACGGCGAGCAAGCCCTGGAGATCGCCGAGATGTTGGTGCGCTCGAACGGGGTGGACGTGGTGGTGGTGGACTCGGTGGCGGCCCTGGTGCCGCGCGCCGAGCTGGAGGGTGAGATGGGGGACTCGCACGTGGGCCTGCAGGCGCGGCTGATGTCCCAGGCCCTGCGCAAGCTCACGGCGATCGTCGCCAAGTCCAAGACCTGCCTGATCTTCATCAACCAGATCCGCGAGAAGATCGGGGTGATGTTCGGCAGTCCGGAGACCACCACCGGCGGCCGGGCCTTGAAGTTCTACTCCTCGGTGCGCATCGACATCCGGCGTATCGCCTCGCTCAAGGAGGGCGAGGAGGTGGTCGGCAGCCGGGCCAAGGTGAAGGTGGTCAAGAACAAGGTGGCCGCCCCCTTCCGCCAGGCCGAGTTCGACCTCAACTACGGCGAGGGCATCTCCCGGACCGGCGAGCTGATCGACCTCGGGGTCGAGCACAAGCTGGTGACCAAGAGCGGCGCCTGGTTCAGCTGCGGCGAGATCCGCCTCGGCCAAGGTCGCGAAGCCGCCAAGCAGTTCCTGCGCGACAACCCCGACCTCGCCACCGAGATCGAGACCAAGCTACGCGAGAAGATGGGCCTCCCCCCCGCCGTCACCAGCCTGGCGGAAGGGCGGGAGGGCTCGGCCTGACACGGTGACTCTCGGCGGCGGGCAGAACCTGCCTGCCGCTCCCCCCGCTCCCGAATTTCGGGGGCGGGGGAACTCCTACCGCCCTTTCGTCATCTTGACCCCGAGGGTCAGAAGTTCGGCAAGGGCACTCCTCCCAGCTTGTCCCCTCGCCCCTACTTGCGCTGGATTGGCACATCTCTGAAGGTCAGCCTCGCACTACTACTGCTGACCTCGAGTGCGGCCAGCCGTAGTGTGGCCACGGGAATTCCCTCGAAATTCATCGTGAGCTTGACTCGCACTCCAGTGAGGAGTCGATTACTGGCACTCCTATCACCACCGGCGTTGCCAAGGGCTACAGCTGACACTGGGTATTCATTCCCCTCCTCATCGAAGACGCGAGACCAACCATAGATCCCAAGGTCTCTGTCTGCGGCCTCGTTGGTAACAAAGAATCGGCACTCCAGGTCTGAGCCCTTCGCCCAGCAGCCGGTAAGCTCGAACTTGAACTTGTCGAGGTTCTGGACAACTGGCTCAGGAGCCAGCTCACTGCTTGATGCACTACCCGATGTCGACAAGCTTCGTGTCACGCTCTGAACCCGCGTGCTCGGCGCCATCAACTGCTTGACGTTCTCGTCCTTCAAGATCTTCACCTGCGCAGCAGCGAAGATCAGGCCCGTTTCGGTGTCGATCATCCGACTGTTCACCGCCACGTAGCTGGGAAACTCCGTCACCACACCCAACACCAAGGCGTCGGCGCCGGAGATCTTCTTCGCCTCCTGCGCAGTCTTGGGGTCGATGGCGGCGCTGCGGCCGAGGTCGATTTCTTCGAGCAGCTTCTCGAGCAGCCCCCGCTCGACCACCTCGACCTTCCTGAGGTTGACGAGATGACTCAGCAGCTCTTCGGCGATGTAGGTGCAGAGCTGATTCTCCGGGCCGTCGTTCATCCGCGGCGGCAGCACCGCGACCCTCCGCTTCTGGTCCTCGTTCATGCTGGTGGCAATCTTCTGGGCAAGCTCCTCTGTGGCGTCGGAGAGGGGCTTCTGGGCCTCGACCTCGCGAGCGAGACCTACGAGGGACAGCATACTGAGGGCTACGGTCAACACTCTGTTGTTCATGGGTCGATTCGACTCCTGTTCGGTACCAACATCGTTATCGGCATCAGCGAAGCTCGTTCAGCTCGAGGGAGGCGGAGCGGGTCGCCTCGTTGTCCTCGAGCACCGTGAGGGAATACTGATTGCCGTTCAGCTCGAAGAGCAACGGCCCGGCGTGGGCGAGTGGCTCCTTGCGGGGTTCCTGCCCGTGCACGTTCAGGTACAGGGTGCCGTAGGTACGGCTACCGAGTTGGTGGTAGACCACGGAGATCGTGACCCTGCCACCGAGAAAAGTCCGCGCCTGACCGTCCCCCAGTCGAAACTCGGCATGCAAAGGCGCCGGCCGTGGCTTCCGGTCCTCCACATGCGGCTTGGGTCGCTCCTCGATCGGCTGAGAGGCGCCCGGGAAGTTCGGCGGCGCTGTCGCGGGTGTCTGGACCTCGGTTTCGTGGGTTGGTGGCTCGATGCGAGCCGTATCCGCCGGCCAGCGCTGAATCATCACGATCAGGAGGAAGACCCCGAGGAGGGCTGCGCCGACAGCCACGGCCCGCCGTGGGGCACGAGATCGGGACTGCCAGCGCGACGCCGACGGACGACCAGGCCCCAGCGCGCCGCAACGGGGGAGCCGCAGATGCTCCACCAGCCTGCCGAAGCCTGCCTCCGAGTCCGGTCGAAAGTACGTGTAATCCCGGAACTCTGCCGGGATCACTTCCTCCGAGACTCCGCCGAGGAGGATCGGCACGATCCTCTTGTTACGCATCCCCGCGGAGAAGACCTCGTCCCGGAGGAGGGTGTATTCGAATCGCGATCCCCGTCCTCTGACCGGCTGACCAGCTCCGCCCTCGACCTTGGCGTATTGGGACGAGCACACCATCAGCACCACGTGCGATTTTTCGATCTCGTGCTTCATCCACTCCAGCCAGCCCTCTTCGCGCCAGGCCGGGTCCTGGTCGTAGGAGCAGCGGAACCCCTGTGCGCGGAGCTGCTCGACCAGCCGCCGCACCCGCTCGGCGTGCTCGGGGCTCTCCTGGGCGTAGGAGACGAAGACGTTCAGCGGACGTGCGGTCATGGCGATGGTTCGGTCTCAGCCCTTTCCCTGGGCCTGGGCCTCGAGAGCAAAGGTAGAGCAACGTGATCGGGTGTTAGCGAAGTCTACCGTAGCTGAACGTCTCACCGCAGGCCAAGCCGCGGACACCCGGGCGAGAGGCGATATGATCCGCGCCTGCATCGCTTCCCCAGACGAGCCCACGATGAACAAACCCCTCTCAGTCGGCATCCTCCTCTTCGACGGCGTCGAGGTTCTCGACTTCGCCGGGCCGTTCGAGGTCTTCTCGCGGGCTCGGTTGGTGCCGGGGGTGGCTTCGCGGCGTACCGAGGAGGGGGCGCCTTTCCAGGTCTTCACGGTGGCCCGGGTGACGGCGCTGCTCCAGACCGTCGGCGGCCTCCAGGTTCTGCCCCACTACCACTTCGCCGACTGCCCGCCGATCGACCTGCTGGTCGTGCCGGGGGGCGTGGGCACCCGTGCCCTGCTCGAGGACGGTGAGGTGCTGGCCTGGATCCACCGGGTGGCGGCGGGGGCCAAGCTGGTGACCTCGGTGTGCACCGGCTCCCTGCTGCTCGCCCGCTCGGGCCTGCTCGCCGGCCGCCGGGCCACCACCCACTGGGGGGCCCTCGACCTGCTCGCCTCGCTCGACCCGACCATCGAGGTGGAGCGCACGGCGCGGGTGGTGCGGGACGGCATCTTCACCTCGGCCGGGGTGGCCGCCGGCATGGACATGGCTTTTTCGGTGGTGGCCCACCTCTGCGGCGAGGACGCCGCCCGCGACACCGCCCACTACATCGACTACCCCTGGCCGCGGCCGGACGCGGCCGTTTCCGGCTGAGGCCCCCATGCTCGAGCTTCTCCAGATCGACGCCTTCACCGATCAGCCCTTCGCCGGCAACCCGGCGGCGGTGTGCTTCCTGGACGGACCGCGGCCGGACGAGTGGCTGGCGGCCGTGGCGCGGGAGATGAACCTCTCCGAAACCGCCTTCCTGCTGCCCGAGGGGGACGGCTGGCTCCTGCGCTGGTTCACCCCGGCTGTGGAGGTCAAGCTCTGCGGCCACGCCACCCTCGCCTCCGCCCACGCCCTGTGGGGAACCGGGCGACTGCGGCCCGAGGAGACGGCCCGCTTCCACACCCTGAGCGGCCTCCTGACAGCGCGGCGGCGTGGCGAGGAGATCGAGCTCGACTTCCCCTGCCACGACGTGCAGCCGGCCGAGCCGTCACCGGGCCTGACCGAGGCCCTGGGGCTCACTTCACCGCCCTGCTGCGTGGGCCGCTACGGCGAGGACTTCCTGCTCGAGCTCGAGAGCGAGGCTGCCGTGCTCGCCCTGGCTCCCGACTTTCGCCGGCTGGGTGCCCTGGAACCCCGGGTGCGGGGGGTGTCCGTCACCGCCCGCGCCAGCCGGCCGGATGCGGACTGCGTGTCTCGCTTCTTCGCCCCTGCCGCCGGGGTGGACGAGGATCCCGTGACCGGCTCGGCCCACTGCGGCATCGGCCCGTACTGGCTGGAGAAGCTGGGCAAGGACTCCGTCCGGGCCTACCAGGCCTCCGCCCGCGGCGGCTGGCTGACCATCCGCCGGGAAGCCGACCGCTGCCTCCTCGCCGGCCGTGCGGTGACCGTGCTCAGCGGGCGGCTGGCGGCGACAGCAGATTCAGGCCCACCCCAGTAACCAAAACGCTCACGAGGGGATTCTCGGAGGCAGGGAGGCTCGGCTCCCCCCGTAGTCCACGGGGCGCCGGGGCTTCGCGGCGGAATCAATCAAGTCGAGGGTAGCCCGCCAGAGGCCCCGTTTGAGACCGAGCCCCGAGCCAAGGAGAGTGGACATGTCTCAGAAAGAACCCAACGATCAAGCGCCCGAGCCCGGCAAGAGAAGTGACGATCTCGGGCTCCTCCGGGAGTTCACCGGCGGGATCAGCCGCTACACCGAGTCGTTCCGGCAGCAGGCCCTTGAGGCCGCCCGCCGGGCCGAGGATGAGCAGACCATGGCAATGGTCGACTCCTCGACCCAGGCGCTCCAGGTCCAGATGGAGCGACTGGTCACCTTCACACTGACGCGGGCCGCCCGCCTCGCTCCCGCCCAGCAGCAAGAGCTCAACGAGCTGGTGCGTCATCAGGCTGGCGTCGAGCTTCTCCGGTCGACCACTGCGACGATGGAGCGAGGCATGAAGGCAGGGTGGATCAGCAAGTTCCTGCGTTGGCTGGCCAAGCACTTCCAGGAGGTGAAGAAGATCCTGAGAGCGATCCTCGAGTGGATCTTCGGCCTCTTCGGGGCTGCCCTCCCCCGATGGATCGATGCCCTGCTGAACCTGGCCGACGAGCTCAAGAACGCCATACTCGGCTTGATCGAGGAGCTGCTCGGAGGAGACTCGGACCGGCTCGCTCGCCAACTGTCGGCGCAAGAGGTGCAGTGGTTCGACGAGCTGGCCGCCGTAGCTCGGCTCGGCCGCGCCTACACCTCCGGCGGATCAAGCGAGGCGGAGGCATAGGACCGACGCCTATCGATGTGCCGCCCCCGCACCAGCTGCCGCCCCGAGCAAAGCAGAGGGGCGGCTGGGGCGGGCGGCGCTCCCATGGGGAGATCCCTCCGCTCCGCCCGCTGCGCGGGCTCCGGTCGGGATGACGACGGGGCGGGGCGCCCTTGGCCGCGCGCTGGTACTATCATCCCCAGCCAGGAAGCCGACCATGATCGTCATCACCGAATCCCTCATGACGGCCGAGGAGCTGCTCGCGCTCCCGGATGACGACCTTCGCTATGAGTTGGTGAAAGGGGAGGTGAGGTGTATGTCACCTGCAGGGAGCAAGCACGGCCGCCTTGCCCTGGAGCTCGGGAGGTTGGTGGCAAACTTCGTCCAGGAGCGAGGACTCGGCCAGACCTACGCCGCCGAGACCGGCTTCGTGCTGGCTCGCGATCCTGACACGGTGCGTGCCCCGGACGTGGCCTTCGTCAGCGCCGAGCGGATTCCCCCAACCGGTCCTTCCGACAGCTTCTGGGAAGGCGCTCCGGACCTGGCAGTCGAGGTGCTCTCCCCCTCCGACACCATGAGCGAGGTCGAGGACAAGGTCTTCGAGTACCTGGCATCGGGCTGCCGCCTGGTGTGGGTGGTCAACCCCAAGGCCGAGCGCATCACCGCCTACCGCTCCGCGGCTGACATCCACTCCTTCTCGGGCGATGACCTCCTCGACGGCGCCGACGTCCTGCCCGGCTTCTCCGTCCCCGTCCACCAGGTCTTTCATTTCTGAGCGACTCCCCATGATCCAGGTTGGCGACACCCTGCCCAACGTCACCATCAAGGCCGTCCGCCCCGAGGGCACCGAGGACGCCGCCACCAAGGACCTCTTCGCCGGCAAGAAGGTGGTGCTCTTCGCCGTGCCGGGGGCCTTCACGCCCACCTGCTCGGACAGCCACCTTCCAGGATTCCTGGCCCAGCACGGCGAGCTGATCGCGAAAGGGGTGGACCTCGTGGCGTGCGTGGCGGTCAACGACCACCACGTGATGCGCGCTTGGGCCAAGGACCGCGGCGTGGGCGACCAGATCCTGATGCTCGCGGATGGCAACGGCGACCTCGCCCGCGCCTGGGACCTCGCCATCGACCTCTCCCGGGCCGGGCTGGGCACGCGCTCGCGGCGCTATGCCCTGGTGCTCGAGGACGGCGTGGTGCGCTACCTCGGGGTCGAGCCGGCCCCGGGGGTCACCGTCAGCGGCTCCGCGGCCGTGCTCGCGGCGCTGGGCTAGCCGCGGCTAGTCGCCCTTCGGCCCCTCACCCAGACCCGGCACGATCCGCCGCCACCAGCGCCGCCCCTCGGGGGTACGGCGGCGGTCCGCGGTGGACTCGAGCTCGGCGATGGGCGCCGGCAGTAGAGCCAGCACCCCCCGCCCGAGGGCCGTGAAGAGCAGGTCCAGCTCGTCCTTGCGGCGGCTGGTCAAGAGGTCCCGCAGCCGTGTCGAGCCGTCGCATCTCAGGTAGAAGCTGTCTTTCTGGTTCGGCGGGATCGGCTCGCCGAGCCAGATCGGCACCATCTTCTCGAGCAGGGCGAAGGGCACTCCCTCGTGGCTGGCCGTGCCCCGGCTGCCGTCATGGGCCCGCACCCCGGCCTGGGCCAGCATCAGGTCGTGGAGGGAGAGCTCACGGGTGGCGCTGGCCGAGGCCGTCCTGGTCGAGGCGATGTCGAGGACCTCCTTGACGCAGAGGTCCAGGACCGCGGCGAGGAAGCGGAAGAGAGAGCCACCGAGGGCACGGTGCACCTGCCCGAGGGTGCGCTCGCCGTCGACCAGTTGGTGGATCCGGCGGGAGAGGGGGGACAGCCCGGGCAGCTCGTCGCCCTTGCGGCTCCGGCGCAGGATGATCTCGTCGTGAGTGAGGACGCGGCGGATGCGCCGGTACTCATCGAGCCAGCGAGTCCCCTCCATGGCCACGAAGAAGCTGTCGATCGGCTCGGCGGCAATCTCCTCGGTCTCCGGCTCCCCGGACTCGAAGAAGAAGACCCCCCGGTCCCACAAGAAGAGATCGAGGGTCAAGTCCTGGATGTGGTCGTGGAGGGCGCGCGCCACTTTCTCGCGGGGCAGGACCTCCAACTCCACCAGGGCGCTGCCCAGCCGCTTGCCGTTCTCGGCGCAGAAGGCCAGAGCGCCCACCAGGTCGCCCTCGGAGAGATAGCCGTTCAAGAGCAGGTACTGGCCGAAGAACTCAGCCGGGTCGTCCGAGGTGGCACCCACCAGGGTGCCGTCGCGGAAGGACAGCCGCTTCTCCCGGCTGCTGCGACGCACCACCAGGTCGCCGGTGCGGCGATCGTTCTTCGCCCACTGGAACAGGTCCGAAGCCGGGATCGAGGCGAGGAGGCCGGAGAACTCCATCTTCGTTTCCAACATGAGCACAATCCTAGTCAGCGATCATTACATCCTACGTGAAGCGGTACGACGCCGCGAGACGGACGGACCGACGGCGCTGCTATGCTCGCCCGCCATGAGACGACTCGCGATGCTCCTGCCTCTTGCTCTCGCCCTTTCGAGCCTTCCCGCCCTCGCCGCGGTGCCCCCCTGCCGGCCCTGCGCGGGGGTGTCCGTGGCGGACGCCACCACCGCTGCGGCGCTCCTCGGGGAGTTGCCGGCGATCTCTCCGGACGGCCGGCTCTACCTGGCGTGGGGCCACCATCTTAGCGCTTCCGATCCCACGGCGGCAGCGGCCCAGGCCGCCGCCGTCGCCGAGGCCGGGGCGACCCCCTGGCTGCGCCTGATCTTCCACGCCGCAGCGCCGATCCAGCAGCACCTCGGCGAGCTGGAGGCCGAGCTCAAGGCTGCCGCCGCCGTGGTCCGGGCGGCGAGCCGCTGCAGCCACTTCCAGATCGTCTGGCAGCCTGCGGTCGCCCCGGCCGAGGGGCCCTCCGCCCTCGACGTGGCCTTCCTGATCAAGCGCGCGGCCTCGGCGATCTCCGGCGCCCAACCCCAGGCGCGGGTGGTCAGCCAGCCCCTGCCCGGCGACCGTGCCGCTCTCGAGGCCCTCTATGGCGAGGAGATCGCCGCCTACCTGGACGGCGTCAGCCTGGCCAACGCCCCCGAGGCCGCCCTCGCCGAGAGCCTCGCCGCCCTGACCGAGCTCGACCCCGGCCGCCCGGTGGTGATCGAGGGCATCCCCTTCCCCGCCGAGCCGACCGAGGCCCTGGCTCTGGCCGCTGACGCTGCCCGGCTGGGGGGCTCGATCGCCTTCTTCGACCTGCCGTCGCCGAACCAGGCTGCCCTCGCACCCCTGGTGCTGCTCGCCAACGAGTTCCACGGTGACCTCTCCTACGACGCCGGCTCGGCCCCCGAGGGAGCCGCCGGTGCCTGGGCCTTCGTGCGCGGCGAGGACCTCGGCCTGCGCCTGCTGGTGCGCTCCCCCCCCGGGGCCAAGGAAGTGACCCTCGCCTTCTCCGATCCACAGCTCAAGAAGCCGGAGGCCGTCGACCCCCGCACCGGCAAGCTCGCCGCCGGCCGCGCCAACGCCCGCGCCGGCGGCGGCCTGGCCATCACCCTGGTGTTCCCGGCGCCGGTGACCTTCCTGCGCTTCGAGCGGGCCTCGGCGGCCGAGCTCGAAGGCGGGGTGGCCGAGGCCGTGGCGGTGTCCTCCGAGCGGGAGATGCCGGTCGAGGAGATCCTGCGCCGCCTGCAGGCCTTCGAGGACGGCCAGAGCCGCAAGATCGACCACTACCAGGCGGTCAACACCACCCACCTGCGCTTCGCCGCGGGCGGCGCCGGCACCGGCGCCTTCGAGGCCACCCTGCAGGGAGACTTCTTCTTCCGCCGTGGATCCGGCTTCGACTGGGCCTGGCAGAGCTTGTTCATCAACGGCGTGAAGTGGCGCAGCAAGACCCTGCCTGAAATCCCCCTGATCCAGCCCGAGAAGGCCGCGGCCATGCCTCTCGAGATTCAGCTCTCCAAGCGCTACAGCTACCGCCTGCGGGGCTCGGAGACGATCGACGGCCGCGACTGCTGGGTGGTGGAGTTTCGGCCGGTGGCCGACGCCGTGGCCGAGGCGGAGAAGCTGTTCCGCGGCACGGTGTGGGTGGACAAGGCCATCTACGCCCGGGTGCAGACCCGCGCCGTGCAGCTGGGGCTCGAGGGTGAGGTGCTGTCGAACGAGGAGACGGTCTCCTTTCGGCCCCTGACCGCCGACGGTCAGGCCGCCCCCTGGAGCCCGGAGAGCTATTTCTTGCCGGTGTCCACGGTGGCCCAGCAGATCCTCTCGGTGATCAACACCACCACCGTGGTCGAGCGCCAGATCGACCTCTCCGCCATCCTGATCAACGGCAGCGACTTCGAGACCCGGCGCGAGCAAGTGCTGGCCTCCGAGGTGACCATGGTGCGGGATACGGCCCGCGGCCTGCGCTACCTGGTCAAGCAGGAAGGCTCCGAGGAAAGGGTGGTGCGCGAGGGCTACGACACCGGCAAGCTGTTCCTGCTGGGCGGCACCTTCTACGACGACTCCCTCGACTATCCCCTGCCTCTCCTCGGGATCAACTACTTCTCCTTCGACGTCAAGGGCACCGGCAACCAGTTGAACTTCTTCTTCGGCGGCGCCCTGGCCACCGTGGACTTCGCCCAGCCCCGCTTCCTGGGCTCGAAGTTTGACGTCGGCCTGGACGCCTTCGTCTTCGCCTTCCCGCGTTCGGACGAGCTGTTCCGCGACGACGTCGAGGCGCCGGCCGAGGAGGTGGAGTCGACCACCGGCAACGTCTCGGTGTTGATCGGGCACCCGATCGGCGAGTTCGTCAAGGTGGGCCTGGAGTACGAGGCC
The DNA here is from genome assembly GCA_036274895.1 of Thermoanaerobaculia bacterium. Taxonomy (GTDB): domain Bacteria; phylum Acidobacteriota; class Thermoanaerobaculia; order Multivoradales; family SZUA-115; genus CALMKX01. Next base: position 49,900 of record DASUEU010000074.1, on the reverse strand, counting down.
ACCTACGACAAGTTCCAGGAGGCCGACGACACCGACCCGGCCTTCATCCTGCCCGAGGACACCATCACCCATAGCCTCAAGTTGGATGCGCGGTGGGCGCGTTCGGGTTATCAGCTGGCCCTCACCGGCAGCTGGAACAAGCGGCAGGACTGGGCCTTCTGGGGCCTGCCCGGCAACACCGACTTCGAGGAGGACCAGGATACCTACGCCCTCTGGCAGGCCTCGGTCTCGAAGACCTGGTACCTGCCGAAGTTCCGCCGCTTCTCAGCAGCCCTGGACTACGCCGGGGGCTCGAACCTGGACCGCTTCTCGAAGTACGGCTTCGACTTCTTCGGCGGCACCGGAATCCAGGGCTACCAGTCCGGCCGGGTGCGGGCCGAGGAGGTGCTGATCGGCCGGCTGCGCTACGGCGTGGCCGTGGGCGAGAGCTTCCGGTTGGAAGGGGCCGTGGACACCGGCCTGGCCAACGACGACGCCACCGGCCTCGACAACGAGGTGCTGGCCGGCGTGGGGGTGAACGGGCAGTTCATCGGGCCGTGGAACACCGTCGTCCAGCTCAGCGTGGGCGCCCCGGTGGCCGGGCCAGACGACGGCTTCGTGGCCTACCTGGTGTTCCTGAAGCTGTTCAAGTAAGTCGGAGAATGGCTCGGGAGTCGCAGCGATGAGCGAGGACGAGGACGACGACTTCCCCGAGGCGGTGGAGCTGCCGATCACCGACGTGCTCGACCTCCACAGCTTCCCGCCTCGGGACGTCCCGGACCTGGTGCGCGCCTGGCTCGACGAGGTGGTGGCCCTGGGGTTCACCGAAGTGCGCATCATCCACGGCCGGGGCGTCGGCGTGCAACGCCAGACCGTGCGCACCCTGCTCGAAAGGGACCCCCGCGTCGCCCACTTCCAGGACGCCCCGGCCGAGGCCGGCGGCTGGGGGGCGACGGTGGTGAGGTTGCGGACGGCGAACTGAGGACCACCGGCCCCGCTGTCATCCCGAGCGAAGCCGAGGGATCCATTCCCCTCCGGCCCCCTCTCCCGAAAGGCCGGTCTGGGTGGGCCGGGAGAGGGCTGGATTGAGGGTCCTGCCGAGCCTGCGGCCCCTGAGCACGAGGCGTTCAAACGCCTCGCTACCCATGTACGTCCCTGGCGGGACGGAGATTTGGGAGCCGGATCTCCTCGTGCCGACGCTCTGCGTCGGCACGCAAGTCCGGGCGCTCTGCGCCCTCCGGAGGGTCCGCCCGAAGTGGCTGGCACCTCGGGGAAGTCTCCCGGGAGAACCTTGACCCGGCACGTCTGGCTATCTAGAATCCACCCAGATTTCTAGAAAGAAGACACCATGGCCCTCAGCATCAAACACCCGGAAGCCGACCTCCTGGCCCGCGAGCTGGCCGCCGTCACCGGCGAAAGCCTGACCGACGCGGTGCTGAATGCCCTCAAGGAACGCCTCCGGAGGCTTCGAGGTCGGCCCACGGCCCCTCGCCTCCAGGACGAGCTGGCCGCCATCCGCAAGCGCTGCGCTGCCCTTCCCGTGCTTGACTCCCGGTCCGCAGACGAGATCCTCGGCTATGACGAGCACGGGCTTCCCGGCTGATGGTCCTCGACACCTCGGCCCTCCTCGCGATGCTCTTCGACGAGCCCGAGGCCCCGGCGTTCGAAGAGGCCATCGCCCAGGACCCTACTCGGCTCCTCTCCGCCGCTTCTCTCTTCGAGGCCGCCATGGTCGTGGAGACCCGGCTCGGTGAGGCCGGAGGCCGGGAGCTCGATCTCCTCCTCCACAAGGCGCAGATCGAGGTCATCCCGGTCACCGTCGAGCAAGTCGAGATCGCCCGCCACGCTTTCCGCACCTACGGCAAAGGCCGCCACCCGGCCGGCCTCAACTACGGCGACTGCTTCGCCTACGCCCTGAGCCGCCTGGCGGTGGAGCCGCTGCTGTTCAAAGGCGGGGACTTCGGGAGGACGGACGTGGTGGGCGTCTCCGAGTCCAAGCCCGGAGGGTCGACACATCGGTCGGCCCCCACGGAAGGGCCTCCGGTATCCGGTCCGTAGGGGCGGCCCAACGTGTCCGCCCTTACCGTTCCCCGCTGCTACACTGCCCGCCGAGGATCCCCACGTGGCTCATCTGTTGCGCAGGCTGGTTCGGCAGTTGAAGGTGGTGGGCCGATACCGGCACCCTCGCTTCGTCTACAGCAGCCGTTACGCCGTCGAGGTGCCGTGGATGAAGCAGGATCCCCGGCGCGCGGAGAACATCCTCACCTTCCTGGCAATGAACGACCTGATCGCCCGCGGCGACCTGAGCTGGCCGCGGCCGGCGTCGTTCGCGGCGTTGGCCCGGGTGCACGACCAGACCTACCTCGCCTCCTTGCTCGAGCCCGGCGGGCTGGTGCCGATGCTCGGCGTCGAGCTGCCGGCGCCTTTGGAAGAGCGAGTGTGGCTGTCGCAGCGAATGATGGTCGGCGGCACGATGCGCGCCGCCCGGCTGGCCCTCGAAGGGCGGCGGCGCTCGATCAACCTGGGCGGCGGGCTGCACCACGCCCACGCCGACCGCGGCCACGGCTTCTGCCTGATCAACGACGTGGCGGTGGCGATCGCCGAGCTCCGGTCGCAGGGCTTCGGCGAGCGGATCCTGGTGATCGACCTCGATCTCCACGACGGCGACGGCACCCGCACGATCTTCGCCGCTGACGACTCGGTGCACACCTTCTCGATCCACAACCAGGACCTGGCCCCCGTCGAGGCCGTGGGAGACACCTCGATCGCCCTCGGGGCCGGGGTGGAGGACGCGGCCTACCTCGCGGCCCTGCGCGAGCACCTGCCCAGGGCCTTGGCGGCGGCGAAGCCGGGGCTGGTCTTCTACCTCGCGGGGGTGGACCCGGCGGCGGATGACGGGATCGGCAACTGGCGCATCACGGCGGCGGGTCTGCTGGCCCGGGACCGCTTCGTGGTCGAGCAGGTCGAGCGCCCCGGGCGGCCGCGGCTGCCCCTGGTGGTGCTTCTGGCAGGCGGCTACGGCACCGGAGCCTGGCGCTACAGCGCCCGCTTCCTGGGCTGGTACTGCTCGGGGGGCGAGCGGCTCGAGCCGCCCTCGACCGAAGGGGTGATCCTGCGCCGCTATCGCTACTTCGCCTCGCTGATGCAGCCCGAGGCCCTGACCGGGCCGGCCCGGGGCAATGAGAACGAGCTCGGCATCTCGGCCGAGGATCTGCTGCCCGGCGGCACGCCGATGCCCGCGAGCCGCCTGCTGGACTTCTACTCCCCCGAGGGCATCGAGCACGCTCTGGAGCGCTATGGCTTCTTCGCCCGGCTGCGCTCTCGGGGCTTCGACCACCCGGTGCTCGAGTGTGAGCTGGACAACCCTGCCGGTCAGACCATCCGCGTCTTCGCCGACGAGGAGAGGCAGGACGTGCTGGTCGAGCTGCGCCTGCGGCGGGACCGCCGCATGCTGCCCGACGGCGAGCTCCTGGTCGTCGAGTGGCTGCTGCTCCAGAACCCGCGCGCCCGCTTCCCCGCGGGGCGACGGCCCCTGCCCGGGCAGAAGCACCCGGGGCTCTCTCTGCTGCGCGACGTGGTGGCCCTGCTGGTGCTGATCTGCGACCGGCTGCGGCTGGACGGCGTCCTCTTCGTCCCGGCCCACTACCACATCGCCCGCCAGTCCTACCCCTTCGCCCACTTCCTCGAGCCCGCGGACGAGGGCCGCTTCCTCGCCCTCGAAGCCCTGCTTGCGGGGCTCCCCTTCCCGGAAGCCGCCGAGCTGGTGGCCCGCGGCAAGGTCTTCGACGCCTCGGCTGGCACCCCCTTCGAGTGGAAGCCGGTGCCGATGGTGATCCCGGTGTCGCCCCGGCTGCGCGACCGCATCCAGGGAGACGAACACCGCCGGCTCGCCGACGAGGCACGGGCGGTGCAGCGCCTCGAAATCCTGCCAGCCTCCTGACTCCCCCAGCCTCTCGCGCTTCTCCTTCCCAAGAGTGCTATACTTGGCAATCTGAACTTCCGACCTGAAGGAGATGCGCGATGAAGAAGTGCCACGCCTTGGCCTTGGGGGTTCTCTACGCCTTTGTGTTCTCCCTGACCTTGCTCCCTGCCCCGGTGACCACCGCGGACCCGGGGCCGACCACGCCCGTCCTCGCCTCCGAGCCCACGCTCGCCGAGCTCGAAGCGGGCCTCTTCAACCCCAGAATGCAGCCAAAGCTCGGCTGCAGGGTCGTCTGTCCCTGTACCAGCGGAACCTACTCTCTGCCGGCACCTGGCTGTTGGGGTTGCGGCTCGGACTGCACCTCTGCGGTGTCGAACGGGCAGGCCAACTGCCGGGCCTACGCCGACGACTTCTGCTACGGCGAGGGCTGGGACCACCACTGCCAGATCTCCTACACCGAGACCGCTCCCTGCACCGGCCCGCCGCCGGGAGCGGTGGGGGGTGGCATGTGCACCAGCAGCCAGGTTGGCTGGGACGGCACGGCGACCTTCCGCTGCCGGCTCTGCACGGAGATCTGCCCGTAGGGGAGCAGCACGCCGGGGGCTGAAGCCCCTGGCTACCGTCGCCGCGTCGCTGCGCGACGCTCCCCCGCCCACAGAGATCCCTCGTCTGCGGGCCTTCGGCCCTTCGCTCGGGATGACATCGGGGCCACTTGACAGGGAGCCCCCGTTGTCATCCCGACCGGAGCCTGCGCTGCAGGCGAAGCGGAGGGATCTCCCCCGTCGCGCAGCGACGGGTCCAACCTAGCCGGGGGGTTCAGCCCCCGGCGATGCTGGGGAAGGGCGCGGAGACCGCGCCCCTACTGCGACCTCTTGCTCGCGATCGCCGCCGCCTGCTCGGTCTTGCCCCAGCCCCGGTAGAGCTCCTCCAGGGCTTCGAGGGCCCGGCCGCGGACATGCTCTTCGGCAGCATCCTCATAGGGCGAGAGCAAGGCCTGCGCGTCCTCCCACCGGCCCTGCCGTGCCAGCACCCTCCCCAGCAGGATCTCCGGCAGGGCCCGGGCGTGGGCCGCCCCGGCCGGGTCATCGCCTTCGCCGAGAGTCAGCAGGCGGCGGGCCGTCGCCTCCGCGGCGCCGAGATCTCCCCGCGCGAGCTCCAGCGTAGCGATGCGGAAGAGGGGCACGCTCAGGGTCGGGTGCGTCGGACCGGTGGTCAGCTCGCGGATGGCGACCACCCGCCGGTAGTGGGTCAGGGCCTCCTCCGGCCGGTTGAGCTGTTCGAGGGCACCCGCCAGGTTGTTGAGGTACAGCCCCACGTCCACGTGATCCGGGCCGAGGGCCGCCTGCAGGATCACCACCGCCTGGGTGAAGGCCCGCTCGGCCTCGGGCCAGTCATCTCGTTGTCGATGGAACAGGCCGATCTCGTTCCAGGCCGAGGCCACCTCGTGATGGACCTCCCCCAGAGCCCGGCGGCGGATCTCGAGGGATCGCTCGAGCATCGGCAGGGCCTCGGTCGAGGTCGGCGAGCGCCCGAGCAGACTCGCGTAGTCGGCCAGGACCGCCGCCAGCTTGGGATGCTCGGGCCCGAAGACCTTCTCGATCGCCGGAACGACCTGCCGGTAGAGCTGCTCGGCTTCGTCGAAGCGACGCAGGCGCATCAGCACGTCCGCCAGCTCGGCGCGGACTTCGGCGACGCTGGCATGGTCCTCGCCCAGCTTCTTCTCGAGCACCTGCAAGGAGCGCTTGAGCCATTCCTCGGCACTCTTGCGATCTCCGGCCTTCTTGTAGGCCAGGGCGAGGTTGCGAGCCGCGAAGCCGACTTCCGGCTGGTCGGGCCCGAGCTGCTTCTCGAGAACGGCCAGGGCCTCGCGGTGCAGGCGAGCTGCCGCCTCCGCCTTGCCTTCGATGGTCAGCGCACGACCGAGGTTGTCGGTGATCAAAGCCAGCTCGGGGTGGTCGGGCGCAAGGACCTCCCGGCCCACCGCCAGGGCCTCACGGAACGACGCCTCCGCCTTCGCCACATAGCCCCGCTCGAGATGCACCAGGCCGAGGTCGTTGAGTGCAGCAGGCAAGGTGGCCAGAGGGGCCTCGGGGTCCTCCTTCTGCAGCTTCACGGAAAGATCCAGGGCCCGGAGCGCTTCCTCGAAGAGCCCGAGGTCGCGGTAGACCTCGCCCACCAGGGCGAGCAGGGAGCTGGCCAGCCGGGGCTGAGTCCCGAGCTCCGCCTCGATCCGCCTGGCCCCCCGATCCAGCAGCTCGCGGGCGGTGATCTGCTCGCCCTGCGAGCGGGTCGGTGAGACCACGGCGAAGAGGCCGCGCAGGAAGTCCGCCGTCTGGGTGGCCTGCTCGGCCGCCTGGCGGGCGCGGTCCCGCTCGCGGGCCAACTCGCGGGTGTAGGCCACGGCGACCGCCAGCAGCAGGAGGGCACCGGCGGCGGCGGTGACCACGGCGGCGCGGTGCCGGCGCACGAACTTGTCCAGGCGGTAGACCACGGTGTCCGGCCGCGCCGACACCGGCCGGCCCTCGAGCCACAGCTCGAGGTCGGCGGCGAACAGCCCCACCGAGCCGTAGCGCCGTTCCGGCTCCGGCCGGAGGGCCACGCCGAGCACCGTGTCGAGGTCTCCGGCGAGCTCGCGCACCAGCCGGGCGGGGGTGGTCGAGCGGCGGGCAGCCAGCTCCTCGAGGCTGAGCCCCTCGTCTTCCACCTCCTCGGCGGCAGGCTTCGAGCGCAGCCACGCCGAGGGCCGCGGCAGCTCCACGGTCTCCCCCGCGGTGGGCACCGAGCCGGCGAGCAGCCGGTAGAGCAAGAGCCCGAGCTGGTAGATGTCCGAGGCCGTGGTCACCGCCTCGCCTCGGCGCTGCTCGGGGCTGGCCCAGGCCGGGGTCATCAGCCGGGTGGCGGTCTTGGTGGCCCGGCGCCCGGAGCGGCTGTCAGTGGGATCGAGCAGCTTGGCGATGCCGAAGTCGAGCAGCTTGGCGTGGCCGTCACCGGTGACCAGGATGTTGCCGGGCTTGATGTCGCGGTGGACGATGAGGTTGCGGTGGGCCGCCTCGACCGCCCGCGCCACCTGGAGGAAGAGCCTCACGCGCTCGGCGGTGCTCAGGCTGCGCTGGTCACAGAAGCTGTCGATGAGTACCCCCTCGACGTGCTCCATCACCAGGTAGGGGCGGCCGTCGGGGGCCACGCCGCCGTCGAGCAGGCTGGCGAGGCCGGGATGCTGGGCACGGGCGAGGATGCGGCGCTCCTGCTCGAAGCGGCGCACGATCTCCTCGGAGTCGAGGCCCCGCTTCAAGACCTTGACCGCCACCCGCTGCTCGAACTGGCCGTCGGCCCTTTCGGCGAGGTAGACCACGGCCATGCCGCCCCGGCCCAGCTCCTCCAGCACCCGGTAGCGGCCGAGGGTGGTCCCGGTCAGGGGCTCCTCGACCTCGGTCAGCTCGCGGCGTAAGGCGTCGCCGAAGGGGCCGGCGAGGGCCGCCCCCGGGGCCATTTCCACCGAGTGGTCCTGGGCGTGGGCGAGCAGGCGCTCGACCAGCCGGCGCAGCTCGTGATCGTCCTTGCACGCGGCGTCGAGGAAGGCCTGCCGCGCCGGGCCCGTAAGATCGAGGGCGCGGTCGAAGATGCGGTCGGCCCGCTCCCAGCGTGGATCGCTGCTCAAGGGCCCAGCTCTTCTTGCAGCCAGGCCCGCGCTCGCATCCAGTCTCGCTGCGCGGTGCGCAGCGAGACTTCGAGGGCGGCAGCGGTCTCTTCTTCGGACAGGCCGGCGAAGAAGCGGCACTCCACCACCTGGGCCAGGCGCGGGCTGTGCTCCGCCAGGCGGGAGAGGGCGGCGTCCAGGGCGAGCAGCCACTCCGCCTGGTCCTCGAGCACGATGTGGCCCTCTTCGAGGGTGGTCTGCATCCGCCCGCCGCCGCGCTTGGCGGTGCCCTGCCGGCGGGCGAAGCCGATCACCACCTGGCGCATGGCGCGCGCGGCGATGGCCAGGAAGTGACCGCGGTCGCGGCTGTCGACCCGGGTCTGGTCGACCATCTTCAAGTAGAACTCGTGGACCAGGGCGGTGGTGTCGAGCACGCCGTCGGGCCGCCCTCCCCGCGCGAGCTGGCGGCGGGCGACCCGCCGCAAGTCGTCATAGAGCAGGGGCAGCAGCTGGTCGAAGGCGCCGGCCTCGCCCTGGCCGTACGCGATTAAAAGTTGGGTGACCTCTCCGGCTTTTGACATATCGAGATTCCACGGTCGAGCAGGGTGATTCTAAGCGCGTTGGGAGAACCTTGCGCCCTGCTCACCGTAGACTCGGCTCGTCATGGCCAAGCGGGAGGAGCATCCGATCCGGCGTTTGCGGGCTTTCGTCCGCGAGGCCACCGAGGGGTTAAGGAGCGAGGACTTCCGCCGCCTCTTCGACCAGGACGCCGCCTCGGCCTTCGAGGCCCTGACCCGGGATCAGGCGGGCCAGGAGCCCCGGGACCGGGTGACCCGCTTCTTCGAGCGCGCCCGACTGCTGCTGGTAGGCATCGCCTTCCGGCTCTCCCCGGCCCGGCGCCTGCTCTTCGGCCTGTCGCTGCTCGCCGCCCTCTTCGGCCTGCTCGACCTCGAGATCAACCTGAGCTCCAAGGCCAGCGAGGGCTGGAAGCTGGTCGTCGACACCTCCTCGTTCTGGTCGATGGCGGCGATCGGCGGGCTGTTCTTGCTGCTCACCCTCGAGCTGGTGGACAAGCTCCGAGTGCGCGACGAGATCGAGCTCGCCCGCACCCTCCAGCATGACCTCCTGCCGAAGACCGATCCACCCCTACCCGGCTGGCACTTCGCCCATTCGAGCGAGAGCGCCGCCGAGGTCGGAGGCGACTCCTTCGACCTCTACCCCTTGCCGGACGGCCGCCTGGCCCTGTTCATCGCCGACGCCAGCGGCCACGGCATGGGCGCCGGGCTGGTCATGGCGATCGCCCACTCGACCATCCGCACCGCCCTCGACGTCGAGCCGACCTGCGCGCGTGTGCATGGCCTCTTGAACCGCACCCTCTGCCGTACCGGCGATCGCCGCAACTACCTGACGCTGTTCTTCGCCCTGCTCGACCCGGCGACCGGCCTGCTCGAGTACTTCCTCGCCGGCCACCCCTTTCCCCTGCTACGCCGGGCGGACGGCTCGATCGTCGAGCTGGGCCGAGGCAGCCTTCCCCTCGGCCTCAAAGATCCCTTGCCAGTGCTTTGTGAGCCGCTGCAGCTGGCGCCCGGCGATCTCCTGCTGCTCTACACCGACGGGCTGCCCGAGGCGATCGACCCCACGGGCAACGCCTTCAGCTTCCCTCGGGTGGCCGAGCTGCTGGCGGCCGGCGGCGACTGCCGGGCGGTCCACGAGCGCGTCCAGCAGGCGCTGGCGGCCCACCTCGGCGGCGAGCCCCTGCGCGATGACGTCACCCTGCTGCTGATCGAGCGCGAGGCGCCCCGGCCGCCCTTGCCGGTGTAGACGGCCGGCGACCTTCAGTCGCGCTCCAGCACCATGGCGAAGCCGTGGCCGCCCGCCGCGCACACCGTCACCATCCCCAGCTGGAGACCGCGCCGCCCCAGCTCGGAGAGCAGCTGGAGCACCACCCGGCCGCCGGTGGCGCCGAAGGGGTGGCCGATGGCGATCGAGCCGCCGTTGACGTTGACCTTCTCGAGGTCCACCGCGCCCACCGCGCCGCTGCGCCCTAGGGCCTCCTCGCCAAACTGCTTCGAGGCGAGGGCCTTGAGCGTCGAGATGGTCTGGGCGGCAAATGCCTCGTGGATCTCGATCAGGTCGAGGTCGGCGAGCTTGACGCCGGCCGCGTCCAGGGCCGCGGGGGCCGCGAAGGCCGGGCCCTGGAGCAGCTGCCCCGCGGGGTCGAGGGCGGCCACCGCCCAGGAGCGCAGGTAGCCGAGCGGGGTGTAGCCCAGGGCCTTGGCCCTCTCCTCGCTCATCAGCAGCACGGCCGAGGCGCCGTCGGTGATCGGGCTCGAGTTGCCAGCGGTGAGCGTGCCGTAGCGGCGGTCGAAGACCGGCTTGAGCTGCGAGAGGGCCTCGTAGGAGGTATCGCCGCGCACGCCGTTGTCGGTCGTCACGGCCTGGTCGTGGCGGGGGGGCGGAAAGGTCGGCGCGATCTGGCTGGCGAAGCGGCCCTCGGCGGTGGCCACGGCGGCCCGGCGGTGGGAGAGCAGGGCCAGCTCGTCTTGGGCCCGGCGGGAGATGTCATTCTCTTTGGCCATCTTCTCGGCGGACTGGCCCATGGTCTGACCCGTAGAGTACTCGGCGATGGCCGGCGCCACCGGCGCGAAGTCGGCGGGCCGGAACTGCCCCGCGACGCCCACTTTCTGCCCCAGGCCGCGGGCCTTGGACAGGCGCATGAACTTCTCCGCCGCGCTCTTGCCGAAGGTGATGGGGACGTTCGAGAGGGACTCGGCGCCGCCGGCGACGACCACCTCGGCCTCGCCCGAGAGGATGGCTTGGGCGCCGAAGGCGATGGCGCGGTTGCCCGAGGCACAGGCCAGGTTGACCGTGGTGCCCTGGGCGGTGAAGGGCAAGGAGGCCCGGAAAGCCGCTTCTCGCCCCAGATTCGGGGCGGCGAGGGAGGGGATCACCACGCCGAAGATCGACAGGTCGATCGAGTCCGGGTCGACGGCGGTTTTCGCCACCAGCTCGGCCAGGGCCACCCCGGCGAGGTCGACCACGTCCATCTCCTTGAGCACGGTGCCGGCCTTGGCGAAGGGAGTGCGGGCGCCGTCGACGATGGCCACCCGGCCGTGCTTGCCGGTCAGGGCCTTCTTGCCCACCGCGCGCACCTTCTTGACCTCGACCCGGGTCGAGACGGTGTCGGCGCGCAGGGAGATCTCTTCGTGGAGTGAGGCGTCGTTGACGGGGGGCAGGCGCAGGATCGGCGCGGGGCTCGAGATCGGCTCGGCGGCCATGGGTGGCTCTCCTTTGCCGTCTTTATACCATGCCGCAAAGCGGCAAGAAGAGGGACGCCCCCTCCCCGGCGAGCGGAAGAGGGGGCGCGTTCGAGGCAGGGTGAGGGGCCGGATCAGGGGCAGGAACGGAAGGTTGCGGTGTCTTGCACGGGAGCGGCCGCGAGGCCGGCGGGGTTGAAGTACTGCTTGGACACACCCGTCCGGGTATCGGTCACCGTCAGGGTGTAGTCGACGTTGGTGGTGGCCGAGAAGAACACCCAGTAGGTGCCGGACAGGGGGCAGGCGTCCACCACCTTGAAGAGCATCTCGGAGTTCTCGGCGTTGAAGAACCAGAAGGTGCCGGCGCTGCCGGTCAGAGCGGCGGCGTGGCCGGGGCCGGTGGCGCCCTGCGGAGTGCGCCAGGTGACCTGCACCTGGAACGCGCCGTTCATCAGGCAGAGGGTGGTGTCCGAGGGGGCGCAGGCCGCGGCCGGGGTGTCGTCGTCGAGGATCGACAGCACCGAGGAGCCGAGGACCGGGTCGATGGTGGCGCCGCCGGTGGCGTTGGCCAGGGTGAGATGGACCGTCTCGGTGCCTTCCTGGTTGGTGTCGTCGACGATCGGGACCTCGATCACACGATCGGTGCCGTCGCCCGGGCCCCAGGTGAGCACACCGCTCGCCGCCTGGTAGTCGTCACCGGCCACGGCGCTGCCGTCGGCCGTGGAGACCTCGACGGAGACCGTGCCCTGCTCGCCGCCCGAGCGCTCGATGCGGATCAGGGCCAGCCCCGAGCCTTCGATCACCTCGAAGCTCGCCTCGTCGAACTTGATCGTTCCCGGGTTCTCACCGGGGGTGCCGCCGCCGGTGTCGCCATTGTCGAGCACGGTGAGCACCGCCGTGCCACGCAGGGAGTCGATCGTGGCGCCGCCCGTGGGGTTGGCCAGGGTCAGCTGCACGGTCTCGGCGCCTTCGTCCTCGCTGTCGTCGAGGATCGGGATCAGGAAGGTTTTGACGCTGCCGTCGCCGGCGTCCCAGGAAAGGGTTCCGGAAGCCGCACCGTAGTCGGAGCCTGCCGTGGCCGTGCCGTCGGAGGTTGCGAAGTCGACGGTCACCGCGCCGTTCTCACCGTGTGAACGCTCGACGGTGATCACCGCGACATTGCCGCCCTCGATGCCGTAGAACTGGCGCTGATCGAACTTGAAGGAGCCGGCGCCGCTGTCGTCATCATCGTCGTCATCGTCGTCGTCGTCATCGTCGTCGTCATCATCGTCGTCATCATCGTCGTCATCGTCATCGTCATCATCGTCGTCATCGTCATCGTCATCGTCGTCATCGTCGTCATCACCGGTACCACCGCCCCCGCCGCCGCCATCGTTGTCGAGGATCAGGACGGTCGATTCCGCGCCCAGCGGATCGATGGTGGCGCCGCCGGTGGCGTTGGCCAGCGACAGCGAGATCGTCTCATTCACTTCGCCGTCGGTGTCGTCGGTGATCGGAACCAGGATCAGCTTGTTGGATTCGTCGCCATCCGCCCACGACAGCGTGCCGGAGACTGCCTCGTAATCACTGCCGGCCGTGGCCGTGCCGTCCGTACTCGAGTAATCAACCGTCACCGCGCCGTCCTCGCCCTGGGAGCGCTCGACGGTCACCACCGCCATACCGATGCTCTCGAGCACTGCCACGCTCGATTCATCGAATTTCAGGGTGCCAGCGCCACCGGCCCACGCCGGTGCCGAAGCCAGGGCCAGTACGGCCAACGTCGAAAGGGTACGAGTCATCGTTCTCATCGCTATCTCTCCTCCGGCCAAGGGGCCGATCCGTTTCGTCGGAGGAGAAGGTAGCGAACGGCAGATGACACGCCGATGACGACTGCAACTATCTTTCGGGTGGCTCGACCGGCAGCTGAGCGGTCCCGGAAGCCGGCGGCTTGGGCGCGGCCTCCTCGGGAGCACCCTGGGGTGGCGCCGGGCCCAGGTGGCGCTCCAGCCAGGCGAGAGTGCGCTGATAGAAGTCCCGCCGGAAGGAGGGGCGATTGATGCCGTGACCCTCGCCGGGGTAGCGCACCAGCTCGGTCGGTACGCCGAGCTTCTTGGCGGCCAGGAACATCTCCTCGGCCTGGACGATCGGCACGTCGTTGTCGTTCTCGCCGTGGACCAGGAGCAGGGGCGTCTTGAGCTTGGCCACGTGGGCCAGGGGGGAGTCCTGCCAGAGAGCATCCCACCTCTGCCAGGGCCGCTCCCCGTACTCGGCCTCGATCAGGTCGGGGTAGATCGAGGTGCCGTAGAAGCTGATCAAGTTGGAGAGGCCGGCCCAGGAGACCGCGGCCTTGAAGCGGTCGGTCTGGGTCACCACCCAGTTGGTCATATAGCCGCCGTAACTGCCCCCGGCCACTGCCAGGCGCCCGGGGTCGATCCAGTCGTGCTGGGCGATGGCGCCGTCCAGGGCCGCCATCAGGTCCTGGTAGTCCCCACCTCCCCAGTCCGAGAGGGTGCCGTCGGCGAAGGCCTGGCCATAGCCGGTCGAGCCCCGGGGGTTGGGCAGGATCACCCCCCAGCCGAGGGCCGCCAGGATCTGGGTGCGCTCGGAGAAGGCGTGGCTGTGCATGCCGTGGGGGCCGCCGTGGATCCACAGCACGGCCGGGTAGCGCACGCCGGGCCGCACCCCGGGAGGCTTCATCACGAAGCCCTGGAGCTTGACCCCGTCGCGGGCGGTGGCCGTGTAGGAGTCCGCCTCGGCGAAGCGCACGGAGGCGACCAGGTCCTTGTGCTCCTGGCTGACCTGATGGGTGCGCCCGGCGCCCAGCTGGGTCAGGAAGACCTCCGGCGGCTGGGCCGAGGCCGAGCGCACGTAGGCGAGGAAGCGCCCGCGGGGGTCGAGGGCGAGGTCGCCGATGGTGAAGTAGCCCTCGTGGACCCGTTCCAGCTTTGGCTGCGGCGGCACCGGCCCGGCAGCCTTGGGCGACGGTACCGTGAGGCGCAGCAGCGGGGTGCGGCCCTGGTCGTCGACGGTCAGCAACAGAGACTGGCTGGACGGCTCCCAGAGGAAGCGGTTGACCCGCCGGTCGACCGCGGCCGAGAGCTTCTGCGGCGGGCCGCCGGCGAATGCCTGCACCCACAGCTGCTGGTCCTCGGCCGGGCTGTCCTTGGTGTTGACGGCGCGGCTCATCGCCAGGAAGGCCAGCCACTCACCGTCCGGGGACACGGCCGGGTGCATCTCGGGACCGGGGGTCTGGGTCAGGCGCGCCACGGTGCCGGTCGCCACCTCCACGACCCAGAGGTCGTCGCTGTAGTTGGCGTCCGGCTCGGCCGAGCGGTTGCTGACGAAGACGATGCGGCGGGAGTCCGGGGTCCAGGCCAGGGAGTGCTCGTCCCAGGGCCCCGGGGTGAGCAGGCGGGCCTTGCCCTTCTCCGCGCCCTGGGTGACCACCACCCAGACGTGGAGGGGCCGGTTGGGGCTGAAGCCGGTGCGGGTCTTGTAGAGGATGCGGGAAATGACCACCGGATCGGGCCGCGGTTCTTCTGGGCGGGGCTCCTTCGAATCGGGCTTCTCTGGACTTGGCTCCGTGGCTGTGGAAGCGGTCTCGGCCGGCTCAGTCCCTCGCGACTCGGGCTGCGCGGGCTCTGCGGCCCGAGGCTCCACAGCCAGGTAGGCGATGGACTTGCCGTCCGGGGCCCAGGCGAAGGAGAAGTCCGCCTCGTGGCCCATGAAGTGGTCGGAGCCCTCGAAGGCCACCAGCTCCTCGCTCTTGCCGGTTGCCAGGTCGTAGAGGTGGAGGGCGCTCGCCTCCCCCTTCTTGGCCAGGTAAGCCACCTTCGAGCCGTCCGGCGAGAAGCGGGGGGACCTGCCCTCGGCCAGGGTGGCGAGGCCGCCGCCCATGGGCCGCACCGTCTTGATCTCGGTGACCATGCGGTCGGCCTCGGCGTCCACGCGGGAGACGGCATACACCAGCAGCTTGCCGTCCGGGGCATAGTCCACGGATTCGATCCGCCGCACCTGGGCCAGGTGTGACATCTCCATCCGCGCCGACTTCGGCACCGCCCCGGCCGAGAGGACGAAGAGGAAGCCGAAGGTTCCCGCGATTGCGATTCTGGACAGCTTCATCGTGGCGACTCCCCACCGAGGTTGGACTCTTTGCAGCGCGGCTAGCCTAGCGCAAGGGGGACAGGCCCGAGGAGGCGGGGATTCCCGCCATGCCGACCGCAACGGCGAGACTGATCGAGGAAGCGCTCAACCTGTCCAAGGACGAAGCGGCCTTCCATGATCCTGATCTGAGCGCCCCTCGTGCCTGCCTGGCACCGCGGGCAGCCGGGAGTCGTCGCCCTGCCGCCAGCACTCAAGGGTGTTACCGGCCAGCCACCCCTGTTCCCGAGGCATCCCGCGGACGGCTCCCGTGGTGAGCCCGGCGCTTCGCCACGCGCTTGCGTCGCTCGCCGAGGGGACCTAGAATGCTCGTCAACTGCTGGAGCTATTTTCACATTCTTCGTAGGACAGAGATGATCTGTCAATGGAAAGGACCCCCATGACTCGCGCCTTCCTGCCTCTCCTGGTCGCTCTCGTCCTCACCGGACCTGCCATCGCCGACACCGCCCACCTCTCCTCTCCGTCAACGATGCCGGTTCTGGAGCTGACCGATTGGGCCGCCAGCGCCGCGACCGACGTGCCCTCGGTGGAGACGTTCCTGCGCTCCCTCGCCAGCAGCCGGCAGGCTGCCGCGGATCTCGACCTTGCCGGCATCCCGGCCCCCGAAGCCGTCACCCAGTGCCCGCCCATCTGCCTCGATCCGGAGCTGACCTGCTGCATTCCCTGCTGGTGGGTGCCCAGCCAGGGCTGCATCTGCGGCGAGTACTGCGTGATCGAGTGATCTGTCCTGGACCGGCGGTCGATTTCCCTGCAACTTGACCGCCTCGGCAAGGACCGCAATCGCTTAGGCCAGGCCGCCCGAGGTGCCAGGCACTTCGGGCGGGTGCTCTGAAACTGACCTCGACCCTGCCGTAACGCCCCCGCTCCTTTGGAGCCTCTATCCTCGAAGCCCCAATCACTCTGGGAGGGAATGGACCATGGGTCGCAGAGCCTGGATCAGCGCGTCAGCGCTTCTTCTCGTCGTCTCGGCTTGCGCGGCTCACGCCGCCTCCACGATCCACGGCACCAGCTGGTACCCGATCGGGCCGGCGCCGATCGTCAACGGCCAGACCTACCCGCACTCGACGCGGGTGGACGCCGGCGGCCGGGCGACGGTGATCGCCGTCAACCCCAATAACCCGGACAACGTCTACCTCGGCACGGCGACCGGCGGCGTGTGGGAGTCGCGGGACGGCGGCCGGACCTGGAAGCCCTACTCGGAGCTTGCCGCCGCCGGCGCCATCGGCGACGCGCCCCTGTCGATCGGCGCCTTGAAGCTCGACGACTGCAACGCCACCGAGTGCCGCACCCTCTACATCGGCACCGGCGAGAACAGCCGCCGGCGCGACACCTACTGGGGCGCTGGCCTCTTGATCGGCCACTGGACCAGCTCGGAGATCCCCAGCTTCACCTGGACCCTCTCGGGCGGCTCGCAGTTCAAGTACGGCTCGATCAACGACATCCTCCTCGACCCCACCACGTCGGGCTCCTCGAAGCGGCTCTACATCGCCGTCTCGAGCGGCGTCACCGCCTCGGCCTCGGAGTCCACGGTCACGGCTCCGGTGCCGGCGAGCGGCTACGGCCTGTTCCGCTCGAACGACAACGGCGGCAGCTGGAGCCCGCTCACCGTCTCCGGGGGCAACGGCAACCGGCCCACCGACCTCGAGATGGACCCCCAGGACCCTCAGACCCTCTACGCCGGCATCGACGCCCGGGGCGTCTTCAAGAGCACCAACGGCGGCAACTCCTGGTGCCCCTTGAACCCTGGTATCGCCGTGCCCGGCTGCCCGGCCGCGGGCCCCGGCCTGCCCAACCCGACCGCCACCACCTTCGACTTCGTCGAAGTCGCCGTCCACCGCCCGAGCGCGGCCAGCCCGGCCGTGCTCTACGCCATGCTCGGCAACTGCACTTCGAGCGCCATCCTGAGTAGCTGCCAGCCACCGATCTACCGCTCGAATGACGCCGGCGCCTCCTGGACCCAAGTGGTCGCCAGCTCGCGGGACGCCTACAGCCGCTACACCCACGTGCTCGAGGTCCACCCCACCGACCCGAACGTCTTCTTCTTCGGCGGCTTGAACCTCCACCGCTGGAACCCGGCGGGCAACAACCTGGTCGAGGTCGGCGGGCCCCAGATCCACCCCGACCACCACGCCTTGGCCTTCCCCGTGGCGGGCAGCGCCACCCGCATGGTCGTGGCCACCGACGGCGGCTTCTACTTCAGCGAGGACGGCGGCTCCTGCTGGCAGAGCGGCAACGACGACCTGCAGATCACCGGCTTCCAGTCGATCACCGCCTCGCCCCTGACCACCCGGGTGATCGGCGGCACCCAGGACAACGGCACCAACATGTGGCCGGGCACCCGGGTGTGGCAGCACCTGACCGACAGTGACTCGGCCTCGACCGTGATCGACCTCGACAGCGCCCAGCGGATGTACGACGTGGCCTACCAGGTGGACCCGCGGCGCACCACCAACGGCGCGGTTTGCTGCAACTGGCCGGGGATCACCAACCCCTCGCTGAATTCGGGAGACCCGGTGGCCTTCTACCCGCCGATCACCCAAGAGACGGCGGGCACCCACCGCCTCTACTTCGGCACCAACCGCCTCTACCGCTCGGACAACGACGGCTCGGCCTGGACCATCGTGAGCCCCGTGCTGGGAGGCGCGGGCACCGTGTTCCCCGACATCGAGACCACCAACGTCATCACCGCCATCGCCTCGGCGCCCTCGAACACCAACCGCGTGATGGTGGGCTACTACGACGGCCGCATCTTCGCGAGCGACGGCGCCTGCGACACCATGGGCTGCTGGAGCGAGGTGGGCAACGCCGGCTCCGGCCTGCCGGGGGCCCCGGTCTCCCGCATCACTTTCCATCCCACCGACGCCAACGTCGCCTGGGCCACTTACTCGGGCTTCGGCACCGCCGCTCACGTCTGGCGCGGCCAGCGCAGCGGCGGCACCTGGACCTGGACGGCCAAAGCCTCGGGAGTGCCCTCCCGGCTGCCGGTCAACACCATCCACATCGAGGTCAACGACACCCAGCGCCTGTGGCTGGGCACCGACGCCGGGATCTGGAAGAGCACCAACGGCGGCGACGGCTGGAGCAAGTTCTCGAACGGCCTGCCCAACGTGCCGGTCTACGACATCGCCCTCGACGAGACCCGCGGCCGGGTCTGGGCCGGCACCCACGGCCGCGGCGCCTTCGTGCTCACCCAGCCCATGGTGTCGAACTACGAGGGCTGGGTCGACGGCGGCATCTGGGACGTGCCGGTCTACGGCACCGGCTTTCTGCCCAACCAGAACTGCACCATGAGGCTGGTGCGCCAGGACGGCACCAACTGCGCCATGGGCTCGATCGACGCCGACGGCGGCACCATCAGGAGCGACGCCAGCGGCCAGCTCACCACCTCCCGGGGCGGCTTCTACATCGACCGACCGGTGGCGTGGGGCTGCTTGAACGGCGACTGCCTGGGGGCAATCCCGATCAGTGCCTGCAACCAACCGGGCAATCCCCTCACCTCGGTGATCGTCGACTGTGGCGGGCTGCCCGGCATCAGCCTGGTCACCGGCTGCCCCCAGCAGGCCAACCCGCCCACCAGCGTGCTCGGCCTGGGCGGCACCAACGAGGTGCCCGGCGGCCCGGCGGCGCCCTGCGCCGGCGGCGGGGGCGGTGGCGGCGGGGGCCCGGCCGCGCCGCAGTCGGGTGCGCTCCAGCTGCTGCACATCACGCCCAGCCTGCAGGTGGGAGACGGCTCCAGCCGGACGCTGTGCACCGTGGCCGTCCGTTGGTCCCCGGGCCAGGGCTCCCGTGAACTGATCGAGGCCGCCCGCGACGCCATCAACGCCAGCCCGACCTGCGCCGCCGCCGGCCTGACGGCCCAGGCCACCGGCCTCGGCGACGTGCTCGGCCCGGGCGTCGAGGATCCCGCTCCGGAGGACCCGCGGCTGATGCTCGAAGGGCCCAGCCTCACGGGCAGCCACTTGATCACCTCGATCTCGGCGCCGCCGGGCGACGCGCACGGCCTCTGCTTCAACCTCGGCCGGCTGGGCAATCCACTGTTGAATCAGCTGGAGATCGTGCGCCTACGGTTTGCGACCCTGCCGGGAGGCGCGGCCGGGGGCAGGCTGCGCATCGTCGAGAACGGCCCCCTGGGCATCTGCGACGTGAGCGTGCCGCTCGCCGCCGGCGACTCCGCGACCGCCATCGCCGTCAAGGTCACCGAGGCCTTCCGCGGCCCCGGCATCCCCGGCCCCCAGCCCGGCTGCCCGTCGCGGCGCAACATGCGGGACGTCCACCAGCACGGCAACTCGGTGATCGCCGTCTCGGCCTTCGACCTGGGGATCTGCGTCGATGACGCCAACGTCGGCTTCTGGCTCGACCCCGAGGAAATCGAGAACCGCCACCCGGCCGCCGACGCCGGCGAGGACCGCACGGTCGAGGTGGCCGGGCCGGTGAGCCTGGACGGTAGCGCCTCGACCGACCCGGATTCCTCCCCCGGCACGGCCGATGACCTGGTGGACTACGAATGGCTGGAGATCCCCCCGGCCGGGCCGGCGGTCTCCCTCGGCCACGGCACCCTGCTCCCGGTCCCCCTCGCCCCCGGCCTGCACCGGTTGCAGCTGCGGGTGAAGGACAAGGCCGGCCTCGTCGACCTCGACGAGGCCCTGATCTCGGTGGCACCGAAGCGGCAGCTCGAGGCCACGATCTTCTTGAACCAGGCATATGCCCACGCCGACGGCCCGGAGATCTTCGGCATTCCGGAGGACGGCACCACCGACTACCACGACGTGGCGGTGCGGCTCTCCTACGAGCTGTCCCCCAAGGACTTGGTGGTGGTGCAGCTGGCGTCGCGGGCGCGGGGCGAGGGCATCCTCGAAGACCTGCGCGACGACGTCGAGCTGGACTGGGCCTTCTATCGCCGCCAACTCACGAGCCAGATCAACGTCCAGGCCGGCCGGGTGCCGGTCCCGTACGGTCTCGACAACCTGCTGCGCGACGACGGCACCACCCGCACCCTCTTCGAGCTGCCCACCGACCTCTACGGCGACCTGGGGCCGATCCCCGAGGCCGTGGACGGTGCCCTGCTGGGCGTCGAGCTGCCGCTGGGGAGCTGGCAGGCCGAGCTGTCCTTGTGGGCCGGCGGCTGGGATCAGTTCGTCCGGGCCCTCGGCTTCCCGGCGGCCCTGGAGGGCCGCGCCGAGCAGGGTCTGGGCGGTCAGGCCTGGCTCGCCAGCTCGGCTCACCACCTGCGCCTGGGGCTGGGCTTCAACCGCTTCGAGCTGCGCGGTGCCCCCGGCTTCTTCGACGCCGAGGACTCGTGGAAGACGGCCCTGCTCTCGGCCGAGTGGGATCCGGGGACCGTCTTCCTGCGCGGCGAGTTGCTGTGGGCCGACCACCCCTTCCGCTACCCCGCGGTCGGTCTCTACCCCGACGGCGACACCCGCGCCGCGGCCCTCCAGCTGGGCGTGCGCCCCCACCCCAAGCTCAGCCTGCTGGCCCAGGCCAGCGCCACCCGCCTCGAGGCATCGGGCGGCCCGCCCCTGGCACCGGAGCTGGAGCTCGACGTCAACCAGGATCTCGCCCTCGGCGCCAGCTGGGCCTTCCGCCCCGAGGTGGTGCTGAAGCTCGAGATCCACGACAACGAGGGCTACCTCGGCGAGGAGCGCGTCATCGACCTGCGCACCGCCGGTCCGGAGGACTCGCGTTACGTCCTGCTGAGCCTGGCGGTCTGCGTGCGGCCTTGAGGCTCGGAATTCTCCGCCCTGGGCGGACGAATCTCCGGTGATTCGTCCGCCTGGAAAGGACAAACCGCCCCGGCTCTCGAGGGGCAGGGCCTCCCGCCCGAAGTGCCTGGCACCTCGGCTGCCACGCAGGCCCTCACCCCCTCATTCCCCCTCTCCCGACCCGCCCTTGCCTCCCGCTCGGGAGAGGGGGAGGCCGGAAGGAGGTCTCTTCTCGTCGTCATTGCCGCGGAAGCGGGACTCTGCGTGGGGGCGGTCGACCTGTGTTCAGAGGTAGACTGTCCCCCACCGACCAACCAGCAGCGCAGCCTCCGCCGCCGGGTCCACACCGGCCCGGTGTGGGCTGGGCTGCGCTTTGTCATGGAGAGACGACGATGAGCCAGGAACCCGAGCAGGAACCGATGGCGAGGAAGCGGGTGCTCTATCAGCCGCCGGGGCTGGGCCAGGTGAGAACACGACGGGACGTGGAGTTCGCGGCAGAGGAGGGTGGCGAGTTGAGGCTGGACCTCTACACGCCGGCCGGCGCGGCTCCTGGTGCGAGGTTCCCGGCCGTCGTCCTGGTCGCCGGCTATCCCGATCCGGGCTTCGAGCGGGTGATGGGCTGCAAGTTCAAGGAGATGGGCTCGGTGGTCTCGTGGGCGGAGCTGATCGCCGGCTCGGGCATGGCCGCCATCGCCTACACCAACCGGGAGCCCGCGGCGGATGGCCTCACCCTCCTGCGCCACCTGCGGCAGAACGCCGCCGAGCTGGGGCTCGACGAGAACCGGATAGGCCTCTGGGCCGGCTCGGGCAACGCGCCTCTCGCCCTCTGGCTGCTGATGCAGGCGCCTGCCCTGGGCTGCGCCGCCCTGCTCTATCCCTTCACCCTCGACGCCGCGGGCGCCCCCGAGGGCTCCCACCACGTGGCCGACGCGGCGAAGACCTGGCGCTTCGCCCACCCGGCCGAGGGCCGGGCTGCTGGCGATCTACCGCCGGAAGTGCCACTCTTCCTCGCCCGCGCCGGCCGCGACGAGACTCCGCACCTCAACGAGAGCCTCGACCGCTTCGTGGTCGGGGCCTTGGCTGCAAACCTGCCCCTGACCCTGGTGAACCACCCCGAGGCCCCGCACGCCTTCGACCTGGTCGACGACGGCGAGACCTCGCGGCAGGTCATCAACCAAGTCCTCGCCTTCCTGCGCCAGCACCTCCTCGGATCCTGATCCGCCTACGGAAACACCAGGCTCCAGGCCGAGGTGTCGCCGGACTCGAAGCCATCGGCGAAGAGGTCGGTGCCCACGACCTCGAAGCTGGCCACCACCGGCGGCGCCGCTTCTCGGGTGAGCGGAAGATCCAGGTCCGCCTGCTCGGCGGCGGCGCCCGCGGCCGGGAGGTGGATCACCCTCGGGTTGAGCACGCCCGCCCCGAGGGCCCCGGCCGCCAGCTCCACGGTCACGAAGTAGCGCTGGGGCGTGGAGGCCGGAGCGTGCTGGAGGGCGGGCAGGTCGTCCGCCAGGCCCAGCACCAACACGCCGTCGGCCGGAGTGAACGAAGTGAACGCCGCCACCTCGGCGTCGAGCCCGGGCTCCCAGGTGCCCGAGCCGTCGTCGTGGTGGAGGCGCACGGCGGCCACCAGGGCGCTCAGCTCGGTCGGGGTCAGCGGGGTGTTCTCGGAGCTCTCGAAGAGCAGGGCAAGGGCGGACAGCTCCATCGCGGCCTCGCCGGGAAGGCCACGGTGCCAGGCGTCCACGGCGAGCACCGCCGCGCCCTGCCCGGGCGCCAGCGTCGCCGGGGCCACGGCCGTGGCCAGCAGGGCGAACTGGCCGCCGCCGTTGAGCCAGCTGGCGAAGTCGAGCTCTTCCCTGCCGGCCAGCAGGTCGGCATCGCCGTCACGGTCGAGGTCGGCGGTGAGCACCTTGGCCCCCGAAGCCGGCAGGAAGAGCGGCGGCGCGATGGCCTGCTCAGCCCAGGGCAGACCACTCACCTCCACCTCGTTCTCGAACCAGGCCAGCCCCTCCTCGCCCGCCAGGACCTGCCCCACGACGAGATCCAAGTCACCGTCCACGTCGAGGTCGGCCAGGGCCACGTCCCGGTAGAGGGTGGTGAGGCTCGGCGCCTTGATCTCGTGCTCGGTCCAGCCGCCGCCACCCCCGAGGTCGTTCTCGAACCAGGCCAGGCCGGGTCCGCCGAGGCTGAGGGTGGCCGCTGCCAGGTCGAGATCGCCGTCACCGTCGAGGTCGCCCACCTCGTTGGTGGCCACCACCGTGGCGCCCACCGACCGCACCGTCCAGTTCGTGGGGCTGCCGCCGTCGTTGCGCCACCAGTCGTCCTGATTCCCCACCAGGTCGAGGTCGCCGTCGCCGTCGAGGTCGAAGGGCCGCAGCTCGGACAGTCCGTTGACCCCGGTCTCGACGTATTGCTGCGTCCAGGTGCCAGCGTCGGCGTCGAGCTGCCACCACACGGCGTCCTCGGTCGAGAAGAGCCCCGTTTGGGCCGCGGCGGACACGTCGAGGTCGCCGTCGCCGTCGAGGTCGCCGATCCCCAGGCCGTCGACGTTCCACAGGCCGGGGACCACGAGGCCGCAACTCCAGGGCGCCTGCCCCGTCCCCGCGTTGCGGCAGAGGGTGACGCCGTGACCCGCGCTGCCGGTCTCGCCGATCAGCACGTCCACGTCACCGTCACCGTCGAGGTCGCCCGTGGCGAGGTCTTCGTAGGCATGGGTGTCGAAGCTGTCGATCGGCTGGGTGGGGCCGAAGGCCAGGTAGCCGGCGGCACTGGCCCCCAGGTTCCTCATCCAGTGCACCACCGCCTCGGGCTGGGAGAGGTCGCGGTCGATCAGCACCAGGTCGGGCCGGCCGTCGCCGTCGAGGTCGCCGAGCTCCCAGTCGGGGGTCTCACGGAAGGCGGTCAGGTAGGGGTAGGAGCCGACCTCGCCCAGGTAGGCGCTGCGTCCGGTCGACGCGTTCTCGTAGAGGCGCAGCTCGCCGACGGCCGCAGCCGAGATCACGTCCACGTCGCCGTCCCGGCCGTGGTCGAAGGCAGCCAGGGCCCGCGGCGAGCCCGGGTCGTCGTCCAGCACCCGCAGGCCCCAGTCGCTGCCATCGCCGAGCTCGTTGTCCCACCAGTGGGCCGGCTCGGGGGCCTGGCCACTCGCCGCCAGCAGGTCGAGGTCGCCGTCGAGGTCGAGGTCGGCCAGCCGGGCCTCGACGGCGGAGGGCACGACGCCGATCGTGGTCTTGACCCAGGCGCCCCCGTCGCGCCCCCACCACGCCACCCGGTGGCCGGTACCAGCCGCTGCCGCCACGTCAAGGCGGCCGTCGCCGTCGACGTCCCCCACGGAGACGGCGGAGGCGGCCGAGAAGGCGCCGTCAATGGTGAAGCGGGTCCAGCTGCCGCCGTCGTTCCTGAACCAGGCCACCTCGTTGTCGGCCGCCAGGGCCGCCACCACGTCCGGCCGTCCGTCCTCGTTGACATCGCCCAGGGCCAGGGCCTGCGGATCGCCCAGCCCGGTTGCCACCGTCGCCACGTTCCACACCGTGCCGGAGCAGCCGTCACTGCGCCAGCGCAGGATTTCGCCGGTGCCGGGCACGGCGGCGAGCACGTCGAGGTCGCCGTCGCGGCCGAGGTCGGTCAGGGCCACGGCGGCGACATCCGTCGCCGCGCTGCTGATCGTCCCACCCAGGGGCCAGGCGCCGGTGCCGCCGTCGTTGCGCAGCCAGACCACCGAGTCGGCACCCCGGGCGGCGACCACCACGTCGAGGTCGCCGTCGCAGTCCACGTCGCCCAGGACGAGGTCCACCGGCTCGTCCCAGGCATCGGTGATCAGGCGGCGGGTGAAGCCGGCGCCGGTGTCCTCGTACCAGAAGACACGGTCGCCCGCGGCCCCGGCGGCGGCCAGGTCGAGGTCACCGTCGCCGTCGAGGTCGCCGGTCACCACGGCCTCGGCACCGGTGAGGTTGCCGGCGGAGGTGCCGGCGAGGAAGGGCAGCTCCCGCGACAGCCCGGGGCTGGCGAGGAGGAGGATCAGGACGGGGGCGAGCTGGATCGAACGCATCTGCGGGCTCCTTCCCTGGGTATCGCGATATTCCTCTCCGGCAATGGACAGTCCTCCGGGCTGTTAAGCTGAAGCTCCACCATGTCCTCCGAGATCACCGTCTGGCTCGCGCGTCTGGGCGAGGGCGAGAAAGAGGCTCTCGAGCGCCTGATCCCCCTGCTCTATGACGAGCTGCGCCGGGTGGCCCGGCAGCGGCGACTGGGCGAGCGCAGCGACCACACCCTGGGCACCACCGCCCTGGTCCACGAGACCTACCTGCGTCTGCTCGACCAGCGCCAGATCCGCGCCGCCGACCGCCAGGAGTTCCTGGCCGTGGCCGCGGCCACCATGCGCCGGGTCCTGGTCGACTACGCCCGCGCCCGCTGCCGCCAGAAGCGGGGGGGCGGCGAGTCGCCACTGCCCCTCGACGAGGCCGAGCCCCTGCTCGCCGTCCAGGAGGCCGAGGAGCTGGTGGCACTCAACGACGCCCTCGAGCGGCTCTCGGCCCTGCATCCCCGGGGCGCCCTGGTGGTCGAGCAGCGGTTCTTCGGCGGTCTCTCGCTCGAGGAAACGGCGGGCCTGCTGGGTGTCTCCACCAAGACCGTGCAGCGGGACTGGGAGGCGGCGAGGGCCTGGCTGCGCAAGGAGGTGGCCGCGGCGCTCTGAGCCGTGAGGGCCGGTGTCCATTCCGGCCCGCCGCCGGCGCGATAGAGAAGAGAGGACCGTGTTGATCGAGCCCATTCGTCCCAGCCTCGGGGCAGAGAGCCGCTGGCACCGGTTGGAGGCTCTCTTCGCCGGCGCCAGCGAGCTACCCGCCGCCGAGCGGGAAGCCTTCCTCGACACCGCCTGCGGTAGCGAGCCCGACCTGCGCACCGAGGTCGAGGCCATGCTGGCCTCGGCCGGCGAGGCCTGTGCCCTGGCCATCGAGACCTGGCTGCTGACCGGGGTCACCTCCCCTCCGGCCCCGGCTCCCGAGCGGGCGGGGGTCTACCGGCTGGTCTCGCTCCTGGCCCAGGGCGGCATGGGGGAGGTCTGGCGCGGGAAGCGCGAAGGCGGTGAGTTCGAGCAGGAGGTGGCCGTCAAGCTGTTGCGGCCCGGCCTGTCGCGACCGGACCTCGCGGCGCGCTTCCGCACCGAGAGGCAGATCCTCGCGCGGCTGAGCCATCCCCTCATCGTGCCCCTGCTCGACGGCGG
The DNA here is from genome assembly GCA_036274895.1 of Thermoanaerobaculia bacterium. Taxonomy (GTDB): domain Bacteria; phylum Acidobacteriota; class Thermoanaerobaculia; order Multivoradales; family SZUA-115; genus CALMKX01. The sequence goes on along the minus strand of DASUEU010000074.1, from coordinate 24,042 downwards.
CGTCACCGACGACGGCCGCCCCTACCTGGTGATGCCGCACGTCCCAGGGCTACCGATCACCGAGCACTGCCAACGCCACGAGCTGCCGGCCGCCCAGCGCCTGCGCCTGCTCGCCGCAGTCTGCCGGGCGGTGCAGCACGCCCACGCCAACCTGATCGTCCACCGGGACTTGAAGCCCTCGAACATTCTGGTCACGCCCGAGGGAGAGCCCCGGCTGCTCGACTTCGGCATCGCCAAGCTGCTCGCTCCCGAGGGCGAAGAGGTCCCCGGGGCCACCGCCCCGCGGATGGTCTGGGGCACCCCGGAGCGCACCGCTCCCGAGCAGCTCTTCGGCGAGCCGATCACCACGGCCACGGACGTCTACGGCCTCGGCGTGCTGCTGGTGGAGCTGCTGACCGGCCGGCTGCCGAGGCCCCCGGGCGGCGCCAACGACGACTCCGCGCCGGCGCCGGAGCACGGGCCGGCCCTGCCCGCGGACCTCGGCCTCTCCGGCGATCTCGAGCGCATCGCCGCCAAGGCCCTGGACCCGGACCCCGCCCGCCGCTACGCCTCGGCCGGCCAGTTGGGAGAAGACCTGGAACGCTACCTCGCCGGCCAGCCGGTGCTGGCGGCACCCGACCGCTGGGCCTACCGCGCCCGCAAGTTCGTGCGCCGGCATCTGGCCGCCACCCTCGCCGCCGCCGTGGCCGCCGGCGCCGTGCTGGCCTTCGGGGTCACTTCCACCCTCCAGACGCGGCGCATCGCTGCCGAGAGGGACCGCGCTACGGCCGAGGAGGCGCGGGCGAGGAAGGCCGTTGACCTGCTGGTGGGACTGTTCCGGGAGGCCGACCCCCGCACCGGGCCCGGCGGCGACACCCTGGACGTCGGCGAGCTGCTGGCGCGCGCCCGCGAGCGGGTGGCGCAGCTCGCCGACCAGCCGGCTCTCCAGGCGCGGCTCGAGCAGGTGCTGGGCGAGATCCACCGCTCGCGCAGCCGTTACGCCGAGGCGGTCGAGCTCTTCCGCCACGCCCGCGATCTCCAGATCGGCCTCGCCGGGCCGGACGATCCCTTCGCCCTCGAGCTGGCCAGTGAGCACGCCTGGGCCCTCTTCTTCACCTCGGAGCGCCGGCTCTCCGAGCGGTTGCTGCGGGAGCTTCTGGAGCGCCAGCGCCGGGTTCTGGGAGCCGAGCACCTGGAGGTCTCGGAGACCTTGCAGCGACTGTCGGCGATCGCCGGCGGCGAGGAAGGGGCTCGCCTCGCCCATGAAGCCCTGGCCATGGAGCAGCGCCGACGGCCAACGGATCGCCTCTCGCTGGCCTCAGCCTGGGCCGGCGTCGGCGGCGCCGGCCTGCGCTCCGGCGACCTGGCCTCCGCCGCGACCGCTTACCGCCAGGCCGCCGAGATCTACCGTGTGGAGTACGGCGAGGACCATCCGGCCACCATCACCGCGCTCTCAAACCTCGCCACCTCGCTCACCGACCTCGCCGAGCAGGAGGCCCTCTACCGGCGGTTGATCGAGGTCAGCCGGCGCAAGCTCGGCCCGCTGAGCGCACCGGTGGGCGACCGGCTGAGCTACCTCGGCCTCAACCTCTCGAAGCAGGGCCGCTTCGCCGAGGCCGAGGCGCTGCTCGAAGAGGGCCTCGCCGTCTGGCGCCAGGTCGGCGGCCCCGATCACGAACGGGTGGCCACCACCGAGGTCTACCTGGCCCGCCTGCTCGATCGCCGGGACCGCCGCGACGAAGCCCTGGCCGCCACCCACCATGCCCGCGCCGTGGCACGGTCCCCCGAGGTGGCTGACCCGTGGCTCCTCGCCATCGCCTCGACGCAGCACGCCCGCACCCTGCTCCACGCGGGGCGGCCGGCCGAGGCCCTGGTAGCCGCCCGCGAGTCGCTGGCCGCGCTCGGCGCGGACACCAGCCGCGCCGCCGTGCGGGCGGACGCCCTGCTCGTCCTGGGCCTCGCCCTGCTCGAGAGCGCCACCCCCGCCGAGGCCCTCCCCCACCTCGAGCAGGCCCTCGCCCTGCGCCTCGCCATCACTCCTGCGCAAGACCCTCGCGTCGGCGAGGTCCGCTGCGCCCTCGGCCGCACCCTCACCGCCCTCGGCCGCGGCGCCGAGGCGGCCGACGCCCGGCGCTCCGGCCTGGCGAGCTTCGAAGGCTGGTCGATGGCCCACCCGCGGGACGTGACGGCTTGCCGGGGGGCGGGAACGCCGCCCTAGCGCTCGCATCCCCCTGTTGGTAGCGTCTCCAACGCTTCGACCACGAAGCCGGCGAGGGGAATCGTGGTTACCAGGACGTCGCGAGGCGGAACCGACCCTGGCGAAGCCGGCATCGACTTTCCCTTCGACGCAGGGAAGGTGGCGTTTCGCCTCCAGGCGGAATGACCGACTTTCCGACTGATGCCCCCGCCTTGGCCGACTCCGAGGTCCCGGCGGAGCCTGCTGCCTTGACAGCGGGGCTTCGCGCGGCTAGGGTTCCCCAGGACATCCACTTGAGTGCTGGGATCTCGATCGGCTGGGGAATGAAGTCCTTGCTGAGGGCTTCGACGCCCTTCGATGCACTGACGGCTCCTTCACGCCACTGAAACGATTGGGAGGTGGAACATGGCATGTGATGTCACGGCTCGATGGAACATCGCGCAGACCAATGCCAACGGAGCAAGGTATGCGGGCACTCTGATCTTGCAGCAACATGGGTCGAGGATCACCGGTACGGCCGACTGGCAGAATCATCCGGATGGTTCCGTTGTCGGTGCGATCGTTGGGTTGACCGTATCGTTCTCGGTGATCTACGCCGGAAACCTCATCGGACATTACGCTGCCGAGTTGAATCCGAGCGGCAACCACATGGGCTGCGGGGTCTGCTACAGCAACACCGGAGACTCGGGCACGTGGGAGGCGAGGGCGGCCTGACCACACGCCGGAGCGGATGCGCCCACAGCGCCCGTAGCTCAGCCCAGCTCGTCCAGGGCTGCTACCGACTGGGGCCGGAACGACTCCGTAGCGTCTACGCCGTCAATGTCGGACTAGTCGCCAGCCTGGCCGTGATCGCCCTGGCCTGGCTCGCCTCACGGCCGCCGCGTCCAGCCGCCGCCTGAGGCGCCGATTCGGAGAGAACGCACTATGCACCGTTTGCCTGCGATCCTCGCCCTCGGTCTCGCCACAGCTCTCGGCCCCGAGCAACCGACCTACGCCCAGTCGCCGGTTTCGGGCGCCAAGCGAATCGAGCATCAGACGGCGCTCCCTCAGCGGGACGGTGCGTTGCTGCCACGACTGACTGGATATCGCGCTCCGACCATCCAGCAGAAAGTGAACCTCCACCTCGCTGATCTGGAAGCGAGTCTCGCCTGCGACACCGTGGAGCCCCCGGGCGAGTCCCACAGCTACGAATCGCAGGTGAAGGTGACCTACGCAGCCAACGACGTGCTCAGTATTTCCGTACATTCCGACTACTACTGTGGTGGACCTCACCCTGAGAACGACGAGAACAACTCGGTGACCTTCGACCTCGAGACCGGGCTCCCCGTATCCTTCGATCAGCTGTTCGCCAACTATGGGCGAGACGCCGAGGCCATCGTGCGAGAGCTGTTCCCTGAACGCATCGCGCGTGCGGAGCGGCTCGCAGCAGCCGGGGGTGAGCACAAGGAGGATTGTGACGATCCTTTCATCTTCTCCGTCCTTCACCTGGTGGCGTCCGGCTTCTCTTATGCCATTTCGGAGGAGGGTCTGCTGGTGCAGCCGGACTTTCCCTTCGTGATGAGGGCGTGCGCCGAAGAGGTTGTCGTGCCCTTCAAGCGGGTGCACCGCTTTGCCGCTCCCGGAGGAATCTTGGCGCGCGTGACCGCGGCAGAGGCGAGTAGATCGACTTCCGAGTAGCACCATGCAACCGATCATCGACTTCATCCTCGAGCTGGACAAGCTCAAGGCGGTGACCCGCAAGGTCCGACCGCTGGGGCTCGATCGTTATGAGAACTCGGCCGAGCACAGCTGGCAGATCGCACTGCTGGCGACTTCTCTGGCGCGCTACGCGCAGGCTCCGATCGACCTCAACCGAGTGGTCTTCATGCTGCTGGTGCACGACATCGGCGAGATCGACGCCGGCGACCTGATCGCCTTCGCCGAGACCGGCTGGGAGGAGCGCCAGGTGGCGGAGCTGGCGGCGGTGACGCGCATCTTCGGCCTGCTGCCGGAGGAGCAGGCGGCCCCGCTCATCGCTTTGTGGCAGGAGTTCGACCAAGGGGTGACGCCCGAAGCCCGCTTCGCTCACGCTGTCGACCGCGCCATGCCCGTGCTGCTGAACCTGGCCAATGAGGGCCAGAGCTGGCGAGAGAACGGCATCAGCCACGAACGCGTGGTGCGTCGGGTCGGCCCACCGATCGCGGCCGGCTGCCCGGCCCTGTGGGAGTATCTCGAGATCCGCCTCGAAGAGGCCCGGCTCAAGGGCTGGTTCGGGGCCTGAGGGACCACCAGCTCCTCGAAGGCGCCCGGCCAGGGCACCTCTCGCCCGAGCCCCGAGGCTCGCCCGGACCCGGGTGCTAGACTTCGCCCCATCCATGCGGGCCCCCACGGACAAGCCCAGGGAGCCGGAGGACGGCGATCCCTCTGCGGCCGGGGTGTCCTCGGTCGACCGCCTGATCCCGCTCGTCTACGAGGAGCTCAAGTACCTGGCCGGGCGCTACTTGCGGGCCGACCGCGCGCTGCCCACCCTGCAGCCGACCAGCCTGGTGCACGAGGCCTATCTGCGGCTGGCCGGCCAGGACCGCGCCCAGTGGCAGGACCGCTCCCACTTCTTCCGCGTCGCCGCCCAGATGATGCGTCGCGTCCTGGTCGACCGCTACCGGGCGCGGCGGCGCCAGAAGCGCGGCAGCGCCCCGATCAAGGTCACCCTCTCCGACTCGGCGCTGGCCGAGCCCCCGCTCGACCTCGACGTGCTGGCCCTGGACCGGGCCCTCTCGGAGCTGGCCCGCCTCGATCCCCAGCAGGCCACCATCGTCGAGCTGCGCTTCTTCGCCGGCCTCACCGTCGAGGAGACGGCCGAGGCCCTCGGCATCGGCAGCGCCACGGTCAAGCGGGACTGGGCCCTGGCCCGGGCCTTCATCCTGCTCGCCCTGGAAGGAAGCGGCGGATCCGCTCAAACCCATGCGAGCTGAGACCTGGGGGCGCCTCAAGGCCCTCTTCCATCACGCGCTCGAGCTGGCCGAGGGGCAGCGGGAGGCGTTCCTGGCCGCCGAGTGCGCTGGCGACGAAGCGCTCGCGGCGGCGCTGCGGGCCCTGCTGGCCAGCCACGATCGGGCGGAGGGCTTCCTCGACCAGAACCTGCTCGAGGCCGACCCGGAGCTGGCCGAGGAGCTCAGCTCGGCGGCCCTGGGCTCGCGGCTGGGGCCGTACCGGATCGACTCCGAGCTGGGGCGCGGCGGCATGGGGGCGGTCTACCTCGCCCACCGGGACGACCAGACCTACGAGCAGGCCGTGGCCATCAAGCTGATCAAGCGCGGCATGGACACCGAGGAGATCGTCCGCCGCTTCGTGGCCGAGCGGCAGATCCTGGCGCGGCTCACCCACCCTTTCATCGCCCGCCTGCTCGATGGCGGCGCCACTCTGGACGGCCGCCCCTACGTGGTGATGGAACGCATCGAGGGCCGGCCCCTGATGAGCTTCTGCGAGGAGCGGCGGCTCGGGGTCGCCGAGCGGCTCCGGCTCTTCCTCCGGCTGGCCGAGGCGGTGCACTTCGCCCACCAGAACCTGGTAGTGCACCGGGACCTCAAGCCGGCCAACGTGCTGGTCGAGGCGGACGGCACCCCCAAGCTGCTCGACTTCGGCATCGCCAAGCTGCTCGAGCCCGCGGCGCCCGGTCTCACCCGCGCAGAGGCGAATCCTCGCACGCCGGAGTACGCCAGCCCGGAGCAGCTCGCCGGCGGGGTGGTGACCACGGCCACCGACGTCTACGGCCTCGGTCTCCTGCTCTACGAGCTGCTGGCCGGGGTCAATCCGAAGACCACCGAGGGAGGCCAGGGGCCGGGCGGGGAGATCCGGCCGGCGAGCCAGCTGCTGCGGCGGCGGGGCGGCGCGGAGGCGCTGCGCCGGGCGCGGCGGCTCGAAGGGGACCTCGACACCATCCTGGCCCGGGCCCTGGCCCTCGACCCGGCCCGGCGCTACGGCTCAGTGCGCGACCTGGCCGAGGACGTCGAGCGCCACCTGGAGCACCGGCCGGTCAGGGCCCGCCGCCCCACCGTGGCCTACCGGCTGAGGAGCTTCCTGTTCCGCTACCGGCTGGCCTCGGCGGCCGGCCTGGTGATGACCCTGCTCGCCGTCACCGCCAGCTGGCAGGCCTGGGAGGCCTCCCGCCAGAGCCGGCGGGCCGAGCAGCAGACCGGCCGGGCGCGCGCCCTCTCGAGGTTCCTGATCGACCTCTTCCAGGTCGCCGATCCCGGCCAGAGCCGCGGCCAGGTGGTCACCGCCCGCGAGCTGCTCGACGCCGGCGCCGAACGGCTGACCGCCGGCACCGAGCCGGGGCCCCGCTGGCTGGCACCCAACGGTGAGCAGCTGGCGACCCAGCCGGAGACCCGCGCCGACCTGCTCCACGCCATCGGCGAGGTCTACCAGAACCTCGGCCTCTGGGAGCCGGCGAGCCGCTCCCTGGCCCAGGCCGCCGAGCTACGCTCGCGGCTCTCCGGCCCCCAGGCCGAGCTCGACCGCGCCGGCACGCTGGTCCAACTGGCCCACCTCCAGCGCAGTCGGGGCGAGTTCGACGAGAGCCAGGCCCTCTACCAGCAGGCGCTCGAGATCCGGCGCCGCCGCCTGCCAGCCGCCCACCTCGACCTCGCCGAGGTGGCCAACGGCCTCGGCCTGCTCCACGCCGCCCGCGGTGAGGCGCGGGAGGCGGCCGACCAGCTCGGCCGGGCCATCGCCATTGCGAGGGCCAACGGCGAGGCCGGCCGGCTGCCCCTGGCCGAGACCCTCTCCAACCTAGCCGGCGTGGAAATCACCCTCGGCGAGGCCGAGAAAGCGGCACAGCTGCTCGACGAGGCCCGGGCCATCCACCACCAGAGGCTGGGCGACGACCATCCCCGCACCGCCAGCGATCTGTCCAACTTGGGCGGCCTGCGGTTCTCCCGCGGTGACTATGCCGGCGCCGCCGCCCTTTTCCGCGAGGCCGTGGCGCTGCGCCGCCGGCTGCTCGGACCCGAGCACCCCCACCTGGCGGTGGCGCTCTCCAACCTCTCGGCGGTGCTCTTCGAGCTGGGCGAGCTGGCCGAGGCCGAGGCGGCCCTGCGCGAGGCCTTGGGGCTCCAGCGCCGGCTGCGGGCGGAGCCGCACGCCGACGTCGCCCACGCCCTCAACAACCTGGCCTCGCTGCTGCGCGAGCGGGGCCAGGCGCGGGAGGCGGCCGGCCACTTCGAGGAGGCCCTGGCGCTCTACCGCCGGGTCTTCGGCCCGCGCCACGCCATGGTCGCCACCTGCCTGGCCAACCTCTCCTTGGCCCACCGGGACTTGGGCGACCTGCCGGCAGCCGAGCGCCTCGCCCGCGAGGCCCTGGCCATGCGACGCGAGCTGCTCGGCGCCGAGCACGCCCTGGTGGCCAGCTCGCTCTACGGCCTGGCCGACCTCGCCGAGCGCGCCGGCCGCCTCGGGGAGGCGATGAGCCTGCATCGCCAGGCCCTCGAGATGCGCCGCCGCCTGCTCGGCGCCGACCACCCGGCGCTGGCCAGCTCCCTGGTGGGGCTGGGGGGTGTCCTGCTCGAGCAGGGGCAAGCGGCCGAGGCCCGGCCCCTGCTCGAGGAGGGCCTCGCCATCCGCAAGAAGAGCCTGGCCGCCGACCACCCCCTGGTGGCGCTGGCCGAGAGCCAGCTCGGCGCCGCCTGGGCCGAGCTGGGCGAGCGGGAGCGGGCCCGGCCCCTGCTCGAAGGCGGCCATCGCACCCTACTCGCGCGCCGTGGGCCCGAGCACCCCGACACCCTCGCCGCGGCACGCCGGCTCGCACGGCTCGGCACCCGCCCCGCCGGCAGCGGCTCGTGATCCCGTTTTTCCGCGGACGGCGCGTACTGACAGCTGGTACGGCCGGGACCACGGCCCCTCCAGGAGGAAGAAACCATGACATGGCGATTCGTTGCGTTGGCGCTGCTCTTCTCGCTCTCCCCGCCCCTCTCGACCCGCCTGGGGGCTCAGGCCGCGGATCCCGACGGCATCGAGCCGGGGAACCTGGTGCTCGATCTCTCCCCGGACGCGGTCTCCAGCCTCGGCATGGACGTGGCGGGGCTCACCGACTGGCTCTGCGACGGCGGCCCGGAGCCGGAACCCGACCGCGGCGGCGGCAGCTCGGAGGATTGCCGCCTGGTGGTGGGCGGAGCCGGCAGCCAGAACCGCTCCTCGGTCCTGACCCTGCGCATCTCGGCAGCACAGCTGCGAGCTCAGGGGGCGGGGGCGACCGCCACTGCCCGGGTCACCCAGCTCCACCTCCCCGGCGCCGAGCCAGTGACGACCCCCTGCGGCGCCTGGCTCTTCGAGGCCCGGCTCGTCGCCGGGCTGCGCCAGCCGGGCAACACCCTGGTGCTCGAGGAAGCGGCGCCGGAAGCGCTGACCGGTCTCTTCGTGGGCACGGTCGAGCTCGCCGCCGAGCTGGTGCTGACCCGTGAGGAGGACTCGACCACCGAGATCCTGCCCCTGCCTCTCGAGCTCGACCTCGGCGGACGCTGGCTCGCCCTGCCCACCGCGAACGTCGAGCAGGGGACGAGCACCCTGGCCCTCTTCCTGGACCTCGACGGCCACGACTTCGTGGATCGACCGGGCTGCGCCCAGGACCGCCAGCGCTGCGGCCGGCTCTGCCTGACCGCCTCGGAAGGAACGGTGGACGCCGCCAACGGCCTCGTGCCCTGATCCCGAACGGCACGATCCGGCGCGTACTGGCCTCGAGCTTCACACCGGGCTCAACTCGACCAAGGAGGCAAGAGGCCATGATCCAAGCACGAAGCACCACCCGCCTGGCGCTGGCGCTGTGGCTCGCCACCGCCGGCGCGGCCACGGCGTCGGACCCCATCGACGGCACCGATGTCGCGGAGTCCGCGCTCGCCTGGGGCAGCGGCAACAAGATGGAGGTGGGGCGCTACAACTCGCTCCACGCGGTCTACGCCCGGATGTGGGAGGTTCTCTACGTGACCTCCCTCGACGGTGACGACTGGACGACGCCGATCAGCCTCAGCACCGGTTGGTACGAAGTCGACACCCCGGCCATCGCGGTGGACAGCAGCGGCCGGCCCGCCGTGGTTTGGTGGGAGGACGACGGAACCCCGGGTGGCATGGTCTACTACGCCTTCCGGCCTCTCGGCTCGACCGTCTTCCAGGTGAGCCCGCTGGCCCTGGGCGGGCGCCAGCCGGCGATCACTGCCCGTGGCTCCAACGTCTACGTCACCTGGAGCAACGGCAACGCCATCCAGTACACCTCGTTCCCGACCATCACCCCACCCGGCTCGCCGTTGCTGATCGCCGACGTGGTCGAATCCACCACCTGCCCCGGCACCCAGCTGCTGCGCCCCGCCATCACCACCGTGCGCGAGTCGTGCCGGCCGGTACCCAAGATCGCCTACCTGGTGGTCTCGGACGAGCAGGCCAGCTCTGGCTCCTGCCAGTCGAGCAGCACGCGGGTGGGAGCGGTGGTCGAGAGCTTGAACGGCAGCTGGAGCCCGGTCTACGACGGCACCGTGCTCGACGCCGACCCGGGCAGCGCGGTCGCCGGCTGGGGACTGTCGCTCTCCTCTCACTACGTCAATCGGGACCTCTACCTCGCCTGGTCGGATGAGAACAGCACCGGGCCCCGCACCATGCTGGCCCAGGGCCGGGACGCCAACTGGGCGACCAGCCCCTACGACTCCGAACGGCACCACGTCCACGTGCGGGCCAACAATTTCAGCTGGGGCGGCACCGGCCAGTTCCGGCTGGCCCTCGCCACCGAAGACGGCTTCGACTGGGACGCCCTCTGGCGCCAGGGCACCTGGAGCAACGCTGGAGCGCTGAGCCTGCCGGGCAGCGGGTCGCCGGTCAATCCCGACCACTCGGTTCGGCTGCCGCAGGTCCAGTTCTGGCGCATCTGCCACTACACGATCACCGGCAGCTCGTTCCTCCGCCTCTTCTACGAGGAGGAGACGCCGCTGCCGTGGACGCCGCCCCAGGTGGCCACCGACTTCTGGTCCCACCCCATGCTCAGCTGCGGCTACGTGGCGCCGGTGCTCCAGGCCTACCCCTGCCTCGAGCGCCGCATCGCGATGGCCGGCGTGAACGTGGCCGGCGGCGAGGGCACGGCGATCGACGTGAGCGAGTTGGGGTTGCTGACCAAGGTCGGCGACGCCGGGGCCACCGTCACCACCGTCGACGGCAAGACGGTGACCATCAGCTGGTCCGGCGGCCGGCCGGTCCACGCCGACGAGGCCGCCCTGCTGATCACCGCCCCCCGCAGCCAGGTGCGCTTCAGCAGCCGGGACGTGACCTTCAGCGTCGAGGATGATGGCTACCTGGCCGAGTACGACGAGGTGCGCTGAGGGCGCGGGGGAGAGACGCGAGGATGCTGGCGGGGCGGCACCCGTCACGAACCGCCGCTCCGCCGGGCCTCGGTTGAAGGCTCTGCCCGATAAGCCTTCTGCGCGTCGGGCGCCGCCCGAGACCAGGCCCGGCGACCATCCACGGGGGTGGTGAACGTCCCGCCGAAGCCTCCTAGAGTCATGGAAGTGAGGCCCCCGCGATGTCGAGCCCCTGCCCACCACCTGGGCCGACCCCGGACGTGAGCTGGTGGCGGAAGCTCTGGCTGCTGATCACGGGAGTGCTGGCAGTGCTCGCTCCGCCCTCTGCGCTCAAGGCGCCTGCACCACCACCGCAGCCCAGCACACGGGTCGTGTTGCCCGCACCGCGGAGTGAGAGACCCCTGGTCTCCAGGGTCTTGGAGCTCGACCAGGTGATCCGGTCCCGCGCCCGCTCCAAGGAGCTGCTCGATGAGTGGACTGCCTTGAGCGCTTCGCTGGGCAACAACCTCGCTGACAAACAGGAGCTCGCTGAGCTGATGATCGACCTCCTTCGCGATCTCCTCGGCCGGGACGAAGAGGAGGGCGCAGGAGGGACGAGCTCCGGCCACGACGGAGAGGAGTCGCCTGAGCAAACTGCTGTGGCCTTGATGCGCTCCCTTTCCGAACAGATCAGTGCGGTAGTTCAACCAGAGCAACGGTCCGCATAAGTCGGGGGGGACCAGCAGCTCTTGCTCACCTTGATCGCCGGCGATGACTCTGCGTTGTCCGCCAGAGAGGAAGGCACGATCTACCCGTCCCATCGCCATCGGATCCGAGCCTTGGCGCTGCTGACCTCGCGGGCCGGTCACCGGACTTTCTACGGGGTCGACGGTCGGAGCTGGACAGAACGGCAGGGCGGCTCGTAGACCACCAAGGCCAGCCTCCACCAAAGAAAGGACCGCCCTTGCCTACCCGAGCCTTGCTCTGCCTTCTCCCCCTCGCAGCCCTGCTCCTCACCACCTGCTCGCCCGGCGCCCCCGCCCCCTCGGCCTCGGCCAGCCGAAGTGGCGGCGCGGCCGGCGCGGGCGCTTCCCTGGTCGAGGTGCTCGACCGCGTCCGCACGCAGGCCGGAGCGCCCGGGGCGATCCTCGGCGTCAAGGTCGATGGCGGTCCTCCGCTGGTCATCACCTCCGGCCTTGCAGACCGCGAGACCGGCCGGCTGCTCACCCTCGATACCCCCTACCACCTCGGCAGCGTCTCGAAGACCTACACGGCGGTGGTGATCCTCCGCCTCGCGGAGGAGGGCCGCCTCTCCCTCGACGACACCCTCGACCGCTTCCTGCCCGCCTTCCCGGACGCCTCGAAGATCACCCTGCGCCATCTGCTCGGCCACACCAGCGGCCTCAAGGACTTCTACCTCTACTTCTACCTGCGGCCTGAGCGCCAGGAGATGATCGATCTGGTCACCCGGCGCTGGAGCCAGGAAGAGCTGCTCGGCTACGCGGCACGCTTCGGCCGCCACTTCGAGCCCGGAACGGATTGGGACTACAGCAACAACAACTACTTCCTCCTGGGCGTCGTCGCCGAACGAGCGAGCGGCCTCTCCTTGCCGGCCGCCTACCAGCGCTACGTCTACCAGCCCCTCGGCCTGCACCGGACCTGGCTCGCCCAGCACGAAGAGCCTCGCTCGACGCTGCCGATGCCCATCGGCTACATGGGGCCGGTCAAAGAATGGCAGCACTCCGAGATGTTCGGTGAGCTGGGCGCCACCACCGTGCTCGATGCGTCTTCCGCCGAATGGGGCTCGGGCGGCCTGGTGGCTCCGGCCGAGGAGGCCCTGCGCTTCCTCGAAGGGCTGCTCGGCGGCAAGCTCCTGGCGTCGCCATCGCTCGAGGCCATGAGGACCTTCCGGGTCACGCCGCCGCTGGGCCAGTGGACCTCGGACACGGCGCCGCCGGACCGCTCGAGCGGCTACGGGCTCGGTCTGGTCGAGATGGAGCGCCCGGGCTACACCCTGATCGGCCACGGCGGCGCGTTCAGCGGCCACACCGCCGGCCTCTGGCACGTGGCCGACTGCGGCGTTACCTTCGCCCTCTACCTGAACCGCGGCCTCATTCCCCAACGGGGGCTGCTGGACCGGATCGTGCCCGCGATCACCCGCGGGCCGGACGGCTCCTCCCGGTGCGGACGCTGAGGGCTTCGCCGCGTTCGCTCCGTCGCCGGGCCACGTCGCCCTACCGAACCGCCGCCCCTCGCTCGACCAGCAGTGCCCGCAAGATCGAGCGGTGACAGCGAGCCTCCTCCTGGCAGTAGCAGCCGATCGCCAAGTTGGCCTGGTGGGACAGCGCAGCCAGCAGGTCGAGATCCTTGCTCGGGCCCGTGGCCTTCATCTCGGCGCGGAACTTCCTCTCGAACGCCCGCCAGGACCGCTCGTCCTCGGCGCCCAGCCCTTCCTTGAGCAGCTCCTCGCTCGGCGCGAGGTTCGGGAACCACACGTCGTAGAAGTCCCGGGAAGCGAACTCTTCCTTGGGCACGCCCCTCGGCGGCCGCCTCACGGTGCCGACGCGCAGACCCTCCCCCGCTCCGCGGGGACTCCCCAGCTGCACAATGTGGATGGCCATCGGCGCTCCTCTGATTCCGAAACTGCGGTCACCAGCACCAAAGGCTACAATAGCCCTCGGAGCGCGACGGCGGCGCTGCCGGCGCGCTGGCGTGGGAGGAGAGACGCGATGACCAGGTGGGAGTACAAGATCATCAACGTCCGCAGCGAGAACTATCGACTCGACCCGGGGGCCCGCTCGGCGGTGTGGCCGCCGCCGGCACAGGCCTCGGACCGTACCACCACACAGATGCTGAACGAGCTGGGCCAGGAGGGTTGGGAGCTGGTCGGCATCACGTCGGTCAACTTCAAGACCGGCGCCACCGACAACGTCGCCTTCGTCTTCAAGCGCCCGATCGCCGGCTAGGACCCCGCTCCTTCTCGGGCCGGTCCCCGCGGTCCTTCTTGCGACCCGAGACCGCCTTGGCGAGCCCACGCAGGGCGATCAGCGCGCCGACGGTGCCCAGGATCGCCAGGGCGGCGTCCTTGACGGCCAAGGCTCGCGCGGTCTGGCGGTCGGCCTCGTCGCCGATCTCGCGCAGGCGGGTGCGCACCTTCTCCCGGCTCTCCTCGAGGCGGCTCACGGCGCCGGCTCCTTCGGCCCTTCCGAACCCGGGGCCGGAGCTCGCAAGCTGATCTCGGAGCGCCACCAGTCGAGGTGGGCGCGCAGCCGCCGGACGAAGACGTCGTAGGGATTCTCGAGCTGCTTCGCCTTGGCCGCCGCGATCCCGCCGCAGACGGCTGCCAGCACCAGGAAGAGGCCGAAGACCGCCAGGGCCGCCCCCCAGGTGGGCAGCTTCAGGGCGAAGAGCGTGATCAGGAAGTAGGCGAAGAGGGCGATCGTCCAGAACAGAAAGAAGAGGGCCACAATCGCCATCACCGGCACCAGCCAGGAACGGCGCCAGGTGGCGCGCACCTCTTCGCGGGCGGCTTCGATCTCGGCGTCCGCGAGCTCCAGCAGGTCCGCCGCGAGCTCGCGGCTGAGCACGAAGATGCCCTTGCCGTCGTTCTTCATCGTCGTCCGACCGCTACCTGTCCGGTGATGAACGAGCTCTCCCCCGACACCTCGTCCCGCAAGCCCACGGCGACCCGGTGCGGACCCTGGCGCATCAACAGCTGCACGGTGTAAAGGTACCACTGGGTCTTGGCCCGTTCGGCCTCGGCCTCTGGAATGTCGATCAGCACCGGCACTTCCTGGATCTCGGACATGCCGCCTTCGTTGTCCAACGCCACCACGTAGACCTTCAGCCGGATGCGGTGGCTGGGATCGCCGGGGACCATCACCACCCTGCTCAAGGGGATGCTGACCTTGACCGGAACCAGGAAGAGGTTGTCCTTGCTGGGCTGGCCGGGGTCGAAGTCCAGGCGCAGGCCCAAGGGGTTGCTCTCGAAGCGGTGCATGAGGGCGGCCATGGTGCCGTCGTTCATCCGCTGGACGGCCGGCTTGTCGCGGTAGCCCTCACGGTGCCGCACGAGCAGGTCCTTGCGGCCCTTCACCTTGACCTCGATCTTGTAGTACCGGCCATCCCCGAAGTGCCCGGGGGTGTAGCCGAGCGAGTAGTAGGTGTCGAAGTCCTCGGCGATCTTGTCCAAGTCCTTGGTGACGCGGTTGGCGTTGATGATCGCCTTGCCGCCGGTGGCCTCGGCCATCTGCAGCAGGGGGGCCTGGAGGTTGGTGGAGTAGGCCTGCTCAAGGAAGCCGATCTGTCCCGCCGTCTGCTTCGAGGCGTCACCGTAGCCGTAGGTGCGCAAACCCCCGGCATCGATGGTGTAGAAGGTCACCCGGTTGGTGTTGGCGGCATTGGTCAGCTCCTGGAAGCGCCGGGAGGTGTCGAACTCGAAGGAGGTCGTGATGCTGGTCTGCTCGCGGAACTTCTCCTGCACGGCGTAGTAGAGATCCTGGCCGGCGATCTGCGGCAGCCCTTCCGAGACGTAAAGCACCGCCTTGCGGCCCGGCATCCCGGCCAGGCCGTTGACCAGGTCGCGCAGGGCGTCGATGGAGAAGTTCAGGTCGTTGTAGATCGAGCCCGCGTAGGTGCGCACGATCGAGAGCGCCGACTCGGCGCTCTCCGCCTCCTCGATCCGCTCCAGCGCGTCGCGCCGGTCCGACTCGCGGTGCACGGCGGCGCCGGTCATGGTCTCTAGCTCGATCAGCTGGGCAGCGACCGCCCGGGGGTCGGTGGTCCAGCCCCGCTGCACGTGCAGCTCGCGGTCGTAGGTCACCAGCATCACCCGGTCCTGCTCGTCGAGGCGGTTGCGCAGGAAGTCACGCAGCTCGCGCAGGACCCGGTTCCGGTTGAAAGGCTGGATGTTGTAGTTGTCGATGTAGACCACCAGGTGCAACCGCTGGTCCTCTGGCACGGGAGGGGGAGGCGGCGGTTGGCCGGGCACGGTGGGGGCAGACTCGGGCGGCGCCTCCTCCTCGCTGCCGGGAGGGCGGATGAGCTTGCCGCCTTCCATCACCGAGAAGTTGGTGATCGTCACCGGGCGGCCGTTCTCGAGGATCTCGAAGTCCTCGCGTTTCAAGCCCTTGATGCGGTTGCCCTTCTTGTCGGTGACGTAGGTCTCGACGTTGACCACCGAGACCGTCATGGTCTCGATCAGGTCGGTCGGCTCGGGAGCGGGCGGCTCGGAGGCCTTGGTCTTGTCGGCGGCCTCTACGGGCAGGCCGAGGAGCGCGAGCAGCAGGAGGGAGGTGATGTTCTTCATAAGGTCGGCTGGATTATAGAGGCTCAGCGCCCCGGTGGCTGGAACTGGATGCGAGTGGCGACCAGCCGGCCGGAGGGTACGTCGTAGACGGCGATCACCAGATCGCACTTCTTCTTGCGCAACTTGATGGTGGTGGCGTAGCGCACGTGGCCGCCCGGCACCGGCTGCTGCGGCGCCTCGAGCTTCAACGGCAGCACCGGTATCTCCGAGGTCCAGCCGTCCTCGTCGACCACCGCCACCCGCAGCTCGAGCTCGGAGACGTAACGCTCCCCCACCGGCACCACGGTGATCTGGTCGACCGGGATGGCGATCTCGATCGGCACGTCGAGCAGGTCGCGCCCGGCCTTCTTACCCTCGCCCAGACGCACCGGCAGCACCGCGGAGGTGGGAGCGCTGCCAAACAGCAGGGCGCTCTCCACCATCGCCGATACCTCGGTGCGGCGCGAGGAGTCGAGGAAGCCCCGCCGTGATCGCACCCGCAGGCCGTCCCGCCTGACGTCCACGGCGATCCTGTGGGGCTTGTCGTCGCGCTGGCGCTGGGGCGTGAAGCCGAGCCAGTAATAGGAGCGGGTGTCCGTCGCGGCCTGGCCGAGGGCCTGGACGCGCAGAGCGTTCAGGAGGGCCTTGCCCCCGGTGCGGGAGGCGATATGGGTGAGCGAGGTCTCGGCCTCCAGCTCGGGGGACTCGAGGCCGGCCTGCGGGGCCGGGATCCCCTCGACCGAAGCGTCCGGTCCGTTGCCGATCAGCCCCGGAACGTCCACCGGGTAGAGGGTGTAGCCGAGCAGGTTGGCGGTGTCGACCAGCGGCCGATAAAGGGCAGTGGAGCGGGGGAAGCCTTCGTCCAGCACCGGCCGGGAGGCATCCTCGGCGGCGGCCTGGGCCGGATCGAAGGGCCAGCCCCCGGAGAGCAGCATCATCACCTTGCGGCCGGGAGGCATGGCGAAGCTGCGCAGGGTGGCCGCGGCGGCGGTGATCACCCGCTGCACCTGGCTCGAGCGCCGCTCCGCGAACTCCTTCTCCTCGACCGACAGGCGAGTGGTGATGTCGCCGCCGGGGAAGGAATAGGGGCTGGGGTCGAAGCCGGCCTGGCGCAGCACCGTCCGGCTGCTGGCGAGCTGCTTCACTTCGGAGAGCCGCTGGAGGCCGAAGGCCGGCCGCACCCTGGCCTCGCGCAGGGCGCGCCCCAGCTCACGGCTGGACTGGCTCCAGCTGGTCAGCATCGTGAGCTTCTTGCCGTCGAAGGCGACGATCGCCATGCGGTCCTCGGGGGTGAGCAGGGGCAGCTGCTGATCGAGGGAGTCGATGACCCGGTTGCGGTCCCGCTCGACAGCAAAGAAGTCGTCGATGAACACCAGATAGCTGGTGCCGACCGGGGCGCCGGGGGTGAGGGTGGGTAGCCCCTGGACCGTCTGGGCACCGGTGGGAGCCACCGAGATGCCGCCCTGGACCTCACTGAAGTAGTCGATGGGTACCTCCTTGCCATCGACCTTGAGCACGAAGTCGCCGGGGGTGAGGCCGGTGACGCGGTTGCCCTTGCGGTCGGTCACCACGACCTCCAGGTTGACCACTCGGACGTCGATGACCTCGCCGAAAGCACTCGTCGAGCCCTCTTGCTGGGCGTGGGCGCTCGGCGCGAAGGCCGGGACGAGCAGGAGAGGGGCGATCGTCGAGGCGAGCAGGCGGCGGAAGGCTGGGGTGAAGCGATGCATGCAGGATCCTCCTGGCTGAGAGCTCAATCGTTCCACTGGAACGCGGGGAGCAACAATGGTGCCGAGACCGTCTACCGCACCGGGCCGGAGAATCGTCCTCGTTCGAGGACAGACCCGAGAGAGAGACCGCTCAGTGTCCGAGCCTCGCCCGCAGGTGCCGGACGATCTTGGCGGCGTGCTCGCGGGTATTCTCGATGAACAGCCGGCTGATCGCCCGCCCGGCCTGGAGCGTGCCCGCCACATAGAGGCCCGGCACGTCGGTCTCGCAAGTCTCCGGGTCGCAGCGGGGCTCGCCGGTCTCGGGGTCGAGGCTGACGCCGGCGCCGGCGAGCAGATGGGGGTCTGGCAGGTAGCCGACCAGCACGTAGGCCGCCTGCGCCGGCAGGAACTCCTCCCCAGCCGGCCCGGCTACCGCCACGCACCGGGGCTCGCCGGGCCTGTCCTGGAAGGCCGTCACCCTGGTCTGGAAAAGTGCTCGCACTTCGCCGGCCGCAATGCGATTCTCGATGTCGGGCTTCAGCCAGTACTTGATCGTCGGCTTGATCCCTTCGCCGCGCACCACCAGGGTCACGCGGGCGCCGTTGCGGAAGAGGTCGAGGGCCGCTTCGGTCGCCGAGCTGCCGCCGCCGACCACCACCACTTCCTGGCGCCAGTGCTCGAAGGGCTCGAGGTAGCGGTGGCGCACCCAGGGCAGTTCCTCGCCGGGCACCGCGAGCTGGCGAGGGGTGTCGAAGAAACCCACCGCCACCGCCACGGCCCGCGCCCGGCGTACCCGAGCGCCGGCGGCATTGCGGGTCTCGACCTGGAACGCCCCCTGCTCCGGGAGGAGGGCCGTGACCTCCTCGAAGAGGGCCACGGGCAGCTCGTGGGCCCGGGCCACCTCGCGGAAGTAGACCAGGGCCTGGCGCCGGCTGGGCTTGTCCTCCGGGATGGCGAAGGGCACCCCGGCGATCTCGAGTCGCTCCTTGGTGCTGAAGTAGACCAGCTCCGTGGGATAGCGGCGGATGGCGTCGGCGATCGCGCCGCGCTCCACCAGGAGCACGTCGAGGCCGGCCTTCCTCGCCTCGGCGCCTACCCCGATGCCGGTCGGCCCGGCGCCCACCACCAACAAGTCCAGCACCCTCTCCTCGGCTGCCTCAGACATCGGCCGGCACCTCGTGGCGTACGGGACCGTGGCCGTGGCCGAGGGGTGTGGCGGCCGCCATGGCCCGCCGCAGATAGTCGATCGCGCCGCCGACGGCCACGGGCAGCGAATCGCCCCGGCCAAGCCGGGCAGCGATCGCCGAGGAGAGGGTGCAGCCGGTGCCGTGCGTCGAGCTGGTTGGGAGCCGGGGCGCCCGCAGCTCGGTGAACGAGCCCTCGGCGAGCAGCAGATCGACGATCTCCTCCCCTTCGCCGTGCCCCCCCTTGACCAGCACGGCGGGCCCGCGGGCGGCGAGGGCCCGGGCCGCCTCGCGGCGCTCTGCCAGCGTGGCCACCGGCAGCCCGGTCAGACGGGCAGCCTCGGGCAGGTTGGGGGTCACCAGGGTGGCGAGGGGCAGCAGCTGGCCGGCGAGGGCGGCCACGGCCTCTTCGCGCAGCAGGGGGTCGCCGCTCTTGGCCACCATCACCGGGTCGAGCACCACCGGCGGTGCCTGGCCCGCTCGGCGCCAGGCGGCCAGCCGCTCGGCCACCACCTCGATCACCGCGGCGTTGCCGAGCATGCCGATCTTCACGGCATCGACGCCGAGATCCTCGAAGACGGCGTCGAGCTGCGCCGCCACCACCTCCGGCGGAACCTCGTGCACAGCGGTAACCCGGCAGGTGTTCTGGGCGGTGATCGCGGTCACCACGCTCATGCCGAAGCCGCCGTGGGCGGCGAAGGTCTTCAAGTCCGCCTGGATGCCCGCCCCACCCCCCGAGTCGGAGCCGGCGATGGTCAGCAGGCGCGGCCAGGTGGTGGCGGTCATGAAGGGCTCGGGCGCCGGCGCAGGAACAGGGCCACGCAGAACGCCAGCACCGCCAGGGCGATGGCCTGGGCGAGGGTGAAGGGGCCCAGGAAGCGGTCGTCCTTCAAGCGAAGCAGCTCGATGCCGAAGCGCTCGAGGGCGAGCAGGCCGTTGACCAAGAGGGCGGTGTCCCCGGCACGCCGGCTGCGGGCGAAGAAGCGGCGGCCGACGATCCAGATGAGCAGCGCGAGAGCCGTCTCGTAGAGCTGGGTGGGGTGGACGGCGAGCAGGGCGTCGGGGGCGAGGTCGGCCGGCACTTCGGCGCCCAGGCGGGAGAGCTCCTCGGCGGTGGTGGGCGGCAGCCCGACGGGGAACTCCACGCCCCAGGGCAGGTCGGTGGGGCGGCCGTAGTCATCGCCCACCAGGAAGCAGCCGATGCGGCCGACGCCATAGCCCAGGGCGAGGCCCAAAGAGCCTGCGTCGAGGGTCCCGGGCACGTTGAGCCGGCGGCGCCATAGGGTCCAGAAGATCAGGGCCGTCGCCAACAGAAAGCCGCCGTACCAGACGATGCCGGAGCGGGAGAAGAGGGCGTGGAGGTCCCGGTAGAGGATGGCGTAGTAGATCTTGCCGCCGACGATGCCGCCCAAGCCGGCGGCGAAGAGGATCGCGCTGGCGTCCTCCTCGGTGCCGATGCCCCGCTGCCGCATGCCGCGGCGCAGCTCGAAGAACGCGGCCAGGAAGGCGGCCATCAACATCACGCCGAAGGGACTGACGGCGAAGGGACCGATGCGGAAGAGCTCGTGGATCAAGGACGGGACCTCGAACAGCGGCGCCCGACCGGCCGGGCGCGGCGAAGTGTAGCATCCGCCCGTGAGCCTCCCGTCCCGCTCGCAGCTGACCGACGCCGACCTGGCACGCCTGGAGTCCCTGCTCGGCCCCGAGGCCGTACGGTGGGACGCGGCCAGCCGCGAGCGCTACGGCCGGGACGAGACCGAGGACTTCTTCTTCCCCCCCGAGGTGGTGGTGCTGCCGGCCTCGACCGACGAGGTCGCCGCCGTGCTGCGCCTGGCGAGCGAGCGGCGGCTGCCGGTCACCCCGCGCGGCGCCGGCACCGGGCTTTCCGGCGGCGCCCTGCCGGTGGCCGGGGGCATCCTGCTTTCGGTCGAACGGCTGAACCGGATTCGGGAGGTGTCCGTCGCGGATCAGCTCGCCGTGGCCGAGACCGGGGTGGTCACCGGCGAGCTCCAGCGGCGGGTCGAGGAGCAGGGCCTGTTCTATCCCCCCGACCCGGCCAGCCGGGACACCTGCCTCTTGGCCGGCAACCTCGCCGAGGACTCGGCCGGCCCCCGCTCGCTCAAGTACGGCACCACCCGCGCCTGGGTGCTCGGCCTCGAGGCCGTGCTGGCGGACGGCACAGTGGTCCACGCCGGTGGCCGGACGCGCAAAAACGCCGCCGGCTACAGCTTGACCCAGCTGCTGGTGGGCTCGGAGGGCACGCTGGCGGTGCTCACCGCCGCCACCTTGCGCCTGACCGCCCGTCCCCGGGCCACCCTGACCCTGCTGGTGCCCTTCCCGGAGCTGGAGCAGGCCGCCGCCGCGGTGTCCGGGGTGCTCGCCGCGGGCCTCGACCCCGCGGCCTGCGAGCTGGTGGAGGAAGGGGCCCTGGCGGCGGTCGGCGCCGTCGAGCCCCTGCCGCCGGCCTTGGTGGGCCGGGCGGCCTTTCTGCTCTTCGAGCTGCACGGCGACGGCGAGGACGAGCTGCTCGCCCGCGCCGAGCGCCTGGCCGAGGTGACCTCGGCCCTGGGGGGCGAGGAGCCCATGGTCGCCCTCGACGCCGCAGAGGAGCGCCGCCTCTGGGCCCTGCGCCGCAAGGTGGGCGAAGCGGTCAAGCACCGCTCGGTCTACAAGGAGGTGGACGCCGTGGTGCCGCGCTCGAAGCTCGCCCCGCTGGTGCGTGCGGCCCGCGCCGCCGCCGCCCGTCACGGGCTCGAGGCGATCTGCTACGGCCACGCCGGGGACGGCAACCTCCACGTCAACCTGCTGCGCGGCCGCTGCGACCCGGGCGAGTGGCAGGCCCGGCGGGACGCCGCCGAGGGCGAGCTGCTGCGCGAGGTGGTGGCCTTGGGCGGCACCATCACCGGCGAGCACGGCGTGGGCTGGACCCAGCGCCGCCACCTCCCCACCGCCCTCGACCCCGCCACACTGGCCCTGATGCGCCAGCTCAAAGCCACCTTCGACCCGCTGGGGATCCTGAATCCGGGGAAGGTGTTTCCGGAGGGGTGAGCGCCCGCGAGGCACGCGGATCTCGCGGATCCCTCGGATGGCGCGCCCCCACGAGGGATTGAAATCCCTCGCTACCCATGAACGTCCCTGGCGGGACGAAGAGGGGGGATCCCTCCGCTACGCCTGCTGCGCAGGCTTCGGTCGGGATGACAGCGGGGCCGTTCGGGGCGTTCCCCCCCATGTCATCCCGAGCGCAGGGCCGCAGGCCCGAAGCCGCGGGAGCTCCCTTCCGGCCCCCTCTCCCGCTGGCGTGAGAGGGCCGGGGTGAGGGCTCCCCCGTCCCGCCAGGGACGTTCATGCGTAGCGAGGCATTTCAATGCCTCGTGGGGCCGGAATTCCAAGTTGACGTGGCGGCTGACTCACACTAGTTTCCGCGCCATGAAGATCGTGGACTCGACCCCTCAAGGAGACCCCATGAAGCTCGTCCGCCTCGCCGCTCTCGCCCTGGCTGCTGCCTGCGCCCTCGCCGTCTCGGCGGCCGAGCCTCCTGCACCCTCCCAAGCCGCCGCTGTGGCCCCCGTCTCGGCCGCTCATCAAGCGGCGGCCCAGGAGCTCTTCCAGCTCCTCGAGCTCGACACCATCAAGCTGGCCCTGGCGACAGTGGACGTCCAGGTGCAGTCCAATCCCGAGATCGCCCCCTTCCAGGACATCCTGCGGGCCTGGCTCACCAAGACGCTGACCGACGAGAAGGTCGACGACCAGATCAAGAACTTGTGGATGAGCACCTTCACCGAGGGGGAGCTGCGGGAAGTCATCGCTTTCTACAAGACCCCCACCGGCCAGAAGGTCGCGAAGAAGATGCCCGAGCTGACCCAGAAGGGGCTCGAGCTGGGCCAGGCGGCGGCCGAGAAGCACCAGATGGAGCTACAGCAGCAGATCATGGAGCGCCAGCAGGCCCTCGAGTCCGCCGGCCTCGGTGCGGCGATCGAGGGTGGCGTGGAGGGTGGCGTTGAAGGTGGCGTCGAAGGCGGCGTCGAGACCGAGCCGCCGCCGCGCTGACCTCACCGCTCTCTGCGCGCCTCATGATCACCGAGCGCACCCGCCAGCGCTTCGCGGAGCTCGCAAGCTACGTCGAGGCGACGCCCCACCGCGACCGGTGGCTGGTGCTGACCCACGACAACCCGGACCCCGATGCGCTGGTGGCCGCGGCGATCCTGGCGCGCATCCTCGCTCGCCGCTTCCACCGCGACGCGACCACGGCCTACGGCGGCCTGATCGGCCGCGCCGAGAACCGCGAGATGGTCCGGGCCCTCGCCCTCGAGCCGCTCCACCTGCGCTCCCTCGACTTCGGCCGCTTCCAGCGCTTCGCCCTGGTCGACGCCCAGCCCGGCACCGGCAACAACCAGCTGCCGGCCAGCGTGACGGCCGACCTGGTGATCGACCACCACCCCCTGCGCAAGGCCACCCAGGCAGCACCCTTTTTCGACGTCCGGGCGGAGTACGGCGCCACCGCCACGATCCTGGCCGAGTACCTCGAGGCGAGCGGCCTCGAGATCCCCCACTCGCTCGCCACCGGCCTGGTCTACGCCATCCGCACCGAGACCCGGGAGTTCGGCCGGGAGTTCGCCGGCCCGGACAAGGTGGTCTACGACGGGCTCTTCCCGCGGGCCCGCAAGCGGCTGCTGTCGCGGATCCAGAACGCCAGCCAGAGCCTGGCTTACTTCAAGAACCTGCACCAGGCGCTCGAGAACCTCGAGAGCGTGGATACCCTAGTGGTCAGCCACCTGGGCGAGGTCGAGCAGCCGGACATCGTGCCGGAGATCGCCGACCTGCTGCTGCGCATGGAGGGCAAGACCTGGTCGCTCGCCACCGGGGTGTACGGCGACCGGGTCTACCTCTCCATCCGCACCACCAACCCACGGGCCGACGCCGGAGCGATCATGCGCCGCCTGGTGGCCCGCCGCGGCAAGGGCGGCGGCCACGGCATGACCGCGGGCGGCTGGGTCGCAGCAGCGAAGGCCCCCGGCGGCGAGCCGCGGGCCCTGCAACGGCAACTGGCGGAAAGGCTGGCGCGCGCCCTCGACAAGAAACCCGAGAAACTGGCGCCGTTGATTCTGGAAGCGTAGGGGCGGGGTTCCCCCGCCCCAGGGCGGAGACGGGGAGGGCCGACACATGGGTGTACAACCTCTCATGACATGGGTGACAGTTCGACCTCAGTAGATCCGTGACAGGGTTTGTGGGTCCGGGCGGGGCGCACCACCGCGGTGGGGCGCCCCGCCCGCAGGTCGATCTCCCGAATGTCCATATGCCGGAAGCTCACCAGCACATGGCCCGCGAACTCTTGGCATCGCACCCACTGGTGGGCCAGGGCTTCGCAGACGAAGTACCGGTGGCCCTGGTACTCCAAGCA